>NZ_JALQEM010000031.1 GCF_023630705.1 Caballeronia sp. GAFFF1
GCCCGCGCCGGCTGCCGCGCCGACCCAGCGCGCGACGCCTTCGGGCCCGCAGTCGTCAATGCCGCCGCTTCTGCCGCAGGCTGCCGCGATCCAGCCGCAAGCCGCGCACGCATTGCCGTCCGGCTCGCAGGCCGTCCGGCCCGCCAGCATGGAGCGTCCGGCTGTCGCCACCGCGACCGCCGCGACCGCCACCGCGAGCACGCTGCCCACGACAACCGTCAGCGGCACCGCACGCACGGCAACATCCTTCGGGGCGTCGGGCGTGGCGGCGCGCATGGACGCCGACAAGACCGACGATGTGGAGCGCGCCATCAAGCAATACGGCTGGAGCAGCGGCAACGAAAGGCCCGCGCCCGCGCGCTGACCGGTTTCCGCATCACCTCCGCGCTATCGCATTACCGGCATTACCGCATCACCCGTTTCACGCGACGCCCGCGCGTCGCGTGACTTTCAAAGAACCCGTCCAACTCGACTCAAGGGTCAATCATGGTCTCCAGCCAATTCATGCGGAATGCCGCGCGGAGGGCGTTCGCCCTTTGCGCTTTCGTCGGACTCGCCTGCGCCGCGCAAGCCGGCTACGCGGCCGATCCCGTGCCGTACAAGATCACGACCGGGCAGGAACGCGGCACCTATATTCAGATCGGGCAGGATTTGTCGAAGTACGTGGCCGAGCCCGCCGGCATGGACCTGGAAGTGCTGCCGTCGAAAGGATCGGCCGAAAACGTCCAGCGCATGCGCTACGAGCCCGGCGTGAAGTTCGCGCTGGTGCAGTCGGACGTGTATCAGGCTTACCTTGACATGGCGAACTCCGGCAACGCCGAGGCCGGCCGGATCATTCAGCCGCTGCGGCTCATCATGCCGCTGTACGACGAGGAGATTTATTTCGTCGTTCGTTCGGATTCGCAGCTCAAGAACATCAACGAGATCAAGGGCAAGAACATCAGCGTCGGGCCGATCGGCAGCGGCACGGCGCAGTCCGCCGAAACGTTGTACCGTCTGATGTTCGGCGAGCCGATCCCCGATGCCAACGAGCAGCACTACAACAACGAAGACGCGCTCGCCAAGCTCATCGTGCGCAAGATCGACGTCGCGGTGATCGTCGCCGGCCAGCCCGCCAAGCTCTTTCAGGACATGAACCCCGAGTTGCTCCAGCAGATCAAGTTGCTGCGCCTCGACCCGTCCGCCCCTGAAACGGCTCGCGCGAAGCAGACGTATTTCCCCGCGACCATCCGCACGACGAGCTACCCGAACTGGATTCAGGAAGACACGCCAACGCTGACCGTGAAGGCGTTCCTCGTCACGTACGACTACGGTCTGCGCGGCACGGTTGGCGCGCTGTCGAAGTTCGCGGATTCGCTCTGCACGAATTTCGATACGCTGCAGGCGAGCGGGCATCCGAAGTGGAAGCAGGTCCACCTGGAATTGCCGCCGCTCACGCGCGGCTGGAAATACTATCCGCCGATGGAAAAGCACTTGCGCGCGTGCATCGCCAAGCGCGCGGCGCTCGCGCAGTCGCAGGGCTCGGCGCAGACCGTGTCGGCGCGCGGCACGGACGCCGCCGCGCAGAAGAAAAAGTCCTCCTGCACCGCGCAGGAAAAGCTGCTGCTGCTCTGCGACCAGTAACTCCCGGCGCTAGCTTCGAAGCGACGGCATGAAAGCGGACTCGAACGGCGGATATCTGCGATAAGCCGAGATCGAGGTCCATTCCCGTGCCGTCGCGCCGGAGCGGTAGTGGCGTTGCGCCGCAAGGCCGCCCTTGCAGGCCGATTTGTGGAGCGCGCGATGACGCGCCCGCGAACGCGCTTCGAGGCGGCGTTCCAGCGCCGCCGCGCCCGCGAACCAGTGGTCGATGGCGCCCCCGAACGCCGCGAGGATGCCGACGCCCGCGATCCATCCGGCCGCCATGCTGTCGAACGCGCAGGTGACACATGCGCCGCCGCACATCGCCGCGAAGAAGACCAGCATGACCCACGCGAACGGCGGACTCTCCTCGTGCTCCGTGCGGCAAGCGAGCCGCGGGCCGTGTCCGGCCGCGGCCAGTCTCATGTCGTAAGCATTCGCTGATCGGTTCATCTTTGTTCTCCATGCGCCGCGGATTCGCGTCCGCAAAAGTTACGCAGATGCAGAGAACAGCGATATAAGACTTATCCGAACAACCCCGGCACGCATTGCGCGCGGGAAACTGCCTGCTGACTAGCTACTTTGCGCCGGCGAATTCCTGCAAGTCGGCATCGGCTTCGCCCGCGAGCGGTACGACGCCCGATGGACCCGATGCGCGCGGCTGCAACAACAACGCGACGAGCCCCGTCCAGCCGGTCTGATGCGACGCGCCGACGCCGCGCCCGTTGTCGCCGTGAAAGTACTCGTGAAAGAGCACCAGATCACGCGAGCGCGGATCGGCCTGCAACAGCGGATACGCCGCCATCACGGGTCGCTCGCCGTTCTTGTCGAGCAGGAACAGCGTAGTCACGCGGCGCGCGAGTTCATCGGCGATTTCGGCGAGCGAGAAGGTCTGTCCCGAACCTGTCGGATACTCCACGCGAAAATCGTCGCCGTAATAGCGGTGGAATTCGAGAATGGACTCGATCAGCAGATAATTCACCGGCATCCACACCGGCCCGCGCCAGTTCGAGTTGCCGCCGAAGACGCGCGAGGTCGATTCCGCCGGCTGATACTGCACGCAGAAGCTCTCGCCGTTGTGATAGAAGACGAACGGATTGTCGCGATGCACGCGGGACAGCGCCCGCACGCCGTGATCGGACAGAAACTCGGACTCGTCCAGCATGCGCCTCAGAAGCGCCTTCATGCGATGCCCGCGCAACAGCGACAGCAGCACGCTATTGCCCTGACCCGCGATATTCCAGCGCGAGACGAGCCGCGACAAATCAAGCCGATGTTCGAGGAACCAGTGCAAGCGCTCGCGCAACTCCGGCAACGCGCGATACACGCTCGGCTCCAGCACATGCACCGCGAAGAGCGGAATCAGCCCGACGATCGACCGCACGCGCATCGGCACGCTTGTGCCGTCCGGCAGGCGCAGCTTGTCGTAGAAGAACTCGTCCTCGCTGTCCCACAAGCCCGTGTCGCAGCCGTCCTCGCAACTGACCGCTTCGGCGATATACAGGAAGTGCTCGAAGAACTTCACGGCGATATCCACGAACACCGGGTTCGCATACGCGAGTTCCAGCGCGATGCGCATGAGATCGAGCGCATACGCGGCCATCCACGCGGTGCCGTCGGCCTGATCGATATGACCGCCCGTCGGCAGCGGCGCTGAACGATCGAAGATGCCGACGTTATCCAGCCCGAGAAACCCGCCCTGAAAGATGTTGCGACCGTCGGCGTCCTTGCGGTTCACCCACCACGAGAAGTTCAGCAGCAGCTTGTGGAAGACGAGTTCCAGAAAGTCGCGGTCGCCCTTGCCGGTGATCGCGCGGTCGATCTCGTATACGCGCCACGTCGCCCACGCATGCACTGGCGGATTCGCGTCGCTGAACGCCCATTCGTAGGCCGGCAACTGGCCGTTCGGATGCTGATATCGGTCCTTCACGAGCAACAGCAACTGCCGCTTCGCGAACGCCGGGTCGATGAGCGCGAACGCCGCCGCATGAAACGCGAGGTCCCACGACGCGTACCACGGGTATTCCCATTTGTCCGGCATCGACACGATGTCCGCGTTGCACAGATGCCGCCAGTCCGCATTGCGCCCGGTGCGCCGCTGTTTCGGCGGCTTAGGCTGAAGCGGATCGCCGTCGAGCCAGCGCGTGACGTCGAACTGGTAGTACTGCTTCGACCACAGCATGCCCGCGAGCGCCTGCCGCTGCACGAGCCGCTGATCCGCGCCCGCGATGTCGTGCTGCAACGCGCCGTAGAACTCGTCGGCTTCCGCGATGCGGCGCGCGAAAAGCGCATCGGCATCGAGCGGCACTGTGTCGGGCGCGGACTCGGGACGCCAGCGCAGAAACACCGTGGCCGTCGCGTGCGCGTCGAGCGTGAGTTGCGCACGGGCCGCGGCGCGGGTGCCGGCATCGCGGCGAACGGCGTCTTCATCGCCCGCGACGATATAGTCGTTGAAGCCGTCCTTGAACGGGCCCTCGCCTTCCATGCTGAACAGACGCCGCACATTGGTCTCGTTCTCGCAGAAAAGCCATTCGATGCCGTCCGTATCCGGCGACCACGCCGTGACGATCATCGGCTCGTGACCGTGATGGACGGCTGCGACCTGCGTGACGCCGCGCTCCGTTCGCAGCTTCAGCGACGGCTTGGCTGGCGTCGGCTTCCAAGACCACGTATTGCGCGCCCAGATTTGCGGCAGCACGTCGAGCGTGGCGGGATAGGCCGCGCGGTTTCCGACGGTCACGCGCATCACGATATCGTCGGGCGTGTGCTTCGCATATTCCACCTGCACGTCGAAGTAACGCTCGTCGTCGAACACGCCGGTATCGAGCACTTCGTACTCGGGCACGTCCGCGCCGCGCCGCGCGTTCTCATCGACGAGATCGGCATACGGAAACGCCGCATGCGGATACTTGTACAGCATGCGCATATAGGAATGCGTCGGCGTGCCGTCCAGATAGAAGTACAGCTCCTTCACGTCCTCGCCGTGATTGCCTTGCTGATTCGTGAGGCCGAACAGGCGTTCTTTCAGAATCGGATCGCGCCCGTTCCAGAGCGCGAGTGAGACGCACCAGTTGAGCTTGTCGTCGCCGAATCCCGCGATGCCGTCCTCGCCCCAGCGATACGCGCGGCTGCGCGCGTGATCGTGCGGAAAGTACTCCCACGCGGTCCCGAACTCGCTGTAGTCCTCGCGCACGGTGCCCCACTGCCGCTCGCTCAGATACGGCCCCCAACGCTGCCACCGCGGGCAGTCGCCCGAATGCAGCCGCGAGCCTTCCACGGTGTCGATCTGATTGACGGTGCGCGTCTTCGCCATGGGCGTCTCCTGATGCGGCCTTCGGTGCAGCTTGCGGGAAACGGCTAATTTAGCGCGTTTTCACGACAGGACGCACATTCGACGGCCCTCACGCCGCGCCGAGCAGCGTTTCGATGCGCAGCAGTTCCGCGAGCGACCACGCCTGAAACGGCGCGCCGCCCGGCGCGTGCGGCGCGTCGCCGTCCGCGACTTCGCTCACGTGATTCAGCCCGTAATGGTCCAGATGTGCGTAGAGCGGCGCGAGGAAGCGCTCGCGCACGCCCGCCGCGCCGCGCACACGCAGCCACGCCTCGACGAACGGCCCCATCAGCCACGGCCAGACGGTGCCCTGATGATAGGCGCCGTCGCGCTCCAGCACGCCGCCTGCGTAATGCGGACGATACGCCGGGTCGGACGGCGCGAGCGTGCGCAGCCCGAGCGGCGTCAGCAGATGCGCTTCGACCTGATCGACCACCGCGCGGGCGATATCGCCGTCGACGAGCGGAAACGGCAGGCCGCCGACCGCGAAGATCTGGTTCGGGCGAATCGAGCGGTCGAGCTTGCCCGGCTCGTGGCCGGCATCGACGACATCGTAGAGCGCGTGCGTGTCCGGATCGACAAAGCGCGCCGCGAAACTCTGCCGGGCGCGCGCGCACAGCGTCTGCCAGCGCGGGTTCCAAGCCGACGCGATGGCAAGCGCATTGATCCACAGCGCCTGGACCTCGACCGGCTTGCCGATGCGCGGCGTCACCACCCAGTCGCCGGCTTTCGCGTCCATCCACGTGAGTTGCACGCCCGGCACGCCTGCGCGCAAGAGGCCGTCTTCGTCGGCGGCGATTCGATAGCGCGTGCCGCCCGCGTAGCCTTCGAGAATCGTATCGACCGCGCGTTGCAGGCGGCTCGCCGTGGCCGCAAGCGCATGGCCGGTCGCCAGATAGTCGTGGACGGCGATCACGAACCACAGCGACGCATCCACCGAGTTGTATTCCGGCTGGCCGCCGCTGTCGGGAAAACGGTTGGGCAGCATGCCTTCGGAAAGCGCGTCGGTCCATTCGAGCAGAATCGATTCGGCGTCCTCGTGGCGGCCGCTCGCGATCAGCAAGCCGCGCATGGAAATGAAGGTATCGCGGCCCCAGTCAGTGAACCACGGAAAGCCCGCGATGATGGTTCGCCCCTCTCTGCGGTTGACGACATACGCATCGGCGGAACGGGCGAGGCGCGATGCGAACGCCGCGCGGCGTTCGGACTCGCGAGCCGCGAGCCGCGACGCGTGCGCGAGCGCATCCGCTTCGCGCGGCACGTTGCTGCCGGTATCGGCGTGCAGAATCATCACGGCTTCGCGGGCGGTCAGATCGAACGTGAAGACGCCCGGCGTCGCCAGATCTTCGATGAAATCGAGGCCGCGCTCGCGCTCGCGCGCATAGCAGAAATTGCGATACCAGTCGGGCGCGTGCCGATACGCGCCGTTCGCCGTCGCGCCGATGGCCGGCAAATCCGGGTACGGCCGCCAGTGAACGCGCTCGCCGTCCGTCGTGGCGTCGAAGCACAACGCCGGATTCTCGCGATGCAGCGCGTGATAGTCGCGCCCCGACAGCAGCGGGCGCACATGCAGCGTCGCGGACGGCGCGCGCGCATCCGTTTCGAGGCGCCAGCGCAGCACGGTCTCGCCGCTCTCTTTCGCGACGAACAACTCGGCCACGACCGCTTGCGCATCGCCCACGCGATAGCGCCACGTCGGCCACGGCGATGTATCGAAGGAAGCGAGACTCGCGGAGGCGTCCGGGTACAGCACGTCGGGCGCGTAGTGCTGCATGGTCAGCGGGTAGCGCTCGCCGCCTATCTCGACCCACGCCTCGATGCCGTTGACGAGCACCACGCGCCCCGCAGGCGGCTGCGTCGCGGCAAGCAACAACGCCTGATAACGGCGAGTTCGCATGGTTCCCACCGTGCCGGAAGCGAAGCCGCCGTGCGCGTCCGCTTCGAGCCATTCGTCTTCTAGCCGCGTCGAGTCGATCGCCGTCATGCCGCCGCCCGTTTGCGGTACTCGGTGAGCGCGCGTCGCGCCTTCGTGCGAATGGCGCTCTGCATGCGCGGCGTCCAGCCGAACAGCCAGCCGGAGACGCCCAGCGCCTGGCGGCTCCAGCGCCAGAGGTCGAACGTATCGGTCTGCTCGGCGATCAGGCCGTCGCGGATGGCGAACTTCGTCGCGATCTCATTGACCACTGCGCGCCCTGTCGCGGAATACGTGTAGCGCGCGACGGCGTTCGCGCTCGCGGTTTGCCCGAGCGTGCTGATGCCGTCGAAAGTCAGCGTGAAGTCGGCCGCGCGGCCGAGCAGCATGCGCCACATGTCGCCGACTTCGCGGCCATGCAGCAGCCCGAACGCCGGATCTTCGAAGCGGATGTCGGACGCATAGCAGGCCGCCATGGCGTCGGCGTCGGCGCGCTGAAACGCACGGTAGAAGCGTTCGATGAGTTCGGCGTTCGTATTCGGCATGGTGGTCCTGGCAGAGTCGCGCCGCGCGGAAGTGGGCATTTTCGCGCGACTGCGGCCGAATTGCAGCTTGCCGCTCGATGTTTTGCTGTCGTGCGGGCATTTGGGAAAACCAACCGTTTGTTTAGACAATCGCACGTTGAATGGCGCGCGTTTATTAAACAAAGCGGTTTTCGATTATCAGGAAACCGGTTTCACCGCTTCGATTCTAAGACAGTCTTATTATCCGCAAGAAATGTCTTAATAAACTCGATTTTAAAAACTTCAGATATTAATTGACGCGGAATTATTCTTAACATAGATTTCTAGAACGGTCGTTCTAATCTCGATTATTCAACCGTCGCTTACCTATGCGGTGGCTCTCGTGCGTGCACGCTTCGCCATCGTCAACACTTTCATCAGCCCGCGCCCGCTAAAGGTCGCACGTCGCGCACCATGAAAATTAGGCCTCGAATCAGCACGCTTTCATTGGCGTCTGCGGATTATTTCTTGACGGACTTACGCACCGGCATTATCAGCCGCGCGATTCATCCGCAATCGCCGGATATCATTATTTACATTTTAAGGACTGAAGACGGATCGCAGTATTGCGCGCAAGTTGATTATCGGGAGCATCCGGTTCGAAATGCCATTCTCATGGCGGCGCTCGAATTAGGCCTGACGGTGACGGTTCGCGCGGATGCCACGCACCATATCACCGACCTCGCCGCGACGCTGCCGAACGTCGCCCCGCTGCCCGCGCTCGGCCACACGTGGCGCCTGCTGGAAGACGTGCGGACCGGCGCGGTCGTGCAGGTGGAAGACGCCAATCTGCTCGGCAGTATGGCGTACATCATCCGCAGCCCGGACGGCTTGCATCATTGCGTGCAGATGTGCCCGAACGAGCACGGCTACCGGAGCACCCTGCTGATGGCCGCTTTCAGGGCGAAGCTGCCCGTGACCGTCGCCGGAGACGCCGACTACTATCTCAACGCCATTTCAGTCGGATCGAGAGCGTTCGGGCCGAACTTCAACTGCGCGCCGGGCCTCATCTCGACGACGCCTCGTTCCGGCGTCATCGACGAGATCATCGACACGGAGGCGGCCGAGACGTTGAGCGTCATCGTCAAGACGCCGGAGGCCACGCGCTACCATGCCCGAATGGACCGGCAGGAGCACGCGAACCGGCACCACCTCGCCATGGTGGCGTTGCGCTCGAGCTTGCCCGTCACGGTCAGCGGCAACGAGGATCACACTATCACCGGAATCGCGGTCGGCGCGCTGTCTTCGGACGCGGCGCCTTCCATGATCCTGTTCGGCCAGAAGCTGACCGGCATGCAGAGCGGAACGCTGGTGCGCATCATCGACTCGGACGCGCTCGACCAGATCCGCTACGTGCTGCGCGCATCCGACGGCGCGCATTTTTGCGCCCAGATGAACGCCGCGAAACATGCGAGCCGGCACCAGATGCTGATGACGGCGCTCGCGCTCCATCTTCCGGTGAGCGTGACAGCCGACGCGAATTCGAATGTCACGGGCGTGTCGGTCGGACTGCCGCATCGGGGCAGCCCGACGTTCCATTGCCAGGCGACGCGTTTTCCGAAGACCGAGACCGGCAGCATCGTCCGCATGATCGATTCGGACGCGCTCGGTCCCGACACCCGTTACGTGCTTCAGACGCCGGACGGCGACGAATGGGCCGTGCCCGCGTTCGGGCGCGGGCAACCGGGGCGCGGCCCGCTGCTCGCGCTCGCGCTGACGGGCGGGCTCAGCGTGACCGTCAACGGCATCGAGGGCAGAGACACGCCGCTGGAAGCCGGCAGCGTAACCGTCGCGCGCAGCTAGCGTCAGAGAGCGAACGCCGTGACCGCGTGAATCAGCAGCCCGACCGCGCCGCCCACGAGCGTGCCGTTCACGCGAATGAACTGAAGGTCGCGCCCGATGTTCAACTCGACATCGCGCACGAGCGTGGCGTCGTCCCACTGCTTGACGGTCGCGGCGATGTGCTTCGCAATGCCTTCGCGCAACTCGGGCGCGAGCGCCTTCAGCGCATCGCGCATATGCTCGTTGATCGAATCGCGCAGAAGCGGATCGCCGCCGAGCGCCTGCGCGAAACCCGCGGCGACTTCCACTACTTTCGCGTGCAGCGCGGAGTCGGGGCGCTTCAGGTCCGCGGCGAGCCACGCGGTGAACTCGTCCCACAGGCCGTCCACGTAGCCGCGCAATTCGGGGCGATCGAGCCATTCGCGCTTGTGCTCGTCGATGCGCGCCTTGAACGCGGGATCGGACTTCAGACGCTCGACGAAGCGCTCCACTGCGGCATCGAAGGCTTTGCGGCGTTCGTGCTCCGGGTCGCTCGTCACGTCGTGCAGCCACTGGTTCGCGCCGCGCACGAGGCCCGCCGCGAACTTGTTGCCGAGGTCGCCCGCATCCAGCCCGACGAAGCCGAGCATGCCGATGAGCTTCGGATACTCCTCGCCCGCCACCGCGACGATGCGCGTCGCGAGCATCTCCTGCACCTCGGGCTTGTCGAGCCAGGCCGCCATTTGCCTGAGGCCCTCGTCGAGCAGCAATTGATGGCGGCGGTCGGCGGTGAGCGTCGAAAGCAGATTGCCCGCGGCGGCGGAAAGATCGAAGGCCTCGGCGCGGCGGCGAATCGCGTCGTGGAGCATGGACTTGATGCGCGTGTCGTCGATGAACGCCAGCAACTGGCCGACCGCTGCAACCGCGCGATCGCCCAGCAACTCGGCGTTTTTCGGCTCCGCGAGCCACACCGATAGCCGGCTTGCGGGATCGAACGCATCGACGCGCGCAACGAGCGCATCCGTGCCGAGAAAGCGGTCGCGCACGAAGACGGCGAGGTTGTCGGCGACGCGCGCCTTGTTCGCGGGCAGGATGGCCGTATGCGGCACCGGCACGCCGAGCGGATGGCGAAACAGCGCGACGACGGCGAACCAGTCCGCGAGCGCGCCGACCATTGCCGCTTCCGCGAACGCAGACACCCACGCCCACGCGCCCGCGTCGTGCTGGCTCTTCGCGATGGCGAACAGCACGCCCGCGCCGACGAGCAACGCGGCGGCGAACCACTTCATCCTTTTCAGGGCTACGGCTTTATCCTGCGTTTCCATCTGCTTGTCGGTATAGAAGTGTGGAAGCGCGCAAGCATATCAACGCCCTTGCTGCAACTTCAAGAGCGCATCCACGGCGCGGCCGGCTGCTTCCACCGGCACGAAGATGTGATCGTGAAACGCGCCCGCCATCACATTGCAACTGATGCCGGCGTCACCGAGCGCGCGAGCGAACGCGGCAGTCAGCCCGACGGCGTTCAGATCCGAGTGCACGGTCAGCGTGATCCACGCCGCGCGAAAGAGTGGCGTGACGCCAGCGGCAAGGGCCGCGCCTTCTTCCATGACGACGGTCACGCCTTCGCGCTCGCGAAACGTCGCGACGATGCCCGCGCCGCCCGGCGCGGCGTCATGCGGCAGCGACGCGAACACATAGACGCCGGGCTGAAGCTCGGGCTGCATGGACGCCAGCAGCGTCCGCAGATCGGAGACGGGCGCCGGCGTCATCAGGCGGCATCCTCGGCGGGCCGCGTTCTGCCGAGCACCGGCCGCAGCGCGGTGCCCGTGTGGCTGCGCGGATGACTCGCGAGCGTGTCCGGGTCCGCCGCCGCGACGATGGTCCCGCCGTTCACGCCGCCTTCCGGCCCGAGATCGAGCACCCAGTCGGCTTCCGCGATCACGTCGAGGTCGTGCTCGATCACGATCACGCTATGCCCGCCGTCCACCAGCCGGTGCAGCACGCGGATCAGCTTCGCGACGTCCGCCATGTGCAGGCCGACCGTCGGTTCGTCGAGCACATAAAGCGTATGCGGCGGCTTTTGGCCGCGCCGCGTGATGTCGTCGCGCACCTTCGACAACTCGGTGACGAGCTTGATGCGCTGCGCCTCGCCGCCCGAGAGCGTCGGCGACGGCTGGCCGAGCGTCAGATAACCGAGGCCCACGTCCTTCATCAGTTGCAGCGGATGCCCGATGCTCGGCATCGACGCGAAGAACTCGACGGCCTCGTCGATCTCCATGGTCAGCACTTCGCCGATGTTCTTGCCGCGCCACGTCACCGCGAGCGTCTCGGGATTGAAGCGCTGGCCGTGGCACACGTCGCATGGAACCTTGACGTCCGGCAGGAAGTTCATCGCGATGGTGCGCACGCCCTGCCCTTCGCATGCGGGGCAGCGCCCATTGCCCGTATTGAACGAGAAGCGCGACGGCGTATAGCCGCGCGCCCGCGCTTCGAGCGTGTCGGCAAAGAGCTTGCGGATGGTGTCCCACATGCCGATGTAGGTCGCCGGGCACGAACGCGGCGTCTTGCCGATCGGCGTCTGATCGACTTCGAGCACGCGGTCGATCGCTTCGAAACCGGTGACGCCCGAGCAGCCCTGCCAGGCGTGGACCACATCGAACTTCGGGCGCGGGGTTTCGCGGGCGAGCACGCTGGCGCGCGATTTCGCGGCCGGGGCGTCGGCTTGCGCCGCCTTGCGCGCGCGCCGCACCGCCGGCGACGACAGCACCGAGCGGCCGACGGCATCGAGCAGGTTCGTCATGAGCACGTCGCGGGCGAGCGTCGATTTGCCCGAGCCGGATACGCCCGTGATCGCGACGAGCCGGTTCAGCGGCACGCTCGCCGTCACGTTGCGCAGGTTGTGCAGCGTCGCGTTCTGCACCGTGAGCCATTGCTCCGGCACAGCCGGGCGCTTGCCGACGGCCGCGCGCACTTCGCGGCGCGGCTGCAACGGATGGACGATCGGGTTTGCCAACATCTGCCCGGTCAGCGACGCCTTGTGCGCCGCGAGGTCCGTCACGCTGCCCTGCGCGACCACCGTGCCGCCGCGTTTGCCCGCGCCCGGCCCGATATCGATGATGTGATCGGCACGCCGGATCGTGTCCTCGTCGTGCTCCACGACGACGAGCGTGTTGCCCTTGTCGTTCAGCTTCTTGAGCGCGCTCAGGAGAATGAGGTTGTCGCGCGGATGCAGGCCGATGGTCGGTTCATCCAGCACATAGCAGACGCCTTGCAGGTTGCTGCCGAGTTGCGCGGCGAGACGAATGCGCTGCGCCTCGCCGCCCGAGAGCGTCGGCGCGGCGCGGTCGAGACTCAGATAACCGAGCCCGACTTCCTCCAGGAACTGAAGGCGCCCTTCGATTTCGCTGACCACATCGCGCGCGATGTCGGCGTCGCGGCCCGTGAGCTTGAGCGTCGCGATCCACTCGCGCGTGTCCGTCACGGTCCAGCGCCCGACCTCGGTGATCGGATAATTGCCGAACGTCACCGCACGCGCGACCTCGTTCAGGCGCGTGCCTTCGCATTCCGCGCACGGCTGATCGACGATATCGTCCGGCTCCTGATCCACCGAGCCGATGCTCTGCTCGCGGCCGCGATCATCCTGCGCGAACACCGTATCGTCGAAGGCGGCGCGCTGCTCGCGCGTCAGCTTGACGCCGGTGCCGACGCACGTGTTGCACCAGCCATGCTTGCTGTTGTAGGAGAACATGCGCGGGTCGAGTTCCGGATAGCTCGTGCCGCAGACCGGACACGCGCGCTTGGTCGAAAACACGATGCTCTCTTCCTTGCCGCGCCGCTTGCCGCTCGACAGCGCGCCGTGCAGTTCGTCGAGCGGCGCGCACAGATGCATGACGCCCTTTCCGATTTCGAGCGTCTCGTCCAGCAGGCGCCGCAGGTCCGCTTCGTTTTCCGCCGAGACGACGAGATCCGCGACCGGCAGCTCGATGGTGTGTTCGCGGAAGCGGTCGAGCTTCGGCCACGGATCGACCGGCAGGAAGTCGCCGTCCACGCGTAGATGCGTGTTGCCGCGCGCTTTCGCCCACTTCGCGAGGTCGGTATAGACGCCCTTGCGATTCACGACGAGCGGCGCAAGCAGGCCCACATGCTGGCCCTTGAAGTCGCGCAAGATCTGCGCGGCAATCTGCTCGGAGCTTTGCGCCTGAACCGGCGTTCCGTCGTGAATGCAATGCTGGATGCCGAGCTTCACATAAAGAAGGCGCAGGAAGTGCCAGACTTCCGAAGTCGTCGCGACCGTGCTCTTGCGCCCGCCGCGCGAGAGCCGCTGCTCGATGGCAACCGTCGGCGGAATGCCATAGACCGCATCGACTTCCGGGCGGCCCGCCGGCTGCACGATGGAGCGCGCATACGCGTTCAGCGACTCCAGATAACGCCGCTGTCCTTCGTGGAACAGAATATCGAACGCGAGCGTCGACTTGCCGGAGCCGGACACGCCCGTCACGACGTTGAACTTGTTGTGCGGGATATCGACATCGAGCGACTTCAGATTGTGCTCGCGCGCATTCACGATGCGCACGACATCCTCGCCCTGCAATGCGCGCCGCGCGCTCGCCACTTCCGCCGCGAGTTGCAGCGGCACGCCTGCGCGCTTTTCCGCCGCGCCGGGCGTCATGGCTTCTTCGTAGTCGAGGAGCGCGCGGCCCGTGTGCGACTGCTCGCAAGCCGCGACGTCATCCGGCGTGCCGACGCACACCACTTGACCGCCGCCGTCGCCGCCTTCCGGACCGAGATCGATGATCCAGTCCGCCGCGCGAATCACGTCGAGATTGTGCTCGATGACGATCAGCGAATGCCCGCGCTCGAGCAGCCTGCGCAACGCCTGCATCAACTTGGCGATGTCGTCGAAATGCAGGCCCGTGGTCGGCTCGTCGAACATGAAAAGCCGCGCTTTCTGGTTCGGCGACGCCGTTTCCGCGAGAAAACCCGCAAGCTTCAGGCGCTGGGCTTCGCCGCCCGAGAGCGTCGGCACCGGCTGGCCGAGCTTCACATATTCGAGGCCGACGTCGACGATAGGCTGTAGCACGCGCAGCACGTCCGCGTCGCTCGCGAAGCACTCGACGGCTTCGCTCACGGTCAGGTCCAGCACGTCCGCGACGCTCAGTTCGCGCCCGCAACGCTCGATCTTCACATCGAGGATTTCCGCGCGATAGCGCCGGCCGTCGCAATCGGGGCAGCGCAGGTAGACATCGGAGAGGAACTGCATTTCGACGTGCTCGAAGCCCGAGCCGCCGCACGTCGGGCAGCGGCCGTCGCCCGAGTTGAAGCTGAACATGCTCGCGCCGTAGCCGCGCTGCGCCGCCAGCGGCGCTTTCGCGAAGAGTTTGCGGATTTCGTCGAACGCGCCGACATAGCTCGCCGGATTCGAGCGCGCCGTGCGGCCGATCGGCGACTGGTCGACGAACACGACGTCGCTCAGTTGATCCGCGCCCTTCAGCGCGCGAAACGCGCCGGGCGCTTCGGTCGCCTTGCCGAAGTGGCGCATGAGCGCGGGCGCGAGCACGTCCTGAATCAGCGTCGATTTGCCCGAGCCGGAGACGCCCGTCACGCAGACGAGGCGCTCCAGCGGAATCTCAACGGTCATGTCCCGCAAGTTGTGATCGCTCGCGCCTTCGAGGACGAGACGCGGCGAGTTGGCATCGACCGTGCGGCGCGTCCAGTTCGACGCATGCGCGACGTGCTTGCGGCCGCCGAGATACGCGCCGGTGAGCGTGTCGCTCGATTGAATATCGTCGGGCGTGCCGTCGTAGACGATTTCGCCGCCGCGCTCGCCCGGCCCCGGTCCCATGTCGATCAGGCGATCCGCCGCGAGCATCACCGAAGGATCGTGCTCCACGACGACGAGCGTATTGCCCGCGTCGCGCAGACGGTGCATGGCCTCCACGATGCGGTTCAGGTCGCGCGGATGCAGCCCGATGCTCGGCTCATCCAGCACGAACAGCGTGTTGACGAGCGACGTGCCGAGCGCGGTCGTCAGGTTGATGCGCTGCACTTCGCCGCCCGACAGCGTGCGGCTTTGCCGGTCCAGCGTCAGATAGCCGAGCCCGACGTCGCACAGATACTTGAGGCGCGTGCGCACTTCGGCGTGCAGCAGCTTGAGCGCCTCGTCGAGCAACGTGGACGGCAGCGTGAGCGAATCGAAGAAGCGGCGGATGCGCTCGATCGGCATCAGCATCAGGTCGTGCACGGTCAGGCCCGGCAACGCTTCGAGCTGATCGCGCGTCCAGTCGACGCCGTTCGGTAAGAAGCGATCCGCGGGCGCGAGCACCGCGTCGGCCTGTTCCTTCGTGCCGAGGCGCCACAAGAGCGATTCGGTCTTGAGCCGCGCGCCCGCGCAGACGGGACACGTCGTATAGCTGCGGTACTTGGAGAGCAGCACGCGAATGTGCATCTTGTACGCCTTCGACTCCAGATAGTCGAAGAAACGCTGCACGCCGTACCACTGGCTGCCCCATTTGCCGTTCCAGTCGGGGGATCCGTGGATGACCCAGTCGCGCTCTTTCTGCGTCAGCTCGCTCCACGGCACGCCGAGCCGGATGCCCGCCTTCGCGCCGTAGCGCACGAGGTCATCCTGATTCTCTTTCCACGCGGGCGTTTGCAGCGTCTTGATCGCGCCTTCGCGCAGCGTCTTTTTCTCGTCCGGAATGACGAGGCCGTAATCCACGCCGATCACGCGGCCGAAACCGCGACACGTCTCGCACGCGCCATAGGCCGAGTTGAACGAGAACAACGCCGGCTGCGGATCGGCATAACGCAGGTCGCTTTCCGGGCTATGCAGGCCGGTCGAGAAGCGCCAGATATCGGGTTCGGCTTCGTCCTTCAGCACATAGACGTTCACGCGCCCGGTGCCGCGCAGCAGCGCGCCTTCGATGGCCTCCAGCGCCCGCGAGCGCTCCGTGCCTTGCAGGCGAAAACGGTCCGCAACCACATCGAGCACCTGCCGCGCGCCCGCTTCTGTCTCTACATGGCGCTTGGCCTGCACGCGCGTATAGCCGCTCGCGGAAAGCCACTGCGCGACTTCGTCGTCGCTCGCCGTGTCCGGCAGTTCGACGGGAAACGTCACCGCGAGCCGCGGATCGGCGTCGCGCGTGCGCTCCAGCAGTTCCGCGTAGATGGTCTCGGGCGTGTCGTGCCGCACGCGATGCGCGGTCTTCCTGTCGAAGAGTTCGGCGGCACGCGCATAGAAGAGCTTCAGGTGATCGTTGAGCTCGGTCATCGTGCCGACCGTCGAGCGCGAACTGCGCACCGGGTTCGTCTGGTCGATGGCGATGGCGGGCGGCACGCCGTCCACGCGATCGACCTGCGGGCGGTCCATGCGGTCGAGGAACTGGCGTGCGTACGCGCTGAACGTTTCGACGTAACGACGCTGGCCTTCGGCGTAGAGCGTGTCGAACACGAGGCTCGACTTGCCCGAACCCGACGGGCCGGTCACGACCGTCATCTGGCCGGTGTGCAAGTCGATATCGAGATTCTTGAGGTTATGTTGACGGGCGCCGCGAATGCGGATTGCGTTGTTCGATGCCAATTTTTCAACCGGTTCAATGTGATGGACGGCCTGTCAGGCCCTGGGCGGCGCCGCGCGGTTCTCCGGCGGCAGGCGCCTGCCGCAGCGACCGGTACTGTACACCCATACAGTACCGGTCGCAAAAAGCGGGCGAAGCGTTCGCCCGGCACTTGCAAGTAGCTCGCCCGCTCGCCGTCAGCCAAGGTGAGCGATGAGCGCATCCGCGACGGCGTCGGGCGCTTCGCGCGGCGGAAAGTGCCCCGCCCCGTCGATCACGACACGCCGATAGCCCGCCGTAAAGCGGCCTTCCTGTCCTTCGGACATCGAGACGTCGTCGCAGAAATCCGACCCGCCCTGAATCATCAGCGCCGGCACGCCGATGCGCTCGATGGTCGCAAGCCGCTCGGACAACGGTTCGAGCGCCGGGTCCGACGGCTGATCGCTGCGCCAGCGGCGGCGATACCCGTTCAGCGTGATCGGCACCCAGTCCGGATTCTCGAAGGCGCGCGCGGTGGCGGCGAACTCGGCTTCGTCGAACCAGCCGGGCGGCGACCATGTGTCCCATTGGATGCGCGCGAAGCCTTTCGGATCGGCGGCGATCACGTCCGGCGCGTCATCGAGCGACATGAACCACTGGTACCAGAAGCGCCGCGCCTGCGCGAAATCCCGCGGCAACGTGAACTTGCCGCGCGGCTGAAACGCCAGCGCAATGGCCGCCATGCGCCGCACGCGGTCGGGGAACAGCGCGGCGAGCGTGTAGGCGGCGCGCGCGCCCCAGTCGTGACCGACTACATCGAAACGGGCGATGCCAAGCGCATCCGCCAGATCGATTGCGTCTTGCGCCAGCGCGACGCCGGAGCCATCGCGGATGCTGCCCGCGCGCAGGAAGCGGGTGCCGCCCGATCCGCGCAACTCCGGAACGATGGTGCGGTAGCCCGCCGCATTGAGCCGCGCCGCGACGTTCGACCACGCGCGCGCGGCGTCCGGCCAGCCGTGCAGCAGGATGACGGGCGGTCCATCGGCGGGGCCGGCGTCGGCGTAGGCGATATTGAGCGTCGGCGTCTCTGCGTGCAGTTCGAAGATCAGCATGGCTCCTCCGTTCGGGAAGCGAAGCATCAATTCTAGAGCCGCGTGCGATTCCACGCCGGACGGCAGCGGCAATACTGACACATGATGTCGTATGAGACGCAGGCACGGGTAATCGCTTCCTTAAGGGAAAGTCCCGACCCTATCGCCTCCACGCATGCCTTGACGGATGGCTCTTCACGTCGCTATCGTCACACAGGAAAACGCTTTCTTACATGGCCGCTTAAGCTACCTGTTGTCATACGACATCGTTCGATGCGCCCACATCAAAACCGGTCAATACCGGAACGGAGACACCATGAAACAGCGCCCCATCGCCCCTGCTTCTGCCCGCCGCCGCTCGCTGCTGAAATTCGCCGGCGCGTCGGCGAGCGCTCCGCTCATCGGCGGCCTCGGCAGTCTGAGCGTGCTCGCCGGCTGCGGAGGCGGCCACCACGATTCGAGCACCCCGACCACGCCTGAAGACCCGATCTGGGGCCCGTCCGGTTCCGCGACGCAGATCATTAACGCGCTGAAGAACGTGTCCACGTCGATGGTGCCGAGCCGGCAGTTCCTCGTCACCGACTATGGCGCGAAGCCGTGCACCGTGATTGCCGCGACGAGCCCGTACACCGACCCGTCGAAGTCGCCGCTCAGCACCGGCGCGGACCAGACGCAGGCGCCCGGCTCCTTCGACTCGCGCCCCGCGTTCCTCGCGGCCATCGCGGCATGCAGTGCGGCGGGCGGCGGGCGCGTGGTCGTGCCCGCCGGCAACTGGTATTGCGCGGGGCCGATCATCCTCCAATCCAACGTCGACTTTCACCTGAGCGCAAACTGCGAGATCTTCTTCAGCCCGAATCCGGCGGACTACGCGAAGGACGGCCCGATCGACTGCGGCGCGAACGGCAAGCTGTACTACAGCCGATGGCAGGCCAACGACTGCCTGAACTACGGCCCGCCCGTCTACGCGCGCAACCAGACGAACATCGCGATCACCGGCGAAGGCGATACATCGGTCCTCAACGGCCAGGCCATGACGCCGTTCGCCGGCAGCGGCAACACGTCGACGTGCTGGTGGACGTGGAAAGGCAATAGCGGCGCCTACGGCTACGCAGGCTCGTCGACACCCTCGCAGGCGTTCGCCAATCCGAACAACGTCGATCTGAAGACCGCGGCGCCCGGCATTTCCGATGCGCTCTACACGAAGCTCACCGACCCCGCCACGCCGTGGCAGCAGGACCAAAACTATCTGCCCGCGCTGTCGGAGGCCGGCGTGGCGATCGAGAAGCGCATCTTCGGCATCGGGCATTATCTGCGGCCGAGCATGGTCGAATTCATCGGGTGTACTAATGTTCTGATGCAAGGCTACCGCACCATCAATACGCCGTTCTGGCAACATCATCCGACCGATTGCAAGAATGTGGTCATTACCGGCGTGACGGTGGATAGCATTGGCCCGAACAACGACGGCTTCGATCCCGATGCCTGCGACATGGTGCTGTGCGAAAACGTCACGTTTAACACCGGCGACGACTGCATCGCGATCAAGTCGGGCAAGGACCTCGACACGCAGTACGGCCCCGCGCAGAATCACGTGATTCAGAACTGCACGATGAACAGCGGCCACGGCGGCATCACGCTCGGCAGCGAAATGGGCGGCGGCGTGCAGAACATCTATGCCCGCAACCTTCAGATGCTGAACAAGTTCTGGGCGACGAACTCGCTCAATATCGCGATTCGCGTGAAGACCAACATGAATCGCGGCGGCTTCGTGAAGAACTTCTATGTCGATAACGTGACGCTACCCAACGGCGTGAGTCTGACGCCGTCGGGCTACGGCAGCAGCCTGCTCGCGGGGAGTCCGATCAACGCGACGGTGCCGCTCGGCGTGGTCACGGCGAGCGCGGCGAATCCGTCGGCGGCGCAAGGCGGCATCATCACGTTCGATTGCGACTACCAGCCGTCGAAGGACGCGATCCGCACGCGCCCGGCGCTCGTGCAGAACGTCAACATCTCGAACGTGAAGGCCAGCAACGTCACGCTGAACGGCGCCACCGGCTCATGCTTTCAGGCGATCGTTGCGCAAGGCCCCGTTGCGTTCGACTACAACGGACCTGCGCCGACGCCCGCGATTCCCGCGATTGCCGGGGTGACCATCACCAACTGCGATTTCGGCACGCCTGTCGCAGCGGGACCGGCCACGGCGACGACGCCCGGACCGATCTACGCGTACAACGTGCATGACATCGTGCTCAACAATACGGTGATCGCAGGAAAGACGTTGAATCAGACCATCACCGACGCGCGGTAAAGACCACGCGCGTGCCGCGGCATTCCTGCTGCGTCACGCGCCGATCAGCACGCCGGTTCGGAACGCCGTTGCACCCGTGATTCGTCCGATCGGCGCGCCTGCGTAGACGAAGCGAATGGCGCGTCGCATATAGAAGACGCCATCGTTTTTCGTGGTGACGGTGGTCACGGCATCCGTCAGCGGATCGATGATGTCGAGGACTGCATCGCCCGCCTTCAGCTTCGCGCCGATTGCCGCGCGATACACGACGATGCCGCTCGCCGGCGCCGTCAGTTGCTCGCTGCCGGCAAGCGGCGTCGCGGCTTGCGCGAGCGGCGGCAGCGTGCGCGCCTCGCCTTCAATTACACCGCGTGCAATCAGGAAGTCGACGATGGCTTCTGCATCGCGGTCTGCGTGTTCATAGTCCACGTCGCACTGGCCGCGATGCTCCACCGTCGCCGCGACGTTCGGCGCGCCGAGCGGCGTGCCTTCGCCCAGCAACGCACGCACTTCGTTCCACAGCAACGCGTGGATCTCGTCGAACGACTGGCCGCCGGAATCGGTCGCGAGCAGCACGCCGTTCGTGCCGAGATAGCGGGCAAGCGGCTCGATGGCGGGCCAGCTTGCAGGGCTGGTGTAGAGATGCATCGTCGCTTCCCGCGAGCAATGCAGATCGAGCACGATGTCCGCGTCCGACGCGTGCCTGAGCAACGCGAGCCGCAACGATTCGAACTCGTTAGGCGCGGTCATTTCGCCGAGCATCTCACGCACCGCCGCGCGTAGAAGCCGTGTGTTGTGCGTGGCATCCGTGGCCGACAAGCGTGAACCAATGCGTTCGACCAACGCGCTTGCAGGCGGCATCGGAAAGTTGCGGTTGAAGTTGTGCCCGCTGTTGCTCTCGAAGCGCCCGAAGAACTGGCCGAGCACATGCTGCGACAAACCGATGGGATTGGCCACCGGCACGAGCACCACTTCGCCGCGCACGCGTCCGCTCGCTTCGAGATCTTTGAGCCGCTGCTTCAGCCGCCAGGCCGCGAGCATGGCGGGCGTCTCGTCCGCGTGAAGCGATGCTTGCACGTAGACCTTTCCGTGGGCACCCGGCACCCCGAAGTGAAAGCTGACCAGTTCGCGCGTCGTGCCGAGCGTCGTGGTGACGAGCGGCGTGCGTTCAATGCGCATAGTTAGTGGTTCGTATTGATTGCATGTGCCCGGAGTCGGCGTTTGATCACCGCGACTTGCGAGGCCGTGTTCGACGCGATGCACTGCATCGCGCGCACGGATTATCGCGCGCTCGAACCACTGGGGCTAGCGCTGCATGCATGATTCCGCGGGCGCGCTAGCACCCGCGCGAGAGTCGCTTCAACGCGATGCGTGACGCGAAGCCGAATGCGACTTCTTGCCCGCCGCGTTCGCGCGTCGCGTGGCCCAGCCCTTCCTGGCGGCAGCGGAACGGTCGGCGGCCGAGCGGCGGCTTGCACTCGCGTGCGCCTGCTTTGAGAGCGACTTGTGCGACGCGGCCTTCGAGCTTTCGCGCTTGAGCACGCGCGTGGAGGTGGCGGATCGCTTCGCCTTCGACTCGGTGCTCGGGCTCTTCGTCTTGCGATGCGCGGCCTTGGTATCCTGCGCCGCTTTCTTGCGCGTGCCTTCGGAGGCTTCGCCTTTCTTCGGCGTCTTGAGCTTGACGCCCGCGCGCCGCGCCTCCGACAAGCCGATCGCAATGGCCTGCTTGGCCGACTTCGCGCCGTGCTTGCCTTCGCGTACGTGGTCGATCTGCTCCTTCACGAACGCGCCCGCCTGCGTGCTCGGCGACTTCCCTGCGCGCTTGGCTTTCTCGGCGCGTTCGAGGGTTTTCTTCTCGGGCATGTCGGTGCTCCTTGTGGCGTGGAGATGCCGATCGAGCGAGCAACGCATGTGCCCGCTTCATTCGCTCGCGTCTTGCTAGACGTTATTGTGTAAGCCGCAGGATGCCCAGCCCGGTCGCGATTTCCTGGAAGATCGTGTCGAGGTCCGCGTTCGACGGAGCATGATAGTAATTGCCCGGCGACGCGCACGACTGCATCGTCTTCACCGCCGCGCTGCTGGTCGCGCCCGTGCCGAACGTGATCCCGTAGATGATGATGCCTTGCGCCTTCATCGCGCTGCATACGCCCAGCTGGAACGCGTTGATGTCCGTGACCGAGCTCATCTTTCCGTCCGTGAGCGCCGTTCCGTTCGAACGCGTGATGGTCGGCGCCCGGAGCGTGCCGTTGGCAACGCCCGACAAGCCGTTGAACGCGGTCAGTGGCATGAGCCCGTCAGTGCTTCCCGGATCGTTTTCGCCGTCAGTCAGCAGAATCGCCACACGCAAGAGGCCCTCGTTCGTCTCGGGACGCGGCAGCGAACTGTCCGTCGAGATCCAGCCGTTGCCTTTCGATACATCGTTGGACCAGTCCGACGACAGCATTCGCCAGCCCCACAGCAAGCCGGTCGGGATGATCGTGGAGCCGTTCGCCTTCATCGCGTTGATCGAATTCGTGAGCGCGGTCTGATCCTTCGTCAGGAAAATGGCCGGCTGAATGCCGCACGGGCCGTTGCTCGCACCCGAGGCGTTCGTGTTGCCGTTCTGATAGATCGTCGTGGTACCGCTCGTCGTGTTCGGCTGGAACCACTGGCTCCAGATGCCGGTGGCCGATCCGTTGCCGCACTGCGTCGAAGTGCCGTTGGTCTGGCGCGTCAGCGGCACGCCCATCACCGTCTTCGTCGATACGGCGCTGGTGCAATCGCTCTGGCTGTACGTCGTGATCTTGAATCCGGTCGGCGGCACGTTGTAATAGAACGGCGTGAATCCCGGCGTGTCCTTTGGGGCATACGCCTTCGGATAGAGATTGCCGCTCGCGTCCCGCGGTTCGACGGCGCAGCCCTGCCAACCGGATTGCGTGATACTCGGATTCGGCGCCATCGACATGTTCGTCGGGTTGTAAGCGAACCTGGGCGTCATCCAGTTGGAACTGCCCGAAAGCGCGCCCGTCAGATTGACGACCGTCGTGAACGGCACCAGACCAATGTAGGAATCGCCGTTGGGCTGGTTGAAGATGCTCGTCACGAGATGCTGCGACGCGGCTCTCAAGCCCTGAATCTTGCTGCCTTGCGATGAGTCAGTGCTCGCGGGGTCGGCCATCGAACCGGTGTTGTCCAGCACCATCACGAGTTCGAGCGTGGTTTTCGGCGAGTAAATCGCCGTATTGTTCGCGGATATGGTCATCGTGTCTTGCGGGCCCGCGCCGGCCGCATTCGTGCCCGAAATCAGCGCGCCGAAGATATTCGACGCCAGCAAGGGCAGCGTGCCCGAGGCGGACAGCTTGACCGTGAAACCGGCGCTCGCGTCGCCGGAGATGTTGGCCGTGAAGCCCGTATCCGGCATCACGAGACCTTCATAGCCGGTCGGCATGTTGGCGTCGTAATAGGCGCGCGCGTCTCTCTGCCACTGCGCGACGTTTTGCATGTTCGGCTGCGCGTAATGGCGAATGTTCGCCGCGGCCGAGAGCGTGGCGACGTCGAGCGCCATCTGCATGTGCGCCTGCATCAATTCGTATTGAATCATGCCGAGCGACATGCACATCGCGCCGGCCATCACGCTGGAGCACATCGCAAAGAACACGCCGATCGCGCCACGGTCGCCGCTAAAGAGCGCTGCGGCGCGCGCACGCAGAGCCTCGGCCCGCGCCGCGCGGAACATTCTGCTGGTCATCATGATGCCGCCAGAGTCAAAGGCTGCGGCAAGCGCGGACGGACGTACACACGCCGCGAGATGATCTGCGTGCCGGGCGCATCGGACCAGAAGTTGGCCGTCATCGTGAACGGGTTGTACGACAGGAAAACCTCGACCACGATCGCCGAATCGCCGTTGCGAAACGGCCAGCCCGACGGCAGCGCGTTGGTCTGCGTGACGGCCGAGTTCTGCGAGGCCATCGTGCTGCCCGACCAGGGCGCCTTCGCCTGCCACAAAAGTTTCGGCGCGCCGGCCACCATCGTCGGCGCGGAGACTGGCGTGCAACCGCTGCTGTTGTCGCAGATCGAGCTGACCACCACCATGCCTTTGCCTTTCAGATCGTAGGGCTGCGCGAGCAGACTTGCGGCGTTGAAGATGGAGCCGAGATTGTTGGAGTTCGAGGTGCTCGCATTGTTGATGACGGTCTGCATCTGACCGATCGAATCCGCCAGCGTGAACGCCGTATGCTCGACCACGCTCACGGCGCGAATGTACATGTAGACCTCGGCGAACCCGAGCATCATCATGATCATCATGGGCGCGACGATGACGAATTCGATCGACGCCGCCCCGCGCTGGGACCGCAACACGCGGCTGAAGAACCGGCCCATCGTGCGGTGAGGCGTCCGCCCGGCCCGGTTCCGCGAAGAAAATCTCGACGCGCTCTTCATTTTTCGTTCTGCACGAGGTAATTGCGTGAATACGTGAACGTGCCGGTCTGACCGAGCAGTTTGGGGATGCCGGTGAAGCTGTTCATCGTCAAGGTGATGTTGTAGGACACGACATCGCCGTAACCGCCCATGTTCGCCTGCGAACTGCTCGTCCCCACGTTGTTGTAAGTACCGTAGTTCAGCGTAGTGACCGTCACTTTGCCGCCCATGTTGGTCCAGGGCTTGAGCACCCCGAGAATCTGCGCCTGCGCCTGCTGCGCGCGCGTGTTGCCGTTGCTCGGCGCGCTCGTCGTCAGGCCGACGCGCGATGCGTGCTGCGCGGCGATCTGCACGGTAGCGTCCACGATCATGTCAAGCGCCAGTTCGATCGTGCCCAGCACGATGAAAATGGCGAACATCATCAGAAACGCCATTTCGATGGCGGCCACACCGCTGTCGTCGCGCAGCAACCGCGCACCGATACGCCCGGCGGCCACGTCGCCCCGCTCGAGCGATGGCGCAACGCGCGGCGTAGTCATCGCAGGCTCGCGGACTGCAGGGTCGCGTTCTGAACGGTGCCGACGGTCGCGGCGGCGGCCGGCTGGCCCTCCGACGGCTGCGCCAGACGCGCGCGCTGGATCTCGTAGTAGCGAAGGTTGTCCTGCACCGACGCTTTCGGCAGATCGCGCGAGAGGATCTCGGACGCGGCTTCCGTATTGCCGAGCAGGCCATACGCGAGCGCGAGATCCTGACGAGCCTGCGACGGCGCTTGCGGGTAGCGGGTCACGTCGAGCAGCACGTTCGCGCCCGCGCGCGGATCGCCGCCGAGAATCAGCGACATGCCGAGATTCACGGAAAGCATCGGGTCGCCGGGATTGGCCTTCAAGGCGTCCCGCAGCACGGCTTGCGCGCCTGCGTGGTCGCCCTTCAGGTCGAGCGCGGCGCCTAGTCCGGCGGACGCCAGCGCATCGCCCGCCTTCATCGCGAGCACGCGGCGGTACGTGGCGATTGCGTCGTCGAAGCGGCGTTGATGGATCGCCACGCGCGCGGAGCCGATCAAAGGCATCCCCGCGGTCGGATCGATGGCGCTCGCCTTGTCGTAGTACACGCCCGCGCGCGTGTAGTCGCCCACGGCGTAGAGCGTGTTGCCCAGTCCGGTGAGGCCGGGCACCGAACGCGGATCGGCCTTCACGATGCGGTCGTAGAGCGTCGTCGCGAGTTCGACGTTGCCGGATTCGATGGCCGTATCGGCGATGCGCAGTTCGCTCATCGCGCTGGGCGACGTGTTCTGCGTGACGGGCCGCGCCTCAGCCGTCTGATGCAGCGTGGAGGTGGTCGTGCAGGCGGACAAGGCGCCGGCCAGCGCGATCGCGCATACGGTGATCACCGCGCGGCTGAGTTCGTGGGCGCGCGCCACGGAGAGAATCTGAGTTGCTTTCATTGCTTGGCCAACGCGTCCATGAGCTGAATGATTGACGGCCCGGCTGAAATCACCATGACCGCGGGAAGAATGAAGATCATCATCGGCACGACCATCTTCGGGGCGAGCTTGGCCGCTTTCTCTTCGAGCGAAACCATGTGCGCGAGGCGCTCGGTGCGCGAGAGCGTCCGCAACGCCTGCGTGATCGGCGTGCCGTACTTCATCGACTGATTGAGCGTGGAGATGAGCGCGCGCACCGACGGCAGATCGATCCGTTCGCCCAGCGCCTGTAACGAGCGCATGTTGTCGCCGGAGAGCGTCAACTCGTCCGCCGTCAGCGAGAGTTCGTCGGAGAGCGGCGGGCAGATCAGCTTCATTTCGTCCGCCACGCGGCGGATGCTCACGCCCAGGCTGTTACCCGCGTTCGTGCAGATCACGAGCAGATCGAGCGCATCGGGCAGGCAACTCTCGATGGCCTTGCGGCGGCGCATGGAAAGAAACGCCAGGACGTATTCGGGAACGATCATGCCTGCGACGAACACGCCGAGCATCAGCATGCCGCGCACGGCAGGATAGCCGCCGACAACCGGGATGTTCGAACCGAGCATGACCATGGCCGTCGCGCAGACCAGACCGGTGAGGAACTTCGCGGCGAGCAGGATCGACACCGCCATCTTGCTGCGATAGCCGCCGCGAATCATTTCCTTCTGAAGCTTCAGGCGGTACTTCGCGTCGAAAAGCGGAAGGCGGTCGCCGATGCGCGCGAACAGCGCCACCGCGCGGCTGCGGATGCTGGTGTCGAGCACTTCCGCGACGTCGGCGCCACTGACCGGCTGCGTGATCGCCACGTTGCGCACGCGCTCCGCGATGCGGCCGCGCAGGCCGCCGAATTTCGTCGCATACCAGATCGCGATGCCCGCGACGAGCGCGAGCAGCATCGACAGGTTGACGATGGCATCGAAGTTTTCCTGGCTCATCGCGAGGTATCCATCTTGGACATCTTATTGACGATCGAAATGCCGATCACGAGCGAAACCGCCGCGAAGGTCAGGCATTTCTGGCCTGCTTGCGTGTCGAACAGCACCATGAGGTATTCCCTGTTCAAAACATAAGTGCTGAGCAGAATGATGACTGGAATGGCCGCGAGGATTTTCGTCGTGATGCGCGCCTCGCCGGTGAGCGCTTTGGTCTTCTGACGAATTTCGCGGCGCGTGCGCACGATGCCCGACAGGTTCTCGAGCGTTTCGCCGAGTTGACCGCCGGTCTCGCGCTGCAACAGCAAACACACGCAGAAAAAGGAGAAGTCCGCAATGCCGATGCGCGCGACCGCGACCGAAAGCACTTCCTCGAGATCGAGGCCGACTTGCAGCGAATCGCCCATGATCTTGAACTCGCTGCGCAGCGGTTCCGGCACCTCGCTCGCCGCCGAATGGATCACATGCGTCACCGGCACACCCGCGCGCACCGCGCGCACGATCAGGTCGATGAGGTCCGGAAAGCCATCGAGGAAACGCTGGCGGAACCGGTTGACCAGAAAGTTGTAGGTGCGCACGACCAGAAACGCCGGCAGGCCGACGATCAGGATCGGCGGCACGAACGACGGCAGCGGCGCATAGTCGGACATCAACAGGGCGACGATCTCTCCGAAGATGGCGACGGCCACGACGATGCGAATGCCGTTCGCGCCCGCGACCGTGCGCAAGCGCGCGATCTTCGGACTGAGCCAGCGCATCAGCGCGTTCTGTTCGCGCTCGACCTTGAACAAGTCGGTGTCCAGCTTGAGCGTCTTGCGTCCCTCGACGAAGAACGCCTCGGCCATGCGCGACTTGATGCGGGCATCGGGCCGCTGTTTGCGCATGTCCTGCACCACCAGCGCCATCACGCCCAGCAACAAGGTGACGATAAACGCGCACCCGGTGAAGAGATCGGCGGTGTTCATAGGCGCATCGCCTCCAGGAGCGCGTCCTCCAGGCCGTAGTACGCCGCACGCGCCGAAAACGCCGGCCGCACCGCGGACGACTCGTAGACGCCCTTCACTTCCTCGCTGTAAGCGCTCGCGTCATAGCGGAACGTGAACAGATCCTGCGTGATGATGACGTCGCCTTCCATGCCCACCAGTTCGGTGATGCGCGTCACGCGCCGCATGCCGTCGCGCATCCGCTCGATCTGCACGATCATGTGCACTGCGCTCGCAATCTGACGCCGGATGGACATGAGCGGCAGATTGCCGTTCGCCATCATGACCATGCTTTCCAGACGCGTGATGCCGTCGCGCGGCGTGTTCGCGTGGATGGTGGTCATCGACCCGTCGTGGCCGGTGTTCATGGCCTGCAACACGTCGAAGGCTTCGGGGCCGCGCGTTTCGCCGAGGATGATGCGGTCCGGACGCATCCGCAGCGCGTTTCGCACGAGATCGCGCTGCGTGACCGCGCCGAGTCCTTCGGCGTTCTCGGGGCGCGTTTCGAGGCTCACCACATGCGGCTGCACGAGCTGCAATTCCGCCGCGTCTTCGATGGTGATGGTGCGCTCGCCGAGCCCGATGAAGTGCGACAGCGCGTTGAGCAGCGTCGTCTTGCCCGAGCCCGTGCCGCCGGACACGATGATATTCAGCCGGCATGTGCTTGCGAGCTTGAGCACCGTCGCCATTTCGGCGGACATGTTGCCCTGCTGCGCCATGCGATGCAGCGTGATGTTGCGCTTGGAAAACTTACGGATCGAGATCGACGTGCCGTGGATCGCGAGCGGCGGCAACACGACGTTGACCCGGCTGCCATCGGCCAGACGGGCATCGACCATCGGACTGCTTTCGTCGACGCGCCGCCCCACGCCCGCCGCGATCCGCTGCGCGACGTTGACCACATGCGCGTTATCGCGAAACTTGTAGGGCGTGAGTTCGAGGCGGCCGTGCCGTTCCACGAATACCTGATCAGGACCGTTCACCAGCACGTCCGTGATGGTTTCGTCGGCCAGCAGCGGTTCGATCGGGCCGAGGCCGAACATGTCGTTCAGCAGTTCGCCGACGATCTGCGCCTGCTCCGCGATCGTGATGTTGAGCCGTTCGCGCTCCGCGATTTCGAGCACGAGCGCCTCGACGCCCGGCTTCATCTGCTCGCGCGTCTTACCGACCGCAGCCGATGCGTTCATCGCGCCGAACACGCCGGTCCGGATCACTTTGAAGAGATCGGAGCGCACCAGCACTTCGTTGCCCTCGGGCATGCCGGGACGGGCGCGCGGCGGCGCGGGCGCCGGCGTGGGGACCGCAGCCGGCGCGTGTTCGGCGACCGCCACGACCGCGGCGTTGTCGACCGGATCGACGCTCGGCTTCGCGATCTGCTTCTGCCCGAACATCAGCCTCTCCTCAGCTTGAATTTCTGCAGGAACGAACGCTCCACCATCGTGTGCTGACCGGTCAGATCAGCGGCGACGCGCACCACGCTCTGAGTGAAGCCGTTCTGCGATTTGTCCTTGGGCTTCTCGCCGAGATTTTCTGCGACCGCCACGGCCTTGGACTCGAACGGGATTTCGTGCAGCACGGCACGGCCGATCGCGCCGACGAAATCCGCCGGCTGCACCTTTCCGGCCGTCGCGGCATTGGGGTTGTTGAGCAGCAAAGAAGTCGGCGGATTGTTGTCGCGATCCTCGATATGGCGCAGCAGTTTTATCGTTTCGCGCGCCGAATGCACCGAGCGGTCAGCGACGATATAGCAACGCGACGCGTGATCGAACGCTTCCTGCGCGAGCGCATCGGACGGGCCGGGAATGTCGATGATGACGTAGTGGAAGCTGTCGCACAGCACTTGCAGCACGCGCGCGAGCGATCCGGGTTCAAAGGCTGGCGCCGCGCTGAACGGACGCTCCGCTGTCAGCATGAAAAGGCGCGTGCCCTTGGCGACGAGCGTGCGGTCCACGTATTGCGGGTCCAGCCGGTGCTGATTCTCCAGCACGTCGGAGAGGCCGTTGTTGCTTTGCAGGCCGAGCATCACGTTGGCGGCGCTGCCGTGGAGGTTCAAATCGACGTAGGCCACCCGGCGGTGCGTTTCGTCGGAGAGATAGCGCGCGACGTTCAGTGCCAGCGTGGTCACGCCCACGCCGCCGCGCGAGCCGACGAACGCAATGGTCTTGCCGGCGCGCGACATGACGACATCGCTCACCTTTCCGCCGGCCACGTTGACCGTGCGCTTGAGCAGTTCGACCGTCAGCGGTTTGACCAGATAATCGCGCACGCCCAGCTTCAGGAGGCTGCGGAACAGGCCGACGTCGTTACGCTCGCCGAGCGCCACGACCTGCACCGACGGCTCGCAGACTTCGGCCAGACGTCCCAGATCGGACAGCGGCATCACCGAGTCCTGCAGGTCGATCATCAGAAAGAGCGGCGAGCGCTCGATCCTTTCCAGATACGCAATGGCGTCATCGACGGTGCCGACCGCGATATGGACGTGCGGCATCGCCTGTTCGAGCACGAAGCTCTTGAGCACCTGCTCAGTCGTGCGGTCCGAGACGAACGCGATGAAGTCCGCGGCGCGCGCCGCCGTCTTGTTCTTGCTCTTCAAGAAAGGAAGGTCTGTCGTGCTCATGGTCGTGCTCGTGAGATGGCATGCATCACTTGGCGTCGCGCGACGTGCTCTTGTCGAGCGGAATCACGTGTTCGGTCTGGTAACGATGCGCGGCGCTTGCGGCAACGGCTGCATCGGCGGGGCCGAGCGTGCGCGGATGAACGATGTCTTCCGGATGCGCAAGCTGGGCGGCGAGATTCGTGTACGTCGCGCAGCCCCATTGCATGCTCGGGCGGCGAATGCCGGCATCCGTCAGCAGCGAGGCGCGGGACAGGCTTTCGCAATCGGGCGGCGTGGCCGAGCGGCCGTCGTAACCGATGACCGTTTCGTTGGGCATGTTGCGCGGCGGCTTGAAGCAGCCCGCTGCGCCGAGCGCGATCGCGCAGGAAAGAGAAAGCGTGAGAATGCGTGCGTGTTTCATGGCAATGCGCTCAATAGACATATCCGGCCGCGCCGACGAGACGCGGTTCGCCGGCCGAAGGCGCGTCGGTGCCCGTGCGGCGCTGGAAGCCGTACTCCACGTCCGAACTCGGCGAGATCAGCGAATCGAGCGGCGAGCGCAGCTTCGCGGGATCGGTCGGCTCGACGATATAGGGCGTCACCATGATCACGAGTTCGGTCTTGTTGTTCTGGTAGTTCGTCGACGAGAACAGCTTGCCCAGCACCGGCAGCGAACCGAGACCCGGAACCTGGGAAACGATGTCCTGCGTATTGCTTTGCAACAGGCCGCCGATAGCGAAACTCTGGCCGCTGCCCAGTTCCACGGTGGTGTCGGCGCGGCGCACGGAGAGGCCCGGCACCGTTATGCCGTTGGTCGTCACGCTCACCGAGGTATCGATCTGGCTCACTTCCGGCCGCACTTTCAGGCTGATGCGATGCTCGTCGAGCACCGTCGGAGTGAAATCCAGTTTCACGCCGAACTGCTTGAATTCGACCGAGATCGCGCCGTTGACTTGCGAGACCGGAATCGGAAATTCGCCGCCCGCGAGGAAGCTCGCCGTCTGACCGGACAGCGCAACGAGATTCGGCTCCGCGAGCACGGTCAGCAAGCCTTCCTGATTCAGCGCATCGATCATCGCGCGGATGTCGACGTTGTTCGTGCGGAACGCGCCGAACAGCGAATACGCGTTGTTGCTCGGCAGGTTGACGGGATAAGTCGTCTGGCCGGCTGCATTGGTGAGCGGCTGCGTCAGGTTGTAGATCGAGCGGCCGCTGTAGATGCCGCCGAAGAAATTGCCCGCCGCATTGCCGATCGACTGCCAGTTGATGCCGAGCTGCTGCGTGATGTTGCGGTCCACTTCCGTGATCCGCACGCGCAACTGAACCTGCTGCGGACGATCCACCGTCATGCGGTTGACCAGCACTTCCTTGTCGGCGAGGAACGGCGTGACGGCTTGCACGACGGCATCCGCTTCGAGCGAGGTATGAACCTGCCCGGTCAGGACGAGCGAACCGAGCGTCGTGCCGATCTGGACGTTGAGGTCCGGGAAGCGGCTCGCGATGGTGCTGCGCAGGAGCATCATGTCGCGCGCGACGACGATCGTGCGTTGCAGGATCGGCTTGTTGTTCGCGCCGAGCGCGTAGAGCGTCGTCGTGCCGGACTTCTTGCCGAGCACGAACACCGCTTTAGGCGACGGAACGTGCACATCGGCGACCGTCGGATCGGCGACGAACACGGACGACGCTTCTTCGTTCAGGCGCAGCAGCGTGCCCTTGCCCGCGTCGATGTTGAGGGGACTGTAACTATCGGCTGCCGCCGTCGCGTCGGCCGCGGCGGGCAGAGCCTTCCGGTTCGCGACGCGCGCCTGTGCCTGATAGGCCTGCTGCGCGGTCTGCGGCGGTTCGGCGGCGTTCGACGTCGCGGGCAGCGTCGCGGCAAGTGCTGCGGACAGCGCGCCCGCGCACGCCACGGCTTTCGCCGCAACGTTTGCATCGACAAGAACCGAACTCGACTGCTTATTCATGACTGTATACCTGGCGATTCACTCTGTACCCGTGCTTACGGCATCAACGCGCGGGGACTGTAGGGAGCGGAGGCGCGCCAGCGACGGAATTTGCCGCAACCGACGTGGTTGCGCTCCCCGCAGCACCCCCAGAGTTGTCCGTCTTTTCAGAACCGCGGTAGACCGTCACCGTGTGGGGAAGCGGCGGCGCGGACGGGCCGCCCGTGCTCGCCTCAGCGGTGCGGGCATGGGGCAGCGCGCGTACCGCGCGCGAAATGTCGCCGGCCCAGATCGGCGCGCGTTCCGCCGACGAAACGGGGATAGCCGCGGATGCCGCCGGGTCGCGGGTGACCGTCGCGAAACTGCGCAGCGCGAGCGACAGACTGCCCAGACGCGCGGCGACCGCGACGACTTCGCCCATGCGCGGCGTGACTTCCAGCGTGACCGTGCGGGCGGGCGTCACCGTTTCGGGCGCCGCGCCGTTGTTCTTCGGACGCTTGATTTCGGAACCGACCGCCAGCACGCGGACGTGCTCCACCACCGTTTCGCTCGATACCGCGAGGTCCGGCGAATCCGTGCGCCGGTCCATTTGCTGTGTCAGCAACAGATCGACGTAATCGCCCGGCTGAATCAGGCCGGCGTTGCCGGAGACATCGTCCACGGCGACCGACACGGCGCGCATTTCCGGCTTCAGCGTAGCGGCCAGAAAACCCGGCGCGCTCGGCAGAATGACGTCGTCGCCGGTGAGAATCGTGCCGCTCGTCACCGGATGGCGCAGCAGCGCGCCCTTCAGGTCTGCCGAACCCGGCGCGCCCTGCACGATGGCGTTCGCCGGCACCTCGGTGGCGGGGATCGCTTTCCAGCCGATGTCTTCATCGCGCAGCAGAAGTCCCTGCGGCAGGTCCGCCGCGCTCACCTGCACCTTGGCGGTGGTGATCTTGACTTCGCTCGGTTTGGACGAGCTGGCGACAACGACGCGCACGATCAGCGCGATGAGAAGTGCGCCGACGAGCAGCACGGCAAATTTGATGATGTTGGACATAGCGACGCCGTCCTATCGCGTCAAGATCAAGGGAAGCACAACGGGCAGCACGATGACAGCGATGCCGCCACAGGCGAGCGCGACGCCGTAAGGCACGCCGCGCGCTCCGGAGAACAACGCCAGCGCGCGCATGGGCATCGCGTGGCGGTCGGGATTCATGTTTCGCGTTGCAAGACTGATCAGCGACACGAACATGCCTGTCACTGAAATGAGGCTGAGTGCCGGCAGCGAAAGGCCGACGCCCGCCCAGAGAAAGATCACCGCCGCGAGCTTGGCGTCGCCGCCGCCGAGCATCCGCGCCGCGAACAGCAGCGCGCAGACGAGGAACACGCCGATGGCGACCACGAGGTGGGCGATCATCGTGTCGAGCGGCATCTGGCGCAGGACAGCGTCCACGAAGAACAGTCCGCCAATCACGAGGACGATGTTCGTCGGCAGTCGCCGTGAACGAATGTCGATGACCGCGAGCAAAACGAGCGCGCAGAAGACGACGAGACGAATGGCGATGGACAAGGTCAGCACGATGAAGCCGCGAGGTGAGTTGGGAATGGAGCGGAGAACCGGACGAAAAACATCCGGGCCTCCGGAGGTACGGCTATTACTGGCCTGCGTTGTTGACTTTGGTCGTGATGGTCGTCCACAGACCCGTGAACGCGGTCTTGAACGACGTCATCGACGCGGTCAGCGCCACGACGATGATGCCGGCGAGGATTGCGTATTCCATGGCGCTGACGCCGCGCTCATCACGCGTAAAAGCTTTCGCAAACTTGAGCATTTTTATTCCCTTGATACGAGTTGAGGTAACGTGTGGTTTTCCGGTGAGAGAGGCGCCGGACACGACACATCCTAGCTACACCTCGGTGCTACGACAGCGTCGTTCAGAGGCCTGAACAACCCTCAATTCGAGGTTTTAGCGGACGTGTGTTCCTTCGCTAACGGCCCGAAGGCGGGAAACTTTAGGTTCGTCGTGGAATTCAGTGGAGGGCAACCGGCGATTTCGTACTCGGACGTCTGGCAACGCGTTCGTACGGCGCCGTGCAGCGACAGCCGCATTGCGCGGCCCGATGAAAGGTAAAACGTTTGCGGTAATCAGCCCGCCGAAAGGAAAGAAAGCAAAGCACTGCGCATATTCATTCCCGGTTACTGGCGAGGTCGGAAATCAATACGTAGTGCCGCCGATTCGATGTGCAAGGGCTGCAACCGGCGAGATCCACCGTCGCTTTGCTGCGACGTTGTTTGCGCTTGCGATTCGCGGGCGTTATGTCAGCGTATGCTTTTTATCGTCTTCCCGATCGAAGCCCGACAAGTCGATGTCCTGTCCACCGTCTGTGGAGCGCAATTCGCCGCGCGCTCTTTCCGCAAGTTCTTCGTAACGCTTGCGGAAACGCGTGAGGTCCTTCTCATCCAACTCCTCCAAATCCAGCAACGCATTATGCGCACGCTCCGTCGCGCGTATGAGTTCGTCCAGCTTGATCTGCATGGCCGCCGTGTCGCGGTTCTGCGTGTTCTGAATCAGAAAGACCATGAGAAACGTGACGATGGTCGTAGAGGTATTGATGACGAGTTGCCACGTATCGCTGAAGTGAAAGAGCGGTCCGGAGACCGCCCACGCGATCACCAGCACGACCGCGATGACGAACGTCGATGCCCGGCCCGTGACGTGCGATAGCGCATTGGAGAATCTGAGGAACCAAGACTTTTTCATCGCGCGTCTCCTGTGAGCGTCGTTGATTAGAATGATGCCTGTGAGCCCCAAAATCAAACATCCCTTCATCGACTTCTCCGCCGCATCGGAAGAAGTCGCGCGCCGCCTGATCGGCGCCATCTTCACCGTGGACGGCGTCGGCGGGCGCATCGTCGAGACCGAAGCTTATGACCGCGAAGATCCCGCCTCGCACACGTTCTCCGGCCCCACGCCGCGCAACGCGTCCATGTTCGGGCCGCCCGCGCATGCTTACGTCTATCGGTCGTACGGCATCCACTGGTGCCTGAACTTCGTATGCCGCGAAGCAGGCCACGGCGCCGGCGTGCTGATCCGCGCCATCGAGCCGCTGACCGGCATCGACGTCATGCGCCAGCGGCGCGGCGTCGAACCGCTCAAGCTGCTGTGTTCGGGGCCCGGGCGGCTCGCGCAGGCGCTCGGCATCACGCACAAGGACAACGGCGCGTCGCTGCTCGAAGCGCCTTTCGATATTCAGCCGCCCGACGAGGCATGCGATGTCGTCACGGGTCCGCGCATCGGCATCAGCAAGGCGATGGATGTTCCGTGGCGCTTCGGGCTTGCCGGATCGAAATTCGTCAGCAAGCCCTTTCCCAAGGCGTGATCAGTCCGCCGGGCGCAGCTTTCGCACTTCTTCGTCCGAGGGCTGGACGCTCGCGCCGTCGATATAGCGGAACGACGTCATCACGCCCTTGCCGTCCTTCTGTGCCGTGACGCCGACATAAGCGCCCATCGTCGATTGATTGTCCTGCTTGCGATAGACGATAGGACCGAACGGCGTGTTCACCGGCAAGCCCTTGAATGCGGCGGCGAGCTTGTCCGCGTCCGTGCTGCCCGCTTTCCTGAGGCCATTGGCGAGCGACATCATCGCCGTATATCCGACAACCGAGCCCAGGCGCGGATAGTCGTGATACTTCGCTTGATAAGCCGCGACGAACTGCTTGTTAGCCGGTGTGTCGATGGCATACCACGGGTAGCCCGTGACGATCCATCCGACCGGCGCTTCCGCCCCGAGCGGATCGAGATAATCGGGCTCGCCCGTCAGCAGCGACACCACCGCGCGATCCTTGAAGAGCCCGCGCGTATTGCCCTCGCGAACGAACTTGCCGAGGTCCGCGCTGAAGAGCACGTTGAAGATGGCGTCGGGCTTCGCATCGGCAAGCGCCTGCGTGACGGCGCCTGCATCGACATTGCCTAGCGGCGTCGCCTGTTCCGCGACGAACTCGACATCGGGCTGCGCGGCCTTCAGCAAGCGCTTGAATGTCGCCACGGCCGACTGACCGTACTCGTAATTCGGATAGACGAGCGCCCAACGCTTCTTCTTGAGCTTGGCTGCTTCGGGGACGAGCATGGCCACCTGCATATACGTCGATGGCCGCAGGCGATACGTGTATTTGTTGCCGTCCTGCCAGACGATCTTGTCGGTGAGCGGTTCGGCGGCGAGGAAGAAAATGCGGCGCTGCTTCGCGTAGTCCGCGAGCGCGAGGCCCGTGTTCGACAGATAGCCGCCGAACAAGAGCTTCACCTGCTCCCGTGAAACGAGTTCCTGCGCGACACGCACGGTATCGCCGGGATTGCCGTTGTCGTCGCGGGAAACGACTTCGAGCTTGTTGCCGTCGATGCCGCCTGCCGCGTTGATCTGATCGAGCGCGAGATTCCAGCCGTTTCTGTAGGGCAGGAGAAACGCGGGCTGCGCCTTATAGCTGTTGATCTCGCCGATCTTGATGCTGTCGGCGTGCGCGGCGCAGGCCGCGACGGCCGCGAGGGCAGCCACGCTCGCGCGCAGCACTTTTCTTGCTTGATGAATCATCGATGCTTCTCCTCTAACGATATGCTTCGGGCTCAAACGCCCAGATAAGCGCGGCGAGCGGCATCGTCGCGAACGAACGCCTGCATCGCTCCGGCATGGCGAACCTGGCCTTTCTCCAGCACAACCACGCGGTCGCTGACGAGTTCAGCGAAGTGCAGGTTCTGCTCCGATAGCAGAACCGCGAGCCCTTCGCGCTTCAGTCGGAGAATCATATCGGCCATCTGCTCGACGATGACCGGCGCCACGCCTTCCGACGGCTCGTCGAGCAACACGACACGCGGATTGCCCATCAGCGTGCGCGCCACGGTCAGCATCTGTTGCTCGCCGCCGCTCATGCGGCTCGCGCGGCGCCCGCGCATCTCGCCGAGATTCGGGAAGACGCGAAAGAGCGTGTCCGGCGTCCATTGCGGCGCGCCTTCGCGCGGCGGCTGGTGGCCCGTCTCCAGATTCTCCATGACGGTCAGGTCGCCGAAGATGCGGCGATCTTCCGGCACATACCCAAGCCCGCGTCGCGCGATGCGATACGGCGCCATTCCCGATATGTTCTCGCCCATGAACATGACCGTGCCGGTCACGCGCGGCAGCAGGCCCATGATGGCTTTCATGGTCGTGGATTTGCCCGCGCCGTTGCGGCCCATCAGCGCGACGACCTCGCCCTGTCCGACTTCGAGCGCGACATCGAACAGAATCTGCGCGCGGCCATAGAACGCATTCAGCGCATCGACACGCAAGAGCGTCATCGCGCGGCTCCGTCGATTGAAACGGCGCGCGGCGCATACGATGCGCCCGTGCCCAGATAGACCTCGCGCACGCGGGCGTCGTTGCGGATCGCATCGGCGTCGCCTTCTGCAATCAACTGCCCTCGCGCCAGCACCACCAGCGTATCGGCATGTTCGAACACCACATCCATGCTGTGTTCGGTGAAGAGCACGCCCATGTTGCGCTCCCTGGCAAGACGCGCGGTGAGCGCCATGAGCGCGTTGCGTTCCTCGGGCGCCATGCCCGCCGTGGGCTCGTCCATCAGCAGCAGTTTCGGGCGGTTGGATAGCGCCATCGCCAGTTCCACGCGCTTGACGTCGCCGTATGCGAGCACCGCGCAACTGCGCCGCGCGTGCGCCGCCATGCCGACGAGATCGAGCAATGCCATGGCTTCGTCTTCATGCGATGACGCCACGCGCGAGAAGAAGCCGAACGCGCGCCGCTCGTGCGAGAGCAACGCCATCTGCATGTTTTCGAGCACCGTCATCGAGTTGAACGTAGCGGCCACCTGAAACGTCCTGCCGACGCCCTGCCGCCAGATATCGCGCGGACGTCTTCCCGTGATGTCGTGGCCGTCCAGATGAATGGTGCCCGACGTGGGCTTGAGTTGCCCGTTGATCATGTTGAAGCACGTCGACTTGCCGGCGCCGTTAGGGCCGATCAACGCGAGGAGTTGCCCTGCTTCAACCGAGAACGACACGTCGTTGACGGCCTTCACGCCGTCGAAGGACTTGGATAGTTTGTCGATGCGCAGAAGCGTCATTGCGCCTCCGTGAACCGGTCACGCACGAAGCCCGCGATGCCTTGCGGAAACGCCACGACGAGCACGAGAATGGCTGCCCCGAGCAACGCTTGCCAATAGTCGGTCTGCCGCGCCACCGTGTCTTGCAACCACGTGAATACCGCCGCGCCGACGATGGGTCCCGCGAGCGTCTGAATGCCGCCGAGCAGCACCATCACGAGACCGTCCACGGAGCGACCGACGCTAACGGCTTCCGGCGAGATGTTGCCTTTGGAGAATGCGTACAGCGAGCCCGCGAGCCCGCATACGAGCGCAGCAGCGACGAAGGCGATCCATTGCACGCGGGCGACGTCGATGCCGATTGCTTCCGCGCGCAACGGCGAATCGCGGCCCGCGCGCATCGCGAATCCGAGCGGCGCGAAGAGCAGTCGTCGCAAGAGCCATACGCCGGCTATCGCGGCAACGAGCGTGAGGTAGTAGAACGCAACGGGCGATGATAGCCACGGCGACGGCCACATGCCGAGTAGCCCGTTGCTGCCGCCTGTGACCGCATCCCATTGATAGACGATCGACCACACGATCTGCGCGAACGCGAGCGTCAGCATCGCGAGATAAACGCCGGATAGCCGCACGCAGAACCATCCGAACACGATCGCGCCGATGCCCGCGACGAGTGGCCCGAGCGCGAGCGCCGCTTCCATCGGCAAGGCCAGCGCCTTGAGAAAAAGCGCCGCGCCATAAGCGCCCAGTCCGAAATAAGCCGCATGTCCGAACGAATGCATGCCGCCCGGTCCCATGATGAAATGCAGGCTCGCGGCGAAGAGAACGGCGATCAGGACTTCGACCATCAACACGGGAAGATACGGGAAAGCGCCGGCTCCCAAAGGCGCGAGCGCGAGCAGCAAGACGACGACGGCCCAGCCGACCTTGACGCGGCGCGTTGCGGGTAAAAGCGGCCTGTCCGCGGGCGCGGCGGTTCGCGCAACGGTCTGCGGGCGCCCGAACAAGCCCCACGGACGAAACACCAATACGACGGCCATCAAAACGAATTCGGCGACGAGCGTAAACTTCGACAGTGAGAACGCGATACCGAACACCGATACTTGCCCGATGCCGATGCACAGCGCCTTGATCTCCGCGATCAACAATGCCGCGACGAACGCGCCCGGAATCGAGCCCATGCCGCCGACCACGACAACCACGAACGCATTGCCGATGGTGTCGATATCGAGCGAGAGATTCGCCGGCATCCTCGGTATCTGCAGCGCGCCGCCGAGGCCCGCGAGGCATGCGCCCGCGAAAAAGACACTGGTGAACAGCCACGCCTGATTCACGCCTAGCGCGCCGAGCATTTCGCGATCGGAACTCGCGGCCCGCACCAGCGTGCCCCAGCGCGTACGTGTGAGCGCGTACCAGAGCACGCCCAGCACGAGCGGACCGGCCACGATCAGCACCAGGTCATAGACGGGCAACGCATGTCCGAGCAATGGCACGGCGCCCCCGAGATGCGGCGCGCGCGGCCCGAACAGATCGTCCGGTCCCCATACGTAAAGCGCGGCGTCGCGCAATATCAGCACGAGCGCGAACGTCGCGAGTAAATGGAACAGCTCCGGCGCGCGATAGATGCGTCTCAGCACACCGACTTCGATGATCGCGCCCAGTGCGCCGACGATCAGCGCCGCGCCGACAATCGACGCCCAGAAACCCATGATGCTCGCCCCAAACCGGCTCGTCAGGCTATAGGCGACATAGACGCCCAACATGTACAGCGAGCCGTGCGCGAAGTTGACGATGCGCGTGACGCCGAAGATGAGCGACAGTCCCGAGGCGACGAGAAAGAGCGCGCAGGCATCGGCCAGGCCATTGACGAGTTGAACGAGCAGGTTGGCGAACATCGGGCGCGTGACGAGCTTGATTGCTGAATGGTTGACGGCTAAGGGAGCAAGCGGCGACGAGGCGACATTATCGGTGAATTGCGCGCCCTCTTCCCTATACGACAAAAAGCCGGCGCCGTGATGACTCGCGCGGTCGGGTCACAAGCCGTTCTCCACCATCGACAAGAGCCGCGCGGCAAGCGGTTCGACCGACTCCGCGCCCAGCCCTTGCAGCGGCCCTTCGATCAGCAGCAGCGCAAAGCCGTGCACCGCGCTCCACGCGAGATATTCCGCGTCGGGCCGACGCCGCGCATCGAGCGCGCCCGCCTCCACCATCTCATCGAGCGCGCGGCTCAAGAGCTGGAACGGGTCCAGACCGCTCGGCCCCGCTCCGTACGGTTCATCGTGCTCTCTCCACTCCGCCTGCGCCGCAGCGAACGCGGTGCGAAACAAACCCGTTTCCGCCTGGGCGAAGCGTAAATAGCCGGCGCCGATCGCGCGCAGTCCGGCACGGGCGGCATCGGCGCGACGGCGCTTCTTCGGGCCAGCGGCCAGTTCTTCTTCCATCGCTTCGGCCACCGACGACAGCGCCGCCGAGCGCACCGCGGACAACAGCGCGTCCCTGTTTTCGAAGTGCCGGTACGCCGCATTCGGCACGACGCCCGCACGGCGCGTTGCTTCGCGCAGGACGATCGCATTGGGGCCGCCTTCGCGGGCGAGCTGAATGCCCGCGTCGATGAGCGCGCGCCGAAGGTCGCCGTGTCTGTAAGTGTTTCGCGGCCTGGTTTTTTTCATGGGATTTCTTGTTATCTCGACGGTGACGGTCCGATGTGGACACTGTCCATTATCTCTGCTATTTTTTGTGGACGCTGTACACAAGTCGAATTTGTCCGTCGAAGGGAGCGAACATGAACGACGAGAACGATCGTGCGCGTGACGAAGCGCGTATCCGCGAGCTGACGGAAGCCTGGCGGCAAGCCGTGCTGGGAAAGGACGCAGCGGCGCTCGTCGCGCACTACGCGCCCGATGTCGTCGTGTTCGATGTCGTGCCGCCCGCTTCGATGACCGGAGTGGAGCGTTATCGCGAGAACTGGCAACGCTGGTTCGACAGCATCAGCGGCCCGCTCGCGTTCGACATCGTGGACATGCATATCGCGGTCAGCGGCGAGCTGGCGCACGCGCACTCGCTCAACCGCGTGGCGGCGGGCGGGCGCGACGACATCGTGCGCGCGACCGTGTGTTTCCGGAAGATCGGCGGCGACTGGCGCGTGGTGCACGAACACGCGTCCGTGCCGCTCATGATGGACATGGACCCCGACGAAGCATCCTGACCGTCCTCACCCAAGGAGCAGACATGACAGTGCAACCGTATCTGTTTTTCGAAGGCCGCTGCGAAGAAGCCGTGTCGTTTTATCGCGAGCATCTGGGCGCACAGGTGCTGATGACGATGCGTTACCGGGACAATCCGGACGCAGGCAAGCAAGGCGGCAGCGAAGCGGCGAGCGGCTGCAGCATGCCGCCCGGCTCCGAAGACAAGATCATGCATACCGCGTTCACCATCGGCGATTCCACGGTGATGGCGTCCGACGGCATGTGCAGCGGCAAGCCGAATTTTCAGGGCGTGTCGCTCTCGCTCACCGCAGACGACGAGCAGCAGGCCGAGAAGTACTTCAATGCGCTCGCCAAGGGCGGACAGGTTCAGATGCCGATGACGCAGACCTTTTTCGCTAAACGCTTCGGCATGGTTCAGGACATGTTCGGCGTGTCGTGGATGGTGTTGGGCGGAGTGGAGCACAAGCCCGCGTGATGGTCGGCGAAAAATGCGGGGCGTAACAGCCTGAAACACCTGACGCGCATAAGGGCATTCGAAAACGTGGAACAATGTCGGCTGATATCCGAACATAGACCGACAGGAGCTTTCATGAGCGCCCCGCACACCCATCATCTCACCGGCTCGGACATGCCCGCTGAATCAGCCGATCGTCCGACGCGCGAGGAAGCCGAAGCCGCCGTGCGCGTGCTCCTGCGCTGGGCCGGCGACGATCCGCGCCGCGAAGGTCTCCTCGACACGCCGGCGCGCGTCGTCCGCTCCTACGAGGAGTTCTTCGCCGGTTACGCGCAGAACCCGCACGAGATTCTCGCGCGCACGTTCTCCGAGGTGCAGGGCTACGACGAGATGATCGTGCTCAAGGACATTCGCTTCGAGAGCTATTGCGAGCATCACATGGTGCCGATCATCGGCCGGGCGCACGTCGCGTATCTGCCGAACAAGCGCGTCGTCGGCATTTCCAAGCTCGCGCGTCTCGTCGATGCTTTCGCCAAGCGCCTGCAGATTCAGGAGAAGATGACCGCGCAGATCGCCGATACGCTCGAAGAAGTGCTGCAACCGCTCGGCGTCGGCGTGATTCTCGAAGCCGCGCATCAGTGCATGTCCACGCGCGGCGTGCACAAGGCGGGCGTCTCGATGGTGACCTCGCGCATGCTCGGCTCGTTCCGCGACGACCCTTCCACGCGGCGTGAGTTTCTCGCCATCGTCGGACAGCAGTCCGGCTTCAGCGTGTCGAATACCTGAAGAGGCTAACGAAAACGTGAGAGGGCCGCGCCGCGGCCCTTTTGTGTTTCATGCGCCGAAGCCGTTGCGCGGCGCATTAGCGCCCGTGCCTTCGCGCACCTTGCCTTGCGACACATTGCTGCCCGGCGGAACGCTATGCGTCAGCCAGACGTTGCCGCCGATCACCGAACCTTTGCCGATGGTGACGCGCCCGAGAATGGTCGCGCCCGCGTAGATCACGACATCGTCCTCGACAATAGGATGCCGCGCATTGCCCTTCACGAGCATGCCGTCGCCACCGGCAGGAAAGCTCTTCGCGCCGAGCGTCACCGCCTGATAAACCCGCACGCGCTCGCCGATGATCGCCGTCTCGCCGATCACCACGCCCGTGCCGTGATCGATGAAAAAGCTCGGGCCGATGGTCGCGCCCGGGTGAATGTCGATGCCCGTCAGCGAATGCGCGATCTCGTTGATGAAGCGCGCAAGCAGCGGCACGCCCAGACGATGCAGCGCATGAGCGAGCCGATGATGCATCATGGCCCACACGCCGGGATAGCACAGCAAAATCTCGGTGATGTGCTGCGCGGCCGGATCGCCCGAAAACGCGGCCAGAATGTCCGACACCAGCAGCGCCCGGATCGCGGGCAGTTGCGCGCCGAATTCCCGCGCGGTCTCGAACGCCTTCGCGCTCAGGTCGGCGTCGCTCGTCTCGCGATTTTCCGGCAGAAAGCGCAAGGCGCGGCGAATCTGCTCGTGCAGCAGGCGCAACGTGGTTTCGAGCGTCTGGCCGACGTAGTAATCCACGCTTTCGTCGGTGAGATCGGGCGTGCCGTAATGCGTCGGAAAGAGCGCGGAGCGCAGCCCGTTGACGATCTTCACGATGGCGTCGCGCGACGGCAGCTCGCGGATGCCGAGCGGATGCCTCGTGCGATGCAGTTGTTCGCGCGACTCGCGCAACTCCGCCACGATGCGCGACAAGCCCCATTCGCGCGGTGCGGGAGCGGTGACGGCACCGGAAGATTCGGGCGAAGTGCCGGGCGGCACGGATCTGCTGGGCGAAGCCATGTTCTGCGTATCAATCTCTAAGCGATGGTGACAACCGCCGTGGCCAGCGCGGCGGACGAACGCCAAGAGTACCCGGTTTCGACCGACCGTGCCGCAACGCGCGCGCCGCACGTCCAGCATACGTTGCGCGCAATCGTTTGCAAGCCATGTGCGCTGCGCCGGGCGCTATACCGTGACGTGGCTCGCGTCGATCCAGCGCACGGCCCAGTCGCGCGCGTGCGCGATAGCCTCGTCTTCGCTTCGAAAGCGCAAGTCCGCGGGAAAGAAGCGGTTCGCGACCAGTTCGCCGTCACTCGATCGCGAGATCACCACGTAAGGTTGGTACGTGCCTTCTGCCGTCCGTGCGGGCGCGCAGTTCAGCAGATAGCCTCTATGCGAAAAGGCGGCATCGTGTTGCATGAGTCACCCGTCTTAAAGTGCCCTGCTCTTTCGAATGGCATTGCTCTCACGCCGGCAGGTGTCCTCAACGCGCCCTCCTGTATTGCTCGCGTTGCCCTATTGCGCTTTGCCGGCGACAAGCTACAAATAATACTGGTAGTGAAAGCCCTTAGTCTCGGAAATCGCCCGCGAAATTTTGGGCGGTCGGGACCATGCCCATCAGACGAGGGCGACCGTTCCGTCGCTAAATAGCCGGAACGACTCTTGCCAAGCCCTTCTTTGTTTGCAGGAGGAACGCGCGATGAACAACGCCGAATCCAACGAGCCGCAAGACAGGCAAGCCGGCCGGGCGGCCGACAGTCCCATCAAGACGCCGTCGACGGAGACGGCGCATATCCGCATGAGCGATGCGAAAGCGGCAGAGTCCGGCCGAGACGCGCGCCCGCACACTCCGCAAGCCGAGCCGGAACCGGCGGCGGTGACCGATGCCGTGCCGCGCCGGCCGCGTGGCATCGATGTGCTCAACGACGACACGCTCGACGACACCGTCGATACTGACGCGAAGAACATTCACGCGAAACGCGAAGCGGAAATGCTCGCCCGCGATCCCGACGCCGTGATCTTCTCGAATGCCACGCTATCGAATCATGTGCCGGAGGCGAGCGGCGTCCTGGCTGGTTTCGACAGCCGTCCGGGGCAGAAGGATTTCGCGCTGGCGGTGGCGAACGGGTATCGCGTCATCGACCGGGGAATGGTCGCGCCCGCGGTGCCGGACGTCGAGCAACATCTGCGCTTCGTCGCGCGCGATGCCCACGGCCATACGCTGGAGGGGCGCACGCACTATGCGCTGAACCACTTGCGGCCGTCGCGGCTGATCGTGATCGAAAAGCCCTGAACGGCCTCTGAGAAATCGGGTGGCCGCGCGGTCCGGCGCGGCCGCCCTCGCTGCGCTTACTTTTTTTCGTCCTTCTCGTCGTCCGTCTCGATGCGGGTCACGCCGCCCGTTGCCGGCGGATCGCTGGCCGGGAACGTGTCTTCCACGGCCTTGTCGACCGTGTCTTCATCGCGCTCGGAAGTCGGGTTCTGCTCTTTGGTGTTGCTCATGGTCGGCTCCTTTTGTCGTGGCTCGGCTAGCGAGGATACGTCGCCAGATGTGCAGCAAACATCGTTCCGCACGGGGCGCGAGGCAGGCACAGCGATTGCGAGATGCCTTCTGCTCTTATTCGAGCAAAACGAACGACAAGAATCTGGGACCGCATACATTCGAATAAAGGGGAAGGCGATGACCACGAGTCAGACCTACGACGGCCTGAACGCCACGGATGAGACCGGCGACGACGAGGCACTGCGCGAAGCGCGTCCCGCCGCACCCGAACGCAGCGCGGCGCAGCAACGGTTCAAGTCGGCGCTCGCGTGCCTCGGGGCAGCGTATGCGCTGTCGTGGGCGGAACTCGGGCTCGCGCTCGCCATGGGCTTTCCGGGCGATGCGGCAAGCCATCCGGTCGCGGCGTCGATCGTGTCGCGCGTGCTCGTCGGCCTGCTGTATCTGTGCGTCGCCTCTCGCCTGCAATGGGCGCGCTGGCTGACCGTCGCGCTCGGCTTCGTCACGGTGGCGCTGGTTGCGCCGACGCTCGCGCTGCAATGGCACGTCTTCCCCGCAGCGGCCGTGGTGTCGGGGCTGACGCTCGCGTGCCGTCTCGCGGCGTCGTTGTTCCTGCTCTCGCCGATGCCCGCGCGCCGGGCCGCCTGACGCCCCTTACTGCCGCGGCTTTTCATCGAGCCTTTGCGCGTGCACAATGCGTTGCCGTTCTCCCACTGCAACGCTTGCGAGGCCGCTCATGAAAATCGCTGTCATCGGCGCCACCGGCACGGTCGGCCGGGCCGTCTGCGCCGAATTCCAACCGCGTCACGAAGTCACCGAGATCGGCGCGACGCGCGGCGCGCATCGCGTCGATCTGCTCGATCTGGACAGCATCAAGCGTCTTTTCGATGCCATCGGCCGGGTCGATGCGATTGTCGCCACGGCCGGTCATGTCCACTTCGGCGAGCTCGTCAAGATGACGCCCGCGCAGTTTCGCCTCGGCCTCGACGACAAGCTCATGGGCCAGGTCAACCTTGTGCTCACGGCGCGCGATTATCTCAACGATGGCGGCTCTTTCACGCTCACGAGCGGCATCGTCGGCGCCCAGCCGATCCGGCAAGGCGCGAGCGCGGCAGCCGTCAACGGCGCGATCGAAGGCTTCGTGCGCGGCGCCGCGATCGAACTGCCGCGCGGCCTGCGCATCAACGCGGTCAGCCCGACCATGCTGGAAGAAGCGCGCGAGAGCTTCGGGCCGTATTTTCGCGGCTTCGAGGCGGCGAGCGGCGCGCGCGTGGCATTGGGCTATAGCCGCAGCGTGGAAGGCGCGGAAACCGGCCGCGTGTATGCCGTGCATTGAGCGCGTGGTTCGTTTAAGCTCGGCGCTTCTGTAAAGAGGAACAGCGCGATGGAATGGACTCGTGGCGAATGGCGCGTGACGACGGATATCGCTTCGTTCGACTTCGACGTGATTCACCGCTATCTGAGCGAAGTGGCGTACTGGTCGCCGGGCGTCGCGCGCGAAACGGTCGAGCGCGCGGCGCGTCATTCGCTCGCGTTCGGCCTCTTCGAGGGCGCGCGGCAGATCGGCTATGCACGCATGATTACCGACACCGCGACCTTCGCCTATCTGGCCGACGTTTTCGTGCTGCCCGAGCGTCAGGGCGCGGGCCTCGGCAAGTGGATGATCGAATGCGTGATGGCGCATCCCGACTTGCAGGGCTTGCGCCGCATGATGCTCGTCACGTCCGACGCGCACGGCCTCTATGCGCGCTTCGGCTTTCGCACGAGCGCGCATCCCGAGCGGATCATGGAGAAGACCGGCGCGCGTTCCGCCTAGCCGCCCTTCACGCCTTGCGTGTTGACGTAGAGCGAATACAGCCCGTGGCTCGCCGCCATGAAGAGCCGGTTGCGATGCCGTCCGCCGAAGCACACGTTCGCGCATCGCTCGGGCAGGTCGATGTGGCCGATCGCCTCGCCTTCCGGCGTGAAGATGCGCACGCCGTCGAGCCCGGCGTCGCCCATGCCCCAGCCGCACCACAAATTGCCGTGAATATCGACGCGAAAGCCATCGGGCGTGCCGGGACCCGCGTCGATGACTTCGCGCCGCTTGCCGAGCGCGCGACCGCCGTCGAGCACGTCGAATGCGAAGATCTTGCGCGGCGTCGAGCGCGACTCGACCACGTACAGCACCGATTCGTCGGGTGAAAACGCGAGTCCGTTCGGACCGATGAAGTCGTCGATCACTACGGTGATCTCGCCGCTCTGTCCGTCGACGCGATACACGCACGGCTTGAGTTGCGAGGACTGCTTCTCGCCTTCGTAGAAGCCGTCGATGCCGAAGGTCGGATCGCTGAACCAGATGGAGCCGTCCGACTTCACGACTACATCGTTCGGCGAATTGAGCGGCTTGCCGTCATAACGATCCGCGAGCACGGTGATGGAGCCGTCGTACTCGGTGCGCGTCACGCGCCGCGTGAGATGCTCGCACGTCACGAGCCGCCCTTCGCGGTCGCGCGTGTTGCCGTTCGCGTTGTTCGACGGCTTGCGAAACACGCCGACCTGCCCGCTTTCCTCGTCCCAGCGCAGGATGCGGTTGTTCGGTATGTCGCTCCACAAGAGATACCGCCCGTCGCCGAACCAGACCGGACCTTCCGACCAGCGCGCGCCCTGATAGAGACACTCGACCGACGCCGATGCAATGCGCAGCGCGTTGAAACGCGGATCGAGCACGCGTACGGCGGGGTCGGGATAGCGGCGGTCGGAAAGGGTCATCGGTTCGAGTTTTCGTTGAAGGTTCGATGGAATGCCGCAAGAGGACACGGCGTTGTCAGTTCGGCCCCAGTTCGCCATCGCGCAGGCGCCAGAGATTCAGCGGGTTTTCGTCGGCGAGCGCCTCGGGCAAGAGCGCCGCCGGCAAGTCCTGATAGCACACCGGCCGCAGAAAGCGCTCGATTGCCATCGCGCCGACGGAGGTCGAGCGGCCATCGGATGTCGCCGGATACGGGCCGCCGTGAACCATCGCGTACGACACCTCGACGCCCGTCGGAAACCCGTTCGCCAGAATCCGCCCGGCCTTGCGTTCGAGCACCGGCAACAGCCGCCGCGCGAAGTCGATATCGTCGTTATCCATCAGCAGCGTCGCCGTCAGCTGGCCTTCGAGCTGACGCGCCACCGCGATCATCTGGTCTTCGTCCTCGCACGCGACGATCACGGACGTCGGCCCGAAAATCTCGTCGGCGAGATGCGGCTTCGCGAGAAACTGCTCCGCGCTCACCCGATACAGCGCCGGCAGCGCGCCGCTCGCCGCCTCCGTCTGCTGTCCCGTCGCGATGCGCTGCGCGCCCGACTCGTCGCGATGCCGGATGCCGTCGTCGTACGCCGCCGCGATGCCCGCGGTGAGCATTGTCTGCGTTTCCTTCTTTTCGAGCGCGGCTGTCGCGTGATCCACGAAAGCGTCGAGCTTGGCATCCGCGAGCGCGAACACGAGCCCCGGGTTCGTGCAGAACTGTCCGACGCCGAGCGTCACCGAGTCGATGTAACCCGCCGCAAGCGACTCGCCGCGCGTGGCGAGCGCGCCCGGCAGCGCGAACATCGGGTTGACGCTGCTCATTTCCGCGAAGACCGGGATCGGCTCCGGGCGCTTCGATGCGATCTCCATGAGCGCCAGCCCGCCGCGTCGCGAGCCCGTGAAGCCGACCGCCTTGATCGCCGGATGCGCGACGAGCGCCTCGCCGATGGCATTGCCCGCGCCGACGACGAGCGAGAACACGCCTTCGTGCAGGCCCGTTTCCGCGACGGCCTTCTGCACCGCGCGCCCGACCATCTCGGAGGTGCCGAGATGCGCCGGATGCGACTTGACGACGACCGGACAGCCCGCTGCCAGCGCCGCCGCCGTGTCGCCGCCCGCAACCGAGAACGCTAGCGGGAAATTGCTCGCGCCGAACACGGCGACCGGTCCGACCGGAATCTTCTGCAAGCGCAAGTCCGGGCGCGGCGCGGGCTTGCGCTCCGGCTGCGCGGAATCGAGCGTCGCGGTGAGCCAGCGCCCCTCGCGCACGAGCGACGCAAAGAGCCGCAACTGCGCGACGGTGCGCGCCCGTTCGCCTTCGAGCCGCGCCTTCGCCAGCGCCGATTCGGCCTGCGCGCGCTCGATGAGCGCATCGCCCATTCCGAGGATGTTGTCCGCGATCGCTTCCAGCAGTTGCGCGCGCGTTTCGAGCGGCGCCTGGCGATACGGATCGAACGCGGCGTCGGCCAGCTCGCACGCGCGCGCGACTTCCGCCGCCCCGCCGCCGCCGAACACGGGTTCGAGATCGACGTTGCGCGCCGGGTCGAAGGCGCGCAGCGTGGCGTCCGTGCCCCGCACGGCCGTCGTGCCGATGAGCATTTCTCCGGTGATCATCATGGTGATTTCTCCGTGCTGGTGCTGCCGCCCGTCACGGGCGCCAACGAGTGTGAACGTGCCGCGCACGCATTACGCGTGCCGCTCAGACCTTTCCCGCCCGCCGGAACGTGATGTGTCCGATGCGCCGCACGAGCAGCGCGGCGACGAGCGCGGCCACGCCCGTCAGCATGACGCCGATATGCACCGACTGCACGAGCGCATCGCGGGCGGCGTCGAAAAGCGCGGGCGCGTCCAGCCCCGCCGCCGTCAGCTCGCGCAGCACGGTGTCGCGCAACGCTTCGTCCACGAGAATACGCGGGTCCGCGAAACGCGGCTGCCACTGCGCCGCCGCGCCCGCGCCGAGCACGCTGATCGTGCGCGTCACGACGCTCGCGTAATGATGCGCGACGATCGTCCCCACGATGCTCGTGCCGAGCATGCCGCCCACCATGCGCGTCGATTGCAGGAGCGCCGTCGTGATGCCGAAGCGCTCGCGGCCCGCGATCTCCTGTCCGAACACATTCATGTTGTTGAGCACGAAGCCGAGGCCGATGCCGACCGCGGCCATCGGCAACTCGATCCACACGTGCGGCGTCGTGGCGCGCGCGAACGCCAGCGCAACCGAGGCCACCAGCAAGAGCGAAAACCCGATGGTCAGGATTTTCGTCGGCTTGCGCAGATGAATCACGATGCGCGTATTGACGAAGCTGCCGATGGCGATGCACGCGGCAATCGGCGTCGCGAGCAGACCGGCTTCTTGCGGCGAAAGCCCGAAGCCGCCCTGCAACAACAGCGGCGCGAAGAAGATCAGCGAGAACATCACGAAGCCCGCGAGAAACGACAGCGTGAACAGCGTGACCAGATGCGGATCGCGGAAGATGTCGAGCGGCAGGATCGGATGCGTCGCGCGCCGCTCGCAGACGAGAAGCGCCGCCGCGCCCGCCACGACCACGCAGCCGAGCGCGATGTTGCCGCCCGACAAGCCGCTTTTCGGCACGGACTCGATCAGCGACTGAAATCCGCCGAGCACGAGCGCGACGAGCGCCGCGCCGAGCCAGTCGATCTTGACGCCGCCTTCGCGCGGCCGGTGCAGATTCGGCAGATGCGCCCAGATGAAGTACAACGCCGCCGCGCCGACCGGCAGATTGACGAGGAAGGTCGAACGCCAGCCCCAGTGCTGGCTCATCCAGCCGCCGAGGGACGGCCCCGCCGCCGTGCCGATGCCGTAGGCCGCCGCAAGCACGACTTGCCAGCGCACGCGCGTGCGTGGATCGGGGAAAAGATCGGGAATCGCGGCGAACGCGGTGCCGACCATCATGCCGCCGCCGACGCCTTGCAGCCCGCGCGCCAGCGCGAGAAACAGCATGTTCGGCGCGAGCCCGCACAGCACGGACGCCAGGGTGAACGTAATCACCGCCGCGATGACGAAGCGCTTGCGCCCGAAATAGTCGCCGAGCCGCCCGAACACGGGCACCGTGACGACGGAAGCAAGCAGGTAGGCACTCGCGATCCACGCGTAATACTCGAAGCCGTGCAGTTCCGCGACGATGGACGGCAGCGCCGTGCTGACCACGGTCTGATCCAGCGCGACCAGCATGTTGACGAGACCGATGCCGAGCATCGCGTAAAGAGCCGTGCGGAACGCAAGGGCGTGCGGAGGGGCGTCGGTCATGCGGGCGTCGGTCATGCGGTCGGTGTTAAGCGGGCGCTTAGTCGGTGGAAAGACGAATTGTACGGCGTTGCATGCGGCGGATCGACTCATCGCCAAAATGCGCGAGCCGTATGCGGAATGCGCGCGCTATCCTGCCCGTGCGTTCAGCCGCGCCCACGCGCCGGGCCGCAGCGAGACGCCGTCCCGCATTCGACATCGATCAACGGAGCACATGCCATGTTCAAGCGCATCATCGTCGCTATCGACGGTAGCCGCACCTCGCAACGCGCCTTCCAGACGGCGCTCGATCTCGCGGTCAAGCACGAGGCCGTCATGCAGCCGTTCTACGTCATCGAAAGCGGGCCGCTCTACATGGACGTGCCCGGCTACGATCCGTCGCTGTTGCAGGCGGGGCTCGCCGAGCAAGGCGCGACGCTCGCCCGCGAGGCCGGCGAGGCGATGAAAGCGCGCGGCATTCCGGGCAGTGTCGTGACCGCCGACGCCACCGCGAGCGACGACGTCGCCTCGCTGATTCTCTCGGCTGCCAGCACGTTCAATGCCGACCTGCTCGTGATGGGCACGCACGGCCGCAAGGGCATGCAACGGCTGATTCTCGGCAGCGTCGCCGAGCGTTGTCTGCGCCAGGCCACGCTGCCGGTGCTGCTGATTCCCTCGGCGGCAGGCGCTTCGGACGTTTCGGGACGCCCCGAATAACTCATGACGTAAGCATCCGGCAAGGCGCCGGGGCGCGGCATTTTTTCGCGGTGTCGGCAACGTCTGCTATGGGACAATCGTTTTGTCATTTATCAAGAAACGAAGTCCGCCATGTCCGATTCGACTTCCATGCGGCGCCGGGCCGCGCATTGTTCGAGCTGCGCCATGCGCCATCTGTGCATGCCTGAAGGGCTCTGCGCGAACGACGTCTCGCGGCTGGAGAACATCATCTCGGTCACGCGCAAGATACGGCGCGGCGAGGCGCTGTTTCGCGCCGGCGACCCGTTCGATTCGCTCTACGCCGTGCGCTCGGGCTCGCTCAAGACGCTCGTCACGCATGGCAGCAGCCGCGACGGCGGCCGCGAGCGCGTCACCGGACTCTTACTCGCGGGCGACGCCCTGGGCCTCGACGGCATCGGCGACGGGCGGCATACGTGCGACGCGGTGGCGCTGGAAGACAGCACCGTCTGCGTCGTGCCTTACGCGCTTTTCGAGCGCATGTGCCGCGAAACCGACGCGCTTCAGCGGCGCATGCATCGCATGATGAGCCAGGCCATCAACCGTGAATCGGACCATGTCGTGCGACTCGGCATGCTGCGCGCCGACGAACGCGTCGCGCGCCTTCTGCTCGACATGTCGGCGCGGCTCGCGCGGCGAGGCTACGCCGCGACGGAGTTCACCATGCGCATGACACGCGACGACATCGGCAGCTATCTCGGCATGACGCTCGAAACCGTGAGCCGCACGCTGTCACGCTTCGACAAGCTCGGGCTCATCGAGGCGCACGGCAAATCCATCCGCATACGCGATTTCGAGCGCCTGCGCAGTATCTGACCGCAAAACCTGACGATTCGCCTGCCGCCCCGCCCGGCGTGGCTTCGAGTCGGATTCTTCGCCATGCCCGAACAAACGCCGGCCATTATCGGCTTGGCACGCGCTTCGCTTCGCATTAGTCTTTTGTGATTTCCAGGGCACAGCCTTGGCCTGCCACGGAGACCGAGCGACATGAATCGCGAACCATCCCTGCGTCATCCGCTGCTCGACCGGCTCGCCGAAGCGCGCCGCGTCACGGACGAACTCTTCGATATCGTCAAGCGCGAGCATCTGTACGACCGGCCGATTGCCGAGCGGCACCGTATCGTGTTCTATATCGGCCACCTCGAGGCGTTCGACCGCAATCTGTTCGACCAGCGCCTGTTCCATCTGCCGAACGCCCAGCCCGCTTACGATCGACTTTTCGCGTTCGGCATCGACCCGGTGGACGGCGGCCTGCCGACGGACGAACCCGGCGACTGGCCTTCGCTCGACGAAGTGCACGCGTACCGTGCGCAAGTGCGCGCTGACATCGACGCGCGCTTCGATCCCATCTCGCTCGTCCCGCACCCCGTTTCCACCGACGACTCGCCGGCGAAGCTGCTCGAAGTCGCGATCGAGCATCGGCTCATGCACGCGGAAACGCTCGCGTACATGTTGCATCAATTACCGGTCGACAGGAAAAAAGCACCGGCCGATGCCGCGTCCGAGCGCACGTCGGACCGCGTCCTTTCGCATGAAACCGTGCACGTGCCGGCCGGCAGCGTGACGCTCGGTCTCTCGCGCGAAAGCCAGCGATTCGGCTGGGACAACGAATTCGGCGAAGTGCGCGTGGACGTGCCTGCATTCGAGATCGACCGCTACATGGTGACGAACGGCGACTATCTGCGCTTCATCGACGCGGGCGGTTACTGGAACCGCGAACTATGGAACGACGCCGACTGGGCGTGGAAAGAGGCGCAGCGCATCGCGCATCCGGCGTTCTGGGTGCGCGGCGACGAAGGCGCCGACAGCCAGCGCCGAACCGACTCGGGCTGGAAGCTGCGCACGATGTTCGAAGAGATCGCGCTGCCGCTCGACTGGCCCGTCTACGTGAGCTATGCCGAAGCGAACGCGTATGCTCGCTGGGCCGGCAAGCGCCTGCCGACGGAAGCGGAATGGCAGCGCGCGGCCATCGGCGCGCCGCACGTCGCGGAAGGCAACTTCGACTTCCGCCGCTGGGACCCGACGCCCGTGCAGGCGCATCCGGACAACCGCAGCGACTTCGGCGTGGAAGGGCAGTACGGCAACGGCTGGGAGTGGACATCGACGACCTTCGGCCCGCTCGAAGGCTTCAAGCCGTTTCCCTTCTATCTCGGCTATTCCGCCAACTTCTTCGACGGCAAGCACTTCGTCATCAAAGGCGGTTCTCCGCGAACGGCTGCATGCATGCTGCGCCCGAGCTTTCGCAACTGGTTTCAGGGGCACTATCAGTACGTCTATGCAGGCTTTCGCTGCGTAACCGGCCCCTGAGCCCAGCCGGGAAGCGTAGAACATTCGTTCGGTGAACGAATCATTCTATCGCTTCACCCGGATATCGAACCGGCAACGACATCGCCACCCGTCGATTCGTGCGACGAATGAATCGATTGCAGCGGCCACGCAGCGAGTGCATTTCCATTTTCGATGGTCTACCATCGGCCCTTGACGCGACCATTTCACCGAGGGTAGCCGATGCGAATTGCATTTATCGTCGACAAGTTGCCGGTTCCTTCCGAAACGTTCGTTCTCCGTCAGATGAAAGGCTTCGCAGAGCGCGGTCACGAGGTATTCGCCCTGGCCGCGAAGTACGACGACTCTGCGGTGGATCCCACGCGGGGACGCGTGCAGTTGCGCGTCTTCCGGCAGGACGTCAGCATGCTGCGCCACTCCATGTCGTGCGCGAAACTCGGCGCGCTCGCGTGCATCGACGACAAGCGGCGCAAGCGCCTGTCTGTCGCCCTTCGCGCGGCGGCGACCGGCTGCCGTTCTGCATTCATCGACATCGTGTCGGGCGGCGACACGGAGGGCATCGACTTCGACGTGGTAATCGCGCACTTCGGCCCCATCGGCGTGCGTGCCATGTATCTGAAGGAAGCCGGACTGTTGACCGGGCCCATCGTCACCGTCTTTCATGGTGCCGACATGAGCGATCAGGCGGTCGTCGAACGATGGCTGCCGCATTATCGGCGCCTCTTTCGCCTGAGCCCGCTGCTCCTTCCGATCAGTAATCTGTGGCGCAACCGGCTCATCGAATGGGGCGCGCCCGAATCGCGAACGAAGGTTCACCATGTGGGCGTGGAGACGCACCGGCTGACTCCGCAGGCGAGCAACCGGCCGCTGCATCGCCCGCTCAGGGTGCTGAGCGTGGCTCGATTCACCGAGAAGAAGGGGTTGGCGTACGCCATCGAAGGCGTGCGCAGTTGCCGGCATCCGGTGCAACTCAATCTCATCGGTTTCGGACCGCTCGAAGACACGCTGCGCCGCGCTGCGTCGTCCAGCACGAACGAGATCAACTTTCTCGGCAAGTGCGCGCACGAGCGCGTATTCGAAGAACTGAAGAGCGCCGACGTGTTCCTGCTGCCCTCGGTCGTGGCCAGCAACGGCGACATGGAAGGCATTCCGGTGTCGATCATGGAGGCCATGGCGACCGGCGTGCTGGTCGTCGCGACCCGGCATAGCGGAATACCGGAACTCGTGACGCACGGCGCGACCGGCCTGCTCGTCGAGGAGCGATCGGCAAACGGCATTGCCGAGGCGCTGTCCGCAATCGTGGAGGGCAAGGTCGACGTCGAGGCGATCCGCAAGAACGCCCGTCGCAAGGTGGAGAACGAGTTCAACGGCCAGGCGCTCGATGCGGATCTGGAAAGACTGCTCGTCCGAACGTTCGGATACGCTACTGCCGCAGGCGCGGAAGACCACGCCTATCATGGCGACGAGGTAGCAGTCGGTTGCAACCGTCCACCCAGCTAGTGCCTGCATTCTCGTTTGACCATTCCGGCGCCGGGCTCCCCGTCGAGCCACGTCGCGTCCAGCATCCGAATCTCGTCATTGTGCGTTCCGATCCTAACTGAGCGAGCGTTTGAATCGACCGCTGACGATGGAGGCAAACGAATGACCGCCAGACAAATGCTCATTCACGGCATCAAGTATTGCTTGCCCGACAAAGTGTTGTTGAGCCTCTATCATCGTCGCAGGATCGGGCGCTTTCCGAATCTGCGCAATCCGGCCACGTTCAACGAGAAAGTCTTGCAGCGGTGCCTTGCGCCCGACCCGCGCTATTCCGATCTCTCCGACAAGCTGAAGGTTCGCGCCTATGTCGCGGACAAGATTGGCGAAAAGTATCTGATTCCGTTGTTTGCCGCGCCGTCCTCTTTCACCCAGCGCGACTTCGACGCGCTTCCTTCTACCTTCGTGATGAAGGCGAATCACGGCTGCGGGTTCGTGAAGCTCGTCAGGGACAAGCGCGAGACCTCGTTCGAGGCGCTGAATGCGCTGGCGCAGCGCTGGTTGTCGACCAACTTCTTCACGGTGGCGAGGGAACGGCATTATCAGGCGATCGAGCGCCGCATCCTGTTCGAGAAGCTCCTTCTGGGCCCGGACAACAAGGTGCCGCCCGATATCAAGATTCATGTCTTCAACAGGAACGCCGACGATCCGCAAATCTTCATTCTCGTGATTTCGGATCGCTTCGGAGGACATCCACGCGGGGATATCTACGACCCCCACTGGAACCGGCTCGACATCAAGATGGGGCATTACTCGCGCAGCGACAAGCCCGCTCCCCGTCCGCACAACCTCGACGAAATCTTATGGGTAGCGCGCACCCTGGCAAGCGATTTCGACTTCGTGCGCGTCGACCTCTATAACGTGGACGATCATATTTATTTCGGTGAACTGACCTTTACGCCCGGCGCAGGCCTTTTCCCGTTGACGCCTGACAGCGTCGATTATGAGTGGGGTCGCCTGATGTAATCGCGACATCGCGGCTCACAGCAGGTCCTCGATACGGATAGGCAATTCGCGCACGCGCCGGCCGGTCGCGTGCCATACCGCGTTGGCAATGGCCGCATTCACGCCCACGATACCGATTTCCCCCAGCCCTTTCACGCCGAGCGGGTTCACTTGCGTATCCGTTTCCGGCAGCATGATGACGTCGAGCTCGCCGACATCGGCATTCGCCGCAATCAGATACTCGCTGATGTTGTCGTTCATGTACCGGGCATGCCGCGCGTCGATTTCCGTGGCTTCGAGCAAGGCCGCGCCGATGCCCCAGATCATGCCGCCCATGTACTGACTGTGCGCCGTGAGCGGATTGACGATGGTCCCCGACGCGAACGCGCCGACCATGCGCGAGACGCGAATCTCGCGCGTCAGACGATGCACGCGCACTTCCACGAAGTGCGCGCCGAACGCATACGCGGTGGCGTCGTCGCGCTGATGACCGCGCATGATCGGCAGTTTGCCCGCGCGCAGTGTGTCCATGGCTTCGGCCTTCAGTCCGCGCGGAATATGCTCGCTCTCGGCAATGACGATTTCGCCGCCCGTGCGCACGACGGCATCGTGCAACGGCTCAGAAGCGTCGCCGGCACTCAGGCGGCCCGACGCGAACTGCATCGCCTGCGGATCGCGGCCCATCAGCGGCCCCGCCAGCGACGCAGCCCGCGCGAGCTTGTCGCGCAGCGCCTCGCACGCGGAGGCGACCGCGTGCGTGATGCTCGCGGTATGGCTCGATCCCGCCGCCAGCGCGGCGGGCGGATAGTCAGTGTCGCCGATGTGCACCTCGACCTCTTCCAGATCGATGCCGAGACAATGCGCCGCCGTCAGGGCGATGACGGTGTACGCGCCGGTGCCGATGTCGTGCGCGGCGATATCGACGCGCGCCCGGCCATCCGCATGCAAGCTCACGCGTGCGGCCGTCGCGGCAATGTTCGACGGATACGCCGCGCTCGCGCAGCCCCAGCCGATGAGCCAGTCGCCGTCGGACATCGAACCGGGCTGCGCGTTGCGTTCGTGCCAGCCGAAGCGTTCGGCGCCCGCATCGAGACACGCGACGAGCTCGCGGCTCGTGAACGACTTGCCCGTGACCGGGTCCTGCGCGGTGTCGTTGCGGCGGCGCAGTTCGACCGGGTCCATCGACAACTGCACGGCCAGTTCATCCATCGCCGTTTCCAGCGCGAACATATAGGGCGTTTCCGGCGGCGCGCGCATGAAGCCGGGCGTATTGCGGTCCGCGTGCACCACGTTCACGACGGTTTCGATGTTCGGACACGCGTAGACGCGCGCCGTTGTTTCGGTACCCGAAACGTTATACATGCTGGGTCGGCTCGTGAGTTCCCAGCCTTCGTGCCGCAACGCGACGAGCTTGCCGTCGCGCGTCGCGCCCAACTGGACATGATGGCGCGTCTCCGCGCGATACGTCGCGATGGTATAGCTCTGGTCCCGTGTCGCCACAAGCTTGACCGGCCGTCCCACGCGCCGCGCGGCGATGGCGATCCACGCGGTGCGGGCCGTCGCGTTGCCCTTGCCGCCGAACGCGCCGCCGACGAAGCGCGAGATCACATGCACCTGTTCGCGCGAGATGCCGAGCTGCTGCGCGACGTTGCCGCGCAGACCGTAGACGAACTGGCTCGGCTCCCAGATGGTCAGCCTGTCGCCCTGCCACGCGCAGGTGGTCGTGTAGAGCTCGATCGGATTGTGGTGCTGCGTCGGCGTGGCGTAGATGGCTTCGACACGGCATTCGGCGCCGGCGAACGCCCGCTCGAAATCGCCGATGCGATAGTCCTCATGCTCGCCCGGCTCGCGCCGTTCGCCCGCGACGCCCGCGCTGCCGAACGTGGCCGAAGCCGGCGCTTCCTCGTAGTCGATGCGCGTGCGCTGTGCTGCTTCCCGCGCGATCTCATAGCTCGTCGCCACCACCACGCCGATGATCTGCCCGTCGTGCCAGACGCGATCGCTCTCCAGCGTGCTGGTCGTCGCGCCGCCCGCCTGCTGCTCCGGCGGCTTCGCCTCGCTGCCCACGTTCTCGTGCGTCAGGACATCGAGCACGCCGTCGAGAGACAAGGCATCGTCGGCATGAATGCGCCGCACGCGGCCATTGGCGACCGTGCTCGTCAACAGGAACGCGTACACCGCGTTCTCCACCGGCTCATCGGACGCATAGCACGCCCGGCCCGTGACTTTCGCTTCGCCGTCGATGCGGACATGCGGCACGCCGAACGCCGGCTGATGAGAGGCGAGTGAATCGTCGTGGCTCATGGCATCTCCGGCAGAGCGGCAACTTCCAATAGCGCGCGCACCAGCGTGCGGCGTCCGAGCTCGGGCTTGAACGTATTCTCCCCGCTAACGACAGCACCCGCGAAAGCAGCATCCGCCGCCTCGCCCGCGCTATGCTCGTCGATCGTCTTGCCGACGAGCGCCGTCTCCGCCTCGTGCGCGCGCCACGGCTTCGCAACGCTCGCGCCGATACCGATGCGCGCCTCTCGCACGACGCCCTGCGCATCGAGTTCGAGCGCCACGGCCGCGGACGCGAGCGCGAAGTCATACGACGCGCGATCGCGAATCTTGAGATACAGCGAGCGTCGCGTCCAGGCGCCCGCGGGCACGTGAAACGCGACGATGAGATCGCCGGGACGCAGATGGGTCTCGACATGCGGCGTGTCGCCCGGCAGGCGATGCAGTTCCTCGAACGGCAAGCGACGCGTCTGCCCGTCCGTGCCGAGAATCTCGACCTGCGCGCCGAGCGCGACGAGCGCGATGGCGAAATCGCCCGGATAGTTCGCGATGCAATGCTCGCTCACGCCGAGCACCGCGAGCCGCCGGTTCACGCCCTCCTTCGCCGCGCAGCCGCTGCCCGGCGTGCGCTTGTTGCACGCGTGCCAGCTCGTGTCCCTGAAATAGAGGCAGCGCGTGCGTTGCAGGACGTTGCCGCCGAGCGTCGCCATGTTGCGCAGTTGCGGGCTCGCCGCTTTCCACAACGATTGCGCGATAACGGGATAGTCGCGCCGCAGCACCGGATGATCGGCGGCATCGGCCATGCGCGCGAACGCGCCGAGCTTCAGCCTGTCTTCGCTCGCTTCGATAGCCGCATGCGCAGCAGAGAGCGGATTGATATCGACGAGGCGCTCGGGCGTCATGACGCCGAGCTTCATCAGGTCGACGAGGTTCGTGCCGCCGGCGAGAAGCTGCACGGGCGACTTCACCGTGAGTTCGCTGTTGTCGTCGAACGGCGCGCACTGGGCCACGTCGCCCGCCTGCTCGACACTCAGTAGCTGGAAGGGCCGCATTATCCGCGCTCCGCGTGCGTTGCGTCGCGCACCTGCTCGATGGCGTCGACAATCTTTGGATACGCGCCGCAGCGGCACAGATTGCCGCTCATGTACTCGCGGATTTCATCGCGCGAATTCGCGTGCCCTTCTTGGATGCACGCGATGGCGCTCATGATCTGCCCCGGCGTGCAGTAGCCGCACTGCAAGGCGTCGCACGCGACGAAAGCCTCCTGCATCGGATGCAGCGCGTGGCCGTTAGCGAGACCTTCGATCGTCGTGATCTTGCCGCGCGCCGTGGCGGCGAGCGTGAGACAGGAGAGCACGCGGCGTCCGTCGATCAGCACGGTGCACGCGCCGCACTGCCCCTGGTCGCAGCCCTTCTTCGCGCCGGTCAGTCCGGCATGTTCGCGCAGCGCATCCAGAAGCGTGACGCGTGCGTCGAGATCGAGCACGAGCACTGCCCCGTTGACGAGCAAATCCACTTTCATCGCGGCTCCTTCACATGAGGCCGATAAACGGCGTCGATGCAAGCGCAATCGTTGTGCCGTATTGCGCGGGTGAAAGTGCCTTAGCGGATGCGCAACGTCAGAAAGGCAAGCTCACGCTTTTGTGCGCGCCCTCGTGGGGGAGCGGTTCACATCGGACGCCATGCGCGCTTCTCCGGGCACTGACAAGCGCATTGAGCATACGACGCCGACGCTCATGTAATTAGTTCCGCCTAGGGTCGATCGGGATGAAATAAGACCCGACATGTCTGGTTCAAGCGCGTTAACGAGGTGGTACACTGCCGCCGCCGTGAAGGCCGGTGTGCGTTATCGGAGCCCGCAAGCGGGCTTGTCCAGCTTACGTTCAGAGCTCACCTGTGAGATCCCAAGTCAGCAGGCCGCGAAGCGCGATTCGCCGAACTGACAGAAACAACAGCTAGTCTTTCCACTGGCGAAAAAAAACGCATTGAAGTAAGTTCTGGCGGGTAATAGCGCCTCGACAAACGTCCGGATCGGTGCTCGCACGCTAAAGAAATCTCCCGCGAGGACGAGAACCAGATCGAGCAACCACGCATCGCGCGTCACGCCTGCCTAACAAAAACATGGCCGCTATCTTCGATTATCTGTTGGACAGTCAAATATCCAGGCAATGGCGCGGCATGCTGGCTGCGCTCGCGGATGAATTCGAAGCGCAGATCGGACATGACGAACTGCGCGAGCTGATGCATCGCGTGGGCAGCCGTTTCGCGAAGGCGCATGCGCTGCCGCCCTGCGATTCGACGTCCGCGCTCGCGGACGCGCTCAACGCGCAGTGGCGAGACGCCGACTGGGGCTTCGTCGAGCTGTCCGACGAGCGCGACCACCTGAGCATCGTGCATTACTGCGCGCCGTTGCCGGCCTTCGGTGAGAGCGCCCTCGCGTGGACGCCTGCGTTCCTCGAAGGCGCGTATCAGCAGTGGCTCGCCGGCCTGGGCGCGCAAGGGCTCGCTGTGCGGCAGGCAAGCGAATTCGGCGGCGACGCCGCCATCGAGTTCAGGCTCGCGCGCGCCGCAGCCTGAATTCGGCATTTTGAATACCGGTGACCGCCGCCTCGACGCGGCGGCATCGACCGCCCGGTTCGGCGGACCACAACGAGCAGTACCGGCCACGCATCACGTAAGGCACGACGAGGAAGCGGCATCATGAGTACTTCGCGCGATATCCAGAAGCTGTTCGATCATTTCGGCGGCAATGCAGGCGACTACCAGGAAATCGGCCGGGAGAACGAGGCGCAGTCGGCGCGCACCCGCTGGCCGTTGCTCGCGACGCTCGACTTCGCGCAGCCCGCCATCCCCGACATCGCGCCGCGCCGCGAGGCGCCGATGCAATCGAGCGAGCCGTCCAACACGCAGCCCACGGGAATGCCGATCAATCGCGGCAAGCGCCAGCTCTTCATGCGCGCGCATCGCCGCGCGATTCCGCCGGTCGATCCGCCCGCCGCGGAATCGCTGAGCGCATTGCGCTTCTCGGCGACGGGCGAATCGGCGTCGCACGAGACCGGAACGATTCCGGATTCGGCCGTTGCCGCCGTTGCATCGGTTCAGACTGTCACGAACGCAGCCGCGGCGCCGAAGCCGGAACCCGCGCGCCGCGCGCCTGCGCAAGTGCCTGAAAGCGTGACGAGCGCGCCCGCGCCTGCCGCGCCGCAGTCCATCCTCGGCAAGCTCTTCAAGCCGCAAGCGCAGCCGGCGACGAACGCACCCGCGGATTCGCTCAACGTCCTCTTCGAACGCCTGCGGCACGCCGGCCGCGCGGAGAGCGAACCCACGAACACGCGCGCCGGCCGCCTTCCCCGCTTATGAGAGTCATCACGGTAGTTTCCGCGAAAGGCGGCGTCGGCAAGACGACGCTCGCCGCCAATCTCGCCTCGGTGCTGGCCGCGCGCAACCGCCGCGTGATCGTGCTCGATCTCGATCCGCAGAACGCGCTGCGCCTGCATTTCGGCATCCCGCTCGACAGCATCGACGGCATCTCGCGCGCGACCCTTAGCCGCGAGCCGTGGCAGTCCGTGATGTTCGACGGCGTCGACGGCGTCACCGTGCTGCCTTACGGCGCCGTGACCGAGGACGACCGCCGCCGCTTCGAGGCGCTCGTCGACAGCGATCCGTCGTGGCTCGCGCGCTCGCTCGATGCGCTCGCGCTGGATGCGAACGACATCGTGATCGTCGACACGCCGCCCGGCTCGTCCGTCTACACGCGCACCGCGCTGACGGCCGCGAACTTCGCGCTGAACGTGGTATTGGCCGACGCCGCCTCCTACGCCGCGATTCCCGGCATGGAGCGCATGGTCGATGCCTACGCCGCGCCGCGACAGGACTTCGCGGGCCAGGGCTACGTCGTGAATCAGGTCGATCAGTCGCGCCAGTTGAGCAAGGACGTGCTCAAGGTGCTGCGCAACATGCTCGGCGCGAAGCTGTTTCCGGGCGTGATCCATCAGGACGAAGGCGTTTCCGAATCGCTCGCGTGCGACACCACGCTCATTCACTACGATCCGCTTTCGCAAGCCGCCGCCGATCTGCGCGCGTGCGGCGACTGGCTCCTCGCCGCCATCGACGCGATGGCTGCTTCGTCGAGGAAACTCGCATGAGTTCGGCCAAGATCCCGTCGCCCGAGACGGAGGTCAGCGTCGCGACCTCGCGCCTCGAACGTTTCGTCGATGCGAGCATCTGGGGCAGCCGCATCGTCGTCGTTCTCCTCACGATGTTCGCCGCGTTCGCGCTGTACTTCGTCGTCACGGTGCCGCTCGCGTTCGGCCAGCAGCTTGCGTTCGCGAGCATCTGCTTCGTCTGCGCGCTCGGATTCCGGCGTCTGCAAGGACAATACGCGACGCTCGTGATGATCATGCTGTCGATCGTCGCGTCGGGCCGCTACATGTTCTGGCGGCTCACCGAAACCACGTACTGGGAACGCCCGCTCGACGCCGCGTGGGGCCTTTTGCTCGTCGCGGCCGAAGTCTATGCGGCGCTCGTGCTGCTGCTCGGCTACTTCCAGACCGCGTGGCCGCTCAAGCGCAAGCCGCTGCCGCTGCCCGCGGACCGCAGCCAGTGGCCGACCGTGGATGTCTTCATTCCGACCTACAACGAGCCGCTCTCGGTCGTGAAGCCGACTATCTACGCCGCGCTCGCGCTCGACTACCCGACCGACAAGCTCGCCATTCACGTGCTCGACGACGGCCGCCGTCCCGAGTTCAAGACGTTCTGCGAGGAAGTCGGCGTCAACTGGACGATCCGCACGCATAACCGCCACGCGAAGGCGGGCAACATCAACGAGGCGCTGAAGATCACGAAGGGCGAATACCTCGCGATCTTCGACTGCGATCACATCCCGACGCGCTCGTTCCTGCAGGTCTGCCTCGGCTGGTTCCTGCGCGACAAGCTGCTTTCGATGCTGCAGACGCCGCACCATTTCTTCTCGCCCGATCCGTTCGAGCGCAATCTCGGCACGTTCCGCAAGGTGCCGAACGAAGGCGAACTGTTCTACGGCCTCGTGCAGGACGGCAACGATCTCTGGAACGCAACCTTCTTCTGCGGCTCGTGTGCGGTGCTGCGCCGTTCGATGGTCGAAGAGATCGGCGGCATCGCGGTCGAAACCGTCACGGAAGACGCGCATACGGCGCTCAAGCTGCATCGGCTCGGCTATACGACCGCGTATCTCGCGATCCCGCAGGCGGCCGGTCTCGCCACCGAAAGCCTGTCGAGCCATATCGGGCAGCGCATTCGCTGGGCGCGCGGCATGACGCAGATTTTCCGCATCGACAATCCGCTCACCGGCAAGGGCCTCAGGATCGGCCAGCGGCTGTGCTATCTGAACGGCATGCTGCACTTCTTCTATGGCGTGCCGCGTCTCGTGTTTCTCACCGCGCCGCTCTCGTATCTCTTCTTCGGCGCGCACGTGATCGAAGCGGCGGCGAGCACTATCGCGATCTTCGCGCTGCCGCACATGATGCACGCGAGCATCACCAATTCGCGCATGCAGCGCAGCTTCCGCCACTCGTTCTGGGCCGAGGTGTACGAATCGGTGCTCGCGTCGTACATCACCGCGCCGACGCTGCTCGCGGTCATCAATCCGAAGCTCGGCAAGTTCAACGTGACGGCCAAAGGCGGCCAGATCGCGAAGGACTACTTCGACTGGACGATCTCGCGGCCGTATCTGTTCCTGCTGCTGCTGAACCTGCTCGGCTTCGTCGCGGGCATCGTGCATATCGGCATGTACTGGCACGTGCGCAGCGAAGTGAACACGACGCTGCTCAACCTGTGCTGGACGGTCTACAACATGCTGATTCTCGGCGCGTCGGTGGCGGCGGCGAGCGAGCGCAAGCAGGTTCGCGCGACGCATCGCGTGTCGATGAAGATGCCCGTCATGCTCAAGTTCTCGACCGGGCGCACGCTCGCTTGCGAGACCATCGACTATTCGGAAGGCGGCGTGGGCGTCGCGCTGCCGGGCAAGATCGCCGTGCCGATGCACGAGCGCGTCACGGTCTCGCTCTTTCGCGGCGACGAGGAATACGCGTTCCCCGCGACCGTCGGCTATACCGAGCCGGGCCGCGTCGGCCTGCGCTTTTCCGAGCTCACGCGCGAGCAGGAATACGACTTCGTGAAGACGACGTTCGCCCGCGCCGATGCCTGGACCGGCTGGTCCGAGGGACGCCGCCCGGATACGCCGCTGCGCGGCCTGTCGCATGTGCTGCTGGTCGGCACGCGCGGCATCGCGGGATTGTTCGAGCATTTGTACAACGACCTTCGTACCTGGATGAACAAGCGCCCGGTCGATGTGAACAAGCTGAAAACCAAAGACCAATAATGGGCATGGGTATGTCGAAGTTGCGCGTTGAACAACGAACGGGCGAGCGCGCGCCGCGTTTTAGCGAACGACCTTTGGCGCGCGCATTGGCCGTCTTCGTGGCCTTGCAGACGGCGTTTGCCGCGCCGTTCGCGTCCATCGCGGCGGCGGTCGAGAGCACGCCACAGGCAAATGGCACGCAGCAGGCCACGGGCGTTGGCGCAGTAGCCGCGCCCGGTCCGGCCGTCGTCTACAACCCTGCCGCGATCCAGCAGCCGGCGCTCGCGATGCCCGTGCCGGCCTTCTCCGGCAAGCCGGACAAGCCGCTCACCTCGCGCATTCCGACGACCGCTGATCGCGGCACGCTGGTGCCCGGCGGCCGCCGTCAGACGCTGACCTTCGCCGACTACGGCGCGCTGGATCCGCTGCAACTGCGCGGCACCGACGGCCAGAACGGCATCGCGTTCTCGGTGCGCGGCGACGAAGTCGTGACCGGCGCGGTGCTGCATCTGATCTACAGCTATTCGCCGTCGCTGTTGCCGTCCATTTCGCAACTGAAGGTACTCATCAACGGCGAAGTCGCCGCGACGCTGCCCGTGCCGCGCGATCAGGCGGGCACGCTCGTCGCGCGCGACGTGGCGATCGATCCGCGCTTCATCACCGAATTCAACCACCTCAACGTGCAGTTGATCGGGCATTACACGCAACAGTGCGAGGACCCGTCCAATTCGACGCTGTGGGCGACCGTCAGCAACGCGAGCTCGCTCGATCTCACGTATGCGTCGATTGCCGGCAAGCCCGATCTCGCCGCGCTGCCGCTGCCCTTCTTCGACCGCCGCGACGTGCGCCGCCTCGAACTGCCGTTCGTCTTCGCAGGCAAGCCGAGCCTGCCCGCGCTGGAAGCGGCCGGGACCGTGGCGTCGTATTTCGGCTCGCTCGCGGGCTATCGCGGCGCGATCTTCCCGGCGCAGACCGACAACGTGCCGCTGTCGGGCAATGCCGTGGTGTTCGCCGTCGGCGATGCGAAGGTCGCGGGCGTTGCTATCCCGCCGGTGTCCGGTCCGACGATCGCGCTCGTCGAACGCGATGCGAACGCGCGCGGGCGTCTGTTGCTCGTGCTCGGCCGCGACGACAACGAACTGAAGACCGCCGCGAAGGCGCTGGGCGTCGGCCGCAACGCGCTGTCGGGAACGAGCGCGACCATCACGCAGTTCAACGACCTGCAACCGCGCCGCCCCTACGACGCGCCGAACTGGCTGCCGGCCGACCGGCCCGTGCGCTTCGGCGAACTGGCCGAAGCGCAGGATTTGACCGCGCACGGCTACGACGCCGACGCGGTGCGCGTGAACCTGCGTGTGCCGCCCGATCTCTTCATGTGGCAGACGAAGGGCGTGCCGGTGGACCTGCGCTATCGCTATACGGTGCGCCCGGCGCCCGACCGTTCGTCGCTCAATATCAGCGTGAACAACGGCTTCGTGCAGTCGCTGCGCATTCCGGCGGTGTCCACGTCGACGTTCGATCTCGGCGCGTACTTCAGCCGCGTGCTGCCGGACAAGACGGTCGCCGCGCGCCGCGAGATTTATTTGCCGCCGCTTCTCATCACGCCGCGCGCGCAACTGCGCCTGCACTTCTATTACGACATTCCGAAGACCGGCGAATGCCAGGGCCGCGTGCTGGATAACGTCGTCGGCGCGGTGGATCCGAATTCGACCATCGACCTCTCCGGCTTCCCGCACTACATGGCGCTGCCCGATCTGGCCGCGTTCGCGAACGGCGGCTTTCCGTTCACGCGCATGGCGGACCTTTCGCAGACGGCGGTCGTGCTGCCGAACGAGCCGAATTCGGCCGACTACAGTCTGTATCTGCTGGAAATGGGCCGCATGGGCGCATCGACGGGTTATCCGGTGACGGGCGTGACCGTGACGAGCGCGAACGATGTGGACCGCTTCGCCGACAAGGATCTGCTGATTCTCGGCTCGCCGGGACGCCAGCCCTTGCTGCAACGCTGGGCGAAGCAGATGCCTTTTTCCGGCGATGGCGACGCGCGCACCTTCCAGCTTTCCGATGTGGCGTTCAAGCTCGTCGACTGGTGGCATGGCGAGCAAGGTCCGGAGCGTTCGCCCGCGCGCGCGGACCTCTCGCTCGTGAGTTCGAGCGGCGATGCGCTCCTGACCGGCTTCGAGTCGCCGCTCAAGAGCGGACGCAGCGCGGTCGCGCTCATCAGCGCGGCGGGGCAGTCCGACGCCGATCTGTCCGCCGCCCTGCTCGACAATGATCTGCTGCCGTCGATTCAAGGCGCCATGGCCGTGATCCACGGCCGCACGGTGACGGTCACGTCGAACGGCGAAGCGTATTACGTCGGCCATCTCTCGCCGGTGCACTACATGCGCTGGGCGCTGTCGTCGCACCCGTTTCTGCTGGTGATCGCGGGCGTGCTCGCCTCGCTTATCATCGCCGCCCTGTTCTATCGCGCGCTGCGTTCGATCGCCGCGCGGCGTCTGAGAGACTGACATGCGGCCAACGACCGCCACACTCCTCGCCGGCGCGATGCTCGCGGCGGCCGCCCCCGGCGCGCACGCCGCGCAGCAGTGCGACTGGCCCGCGTATCGCCTTTTCGTCGAGCGTGTCGTGCAGGCCGACGGCCGCGTGATCGACCGCTCGACCGACACGCAGCAAACCACGTCCGAAGGCCAGTCGTATGCGATGTTTTTCGCGCTCGTCGCGAACGACCGCGCGACCTTCGACCGCGTGCTCAACTGGACGCGCACGAACCTCTCGGCCAATCATTTCGACGCGGCGAGCCTGCGCCTGCCCGCATGGCAATGGGGCAAGCGGCAGGACGGATCGTTCGGCGTGATGGACGCGAACTCTGCTTCGGACTCCGATGTGTGGATCGCCTACGACTTGTTTCAGGCGGGGCGTCTCTGGAAGGAGCCGGCGTACACGAAGCTCGCCTACGCGCTCGCGACGCAGATCGTGAAGCAGGAAGTCGCCGATCTGCCGGGACTCGGTCCCATGTTGCTGCCGGGTCCGCAAGGCTTTCGCACCGGCCAGGTCACGCGTCTGAATCCGAGCTATCTGCCGTTGCCGGTTTTGCGCGGCCTCGCGCAGGAGATGCCGGACGGCCCGTGGACGAAGCTCGCGCAGAACGCCGCGAAGATGATTAGGATCACCTCGCCGCGCGGCTATGCGCCCGATTGGGCGGCGTATCAGGCAAGCGCGAACGGCCAGTTCGTCGTCGATCCGAAGAACGGCGATGTCGGCAGCTATGACGCGATCCGCGTGTATCTGTGGGCCGGCATGGCGTCGCCGAGCGACCCGCTCGCGCGTCCGTGGCTCGACGCGCTCGGCGGCATGCGCGCGAGCATCGCGCAAACGGGCTTTCCGCCCGAGAAGGTCTCGACCATGAGCGGCGCGGCAAGCGGCGAAGGCCCGCTCTCGTACTGGGGCGCGCTCGCTCCGTACTTGAAGGCGCTGAACGACGAACGCGGCCTCGGCCTCGCGCGCGCGCGTCTCGAAGCGCTGGCCGCGCCGCCCGTCGCGGGCCGCGAGCCGGTCTACTACGACCGCGTGCTCGGGCTTTTCGGCGGCGGTTTCATCGACGGGCGTTTTCGCTTCGATGACTTGGGCCGCCTCGTGCCGACGTGGAGAAGCGCATGCTGATCCCGACTCGCAAGCGCATGATCGCGGCGCTCTTGTGCGCCGCGCCGGCGATGGCCTGGGCGCAGGCCGCGACGACCGATCCGCTCACGGTGCTCATCGATCAGGGCAAGTACTGGCAGTCGCACCGGCGCGGAGACCTTGCGGAACAGGCGTGGCAGAAAGTGCTGCGCGTCAATCCGCAGCAGCCGGACGCGCTCTTCGGCATGGGCATGGTGCTCGCGGATCGCAAGGACGGCAGCGGCGCGCAGCAGTATCTCGCGCAGTTGCGTCAGGTCGCGCCGAACTATCCGAATATCGACGAACTTGGCCGGCGTCTCGGCGAAACCAGTTCGCGCGATCAGACCGTGAACGACGCGCGGCGTCTCGCGCAAAGCGGACAGAGCGCGTCGGCCGTGCAGGAATACAAGCGCGCGATCGACGGCAAGCCCGCGACGCCCGCGTTGCAACTCGAGTATTACCAGGCGGTCGCCGCCACGCCGCAAGGCTGGGACGAAGCGCGCCGCGGCCTCGAACAACTGGCGCGTCAGAATCCGGACGATCCGCGCTATCAGCTCGCGTATGCGCAGCATCTGACGTATCGCGATGCCACGCGGCGCGACGGCATCGCGCGGCTCGCGAAGCTGTCGGGCGACAGCGCGGTCGGCGCGGACGCGAAGAAAAGCTGGCGGCAGGCGCTCTTGTGGCTGGGCGCGCGGGCATCGGACGCGCCGCTTTATCAGGCGTATCTGCAAGTCTCGCCGGACGACGCCGCCGTGAAGGCCCGCTTCGATTCGATGGTGCAGCAGGACAAGTCCGCCCGCGAGCGCGCCCAAGCCGACGCCGCCGTCGATGCGCGCGGCCGCACCGTCGCGGACGGTTTCGCCGCGCTGGATCACGGCGATCTCGCGGCGGCGCGCGCGCGCTTTTCGTCGGTGCTCGCGAGCAATCCTAACGACGCCGACGCGCTCGGCGGCATGGGCGTCGCAGCGCTGAAGCAGGAGCGTTTCGCCGAGGCCCGCACGTATCTCGAACGCGCGTCGCGGGCCGGCAACCCGGCGCGCTGGAAAGACGCGCTCACGAGCGCGACGTACTGGACATACACGAGCGACGCCATCGGTGCGCGCAGCAACGGCCAGATCGCGCAGGCCAAGGCGCTATTCGAGCGCGCCATCGCAATCGATCCGTCCGACGTCACGGCGCAAGTGCTGCTCGGCGAGATGCTGCTTACCAACGGCGATCCGCGCGGCGCGGAAGCCGCGTATCGCATGGCGCTGCGCCGTCAGGCCGACAACCCGGATGCGATCCGCGGGCTCGTCGGCGCGCTGGCCGCGCAGGGCCGCGGCGACGAGGCGCTCGCCTTCGCCAACAAGCTCAACACGGAGCAGCAGGCGAAAGCCGGCGGCATCAACACGCTGCGCGGCCAGGCGCAGGCCGCGCAGGCGCGGGCCGCCGAAGCGCGGGGCGATCTCGGCGCGGCGCGCAGTCTCTTCGAAGACGCGCTGCTCAACATGCCGGACGACCCGTGGCTGCGGCTCGACCTCGCGCGCATCTACGTGCGTCAGGGCGCGGTGGGCAATGCGCGCAGCATGATGGACGGCCTGCTCGCGACGCACCCCGACATGACCGACGCGCTCTACGCGAGCGCGCTCCTTTCCGCCGAGACGCAGGACTGGTCGGCCGGTCTCGCGCAACTGGACCGCGTTCCGCAGGCGAAGCGCACGTCCGCGATGACGGCGTTGCAGCATCGCTTGTGGGTGCATCAGCAGGCGGAACTCGCGACGCGCGCGGCCGCTGCGGGCCAGAACCCGCAGGCGTTCGCGATTCTGCGCCGCGCCGAGCCTGTCGCGGCGGGCAACGCGGAGCTCATGGGCGCGATTGCCTCGGCGTATGTGAACGCGGGCGATCCGACGCGCGCGCTGTCGCTGATACGCGGCGCGATCGCGAATGTGCCGAGTGATATCGGCTTGCAACTGCAATACGCGGGCATTTTGTCCGCGACGCATCAGGATGCCGAACTCGGCTCCGTCATGCGGCGTCTTTCCGCGACGCAGCTCACCACGCAGCAGCGTCGGGACTTCGACAATCTGAACCTGGGAATCGTGATCGCGCAGGCGGACGGGGTGCGCAGGCAAGGCGACCTCGCCGCCGCTTACGACGTGATCTCGCCGTGGCTCGCCGCGATGCCCGACAATCCCGACCTGCAGGCGGCGCTCGGCCGCATGTACACCTCGGCGGGCGATGACCGCAATGCGTTGTCGTGTTACCGCGCGGCGCTCTCGCGCCGTCCCGACGACGTGGGCTTGCAGACGGCGGCGATGTCGGCGGCCAGCGGCGTGCGCGATTTCAAGCTGGCCGAATCGCTTGCGAAGCAGGCGTACGAGGCCGCGCCGAACGATCCGGGCGTGCTCGCGGGCATCGGCCGGATGTACCGCGCAGAAGGCAAGCTGGATCTCGCCGCGCAGTTCCTGCAACGCTCGCTCGTCGCCGCCGATACGCCTGCGCTGGCGAACGCGTCCGGTCAAAGCAGCCGCGTGCCGCGCGACTGGCAGACCGCGATGCAACGCATCGGGTCGATGCCGCTGCCCGGCACCAATCCGTTCGAAGGCAAGACTGCGGTCGATACGGCTGCGGCGTCGCTTTCATCGTCGAGTGCGAATAACGCGGGCGCGTATCGGCCCGTCACCCTACCGAACAATCAGCAAGCCGTGCCGTCCTATCCGCCACCCAGTCTGCCTGGTGCAGCGCCTTATTCTGTGCCTTATTCCGTGCCTTATTCCGCGCCCTCGATAACGCCGGGCGCGCCGCGCGCGGCCGCGAGCGGCGGTTATGGCGGTGCAGCCGATGGGACGGGGCAAGCGGGCGGTCGGGCTGTGCGCGGCGGCTATGGTGGCGATGGTTATGGGCCGGCGCAGGCGGGCGGTTATGGCGGTGCTTCGGATGCAACCGAGCAAGCGGGTAGTCGACGCGAGTTCGGCGGCTATGGCGGCGATGCTTCTGGGTCGGCACAGTCGGGCGGTTACGGCGGCGCTTCGGATGGCACGGGGCAAGCGGGCAGTCGGCGCGAACCTGGCGGCTATAGTGCCGATGCTTTCGGAAAGGCGCAATCAGACGGTTACGGCGGTGCTTCCGATGCTACCGAGCAAGCGGGCGGTCGGCGCGAGTTCGGCGGCTATGGTGGCGATGCCTACGGCTCGGCGCAATCAGGCAGTCACTTTTCGCCGCGCGCACGAGCCGATGGCGCAGCGCCATCCGTCGCTTACTCGGCGCCGGCTCGTGCCGACGGCTACGGGCCGGACGGCTACCGCCCGGCGCAATCGGGCGTTTATGCCGCGCCGCCGGCACCGGCTTACGCTAACGGCTACGGTCCCGACCCTTACGGCGCGGCGCAATCGGGCGCGCCGCTTCAGCCGTATCCCGGACAGGATGCGAACGGTTATCCCGCGCGGGGCTATCAGCCGTATCCGCAACAGCAGCCGTATGCGCAGCAGGCTCCGGCTTACCCGCCCGTATCGGACGGTTACGACAGTTCGCCCTGGCCGATGTCCCCCGCCGCCCGCGATGCTCAGGCCAACGCCTACGCACCGCAACCCGCGGCGAGCGTGCCGGCCGGCAAACGCACGGCGACGCGCAATAGCACCGCGCAGAAGGCGCGTCCGGCAGATCCGTACGCGTACGGGCAGCAGGCTTATCAGCAGCAGCCTTACCAACAACAGCCTTACCAGCAACAGCCTTTCGCGCAGCAGCCGCATCCGCAGCAGCCGTATCCCCAACAGCCGTATCCGCAGCAGCCGTATCCCCAACAGCCGTATCCGCAGCAGCCGTATCCGCAACAACAATACGCGCCGCAGCCCTACGCTCAGCAGCCGTACATCCCGCAGCCGCCCGCCGGCTATGCGCAGCCGTACTACTCGGCGCAGCCGCAAGGCGCGCTGCGCGCGGCGACAGCGGCATCGATGAGCGCATCGGGCTTGCCGGCGCCGGCCGCGAACCCTCAAACCGCGGGCGTCGCGGAAGAACTGGCGGCGATCAACCGCGAACAGGCCAGCACCATCACCGGCGGCGTGCTGTTTCGCAATCGCGATGGCGAGAACGGCCTGTCGAACCTTACCGACATCGAAGCGCCCATCGAAGGCCGCATCAAGGCGGGCAACGGCCATATCGTGCTGCGCGCCACGCCCGTCACGCTCGATGCCGGCACCGCGAGCGGCACCAACAACACGCTCGCGCGATTCGGCGCGGGCGCGAGCAACAATCCGAGCACGACGACGAACATCGTCAACCTGACCAACGACTTCGGCTCGCAGACCGCAACGGGCGTCGGCCTGTCCGTCGGCTATGAAAACCGCAACATCCAGGCCGATGTCGGCACGACGCCGCTCGGCTTTCGCGAAACCAACGTCGTCGGCGGACTGCAATATCAGAACGCCATCACGGACAAGGTGTCGTACTCGCTCGCCGTCGCGCGACGCGCCGTTACCGACAGCCTCCTGTCCTACGCCGGCGCGCGCGATGCAGGCGCGGGTCTCGAATGGGGCGGCGTCACTTCGAGCGGCGCGCGCGCCGCGCTCGGCTGGGACGACAGCACGAACGGCGTCTACGTGAACGCGGCATACCAGTTTCTCGACGGCAAGCACGTTGCGACGAACAGCGCTGTGAAGGGCGGCGGCGGCATCTATACGCGTCTCATCAAGGATGCGGACCAGACGCTCACCGTGGGCGCGAACACCACGCTGATGCACTACGACAAGAACCTCTCGTACTTCACATACGGGCAGGGCGGTTACTTCAGCCCGCAGCAGTATGTGATCCTGAATTTTCCGGTCGAATACATGGGACGACTGGGAATGTTCAGCTACGACGTGAAGGGATCGATCGGCGTGCAGCATTACCGGCAGGATGCGTCGAACTACTTCCCGACCGACAGCACGCGTCAGTCCGCAGCCGCCAGTTCCCCGCTCAGTCCCGACGCGGGCGCCGTCTACCCGGGGTCGAGCAAGACGGGCGTTTCATACTCGCTCAACGCTACCGGCGAATATCAGCTCGCGCCGCAACTCGCGTTCGGCGCGACGGCATCGTTCGGCAACGCGTATCAGTATCGCGAATGGCTCGCCGCCGTGTATGTCCGCTATAGCTTTACGCGTCAGGGCAGCACACAGGCAGTGTTTCCGCCGCAGGCGTTCAGTTCGCCGTATTTGTCGCTGGCGAATTGAGGGGTTGCAGCGACGTGCGGGAGAGCGGGTTCAGCGCGGTGCGCTACCCGCCCCGCTATTCAACTTCCCCGTCGTCGCTGTCCGCGGTCTTCGCATCGCGCTCATGGCTCATCGCAGCGTTAGCGAGCGTCGCCGCCACGACGGGCGCTTTCTCCTTTCGCTCGCTATAACGATCCGTCAGGTAATCGGTGCGGTCGCGCACGAGCAGCGTGAACTTGTACAACTCCTCCATGACATCCACGACGCGGTCATAGTACGACGACGGCTTCATGCGCCCGTTCGCATCGAACTCCTGGTACGCCTTCGCCACCGACGACTGGTTCGGGATCGTCACCATGCGCATCCAGCGGCCCAGCACGCGCAGCGCGTTGACCGCATTGAACGACTGCGATCCGCCGCAGACCTGCATCACGGCGAGCGTGCGGCCCTGCGTCGGACGGACGCCGCCGAGTTCGAGCGGCAGCCAGTCGATCTGATTCTTGAATACGGCAGTCAGCGTGCCGTGGCGCTCGGGACTGCACCAGACTTGTCCCTCCGACCACTCCGACAGCTTGCGAAGCTCGACGACCTTCGGATGTTCGGCTGGAACGCTGTCGGCAATCGGCAAGTCACGCGGATCGAAGACCTTCGTTTCGGCGCCGAAGTGCCGGAGAATCCGCTCGGCTTCGAGCGTCAACAAGCGACTGTACGACGTGGGGCGCAGCGAGCCATAGAGCAGCAGGATGCGCGGCGCGTGCGTCGAGACAGCGCGCGGCGCGAGCTTGTCGAGGTCCGGCGTGTCCAGTAACGGCAGCGTGACGTTGGGCAAGTCGGAAGGCATCAGCGGGTGCTCCGGCCGTTGGTTAGCGTCGCTCATCGATTGTTGTCCTCAGCCTGAGCGCGCATCATACCAGCGCTGCCTCGGCTGACGACGCCTACGACGAACACCACGACCGGCAGTTCGATCAGCATTCCCACGATCGTTGAGGCTTACCCGCGCCAAGGTAAGCCGCGCTCACGTCGCATTGTTGCGAAGCGGACGCCATCCCCATACGTTCACTTCGCGCCCAGCAGATGCGGAAGGAACTGCGGGATGTGCGGAAAGAAGATGATCAGCAGAAGGTCGACGACCAGCGCGAAGATAAACGGAAGAATCGCGCGCGTCGCCTTCTCCACCGACACGCCGCCTATGGACGCCGCCGTGAACAGGCAGAAACCGATCGGCGGCAGATTGATGCCGATGGCCGAGTTGATGAGCACGATCACGCCGAACACGATCGGATCGATATGCATCTGCACGACGAGCGGCAAGAACACCGGAATCACCACCGCGATGCTCGAAATGGTTTCAAGCACGGTATGCGCCGCGATGAGGAACAGGTTGATCAGGATCAGCAGCACGATGGCGCTCGTGGTGATCGCGAGGAAACTGTTCGCCACGTGCAGCGGAATCTGCGCTTCGATCAGATATCGCCCGAGCACGAACGCAAGCCCGAGCAGAAACGATACGCGCGTGGTGTTCACCGAAGTCCGCACCAATATGTCCTTGAAATGCGAGAGCTTGAGCGTACGGAAAATGAACGCGCTCACCAAGGTCACATAGACTGCTGCGACGACTCCCGCCTCGACCGGGGTGAAAATGCCGCCGAGGATGCCGCCCAGAATGATCACCGGCGTGAGCAGCGCCCAGAATGCCTCGCGGAACGTCGTCCATAGCTTGCGCGCATCGAACGGCTCGACCGCGCTGTAGTCATTCTTAACGGCCGTCACGTAATTGACGATCATGAACGACGCGACCACGAGCAGCATCGGCAAGATGCCCGCGATGAACATGGTGCCCACCGAAACGTTCGCCGTGTACGCATAGACCAGCATGCTCATCGACACCGGCGACAGCAGCCCGAGCGATCCCGCCGCCGATTGCAGCGCCACCGCGAATGCACGGTTATAGCCCTTCTTGACCATGCCGGGAATCATCACGGAGCCGATCGCGGCAGTGTCCGCCGTCGCCGAGCCGGACAAGTCCGCGAAGAACATGCTCGCGACGATCGTCACTTGACCGATGCCGCCGCGCATGAAGCCCACGAGCGCTTGCGAGAACTCGATGATGCGCTTCGACACGCCGCCCGCGTCCATGATCGCACCCGTCAACATGAAGAACGGTATGGCGAGCAGGCCCACGTTGTTGAGGTTCGAGAACAGTTGCTGCGGAATGACGAGCAGCGGCGTGCCGTTGATCGACAGCGCGATGGTCGCCGCTATGCCGATGCAGATGGCCACCGGCACGCCCAACCCTAGTAGCCCTGCTCCAAAAGCAATTGCCCACATGATGTTTATCCTAGAGATGTTCGGACACGCCTTCGATCAGCGCGGCATCGGTCTGCGCCTGTGGCGCGAGATGCGATACGACGATGCGCACGAGCGAGTGAAACGCGAGCAGCGCGCCGCACACGGGGATCGAAAGATACGGATACACCATCGAAATCGGAATGGACGCGGCGGTTTCGGTGCCCATCAGCGCGAGCATGTCGGTGCCGTACAGCACGAACACCGCGCCGAGTGCGAGAATCGCGCAGTCCGTGAAGTCCTTGAGCAGCGGCGCGATGGCAGCAGGCATGCGGTCCGCCAGCACGCGCACTTCCGGATGCGCGCGCAACTTCACGCCGGCTGCGGCGCCCAGACACGTCAGCCACACGAAAAGATAAGCCGACACTTCGTCCGACCACGACAGTGAATCGTGCAGCACGAAGCGAAAGAACACCCCGAGTCCGGCCACGATCACCGCCGCGAGCAGCAGGCAGCTACAGACAAACAGATTGATCTTGAGCACGATGTCGTCGACGAACATCAAGCCGCGAGCGAGCTTTTCCATGCGTGTCACCTCCGATGCCGGGTTGGACCCACGGCCGTCGTTCGCATCGTTCATTTCGACGCGACCGCCGACGCTTGCTTGGCCGTATTGATCTCCTGATACAGCGCCGGGCCGTCCGGAATCTTCGCGATCAGTTCTTCGCGCGCAGACTTCGTCGCTTGCGCCCACGGTGCCGTGTCGACCGTCGTGACGTGGATGCCCTTGGACTTCATCGCGGCGATAGCGGCGTCGTATTCGCGCTTGTATTCCTTCAAGTCGTAGTCCGCCGCGATCTTCGCAGACTCCTGAAACGCCTTTTGGTCCGCGGGCGAGAGTTTGTCCCATGAGGCCTTGCTCATCGCCAGCACGACCGGCAGATAGTTCACGTGCGTGACATAGAAATGCTTGGCGACATCCGAGAACTTGTCTTGTACGAACTGTTCCGGCGAAGTGTCGGCGCCATCGACGAGACCTTGCGAAAGTGCGAGGAACAACTGGTTATAGGCGAGCGGTGTCGGATTGGCGCCGAGCGCCTTGTAGCCCGCGATATAGCCGGGGCTCTGCATCACGCGCACCTTGAGGTCCTTCATGTCCGCAAGCGAATTGACGGGGCGCTTGGTGGTGAACAGATTGCGTTCGCCCACCGCGAGCCACGTGAGGCCGATCATGTTCACGGGCTTCATCATGTCGAGATACTTGCGGCCGACGGGACCTTGCAGCACGGCGTTCGCTTCGTCCATGCTGGAGAAGAGGTACGGCATGTCGAAGATCTGCCACTGCTTGATCGTGTTGTCGATGGGCGCCTGCGCGGAAATCATCAGGTCCTGCGTACCGGTGCGCAACGCCTGCGTCATCTGTACTTCGCCGCCCAGCTGCGATTGCGGGAACAGCTGTATTTCGACATGCCCATGCGTGCGCGCCGCGACTTCCTTGGCGAACACCTGCGCCGTGAGTTGATAGTGATTGTCGGGCGCAAGCGTGTGGCCCAGTTTCATCACGACCTTGTCTTGCGCGATAGCGCCCGTCGATGCAGATACGCACACTGCGGCAAGCACCGCGCTCATCGCCACGCGCAGCATGCTCTGCGCTCTGGAAAGCGAACTCATGTTGTCTCCTTGCTCGATATGGACACCGCCTTGCCCATGCCTCGCATCGGCAGATTGCCGTCTTGCGACGTGCCTGTAGGCCAGCGGGTTGTCGCAAGTATTTGTGATCGCAGCGATGGTGCGTTAGGACCAGTTTTCAAATTTCTTGGACTTTTTTACGGTGCTGTCCTGCGTGATCCCGCGCGCTGCAAAAAAGTCCAAAAGATTGCGTGAACCGTCCTACCGGTCGCAGGCGGGCTCTCATTAAAGTGGGTTCCACCCTAAAGGCACGGTGTTAGAACGCATCGCACCGTATTCACGCAACCGACCACGACCCATCACGACATGGCCAAACGTCCTCATATGGATTGCTATGCAATCGGCGACACAGCCGATTTTGCGAAAACCGTTTCCGAATACGACATCTACGGCTTTGCCGGCATCGTCGGCGACTTTTACGCCGTGCATCTGAACGAGGAATATGCGAAAGGCACGCGCTTCGAGCGGCGCATCGCGCAAGGCTGCTTGTCGGTCGGGTTTCTCTCGACCGTCATGGGCCATATGGCGCAGAAGGCGCCTAGCCCCGGCGCGGTGTCGTATCGCTATGACATCACGTTCAATGCACCGGTATTCATTGGCGATACCGTGACTGCTCGTCTGACGCTCGAAGAGAAGGACGAGGAACGCAACGTCTGCGTGTTCGCCGCCGATGTGACGCGCCAGGACGGCGTCGTCGTGGCATCCGGCAAGACCTATCTCAAAGTGCTGTGAAACCATGCAGAAAAGCCCGCTTCCCGTCTTTTCCACGCAGCACGGCAGCCTGCGTCTTTTGACACTCAATCGCGCCGACAAGCTCAACGCATTCACGCCCGAGATGCTGGTTTCGCTTTCTGCCAGCATCGAAGAAGCCCTCGCCGACGAAGCGACGCGCGTTATCGCGATCACAGGCAGCGGCGCCAAAGCCTTCGCCGCGGGCAACGATATCGAGCGCCTCGTCTCTCTCGATGGCGTCGCCGCCTATCGCGACATGGTGGCCGGCCAGCGCGCCCTTCTGCGCCTGCACGACTGCGCGAAGCCGACCATCGCGATGGTCAACGGCTATGCGCTCGGCGGCGGCTTCGAACTCGCGCTTGCATGCGACTTCATCGTGGCCTCGACGAACGCGAGCTTCGCGTTCCCGGAAATCACGCTCAACACGATGCCCGGCTGGGGCGGCACGCAACTCGCGGTCGCCAAGATGGGGCTCGCGTGCGCCAAACGCTTCGTCATGAGCGGCAGGCGCTTCTCCGCGCAGGAATGCGAGGCGTTCGGCTTCATTCACGGGGTAGCGGCTCCCGACGATCTCTTCGAGGCGGTGCAGTCTTTGGCCGCGACGCTCGCTTCCTACGATCCGTTCGCGGTGGAAATGTCCAAGCGGGCCCTGAACCGCGCGAACGAGTTGCCCTTGTCGGCGGGACTCGATTTCGAAGCCGCGCAATACGCGGTGAACTTCTCGAGCGAAGGCGCGCGGGCTGGGCTGCGGCAATTCCTGGAACGCCAGGCCGCGCGACGCACGGCCCGAACCCACCTTGCACCGGTCACGCCATGACGACAACGCTCAATCAACCTCACTGGCTCGGGGAACAGCACACGATGATTCGCGAAGCCGTGCGACGCTTCGCGGAAAATGAAGTCGCACCGCAATCGGAATCGCTATGGGAGCACGAGGCGTTTCCGTATGCGCTCTGGCGACATGCATGCGAACTCGGCTTCACCGGTTTGCCGTACCCGGAAGCGTTCGGCGGCGGCGGTGGCGACTGGCTCTCCTTCGTGATCGTGCTCGAAGAACTCGCCCGCGTGGATTGCGCCGTCGCCAATGCGCTGATGGCGAATTCGACGGTCGCGAGCCTATTGAACAACTACGGCACGACCGAACAGAAAGCGCGGTATCTGCGGCCCATTCTCGACGGCACGCAGATCGGTTCCATCGGTCTTTCCGAGCCAGACGCCGGTTCGGATGCGGCGAACATCGGCACGCGGGCGGTCTTCGACGGCGAGCAGTGGATCATCGACGGCGCGAAGACCTTCATCAGCAATTCGGGCACGGAGATAGGCGGGCCGACGGTGATCGCGGCAGCGACGGGCACGCGACCCGACGGCCGCAAGGAGATCTCCAATTTCATCGTGCCTCAGGGGACGCCAGGCTTCAGCAAGGGACGCAAGCTGCGCAAGATCGGCTGGCGCGCATCCATCACGCATGAACTGTTCTTCGACCGCTGCGCTATTCCGGCGAATCAGCTTCTAGGCGAACGCGGCGCGGGGCTGCGTCAGACATTGGCGCAGATTAGCACCGGTCGCATTCTCATCGGCGCGCTTGCACTAGGCATCTTGCAAGGGTCGCTGGAACGTTCGATGGCGTACATGAAAGAGCGGCGCGCGTTCGGGCGCGCCATCGCCGAGTTTCAGGGGCTTCAATTCAAGGTTGCCGACATGGCCACCGATGCCCATGCCGCGCGTCTCATGCTCTACGACGCCGCCGCGCTCAAGGATGCGGGCTTACCGTTCGACGCGCAGGCTTCGCAGGCCAAGCTCTTTGCCACCGAACACGCGATGAAGGCCGCGCATCAGGCGGTGCAGATTCATGGCGGATACGGCGTGATGGCCGAGTTCGCGGTCGCCCGCGCATTTGGCGATGCCAAGGTGCTCGAGATCGTGGAAGGTACATCGGAAATACAACGCATGATCATTGCGCGCACGCTGCTCGCGTGAACGCGCTTCGGAACCGAGGGGAACGTTATGCTGGAAGGCATCAAGGTACTGAGCTTCACGCATTTCTTGCAAGGGCCCGCCGCCGTGCAGATGCTGGCCGACGTGGGCGCGGATGTCATCAAGATCGAGCCGCCGGGCGGCGCATTCGAACGCGGCTGGACCGGCGCGGATGCCTTCGTCGAAGGCGTGAGCGTGTTTTTTCTGCTCGGCAACCGCAATCAACGGAGCATCTCGCTCGATCTGCGGGAGGAATCCGCACGCGAGATCGTGTGGCGTCTGATCCGCGAAGCGGATGTGCTCATCGAAAACTATCGGCCCGGCGTGCTGGACAAGATGGGCTTCGGCTACGCACAGGTGCATGAGGTCAATTCTCGCCTCGTCTACTGCTCATGCACGGGATATGGTTCGTCCGGCCCATATCTGAAGCGTCCGGGGCAGGACCTGCTGCTTCAGGCGATGAGCGGCATGACCATGCTCTCCGGCGATGCCGAGTCGCCACCGACGCCGGTCGGCTCGGCGATCGTCGATCAGCATGCCGCCGCGCTGGCCGCATTCGGCGTGGTGGCCGCGTTGCAGGCGCGCGAGCGTACCGGCGTGGGCACGCGAGTGGAGAGTAATCTGCTCAACGCCGCGCTCGATCTGCAGATCGAGCCCTTCACGTACTACATGAACAAGGGGCCGCTCTGGGCGCGCACGCATCCGCCGACCGGCAGCCGGTTTCATCCGGCGCCCTATGGCGTGTACCAGACGCGCGACGGCTACATCGCGATGTCGCTCACGCCTGTACAGAAACTCGCGAGCGCGTTGGCGTGTCCCGCCCTTGCGGAGTTCACGCATCCGAAGGATAACGTCCGGCGCCGCGAGGAAATCAATGGCCTTGTCTACGACACGCTCAAGACGCGCACTACGGCCGAGTGGATGCATACCTTCGAGGAACACGACATCTGGTTCGCGCCCGTCAACGACTACGAACAGGTCGAGCACGACCCGCAGGTTTTGCACAATCAGATGATCGTATCGTTCGAGCATGAGCAGGCGGGGCCCGTGCGCGTGCTCGCGCATCCTGTCCGCTATGACGGCGAGACGCCACCCTTGCGCCGTCATCCGCCGAAACAGGGACAACATACCCGCGAAGTGCTCGCGGAACTGGGTTACACACCGCAAGAGATCGACGCCTATGTCGAGGGCGGTGTTGCGTTGACATCGAGGAGAGAAGCATGAGCGCACAACCGAACAACTGGCCGGCGCTCCTGCGCTTCGAGGATGTCGACATCGGCCGCACGCAGGTGATCGTGCATACGGTGACAGAAGCTGAAGTGAACGCATTTGGACGTCTGTCCGGCGACCTGAACCCGCTGCACATGGAAGATGCGTTTGCCGAGTGCTCGCCCTTCGGACGGCGCGTGGTGCATGGGCTTTTGACAGCGGCGCTCGTGTCCGCGGCTCATACGGAACTCACGGGCCCAGGCTTCGCTTATGTCGGGCAGGAGCTGCGCTTTCTCGGGCCGGTTTATATCGGCGACACGGTGACGATCAACGTGTGCGTCGTCGAGAAGAAGCCGGCAAAGCGTATCCTCGTTATGGATACGACCGTTCGAAACCAGCAAGGACGTGTGGTGCTGAGCGGGCTATCCGCGCTGAAGGAACTGCGCTTCAACCAGGCGTTGATGGCCCGCAATCTCGCCGCATGACCTCCGCACCGCACCTTGCATGGTGTAAATGCCAGTAACGTCGACGGTCACTGCACCGCTACACTTCGTGCAGTGGCCCGCGATTCTCGGGCAGGCTGGCAGGCGCGAGACATAGCGCCGCCAACAGGGAGGAGACAGTTGGATACCGCTTGTTGTTGTCACGTTCCGGTCATTAGGATCGAGGACTACGAATACGGCGCGCACGTCAAGACGCCGGACTTTCACCTCGCGCCAATCGAGGCGCTAAAATCGACGCTCGTCTATCCGCATCGCCACGACTTCTATCACGTAATGTGGGTAATCGCCGGCAGTGGCTCGCACGTGATCGATTCTGTGCGCTACGAAGTCCGTCCCAATACGCTGTACTTCATGACGCCGGGCCAGATTCACGATCTGGATCTCTCCGCGGATACGCTCGGTTATTCGATCAGCTTCTCGTCCGAGTTCTTCGCGTTTCGCGTACAGAACCGCCACACCGAAACCGAGGTACCCGTCTACAACTTCGAACAGCTCGGGGCGTGCCTGCATCTGAATGATGCGCAGGTCCGCGAACTCTCGCGCGTGATGGACGGAATCCGCGAAGAGTACCGCGATGAGCAAGTCGGCTACACCGACGCGATCTGGGCCTGGCTGCATGTGTTCCTGATCAAGGTGGCGCGCATGTGCGACGCCGCCGCCATGCGCGACGCCGCCGCCTCACGCAGCGTGCTGCTCTCGCGCCGCTTCAAGAGTTTGCTAGAGAAGCATTTTCGTTCGGTGAACGAAGCGTCCGACTATGCGCGCCTTCTGAACGTGACCGAACGGGCTCTCAACGAGGCAACACGGCAAGCACTAGGCAGCACCGCGCCCAAACTCATTCGGGAACGCGTGATGCTCGAGGCCAAGCGTTTGCTGCTTCATTCCGAAGTGAATGTGGCAGAGATCGCCTCCATGCTGTCTTTCGACGATCCCGCCTATTTCAGCCGCTGTTTTCGCAAGCACACAGGCCGCTCACCGATCGACTACCGGCGTAGCCTCGACAAGCTGCATATCTGATTCGTCATGCCCCGCCTGAGTGCGGAAATGTCCAACAGTTCACGCGTTTCATCCTAACGCCATCGCGCAGGCTCTTTTTAGAATCATCCTGCGCATGACGAACTCAAGGAGACACCGTGTCGAACGCAAAGAATCCGATGGCGCTGTCCGAAGAACAGATCAGGCTGTTTCGCGAAACGCTAGATAAGACTGCAAAGAAAGTGGCCGCCGACGAACTGACGTTCGGAGTCGAATTCCCGCAAGTCACCGGTCCCGACGGCCAATGGGTGCGTCTACCCGCCTCGCTTTCCGCCGGCTATGACGGTGACGCGTGGAGCCACGGCAACTGGTTCTGCGGCTTCTGGGTCGGGCTTCTGCTGACGTCGTATCTGCATACCGGTGAGGCGCGGTTCCTTGAATGGGCGCGTGCCCGCATGCTGCTCGTCGGGCAGCGAGCGCAAGACCCGAATACGCACGACATCGGCTTCATTTTCGATAGCAGCGCCGTGCCGGGGCATCACATCACCGGCGACGAATGGTTCGCGGAGTTGGCGCTCGAAGCCGCCGACAAGCTGCGCGCGCGCCTCGTGACGACTCGCGACGGCGCCTATCTCGCGTCATGGGGACCGCTGTCGGATCCGCGTGGCCGAAGCGCATCCGCAATCGACACAATGGCGAATTTGTCGCTGCTCTACTGGGCCGCGAATCATGCCGACGACGGCAGCTACCGGCAAGCGGCCGACGCCCACGCCGAGATGACTGCGCGCGCCTTCGTGCGCGATGACGACTCGACTTACCACGCCGTCGAATACGACGTGGAAAGCGGCATGCGCAAACGCGGCTATACATTTCAGGGCGCGTTCGACGAATCCGCGTGGAGCCGTGGTCAGGCATGGGCAATTTACGGTTACGTCAACTCTGCGCGCGAAACCGGCAAGCGCAAGTACCTCGACCTCGCCGAACGTCTTGCCGATTACTATCTGCGTCGCCTCGAGGGGCGTCAGGTGCCGCCGTGGGACTTCGACGCCAAAGGCCGCGATGCCGAAATCAAGGACACGGCGGCCGCTGCGGTGGTTGCATCGGCGTTGCTGGAAATGGCGCGTCTGCATCCGGATACGCAGGTCGGCGCAAAGTGGCATCGCCATGGCACCGCGATGCTCGAAGCATTATGTCGCGAAGAATTCACGAAGGACGGCCAACACGGCTTGCTACACAACTCGTGCTATTCGAAGCCCCATAACATCGGCGTGGATGGCGCGACCATGTTCGGCGATTTCTTTTTCGTCGAGGCGCTCTGCCGTGCCGTGCATCCGGGTAAACTGCGGCCGCTCGGTGACGCGCGCATTCCGCTCGCTTGACCTCCACGCGCTTCGCTTCAGAAGGCCGGCATGAAGCTGAGCGCGTACGCATCGAAGACGATTAGTCGAGCATGCGTCATCACACGGCCTTGTTCCCAGAACGTGTACACGCCTTTGCATACGCAGAACCAATGTTAGTAACAACAAGGCTCTTGCAACTTGCTTGCATCACTCCGCAATGCGCTTGAAGCTGGCGTAGTAATCGTCGGTGTAATAGCACTCGCTGGTCTGTCTTCGCGCGCCGCCGCATACGATGCGGCGTTGCCCGCGATCCGTCGCACCCGGCGTGCGGACGGTGTAGGCGTGGTAGTAGCCGCGCGGCTGCTGGGGCAGCAGACCCGCGCTATTGCGGAACAGGACGCCGTCGTCCCGATACGGGAAAGGGCCGCCCGCCTTGATCAGACGCAGTGTGTCGGCGGCTTCCCCCGGCAGTTGCGCCCGGGCGACGGAAGGTAACGCACCGCGCTCTTGCGCGCCCGATGCGGCCGATATGCCGCTTGCCGCGCTCGCCTGCGAAGACGCCTGACTCGCGGCTGCGCCCGCTTCCTGATTCGCGTCCTTCGAGCCGCTCTTGTTGCATCCGCCCAGCACCGCGCTCAAGGCGAACAGGCAGGGGTAGATCCATGCGCGCTTGACCAAGCCGTTGTCTCCGGTTGACTTGCATTCGACTATCGCCAACGGTTCCAGCATATCGCTAGTGGCGAGGGGCATCAATGCGAGGCGCGCAATTGTTTCGACACTCCATTCGTCCTGTGGAATCGTCGCGGCATGCGGAGAAAATCGCGATACGCTGGCACAATCGACGAGACTACAAGGAGTCCGCCCATGCTGTCCAAAGAAACCAGTTACGAAGCCGCGGTCGAAAGCTTTCACTGGGCCATTCCCGAGCACTACAACATCGGCGTGGACGTCTGCGACAAATGGGCCGCCTCCCGTCCCGACGACACCGCTTTGATCCACGAACATCGCGACGGCAGCATCGAGCGACTGACCTTCGCGGAGTTGCGAACCCAGAGCAATCGCGCCGCCAACTGCTTTCGGGCGCATGGCATCGTGCAAGGAAGCCGGGTTGCGATCCTGATCGCGCAATCGCCGCAGACGGCCATCGCGCATATCGCCGCGTTCAAACTCGGCGCGATCTCGGTGCCGCTCTTTGCGCTCTTCGGCGAGGAAGCGCTGGAGTTTCGCCTGCGCGACAGCGGAGCCAGCGTGCTCGTGACCGATGCCGCGGGCGCGCGAAAGATCGCAGGCATCCGTGACCGGTTGCCCGCGCTGCGCACGGTGTTCGTGACAGGCGCGCAGCCTGAAGCGAGCGGCGCAGTCGAGAACTTCGACACGGCGCTCGCCTCGCAAATCGACACCTTCGAGCCCGTGGCGACAAGAGCCGATGACCCCGCCGTCATCATCTATACGTCCGGCACCACCGGCAAGCCGAAGGGCGCGTTGCATGCGCAGCGCGTGCTGCTCGGCCATCTGCCGGGCGTCGAGATGTCGCATGGCGGGTCGATCAGTCAGACCGACACGTTCTGGACGCCCGCGGACTGGGCATGGATCGGCGGCCTGCTCGATGTTCTTCTGCCCGCGCTGCACCACGGCGCGACAGTTGTCTCGCATCGCTTCGACAAGTTCAGTGCAAGCGCGGCGTTCGACCTGATGAGCCGTCACGGCGTGACGCACGTATTCCTCCCGCCGACGGCCCTCAAGATGCTGCGTACCGAAAAGACGCCGCGCGAGCGATGGAATCTGCGGCTGCGCTCCGTCGCGAGCGGAGGCGAATCGTTAGGCACCGAGCTTCTGACCTGGGGCCGCGAAGCACTCGGCATCACCATCAACGAGTTCTACGGTCAGACCGAATGCAACATGGTCGTCTCCTCATGCGGCAACTGGTTTCCGGCCCGGCCTGGCGCAATCGGACGCGCGGCGCCGGGGCACGACGTGCGCGTGGTGAACGACCGCGGCGTCGTGCAGCCGGTCGATGAGATCGGCAACATCGCGATCAGGGCGCCGGACCCCGTCATGTTCCTGGGCTACTGGAACAATCCTGCGGCGACAGCTGAGAAGTTCGCGGGCGACTACCTGCTCACGGGCGACCTCGGCCGCATGGACAGCGACGGTTTCATCCACTACGTGGGCCGCAACGACGACGTCATCACGAGCGCGGGCTATCGCATCGGGCCGGGACCCATCGAAGATTGCCTGCTGGGGCATCCCGCCGTTCGGCTCGTGGCGGTCGTAGGCGTGCCGGATGCAGACCGGACCGAGATCGTCAAAGCGTGCGTCGTCTTGAGCGACGGCTTCTCACCCAGCGACGAACTGACTCGCGAACTGCAGGACCATGTACGCACGCGTCTGGCCGCGCACGAATATCCGCGCTTGATCGAATATCGTGAATCGCTCCCGATGACATCGACCGGAAAGCTCATCAGGCGCGAGTTGAGAAACACCTAGCGGTTCACGCGACGACGGCACGGTTCATAGGCGTTGGCGCACAGCTAAGCGCGGCGCGCCGCGCGCAGCCGCCTTTGCTTGCGGCGAAAGCCAGGCTGGTTCCGCGAGATGCGCAGCGAGAAAATCGGCAAGCGCCGTCACTCTCGCCGGACGCGCCCGCGCCGATGGCGTGACGAAATACAGCCCGCCTCGGGTCAGGTGCCAGTCGGCCAGGATCGCTTCCAGCCGTCCGTCGGCGAGATATTCGCCCGCGATGAACTCGGGCAGCTCCGCGATGGCGAGTCCATCGAGCAACGTCGGCAGTAGCGCATCCGAATTCGTGACGCGCAACGGGCCGACCGGCGTGACCGGTTCTTCATCGCCCGCGTCATTCACGAAGCGCCAGACTTCGGTGCCCGCGCGGTAGGCATACGAGAGGCACGGCCGGCCAATCAGGTCGCGCGGATGCGTCGGCCGGCCAAAGCGTTCAAGATAGGCCGGCGATGCGACGAGCAACTGCGAGACCGCGCACAGCCGCCTTGCCACGAGCGAGGAATCCGGCAAGGCGGCGATTCTGAGCGCCGCATCGAAGCCTTGCGCGACGATATCGACCGTCGCATCCGACAAGTGCAGGTCCAGCGATATGTCCGGAAAGGCGCGCAGAAACTTGGGCAGCAGCGGCGCGATCCAGCGCACGCCGAACGACATGGGCACGGCCACACGAATGAGCCCGCGCGGCTGCACCGACATCTCTCTCGCGGCGTTCTCGGCCTCCTCTGCTTGCCGATAAATGTCGCCGGCCTTCTCCGCGATAGTGCCGCCGAATTCCGTCAGCGCGAGCTGGCGCGACGTTCGGTTGAACAGCCGCGCGCCGAGCCGCTCCTCCAGCCTCGCCACGCCGCGCGACACCGTCGCGACCGACACGCCCATCGTCCGGGCCGCAGCCGCGAACGAGCCCTCCTCGGCCACCTTCGCGAACATCGCCAGTCCTTCGAAATCGGGGAGCTTCGTCATTTCATTCCTGCAATGATGGTTTGCAGGCCAGTCTATTTCGAAACGACGCGGGCGTCGATATTCTCCTCGCATCGCTCAACGAAAATGGATAGGGAAAGAATCATGGCACGCAAGCTCGAAGGCAAGATCGCTCTCGTTACCGGCGCAACCAGCGGCATCGGCCTCGCCACCGCCAAACGCTTCGCCGCGGAAGGCGCACACGTCTATATCACCGGCCGCCGTCAGGCCGAACTCGACGCGGCAGTCGCCGCGATCGACAACGCCACGGGCGTTCGCGTCGATTCGTCCGAGCTCGACCAGCTCGACGCGCTGTATGAGCAGATTCGCGGCGAAAAAGGCCGGCTCGACGTGCTGTTCGCCAACGCCGGCGGCGGCTCCATGTTGCCGCTCGGCGAGATCACCGAGGAGCACTATCACGACACGTTCGACCGCAATGTGAAGGGCACGCTCTTCACTGTGCAGAAGGCGCTGCCGCTGTTGTCGAAAGGCGCATCGGTGATTCTGACGGGCTCGACCGCAGGCAGCGAAGGCACGGCGGCATTCAGCGTGTATTCGGCGTCGAAGGCGGCGATCCGCAACTTCGCCCGCAGCTGGATTCTCGACCTGAAGGATCGCGGCATCCGCGTGAACACCATCAGCCCCGGCGCGACGAAGACGCCCGGTCTCGTCGACCTCGCGGGCCCAGATGCCGCGCAGCAGCAAGGCTTGCTGGACTATCTGGCGTCGCGCATCCCGATGGGCCGCGTCGGCGACCCGAACGAAATCGCCGCCGCAGCGCTCTTCCTCGCTTCGGACGATGCGAGCTTCGTCAACGGCGCCGAACTCTTTGTCGACGGCGGACAGGCGCAAGTGTAAGTGTGAGTGAGCGCGACGGCGCCGCCGTCGCGCTTCGCTCCACTATTCACTATCACTTCTCTAACGCGTGAAGCAGCCGCGTCAGGTTCTGCGGCTGAATGCGTATGATCCCGCCACGAGGACTGTCGATGTCGGCAATCAACGTGAGGGACAAGGAAATGGTCACGGGAAGAATCGTCATGAGCAGCACCGTGCGGCGCCTGCCTTTTGCGCCATAGCCCTGAACGGCGCATCCCAGGAGCGCGATCACGATCATCAAGACCCATACGCCTAACGGAATATGATTGATTCTGGCGGCTTCCGAATAGTCTTGGGAGTTGAGCGCGTCGTTCATGCCCGCCACCACGAGCGACCCGATAGGCGTCGGCTGAGCCTTCGCCACCTGCGCTGCCAGTTGCCACAACTCGGACTGAACCGCCGCCGTCTCGGCATCGAGACGGCTTCGCGCGTCTCGGTCGCGCGTCTGGAATTCGGTCAGTCGCAAGCGTGCATAACGGACCAATGCAGCCTTCATCATGGCGCCGATATGCGGATCGGCCAAATCGGCTCGCACGTATTCAGTGCCGATCGCATTCGCCTCGGCTTCTTCGAGCGTCTTTCGCTGGTCATAGCGGCTGACCGCCATCGACATGCTAAAACCGATCAGCAAGGCCAATAAAGTGAGAGTCGCTCCCTGTACGACATTGAAATCATCGCGTTCATCATCGCGCAGCGGCGCAATGCGGCGAAGAACGAATACACCGAACGCAATCGAGACGATGAACACGGCCAGCAGAACGACAAAGAGTAGTGCGGGGTGATCGACGAGTGACGCCATGCAATCTCTCCGTTCGGTCTTTATCCTGTCACTCGAAATCGCGTGAATACCGCGATGCGCGGGCTCATATGCTCGCTTGCCTCATTTCGCTTGAAAGCTAGTTATAGGCGTGAATTCGCGTGCATGCCAGGAGACGCTCGCGGAGAACGGCGCCCATTCTATGGTTTGGAATCCGCGTATCGCGAACAGCGCGCGACCCTTGCGGCGCAGCCGAAACGGCGGCGTTAATCAGCGTCTACAATCGAACGACCGCATCGCCCGATGAATGGACAAAGGCCGGCATCGCCTCAGGCAATCTGGCGACACCGGCGCATGGAGGCTAATGCCACTTCGCGTTCTTATGACGCCTGCGGCCGACCGCGTCCCATAGCTTCTTGGCTTGCTTCTGCACGGAGCCTGAATGATCCTCGTGATGAGGCTCCGCGTCGCCGGCGTGACCGACCGTGACGCCCCGCCTGGCGCGCCTGAACAGTTCGACGAATTTCATCGCGACCTCCTTCTGCGGCAAAAGCACCGCAAATAAAGTGTACTCGGCTACGAATGGCTTTGAAATGCGCGAACATGCGGTATCGGCCGACCGTGACTTCGAACGTGAAACAGCGATGCGCTACTATGACGCGTGGCGTATGACGCTGCGCCTCACGCTCCCGCATGCAGCACACGATGCTGTCCTTTCACGAACGCCCGTACACATTCAGGGGAAGCCAGTCGATGCGACGTGTCGTCTTCAATCAAAAGGGTGGCGTAGGCAAGTCCACTATCGTCTGTAATCTGGCGGCGATCAGCGCGTCGCGAGGTTCGCGCACGCTCGTCGTCGATCTGGACCCGCAAGGCAACGCGAGCCAGTATCTGCTCGGCGCCGCTGCGCACGACGCGCGTCCGAACCTCGCGAGCTTCTTCGAATCAGCGCTGAGTTACAGCTTTCGCGAACCCGCGTTCGACTCGTTCATTCATGCGACGCCGTTCGAGAATCTGGATATCGTGCCGTCGCATCCCAGCCTCGACACGCTGCAAAGCAAGCTGGAATCACGCTACAAAATCTACAAGCTGCGCGACGCGCTCAAGAGTCTGTCGAATTACGACGCCGTTTATATCGACACGCCGCCCGCTCTCAACTTCTTCACGCGCTCTGCGCTGATTGCCGTCGAACGCTGTCTCGTTCCGTTCGATTGCGACGACTTCTCGCGTCGCGCGCTGTACTCGGTGCTGGAGAACGTGCAGGAAATCCGGCACGACCACAATCCCGATCTGAAGGTCGAAGGCATCGTCATCAATCAGTTTCAGCCGCGCGCCAGTCTGCCGCAAAAGCTCGTCGATGAACTCCGCGCCGAAGACCTGCCCGTGCTCGCGTCGCACATTTCGTCGTCGGTGAAGATTCGCGAGAGCCACCAGCACGCGCGGCCGATGATCTATCTGGAACCGCGCCACAAGCTCGCGCAGGAATACGTCGCGCTGCACGACGAACTGAACGGCTGACGCGTTACGCCGGCAGCCGCGGGCTCACGCCGTATGCGGAACCGCCCCGGCGTGTTGCGCGGCGACCGATCCGACAAGGCCCTCTGCGCCGCCTCCCACGATCGGGAGCCCGAAAACCTGCTCGGGCGCGACAGGCTTGCTCAACAGATAGCCCTGCACGAAGTCGCATTGCGCGTCGCGCAGGAGCCGCAACTGCGGCGGATACTCCACGCCCTCGGCCGTCGCGGTCAGGCCGAGCGCATGCGAAAGCTGAATAATGCCGCGCACGATCTTGTGAATCGCAAAGTCACTCTCCAGGCGCGCGATGAACGAGCGGTCGATCTTGAGCGTATCGGGCGAGAAATCCGCAAGGTAACGCAAGCTCGAATAACCGGTTCCGAAATCGTCGATCGCGATGCGCACGCCCAGTTCCTTCAGCGCCCGCAGCGTGCGTTGCGCGAGCTCGGGGTTCTCCATCAATGCGCTCTCGGTCAGTTCGAGCTGGAGACTCGACGCCGGCAGCCCGTGCCGTTGCAGCGCGGTGTTGACAACATCGACGATCGCCGCGTCGCGCAACTGACGCGCGGAGACGTTGACCGACACGCCGAGCCCATGTGCGCCGCTTCGGCGCCACTGCGCAAGCTGCCGCAACGCCTCGTCCATCACCCACGCGCCGACCTCGTTGATAAAACCGCTTTCTTCGAGGATCGGAATGAACACGTCGGGCGGCACGAGCCCGTGCGCGGGATGCCGCCAGCGGATCAGCGCCTCGACGCTGCACATTTCGAGCGAATGCGGCTGATAAATCGGCTGGTAGTGCAGCACGAACTGCTTGGCGGCGAGCGCAGCGGGCACATCGCGCTCCAGTCTGAAATCGACGATCCGCCCCGTCGCGACCTGGTCGGCAAAGCGGAAGCCGTTGCGCCCGGCTTTCTTGGCCGCATACATCGCAATGTCGGCGCTCGTCAGCAGCGTTTCGTGGTCCGCGCCGTTCTCCGGGAACACTGAAATGCCGATGGATGCCGTGACGAAGGTGCCCGCGGGCGTCGGCTCGCCCGTCTGCCGCAACGCGCCGAGAATGCTTTTCGCGATGCCGGCGAGATGATCCTTGTCTTGCGCGTCGTCGATCAGCACGGCGAACTCGTCGCCGCCGAGCCGCGCGAGGAAAGCGCCCGCCGGCAGCGACGCCTGAATGTCCTCGCTCAGCGATTTGAGCAGCCGGTCGGCCGCCGTATGACCGAGCGTATCGTTGAGCACCTTGAAGCGGTCGAGATCCACGAACATCAACGCGAACGTCGTGTCCTGCCGGCAACGTTCCTCGATTCCGCGCACCAGCGCGCCGCGGTTGGCAAGCCCGGTGAGCGAATCGGTGTAGGCGAGCCGGTCCAGTTCGACGAGCCGTTCCTGCTCCGCCGTCACGTCCTCCGTGACGCCGATCACGCGCGCGACGTTTCCGGCTGCGTCGAGGATCGGATAGGCGGTGCTCTGCACCCAGCGGATCTCGCCGCCGTTCGCGCGAATGCGGTACTGCGTGCGCCCACCGACCGATGTCTCGGCGAGCCGCTGCATCGCCGCCTGAACGACCGGCCGGTCCTCGGGCAACACGACGTCCATCCAGGCTTCCGGGCGCTCGCGAAGCGTCGACGCGGAGAGGCCGAACACGGACGCGCAGCCCGCGCTGATGTGATGGAAATAGCTGAAGTCCGCGCTGTACGAGTAGAAACAGAGCCCGATATGCGCTTCCATTTCGGACATGAGGGCTTCTTTCGCCCGCAGGTCGGCGGCGAGTTCGGCTTCCTTCGTCACGTCGAGCGACGCGCACAGCACGCCGTAGATGCCGCCGCCGCTCTTTTCGACCGGTATGAGCCGCGATTGCCAGACCTTCGGCTCGCCGGCGGTCGTCGGGCACGTTCCCGTGAACGATGTCCGCGATCCTTGCAGCGCGCCTTCGAAGGCGTCGCGCGCGGCGATTGCTTCGCTGCCGCTCCAGAAGTCGAGCCAATCGGCGCCGGCCAGTTGATCGGGACCGGCAGCGCGCATGAGTTCGGCGCCGTACTCGGAGATGCGGAGCAGGCGGCCATTCGTGTCGAGCAGCTTCAGACATTCGCGATTGGCATCGAGTAGCGCCTTGGCAAGCGCCACGGTCGCGCGATGGCGCGCGGTCGTACGGAGCGCGCGGCGCAAGGCGAGCGTGCCGACGACGACGGCGGCCACCCCGCCGACGCACATCGCGCCGAGCGCCGAGACGGAGGCAAGCGCCAGATGCACGAGCGCGTACGCGCCCACGGCCGCAAGAAGAGGCGCGACGGCGTCACGCCAGGAGACGCCCGCGTGCTTCGCGCACGCATGCAGGAAGAACGACAGGAAACCCTGGTTCTGCGCGGAACCCTGGTTCGTTCGCGGCGCGCCGGTGGAGCCAGGGGCAGTTTGATGAGACATTGGCGTCACGAAGCGAGGGCTTGAATGTACGAGCGGCTGACGGGGCCGCGATAGAGATGACCTAGCTCTTGTTTACGTCTGGCCGCGAAAATGCTTTAGCGCGGTGCACCACCCTCGTCCGCGACGCGAGAAGAGTTTCGAACCGTCGGGCTTGTGCATCGCGGCGAGGGTCTCTATAATGCGCGGCTTCACAGGCTCGTAGCTCAGCTGGTTAGAGCACCACCTTGACATGGTGGGGGTCGTTGGTTCGAGTCCAATCGAGCCTACCAACGCATTCGCATCAAACAAAAACGCCGCGTTCATCGCGGCGTTTTTGTTTTCCCCCTACGTTCCATCATTCTTCCGTCGGTCGAAACGCTAGTCCCACATGTTCCGAAACGCCACGGCGGCGATCACGGGCACCGTGAGCACGAGCGGAATCGCGAAGTACGGCACTTCCAGATCCACCGTCCAGCTGTAGACCAGCCAGCCGACGCCGAGCATGAGCGTGGCAATCCCGACCAGCGCCGACAGCACATTGAGCGATCGCTTTGACAGGCGCCTGCGAGGCGCTTCCTTACTCGAAGTCGGTTCCATGATTACAGGCTGCTATAGAGCGCGAGGCGGGTACTTCTGATTTTATACCGTCCACAGTCGCTCGGCGGTGGCATGAGAAAGGACCCGAAGCCGTCGAGCCGGCAAGAGAAGAAGCGGGCTGCCTTGTCCGCCGCAACGGCTCTCACGAAGCGACCGACCGACCGCGCGCCGCCCGTGCATTGGCTGTCGCCGAATGGCGGCGCGCCGCGCGTTTGCGCATCCAGATGATGAGGCCGGTGGCGCTCAACACCGCCACCGCGATCCCGACCGCGCTGATCGCGATACGTCCCGCTACGCCGATGATGCGCCCCGAATGGAGCGGAAACTGCGCCTGCATGAAGATGTCGCCTGCGGAACCGCGCCCCGGAATCGACGAGCCCGCGAGCGTGCCCGTGTGGCCGTTGTAGTAGAGCCATGCATTGCCGAGCCCGCCGTCGCCGTGGTCCTGTCCCGGCGCAAAGAAGCCGACGCCGTACGCTTCGAGCGTCGGCACGTAGTACAGCGCGCCCATCGGCGCGGCGATGTGCGCGCGTTTCGCATCGCTCGCGGCGGCGGCCAGAATCTGCTCGCGCGTCGCGGGGGCGCGCCCCGCCGAATCCGCACGCACGAGCGCGGCGTTTTCGGTGAACGACGGCGAGAGCGTCGAGAACAGCGAGACCACCGGACGAACGACCGGATCGCTCAGATTCATCGAAACGGACGTCAGCGCCACGACCACGAGCAGCGCCCAGATCCACACGCCGCCGGAGCGATGCAGATCGAACGTGAGCGCGTATCCGCCGCGGCTGAAACGAAACGCGAGCGACTTGCGCCACGCCTTCACGCTCGGAAACGACAGCACGAGCGCAATGCCGGTATCGAAGAACCACACGATGCCGACGATGCCGAGCAGCCACGTTCCGATATCGAAGCCGCCCACGACCGGCAAATGCAACGTGTAGTGCAGCTTGTAGAGGAACGGCATCAGGTCGATGCGCGCCAGCGACACCGCGCCCCACATCCTGCGCCCTTGCACCGCGCCCGTCGCGGGATCGACCGCGATCTGGTTGAAGTCGATGGCATATGGCGCAGCGGTCGACGGATTCGTGCGCGGCACGACCATCAGCTGCGCCGTATGGCCCGGCTCGACGCCGAGCGGCAGATACGTCACCTGGATGCGCGGATCGGCGGCCTCGACGCGCCGCGCCAGTTCGAGCGGCGCAAGCGGCGCGGCCCGGCTCTGCGCATGAAAGAAGGAGGGGTTGAGCCAGGCGTCGATTTCGTGATCCCACGCGATGATGGCGCCGGTCAACCCCGATACGAACAAAAACAGCGCGGTCGCCACGCCGAACCAGCGATGCAGCCGCACGAGCACGCGCCTCATGCGGACGGTGCCTCGATAACGGATGAGCGTGCGGTTCTTGGCATGGATCGCGCGTGCGTAAATAGGAATTGTTCGCAATTGTAGCGACGAGGCGATGCTTCAGCAAGCCTTCAACGCCACAACAGCGCGTGACATTTCGCGACACAAGTTGCGCGTGGTTTTTAACGCGACCCATCGCTACAGTGCGCACATGCCTAACCCACCCACGGCGGAAATCATGGAAGCGATCGGAAAGTCATCGGTGTATGTGCTCGTCATCGTGCTCGCGGCGTCGATGATCGAAGCAGTCTGGCTCAGCCGCAAACATAAGGGCACGGACAAGGCGTTCGCCTGGCACGAGGTGTGGATCTCGCTCGCCGATCTGGTCGGCCGCAAGCTGCTCGCTTTCGTGCCGCTCTCGCTCGCCACGCCGTTCTTCGCGTTCGCGTGGGAGCACCGCATCCACACGGTTACGACCAACACGCCGCTGACCGTCTTCCTGCTCTTTATCGGCATGGAGTTCTGCTACTACTGGTATCACCGCGCGTCGCACACGGTGCGCTTCTTCTGGGCGACGCATGCGGTCCATCATTCGCCGAACCAGTTGACGCTTTCATCCGCGTATCGGCTCGGCTGGACCTCGAAGATCACCGGCGCGGCGCTGTTCTTCACGCCGCTTGTGTGGTTCGGCCTCAAGCCGGAAGTCGTGCTCGCCGCGCTGTCGATCAACCTGCTCTACCAGTTCTGGCTGCACGCGACATGGATCCCGAAACTCGGCTGGCTGGAATACGTGTTCAACACGCCGTCTGCGCACCGCGTGCATCATGCATCGAACGCGGCGTATCTCGATGCCAACTTCGGAGGCGTGCTGGTCATCTTCGACCGGCTGTTCGGCACGTATGTCGAGGAACGCGCCGATGAGCCGTGCCGCTATGGCCTGACGACGCCGACCACGTCGCGCAATCCGGTCGTCGTTCAGATGGAACATTGGGTGAGCCTCGCGAAAGACGTGTATCGCGCAAAGAGCGCGTCTCAGGCGATCGGCTTTCTGCTTCGCCCGCCCGGCTGGCGTCCCGACGGCGAAGGGGAAACGACCGAAGCATTGCAGAAGCGCGCGAGAAGCGCCGGCAAAGCGATGGAGGCATCCTGAGTCTGCAACGCCGTGAAAGCACGAAGGCGAACGCACGGTCCGCCTTCGTGCTTCGTGCAATCAGAACGTGACGGTCTGATTGATGATTTGCTGCCCGTTCACCGTGATGACAGACGTGGCCGTGCCGGTCTGCGTGCTGGTGCCGCCGGACGGCAGCGTCGAGCCGCCGGCCGGGCAGGTTGCGCCGCTGCCGCCGGTGGTTTTTGCGGCGCCGCCGGCAAGCTGTGCATGAGCGAGTGCGTCGCGGTCGATTGTGTGCATTGTGGCTATCCTCTTTCGATTGAGATGCACCGGTCACCGTGCGCGGGACGCGAGAGATTTTGCGCGCGTCGATTGCGCGGAGCCGGTGGATGTCATCATATGTCGTCGGAGGTCTTGCGCGCTTCGTCAAAGGTCCTAATTATATTTTCCGAAAGGCATGTATCGGTCGAGCGAACGCTCGTATGAGCGCGATGACTGACTTCGGGCATGGTTCGCGGTCCGGCATCGGGCAGAAGACGCGTTTGGGTCGCATGTAGCGGCATTCGCTTTGCTCCGTCTGCCACCACACATCAATGAAGGACGACCGCCATGAAACTTCTGCCGATGCTCCCGGCACTCGCCTGCCTGCTCGCGGGCTGCGCCGCCAGCGGCCCGCCGACTCACGCCGCGCATTTGAGCCCGACACAGTGCCGCGACCTCGCCGCGCTTCGGAGCAATGCGCCTCCGAACCGCGAGCGAAATCCAAGCGAACTGACGGCGTTGAGGCAAGCGGGCTACGATCCGTCGCGATGGTTCGACCCGTACTATCCGGAGGATCTGCAAGCGGCGCAGCGTCAGGTGGATGCCTGGTTCAAAGCCGACTGCCTGACGAACGCGCCGCAAGCCGACTGACCGGCGCTCGCGTGATGGCCGTACGCTTAGTGCAACGTCGAGCGCCTAACGCGCGGCGATCACCCGGCTGGCGCATGCCCGAGCGAATCCGGGTCCAGCACGAGTTGACGCAGCGGCGCGAGGCGCTTCTCGGCTTCGTCCGCCTGCTCGCGATACGCGGCGGCGTCGAGCGCGGAGCCGGCCCGTTCAGCGAGATCGGCCATCTGGCGCAGCAGCATGATTCTTTCTTCGATGGCGCGCAGCGTGGTCCATAAGCCGCCGTCGATGGCCTCGTTGATTTCCGCGATCAACGTCTGGATCGAGAACGCGTGGCCCGTGTGGCACCTGAACCTGACAATCGGCCCTTCTTCTATCTGCATGAGCACGCCGTTGCAGTCGGGACACGTGTATCGCGAAATGTTGCCGAGCTTCATGAAACTCGCCTCCCCGCCGTCCCCGGTCTCCGAAATTCTGTTTTCAATGTCAGCGTACGTGCGCGCGGACACGCCATGCGCCGCGCTGCCGGCGGGCGTGACGACCGCGCTCACGATTCTGCCGGCCAGCGCGTCCAGGCCGCCGACGAAGTCCACCTCGACATGCGCGATCGCGCTCTCCGGCATGGACGGATGGTCCGCTGTCAGCGGGTCCTGCACGAACGCCAGTCCGCCGTGGTCCTTGACCGCCCAGAGCCCGGCGGTGCCGTCGTCGAGCGCGCCGGTCAGTATCACGCCGATCACGCGCTCGCCGTATGCCACCGCCGCCGAGCGGAACAGCACGTCCACGGCCGGGCGCGCGCGGCATTCCTTCGGACCGCGCGTGATCCGCACGCCCTCTTTCGTGAGCATGAGATGCCGGTCCGCGGTCGCGATGAAGACGGTGCCGTGCGCGGGAGGCGCGTTGTCGGTCGCCGCGACGACCCGCAGATTCGTCGCGCGGGCGAGAATGGTGTGCAGCGCGCTCGGTCCGTAGGGCGAAATGTGCATGACGATGAGGAGCGTCGCCGGCAACTGCGCCGGCAGACGGGCGAGCAGCGCGCCCAGCGCGGGCACGCCGCCCGCCGACGCCCCGACGACCACGATGTCCCGCTGAATGCGCGCGTCCATGGTTGTCCCCTGTCACAGGATCGGCAGCCGTCGCGGTGGCGACGAAAAGTCGACTGTTACGTACAGTCTACGCGCTAACGCTGCGCGGCCCGCATCCTGCGTGCGGCAGCCGCGCGCCCGGCGCATCGAGAAGACAGCGCCCGAGGCCTGCGCAACCGTGCATATCCTTAGCGAAAATGATGCGTTCCAGAGCGCGCGACCGCTGGCTATGATGATCGGTCCGACGGTTCGCACCGTTCACATTGAAGGAGCATCGAACTTGACCCGAACCGAAACATCGCGCCGTCCGCTCGTGGTCGGAATCGGCGGCACGACGCGGCCTGCGTCATCGACAGAACGCGCGCTCGCGTTCGCGCTCAAGGGCGCGCAAGAATCCGGCGCGAGCGTGCAGTTGTTCGGCGGCGCGTTTCTGCATAGCTTGCCGCACTATGCGCCCGAATCGCGCGTACTCACCGACGAGCAGCATGAACTCATCGAAGCCGTGCGCGCCGCCGATGCGCTCGTCATCGCCACGCCCGGCTATCACGGCGGCATCTCGGGTCTCGTGAAGAACGCGCTCGATACGCTAGAAGAGCTGCGCCTCGACGAGCGTCCGTATCTCGACGGCCGCGCGGTCGGCAGCATCGTCACCGCGTATGGCTGGCAGGCTGCGGGCACCGTGCTGACGTCGCTGCGCTCGATCGTGCATGCGCTGCGCGGCTGGCCGACGCCGTTCGGCGCGGCGGTCAACACGCTGGAGACGCGCTTCGAATCGGCCGATACCTGCTCGGACCCCAAGGTCGTCGCGCAGCTTCGCACGGTCGGTCAGCAGGCCGCGAGTTTCGCGCACGCGTTCGGCTCGCATCGGCCCGACGCATGGCATGTCGTGGAGAACAAGGTCGCGGTAGCGCAGAGCTAGCGTGACGTTGCGACTCAAGCCGGACGCAGCACGCGCGACAGCACGCGTTCTTCGAGTTCGGCAAACTCTTTCGCGGTGCGCGAACGCGGCCGCGGCAACGACACCGGCGTATCCAGCGTGATACGCCCCTGCTCGATCAGCACGATGCGGTCGCCGAGCGAGACCGCTTCCTGCACGTCATGCGTGACGAGCAGCGCAGTAAAGCCGTGCTCGCGCCGCAACCGCTCGATCAAGCCCTGCATCTCGATGCGCGTCAACGCGTCCAGCGCGCCGAGCGGTTCATCGAGCAACAGCAGGTCCGGGCGATGCACCAGCGCGCGCGCCAGCGCCACGCGCTGCCGCTGACCGCCCGAGAGTCGGGTGGGCCACTCCTTCTCGCGCTCGGACAAACCCACCTCGGCCAGCGTCGCGCGGGCTTCTTCCCGCCGATTGCGTCTGTCACGCGGCAGCCCGATCATCACGTTGTCGAGCACGCTTTTCCACGGCAAGAGCCGCGCATCCTGAAACATGATGCGAACCTGCAACTCGCCGCCGGGCGTCGAGGCGTGGCGCTCGACCACGCCGCCCGAGGCTTCGTCGAGCCCTGCAATGAGCCGCAGCAAGGTGGACTTGCCGCAGCCGCTGCGACCGACGATCGACACGAAACTGCCGCGTTCGATCGAGAAGTCGAGGTCAGCCAGCACGCGACGCTCGCCGAAGCGCTTCTCGACGCCACGCAGCGACACGGCGACATCGCGGCTCGCGGGCGTTCGGGTGAACGGCTCCAAGGCGCGCGACGCGGGCCGTTGAAGATCCAGGGTATCGAGAGAAATCAGAGTCACGACTGCGCCTCGTTCTGATAAGCGGGATGCCAGCGCAGGCTGGCGCGTTCGATCGCGCGGGCGGCCATGTCCGCGAGCTTGCCGAGCGCTGCGTAGAGCAGAATGCCGAGGACGACCACGTCGGTTTGCATGAACTCGCGCGCGTTCATCGTCATGTAGCCGATACCCGATTGCGCCGAGATGGTCTCCGCGACGATCAGCATCACCCACATCAGGCCGAGCGCGAAGCGCACGCCGACGAGAATGGACGGCAGTGCGCCGGGCAGGATCACATGTCGATACAGCGCGAAGCCCGAGAGGCCATAGCTGCGAGACATCTCGATCAGATCGCGGTCAACGGAACGAATGCCGTGATACGTGTTCACATACACCGGGAAAAACACGCCGAGCGCGACGAGCACGAGCTTCGCCTCTTCACCGATGCCGAACCAGAGAATCAGGAGCGGGATCATCGCGAGCGCGGGGATGTTGCGGATCATCTGCACGGTCGAATCGAGCAGGATTTCGGCGGGGCGAAAGAGGCCTGTCGCGAGCCCGAGCACGAAGCCGATGCCGCCGCCGACCGCGAAACCGGCGAACGCGCGCCACGCGCTGATTTTCACGTCGGCCCACAATTCGCCCGACTGCCAGACAGACCACGCGGCCTTCGCGACCGCGAGCGGTTCGGGCAACACGCGCGCGGACAGGCCGCCCGAGCGCGCGGCGGCCTCCCACGCGAGCAGAATCAGCAACGGGACGATCCAGGGCAAGACGCGCGCGCCGGCACGCCGCAGCGTTTCGTTTCGCTTCATCGCGGTCCTCACCCGTGCGCGGCCTTCGGCAGCTCCGACGTGCCGATCACTTCGCCGAACGGCCCCGACAGCGGCCCTGATGCAGGCGCCTTCTGTGCGCGCGGCAGAAGCGGAAACACGAGCTCCGCGAAGCGGTACGACTCCTCCAGATGCGGGTAACCGGACAGAATGAACGTCTCGATCCCGAGTTCGGCATATTGCTTCATCAGCCCGGCGACCTGCTGCGGATTGCCGACGAGCGCGGTTCCCGCGCCGCCGCGCACGAGCCCGACGCCCGCCCACAGATGCGGATAGACCTCCAGCTTGTCGCGCTTGCCGCCATGCAGCGCCGCCATGCGCCGCTGCCCTTCGGAGTCCATCTTCGAAAATTGGGCCTGCGCGCGCTGGATAGTCTCGTCGTCGAGCTTGCTGATGAGCTTGTCCGCATCGGCCCAGGCTTCGGCTTCCGTTTCGCGCACGATCACATGCAGGCGAATGCCGAAGCGGATGCTGCGCCCTTCTGCCTCGGCGCGGCGGCGAATGTCGGCGAGCTTCTTCTCGACTTCGGCAGGCGGCTCGCCCCACGTGAGATACGTGTCGATATGCCTGGCCGCGATCTCGTGCGCCGCCGCCGACGATCCGCCGAACCACAGCGGCGGATGCGGCCGTTGCACAGGCGGATACAGCACCTTGCCGCCTTCCGTGCGCAGATGCTTGCCCGCGAAGTCGAAACTCCCCTTCTCGTGCGAGCTTTCCAGCAGGCCGCGCCAGATGCTCAGAAACTCATCGGTGATTTCATAGCGCGTGTCGTGGCTTTCGAAGACGCCGTCGCCGGCGAGTTCGTTCGGATCGCCGCCTGTGACGACGTTGATGAGCAGGCGCCCATTCGAAAGCCGGTCGAACGTGGACGCCATGCGCGCGGAGAGTCCCGGCGAACTGAGGCCCGGCCGGATCGCGACCAGGAACTTGAGGCGGCGCGTCGCGGGAATGAGGCTCGATGCGACCACCCACGCGTCCTCGCACGAGCGGCCCGTCGGCAGCAGCACGCCTTCGTAGCCGAGCGTGTCGGCGGCGACGGCGATCTGGCGGAAGTAATCGTAGTCGGCGGCACGCGCGCCTTGCGACGTGCCCAGATAGCGGCTGTCGCCGTGAGTCGGAATGAACCAGAAGACATTCATGCTTGGGCGTTTCTCGTAGACAGTCATTCGTTAGTATGGCGAATCATCTTATGCGACGTTCCAGCGCGCCTCGGTCACGTCGAGCTTCTTCGGGATCAGCCGGAGATTGGTGAACGTGTCGGCAATCTGCTGCTGATACGCGAGCGTCGCGGGCGATATGGCTTCGATGCCGTACGCGGTGCGCTGCAACGCGTGCTCGATCGTCGCGGTGTCCAGCCCGACGAGCGGCGACAGTTGCGCCGCGACGGCCGGTACGTTGTCGCGCGCCCAGCGATCCACATGATCGAGTTCTTCCAGTACGGCGCGCACGATCTGCGGCTGGCCGGCGGCGAACTTGCGCGTCGCGACGTAGTACTGGATGTTGCGCACGAGCCCGGTGCCGTCTGCGAGTTGCCGCGCGTTCGCCTGGCGCTCGATGGCGGCGAGATATGGGTCCCAGATCACCCACGCATCGACGCTGCCCTGCACGAAGGCCGCGCGCGCATCGGCGGGCGCGAGATAGACCGGCTGAACGTCCGCGTATGAAAGCCCTGCTTTCTTGAGCGCCTCGACGAAGAGGTAATGCACATTCGAGCCCTTGTTCAGCGCGATTTTCTTGCCGCGCAGTTGCGCGACCGAGCGGATGTTCGATTCTTTCGGCACGACGATGGCTTCGGCGCGCGGCGCGGGCGGCTCACTGCCGACATAGACGAAATCGACGCCCGCTGCCTGCGCGAAGATAGGCGGCGTCTCGCCGACCGTGCCGATATCGACGGCGCCGGCATTGAGCCCTTCGAGCAGTTGCGGCCCCGCCGGAAATTCGAGCCATTGCACCGTGACCCCTTGCGGCCCGAGGCGCTTCTCGAGCGTGCCGCGCGCCCTCAGCACGACGAAGTTGCCGTATTTCTGATAGCCGATTCGCAGGGTCTTGCCGGCATCGTCGGCACGGGCGGCATTCGATGCAAGCGCGCTCGCGCCCAGCGCGGCAAGCGTGAAGAGCGCGCGTCTGCGTGTCGATGAAGGCGGCGCGTTTTCATATGACATTCGTGGTTCCTCGGGCGATGAGCGATGGCATCGTCGATGCCGCTTTCCCGGCCATCGTAACAACGCTCGCCGCGCGGCCTAAGCGAGAAATCGTGATAAGCATTGCAGCCTGCGCGCGCACTATGCATAGCGTTCGATATTGTTTGCGGCAACGTATGCGCGCCCCTAGCATCACGTCTCTTTCCACTGACGACGTCGCTTATATGAAGACTTTCACGCCATTCAAATCCGCTTTCTTCTCGGTTCTGCTCGCATGGGGCGTGGCAGGGTTGCAGCCGGTTCAGGCCGCCGGCCAGACGGTTCGCGTCGGCATCATGTCGGGCGAGGACGAGGATGTCTGGCGCACGGTCGCGGCCAACGCAGCGAAGCACGGCATCACGGTGAAGGTCACGACCTTCTCCGACTACACGCAGCCCAACGAGGCGCTCGCGCAACACGATCTCGACGCCAATTCGTTCCAGCACAAGCCGTATCTCGATGCGCAGATTCAGGCGCGTCACTATGCGATCGTGCCTGTCGGTTTCACCTATGTGCAGCCCATCGGTCTCTATTCGCGCAAGGTGAAGTCAGTCGCGGATTTGCCGCAGAACGCGGCGATTGGCGTACCCAACGATCCGAGCAACGAAGGCCGCGCGCTTCTGCTGTTGCAGGCGAACGGCGTCATCAAGCTGCGCGATAACGTCGGTCTTCTGCCGACCGCTCGCGACATCGCGGAGAACCCGAAGCACGTGCAGATCAAGGAACTCGATGCGGGCATCGTCGGGCGCGCCATCGGCGATCTGGATGCCGCAGTCGTCAACACCGACTGGGCAATCAAGGCCGGCATTCAGATTCCGAAGGAGCGCATCGCGCAGGAGAAAGTGCCGGGCAATCCGTATCGCAACTTTATTGCGGTCAACGCGAAGGACGCTCAGGCGCCGTGGGCGAAGACGCTCGTCGAGAGTTATCAGCAGGCGAATGTCGCATCGACCATCCTCGCCGTGTATCACGGCGCGACACTGCCGGCATGGGAGGGCGCGCCGCAACATTGATCGCATGCGCGGCCGCGCCGACCGCGGCCGCGCATTTCAGGGCCGGCACGGACGTTGCGACGATAAAGGTTCGTCCAAGCAAAAAGCGACGCAGCTTATCGTGCGTCACCCTGCCTATGGCTTCGCCATCATTATTCGAAGAAATATTCAATACCGCCCCTGTCGGCAGCTATCTGCTCTCTTCTACGCCCGAGGCCATCGTTCTCGCGGTCAACGATGCCTTCCTGAAGGTCTCGACGCTGCGCCGCGAAGACATGGTGGGCAAGAGCCTCTTCGACATCTTTCCTCATAACGAATCCGATCCGAACGATACGGGCGTCGAGGCGCTGCGCCAGTCCATCGCGCGGGCGAGAGAAAGCGGCCGCGCCGATCATATGCCGCTACAGCGCTTTCCGCTGTGGGTCAGCGCCGAAGACGGCAGCATGCGCTATGAGGAGCGCTTCTGGAGCGCGGTCAACACGCCCATCTTCAACGCGGAAGAATCGCTGATCTGCGTCTCGCACACGACCACGGATGTCACCGCCGCGCATCTGACACAAAGAGCGCTGGCCGCAAGCGAACAACGGTTCCGCACTCTTTTCGACGCCATCAACCAGGGCTTCTGCGTCGTGGAGATGGCATTCGATGAGCGGGGCGATCCCGTCGACTACCGCTTTCTGGCGACGAACCCTGCATTCGAAGCGCAGACCAGCGTAGTGAACGCCGTGGGAAAGAACATGTCGGAACTCGTGCCCGGCCACGATCGCCATTTCTTCGAAATCTACGGCTCGGTTGCGAAGAACGGCGTGCCGATTCACGTGCAGGTGAAGGCGTCGAAGCTGAACCGCTGGTTCGACATCTATGCGTTCCGTCCCGACGCGTCGATGCCGAATCAGGTCGGCGTGCTCTTCTCCAATATCACCGAGCAGCGCAAGAGCGAGGAGCGTCTTCTCGCGAGCGAGCAAAGCGCGCGCGCCGCAGCGCGTGAGGCACTCGACGCCACGCGCCGCCTCGACGCGGTGCTCGAAGCGGCGCCTATCGGCATCGTCGTCTGCGATCAGCATGGCGGCATCGAGCGCGTGAATCGCTCTTTCGTGCAGCTATGGGGCAAAGCGCATCCGCGCCCCGCGACCATCGACGATTTCGCGCAATGGAAAGGACGCTGGGCCGATCACTCCGACAAGCACGGGCAAATGCTGAACGCGCACGACTGGACGATTGCCCGCGTGCTCAAGGGCATCGGAGCGACGACGGACATCGTGTCGATCGAGAGCTTCGACGATCCACCGAATCGGCGCACGCTACTGAGCACCGGCGCACCGATCCGGGACGATCATGGCGCCGTGGTCGGCGCGGTCGTCGCTCAACTGGACATCACGGACCGCATCAACGCAGAAGAGGAACTGCGCCTTGCAGACAAGCGCAAGGACGAGTTTCTCGCGATGCTGTCGCATGAATTGCGTAATCCGCTGTCGCCGATAGCAAGCGCCGCGCAACTGATGCGCGCCGCGCCCAGCGACGCGCGGCGGGTCAGCAAATCGTGCGAGATCATCTCGCGGCAAGTGAAGCACATGACCGGTCTGATCGACGATCTGCTCGATGTGTCGCGCGTGACGCAGGGGCTTATCAAGCTCGACATGGAAGTGCTCGATGCCAACCGCATAGCGGCTGACGCAATCGAGCAGGTCAGGCCGATGCTCGACCGGAAAAGGCATCGGCTGTCGCTGCTCACGTTGCCGTGCGCTGCGCTCGTTCGCGCCGATGAAAAGCGGCTGACGCAGGTCTTCGTCAACCTGCTCAACAACGCGGCGAAATATACGCCGGAAAGGGGCGATATCCAGTTCTCGGTCGCGGCCGAAGGCAAGTTCATCAAGGTGACGGTCACCGACAACGGCATCGGCATGACGCCCGACGTCGCCGCGCATGCTTTCGATCTTTTCGCGCAGGCCGAGCGCAGTTCCGACCGCACGCAAGGAGGACTCGGCATAGGGCTCGCGCTGGTCCGAAGCCTGGTCGCGCTTCACGGCGGCACAGTGAGAGCCTATAGCGCGGGACCCGGCAAAGGCAGTACGTTCGTCGTGTGTATTCCTCACGCCGAGATGACGAAGACGCAGAGAAAAATCGAGCAGGACGACACGCGGGAAGCGCCCTTCCTGACGCGGCTGCGAGTGCTGATCGTCGACGACAATACCGACGCCTCGGAGACGCTCGCGATGTTAATGGAGACGCTCGGCAACGAGGTGCGCGTGGCCGCGAACGGCATCACCGCCTTTCAGGAAACCGAGCAGTGGATACCGCACGTGTGTCTTCTCGATATCGGCTTGCCGGACATGGACGGCTATCAGTTGGCATCCCTCTTGAGGAATCAGCCGCGCACGGCAGATGCCGTTCTCGTCGCCGTGACCGGATACGGCTTGCAGCAAGACAGAGAAAAGGCGCTGTCGGCCGGGTTCGATCACCACTTCGTCAAACCGCTCGACGTCGGCAAGCTGTTCTCGCTCCTTGGCGAACTCGCGTCGCGGCAGCGGCAGGAGTGAAGGTTCTCGTTTGCCCCGGCAGCCTATGCTGTCCTTGGGACACACAGCGTAGCCGGCGGCACCCGTTAGAATGAACCGTACTCTACGCGTTCATGCTTCGAAAGCGCCCTTCATGCAAGTAGCTCCCCTGCCCGACGACGAAACCGAACGCCTGCGCGTATTGCGCAGCCTGCACATTCTGGACACGCCCGCCGAAGAAGCGTTCGATCGCGTGACGCGTGTGCTGGCGCGCGCGCTCGAAGTGCCGGTCGCTCTCGTGTCGCTCGTCGACGAGCATCGGCAATGGTTCAAGTCGCGGCTCGGAATGGAAGCGTGCGAAACATCGCGCGATGTGTCTTTCTGCTCGCACGCGCTGCACGAAGTCGACATGCTCGTCGTGGAGGATGCGCGCAACGATCCGCGTTTCGCCGACAACCCGTTCGTCGCGGGTCCGGAGTCCGTGCGTTTTTACGCGGGCGTGCCGCTGCGCTCGAGCGACGGTCATGCCATCGGCACGCTCTGCGCGATCGATACGGTGCCGCGCACGCTGTCGCCGGAAGATGCCGCGATCATGCGCGACCTTGCCGCCATCGTCGAGCGCGAATTGCTGTCGCGCGAAAGCACGTATTCGGCGCGCGTGCTGCATCACGCGGACACGCAGGCCATACGCCTCTCGGAAACGCGATTCCGCACGATCTTCGAACAGACGCCGACGGGCGCCGCGATCGTGGCGCCGGATGGGCGCTTCGTCGAAGTGAATGCGCGCCTCTGCGAAATGCTCGGCTACAGCGCCGACGAACTCGTGATGCTGACGTTCCAGCAGATCACATTCGTTGAAGATCTCGAGAGCGATCTGCAGAATCTACGTCAGCTGCTCGCAGGACACATCCCGACCTACGCGATGGAAAAGCGGTATCTGCGCCGCGACGGTTCGCACCTGTGGGTTCAGCTTCACGTCGCGCTCGTGCGGCAGGCCAATGGCGAGCCGCTCCACTTTATCGCGATCGTCGAGGACATCGCAGCGCGCAAGGAAAATGAGCGGCTGCAGCGCGAGCATCGCGCGGCACTGGAAGAGCAAGTGGACGAGCGTACGGCCGAACTGCGCGCGACCAACATGCGGCTGCGCGGCGAAGTGGCGCGGCGCGAGACGATCGAAGCGACGCTGCGCGCGCAGAACGAGCATCTTCAGGCGGTGATCGACAACGCGCAGGACGCGTATGTCGCGATAGACGGCGAAGGGAGAATCACCGAGTGGAACGACGCGGCCGAACACATGTTCGGCTGGGGCCGCCACGAGGTCATGGGCCTGCCGATGGCGGAGACCATCGTTCCGGCCGCGTGGCGCGCCGCGCACGACGCGGGCATGCGCCGCTTCATCCGAACCGGCGTCGCCACGATTCTTTCGAAAGCGACGGAAGTCACCGCGCTGCGCCGCTCGGGGGAGCTTTTCCCCGCCGAGCTGCGCATCTCGACCGCCGCGACGCCGGACGGCGAGACGCTCTTCGCATTCATCACGGACGTCAGCGAGCGCAAGCGCGTGGAGGCGGAGATTATCGAAAGCCGGGAAGCGATTCAGAAGGTCACGGACAGCTTGCCCGTGCTGATCGCCTACGTCGACCGGGACCTGCGCTATCAGTTCAACAACGACGGCTACCGGCGGCTGCTCGGGCGCGACACCGCGTCCATGCGCGGCAAGCCGGTCGCATCGGCGATGCCCGCTGCCATGTATCGAACGCTCGCGCCTTCGTTCCGGCGCGCGCTCGCGGGCGAGCGGCTGCAACACGACGATGTGGAAGATCACGAGGCACACCCGCGCACGTGGAGCGTGTCGCTCGTGCCCGACATGCGCGGTCGCGAAGTGATCGGTTTCTACATGATGGCGCAGGACGTGACGTCGCGCAGGCAGGCCGAGCGAAAGCTACGAGCGCAAGCCATGCGCGACGCGCTCACCGGCCTGCCGAACCGGCGCGCGCTGCTGCTGCACCTCACGCACAACATTGCGTCCGACAGCGCGACGCGGCAGGCCCTCGCGGTGTTCTTCCTCGACCTCGACCAGTTCAAGCCCGTGAACGACGCATACGGTCACGAAGCGGGCGACGAGCTGTTGCGGCTGGTCGGCGCCCGGCTCACGGAGACGGTACGGCATAGCGATTTCACGAGCCGTCTGGCGGGCGACGAGTTCGTGATCGTCAGTCACGGCGTGGCGGACGAAGCCACCGCGGCGCGCATCGCAGACGCCATTTGCAGCGCCTTGAACCGCCCGTTCATGCTGGCTGGCACCGAGGTCAGGATCGCGACGAGCGTGGGCGTCGTCGTCTGCAATGCGCGGGCGCGAACGACGCCGGATGCGCTTCTCGCCGCCGCCGACAGCGCCATGTACGAGGCGAAGCGCGAAGGCAGGAACCGTTACCGGCTGGCGGCGCCCATCGTGGAATAGCGCGTGAGGCGCGTTAATTGAGCGAGCCGTCCAGCGCCCCGGCGGTCCGGCCGCGCGTGGCGACGCCGAACCACGTTTGTCCGACGCGATATTCGGCGATGGCGCCAAGCGCGAGCACGGCCGAGCCCAGTTCGAGCAAGTGGGCCGGAGACATCGCGCTCGACAGCCACCAGAACGCGAGCAGCGAACCCATGCGCATGACGAGCATGACGAGATCTCGCGCGACGATACGGTCCACGAGTTCGCCGCGTATGTCGAGCGCGCGCTGATTCAGCACATGCTCGCTCGCGTTGAGAAACGGCCCCGCAGCCGCGCGAAGGATCGAATGCGCGACGAACAGCGCCGGGAGCCACGCGCTGAACCCGAGCAGGACGAACGAAATGGCGACGGCGAGGCACGACCAGCCGAGCCAGCCCGCGCGGTTATGCACGCCGCGGCTCTTGCGCGTCATGTAGAGCGCGACCGCGCCCGCCAGTCCCGCGACGGTGGACACCCAGCCGAGGTCGCTGGCCGAAGCTAACGACATGGCCGCGCCGACCGATCCGACCGCGCCGCCGACGCCGAGCAGGCCCGACTCGACGAAAAAGAGCGGCAAACACGCGCGGAACTCCGGTTTCGCGATGACGCCGAGCGGGTTCGTCGCGGGGACCATCGGCGCTTCGGAGACATGACGCCCGAGCGCAAGACCGGCGATGACGCACACGACGCCATACGCGACGTACAGCACGTGACTGCTGTTTTCCGTCTTCGCGAGGCAGAGCGTGGCGATGAGCGTCGCGATGATGCCGCCCGCGACGGCGAGCGCGCCGGAGCGCGAAGCATAGCTATCGCGCTCGGTGTCGGTCAGCACGCTCATTTCGAGCCAGTAACGCGCGCTCCACGTGAGTCCGAGAAAGAAGCCGTAGACGGCTGCCATTACCGGAATCGAGTCGCCGCCACACAGAAGCAACGCGCCGGGCACGAGAAAACTGAGGCGCATCAGCCGCCGCCCGGTGAGTCCCAGGCGCGGGCCGAGCAAATAGACGAAGAGTGCTGCGCCGCTCGCGTCGCACAGCATGTAGGCGGTAAAACGAAACATGGCGTCGGTGTCATCGACACCGACGACGAAATAGCCGATAAAACCGGCCAGCGTCCCGATTGCTCCTTGCAGGGAGACAAAGAGGAGCATTTCCTGCTCGTGCTTCGACATGGTCTTGCGTTGAATGATCGATGTCCGGCAACGCGCATTGCAGTGTCGGACTGGCACCGGGCCAGACAGTGATGCTCGGTGCATCGTCGCTGTTCGAGGCGACGATTCGATCGTCCTCGGTAAGGAATGCCGATTTCACTTCTATCGCGATGGCCATACCCGGAAATTCCATCGCGGCGAAAGTGTAGTGTTAATCGACGCTTACCTGCAAGACAGAACCACCCTAAAAACCACGGTAAAACATACCTTCCTAATGGTTGAAAGAATCAGACGGTAGCGACCTCGGCGCGAGTTCCGAATCCCTCCGCCGCAGCGATACGCTCGACGAGGCTCAAAGCCTGGGCCACCACCTGATCCATGTTGTAGTAGCGGTAGCTTCCCAGCCGGCCCGCGAAGATGACTTCCGGATGCGCCTCCGCGAGCGCCTCGTAGCGCTTGAACAACGCCGCGTTCGCGGGCCGCGGGATCGGGTAATAAGGGTCGCCTTCGTCGCTCGGATACTCGTACGTGATGCTCGTTTTCGCGTGCTGTTGGCCCGTCAGATATTTGTACTCCGTGATGCGCGTGAAAGGCACTTTCTCGGCCGGATAGTTCACCACGGCAAGCGATTGAAAGTGCTCCTGATCGAGCGTTTCGTGCCGGAATGCGAGCGACCGATAAGGCAGTTTCCCGAGACAGTGATCGAAGTATTCGTCAATCGGCCCCGTATAGACGAGCTTGCGATAAGTCACCTCGTCGCGGACCTCGCGATAATCGGTATTGAGCATGACCTTGATATTCGGATGCGCCAGCATCTTCTGGAACATGCGTGTATATCCTTCGAGCGGCATGCACTGATACTCGTCGTTGAAGTAGCCGTCGTCGGCCGTCGTGCGCACCGGTACGCGCGATGTCACCGAGCGATCCAGTTCCGAAGGGTCCATGCCCCATTGCTTGCGGGTGTATCCGCGAAAGAACTTTTCGTACAGTTCGCGGCCGATCTTGCTCACCACCACATCTTCAGATGTCCTGATTTCGGCGAGCGGCTCGGCGCGCGCCGCGAGAAACGCCTCCGCCTGCTGCGGCGAAAGGTCGAGCGAATAGAGGCGATTGAGCGTGGTCAGATTGATCGGCACCGGCACGAGCATGCCGTCGACGGACGCGAGCACGCGATGACGGTACGGTCGCCATGCCGTGAAACGCGATAGATAATCCAGTACGCGCCGTGCGTTCGTGTGAAAGATATGCGGCCCGTAACGATGAATCAGAATGCCGTCCGCGTTGTACTCGTCATAGGCATTGCCTGCAATATGCGGGCGCCGGTCGATGAGCAGAACGCGCTGGCCGTACTCGCTCGCGAGCCGCTCGGCCATCACGCTGCCCGCGAAACCTGCACCGACGATCAGATAATCGAAGCCTTTGCGTTGCTGTGGGCGCGCATCGGACTGCGACGGATGACCGCTCGAGCCGGAATTGGAAGATCCGTTTGCTGTTGTTTCTACGATGCGCATTTTTTCACCTCGGCGAGCATGGCGGCGCACGTGTTGTCCCACGAAGTCCCGGCCAGCACCGCTTCGACGCGGCCGATGAATGCTGCGCGGTCCTGTCCGTCCTCCAGCGCGCTTTCGATGGCACGCTCGAAGGCGGGCGCGTCATCCGCGATGCGGACCACGCCGCTCTCGCCATAGCGCGACACCACATCGGCAATGGGCGTCGATACCACGGGGCGCCCTGCCGCGAGATATTCCGGCGTCTTCGTCGGGCTGATAAAGCGCGTTGCCTCGTTGATCGCGAAAGGCATCAGCGCGACGTCCCAGCCGGCGAGATAGCGCGGCAGGTCGTCGTAGGACTTCTGGCCGAGATAATGAATATTCGCTGCTTGCGGCAGATCAGCGGGCCGGATCTTCGCCACGGGACCGAGCATGACGAACTGCCAGTCCGGTCTCGCAGCGGCGAGCGCGCCGATCAGCGCGGCGTCGAAGCGCTCGTCGAGCACGCCATAGAAGCCGAGACGCGGGCGCGGTATCGGCATCTGGTCGTCAGGCTCGGACAGCGGCGCGCGCGCCTTCTCGAAGTGCGCCACATCGACACTGCTCGGAAACGCATGCACGTTATGGTGAAAACGCCGCTTCGACTCATAGAGGCTCTGACCACCCGTGAAGACGACATGCGCCTTGCGCATGAGCCGCGTTTCGCGCTCCGTGAGTTGCGGCGGCGCGTTCCTGAACGCCGAGAGCTCGTCCATGCAGTCATACACGATAAGCCTCGCGTCGAGGTGATCGGTGAAAGCGAGCGTCATCGGCGAGTAGTACCAGAGACCGAGATCCCAAGTGAGCGTATCCGCGAGATACGCGTCGAGCAGCGCGCGTTGCGCGCGCTCGTCCTCTTCCTGCGTGAAGCCGGACGGAAGGCACGGCGTCAGCACTCGAATGCCTTCATCAGTAGTACGAACATCGAGGAACGGCGCGGCGGTATCTGTTCGTCGAGGCTCTTCGAAGAAGAGCACTTCCGCCTGCTTCGCGATGCGCGAGAGCAAATGCTGCGGTCGCTGATACACGAAATTCCAGCGAAGGTGCGAGAGGCAAAGGAACGTCCGCGGCAGGCCCGATCGCGCGATGGACATGCGCGGGCGAGCGGGCGTCGACGGACTGTCTGCGGACCCGGCCGCGGTGGCGGCTGCGGGTTCTGATCGGGCTTGAGTCTCGCGCAAGGGAGTGTCTCCGGAAGTCGCTGCCGGGTGGAAATCCGCCCGGACATTCATCCATTGCGTCGGTGAGATCCGAAGCTCGGCTGCTTTCGCCTCGCGTTGAAGCCGGGTGACGCTACGCATCGCGCACGCGGCCGCCCGCACGCAGAGTCCGGCAAGGCCCTCGTGCGCGTGTCGTCGCGCTTGCTGACAAATCTGCGACATAAGCGGCAATCCTTGTTCCAGCGCGAGCGTGCTCGGGGCAAACACTGATCGCGCAGGGCGACGGCATACCGAGTGCTTGACTGCGTCGTGGAACGCTCTCACGTCGTACTAATTTTCAGGATGCTGGATATGGATGATCGGCTGGTGCTGTGGGGAGGACTGGAATGCACGGTCAACCGGGTACGGGATACGTTCTTCAGCCAGTTGGACCGTAACGGACATGCGACGCGAGAAGACGATCTTCAGCGCTTCGCGTCCCTGGGCATACGGGCGCTGCGCTATCCGGTGCTGTGGGAAAGAACGGCGCCGTCGAGTATCGACGAAGCCGACTGGTCATGGCTCGATGCGCGCTTGCCGACGCTTCGCGCATTGGGCGTCGAGCCGATAGCGGGCCTCTTGCATCACGGAAGCGGGCCGCTGCCCGGCGGACTGCTCGACCCGCACTTCGCGAGCAGGCTCGCGGAATTCGCACGAGCGGTCGCTGAGCGCTATCCGTGGCTTTCGTACTACACGCCGGTCAACGAGCCGAACACCACTGCGCGATTCAGCGGGCTTTATGGCGTGTGGCATCCGCACGGCACGAATGACCGGACGTATCTCGAAGCGCTGATCAATCAGTGCAAGGCGACGGTGCATGCGATGCGCGAAGTGCGGAAGGTCAACCCGCAAGCGAAGCTCGTTCAGACCGACGATCTCGGCAAGACGCAAGGCACGCCGGCCATGGCCGGGCTCGTCAACTTTTACAACGAACGGCGCTGGCTTTCGTGGGACCTGCTTTGCGGCAAGGTGACGCCGGAACATGCGTTGTGGCGATACATCATGGATGCAGGCGTCGCGGAACAAGACGTGCTGTGGTTCGTCGACAATCCGTGCCCGCCGGATATCGTCGGCATCAACTACTACATCACGAGCGAGCGCTGGCTCGATCACCGGACGCATCAGTATCCGCAGGGTTATCGGTGCGAATGGTACGGTCATCGACTCGCCGACATCGAAGCGGCGCGCGCCCTCGCGCATCCGCCGCAGGGCATACGGACCGTGATCGACGAAGCGTGGCAGCGGTATCGCTTGCCGCTCGCGGTGACAGAAGCGCATATCGACTCGACGCGTCAGGACCAGTTGCGCTGGCTTCATGAGATATGGACCGCCGCGAGCGAAGCACGCGAAGAAGGCGCTGACGTGCGCGCCGTGACGGTGTGGGCGCTGCTCGGCTCGTACGACTGGAACTGCCTCGTCACGGAAGAGCGCGGCTACTACGAATCGGGCGCATTCGACGTGCGCGGACACGAGCCGCGCGAAACCGCCGTTGCGGCGCTGATGCGCGATCTCGCGGCGGGCCGTCCTCACGATCATCCCGTGCTGCATGGCACCGGATGGTGGCGCCGTCCCGGGCGCTTTCTGTGCGAGCCGGTGGTGCTGGACGCTTCCGGCTCAGTCACGGCACCGGCGCGTCAGAGTAACGTGGCGCACTCGCCTGCTCCTATTCTCATTGTCGGCGACGGCGCGCTGGCGCAACTTTTCGCAACCACCTGCGCGCAACGCGACTTGCGATACGCCGCCGTGTCGGCGGACGACGTGCTCGACAACGATGCGATCGGCGCGTTCGAGCCGTGGGCCGTCGTCAATGCAATGGAACATCTGCATTCCGACGAAGCCGAGCGCAGTCCGGGCGATCGCCTTCGAACGATCACGACGACAGCCGTCGCGCTGGCCGAGGCTTGCGCCGCAGCGGGGATCGAATATCTCGGCTTCTCGTCCGATTGCGTGTTCGACGGTCGCGCGACACACCCGTATGTGGAAACGGACGACGTGAGTCCGCTCGATCGCCTCGGCCGCTGCATGGCCGAGACCGAACGCACTGTGTTAGAGCGTTTTCCGGAGGCGCTCGTCGTCCGCACCGGTCCCATCTTCGGCCTGTGGGACAGCGCGGAGTTGCTCGACCGGGTTTTGAACGCCCTCGCTCAGGACCGCGCGTTCGTCGCAGCGAAGGATGTGACGATATCGCCGACCTATGCGCCCGACCTCGTGCACGCGTGCCTCGATCTGTTGATCGACCGCGAGTCGGGCATCGTGCATCTGAGCAGTCGCGGCGCTCTTACGTGCTTCGAATTCGCGGTTCAGGCGGCCAGCCTGGCCGGTTTCGACACGAGCCTCATCGAGGCGCGCAACGTCGAGTCGATGCGTCCGCCCGCGCCGCAGCCTCTTTATCGCGCGCTTGCGAGCCGAAGGGCGGCCGTGCTGCCGACGCTCCAGGATGCGCTTCGACGCTGCATCGAGCATTGGCGCGCGCAGGTGTGCGAGCGCGAGCCGGGACTCGCGATGCAGACGAGAAGCGACGCATAACGTGGCATGTCAACGCGAGTGCTGCGCCGCGATTGCCCGCAAGATGCCGACGAACTCGTCCATTGCTTGCGAAGTCGTCTCGTCTTTTCGCGTGATGACGCTGTAGTTCGACATGGTGCGCCGTATCGGCACATTGAGATAACCGAGCAGGCCGTGCTTCACGTACTTGTCCATCGCGGCCTGCGGCTGAAGCGAGATCATGTCGGTGGCTTGCAGCAACTCCAGCGTCGAAAAAATGGAAGGCGTTTCCACGATGCCGACCGGCGCGACCATGCCGGCGGCCGCGAACGTCTCTTCGAATAGCTGCCGCATCGCGGTGCCTTGCGGATACAGAATCCACGGCCATTGGCCGAGGCTCGTCATCTCCACGCGGCGCTCTTCCAACAACGGATGATGCTGCCCGACGACCGCGCGCACCGGTTCCGCCGATAGCTCGACCACATAAAACAGTGCTTCGTGCCGCGCCTCGGTCGGGCGTCCGACCATGACATCGATGCGCCTTTCTTCGAGCCATGCCGCAAGCTGATCGCTGCTCTGCTCGACCAGCTTGATGATGAGCCGCGGGCGTCGGCGCTGTATCTCCTTGATCGCCGCGGTGACGAGTTGCGCGGCCGAAGCGGGAATGAACCCGACCGTGAGATGGCCGTAGCCGCCGTTCTTCAACGTCGCGAACTCGCTCGAAAACTTGCCGAGGTTCGAAAGCGTCGTGCTGGCGTAGCGCACGGAGAGCGTGCCGAGATCGGTCGGCCGCATTTCGCGCGGCAGGCGTTCGAAGAGCGGCGCATCGAACATCGCTTCCAGGTCGCTCAGGATCTTCGTCGCGGCCGGCTGCGTGATGTGCATCTGTTCGGCCGCGATGCGCAGGTTGCGCGTGCGGCCCAGCAGTTCGAGCAACTGGAGATGCCGGAAGCGCAGCTTCGTGAGCACCTGGGCAGCGGAGAGCGTGGAATCTTGCGACATAGGGTAAACGTGCGCCGACTCATAACCGAATGGAATTGATTCTACTCAATTCGCGATTGGACGCTTATCGAAAGCGCATCGGAAAATTTGAGGCTTCTCGCAGTCCACGAACTCTTACCCTGACCGAACCCCTCACGATGAACACACCAGTCCGATACTCCGCCGATGAACTGCAAGCCTTCGCCCGGCGTCTCTTCACGAAAGCCGGCATGGAAGACGTGAAAGCCCAAGCCGTGGCGCGCACGCTCGTCGACGGCGACTTGATGGGACACGATACCCACGGCCTCGCGTTGCTGCCCGGCTATATCCGCGAAATCGAGAACGGCGCGATGACATGCGCCGGCGAACCGGAGGTCGTGTCGGACCGCGGCGCCAGCGTGTTGTGGGATGGCCGGCGTCTTCCCGGCCCGTGGCTGGTTCTGAGCGGCATCGAAACGCTCGCGCCCAGAGCGAAGAAATATGGCAGCGCGACGCTCGTGATCCGGCGCAGCCACCACATCGCTTGTCTTGCGAGCTATCTGGAGAAGGCCACGGCGGACGGATTCATGATCGTGCTCGCGAGTTCCGATCCGGCGGTGCAGAGCGTCGCGCCTCACGGCGGCACGCGCTCGGTCTTCACGCCGAACCCGATTGCAGCGGGCATTCCCACGTCGGGCACGCCGTTTCTCATCGACATCTCGGCATCCACGGTGACGAACGGCATGACCGCGCGCCGCCATAAAGCGGGCGAACTGTTCGACGAAGCCTGCTTTCTCGATGCGCAAGGACACCCGAGCCGCGATCCCGCCGTGCTCTCAGCCGAGCCGCCGGGGTCCATCCTGCCGGTCGGCGGCATGACGTGGGGACATAAGGGCTTCGGGCTCGCGCTCTTGATCGAGGCGCTGACGGGCGGTCTCGCCGGTCACGGCCGGGCCGATCCGCCGGATGGCTGGGGCGCGACGGTATTTCTGTCGCTATATGATCCCGCGGCCTTCGGCGGTCCCGCCGCGTTCGAGCGGCAAATGGACTGGATCGGCGACGCCTGCCGAGAGAATCCGCCGCGCCCTGGAACGTCGAGCGTGCGGATGCCGGGCGATCGCGGACTGAGCTTGAAGCGCGACCAGTTGCGCGACGGCGTGGCGCTGCATCCGACCATCGCGCCGGCGCTGGAAGCCTGCGCCGAGCGCTATGAGATTGCGTTTCCCGCCGCGCTCGCCGGCTGACGAATCAACGAGAGCGGGCGTCGCGGCGGTGTGCTGTCGGTTTGCTGTTATGTGCGCTCGTCGAGCGCGGCCGGCGGAATCGGGCCGCGCACCAGCACCCAATAGCCGGTCACCGCGACGGCCGCCACGCCAGCCCCGACGAAAAGCGCGGGCTGGAACGAGTGCGACTTCTGCACGATAAAGCCCGTCACCACCGGCGCCAGCGCGCCGCCGAAGTAGCCGCCGAAGTTCTGCATCGCGCCGATCGACGCCGTGCAGTTGGCAGGCGCGGCCACGGAAGCCGTCGCCCAGGCCGCGCTGCTCGACACGTACAGCAGCAGCATCGAGATGGAGATGAACACGACCGCCAGCGTCGCGCTGTGCGTGAGGCCGGTCAGCACCGTGAACACGGCGACACCGAAGAGCGAAGCCGCCATCGGGTATTTGCGGCTATTGACCGCCGATACGCCGCGCCGGGCGAGCACGTCGCAGATCTTGCCGCCCGAGAGCGAGCCGATCACGCCGAAGAGATACGGCACCGCCGCCACCCATCCGGACTTCGAAATGGTCAGATGGAACTCCATCTGCAGATACGTCGGCAACCACGCGTTGTAGAGCCACAAGACGTAGATCGTGCCGAAGAAGCCGAGCAGCATGCCCCACGTCGTGCCGAATTCGAACAGACGACGCCATTCGCGCCACGTCGGACGGCTCTGCACTTCGCCATCGACATCCGTGAGGTAGGCGCGCTCGCGTTGCGTGAGCTCGACCTGACGCGGATCGCGATGCACGGCGAAGAAGCACAGCGCCACGACAAGGCCTGCGATGCCCATGATGCCGAACATCCAGCGCCATCCGACGGCCAACATCACGACCGTCAGCAAGGGTGCCGATATCGCGGTGCCGAGCGTGGACGAACTGTTCCAGATGCCGGTTGCGGCGCCCCGCTCCTTCTTGCCGAACCAGTCGCGCACGACCTTCGCGCTCGTCGGAAACTGCGGCGCCTCGCCGATGCCCAGCACCATGCGCGCGGCGAAGAACTGGCCGAAGCTCGTCACCACGCCGCCGAACGCTTGCGCCACCGACCACGTCGCGAGACTGACGGCCAGCATGATGCGCGCGCCGAAGCGATCGACGAGCGCGCCGGCCGGCAGTTGCGCGAACGCATACGCCCACAGGAACGCCGAAAGCAGCAGCCCCATTTCGGCGACCGACAGCCCGAGGTCGTGGCGGATCAGCGGATTCGCGATGGACAGCGTGGCGCGGTCGATGTAGTTGATGACGCCGCTCAAGAGGAGCAAAGCAAGCGCAGTGCGCTGGATTCGCCGGACTCTCGGCGAAGCGCGGTCGTCGGACGCGACGAACTGGGCGCCGCTCGCGTCCGTTTCCGGCACGCGCGGCGCGGTGGAGGATTGCTCCATGGGTATGTCTCCTGGATATTCGTTTTGTCGGCGAGGCCGTGTGTCGATTCCGACGCGCGCAAGGCGGCATTGGACTGAGGCACGATAAGTCGGCGTCCGTCAGAAATCCAATCACTATTCCTCGGGAACCGATTCCATTTGTTTATCGCGCGCTAGGGGCAAACCCGCGCATGGCAAGCGTCTTTGCCGGCGTTTGCGCCCTTACAACGGTCGCGCGCGCACGACGAATCGCCGGACCGGCGTCGCGTGTCTAGCGTATCATTGCCGCGCCCCTGCCATTTCCACCAAGAAGGACTCCATGCATCCGCCAACATTGGCCGGTACGCCGCTCGACGCGTATCACGTCTGCGCGTTCTTCGACAGCCGCGACGATGAGTACGCAACGCTCAATCCCTTCTTCAAGGAGGCGGTCGAGAATGGCGAAAAGGTCATGCATATCATCGATCCCGCTTTGTTCGCCGACCATCGTGCGCGGCTCACGGCGTCCGGCATCGATGCGGCGCACTGCGAGGCTTGCGGCCAGCTCGAACTCGTGCCCTGGGGCGATGCGTATCTGAATGACGAAGGCGTGTTCGACAAAGACAAGATGCTGGCCGCCGTCGAGCATCTGACCGGAACCGGGCGCGATGCGGGCTTCCGGCGTCTGCGGATCATGGGCAACATGGACTGGATATTCTCGGATATCGACGTTGCGCCGAAGCTGATCGAATACGAAGCCGAGGTCAACGAGGTGCTCGCGCGCAATCGCCAGCCGGCCATCTGCGTGTACGACATGGCGAAGCTCTCGGGCGCCATGCTGATGGACCTGCTGCGCACGCACCCGATGACGCTCATCAACGGTGTGGTGCAGGAGAATCCCTTCTTCACGCCGCCTTCGCAGATGATTCTCGAACTCAAACGGCGTCGGTTCATCGAATCCGTGCCGGGCGACGAGCCGGCCGGCAGCCCCGGCGCCTCTCTGGAAGAGCATGTTCGCTGACGCGGCGATCGAGGCGCTGTCGCGGGAAGCCGCGGAGCGCAGCCTGCGCGATCTCATGGGCCTGCTGGCGCTGCCCGCGCTATGGGCCGGGCGCGACGGCCGCACGGTCATCGAGCTGATGACGGAGGCCGTCGAGCGAATCGTGCGTCTGGACATTTGCTACGCGCACGTGCCGTTGCTTCCCGACGCTCCTCCCTTCGAAAGCCTGCGTCTGTCGGAAGCCGACGCGACCGCCGATACGCGTCTTGCCTGGGAAAGCGCGATCGAAGGGTGGCGGCGCATGCCCATCAGCCCGCGAGCCGTGCTTCAGGCGACGCCGGCGGGCGCGCAACGGCTCGTGCGCATGAGCATGGGCTACACGGCCGCGCAGGGCAGCGTCTGGTTCGGCTCGGCGGATCCGTCGTTTCCCTCCGTGACGGACCTCGCGTTTCTCCGCGCGGCGACCTCGCTCGCGGCCACGGGTTTGCAGGCGGCGCGGGCCGCTCATGAACGCGAGACGGCAAGCCGCGCAAAAGACGAATTCCTCGCCATGCTCGGTCACGAGCTGCGCAATCCGCTCGCGCCGATCACGACCGCGCTCGGCCTCATCCGCAAACATCGCGGGGGAACGCCGGACAAGTACCACGACATCATCGAGCGGCAGGTATCGCATCTGTCGCGGCTCGTCGAAGATCTGCTGGACGTGAGCCGCATCACGCGCGGGTCGATCGAACTGCATCTGGAACCCGTGCGAATCGGGTCGGTGCTGACGCGGGCGATCGAGGCCGCGAGTCCGCTGATCGAGCAGCGCGGCCAAACGTTGTCGCTCTCCGTGACGGACGACGGCGCATTGATCTCCGCGGACCTCACGCGGCTCACGCAGGTCTTCGGCAATCTGCTCAACAACGCGGCGAAATACACGGATGCGGGCGGCGCCATCCGCGTCGAAGCCGTGACGCGCGCGACGGAGATCGTCGTGTCCGTGTCCGATAACGGCGCCGGCATCAGCGACGAACTGATGCCCCGCCTCTTCACCATCTTCGAGCAAGGGCGAACCACCATCGACCGCGCGAAAGGCGGACTGGGCATCGGCCTCGCGCTCGTGAAGAATCTCGTCGAACTGCACGGCGGCACCGTGACCGCGACGAGCGAAGGGCCGGCCAAGGGTTCCACTTTCGTCGTGACGCTGCCGACCGCACCGCATGCGCTCGCGCCGGTGGATGCGTTGCCGTACGGGCATTCGCTTCCCGACGGCAACGGCGTGCGCGTGCTGCTCGTCGACGACAACGAGGACGGTCTCCTCGCGATGGAAGCGTTTCTCACCGAGCTCGGATTCGACGTGGCGACGGCGAGCCTGCCGGAGGCGGCACTCCGAGTCGCGGCGGAGTTTCGCCCGGCGTTCGCCGTGCTCGATATCGGCTTGCCGGGCATGGACGGCTACGAGCTCGCCAGGGCGCTGCAACGTCAATATGGGGCTGACGCGCCCCGGCTCTTCGCGTTGACCGGCTATGGCCAGGCCGAAGACCGCAAGCGCTCGGCGGACGCCGGCTTCGAGCGTCACTTCGTGAAGCCGGTGCCGCTCATGGATCTCGCTGAGGCGCTGCGCGTCATCGAGTGACGCACTCGCGGCCCGTTACGCTTCGTTTTCGGGGAAATCCGCGCCCACCGTCGTCTTTTCCCACGTGTCGAAGTCGCGCTTGAGCGTGTCGAGCTTCTTGCGCGCCAGTTCGAGCGCGGTCTTGCCGAGCAGCAGGCGCAGCGGCGGCGCGTCGGCAGTCGCGGCTTCGATGATGGCGTGCGCCGCGCGCACCGGATCGCCCGCCTGATTGCCGCTGCGAGCCGCTGTCTGCTTGCGACGCTCGCCCGCGGTCGCCGCATAGTCGGCGATTTCGGTCGCCGAGGACTTGATCGACGGTCCCGCCCAGTTGGTTCGGAACGGACCCGGCTCGACGATCATCACGTCGATGCCGAGCGGCTTCAGTTCCGTCGCAAGCGATTCGGATATGCCTTCCACCGCGTACTTCGTGCCGTGGTAGTAGCCTGTCGCGGCAAAGCTGGCAAGCCCGCCGATGGACGAAACGTTGATGACGATGCCGCTCTTCTGGGCCCGCATAACGGGCAGAACCGCCTTCGTCATATCGACGAGACCGAACACGTTGGTTTCGAACATGTCGCGCACCACGTCGTCTTCGCCCTCTTCGATCGCCGCAAGATAGCCGTAACCTGCGTTATTGACTAGAGCGTCGATGCGGCCGAAGCGTTGCATCGTCTGCTCGACGGCGCTCTTGATCTGTTCGCGGTTCTGTACGTCGAGCGGCAGGACGATGGCGCGATCTTCGTGTCCCTTGACGATGTCCTGCACTTTCGACGGATCGCGGGCCGTCACGACCGCGCGCCAGCCGCGTTCGAGCACCGCGTTCGCCAATTCGCGGCCGAAGCCCGTTGAACAGCCGGTAATCAGCCAGACGGGATTGTCCCGGTTCATCATGTCCAGACTCCTTTCAGATGGAAAGTTCGATGGAAGCGTTCGTGGCGACAGCAGAAGAGTCGAGCATGCGACGGAATATGGCCGCGCATGTCGGGTAAGAGCCGAATTCATTCTAGCTGCGGTCGCCGTTTGTCGCACGGATCGTGCCGGGCGGAAACTGCTGTCTCTCGCGCAAATCGTTAGGACGTCTATCATGATGCCGTCGATCGACTGCGGGCGTGGAACCGGAACAAAGTCGTCGATGGATGTATTCTCGACAGGTTGCAGTTACGGCTTCCAATTGAGGCATCGGTCTTGCGATCATGCCCGCGAGCAACGCCACAAGCCGACCGTGCATGCTGCACGCGGCTTTCGTTAGAATGAATCGAATCCCCTATTTCTGCCATTGCAGGAGGCGAGCGTGTCAGGTTTACTCCCCGATGTTGACCCCGAGGGACTCCTCGAATATTCAGTCGTTTTCACCGACCGGTCACTGAATCACATGTCGCAGCGCTTTCAGGGCGTCATGCGCGACATCTCGGCCTTGCTCAAACAGGTCTATCACGCGCATTCGGCCGTCGTGGTTCCCGGTAGCGGGACGTTCGGCATGGAAGCCGTCGCGCGTCAATTCGCGACGAACAGAAAGTGTCTCGTGATTCGCAACGGCTGGTTCAGTTACCGCTGGACGCAGATATTCGACATGGGCAGCATTCCGTCTGAGTCCGTGGTGCTGAAGGCGCGTCCGGCGCAGCAAGGCAGGCAGGTCCCGTATGCGCCGCCTCCGGTGGACGAAGTCGTCGCGGCGATCGCAGAGCACAAGCCCGATCTGGTCTTCGCCCCGCATGTCGAGACGGCATCGGGCGTAATGCTGCCCGACAGCTACTTGCGCGCCGTGTCGAACGCGGTGCATGCGGTCGGAGGCATGTTCGTGCTGGATTGCGTCGCCTCCGGCACGGTGTGGGTCGATATGCAGGCAAGCGGCATCGACGTCCTTCTCAGCGCGCCGCAAAAAGGATGGAGCGCGTCGCCGTGCTGCGCGCTCGTGATGCTCAGTCCCCTCGCCCGCGAGAGGATCGAAGCGACGACGAGCACCAGCTTCGCCTGCGACCTGCGCAAGTGGCTGCAGATCATGGAAGCCTACGAAAAAGGTGGCTTCGCCTATCACGCCACGATGCCGACGGACAGTCTCGAAACCCTGCGCGACGCGATGAAGGAAGCGGAGTCGTACGGCTTCGACAAGGTACGGGCGGAGCAACTCGAACTGGGCCAGCGCGTGCGCGCGCTATTGGCCGAGAAGGGCTTCAAGAGCGTGGCACCGGAAGGTTTCGAGGCTCCCGGGGTCGTCGTCAGCTACACGGACGATGACGGCATCCGCTCCGGCCAGAAGTTCGCCGACGCCGGCTTGCAAGTGGCCGCGGGCGTTCCGCTCATGTGCGACGAGCCCGACGATTTCAAGACCTTCCGCATCGGGCTATTCGGACTCGACAAGCTGCACGACGTTGATGCTGCCGTGGCCCGAGTGGCCCGCGCATTGGAGCGGATCGTCTGATGTACCCCTGACGTCAGTGCGGCGAACTCACGAGCTTCATGAGTTCGCCGCTTGCGCCTTCGACTGCGCGCCTTGCGCGATCTGGTGCTGCCTTTTTCGTCTATGCGCGGGATGCCGTGGATGGCGAACGCGTGACCTTGCAGGACGATGTCCTTGTCGTCGAGTCGATATGTGGCAGGCGCAAGCGCACGTATCAATTCAACACGCAATGGGTCACGCTGCTTATCGCGCAGAACGGCGCAGGCGTACGACTGTTCGTTCGCAGCGCGTGCGAAACGGTGGAACTCGGGCGCTTCGCGACGCGGGGGCATCGCTTGCAATTCGCCTCGGAAATTCAACGCATTGCGCGATGCGAGCGCGGTGCGCATCCATAATCAGACTGCGGAGGCAATGCCTCGTGCTCGACAACGCGCACTGCGCGTGCGTGTAGCCACCTGAAAGAGCGGCCACACGCCTTACGACGTCACGTCATTCGCCTTTCACGGACGCCGCGCCGTCTTCGTTGCTGCCGCCTTCCCGACGCTGCACGCCGGCACCTTCGGTGCCGCCTATCGTGTCTTCCTTGCTGGACAATTCGACGAGCCCTTCTTCCTCCGTGATATTCGACGTCTCGACGGCTCTCGGGTTGCCGGGTCCCGACGGGCTGTTCGCGTGTCTGGCCATGACTGACTCCGTTTGGTTGATGGCAGGGCGGCCGCCTGGCAAAGCGCCCTCCTTCCTTATTCAAGTGGTATCGCCCAGGCTACCGCAATGCTTGCAATGCCTATGCCCAGCTTCTGGCGATCACGGCTTCGACGGGCATGACGCATGCGGCGCTGTCATTCTCAATCAACGGAGCGTGACTATGAACGAGCAAACTTCTGGAAAGCAAAACAAGGAGCCAAGCGAGACGGAGCGCGAACGAGCTCGCGAAGATCGACAACAGACCGAAGTGGACGGCGCGTCGGATAGAAGTGGAAGCGGCAACACGCTTGGCGATGGCAGCAGCAATAGCCAGGGCAATAAGCAGGGACAAGCATAGTCAGTCGCAGCGGCGCGAGACGAACGATAGGTCGCTCGCACGTTCTCGCGCAACTCGGCGGATACGGGAGAGAGTGGATGAAACGCGTCTCTTACTGCGTCTTCGCAGCGTCGCTACCTGCGCAAGTGTCTACGCCTTCCAGCCCTTGCGCGCGCTTCTTCGCTGCAAGCCGGGCCTGCGCGAGTTGCAAGTTTCGCGGGTAGTAAAAGTCTTCCTGCCACGGCTGATAGCCGACGCTCTCCAGTTCCCGAAGCTCGCACTGCGCCCGCGCGCGAGTCATGGGTACTTGTTGGGTCGACGTCTGCGCAAATGCGGTCATGGACACTGCAATCGACAAGCCGCCAGCCAACCCTAGAAAACGAGCATTGAAACGCTTCATGGAACTGCTCCTGCATGAAATGCTTCGTGGAGCAATCGACGGACCGCGTTCGCGTCGCCTCTATCACTGCGATGTCAGCGGGTACGAACGTTGCGCGCCCTCGATGCCTGCGCGCATGCGCGTCCTTCACTTGTTCAGAGACAGGGAAACGAACCATGCCTCATATGTGCGATGTATGCGGCGCCCGACCGGCGACCGTTCGTTTGGCGGTCCTGCGCGATGGCCGCCGGCACGTTCTGAATGTGTGCGACTTTCACTATGCGCAGTTGACGCGACATCAACGCGCACTATCTCCTTTCGAAGCGCTCTTCACGAGCCACGCGCCCGGCCAACCCGAGACGGCGGCGCAGCGCCTGTCGAGCGAGCGCGAGACGAGTGCCGAAGGCGTCGGCCTGGAGCGCTATCTCAGCGACAGCGCGAAAGAGATGCTCATGCGGGCCGCCGAGCGCGCCGTGCAATTCGGACGTCCCGAAGTCGATACCGAGCACCTTCTGTACGAGCTTGCCGATAACGCCGTCGTGCAATCGATGCTGAAAAACATCGGCATCGACGCCAACGAAGTACGCCGATTCATCGACGCCAACGTGCAACGCCGTGAAGGCGTGCCGCCGCCCGCAGGCGGCGCCATCGGCGTGTCGCCCCGCTTGAAGAGCGCGTTGGACCGCGCATTCGTGGCCTCGCGCCAGCTGCGGCACAGTTACATCGGACCTGAACACTTGTTGATCGGCCTGTCCGAAGTGCCGGATAGCTTCGCCGGGCAATTGCTCGGCAAGATGAGCGTCGACGCGCAGGCGCTGCGGCGGCTGACCACGCAAACGGTCGGCGCGGGCGGGCCGCCGAACAGAGATGGCCCGCCTTCGCGCACGCCGAATCTCGACAAGTTCAGCCGCGACCTGACCGCGCTCGCACGCGAAGGTCATCTCGATCCCGTGATCGGCAGGGCGAGCGAGATCGAAACCATGGTGGAAGTACTCGCCCGCCGGCGCAAGAACAACCCGGTGCTGATCGGCGAGCCGGGCGTCGGCAAGACTGCGGTCGTCGAAGGTCTTGCGCAACGCATGATTGGCGGCGACGTGCCCGAGTCGGTGCGCGACAAGCGACTCATCGAGCTGAATGTGAACTCGATGGTCGCGGGCGCCAAGTACCGCGGCGAGTTCGAAGAGCGCGTGAAGCAGGTCATCGACGAAATCACGGCCAACCGCGAGACCCTGCTGCTGTTCGTCGACGAGGTGCATACGATCGTCGGCGCGGGACAGGGCGGCGGCGAAGGCGGACTCGATATCGCCAACGTGTTCAAGCCCGCCATGGCGCGCGGCGAACTGAACCTGATCGGCGCGACGACGCTCGCCGAGTACCAGAAGCACATCGAGAAAGACGCGGCGCTCGAACGACGCTTTCAACCCGTGCTGATTCCCGAGCCGAGCGTCGCGCAAACCATCAACATTCTTCGCGGCTTGCGCGACCGCCTCGAAGCGCATCACAAGGTGACGATTCAGGACGACGCGATTGTCGCCGCAGCCGAGTTGTCGGATCGCTATATCAGCGGGCGCTTTCTGCCGGACAAGGCAATCGATCTCGTCGATCAGGCGGCGGCGCGCGTCAATCTCTCGGCCACGTCGCGGCCCGCGGCCATTTTCGAACTCGAGTCCGAACTCGCGCAACTGCGCCGCGAACAGGACTACGCGGCGTCGCGCAAGCAGTACGACCGGGCGCACGCGCTCGATGCCGAGATCGCCGGAAAGCAGAAGGCCTTCAACGATGCGACGGACGAATGGAAGAAGCGCATCGGCACGAATACGTCGAATGTGACGGTGACGCAGATTGCCGAGATCGTCGCGACGCTCACGGGCATTCCGGTCACTCAATTGACCGAGCAGGAGCGTGAACGGCTGCTGAACATGGAGGCGCGCCTGCACGAGCGCGTGATCGGCCAGGAAGAGGCCGTGCGCGCGGTAAGCGATGCGGTCCGCCGTGCGCGAACCGGCCTTCAGGGACGCAACCGGCCCATCGCGGTCTTCCTCTTTCTAGGCTCGACCGGCGTGGGCAAGACAGAACTCGCGAAGGCATTGGCCGAGGTCGTATTCGGCGATGAAGACGCCATGCTGCGTGTCGACATGAGCGAGTACATGGAGCGTCACGCCGTGTCGCGGCTGATCGGCTCGCCGCCCGGCTACGTGGGCTATGAAGAGGGCGGGCAACTGACCGAGCGCGTGCGCCGGCGTCCGTATAGCGTGATTCTTCTCGACGAGATAGAGAAGGCGCACGCCGATGTGTATAACGTGCTGCTGCAAGTCTTCGACGACGGACGCCTCACCGACGGAAAAGGCCGGGTGGTCGATTTCAGCAACACGCTGATCATCGCGACCAGTAACCTCGCGTCGGACGTGATCGCGGGACAAAGGCGCGCGACACTCGGCTTCACGAGCTCGGACAGCGACGCGGACAACTCCGTGAGAAGCGGCGTGATGAACGTACTGCGTCAACACTTCCGGCCCGAGTTCCTGAACCGCATCGACGACATCATCTTGTTCAAGTCGCTCGGACGCGAGGAGATCCGGCAGATCGTGCAATTGCAACTGGAGCACGTCAAGCGCATGGCGCACAGTCAGGACATCGACCTGGAGTTCGATGAATCGGTGGTCGAATACCTTGGCGAAGCCGGATACCGACCGGAATTCGGCGCGCGAGAATTGCGCCGGCAGATTCGTCAGCTGATCGAAAACGAACTGGCGAAAGAGATGCTCAAGGGCGATATCGTCGAAGGCGCGCGCGTGCGCTGCGCGTACGATCGGGAAGCGCGGCGTATCGTTTTCGATGCCGAGCGCAAGAGCGCCGCCGATCTCGGCACACCGCCTACGCCGTGAGTAAGATCAATGTGGGTGAGCGCGGTAGTCTTCGCCTATAGCGGACTCTCGCTCACCCAGGCATCGCCACGCCGACGATACGAAACCCGCTTCAGGGCCGCTTGCTTTTCGGCCGAATTCGTGGCGCTCTATGCGGGCTTGCCCATCTTTGTCCTGATCACGCGACGAACCGCCGTGCTTCTCGCCATGATCTGGCTCGCTCCTGTTTTCATTTACTGCTTCGAGCGACGTCGAAGGCCGTCGGTCTATGAAAACGACTGGAACTGGCGTGGCTTTCGGGCCGGATTACGGGCCGTGGCGCTGCGCTTCGCCGTCCTTTCGTGTCTCGTCGTGTTCGCCGTATGGCACTTCACGCCACATGCATTACTGTCTTTGCCGCGAGAGCATCCCGGTATGTGGCTCCTCGTGATACTGCCCTACCCCGTGTTATCTGTGTGGCCGCAGGAGCTGATCTTCCGCAGCTTCCTGCTGCGCCGCTATACGCTGCTATTCGGCGCGAATCGAGGCTATATCGCGGCGTCCGCCGTGGCTATCGGCGGCGCGCTATTCGCCGCCACGTACCAAGACCGCCGTTCGCTCGCACTCGCTTGCTTCGAACATGCGTTGTATGGCTGTCTGGTGTTCACCGTCGGGCTGGGTCGGCATCTCTGTTCCGGTTCGGCCTGGCAGCACTAGTTAGGAATCCAATGCGAAACGCGAAGCGTCACACGGGGTTGGTCGCGACGAAGTCCTTGAACACCGAGTACGCCGGATTCCTCGTCACGCCGTCGTCCTGAATGAGACCGAAGTCCGAATCGATCACTGCGTACATCATGATGGACTGTATGTTGTACTTGTCCTTGATCGAACGATATTGCGCCAGTGCACGGCCGGTATAGGCGGCGGCTTGCTGGGGCGTGTCCTTCGCACCGGCCCAGCCCCACTCCGTGAGCCAGATAGGCACATTGAACGAGTCTTTCAGCACTTGCAGCACGTCGACGCACGCGTGATAGCGGCCGCCGCATTGAATGTCGCCGGAGCTTTCGTACCAGTGATAGGTCGTGAAGTCCCATCGCAGCGAAGCCGCGCCACTCACCCCCTGCGCCGAGCCATCGGGCGAGATGCCGTTCCACAGCATTTGCAGCGCGCGGTAGGCCATCGGAATGCCGACGTTCACGCCGCACTGAATGGCCGGGTCCACCGAGCGCACGCCGTCGACCATGCCGCGCAGCACGCCGCGAAACGAAGGCCAGCACGCCGGGTCCCAATCCGCCGAGGAGCTGCCATCGCCGCCGATCTTCAACGGCACGTCGAGCTCGTTGCCGCATTCGATGTACTTGACGAGACCCTTCAGCGGCTTCGTGCAACGCACGGCCATGTCATAGCCGAGCGAATAGGCAGCCGCTTCCGTGCTGTGCGTGTCCCATTGCGCGGAGAGCGTATTCAACACCGGCAGTATCGACACGCCGCTATTCGCAAACGGCCCCTGCAACGCTTCGGCGACAATGTTCGCCATGCCGCCGTCCGCAACGTCGCAGCGATAGTTCGTCACGCCGAGGTCTTGCAGAATGGCGAGTTGCGCAGCCGGCGACATCGTCCGATAGATGCCGCTGCCCCAGGCCATATGGCCGTTGATGCCATAGAAAAGTCCGTTCGCGGCGGACATAGCGGACCGCGTGGCCGCTGTGCTGGTCGAGTCCGCGGCAGAAGCACCGCCGGTCGATGTCGGCGTGGCCGGATTCGTCGCCGCGCTCGCGGTGCCGGCGACCGGTGCATTGCTGGCCGCGCCACCTCCGCCCCCGCCGCCGCAGCCCGCAAGCACGGCGCCGCCGGCCGAAGCCAGCATCATCCCGAGAAACGAGCGGCGATTGAGAGTACGAGCGGAAGCCTTCGAAAGCTCGAAGGGCGCGGAGCGGGTAGCGTCGTCGTGAGCGGGCATGGCCGTAAAAGTGGGCGTTGATGCCCGCGTTTACGGCGAGGCCCGGTGCCCTCTTTAGCCGTCTTTCGCGCTTTGTGCCCAAAGATTTCGACGACGCGCGGCGGTTTTACCGACGCATCGCGGTCTCGATCAGACCATCGTCGTTGGTGACGCTCCACCCACCGCCCAGCGAGCGATACATCGCCACGGCCGCCAGCGCGTGTTCGCGGCGCGACTGATTGAGCGCGTCCGCATCACGCAAATACGCCTGCTGCGCGTCGAGGACGTCGAGAAAACTCGCCGCGCCGCCTTTGTAAAGCTGCGTGGAAAGGGTCAGCGATTTTCCGGACGCAGCGAGTGCATCGCTCAAACGCGCAGTTTGATCGGTGCTGCTGACAAGGTCGCTGCGCGTGTCTTCGACGTCCTTCAACGCCTGAAGCAGCGTCTGACGCAGCATAAGTTCCGACTCGCGCATCCGGCTTTCGTTTTGCTCGATTTCCGCAGTAATGCGGCCCGCGTTGAAAATCGGGCTGGTTGCGTTCAGCGCGGCCGAGAACAGGTTGTCGGTGAGCGTCGGCAAGCCGAGATACGACGAAGCGAGCAAGCCGTCCGTCAGTCGCAGCGAGAACTTCGGATAACGCTCCGCGCGCGCGACGCCCACTTCGGCGGCGCGCTGCTGAACCTGCGCATAAGCGATGAGCACATCGGGGCGATGCAACAGCGCGTCCGACGGCACCATCTGCGGCGCGCCTTGCGCAGGCACCGGTATGACGGGCGTGGTTCCCGCATCGGCGAGCAGCAACGTATCGACGGATTCCGGCGTGCGGCCCGCATACACCGCGATCAAGCTCAACTGATGTTGAATGGTCGCGTTCGTGCGCGGAATACGCGCTTGCAGGTCGCTCAACTGATTCTGCGCGCGTGCGACATCGAGTTGCGTCGAAAGACCGTATTGCAAGCGCCGCTGCGTGAGTTTCAACGCGCGTTCGCGGATGACCAGGTTATCCTGAAGGATCTTGAGTTCCGCTTGCGCCCACCTAAGATCCACGTACGCGGATGCCGTATCCGCCGCAAGCGCGAGCCTGATCTGATCGGCCGCATGCTCGCGCCCGACGAGTTGCGCCTGCGACGCAAGCAGTTCGAGCCGCTCGCCGCCGAATACATCGGGCGTCCAGCTCAGTGCGAGACCGAACCCCGCCTGACGAACGTAGCCCAATGGCGGCGGCGTGTTCTGCCGCGCATACGAAGCGCCTGCGTTGGCATCGAGTTGCGGCAAGAGCGCGGCCCGGCGCTGCGTCGTCAACGCTTGCGCCTGCTTCACGCGCTCGACCGCGGCTTGCAGATCCAGATTGCTGTCGAGCACGGAAGCGACGAGTTCGTGCATGACGGGATCGTTGAACTGATTCCACCACGTCGCGGCATCCGTGTCGGCCTTCGGCACGTTCACGCTCCAGTCGGCCGGCGCGGTGGTTCGCACCGTGGCGGGCAAGTCCGCGTGGGTGGCAGGCTGCACCGCGCAGGCAGCGAGCGCGAATGTCATTAGTATGCCTAAATACGTCTTTCTCATGATTGCCTCAATGCGCTTCCGACGATGGCGGCGCGCTGCCGATAGGCCGCGCAAACAATACGCTGACGATTCCCACGACAAAGCACAGCGCCAGCACATAGAAGCAGTCGGCGAACGTCAGCACGAGCGCCTCGCGCAACACCATCGCGTTGAGCGATGAGAGACCGGCCTGCGTCGCGTCGAGAGCATCGCCTGCGACGGCCGCGAGATGCGCGGAACTCCGCGCGAGCATATCTTCGATGGCGGGACGTCCGACGGTCACGTTCTCGGCCAGTCGCAGGTAATGCAGATTCAGCCGGTCATTGAGCATGGTCGCGCTCACCGCAATACCTATCGCGCCGCCGAGATTGCGCATCAGATTGAACAGCCCGCTAGCCGACTTGAGACGCGATGGCGGCAGCGAACCGAGCGCCATCGTCACGATGGGCGGCACCGCGAACTGCTGGCCGATGCCTCGCAACGCCTGAGGCAGGAGGAGTTGCTGCCAGCCCCATTCGTTAGTCAGCGGCGTGTAAAAGTAGCAGCCCAGCCCGAAACAAATCAGGCCGAATACGAGCAGGACACGCATGTCGATGAGGCGCGACGCGTAGCCGTACACGCCGATCGATGCCAGCTGGAAGCATCCGACCGACAACAAGGCAATGCCGATCTGCAACGAATCGAAGCCGCGCACACGGCCGAGAAATACGGGCGTCAGAAAGACCGAGGTGAAGATGCCGATTCCGGTCACGAACGAAAGCAGACTGCCGATACCGAAGTTGCGCACGGACAACGCCCGCAAGTCGACGATCGCATCCTTCGCCGTCAATGCATGCACGATGAACAGGAAACCGCAGACGCCCGAAATCCACGCGCACGCGATGATGGCGCTGTCGCCGAACCAGTTCTTGCGCGGGCCCTCTTCCAGCACGTATTCCAGACATCCGAGGAAACCTGACATCAGCAGGATGCCTAAATAGTCGCCTTTCTTGAGCAGCGATAGATCGGGCTTGTCGATATGGACGTATTTCGGCACGAGCACGGCGACGACCAGACCCGGCACGAGATTCAGGTAGAAGAGCCAGTGCCACGACCACTGGTCGGTAATCCATCCGCCGATGACCGGGCCGATGGCCGGTGCCAAAGAAGCCAGCGCGCCGATCGTCGTCGAGGCAATGATCCGCTGCTTGCCGGGAAAGAGAACGAACGCGGTGGTGAACACGGTGGGGATCATCGCTGCGCCGAGCGCGCCTTGCAGGCCGCGAAAGAGGATCATCGAGTCGATGTCCCATGCGAGACCGCACAGCATGCTGGTCACGGTGAAGCCGATGGCCGACGCCGCAAAGAGCCACCGCGTCGAGAAGACCTTCGAGAGCCAGCCGGACATGGGAATAACGAGGATTTCCGCGATCAGATACGACGTCTGGACCCACGACAGCTCGTCCTGGCTAGCGGACAGTCCGCCGCCAATATCTTTGAGCGATGACGCGACGATCTGGATATCCAGCGTCGCCATGAAAAAGCCGAGGCACATGAGCGCGAAGGCAAAGACGCGCTCCCTCACGGGCGCTTCGGCCGGATTGTCGAGCACAGTTCGATTCATGATGCGCGCCTCAGCCGTTCTGCTTGCGAAGGTGGACTTTCACCGTCGCGGACAAGCCGGGACGCAGCACCGACTCGGCGCCCTTCGGCACGTCGAGCCGAATGCGCACGGGCACGCGCTGGACGATCTTCGTAAAGTTGCCGGTCGCATTCTCGGCGGGCAGCACGCTGAACGTTGCCCCGGTCGCGGGCGCGAGACTTTCGACGTGGCCTGTGAACGGAATGTTCGATGCGTCCAGTTCGACATCGGCGTCGTCACCCGCACGCATCTTCTTCAGCTGGTCTTCCTTGAAGTTGGCATCGACCCAGAGGCCGGTCGCAGGCACGATGGTGAGCAGCGATGTGCCGACGTTCGCCAGCACGCCGACGCGCGCCGTGCGATTGCCGACATAGCCGTCCACAGGCGAGCGGATGGTCGTATATTCGACGTTAAGTTGCGCCACGCGCCGCGCGGCTTCGGCGGTCGCCACGCGGGCCTGTGCATCGGCGATCTGCGCGTCGATTACGGATAACTGGCGCTTCGCCGCGACGAGCGATGCCCCGCTCTTGTCCAGCGACGCCTGCGCCTTGCTGTAGTCGGCATCGGCGCGTTCGACGAGCTGGTTCGACACCGCGTCGTCCTTCACGAGTTCGCGATAACGCACGCGGTCCTGTCCGCTACGCGTGAGTTCGGCCGAGGACGCGCGCACTTCCGCCTGTGCCTGACTGATCAACGCGGCCTGCAAGGCATCTTTTGCGCGCAGTTCCTCGACGGCTGCGCGAGCACTCGATACCTCCGCGTTCGCCTGAGCGAGACGTGCGTCGTAATCGCGCGCATCGAGACGGACAAGCACTTGGCCCGCGGTCACGCGCTGGTTGTCCTGAACGAGAACGTCGGTCACGAAGCCGTTGACCTTCGGCGCCAGCACGGTGACATTGCCGCCGACGTAGGCGTCGTCGGTCGTTTGCACGAATCGCAGAACGAGTGCCCAGTAAGTGAGCGCCGCGACCAGCACGGCCGCGACCAGGCCGAGCGCGAGGAGCATCCAGGGAATGCGACGGGCGGGCCGGCTGAGCGCCGGAGCGGTCGTCGATGGGAGTTGCGTGGAGGGCGTCGTCATTTAGCTTTTAGTGCATATGCACTTTTAATCGTACGAAAAGGCAGCTGTCGCTACTTCAATAGCCTGAGAGCGTATCTGTGCATATGCACGGCGTCAAGCTCTCTGGCGGCACGAGACAAATGTCTTGCCGACAATAATCGTGCGTTGGCAACTCTCAAGGTGCGGTTCACAATTCGCTAGCAGAATGGTTCTCATCTACCAACGCTGCTTTCATGGGCTCGCGCTTATCTAAAGTTTTCCCTTCCAGCGCCGATAACTGACGTTGACCGACGCATCAGTAATGCGCGCAAAAAGTCCACCGCCTGTTGCAGTCCAGGACGCTCGCTTTGCCCACGCTTGTCTGCGCTTGCAAGCCGCAAGGCTTCAGAGCGGCAGCACTACGCCTAGAAAACTACGTTAATCGCGCACCGACAAGCCCATCATGCCCACGTTCGACTTGCGTACCGTCCTGCTGATGGCATCCGTGATGCCTGGGCTGATGGCTCTGGTCATGTTCTCCATCGGCAGGACATTCCCGAGAACGATTCTCGGTGTCGCGCAATGGGCGCAGGGCTCGCTGCTCTTTTCTGCCGCCGCTTTCGTGATGGCGCTGCGCGGTGCGCTGCCCGACTGGTTATCGGTCGTCGTCGGCAATGCGTGTATCGTCGGCAGCATCGGGCTCTGGCTTATCGGTAGTCAACGCTATCTGGGTCGCCCACCATTCATTCGACTCATTGCAGCGTTGGCTATCGTAGACGCAGTCAGTCTCAGCTGGATGACGTGGGTGCAATTCACACCTCACGGGCGCGCGCTGTGCACGAATGTGATTCTCGCACTGCTTTTCGCGCGTCTCGCATATGAGTTGTTGCGATTCGGCCGGGACGATAGCGGGGCGAAGGTCGTCGGCACTCTGTTCGCGTTCGAGACGGTCATCGCATCGGCGAGAGTCCTGACATCCATGCAACCGGGCGCGTCGCACGAAGGCTTGTACGCGCACGACCGGATGCAAATGGTCTACTTGAGCAGTGGCGCATTCATGTCGTTGAGCATAACGGTCGGCTTTATGCTCACCGCAGTCAACCGGCTCAGGGTCCATCTCGAGGGACTGTCGCGTATCGATCCTCTCACTGGACTACTCAATCGCCGCGCTCTTCTTGGCGCTCACACGATGTCGCGAGAGACGCCTCGCAAGGCGAGGCGCTACCTGTCGTTATTGCTGATCGATCTGGATCACTTCAAGAAGATCAACGACACGTACGGTCACTCGATGGGCGACGACATTCTCGTGGATTTCGCGCAACGTGCGAGTCTCGCGCTTCCCGCGGAAGCGCAGTTCGCACGCTGGGGCGGAGAGGAGTTCGCCGTGCTGTTTCCGTGCGACAGTATCCACGAGCCATTGCGGCTCGGACGCGCATTGCAGACACGCATTGCGAGCATGAGCGATTCGTCCCTGCCTTCTTATACGTGCAGCATCGGGGTCGCTTATCTTGGCGCGGCCGACGCAAGCATCGAGCAGTTGCTGAAGCAAGCGGACGAGGCGCTGTATCGTGCCAAGGACAATGGCCGGAATCGCGTGGAACTGGCGCGGGAGATTCTCCCGGGCACCGGCTCACGCATGCCCGATGCGGCACTGAAACTCTAGCCTCCACGTCGCCGCAACGAACACGGCATAGGCCAAAGCGCGCCCGTGGACCGCGCTTTGCTGCGAATGCTGTCACCAACGCTAACCTGAACGGAGAGCGCGATGTGTCAGTATCTGAAGGGGCCGGCGCACCCGGTTTTTATGCGCGATATGAATGCGAAGGTGGCGGCTTCGATGCTTTCGCGGCTACACAGTCGAGCGGTTCTCGCGTCCCTTGTTTGCGCGGCTGCATTTTCGTCCGCAGGTTGCCGTCTGATGCAGTCCGGCGCTCAAGTCAGCCCCACCGATCAGCAATTCATGCTCACCGCGGCGAGCGTCGGCAAGGCCGAGATCGATCTTGGCAAGCTCGCGTCCGAACGCGGCGGTTCACCGGCAGTCCGCGAGTTCGGGCAGAAAATGGTAGCCGAGCATACGCGCATCAACGGCGAGTTGTCCCAGATTGCCGATGAGAAGCACGTCCGCTTGTTACAGGCGATGGATCCGGCGAACCGCACGCTATACGACGAGCTCGGAACCATGACGGGGGCCGCGTTCGACCACGAATACGCGATCGCTCAGGTGCATATCCATCAAATGGGCAATGCGCTCTATGCCAGCGAGGCGCAGCATGGCGAAGACGCGCAGGTCAAAGCGTTTGCGGCGCGAGGGGTGCCGATCGGAGAAAATCATCTACAGCATGCTTCTCAGCTTCTGCAAGACTTGCCGATATCATCGGCGCAGTAGTCGGTGCGTAACGGCACGGAGAACTCGAATGGCTCGCAACGAAACGCCTCTATGCCGGGCACGCTTGCTACCCGACCGGCGCCGCAATGGGAAACGCACGCCGGCTGGCCTCGCTGTCGTCTTCGCTTTGTCGCTCGGACTGATATTGCCTTTGAAGGCACAAGCCGATCCCACTGATTCCACCCGCGAGCAAGTTCGCTCTGATCTCGCCCGTTATCGATGCGCCGGGTACAACCCGGTCGCCGACGAGATCACGTACCCCAACGATATCGATGCGGCGCGGGCGCGATTGCAGGACCCCGGCTGCTCGAAGCCCGACGCCGCCTCGAAACCGGCGCCGCGCCCGGGCAAGCCATCGAAATAGCCGGCGGCATGCATTTGACCTCGCACATGCATAGAACCTATTCCTGACGGCCCCTGAATCGTCCAGGAATCCGCTTCTATACTGGCGCCTCGAACATCAACGAGGAGACGCTTGCATGTTAATGGACGCCAAGGAATCGATTTATAGCCCGACGCAGGAAGGCCTCATCTTTCCGCAAGAGCCGACGTTTGCGAGTTCCGCCGAGGAGAGAAGGTATCGCAAGGAGCATCTCGCGGCAGCGTGCCGTATCTTCGCCCGCCACGGTTTCAGCTTCGGTTTCGGCGGACATTTGACGGTGCGCGATCCCGAGCATCCGGAGCTTTTCTGGACCAATCCGATGTGCGTGCCGTGGTCGCGCACCAAGACGTCGCAACTGGTGCTCGTGGATCATTCGGGCACGGTAATCGAAGGAAAATACGCGGTGAATCGCGCGGGCTATGTGCTGCATTCGGCCATTCATGCCGAGAATCCCGACATCATCGGCTCATGCCATGCGCATACCGTGAACGGAGACGCGTGGGCCGCCATGGGCAAGCCCCTCGATTACGTGACGCAGGACGCGTGCATGTTCTACGGCAGCCATACCGTCGTGCGCGACGGCGCCGGCAAGGTGCCGGTGGCGAACGAGTCGGGCAACCCGATTGCGCGCGCCTTCAACGAGCACAAGGCGATCATTCACCAGAACCACGGGCTGCTCACGGCGAGCCGGCACAGCATCGACGACGCCGTATGGACATTCATCGCTCTGGATCATTGCTGCAAGATGCAGTTGCTCATGGACGCAACAGAGTCGCGCCCTATTCCCATCGATCCGAAGTTCGCCGAATACTCGCATGAGCATCTCGGTAACTCTTTCATCAGCTGGCTGCACTTCCAGACCATGCTCTACGAGATCGCGGAACAGGAGCCCGATTACCTCGACTAAATCAACGAGATGTTCCCGCAGGGCCGGCATGCGCGCACGTTCGAAGGCGCATGCCGCGAGCAGCGCAAAAAACTATACCGGAGACAAGCATGGAAGCGCTATATGGCGAAGAGGCCGTCACGCCGGCCGACACGAGCCGCACCTATTACCGGGCTTACTGGCGGCTGTTGCCGCTTTTGTTGATCTGCTATCTGGTCGCGTATCTGGATCGCGTGAATGTGGGCTTCGCCAAATTGCAGATGCTAGATGCATTGCATTTCGACGACGCCATCTACGGCCTCGGCTCGGGCATCTTCTTCGCAGGCTATTTCTTCTTCGAAGTGCCCAGCAACCTCGTAATGCGAAAAGTCGGCGCGCGCAAGTGGATCGCACGGATCATGCTGACGTGGGGCGTGATTTCGGCAGCGATGATCTTCGTGAAGACGCCGACAATGTTCTACATCGCGCGCTTTCTGCTCGGTGCCGCCGAAGCCGGTTTCGCGCCGGCCATCATGTATCTGCTCACCTTGTGGTTCCCGGCACGCTATCGCGGCCGCGCCATGTCCATCTACGTGATGGGCGCGCCGCTCGCCTTCGTCGTCGGGGGCCCGATTTCCGGCTATATCCTGCACGCATTCTCCGGCAACGCGCATCTGGCCGCGTGGCAATGGCTCTTTCTGATCGAAGCGGTTCCGGCTGTCGTGCTCGCCTTCGTTGTCCTGGCGTTTCTCGACGACGATCCGGCCCGCTCGCGCTGGATTAGCGAAGAAGAGCGCAAAGACGTGCTCGCGGAGATCCGCGCGGAAAACGCAGGCAAGATCGATCATTCGAGCGCCGGCGCGTTCCTTGCCAACCGGAAGTTGTGGCAGTTCTGCGCGATCTTCTTCTGCCTCATCATGGGCCTCTACGCACTCGGTTTCTGGATGCCATCGCTCATCAAGCGCAGCGGCGTGATCGATCCGTTTGCCATCGGCCTCTATTCTGCGATTCCGAACATCGTCGCGGCGATTGCGCTTTACGTCTCCAATCGCAGCGCCGATCGCACCGGCGGCCGGCGCGCGCACTTTGCGCTCTTCATGTTGATCGGCGCGGTGGGGCTCGCCACCAGTATGTGGTTGTCGGCCGGGCCTGTCGTGACTACTGTCTGTCTTTCGATTGCTGCGGCCGGCGTGTATTCGTGCGTCGCGCTCTTCTGGGCGTTGCCGACGAGTCTGTTCGTCGGCGCATCGGTGGCTGCGGCGCTCGCGTTCATCAACTCGGTCGGCAATATTGCCGGGTTCGTGTCGCCTTACCTCGTCGGCATGCTGAACGTGACCGTGGGCAAGTCGGAAGTCGGCATGTATGTGATCTCTGCGTTCCTCGTGCTCGGCGCAGCCATGACGATGCGACTGCCGAAGACGCTGGACGACAAGTAACGGGATTGCTCAGGCGGCCCACGGCGGCCGCTCGAGCTTCTCGCCGATGTAGTCGATGAAGGCGCGGACTCGCGGATGAAGCGACGAATCACGCGGATAGAGTGCGTAGATCGCGGTTTCGTCGCTAGGCTGAAAGTCCGTGAGAAGCGGCACGAGCATGTTGCTGCGAATGGACGGAAGCACCATATGTTCCGCCATGCGCGTGATGCCGACGCCCGCAAGACACATATACACCGAACTCACGCCGCTGCTTGTCTGAAAGTTTCCGTTGATGAGGATAGTGGTGCGCTCGCCGTCGATCACGAACGGCCAATGATTCAGATGGTCCATCGGCGGCTCCCACATCAGACAGTTGTGGTGCGCGAGATCTGCCGGCGTCAACGGCACGCCGTGACGCGCGATATAAGAAGGCGACGCCGTCACCACGCGTTGCAGATGACACAGCTTGCGGCTCACCAGATTGGAATCCTGGAGACTGCCCATGCGGATCGCGACATCGAAGCCTTCGCCGATGACATCCGCGAGCGTATCCGAGAGCGATAGCCGGACGCGCAACCCCGGATAGCGTTCCAGAAAGCCGGGAATGAGCGGCACGATCTGGTCCATGCCGAACGAAGTCGCCACTGTCACGCGGATACCGCCCGTCATGTGCTGTCCGGCGCGCGACAGCTGCGCTTCGGCGACATCGATCTCATCGAGAATGCGCTTGCAGAGCGCCAGATACTGATGCCCTTCCTGCGTGACTTGCAGACGGCGTGTCGAGCGCCTGAGCAACGCGACGCCGAGGCGCTTTTCCAGCGTCGAGACGGCGCGACTGACATACGGCTGTTGCAGGTCCAGCATGAGCGCCGCTGCTGTGAAGCCACCGGTCTCCGCGACGGCCCTGAATATCCTCATTTCGACGAGGCGTTCGTCCTTCATGTGGCGATGCGAGTCTGAGCGGGATGGGAAGCCAGCATCATAACCATCGGCAGGCACTTGAGATACCGGGACTTGCACGAGTGATGCAATCGGTTCGGACAGGCGGCGCCGACTCATTTGTCATGCTAACGACGGTGCGACACTACCCTTCTTCACCACGTCTGCTCGAGACAACATGAAAAAAGGGCCCGGAGGCCCTTTTTCGACTGCTTACTTCGGGTGAGTTGCGATGAAGCTCTTGACTGCCGTGAAAGCCGGCTTCTGGGTCTTGCCGTCGCTCTGCATCAAGCCGTACGCGCCTTCACTGTCGTCATACATCTCGAAAGCCTGAATCGACTGAATGTTGTACTTGGCTGCGTTGTTGTAGAACTGCTGCATCATCAGGCTGCCGGTCATGTACGACGCAATGGACGAGTACGTGCCATAGGTGGGACGAACGCCGTATTCGTTGATCCAGATCGGCTTACCCATCGACTGAAGTACGCCGAGGACGTCGTGGCAACCCGTGTTGCCGCAGGCGTGGGTCATGTCACCCTGGTCGGAGTACCAGTGCCACGCCGTGATGTCCCAGTTGACGGTCGGGTGACCATGCGTGCCGTCCGGCTGCGAGCCGTCTGCGAGCATCTGGAAGAACGCGGTGTGCTTCCACGTTCCGTCGACGATGATCTTCGCCGAGCTGTTGACCGACTTCACGCCGGCGATCATGCCGCGGATCGCGCCGCGCGCGATGGTGAACGGCTGATTGCTGTACTGGTTCCAGACATTGCCGTCGTAGTTGCCGGCGAGCGTGTGGGCTTCCATCTCATTGCCCACTTCGTAGTACGTGTAGTTGTACGTTTGCGCCGTCTGCTGGCCGAGCGTGTAGCCGGCGTTGTAGGCCGCTTGCTCGCTGTTGTAGTTCAGGCCAAGCATGATCACCGGATAAACCTGCACGCCGCCTGCGGCGAACGTCTTCGCAACCGTAGCGACAACCTTTGCCGAAGCCTGGCTGTAGACGTCGTTGCGATAGATCTTCACACCGAGGCTTTGGAGCTGGGCGAGCTGCGTTGCGTACGCGGTGCTGTCATACGCGCCGCCGTTCGTGATGTGGCCGTTCACGCCATAGAAGATCGAGCCGGTGGTCGCTGCCTTGTCCGTTGCCTGCGGCAGATCGGCGGACTTGTTGGTTGCGGCATCGACAGCAGCTTCACCACCGCCGCCGCAGGCCGCGAGCATCGCGCTCAGGACCACTGCGGCTGCGAACGTTGCAGCTTTGGATTTGGCGAGGAAGTTCAGGGATTGCGTCGCTTGATTGTTGTTCATGATCACTTGGCAGTACTAAGGAGCGAGCATTCGCTCGCAGAGTTGATGTAGGTTGCCGACATGTCATGCCGACGACCAAGAACGTATTTCGCTTAACTGGGGAACCGGTTCGGTCGCACTGCTTTGAACCGGCCGTCGAGCTATGCCTGGTTCCTATCGCGCTGGCGTGGACGCCAGCAAACGATTGCCTGCCGAGGAAGGCCAATGACCGCGCTGCGGATGGTCACCGATGCAAAACTGGTTCAAGGGTATTACTTACCGACTCATGCTGTGAACCGCTTCGTTTAAGGCATCCTTTTCCGAATCGGTCAGCACGGAAGCAAGGTTATCGTCTAATGAGATGGCTGTAAACACACATTTCAGAAAAAAATTCGTCTGAAATTATTCAGCAGGAAGAAACTTCCGAAACGGATATTGTTGCCAGCGCGACACACGTTTGCCGCATTAGCGGCGTTCGTAGGTGCCTAATCCGACCGCGCTCACGCTGACTATTAGGGTTATTGAGTATTCGTATGTAGAGAAGCATGAGGCCGTAGCAGACCTAATGTCTCGATTGAACGCTTGAGACGGTTCGCCAATGCGCTAAAGCATCTTGTGCAAGGCGATCGCAAGCAATCGCGGCTCATCGAACATCGTGGCGAGTTCGAAGAAGAAGAGGAAAGCGAACATAGCCGCCGTGCCCGGTCGTCGCTGCATCCAGTTCACGATACGCGGGGCAAATCGCGTCCTGACCGGATCAGGGGTCATGAAGATGACGACAGCCGTGCCGATCAGCGCGCCTGCAACCACATCGGAGGGATAGTGAAGCCCGACATACACGCGAGGCAAGCAGATCAACAGCACGCATTGAAGAACGGCCAGCACACCGATCCATCGCCAGACGAGGAAGATGCCCACTGCGACCGACATCCATAGCGCTGCGTGGTCGCTCGGGAATGAGCTCCATAGTCGCAGATGGTTGCTCGCGTGGCTCGCGTCCGGAAAGCTGGAAGCAAAACTCGGCGTATACATCGGCCGTAGCCGGAACGGCAGGACGAGCGCGAGGAGGCGTCCGACGGCGAAGGCAAGCAGCGCAGACAACACAATCGCGACCACCATCTCTCGACGGTAACTCAACGTACTACCCTGCTTGAACCAGATCGCCCACAGGATGGCGAGCGGAATGAGCCCCTTGAACAAATAGAATTCCGCCACGACGCCAGCCGCGTGAACGAACAGGCCCGACGAAGGAAGAGCATGCAGCAGCCAAATTTGAATCGTTGAGTCAAGAGCGTTCACGCAGTTTCGTCTCCGTACGTTTTAATAGTTATTCGACACTACCGGCAACGCATACTTCGACGCTGGACCTTATGAAGCGCTCAACGCCGTCATGCGTAGACGGCAGAGACCTTGATTCTTATGCGTTCATTTACCCCGCGTTCCGCCATGGCGCATGGCTTGAATCAACTACGCACGCAGTTCTTCACGACCGATCGCAGTTCGTTGATGTCGAATGGTTTGGCAAGGATAACAACATCGGCTTCGGATGCGCGCCTCAATTCCTGCGCATAGCCGGTCATGAGCGCGATCATCTGATCCGGCCAACGGTCCCGCACGTACTCGGCGAGATCGAGTCCATCCAGCTTGCCGGGCATCTGAACATCGGAGAGCACGAGGTCAGCGTGGTATCCGCTTTCCAGCAAGGCGATCGCACTGTCGGCCGTCAACTCATGCCGCACATTGCAGCCGAAGACGTCCAGCACCGCGGCAATGCCATCGGCGACGCTCTGGTTGTCTTCGACTAAAAGCACGCTCACGCCGGAAGCCAGCACGTCAGCCGCCTCCTCTTGAACCGGCTCGGCAGCGGGCTCCGCGCAACCCTCTTCGCCCTCGATACGCGGCAGGTAGATGCTGATCGTCGTCCCGCGGTCAGGCGCGCTCTCTATGCGCGCGGTGCCGCCCGACTGTTCGCATGTCGCCATGACTTGCGCGAGTCCCAGCCCGGTGCCGGCTCCCTTTGCCTTCGTGGTGAAGAGCGGCTCGAATGCGCGTCGCAGCACTGCATCGGTCATGCCTTTGCCGGTATCGGTGAAGCGAAGCAGAACATAGTCGCCGGGCGGCAAGTCGAATGTCCGCTCCGATAGCCTAATGGATTCGCATCGCACAGTGAATTTTCCGCCGTCGGGCATGGCGTCTTTCGCGTTGACGCAGAGATTGATCACGGCCGCTTCGAGCTCCACGGGATCGACCATCACGCTGTCTCTACGACTCGTCAACTGGAGGTCCAGCTCCACCTGTTCACCTAGCGATGTCTCGATGAGATCACGCATGGTCTCGAGCCATTCGCACACATTCAGGCACTCGAGCTTCACCGGCTGCTTGCGCGCGACGCTCATCAGGCGACGCGCGAGTCCTTGCGCGCCTTTCGCCGCATGCTGAACAGCCAACACTTCTTTCTCGAGATTCGTGTAGTGCTTGCGTCGCGCAAGCTCCACGTTGGCGTTCACGACCATCAAGAGATTGTTGAAGTCATGTGCGACATTGGCGACGAGATTACCGAGCGCGCCCATGCGGCGCAGTTGCCGGTTCGACTCTTCGGCCGACACGCGTCGGCTGACTTCGGCATGCCACTTGTGCCACGCTATTTCCTCTTCGCCGAGCCTTCGCAACGACATCCAGAGCAGCACCCATACGACGACACAAGGAACGAGCAATATGGTCGTGATGGCGAGCAGATTGGCGCGCCACTTCGCGGCAATGGAAGCGGTCTCGATGCCTGCCAGGACATACATCGGATAGGCGCCCACGCGCCGGTAAGCGAGCACTCGTTCGCGCCCGTCGACAGGAGATACCGAAAGCAGATGCCCGAACCGCGCGTTTTCTTCCATCGCATGCTTGATTCCGGAATCCGCCGCCGACGTCGCTTGAGGCCGCGAATTAGGGAAGCGCGCCAATATTCCGCCATCGGCGCGATACAGGCCGATGAGAACGAAAGGCTCATCACCAGTCAGTTCGCGATAGAAGTCGAGAAAGTACTGTTGTCGAAGCGCAATTGACAATACGCCGAGCGACCTGCCCTCCTTATCGACCCATGAAGTGCTTACCGTGAACACGTTGCTGCCGGTAAGGAAGCCGGGTTGCGCCAGCGCGATATGAGGTTCCCCTCGCGCATGCGATGCCGCCTGTAGCGTTTCGCTTCCACTGATCGACACATTGGGAACCGGGTAGAAGCGGCTACTCGCAAGCAACTGTCCCGGTGCGCTGTAGACCGCGGCGCTTGCAATCTGTGGAAAGCGGCCGACTATCGCGTTGAGCGATTCATGAACGGTCTTTTCTTCACGGGCGATCCAGTCCGGTCTCTGCTCGCCCACGAGTTCGGCGATACGGTCGAGCACTTCTGCGTTGAGACCTTGCACGGTCGCGGCCTGCTCTTCGGCAACTCGCGTCAGGCGGTCCACTTGGTCGAATGCTTCGGATAGCCTGCGATGGTAGTCGAACCAGGCGTACCCGCTCACGCAAACAAGAGGGCCGAGTACCGACATGACCGCGAGAAGGACGATGATCGCGCGCGTCGCCGCAAAGTTCCGATGCGGAGGCGGTAGCTCCAGAGAGACTTCGTCTTCTTCGTCCATTGTGCAATCCGTCCTTGCACAGACGCGCGTGAGTTCGGGTCACACGCATCACGGGATACCGTCGAGAGAGAACGCCTCGATGATCCGACTATATAGCGATTTCAGCAGTCGGACCTTATCTGCGAGCAAGAGTCATGCAGCAGCGGACGCTGGCCGCCCAGCGAGTGTTGAATTGCGCGGGAAACGCATGTTACGCGGTGAAGGCTTTGAAAGGGAAGACGCGATGCGAGCCGCGGCCGTTCTTCTTGCCGACCGACCGCCTGACCGCCGCATCGCGTCATTTATAGCCGATAACCATGGAATCGGGCCCGACGAGATGCTCGACGCGTATGTTGCAAAAGCCGGTCTGCTCCATCCATTCGCGGCATTGCGCGCCGGTGTAATCGAAGCCGCCCGGCGTCTCGATCAGCATGTTCAGACTCATGAGCAAGCCGAACGCATTCTTGCGGCGCTCGTCGTCGATGACCGCGTCGTAGACGATAAGCGCGCCGCCCGGCGGCAGCGCCGCATGGCATTTGCCGAGAAGTTCGAGCTTTTGCGGCAGCGCCCAGTCGTGCAGGATGTGCCCCATGACGAGGACATCCGCCGACGGGCAATCGTCCTTGAAGAAGTCGCCCGGATAGAAGCGCAGTCGGTCGCTCAGGCCCTGCGCGGCGATGTATTCCTCGAAGACCGGGCCGACGGCCGGCAAGTCGAAGCCGCCCCCCGTCAGATGCGGATGCGCCATTGCCACTTGCACGGGCAGCGCGCCCTGCGCCGCGCCGATATCGATGAACGTGCTGTAATCGCCCCAGGAGAACTTCTGGGCGATGGCGCGAGCCGTACCGAGGCTCACGCCCGTCATGCCCTGAAGGAAGCCGCGCAACGACGCCTGATCGCGATAGATCGCGTCGAACGGATTGCCGCCGCGCTTCGCCTCGTTCTGCGGCAGACCGGTCACGAGCGCTTCGGTCAGCGCTCCCCAGAACGGATAGAGTCGCGCGTTGGCCATCTCCAGCAATCCGCCGACATAACAAGGCTTGGACCTGTCGAGAAAGAGATCGGTGTCGGCCTTGTTGCTGTAGACGGTCCCTTCGCGGTCGAGCAAGCCGAGCGCGACGAGAGCATCGAGGAAGTCGCTCGCTGCGCGTGGATGCAGCCCGAGGGCTTCGGCCAGTTCCGCCCCTTCCCGCGGACCGGACGCCAGTTGCGTGAAGACACCGAGTTCGACCGCAGACAGCAGCGTCTTCGACGCCCAGAAGCCCATGCCTATTTGTAGAAGCCTCTCGGGAGAAGGCTGATCGGTGGTGACGGGCGACGGCGCCTTGTTCATATCGCATCCTTCGTTCGATGAGGAATAACGTAAGGGGTGCTAAGGCCGGCTGAAAGCACAGCGTCCACTGTAGGCGCTGTGTCGTCTCGGATCAAGCGACGTATGTGGGCCGCCGCGCAGAGCGCGCAGGTTGCGACCTGCCGTTGCGCTATCCGCCGAGGCGCAGGCATTGCGGCCCGAACTGGCTTGAACTGGCCCGAACTGGCCCGTAGAGGCCGCAACGGATTGTCTCTGTTCAGACAGGTACCGCCTGCGGAAAACTCGGGCGAACCGACGCGAGAGATTCTCCATGACCGCACAGACCTTCTTCGACGCCAACCTGTTGCTCGCCTGGTCGGCCTACTTCGTAGGAACGGCCAGCCCCGGGCCGAGCAATCTGGCGATCATGTCCATCGCGAGCACGTCCGGCAGGCGCGCAGCCCTGGCGTTCGCGGCGGGCGTCATGTCCGGCTCGTTGACGTGGGCGGTGCTCGCCGCGCTCGGACTGTCGGCCGCGCTCGCCGCCTATTCCGGCTTCCTGGTCGCACTGAAGATGTGCGGCGGGGCGTATCTGCTGTGGCTCGCGTTGAAGTCGGCTCGCGCAGCGTGGCGTAAGCCGCTGCGTGCCGCTTCAACACATGCCCCGGTACCTCACGCGCGACGGCTCTATGCGCGCGGCGCGCTGTTGCATCTCACGAACCCGAAAGCCATTCTCGTGTGGATGTCGGTCGCCGCGCTCGGCTCATCGACCGCAACGCCGCCGATGCACACGCTGACTGTGGTCGCGGGCTGCCTGTGCATCGGCATGAGCGTCTTTGGCGGCTATGCGGTCTTGTTCTCGATGCCAGCGCCGCGCCGCCTGTACGCGCGCATGCAGCGCTACCTCGATGCGTGCCTCGCACTGGTATTCGGCGCAGCGGGCATCCGCTTGCTTACCTCGCGCGTCTGAACGACCGCGAGCTTACGCGCCCCTGTTCCAGCGATCCAGCCGCTTGCGCGTGACGAGCGCAATGCGGTTCGATGCAAGCGCCGCCAGATTGGCGAGGCGCCGCTTCTGCGTGGCGTCCATGACGCGCGGCTGCCGGTCGATGGCGCATAGCGCGCCGAGCGCGTTGCCCTCTGCGTCGCGCAACGGTGCGCCGGCGTAGAAGCGAATGCGCGGCTCGTCCGTGACGAGCGGGTTCGCTTCGAAACGTGGATCGGCCGTCGCGTCCTCCACCACGAACGCATCGTTCTGCATGACCGTGAAGTTGCAGAACGCCCACGAGCGCGGCGTCTCATGCGCATTGAGCCCCCAGCGCGCCTTGAACCATTGGCGGTCCGGCGTGAGCAGCGTGATGAGGCTGATCGGCACGCGCAGCGTCTCCGCTGTGAGTTGCACGACCTCGTCGAACTCCGGATCGCTCGCCGAATCGACGAGTCCCGTGCGCTCGACTGCCCGCAGGCGCGCGGCTTCGTTCGCGGCGACCGGATACGGCAACGCGTCCTGATCGCGCGAAGGCGCGAGCGACAGACACGCAACGAGCGCAGCGGCGAATGCGGGCTTGTCAGCAGGCGCTGGCAGCAACGCAATGCGCGACAGGCCGCCCAGGTCCGCTTCGAGTTGCGCTGCAGGCATGTCGGTGACGAGAAGCATGCGCATGTGCGCCAGATCGCGCGAATGCAGCAGCCGCCGGCACATCGACAGGCGCTCCCAGTCCCCGCGCATCAGTTCGACCGCGATCACGGCCGGCATGGCGATGCCCGCGTCGAGCATCGCGTTGAGCGGGTCGCTCTGGCCGATGGCGCGCAACCCCGCTGCCGCGGCCGCTTCCACGTACGACGGCAACGCGGCTCCCGACGCGACGACGAGCGCCACAGCGTTCTCCGCTTGATTCGAGGCCGGCCGCCGGTTGCCGAGTTGCTCGCGCAACGCGTCGACCGCGCTCGCGCGCACGCGCCGGTGTCCGCCCGGCGTTTTCCACGATTCGATTTGCCCCTGCTCGATCCACGTTTGTGCTGTCTTCACCGAAACGCCGAGCCGAGCCGCGACGTCGCGCGTGGTGAGAATGGGATCGTCTTGCTTTGTCATGCGGTCCTTACGGTAAAGCGCGAACGAGGCGCAAACGATAGCTACCTTCAGATGAAAGCACAATCGCCGAAATTGATAGAAATGGAAGTTTTCGCTTGCGCGATTTGTCGGTTAAATCTACGCTTAATACGCCATTTCGCTGTCTTTTTCGGTCTTCGGTCGCAATTACCACGCCTTCAATCAAAACATGGTAATTATGGCTGGCATCGTTGGCTTTGACAAGACGTCGACAATTGGTAAAAAAGGAAGTCTCTATAAACGACGCGGGCGCACAACGCCTGCGGCGCCGAAGACCACGGCGAACACACAAAACACGCTATGAACCTCAAAACCATGTCGGTCAAGGCAAAACTGGCCTTGTCATTCTCGCTGCTAACGGCTGTCGTCCTGATCGTATCAGCGGTGTCCATCACTGCGCTCAGCGACGCGAATCAACGCTTCTTCGGCTTTGTCGAAGGCATCAACACCCGCGCGGCGTTGGCCGAACAGGTGCGTCAGGCGGTGGACCGGCGCGCGATCGCCGCGCGCAACATGGCGCTGGTCGCGACGCCTGGCGATTTCGATCTCGAGAAGGCCGCCGAAGCGCAGGCGCAAGCCGATGTCTCCGCGCGCCTCGCCAAGCTCGACGCGATGATCGCGTCGGCGACCGACACGACCGAGAAGGCGCGCTCGCTCGTCGCCGAGATCAATCGAATCGAAGCGCTGTATGCGCCGGTCGCCCAGGCGATCGTCAACCTCGCGACCGAGCACCGTCAAGAGGAAGCCGTGCGCAAGATCAACGAAGACTGCCGCCCGTTGCTGGCCGCGCTCGTGAACGCCACCGACGCTTATTCCGCTTACACCCACGAGCGCGCCGAGACGCTCGTGGCCGAAGCTCACGAACACTTCGCGACGCAGCGGGCCATCCTCATCGCCATTTGCCTCGCGGCGGTAGCGGCTGCGGTGGCCGCGGGCGTCATCATCACGCGCGGCCTGACGCGCGCGCTCGGCACCGAGCCGGCGACGCTCAAGGAAATCACGCAGCGCGTGGCGTCGGGCGATCTCAGCCCCGTCGCGATGACTCGCGCGGTGCCGGCGGGCAGCGTGCTCTCGTCGATGGACGCGATGCAAAAGAGCCTCGTCACGTTGATTGCCGAAGTGCGCACGGCGGCCGACAGCATCGCGACCGGCTCCATGCAGATCGCCTCGGGCAACGCCGACTTGTCGGCGCGCACGGAAGAGCAGGCGTCGTCGCTGGAGGAGACGGCGGCCAGCATGGAAGAGCTGACTTCGACGGTCCGCCAGAACGCCGACAACGCCCAGCAGGCCAGCACGCTGTCGAGCAATGCGTCGCATGTGGCGCAACAAGGCAATGCCGTGGTGACGCGCGTCGTCGAAACCATGACGGCGATCAGCGAGAGCTCGACGAAGATCGCGGACATCATCGGCATTATCGAAGGCATTGCGTTCCAGACCAACATACTGGCGTTGAACGCGGCAGTCGAGGCAGCGCGCGCGGGCGAACAGGGGCGCGGCTTTGCAGTGGTGGCGTCGGAAGTGCGCTCGCTTGCGCAACGCTCGTCGCATGCGGCTAAGGAGATCAAGGAACTGATCGGCGCGTCGGTGGCGAAGGTGGAAGCGGGCTTCGCGCTGGCGCAGGACGCAGGCACGACGATGAGCGACGTGATGACCGCGGTGCGCCGCGTGTCGGACATCATGGACGAGATCGCGGCGGCGACGGGCGAACAGAGCCGCGGCATCGAGCAGGTCAATCAGGCAATCTCGCAGATGGACCGCGTCACGCAGCAGAACGCCGCGCTCGTCGAGCAGGCGGCTGCGGCATCGCAGGCGCTCGACCATCAGGGGCGTCATCTTTCGCAGACGGTGTCGCAATTCCGCATCGAACACGCTGCGGCATGACGTACGCGCGGCGCGCGAAGACAGCCACTGAGAGGAAGTCGTGCACCATGAGATGAAGACGTTGCCCGGCGTCGCCACCGCGCAGTTCCGGTCGTTTGCAGCGAAGATTCCGCCGTTCTACGCATCGCTCGTCGTCACGATGTTGTCGGTCATGGTCGTGTTCGGTCAGCGCGCGCCCGCGTGGCTCGCGCTCGGCATGCCGTCGATTTTCATCGCGCTGCTCGTCTGGCGCGGCTGGTGGTGGGTCGTGCATCGCCATGACGACGTGACCGACGCCGAGGCGAGCCGCCATCTCGCCCGCGCGACGAGCGTGCTGATCGTGAGCGCCCTCTTCGCAATGGGCGTCGACGTGATGCTGTTCGAATACGCCGACGTTCACGCGAAGTACTTCATCCTGATGCAGATCGTGGCGTCGACGATGGCGGGTTTCTTCTGCCTGATGCATCTGCGCGCGGCGGCGGCGCTCGTCGCCTTCGCGATGATGCTGCCGTTCCTCGGCTTCATGCTGAGCATGGGCGATATCGGCGCGACGGCATCGGCGGTCGACATCGCGATCACCGTCGCGCTGATGAGCTATGTCATGTTCGGCTATCAGCGCGACTTTGCCAGCCTGATTCGTTCGGAGGCCGAAACAGCGGCGTTGAGCAAGGAGAACGTGCGGCTCGCGAACCTCGACATGCTCACTGGCCTGCCGAACCGCCGGCAGTTTTTCGAGGAGTTGCAGTCGTCCATTGCGAATGCCGCCGCGACGAAGCGCACGGTGGCGGTGGGCGTCGTGGATCTCGACGGCTTCAAGCCCGTCAACGACACGCACGGGCACCGCGTCGGCGACCACGTGCTCGCGGAAATCGCGCGGCGCATCGAACGCATGACGACCGACGCCGCGTTGCTGGCGCGCGTGGGCGGCGACGAGTTCGCGTTCATCGTCGTGGATGCGGACGAAGCCTCCCTGCAGGGCTCCGCCGATGCAATCATTCAGGCGGTGAGCAGGCCGATCGCCGTCGGCAGCCTCGTGACATCGGTCGGATGCTCGATCGGCTTCGCGATGTATCCGCGCGCCGCGGCGACGGCCGATCTGCTTTACGAACGCGCGGACTACGCGCTCTACCATGCGAAGCGTTCGGGCCGTTCGCGCTCGGTCATGTTCTCGCTGGAACACGAGCAACTGTTGAAAGAGCAAGGCGCGGTCGAGCAGGCATTGCGCAGCGCGAACCTTGCCGACGAGTTTTATCCGGTGTTTCAGCCTATCGTCGATGCATCGACGAACCGCACGCTCGCGCTCGAAAGCCTCGCGCGCTGGCAGAGTCCCGTGCTGGGCGCGGTCCCGCCGGGCACGTTCATTTCGGTGGCGGAGCAGGCAGGGATCATCGCGGATCTCACGCCTATTCTGTTGCAGAAGTCGCTTGCCGCTGCCGAGCTTTGGCCGGAGGACGTGGACCTTTCCTTCAACGTCTCGCCGTACGACATTGCGAGCGAAGCGCGTACGCGCCGGCTCATCGAGATCATTCAGGCAAGCCGCGTGTCGCCGCAACGCATCGCGATCGAACTGACGGAGACCGCGCTGATGCACAGCTTCGCGCAGACGAACGCGAACATGGCGCTGCTCCAGGGCGTCGGCGTGCGCATCTCGCTCGACGACTTCGGCACCGGCTATTCGAGCCTCAGCTATGTGCACGCATTGCCCATCAACAAGCTGAAGATCGACAAGAGCTTCATCAGCGATATCGGGGCGAATCCGCGAAGCAGGAACATCGTGCGATCGCTCATCACGTTGTGTCACGACCTCGGCGTGACATGCATCATCGAAGGCGTCGAGACGACGGACCAGTTGCGGATCGTGCGCGAACTGGGCGGCGCGGCCATTCAGGGCTATTACTTCTCGAAGCCGATGCCGGCAGCCAGCGTGGATGCGTATTTGCGCGATTGCACCGCCGTTTGATGGGTCGGTGGAGCGCCAACGTCACTTTCACGCCGAGCCTGCCGGACGTCTTCCCTTCTCTCCTGCGGTACGACAGTTGCTCGCACGACCGTGGACGGACGATCGACAGGAGGTACCGCGATGCTCAGTCAAGAGACGAAGGGCGTCGTCAAGGCGACCGCGCCTGTGCTCGCCGAACACGGACCGCTCACCATCAAACGCTTCTATATCCGGCTATTCGAAGCGCATCCGGAACTGAAGAACGTTTTTAACATGCCGCACGAGGAGCAGGGCGAGCAGCAGACGGCGCTGGCGCGCGCCGTCTATGCGTATGCGGAGAACATCGAGAATCCCGAAAGCCTCGCGGCCGTGTTCGCAACATATCGAATAAAAGCATGCGAGCCCCTGCTTCCCGAAGCCGATTACTACTTCTGCGGCCCGATTCCGTTCATGCGCTCGCAGCATGACGCGCCGTGCAAGTTGGGCATCGAAGAAGCGCGAATCCACTATGAGGTCTTCGGCCCCGATCTTTTTGCGGAGTGACGCACGGTGCGCGCACCGTGCGCTTGATTGACGCGCTTCAACGCACGAGGCAAGGCCGCTTGTTGTCGAACTTCCAGTTCGGGATGAGATATTGCATGGCGATGCCGTCATCGCGCGCGCCGAGGCCGTGCTGCTGATACAGCGCGTGCGCCTTGTCGATCTCGTCCATATCCAGTGCGACGCCGAGACCCGGCGTGCTCGGCACCTTCACCTTGCCGCCGACGATTTGCAGCGGATCGCGCGTCAGACGCTGGCCGTCCTGCCAGATCCAGTGCGTGTCGATAGCCGTGATCTTGCCGGGCGCGGCGGCCGCGACGTGCGTGAACATCGCGAGCGATACATCGAAGTGATTGTTCGAATGCGAGCCCCATGTGAGGCCCCAGTCGTTGCACATCTGCGCCACGCGCACGGAGCCTTGCATCGTCCAGAAGTGCGGATCGGCGAGTGGAATATCCACCGATTGCAGTTGAATGGCGTGGCCCATCTGACGCCAGTCGGTGGCGATCATGTTCGTCGCAGTCGGCAGGCCCGTCGCGCGGCGGAACTCGGCCATCACTTCGCGGCCCGAATAGCCGTTCTCCGCGCCGCACGGGTCTTCCGCGTACGCCAGCACATCGTGCTGATCGCGGCACAGGCGAATGGCTTCCGCGAGCGACCACGCGCCGTTCGGATCGAGCGTCACGCGCGCATCGGGGAAACGTTCGGCGAGCGCCGTCACGGCCTCGATCTCCGCATCGCCGGCGAGCACGCCGCCTTTCAGTTTGAAGTCGTTGAAACCGTAACGCGCCTGCGCCGCTTCCGCGAGCCGCACCACCGCTTCCGGCGTCAGCGCAACTTCGGTGCGCAAGCGCTCCCAGTCGTCCTTGCCGTTCTCGCCGGACGCGTACGGCAGATCGGTGCGATGGCGATCGCCGATATAGAACAGATAGCCGAGCATCTCCACTTCGTCGCGTTGCTGGCCTTCGCCGAGCAGCGCCGCGACCGGCACGCCGAGATGCTGGCCGAGCAGATCGAGCAGTGCCGCTTCCAGCGCGGTGACGGCGTGAATGGTCGTGCGCAGATCGAAGGTTTGCAGGCCGCGACCGCCCGCATCGCGGTCGGCGAACTGCGTGCGCACGCGATTGAGCACGGCCTGCATGTTGCCGATGGACTGGCCCACGACAAGCGGACGCGCGTCGTCGATGGTCTTGCGGATGTTCTCGCCGCCCGGCACTTCGCCGACGCCCGTATTGCCTGCGCTGTCCGTGAGAATCACGATATTGCGGGTGAAGAACGGCGCATGCGCGCCCGACAGGTTCATCAGCATGCTGTCGCGCCCCGCAACGGGAATCACGCGCAATTCGGTAACGGTGGGCGTCGCGTGGACGCGAGTCGAGGTCATGGACATGAGCGAAATACCATCGGTTAATTTGAACAATGCGCGCGTCGTGCTGATTCGACGGCAACTTATTTCGATTTCCTAACTTTACGTCTATTCAGTACATTCATTCGACCAACTCGAAGCGTTTGATCTTGCCGACGACGAACACGTAGCAGACGATCGCAATCAATGCATTCGCGCTCACGAAGACGAGCGCCGCCGCGAACGAGCCGGTTCCCTGCACGAGATAGCCGATAACGATCGGCGTCGTGATGCCCGCCGTATTGCCGAAGGTGTTGAAGAGCGCCGCGCACAGCCCGCTCGCCTGCTTCGGCGCCGTGTCGGATACGACGGCCCAGCCGAGCGCGCCGATGCCCTTGCCGAAAACGCCGCCGCCATGATGCCGATCACGAGCCACTGATTATCGACGTAGTTGCACGCGATCATGCAAGTCGAAAGCAGCAGGCCGACGACGATCGGCACCTTGCGCGCGGTGCTCGTCGAGAAGCCGTGCTTCATCAGCCGATCCGACACCACGCCGCCGAGCAGACCGCCGAGAAAACCGGCGATGGCCGGGATCGATGCGACGACGCCCGCCTTCAGAATCGACATATGCCGTTCCTGCACGAGATAGATCGGGAACCAGGTCAGGAAGAAATACGTGAGCGTGGTGATGCAGTACTGCGCGATGAACACGCCGAGCATCATGCGGCTCTTCAGCAATTGCGAGAGCGCATGGCGGCCATGCGTGCTGCCGTTCTGCGTGTGCGTATGGGTTTGCGCGGCGCGGCGTTCCTTCGCCACTTGCCTGTCTTCGAGATCGACCATCGCGCCGTTGTCGGCGATATAGCGAATCTCGGCCTCGTTCGCGAGCGGATGCTGACGCGGCGCGTAGATGGTCTTCAACCACAGGCCGGCGACGAGCATGCCGAGCGCGCCCATCGCATAGAAGACATGCGGCCAGCCGTAAGCGTGCGTGATCCAGCCCATGATGGGCGAGAACAGCACGGTCGCAAAGTACTGAGCCGAATTGAAGATGGCCGATGCCGTGCCGCGCTCGGCCGTCGGGAACCACGTCGCCGTCAGGCGGGCGTTGCCCGGAAACGCGGGCGCCTCTGCCGCGCCGACCAGAAAACGCATCAGGAAAAGCGTGGCGAACGCGACGCCGACGGGCAATGCGGCAACGAAGCCCTGAACTGCCGTGAGCATCGACCAGAAGAAGATGCTGAATGCGTAGACGCGCTTGGACCCGAAGCGGTCCAGCAGCCAGCCGCTCGGAATCTGCGCGATTACATAGGCCCACGCGAACGACGAGAAGATATAGCCCATCTCTACCGGCGAGATGTGCAGCGCTTTCTGGATAGACGAACCCGTGATGGAGATGGTCGCGCGATCCGCGTAATTGATCGTCGTGACGAGAAAGAGCATGAAGACGATCAGGAACCGCGCCTTGCTGCGTCCCGCGTAGCTCGATGCCTGACCGTCCGCGCTGGCCGCTCGTTCGCCCAACTGGTCTCCGGCAATCGAAGTTGCAGTCCGTTGTATGCCTCGCTCCATCGTCGTCTCCGGCTAAGTTGTGCGATGTCTCATCGTCCACGAAGCATATGTTAGCGCCAACATCGCAGAAATCGGGGTTTTCCCGCCGCGTAGAGATACGACGTCTTATTTCGACGATCGTTCGGACGCGAGTGCCTGACGCTACAATCGAGCGAAACAAGGGGACTCGAATGGAAGAAAGTTACGCGCCCGCAAAGCTCGGTTCGTCAGAAGCCAACGACAGCGTGACGTTGGAAGACGTCGCGCGTCTCGCGGGCGTCACCGCAATGACCGTCTCGCGCACGCTCAAGCGCCCCGAACTCGTTCGCGAGGAGACGCGCCAGCGCGTGATGAATGCCGTGCGCGCAACCGGCTACGTGCCGAATCTGCTGGCGGGCGCGCTCGCGACCAACAAGAGCCATCTGATTGCCCTGCTGCTGCCGACCATCGCCACGTCGATCTTCACGGACATGGTTCAGAGCCTGATGGCGACGCTCGCGCCTGCCGGCTATCAAACGTTGCTCGGCCTGACCGACTATCTTCCGGAGCGCGAGGAGCAGCTTGTCGAAACGCTGCTCGGGCGACGGCCCGACGCCATCGTCCTGACCGGCACCGAGCATTCGCCGCTCACGCGCGAACGGCTGCGCAGGACGAAGGTGCCGATCATCGAGATCTGGGACCTGACCGACGACCCTATCGACATGCTGATCGGCTTCTCGCACGAGGCAGTCGGCGGCGAGGTCGGACGCCATTTGCTGGCGAAGGGGTATCGGCGGTTCGCGGTCTTGTCGGCCGACGACCCGCGCGGCGTGCGGCGAAGCACGAGCCTCATCGACGAACTGAAGCGCCACGGAACCGGCGACGTACCGGTCGAAGTGCTGCCCGCGCCCGCCACGCTACAGACCGGGCGCGAAGGGTTCGCTCGCCTGCTGGACAAAGGCTTGCCCGAGGTCATCGTGTGCAGCACGGACACGCTCGCGCAGGGCATTCTCGCCGAGGCGGCGAAGCGCGGCATCGCCATTCCTCGCGACGTGGCCGTGATGGGCTTCGGCGATCTGAGCACCGCGGCGCATGTCCATCCTTCGCTGTCGACGGTGCGCATCGACGGCGCGTCGATCGGCAGACTCGCCGCAGAAGCGCTCGTGAACAGGCTGGACGGAAGGCACCCCGCGCAACCGGCACTGAAGGTCGACACGGGGTTCACGATCATCGACCGCGAGAGCGCCTGACGCTCAGGCCGCAAGCGCTCATCGGCGAGCCGGCCAGCGTCACGCCTCAACCGATGCGCGATTTCGCTGCACGATCTGATTGTCCTTGCCGTGAACGAGCGGCGTCAGCCTGAAGTCGAACTCGATTTCCTTATAGTCGTCGGCTTTCAAACCCAGCTCTTTGCCGCCCGTCTTCTCGACGACATGCGGAATCAGGTCTTCGCGCGTGGCATACGCGAAGTCGTCCCAGATCAACGGATCGCCTTCGATATTGATCTGAGTCGTCAGCTTGCGGCAGTTGTCCGCAGTCACGAAGAAGTGAACATGCGCGGGGCGGTTGCCATGCCGGCCGAGCGCGTTGAGCAAATGCTGCGTCGAACCTTGCGGCGGGCAGCCGTAACCCACCGGCATCAGCGTGCGGAATTCGTACTTGCCCTCGCCATCCGTCTTTACCGCGCCACGCAGATTGAAGTCGCTCTGTGCGCCAGTCGGATCGAAGTGCGAATAGAAGCCCTTCGAATTGGCATGCCAGCATTCGACCAGAGCGTTCGCGAGCGGCTTGCCATCCGGTCCCGTGACCGTGCCGCGAATGACGAGCGGGCCCGCGTGCTCATCCGCGTCGAGGTCGATCTTCGCCACACCATTGCGCACCGGCGCGCCGGCCACATACAGCGGACCTTCGATGGTGCGCGGCGTGCCGCCGTTCATCTCCGCCTCGCGGTCTTCGGCATCCATGCGAATGTCGAGGTACTTTTCGAGTCCGAGGCCCGCCGCGAGCAGCGCCGCCTCGCCGTCCTGACCGAGCTTGTTCAGATAATTGACGCCGGCCCAGATCTCATCGGGCGTCATGTCGAGATCGTCGATCGCCTTGAACAAATCACTCAGCAAGCGGTGCGTGATCTGCTTCGCACGCGCATTGCCGCCATCGCCGGCGAGATTCGCCGCCGCCTTCAGCAAGCCTTGCACTTCCTCGCTCTGAAATACCGTGACGCTCATGATTCATGTCTCCGTTCGTATGGGTTTTGGCTTTGATGCTCAAGCGTCGTCGTCTCTCACGGACGACGGATGGCGACACAACGGCGTCACCGAAATCTTCATGTATGAGAAGAGCGGCAACGCAGTAAGAATCTCGTGCAGCTCGGCATTGCTTTCGACATCGAAGATGCTGAAATTGGCGTACTCTCCGACGAGACGCCAGATGTGACGCCACTTGCCGCTGCGCTGAAGCTCCTGCGAATAGGCCTTTTCTCGCGCCTTGATTTCGTCGGCGACATGAGCGGGCATGTCAGCCGGAATATGCACATCCATTCGAACATGGAACAGCATCGCTCTTGTCCTCTCAACGGGTGACTTTCACGAGGCCATCGCGCGTGAAGCGCTCGACCACGGATTCGTCCAGTTCTATGCCGAGGCCCGGGCCGTTGGGTACGGTCAGTTCGAAATCGCTGTAATCCAGCGGCTTCGTCAAGATTTCCTCCGTCATGAGCAAGGGGCCGAATAGTTCGGTGCCCCACTGCAAGTTTGCAAAGGTCGAGAACACATGCGCCGATGCGACCGTGCTGAAGGCGCCTTCGAGCATCGTGCCGCCATACAGTTCGATGCCGGCGGCATCGGCAATAGCGGCCACGCGCTGCGCCGCGAAGAGACCGCCGCTCTGCTCGATCTTGATCGCGAACACGTCAGCGCCATCGGTCTTCGCAACTTCGAACGCACTGTCCGGGCCTTGAAGTATTTCATCGGCCATCAAAGCAACCGGGAAACGGCGCGTGAGGCGCGCCATCGCGGCCGGCGATGCAACCGGTTGCTCGACGAGCTCGCAGCCTGCATCCGCGAGCGCGGGAATCGCGCGCGCCGCCTGCGTCTCGCTCCACGCCATGTTCACATCGACGCGCACGGCCGCGGCATCGCCCAGTTCGCGCTTGATTGCCGCGACGTGCGCGATGTCGTCCTCGATGGCCTTGGCGCCGATCTTCAGCTTGAAGATGTTGTGGCGTCGCGTTTCGAGCATCGTGTGGGCTTCGGCGATATCGCGCGCCGTATCGCCCGAAGCCAGCGTCCATGCCACTGGCAGACGATCGCGGCGGCGGCCGCCGAGCAGTTCGCTCACCGGCACGCCGAGGCGCTTGCCGTGCGCATCGAGCAACGCCGTTTCGAGCGCGCTCTTGGCGAAGTGATTCAGTTTCACGAGCTTGCCGAGATGCGCCATCAACGCCTGTATGGGCGTGGCGTCCCGGCCGATAGCAGCCGGCGCGAGGTAAGCATCGACTGCCAGTTTCATGGACTCGGGACTTTCCGGTCCATAGGCCATGCCCGCGATGGTCGCGCCTTCGCCGATGCCGACGATGCCATCGCTGCAGAACACCTTGACGAGCATCAGCGTCTGGCCGTGCATCGTGGCAACGGAGAGCTTGTGCGGGCGTATCGTCGGTAGGTCGACGAGGCGCGTTTCTATGCGTTCTATGTTAGTCGTACGAATCATTCTGTGATCTCTGTTCATGCATTGAGCAACGCACGCAGTGAAATAGCGGTGTCGCGCAGGGCATGAATGTCGAGCGGCGTGCCTGCCGCGAGCAGCCGCTTGCACGCGCCCATGTCACGGCCCGCGTTGACGGCGGCGACGGCGGCGAGCGCGCCCGCCTCATCCAGCGCAAGCACGCAGAACGAACCCGCCGACGGATCGCCGCGCAGAATCATCGTATGCGTCGCATCGAAGATGCCGAGCGTTTGCACGTTGCAGTCGTACTGATCCGACCACAGCCACGGCATTTCCGCGTAGCGCTCTTCTGCGCCGAGCATGTTGGCCGTCGCGATGGCGGGCTGATTCTCTGCGACCTGCCAGGATTCGACGCGCACGTGCCGCTTCAATAGCGGGTTGAAGTGCATCGTGACCTCGCCCGCTGCGAAAATCGAAGGATCATCGGTCCGGCATTGCTCGTCCACGACGATACCGTTGTTCACCGTGAGCCCCGCCGCTTGCGCGAGTTCCACGTTCGGCACCACTCCGATACCCACCACCACGATGTCCGCATCGATATCGCCGCGATCGGTCTCGACGATCGCAGAGTGCGCGCCGCGCCTCACGGCCAGAGGCTTCGCGCACAGCCGTATATCCACGCCTTTCGCGCGATGCAGCGCATGCAGGAAGTCGGCAACTTCGCGCGGCATCGAGCGCATCAGCAAGCGCTCCGCAGGTTCGACGAGCGCGACCGCGCACTCGGCCTTGATCGCAGAAGCCGCGACTTCGAGCCCGATGAAGCCGCCACCGAGCACCGCCACGCGTGTGCCCGGCTGCAGCGCCGCGCGCAACGCGCGGGCGTCATCGACGGTGCGAACGTAGTGCAGCTTGACGCCCTCATCGACTAGACCGGGAAACGGCCGCACGCGCGATCCCGTCGCCAGCAGCAAACGCTCGTATTCGATGCGCGCGCCATCGTTCAGAGCGACGCGTTTTGTCGCGCGATCGATGGCCTCGACGCGCATGCCGAGCCGCATATCGACGCGTTGCGCGTCGTACCATGCTGCATCACGAATGAAGATCCGGCGCTCGCCTTCTTCCGACAGCAGCGCGGCCTTCGAAAGTTCCGGGCGGTCGTAGGGCAATACAAGCTCATCGCCGATCATCACGATGTGAACATCCGCATCGCGCGTTCGCAGCGTTTCTGCCGCACGGCGCGCGGCATGTCCGCCGCCGACGATCACATAAGGCTTACTCGACATGGATCTCGACCTGTCCATCGACGATGCGAATCGGATAGCTGCGCACCGCTTCGGTGACCGGCGCGCAACGCGGCGCGCCGCTGCGGATATCGAATAGCCCCTGATGCAGCGGACATTCCACGCAACCGTCTTCGACGAAGCCTTCCGACAGCCGCGCGTGACCATGCGTGCAGAGGTCGTGCAGCGCGAAGACTTCATCGCCGATACGGAAGACGGCCACCGGCTTGTCGTTCGCGACGACCGCGGCGGGCTCGCCTTCGGTGAAGTCGTCGAGCGTGCCGATGGCATGCCATGCATTCGTCAGTTGTTCCATGTTCCGCTCCTCAAATCGGCGTGGCGAGCAGCGTCTGCACGCGCGACGTGTCGTAGATCACGCGCTTGGCCTGATAGCGCAGACCGTCGGCGGTGCGCACGACCTTGTCGAAATACCGGCCCGCCTGATAGACATTCGATTCGCCGTTGCTGCGCGTCTGGATCACCACATAGTTGCTTTCCGTTTCGATCACGCCGTCTTCATCGCGCGTGACGGTAAGCCCGGACGTCATGTGCCGGTAGCTATGTTCTTCGTAGATATTCGCGTGACGCAGCGACACCACGCGGTCTCGCAGCATTCTCTGATTCGTGCAATGGATGATGCCCACGGGCAAGCCCATGTCCGCGTTCTCTTTCGGCACGATCTCGTAGAGACAGTCCTCCGTGAAGAGCGTGGGCCACGCTTCGAGCCTGTCGTTATCGAGCGCGTTGATGTACTGGTCCTGCAACATGTGCAGTTCAAACCACAGCTTCATCTGTTCCATGCGTCGCCTCGCCGCTCAATAGTCCATCAGTTTCTGATAACCGACCCAGAACTTGCGGATCAGGCTTTCGGTAATGACCGTGTCCTGCTGATCGGGATTGCCGCGCGACATCTCGATGACCGACGTCGCATCCGCATCGCGCACCGTGCCCCGCTGCACGAGCTCGGTTGCTTCGGTGTCTTCCATCGAGATATAACCGGCAGGACCCACGAGATTGGCCTGCTTTATACGCAGCGCGCGCAGCTCGGGCGTATCGTCCGCATAGCCGAAGAAGTGAAAGATCAGCTCGAAGCTGTTCGGCCCTTTCGGCAGCAACTGACGCGCGACCAGCGTGTTGTGAATCTGCTGGATGACAAGTTGCGGGAAGATTGGCTGGATGTGGTTTGTCGTGTCTTCTTCGTACTCGGAGACGAGGCCGAGAATGGAATCGTCTTCGAGCGCGAAGCCTTCGTCGAACGAGCGGATGTTCTGCTGCTTGTATGCCGACGAGGTGTCCTCGCCGGTCTTCGTCACGGTGATGATGCTATGCAGGCCATGTGTCGCGTCGGGGATCGAACGCGCCTTCATGCCGACGCGGAAGATGTTGAACGTGGTATGAAACAGATGCAGCATGCTCGCGTGATACGGGTCCTTCACGTTCTCGAAGTACAGCTTCCAGTTCGACTTCGAATACTGCCGCGTGCAGCCGAGATACTCGATCGGCTTGTGAAAGATGCGGTCGATCCACGGGCGCATTTCCGCGCCGAGATAGTCGGGCAGCGGCGCGACGTCGTCGCTGAACGACGCGAACACGAGGCCCTTGTAGCTGTCGACGCGCAGTTTGCGCAGGCTGTGGTTTTTGGGGTCGAAGTCGGCAGGCATGCCCGTCATGCCCTTCTGGCCGCGCCTGAACGGCACGCCGAGCAAGTTGCCGCTGTTGTCGAAGCTCCACTGGTGATAGACGCAAGTGTGCGATGTCGCGTTACCGCGCGCTTTGCGGCACACCGACGCGCCGCGATGCGCGCAGCGGTTGACCCATGCCGCGAGCCCGCCGTCTTCGAGCCGCGTCACGACAACGGGCGTATCGCCCACGAACGTGCCCTTGTAATCGCCTGCATGGGGAATCTCGGCTTCCAGCGCCACGAAGTTCCAGGTCGGACCGCGAAAGATGCGTTCCTGCTCGCGGTCGTACACCGCTTTAGAACTGAAGACCTTGTAGGGCACGCGCGAGCCGTCGTCGCGCGGAAAGTGAACATGGTCCGATTCGGTCGGACCTTGAGGGCGAAATACCAGTTCAGCCGTTTCCACGGATGTTCTCCTGTGCAGGGGCGCCGTAATCGATACGTCACGGTGTCACTGCATTTTTGGAGAGACAAAATGGCGGGTCTATCCACCAAACGCGCCGTTCTTTCACGTACTATCCAAAAACGGCGGCTTAATTCATCGGGTCTCGCAAGACGAGAACGGCCCGGTGCGGACCTGCGTTTACCCGTATTCCATGACCCCGACTCTTTTCACGCCCGACGCCTTACGCAGCTATCGGCTCTTTGAATCGAGCGATCTCGACGAGACGCGCGATCTCATCTCGCGCGTGATGCAGCCGCATGTTCTGGTGCCATCGGGAAAGGATCGCGGACCTGCGTACATGGATTTCGTGAGGCTGGGGCGGCTCGGTCTCGGCGCTATTTCGTTCGGCACGTCCATGCGCGTGGACGTCGAATCCGTCGACGGCTACTATCTTCTGATGTTCTGCCTCCGCGGGCATGCGCAGGTGCGCACGCTGAACGCGACGCTCGACGTCGATCATCACAATGCGGTGCTGTGCGCGCCCGGTCAGCCGTTCGACGCGTGGTTGTCGCCCGATTGCGAGCAGTTCGTGCTTCGCATGGATGCGGACGTGTTCCGCAAAGCGAGTCACGATGCCGGCGCGCTGTTGTCGCCGCGCCTATCCATCGACAGTCCGGCGTTGCGGGGATGGATGCAGCAGTTGCGCGCGCTCACGGGGTCATCGGCGCTGCTCGAGAGCGCCCGCTCGAACGGGCAGATCGCCGGACATATGGAAGCGCTGCTCATCGATCTGCTGACGTGCTCGTTGCCGAGTGCGCCGGTTGCTCCGGTTACTCCGGTTACGCACGCGGCGCTCGCACCTGCGTTCGTGAAGCGTGCCGAAGAGTTCGTCCGCGCGCATGCAGGCGAGCCCTTGCAACTTGAAGACATCGCGCGAGCGGCCGGCGTATCGCCGCGTACGTTGCGCGAGCAATTTCAGAATGCGCGCGGCATGAGCCCGATGCAGTTCGTGCGCAAGGTCCGCATGGAACAGGCCCGCGCTGCGCTGCTGGCGGCCGGCCCGCGCGCGCGTATCGCGGATATCGCGCTCGCGTGCGGGTTTCTGCATTTGGGCCGTTTCTCGATCGCGTATGCGGAGGCTTTCGGGGAATCGCCCTCCGAGACGCTGCGCAAGCGCGCTGCGCGCTGAAGGGCTGTCATCGCCAGCACGCTATAGAAGAGCCGAAAGCGGTTCGGGACTCTCCACGTAGCTTAGGGGAACGAATAACCTATCGCTACCGTCAACGCGGCGTCAACTCCGCGGCACCAATCCGAGCGGCTTCGCTTCGCCAGGCGCATCGGACGTCAACGGCTCCGGTGCCTTCTTCCGCTTCAGTCCTTCGCCGAGCGTGGTGCCATTCGATTTGCGACGCGCCGCGTGCCGCTCGATCACGCGTTGCAGCAGGCAGAACGCGCACAGCAACGCGCCGATGACAATGCGCGTCCACCACGAACTGAGCGTGCCATCGAACGTAATCAGCGTCTGGATGGTGCCGAGAATTCCGACGCCGAACACCGAGCCGATCACGTAACCCACACCGCCCGTGAGCAGCGTCCCGCCGATCACCGTCGCGGCGATGGCGTCGAGTTCCATGCCCTGCCCTTGCAGCCCGTATCCAGAGAGCACATAGAGCGTGAAGACCACGCCGCCGAGCGCCGAACAGAAACCGCTCAGCGCATACACGCCGACCTTGGTGCGCGCGACCGGCAAGCCCATCAGCAACGCCGAGCGTTCGTTGCCGCCGACCGCATACACGTTGCGGCCGAAGCGCGTGAAGTGCGCGACGAAGATCGCCACCAGCAGCGTCGCGACCGCGACCAGCGCGCCCGCCGTGACCGACGCCCCGCCGACATCCACATGAAACCCGGAGAGCGCGTGGAAAGTGGGATCGTTGATCGTGATGGATTGCGTCGTGATCAGAAAGCAGGCGCCGCGTGCGAGGAACATGCCCGCCAGTGTCACGATGAACGGCTGCAATCTGAAGAAGTGAATGAGGGCGCCCATGGCGGCGCCGTAGAGCGCGCCCGCCGCGAGCACCAGCGGCACGATCACCCACACCGGCCAATGCAGCTTCTCGGCGAAGACGGCGCACAGAATGGTCGTCAGCGCGACGACCGATCCGACCGACAGATCGATGCCGCCCGATACGATGACGAACGTCATGCCGATGGCGACGATCAGCAGGAACGCGTTGTCGATCAAGAGGCCGAGCAAGACTTGCAGCGAGAAGAAGCCGGTGTACATCACCGAACCGAAGCCGAAGAGCGCGGCGAACAGCACGATGGTGATGACGATGGGCAATACGCGCGGGTCCGTCACGCGGTCGAACACATTTCTCATTTCGATGACTCCGCGAGCGGCTGTTTCGATGCGACCGGGAACACGCGCTTCAACTGCCGCATCAGCACAGTGCGCGCAGTGGCCGATTGAATGACGCTCACCACCAGCACGACCGCCGCCTTCACGACGAGCGTCGCTTCGGGCGGCACGCCGATGGAATACGTCGTGTAAGTGAGCGTCTGGATAATGAGCGCGCCGAGCACGGTGCCAGCGAGACTGAAGCGCCCGCCGAGCAACGAGGTGCCGCCAAGCGTGACGGCGAGGATCGCATCGAGTTCGAGCAGCAGGCCGGCGTTGTTGCCGTCGGCGCTGCGCACGTTCGAACTGGCGAGCACGCCTGCCATCGCTGCCGCAAGCCCCGAGAACGCATACACGCCGAAGACGATCATGCTCGAACGCAAGCCGACGAGCCTCGTCGCGACCGGATTGACGCCGATAGCCCGGATGAACAAGCCGAGCGCCGTGCGGTTCACCAGCAGCGCGGTCAGCACGAGCGCGCCGCACGCGACCCACACGGAACACGGCACGCTCGCGAGATAGCCGCCACCGACGACGAGATAGCCCTTCGCGCCGATGGGGATGATCTGTCCGCCCGTCAGCAACTGCGCGACGCCGCGTCCCGCCACCATCAGAATGAGTGTCGCAATGATCGGCTGCATGCCGATGAACGCCACCAGCAAGCCGTTCCACATGCCGCCGAGCACGCCGACCCCGAGCGCCGCCGCGATGGCGAGCGGCACGCGCGACGGATCGTCGGCGAGAATCGTGGCGGCCGTTGCGCCCGCGATGGCGACGATCGCGCCAACGGAGATGTCGATGCCTCGCGTCGCGATCACGAGCGTCATGCCGAGCGACACGAGCACGAGCGGCGCCGCGCGATTCAGAATGTCGATGGGCGCGCCGAACAGATGGCCGTCGAGCATCGTGATGGAGAGGAAGTTCGCGTTGTGCGAGAGATCGAGCACGCACAGCGCGATCAGCGTCAGGCACGGCCACACGAGCGGATGTTGAGACATTGCCTTGATCGTGTTCATTCCGAGCCTCCCGCGATAAGCCGGTACACGTCATCTTCGGACGCGGTATGGCCCGCGACTTCCGCGACCTTGCGCCGATCGCGCAACACCGCGATCCGGTGACTCACGCGCACGACCTCGCTCACTTCCGACGAGATGAAGAGAATGGACAGGCCCTTTGCGCACAGCGCGAGCACGCGGTCCATGATCTCGAACTTCGCGGCCACGTCGATGCCGCGCGTCGGTTCGTCGAGAATCAGCATCTTCGGTTCGGTCGCAAGCCAGCGCGCAAGCAGCACCTTCTGCTGATTGCCGCCCGATAAGAGGCCGATGGGCTGCTCCGCGTCGCGCGCCTTGATGCCGAACTGCTGAATATAGCGGTTGGCGATCTCGCGCTGCTTCGCCTTACCGATGCAGCGCCACAGTCCGCGCCGCGCCTGGACAGCGAGGATGATGTTCTCGCGTATGGAGAGATCCGCGACGATGCCTTCCTTCTTGCGGTCTTCCGGACAGTAGCCCATGCCGTGACGCACCGCATCGCGCGGCGAATGCAGCTTCACCGTCTTGCCGCCGATACGCGTCGCGCCCGCATCCGAACGTTCCGCGCCGAACAGAAGCCGCGCCGTTTCAGTGCGGCCCGAGCCCAGCAGACCGGCGAGCCCAAGTATCTGTCCGGGCTGCACGTCGATATCGACGGGATTCATCACGCCGCGCCGGGCCACGCCGCGCATCTCCAGAAACGGCGCCACGCTGCTCTGCTCAGCGGGCGCTTCCGTCGCCGCGCGTTCCAGCCGCTCGGTCATGCGCTCATGGCCGACCATCTTCGAGACGAGCAATTCGACGGGCAGGTCTTTGGCGAGATATTCCCCTTCGCGCTCGCCGTTGCGCATGACCGTGATGCGGTCGGATATCGCGTACGTCTGTTCCAGAAAGTGCGTCACGAAGAGAATGGCGAGACCGGAATCGCGCAGTTTGCGCAGCACGTCGAAGAGCCGCGTGACTTCGCCGTCGTCGAGGCTGGATGTGGGTTCGTCGAGGATGAGCACGCGCGCATCGACCGACAGCGCCCGCGCGATCGCCACCATCTGCTGCACGGCGATGGGATACGTATCGAGCGACTTGGTGACGTCCACCGTGACGTTGAGTTCGGCGAGCGCCGCTTGTGCGCGCGCGTGAATCGTTCGCCAGTCGATTGCGCCGCGCCGCTTCGGTTGTCGCCCCGCGAACATGTTCTCGGCCACCGACAAGTTCGGGCACAGATTCACTTCCTGGTACAGCGTCTGAATGCCGGCCGCTTCCGCTTCGAGCGGCGCGGTGAAGTGCACGGGTTGGCCGGCGAGCCGGATCTCGCCAGCGTCGGGCTCGTGCACGCCGGTGAGCACGTTGATGAGTGTCGATTTGCCGGCCCCGTTCTGCCCCATTAGCGTGTGAACCTCGCCGGGAAACAAACGAAAGCGGACGTCATGCAACGCCCGGACGCCGGGAAAAGACTTCGACAGGCCGATCGTTTCGAGCACGGGAGCGTCGGTCATGGAGAGCGCCGGCTAGAGGGAAGGATCGTCCATCGCGCGGCCGCACGCCTGCGCGATGGACGCGCACGCTTCAGTACTTGCGCTGCGGCAGGGTCTGTGCGGCCACGCTCATCGGGAAGATGGTTTCTTCCGTCACGATGCGCTTGGGCAATTGCTTGCCCGCGACGATATCTTTCACGGCGGTCATCAATTGCGGCCCGAGCAGCGGACTGCATTCGACGTCCACATTGATCTTGCCGGCGATCATCGCCTCGAAGCCGCCCTTGGTGGCATCGAACGAGACGACGGTCACGTCCTTGCCTGGCTTCATGCCGGCCTCTTCCATCGCCTGAATTGCGCCGAGCGCCATGTCGTCGTTATGCGCGTAGACGACGTTGATCTGCTTGCCGTAGGTCTTCACGAACGCTTCCATGACCTGCTTGCCGCCCGCGAGCGTGAAGTCGCCGCTTTGCGAGGCGATCACCTTGAACTTCGGGTCGTTCTTGATCACTTCCAGCAGACCCGCGCGCCGGTCATTGGCCGGGGCCGAGCCGACCGTGCCCTGCAATTCCACGATATTGATCGGCCCTTTCTCGTTCTTATAGTGATCTTCCAGCCACTTGCCGCCACGACGACCTTCTTCGAGGAAGTCCGAGCCGATCATCGTCACGTAGAGCGACTTGTCTTTCACGTCGATATTTCGGTCGGTGAGAATGACCGGAATCTTGGCGTTCTTCGCTTCGACGAGAATGGGCTCCCATCCGGATTCGACGACCGGAGAGAAGGCGATGACATCCACTTTCTGTGCGATATACGAGCGGATCGCCTTGATCTGATTTTCCTGCTTCTGCTGGGCGTCGGAGAATTTGAGGTTGATGCCCGCGTCCTTGGCGGCCGATTTCACGGAGACGGTATTGGCGGTCCGCCACGCGCTTTCCGCGCCGACCTGCGCGAAACCCAGCGTAATCTGCTTGTCCTCGGCGTGTGCGCTCATGCCCGCGGCAAACAACAGGACCGAACCAAGCATTGCGCTCAGCACCGTGCGTCGGGTCTGTTTCATTATCGTCTCCTGATGGATCGTTTTTGCCGCGGCTCTAAGTCCGGGGTCCTGGACTCAGGATTGAGTCCTGCGCAAGATTAGTCTGACGACGCATGCGGGTCCAATCACTTATTCGGCGTCGAGGATACCAAGACTGATATCAGGGAAAACACGGCTAATGGGCTTTGCGGATTGCTAATTCACTGCGAAGGTTCTAAGTAAATGCCGGCTTCGTCCGTGCAACGGCGCGAGCTTTATCCCACCTTTTGGAATCCGCTATTTTCCTGCGCCAGTGGAGGGAATACATGTCAGCACGAGGACGCCGCCGCTCTCTTCGACGGCGCTGACCGATGCCTCGTGAGTCTCTCCGTTGCCGCACGACCATCTGGCGACAAAATCGCTTTTGCAATCTCGTTCAGCTAAAAGGGGCGCGGGCGATGCAACAGGATACTGGCAGGTGTCCGTCGAATTGCAACGCGAAGCGAGGTCAGGAGTCGAGTCCCAAGCTTGGGCGCCACAGGTTCCGTTATACGAGCCTGATTCGATCTGTATCGAGGCAGCCACCGAGTTTGTGCTTGCCGCGAGGAGAAGGCCGAGCGGAACGAATACGACTTTGACTCGTATCATTAGGGCTCCGACTCAGAGGTTGGTATCTGCGCATGAACAGTCCTGGCCTAATAACTCTAGGCGACGAATGGACACGGTAAAAGGCGGCGCGGGGGCACAAGAATCGGCTCGCGAGCGATGCTTCGCGACAAGGCAGTAACGCACCGCTGAATGCAGGGTCGACGCGAAAGAAACCCGCCCATGGCGCGCCAACGTTTGCGCGCGTTTCTCTGGTTCACCGTGTCGCGTGAATCAGACAAATGACGCGAAATTCCGCTGCGTCGGCGGAGAAATGTCTTAAGTACCACCATCAACCGCCGTTAAACTCTCTGGCGCCGTGCCGCCCATGCGCGCCAATACGGCATGTCCGTCCGTCACCGGACGGCGGCTCGGTCTCTCTCGTGGCGCCATCGCACACTCCTTCGGACCGTCCCCGTACTCCCATCACGCTCATCACGCTACACCGTCAACTTACGGTGTCGCGCGCGACGTGGCGGACATCCTTCGACGCATCGGCGTGCCGCCACAGAGCGGATCCGACCGAAGAACTACCAACAACAAAGCAGTCAAGCACGACACGGGGAATCGATGAATCACGTCTATCGCATCGTCTGGAGCGCGAGTCTCGGCGCTTTTCAGGTCGCTTCGGAGCTCACGCGCGCCGACAGCTCGACCGGGCGCTCCCGTAAGCGCGCGCGACGCCCGCTGACGACGGCGCTGCAGGCGGCCGCAGGCGCCGCCGGGCTCGCCGCCGCGTCGCACGCTCACGCGATGGCTCTGACGACGACGCTCAATCTGCCGACCACGACGACGACGAACCTCACCGTGGGCACGCCCGCCTCGGGGCTCGGCTGGACGTGGGACGGCAACAAGCTCACGGTGGCGAGCGCGCAAAGCACCGACACGCCGGGCACGCTGACGAACAAGGGCCAAGCTATCGGAACTGTGTCGAACGCAGGGAACCTCAGCATCACGAACAGCAGCGTGGAAGCGTACGGCAGCTCCTCGTTGTCGCTCGTTCGCGGCAGCATCGCGTCGGTCGTGAATCAGGGCTTCGTGCCGACGCTCTCGAACAACGGCGACATCGGTTCGGCGAACAGCATAGCGATCGACAATAGCGGCACCATCGGCACGCTGAACAACGTCGACGCCAACGCGGGACTCATCAGCGGCGCCATCGGCGTGAAAAGCACCGGCACCATTGCCACGTTCATCAACGGCGGAATCGTCGTCGGGACGCAGGCGGCCATCGTGAACGACGGCGGATACATCGGCACGCTGACCAACGAAGGACTGGGCGGCTCCATCGGCGGCGGCACGTACGGCATCGTGATCGGCACGATCGGTTCCATCGGCGCGTTGCAGAACAACGGACTCATCACGGGCACGCAAGCGGCGCTCTTCAACCGGGGCGGCACGATCGGCACGCTGACCAATTCGGGTGCGGGCAGCGCCCTCGACACCACGACCGCCGTGCCGATGCCCGGCACCCTCAGCGGCGGACCGGTCAGCGCGGTCCCGAGCGTGTTCGTCAGTTCCATCGTTCTGGACGACGGCGGCCCGGAAGGAACGATTCAGAGCGCGCGCGATGCCATCGACAACGCAGGCACCATCGACTCGATCGTCAACGGCGGCAGCATCCTCGCGGGCAACGTCGCAATCAACAACGCGGGCACCATCGGGGCGCTGAGCAACACCGGCACGATCACGAGCGCGAGCGCATTCGCGGCCAATGCAGGTTCCACGGGCACGCTCGCCTATGCTGGCCTGCCGGGCAGCGACGCCGCCGTCTTCAACACGGGCCACATCGGCACGCTCGACAATCGAGGGACGATTTCGGGCGAAGGCGCGGCCATTGTCAATTCGGGTTCGATCGGCACGTTGTCCAATGCGGGGACCCTCTCGTCCGATGCTGGCGCCGCCATCATCAACGACGGCGCATCCGGCGCGCGCAGCATCGACGTGCTGCTCAACAGCGGCACGATTCTCGGCACGGTTTGGAACGGCGGCAATATCGGCACGTTCGTGAACAACGGCGTCATCGATGCCGGCAGCGCCGCCGACGCCATCGCGATAGCCAACTCCGGGACTCTCGGATCGCTGTCCAACAACGGCACGATCGGAGCGATCTCAAATAACGGCACGATCAGCGGCTCCGCCTACGCGATCAACAACTCGGCGACCGGCAGCATCGGCCCGATTTCCAACGCGGGTGTGATCGCGGGCAACATTCTGAATGCGAGCGCAAGCCCGATGACGCTCAACGGCGCGAGCGGCTCGGCGTTCGGCACGTTGACCGGCTTTGCGGGCGCGCCGGGCGCCATTTCCAGCACCACGCCAGGCGCGCACGTCGTGCTGAATAGCGGCAACCTGCTTCTGGACGATACCGTGCAAATCGGCAGCAACACGCTGCGCAACGTCGCGGCGACGCTGGCCGTGGACCGCGCTGTCGCAATCTCGGGCAACTACACGCAAGGCGCGGCGGCGACGTTGCTCGTCGGCGTGCAGAGCGGCGCGACCGCGACCGGCAGTATCGCCGACACGGGCTACGGCAGGCTCGTCGTGAGCGGCGATGCGACCATCGACGCCGGGTCGGCCGTGACGCTCAGGAGCGCGACGGGCGGCTATGCGTTCGCGGCGGGCCAGCGTTACGTGGTCGTAGACGCCGCGGGCGCGGCGGCTTACCACGCGGATGCGCTGAACTACGCGATCGCGGGTGTCACGGGTCGCCTGAGCGGATCGACCGTCACGACATCGACCGGACATACCGATCTGGTCGTGACCGTGGATCGCATCGGCGCGCAGGACGCGACGCCGACGCCCACGCCGACGCCCACGCCGACTCCCGACACCGGCACGGCATACACGGCGGGCAACCCGTCGCTTCCCAGCGCTACTGGCCCCGACAAGCCGGCGCCCGTCTCTCCCTTCTTGCCCGTTAGCCTGGCGCGCCTCGCGACCCTGCCGAACGCCAGCCGCTCGCTCGCGGGCCTCTTGAGCTACACGGGCGTCGACGACGCCAAGCTGCTCAATCTCTACAACGCGACACTCGCGTCGCTTACCGGTGACTCCGCCGCGACGGCCAATCACATCGGCCAGCAGCTCCTGCCGTTGCAGGTCACGCGCGCGGCGGCGGCTTCGACTCTCGATGCGTTGGGCATCGCCAATGCCCGCGCCAACGCAGTGCGACTCGCGCAGTCGCAAGGCGCGACCGGCATCGCGACCGGCGACGGCCCATCGCAGTGGACTGGCTGGGGTCAGGCGTTCGGCGGTCACGCGAGCCAGGGCCGTCGTGACGGCGTGGACGGCTACGCCGCGAACTACGGCGGCCTGCTGGTGGGCGCCGATCGCGCGGTGGGCGAACGCTGGCGCGTCGGCGGCGTGTTCGACTACGCGCACACGGCCGTCGGTTACCGCGACGACAGCGCGGGCGACTCCGCCGGCATCAACTCGTATGGCGTAATCGGCTACGCGAGCTACACGGGCTCGCCGTGGTACGTGAATCTGTCGGGCGCGGCGACGCTGCAGCACTTCGACACCACGCGCATCGTCGGCACGACGGGCTTCGCCGGTCTCGCGAACGGGAGCTTCTACGGCCAGCAGTACGTGCTGCACGCCGAAGCGGGTTATCCGCTCGCGCTCGGCGCCATGACGCTCACACCGCTCACGAGCGTGTCGTACAGCTATCAGCACCAGAATGCCTACACGGAATCGGGCGGCAACGGCGCCGCGCTGACGGTGGGCAGCACGCGTGCGACCTCGGTGCGCAGCGCGCTCGGTGCGAAGATCGAAGAAGCGTTCAGCACGTCGTACGGCACGGTAGTGCCGGAGTTGCGCGCCCAATGGATTCACGAATACGACCACATGCGGCAGACGACCGGCGCGAGCTTTTCCGCGGATCCCACTGGCCAAAGCGCGTTCACGACGGTCGGCGCGACGCCGGTGCCGGACCTCGCGGATATCTCGGCGAGCGTGACGCTCGTGCGGGCCAGCACCCTCAGCGTGACGGCGCGCTACGAATTGCAAGCCGGCTCGGGCTTCGTCTCGCACACCGGTCTGCTGCGCTTGCAGCAACGCTTCTGATTCGCAAACCTCACGCGGAGCCATCCATGTCCGACGCACACGCCGCAGCCCGAATTACGCTCAACGAGGCGCTGACACGCGCGCACGCGCATTGGAATGCGGGACAGGCGGCCCAGGCGGAGCAGCTCTGCCGGAGCGTGCTCGCTGCGTCGCCGGATCAGCCTGATGCGCTGCATCTGCTCGGCATGATGGCGCACGCCTACGGCAAGCTCGATATGGCCATCGACTGCCTGAGCGCCGCGTGCAGCGCGCCGGGCGTGAGCGCTGCGTACGCGGCCAATCTCGCCGAAATGTGCCGGCAAAAAGGTCTCCTCGAGCGCGCCGAAGCGGCCGGGCGAGAGGCCGTGGCACGCGATCCGATGCTGGTCGCGGGTTGGAACAATCTGGGCATCACGCTGCAGGAAGCCGGCAAATTCGAAGAAAGCCGAAGGTGTCTCGAACGCGTCGTTGAACTGCATCCCGACTCGGCGGATGCGCACAGCAATCTCGGCAATACGTGCCGTCGGCAGCACCAGTTCGATCTTGCCGAAGCATACTACCGACGGGCGCTCGCGCTCGATCACGGTCACGCGCAGGCGCACAGCAATCTCGCGTTCCTGCTGTCGACGCAGGGCCGGCAGGACGAAGCCGCCGCCGAAGCGCGCATCGCGATCGAACTCGATCCGCATCTCGTCGAGGCGTACCTGAATCTGGCCGAAGCGGAAGCGTCGCGACATCGGCACGACGCGGCGCTTCGCGCGCTCGACATGCTGAGCGCGTTCGCGCCGCGCCATCCGGCAGAGCGCGTCGCGCGCGCAAAGGCGCTCTTGCGGATGCAGCGCGTCGATGGCGCTCTCGCCTGCGCGCGCGATGCCTTGACGCTGGCGCCCCAAAGCGCCGACGCGCATCATGCCCATGCGCGGGCGCTGCATGCGCTCGGCCGCACGGACGAAGCCCTCGCTGCCTATCGCGAGGCTGCGCGGTTGCCGGGCGTGGTGCGCGAAGACGCGTTGAACGGTCTCATACAGTTGCTCGATGAAGCGAGACGCCCCGGCGACGCACGCGCCGCGCGCGACGAAATGCGCGCTGCCCGCCCGAGCCCGGCGTTCGTACGGGAGACGGATTCATGAACGCGCCGTCCGTCTGGAGCGCGGCGTCGGTCAACGCGGTGATCGACCAGGTGCGTCCGCTGCTCGCGGCGCAGCGTTTCGAAGAAGCCGAAGCCGTGTTGATGCCGCATCTGGCGTCCGGAACCGGACCGATAACGTTGTGGCGGCTGCTAGCCGCGGCGATCCGTCCGCAAGGCAAGCTGGCCGCGACGCGTGCCATTCAGGAGATGATCGTCGCGCAACTGCCGGGCGACTATTCCGCGCGCTTCGACCTGTCGGAAACGCTGCTGCTGCTCGGCGATTTCGAGCGCGGCTGGCGCGAGTATCGTTACCGTTACAGCCTCGCGCATACGACGTCGATGGAGCGCAAGGTGCAGCGTCCTCGCTGGAACGGCGAGCCGCTGCCGGGCGAGACGCTCCTGATTCACGACGAGCAGGGTTACGGCGACACCTTCCAGTTCATGCGCATGGTGCCGTGGGCGAAGCGGCGAAGCGGCGCGCGCGTGGTGCTCGAAGTCAATGCGGAGACGCTGTCGCTCGCGCGGAGGCTCGATGGCTGCGACGACATCATCGTGCGCGGCGATCTGCCGCCGCCGTTTCATCGGCATTGCGAAATGATGAGCCTGCCGATGGCCATGCGTCTGACGCTCGACGACCTGCCGGGACCGGTGCCGTATCTGCATGCCGATCCCGAACGCGTCGCGTATTGGCGGCAGCGGCTCGATGCGCTGCCGCGCCCGCTCGTCGCGCTGGTGTGGGCGGGCCGTCCGACGCACGCGAACGATGCAAACCGTTCGCTGCGGCTCGATCAGCTTGCGCCGCTCGCCTTGCCCGGCATCACCTTCGTGTCGCTTCAGAAGGGCGCGGCGGCGTCGCAGGCCGCACATGCACCCACCGGCATGTCGCTGACTGCGCTGGGCGACGAGATCCGCGATTTCGAGGATACGGCCGCGATCCTTTCCATCGTCGATCTGCTTGTTTCGGTCGATTCGTCGCCGGTTCATCTGGCCGGAGCGCTCGGCTGTCCGTGCTGGGTCCTGCTGCCTTTCGTGCCCGACTGGCGTTGGCTGATGCAACGCGACGACACGCCGTGGTATCCGCAAGCCCGGCTCTTTCGGCAGACACGGCGCGGCGACTGGGACGGCACCCTCGCGACGATGCGCGATGCGTTGTCGCGATGGGCAGGGGAGCACACCGCATGAGCCTCGTGCGGCGGGCCGGCGCGGTGCTGTCATGCGTCCTCGCGATGTCGAGCCTGAGCGCCTGTGTCGCATTCGATCGGAATGCGCACGCCGATGCCCTCGCAAGGGCGGCGCATATGCAGCGCGAGACGGTGCAAACGAGCGGCTTCGCGCTGACCGCTTACTCGCGCATCACGCGCCGCGATGCGCCGATTCATGTGTATATCGAAGGCGATGGCTTCGCGTGGGTGTCGCGCAACGAGCCGTCGCTCGATCCGACGCCGCGCAATGCGACGGGCCTCGCGCTCGCGGCAGCGGACGCGTCGCCGAACGTGACGTATCTGGCGCGTCCGTGCCAATACACGCCGATGCGCGACAACCCGCGTTGCGACGTGCGCTACTGGACCGGCGCGCGCTTCGCACCGGAGGTGCTCGTCGCGATGAACGAGGCAGTGGACGCGATTGCCGCACGCGCGCCTGGAGCCGGCGTCCATCTCATCGGCTATTCGGGCGGCGGCGCCATTGCCGTGCTGCTGGCAGCGCGGCGGCGCGACGTGCTCTCGTTACGCACGGTGGCGGGCAATCTCGATAGCGAGTACGTCAATCGCCTGCACGGGGTATCGCCGATGCCTGCGTCGCTCAAGGCGATCGATGCCGCCGCGGAACTCGGCGCGTTGCCGCAAATGCACTTCGCCAGCGACGCGGATCGTGTCGTGCCCGTCGCGGTCGCGCGCCGTTTCGTCGACGCAGTGGGGACGCGTTGCGCACGATTGCGCGTGGTCGAAGGCATCGCGCATGACGGTGATTGAGCGCGTGAATGGCCTGCTTTGCTTGATGTGGCTCCATAAGCTCAGGAGCGTCAAATTTGATTCTGGTAGGTGCATCTGCGCAGTCCCATTGATGCAGGCTCAGAGAGGCATCAGCGACAACGGTACTGTGCAGCCCGTGCATCCACCATTGAATTTGCCCGGACTGCCGGACCCGACCCTTACCCGACGCTCAGTATTGACTTATCCAAATGTCTGTTACGGGGAGTGGAGCGGTCGCTAAACTAACCAACGACGACATTGCGAACAGGGTCGCTTTGACCTAACACCGTCTGCATGCGCGTACCAGCGCACGCGGCCGGCTATAAGGATGGCGGCAAATATGCGTCGCGCTAGCGACGCTCCGCAGGTCTCCGGGAACACCAGCTACATTGGCTAGCGCCCGCATTAGCTACCGCCAGCGTCGCCGTCAAAAGCTTCAACGGCTTTGCAAGTGCCCGGAGATATATCTGCGCTTGCGGTGAGAGAGGCTTGCTGTACGCCCGCCGCAGCTTTCCGCGTGCCTTCCATGCGGCGCAGGCTCCTGCGTGAGAGGTCGCAAACTTCCCTATCGCATCAGTAGGTCGAAGGGGATTTTTCTTCGCCCTTCGTATAGCGGCAACACTGATGACAAGCCTGTGCGGACGACTTAGAGTCATCGAAGCGATAAAGATCGCGACAAGTTTCGCGTGCTAAACGCAGTTTGGAACCCCTCAGGAAAACCAACGAGCCAGTGCCGTGCAAATGTCTGTTGAGTTTGCGTCTGCCTTGACTGCGGAACGCCCATCAGCTCGATGTGCTTGTTCAAACCCGAGAGGGACGACCATGAGCGATACCAAGGCAAGCAATGACATCATGAACATGAATGTCATGCCTGATGGCTTTGAAGCAAACGCTTCGCTGCAGCACGCGGTAGGTAATGCTATTGCCGGCAAGCGCGCGTCCAGGCATCGCTACTGCGCACGACTGGTATCTCGCCCTCGCCTATACCGTTCGTGACCGAATGCTTGCTCGGTGGGTGGCATCTGCGAGAACTTGCACGACCCAGGAGGCAAGGTCGCTTGCTGTTTCTCCGCGGAGTTCCTGATCGGTCCGCAACCCGGAAGAAACGTGCTTGACCTCGGACTGTACGACGAAGCGCGCGAGTCGCTGCGCGCGCTTGGCCTCGACCTAGACGAATTGCTAAGCATCGAAGAAGAGCCCGGCCTTGGTAGAGGAGCGCTAGCCCGGCCTGCGGCGTGCTAGTTGACTCGTTATCTTCGCTGCAGATCCCGGCAATCGGTTGTGTAATTTGCTACGAATTCGCGATCTTCAACCAGGGCATCCGCGATGGCTGGCAGGTCGAGCGCGCGGACAAGTGGCTCGAGAAGGGCAATCCATTGGAGATCTTGCGACCGGACGTAAGCTTCCGCGTTTACATCGGGGGCTACACGCGACATCACACCAATGCGGACGGACGCTTCGCGGTGCAGTGGATTCGGGAGCGCCAAGTCAAGGAAGCCGCTCGTGACATGCCGATCCAGGGCTTTCGCGTCAACACTTGCAACGTTTTGCGCCTATGGAAAAGCGAAGCTGTCGAATCGTTCGACTTCCAAGGCTTCAATTCTGTCTGAGTTGCGCGACGCACTTGACCAGATCGGGTCGGGTCGCTTTTCGCGCGGAGATACGACCATGTTCCGTCCGCTGCTCGACAGCCTGCTGCATAGCGATCCATTCCTTGTGCTGGCGAACTTCGCGGAGTACCCCGCCTGTCAGGAGCGCGTGAGCGAAACATGGCGTGACAAGCGGCAGTGGACGCGCATGTCCATCTGGAATATGGCGTGTTCTGGGAAAATCTCTTTGGACCGTGCGATCACGGAATATTGCGAGCGGATATGGATGCGCGTGCACTGAAGATCGACCTCACTCGGTCGCGATTCCAAACTTGAGGTCTGGTCGGCACTGCCGAACTGCACATCATCGCGAGATCGCGCGCGACGGCAGCTAGCCGTCGCTTCGCGGACTCATGCCGTCGCCGACGTGCGCTCGCGACTGACAAGCTGATTGTCCTTGCCTCCGACGAGCCGAGTCAGCGTGATATCGAACTCAATTTCCTTATAGACGTCGTCCTTCAGACCGAGCGCAGCGCCGCCCGTCTTTTCGACGACGTGAGGAATCAGTTCCTCGCGCGTGGCGTACGCGAAGTCGTCCCAGATCAGCGGGTCGCCTTCGATGTTGATCTGCGTGGTCAGCTTACGGAAGTTGTCGCTCGTCACGAAGAAATGAACGTGCGCCGGACGATTGCCATGCCGCGCGAGCACGTTCAGCAACTGTTGCGTCGAACCGTGAGGCGGGCATCCGTAGCCTACGGGCATGAGCGTGCGGAACTCGTACTTGCCGTCCTCCCCCGTCCGCACAGCGCCACGCAGGTTGAAGTCACTCTGTGCGCCGGTCGGGTCGAAATGCGAGTAGAAGCCGTTGGAGTTCGCATGCCAGCACTCCACCACTGCATTCGCGACAGGCTTGCCGTCCGGACCGGTCACGGCGCCGCGAATAACGAGCGGCCCGGCTGCTTCGTCGGGATCGACGTCGATCTTCGCTACCCCGTCGCGCAACGGCGCGCCCGCCACATACAACGGACCTTCGATGGTGCGCGGTGTGCCGCCGTGAATGTCTGAGTGACGGTCCTGCGCATCCATGCGAATGTCGAGAAACTTCTCCAGACCGAGACCCGCTGCGAGCAAGGCCGCCTCTCCGTCGCGACCGAGCCGGTTGAAGTAGTTCACCCCTGCCCAGATTTCATCGGGCGTCATATCGAGATCGTCGATGGCCTTGAACAGATCGCTTAGCAGCCGATGAGTGATCTGCTTCGCACGGCCGTCGCCCTCCTCGCTGCCGAGATTGACGGCTGCCGAAAGCAGTTCCTGGACTTCCTTCGTATCGAAAACTTTGACGCTCACGATGTTGTCTCCTTGATGTATTGGGGGTACGACGCAGCTTGGCTGTTTTGCGACGCGACGCTCGCACTCACGCGTCGTCGTCGCGAATGGACGACGGGTGATGGCACAACGGCGTCACTGCGATGCTCATATAGGGGAACAGCGGCAGCGCAGTGAGAATGTCGTGAAGTTCGGCATTGCTTTGCACGTCGAAGATGCTGAAGTTCGCGTACTCACCCGCAAGGCGCCAGATGTGGCGCCACTTGCCGCTGCGCTGCAGGTCCTGCGAATAAGCTTTCTCGCGGGCCTTGATTTCGTTTGCGATCTCGGCGGGCATATCCAGCGGAAGTTTCACATCCATGCGCACGTGGAAAAGCATTGCGTCCTCTCGTCGGATGTTGGGTTACTTGATGACCGCGACATGTCCGTCGCGCGTAAAGCGTTTGATCCGGGCTTCGTCCAGTTCGATGCCGAGACCCGGGCCGCTCGGCACGGTGAGCTCGAAGTCGCTGTAATTCAGTGGCTCGACGAGAATCTCCTCGGTGATGAGCAGCGGGCCGAACAGCTCGGTGCCCCATTGCAGATTGGGCAAGGTCGCGAAGAGCTGTGCCGATGCAATCGTGCTGACCGCGCCTTCCAGCATGGTGCCGCCGTAAAGCTCGATGCCCGCTGCATCGGCAATGGCGGCCACGCGTTGTCCCGCGAAGAGACCGCCGCTTTGTTCGATCTTGATCGCGAAGACGTCGGCGCCTTCGTGCTTGGCGATCTGGAACGCGCTTTCGGGGCCTTGCAGCACTTCGTCGGCCATTAGCGCAACGGGGAACCGGCGCATCAGGCGCGCGAGCGCCGCCGTGGATGCAACCGGCTGCTCGACCAACTCGCAGCCGGCATCAGCGAGCGCGGGAATGGCTCGTGCGGCCTGCGTTTCACTCCAGGCCATGTTGACGTCGACCCGCACGGCCCCGCGATCGCCGAGCGCACGCTTGATGCCGGCGACATGTTCGATGTCCGCTTCGATCTGCCTTGCGCCGATCTTGAGTTTGAAGATCTTGTGCCGACGACGCTCGAGCATCGTCTCTGCTTCCGCAATGTCCTTGTTCGTATCGCCCGATGCGAGCGTCCAGGCAACCGGGAGACGATCACGATGACGGCCGCCCAGCAGTTCGCTGACGGGTACGCCAAGGCGCTTTCCCTGCGCGTCGAGCAGCGCGGTTTCGAGCGCGCTCTTCGAGAAATGATTGACCCGCACCAGCTTGCCGAGGTGAGCCATGAGCGCCTGCACACGCGTCGCATCGCGGCCGATGCATGCGGGCGCGAGATACGCATCGGTGGCGAGCTTCATCGACTCGGGGCTTTCCGGACCATACGCCATGCCGGCGATGGTCGTGCCTTCGCCGATGCCGACGATGCCGTCGCTGCAGAATACCTTCACCAGCATGAGCGTCTGCCCGTGCATGGTGGCGACGGAAAGCTTGTGCGGGCGAATTGTCGGCAGGTCGACGAGACAGGTTTCGATGCGTTCGATCGTCGCTGAAGTCATGGCGATAGGTTCGATAAGTGCAAACGAGTGACGCGGGCGCTGTGCAGGCTCGCCGCGCACACTCGCTCATTGCGGCCGGTGCAAGTTCGATGCGAGTTCGAGGACAAATTAATTCGCCAGCGTGCAAGCGTCAAATAGATCAAATGTCGCCTGCGTCATCCACGAAATGAATGACGCGTCGGCGCGAATGCCGGTTCCCTTCAGAACTTGTGGCGGATGCCCACGCGGACTGTGGTTTGACGATCACTCGTGGACGGCGTGAGATTGTTGATTGCCGCAACGGCCGCCGCGCCGGTGGAGTCGGTACCGGATGCCTTCTGGTGGACGCCGATCACATAAACGTCAGTGCGCTTCGACAGGAAGTAGTCGGCGCCGAGCGCGCCCTGGTAATACTTCGCGCCCGGGTTGTTACCGGTGGCCGAATCGACGTCGCCGCCGTTCGTGTAGTCGAACGCCGCGCCGAGCACGAGCGCGGGTGTCAGTTGATACTTGAAGTTCACTTCCACGTTGTTGAAGATTGCATTGCCGGCATAGCCGCGCGGATTGGGTCCGGAGTTCACCGTATCGCCGAGGTTCTTGAACTGCACGTTAGAGTATGTCGCACCCAGCGTCGCCGCGCCAAATGCGTACGCCGCGCCAGCCGCGACGATTTGATACGTCCGCGCCGACGCGTAGCCGCTATATACCGGCGACGAAATGAAGTTCGCGCTCGCGGTGGGCGGCGTACTCGCACCGTTGTCACCGAAGAAGCCGACGTTCGGGTTGCGCGCGTTCAGATAAGCGACGCCCAGCGTAAGCGGTCCGTTCGCATAGCCCGCTCCAAGGGACCACAGCTGGTTGCGTGAAACCGCCCCTGCCACGCCACCCAGGCTGTAGACGCCGCCGAACGTTATTCCGTAGTATGCCTTACTAACGAATTTGATCGCGTTGTTCACGCGATATGCGTTGTTGAGGTTGTCCAGATCGCCTGGATGCGCGCCGATATATCCCGCCCACTGGGTCCCGGACTCGAACGGGCCCACATAGTCGACGGCCGAATCGTATTGACGACCGAGCAACACGGTGCCCAAAGCACTGGACAAGCCCACATACGCCTGGCGACCGAACATCAGACCCTGGGTGCTGCCGCGATTCTTTTGCGCAAGCGAGCCGTTGTTGAGATCGAAGCCGTTCTCGAGTACGAACAGTGCAGCGAGCCCGCCACCTAGCTCTTCCCTACCCCTCAGCCCCCAGCGGCTTGCCTGCATGACGCCGCTCGACAAATTGTAGAGATTGTGACCGCCCGAGTTCGAGGTCCAGTTGAAGCCATCGTCGACGATGCCGTACAGCGTCACCGCGCTTTGTGCCTGCGCCGTGCCTGCAACTGCGAGCAGCGCGAGAGAAGTTGCCAAGGCGAGTCTCATACGTGCGTATTCCATGCGAGTGGTTCTGTTGAATGACGCAATGAAGGCTCATTGCGGGGTTGACGGGATGCGCCACGCAGTCTGCGGTCGCCCGTTCCACACGGCAAATAAACCAAAAGCATGACCGGCGATAAGCGCGATCGATATGTCATTCAAAGCAAGGGTTATTACGTACGGCACGCGAAGCACATGCATCAGATTCATGTCGTGCATTTTTGTCTCGAATTTGACCGCGGTTATCGACGCTCATATCGTGGGCACATCGCATCGATACCATTCGCGCCGCTTCTTGAGCATCAGGGAAGCGGGAACCATCACCTCATGTCTTCCCCCACCATGAACCCTGAAGCTCTGAATTCCGATCTGGGCACGCTCGCTCAAAGCCGAGCGGCCCGTCGTCCAAGCAACGTGCGCCGTGCGGTCACGACTGCAGTACTCGGCCAGATCCTCGAGTGGTACGACTTCTTTCTGTATGGAACGGCTGCGGCGCTCGTCTTCGGCAAGCTGTTCTTTCCGGTCGGCACTGATCCGCTCACGGGCACCATCGCCGCATTCGGCGGCTTCACCGTCGGCTTCATCGCGCGACCCATCGGCGGCGTACTATGCGGGCATATCGGCGACCGCTACGGTCGCAAGGCCGTGATGATGCTTACCCTGCTCACGATGGGCACCGCTACGGTCCTGATGGGCGTTTTGCCAACGTATCAGCAGGTCGGCATTGCGGCGCCCGTGATGCTGGTTCTGCTGCGCATTCTTCAGGGACTGGCCGCCGGCGGAGAATGGAGCGGCAGTATCTTGCTGATCCACGAGAACGCGCCGCAATCAAGGCGCGGGGCGCTCGCGGCATGGAGTCCGTGCGGCGCGGCACTCGGCTTCGTCCTCTCCACCGGTGCATTTCTTCTGGTGCAGAACCTGCCGGCGGGCGACTTTCAAAGTTGGGGATGGCGCCTTCCGTTTCTCGCAAGCGCTGCACTCGTTCTTCTCGGCTTGTGGATGCGCCGCTCGGTCGGAGAAAGCGCCGCGTTCGCCGAAGTCAAGGCGACGCGCCACGAGAGCCGCATGCCTGTCATCGAAGTGCTGCGCCAATGTCCGCGCGAAGTGCTCACCGTGTTCGGCCTGCGCTTCGGCGAGGGCGCGGCGTCCTACCTTTTCTTCGCGTTCTCGATCGCATATGGGCAGTTTCTCGGCATCAAGTCGAGCTGGATCCTCAGCGGTCTGTGCATTTCGATGCTGCTCATGATCCCCGTGTCGCTCTTCTTCGGCTGGATGACCGACAAGGTCGGACGCAAACCCGTGTATCTCGCCGGCGCTATCGCCATCGTGCTCGTCGCATGGCCGTATTTCGCGCTGCTCGGCTCGGGCGAATACTGGAAGGTAGTCGCGGCGCTCGTTCTCGCGAACAGCATCACGCTCGGCATTCTCGAAGGCGCGCAGCCCGCGTTCATTAGCGAGATGTTGCCGGTGCATCTGCGTTTCTCCGGCCTTGGTATCGGTCGGGAAGTCTCTTCCGTGCTCGGCGGCGGCCTCTCGCCGATGATCGCCACCGCGCTGCTCGCCCACTATCACAGCGCCGTGCCCGTCGCCATCTACCTTGGCGTACTGGGCCTCATCACCGTCGCCGCCACGTTGATCGCACGCGAGACGTATCCCAAAGCGATGCGCGCCGCTCATCGTCGCCAGCCCGAATGACATCGACACACATCGACCGAGAGGTATCCCCTATGCAAGCCCTTCAAAGCGAAGCCATCATCGATTCGCAAAACGACTATCCCGAGTACGCCGGACCGCTGCCGCTCGATGCGCTGATCGAGGAAGTCGAGCGCCGCCGCGACGAATTCGACGCCCTGTCTCACGTGCCGCGCGATATGGTCGGCAAGATGAAGCGCGCGGGCATCTTCCGCGCGAGCACGCCCAAACGTTTCGGCGGCGACGCGCTTCCGCCAGCGCGCTTCCTCGAAATCCTGGAACGCATCGCGATCGCGGACGGTTCGACCGCATGGGTCGCGGCGTTCGGCTCCGCCAACACGTATCTCGCCTCGCTGCCAGTCGAGACGCAGGCGCAGATCTATGCGACCGGTCCCGATCAGGTTTTCGCGGGCGGGCTGTATCCGCTGCAGAAGGCCCAACGTGCGCCCGGCGGCTTCCTCGTATCGGGACAGTGGCGCTTCGCGAGCGGCTGTAAGGGGGCGGACTGGATCGGCGTCGGAATCGGCGGCGCACCCGCCGGCGCGGACGACAAGAACGCGGGCAAGCCCTTTACTGCCGTCTTCCCCGCGAGCGAAGTCGAGATCGTCGATAACTGGAACGTGGTCGGCATGCAGGGCACGGGCAGTCACGATCTGCGTCTCAAAGACAAATACGTCGAGGAGCAATGGACTTTCGTGCGCGGCGGCACGCCGCTTATCGATGAACCGTTGTATCGGTATCCCGCCGTCGCCTATCAGGCGCAGGTGCATGCCGCGGTCAACATCGGCCTGGCGCGCGCTGCACTCGACCTGCTGGCGGGGATGTCCGGAGTAACGAAGACCACGACCGGCGCGCCGCGTCTTGCCGATCGCGCCTACTATCGTTCGGGGCTCGCGCAGGCGGAAGCACAACTGCGCAGCGCGCGGGCTTTCTTCTTCGAGTCCGCGGAAGCATCGTGGCGCACGGTGCTCGCGGGCGATCCGGTGCTGCCCGCAGAAGCCAACCTGTTGCGTCTGTCCGCGACGCATGCGGCTCACACCTGCGCCGATATCGTGATGCAGGCGTACAAGATGGCGGGCATCGGCGCGATCTATCGCGAGAACCGGATGCAACGTCTGGTACGCGATTCGATCGTCGTCACGCAACACGCGTTCCTCGGCGAAGGCAACTACGACGCATCGGGCGCGATCTTCGTCGGCATTCCGCCCGTCACGCCGTATCCCTGAACCAGCGAACCCTGAAAGGACATCAGCCATGACTCACGATCAAGCGCGCGCGCAGTTTCGCAACGCAATGGCCTCGCTCGGCGCGGCCGTCAACGTCATCACGACCGACGGCCCGCACGGACGCTGCGGTATCACCGCAAGCGCCGTATGTTCGGTGACCGACACGCCACCGACGATGGTCGTCTGCATCAATCAGTCGAGCTACGTTCACGACGTGTTGCTCAATAACGGCCGAGCCTGCATCAACGTGCTGGGCGCGCACGCGCAGCAACTGGCGCGCGTGTTCGCCGGCATGGATGGTTGCTCGATGGACGAACGCTTTGCGCGCTGCGGCTCGCGGCCGGGCGCACTGCAACTTCCCGTGCTCGACGATGCGATCGCGAGTCTCGAAGGCCGTATCGTGGACAGCAAGAAGGTCGGTTCGCATTCGGTGCTTTTCGTGCAAGTCGATCACATCGGCCTATGCGAAGACGGCGATGGCCTCGTGTATTTCGGCCGGCAGTTTCATCGGCTCGCGCGCGCCGCATCCTGCGAGGCGGCGTGACGATGCAAGTCTGCCTGTTTCTGATAGGTGCGAGCGGACAAGAATCGCTGCTTGAGATTGCGCCGTTGCAGGACATCGAAGGCTTGCGCAAATTGATCGTGCACGAGCCGATCACCCAACGCGTCGATCCGCGCATTGCGCCCGCTACCGATGCGCCCTCGTGCGTCCTGCAACTCTATTTCGATGAACTGGCCACCCTCGAAGCAGCCGCAAGCCGCGACGGCCCTATTCACCGCGCACTGCAAGCACAGTCGTTATGTGAGCGCTTCACGCAGCAAGTCATGGCGGTGCGAGCCCTCGTGTCGACCACGCCGGGTCGCGAAACGCGCGTGCAGCGGTGTACGTATCTCGTCGGGTACGAAGGCCCGGCCGAAGACTTCGACACATGGCTCGCGCATTACCTGCAACATCACGCGCCGCTGATGTCGACTTTACCCGCACTGCGCGAGCTGGAAATTTATACACGCATCGAGTGCACCATCGGCTTACCTTGCGCGCGTGTAAATGCGATGCAGCGTAACAAGGTCGTATTCGTCGATGCGTCCGCGCTCGCCGATGCGCTGGCTTCGCCAGTGCGCGACCTGATGCGCCGCGATTTTCATGCTTTGCCACCCTATCAAGGAGGCACGCCGCATTTTGCAATGCGCAGCACATACGGTAACCTCGCCACACATTGATCGCTGCATGGCGGACCATGCGCTCGTTCGTGAGTGAACCGTATGACGAAGCTGAACGTCGGTCTCGCCGATCTGAACCTGCTGCGCGTGTTCCTCGCCATCTGGGACCTGCGCAGCCTCACTGCCGCCGGCGACCGTCTCCAGTTAACGCAGCCAGCAGTCAGTCACGCGCTGCGGCGCTTACGCACCATCTTCGATGATCCGCTCTTCGTGCGCACGCCTACCGGCATGGTGCCGACCGATGCGGCGCACCGGTTGTACCCGCCGCTCGCGCAGGCTTTGTCGATCATCAACGAGGCGGTCCAGCAGCTTGCCAAGTTCGATCCTTCGACGGCACGGCGCGTCTTTCGCATCTCGATGTCGGACATGTCGGAGTTCTTTTTTCTGCCACCGCTGCTGTCCTTGCTCGACCGCGAGGCCCGCGGCATTCGCATCGAAGTCGTCAACCTTCCGGTGGAATCCGTGAGCGCAGCCATGCGCGCCGGGGAGATCGATCTTGCGCTGGGCTACGTGCCGGGCCTCGACGCGGGGTGCATGAGCCAAACCTTATTCGTCGACGAGCATGTCTGCGTGGTGCGCGCCGATCATCCGTTAGGCAAGTCGCGGCCCACGCGCGAGGACCTGGCCGCCTTGCGCTATGTCTACGCGAGCACCAACGCGACGGGCCATCGCATGGTCGAGCAATGGCTCGACGAGCTCAGTCTGAAGCGCGATGTCGTGGTCCGGTTGCCGCATTTCGTCGTGGCGCCCGAGATCGTGATGAACACGGACCTCGCCGTTATCTTCCCGAAAAGCATTGCGCTGCGCTTCAACCGTGGCAAGGCGTTCCGCATTCTGCCCTTGCCTTTTGCTCTGCCGCCCATCGAAATACAGATTCACTCGCACACGCAGTTTGCCAACGATCCTGGCGTCGCGTGGTTGCGGGAAACCCTCTCCGCGATGTTTCGTCAGTCCGAGGAGTGACGTCCATTTGCTGCGCTGATATCACGACGTCTTTTCGGCGAATTTGACGACGGTCTGACTCGCCTCGACACTGCTTGCTATGCGAAGCCTTCAAGGCCGCAGTCCTACTCTTTCGATGCGAGCAGACATGGCAACAGTTCCTACCCCGACCGCCGCAACCAGCGCAGCAACGCCGGACCGCGCCCTCAAACGTATCGTCATTGCGTCTGTCGCGGGCAATGCGATGGAGTGGTACGACTTCTTCGTCTATGGCACAGCGGCCGCGCTCGTGTTCGGCAAGCTGTTCTTCCCCGCCAACGCCGATCCACTGATCGGCACGCTCGGCGCGTTCGCTGCGTTCGCGATGGGCTTCGTCGCGCGGCCGCTCGGCGGTATCGTGTTCGGCCATATTGGCGACCGTTACGGACGGCGCGCGTCGCTCGTCTGGACGCTGCTCATCATGGGTTTCGCGACCTTCGGCATCGGCTTGTTGCCGACTTACGATCACGTCGGTCTTTGGGCCCCGGCCGCGCTCGTCGCACTTCGCCTTCTGCAAGGCATTGCGTCCGGAGGCGAATGGGGCGGAGGCGTACTGATGATCAGCGAGAACGCGCCGCCCGAGAAGCGCGGCTATTACGCCGCGTGGAGTCAGCTCGGTGTGGGCGGCGGTTTCGTGCTGTCCTCCGCGGCGTTTCTCGCAGTGCAGGCGTTGCCGCACGAGCAGTTCATCTCCTGGGGATGGCGTCTGCCCTTTCTCGCGAGCATCGTGATTTTTGCGCTCGGCGTCTACATTCGTCACAGCCTGCCGGAGAGCCGCGACTTTGAGAATGCGGAGAAATCGGGCAAAACATCGCACATCCCGGTGCTCGAAGCCATCAAGCGTCATCCGAAGGAAATCCTGGTGGCGATGGGCCTGCGTGTCGCGGAAAATGGCGGCGCCTACATCTTCCTCGCGTTTTCGCTCGTGTACGGCAAGTTCGTCGGCATCCCCAATTCGACGATGCTCACCGGCGTCATGCTTGCCATGACCGTCGAAATGATCGCGATGGTGCTGTGGGGCAAGCTCTCCGATCGCATCGGACGCAAGCCTGTGTACATGATCGGCGCCGCTTCCCTTGCGGTGATGGCCTTCCCGTTTTTCTGGCTGCTCGACACGCATGCGACCCCGCTCATCTGGCTCGCACTGGTGCTCGGCACTGCCGTCTGTCACGGCGCGATGATCGGCACCTTGCCCGCGCTCGTCGGCGAGTTGTTCAGCACGGAAGTGCGCTACTCCGGCGTCGCGCTCGGGCATGAAGTGGCCTCGATTTTCGCAGGCGGTCTGTCGCCGCTGCTCGCGACTGCGCTGCTGTCGCACTATCACGCGTCCTGGCCTGTGGCCGTGTTCCTCATCGTGCTCAGTCTTGTCACGGTCGTGACACTGCGCTTCACGCGCGAAACGCGTCATCAGTCAGGTTGATGCGACACACGATTTTTAGCCTATTTTGCTTATTCGACGGCCGAGACTACCATCGACGCATGGTTTCGGAAAACATCTCGAAAGGAAGGCGATCATGCAGGCTCACACCGTGAAAGTACGAGTCGACGCGTTGCGCGAGGAAGCGCATGGCGTGCGGTCGTTCAGCGTCTCCAGAATCGACGGCGCGCCGTTCGAACGCTACGAGCCGGGCGCGCATATCGACGTGACCAGTCCTTCGGGCGTGACACGCCAGTATTCGCTTTGCGGCGATCCCGCCTGTCTCGAGACGCAGATCTTCGCGGTGAAGAAGGAAGAGCAGTCGCGCGGCGGTTCTCGTTCGCTTCACGAAGAAGTGACCGTGGGCACCGAACTGGCCGTCGGCGCGCCGCGCAATCTCTTTCAGCTCGACCCGTCCGCAAGCGAGCACATTCTGATTGCCGCGGGCATCGGCATCACGCCATTGCTGTCGATGGCCTATCGGCTCCTTGCGAGCGATGCGCGCTTCACGCTGCATTACTTCGCGCGCAGCGAGGCGCACGCGGCTTTCATGACGCTGCTGACGCGCGCACCGTTCAGTGCTCACGTGAAACTGCATTTCGGCGTCGAGCGGAATCAACAGCGTAGCAAGCTCGCCGAATGTATCAGCGATGCCGGTCCTGACGCGCATGTCTACACATGCGGCCCGAGCGCCTTCATGGATGCTGTCGTGGAGACGGCGCAAGCCCGCCTGCCTGCGGATGCGATTCATCTCGAGCGATTCAAGGGCGAGCCCGCCGTGGCGGCCGAAACGTCGCTCGACAGCTTCGACGTGCAGCTCGCAAGCAGCGGACAAACGGTTCGCGTCGACAAGAGTACGTCGATCGTCGACGCGCTCGCTGCGATCGGCATCGAAGTCGATACGTCGTGCGGCGAAGGCGTGTGCGGTACATGCATGGTCGACGTCGTGAGCGGCGAACCCGAACATCGCGATCACTGCCTGAGCAAAGCAGAACGCGCAAGCAACACGGTAATCTGCTGCTGCGTGTCGCGTTCTCGCTCGCCTGTGCTCGTGCTCGACCTCTGAGCGCGATCACATCTTCTTGAAGCTCGCGAGGGTGTCGGTCATGAGGCTGCGCATCCACGCGAGGCCTTCGTCTTCGTGGAAGTGCTCGTGCCAGTGCATGGTCACGGCCACTCTCGGCAGCGGCACCGGCATCGCATAGATGCGAAACGCGTCGCCTCGATTGAGGATATGCGCGAGCTTTTCCGGCAGCGTAGCGAACAAGTCCGTTGCAGCCAGCACGCCGGGCACCGCCACGAAATGCGGTAACGCCAATGCGATATTGCGCCCGACGCCTTGTCCACGCAGCGCGTCGTCCAGCGCGTCATGACTGTGCTCGATCGAGCGGACCTGGACGTGCGAAGCCGCAAGAAAATGCTCGAGTTTGAGCTTCTTGCCTTCGGGCAGATCGTCGCGATCGCGCGTCATGCACACATACGACTCCTCGAAGAGCACGCAATGGCGCGTACGCGGCAACAGCGACGGCAAGTTGCCGATCGCAAAATCCAGCCGACTCGAGCGCAACGCCTCTTCTATCTGTTCAATGGGCAATGGCTCCACAACCAGCTTCGCGCGCGGCGCGGCGTCGCGTAACGCCGCGCAGATGGCTGGAAGATAGGCCATCTCCCCCGCATCCGACAGCGACAGGCGAAATGTTCGCGTGCTCGTCGCCGGGTCGAAGCGTTCGGCATAACGCAAGGCCTGCCGCACGGTATCGAGCGCGCGTCCCACGATCTCGGCCAACTCAAGCGCGACCGGCGTGGGCTGCATGCCCGCCCGCGTGCGGATGAACAGCGTGTCGTCGAACAAGGTGCGCAGCCGCCCAAGCGAATAGCTGACCGCCGGTTGCGAGAGCGCGAGCCGCTCGCCTGCGCGCGTCAGGCTGCGTTCCTCGACGATAGCCTGGAAAACGCGCAGGAGATTGAGATCGATGTGGTCGATGGAGGTCATGGCAGGCAGTTCCAGATATCGGCCGCACTGATTGAGCGATCCGTTTTTAATCGATTTGACGCATGATCTTCGAAAAGCGAGACTGATGTCAACGAGAGGATGCGCCGAGTGCACGGCCAGGCTCGTGTTAGTCGCTCAAACAGCCACTCAACTTCTCCCCAGGAATACGATGAGTACGCCGACCTATCAAACCATCGACACGAGCGCGCTTGCGAAGCGCGCGCAGTCCGATCGCATTGCGCCTTCGCTCTACTACGATCCGCAGCTCTTCGAGGAAGAACTCGAACGCATCTTCTACAAGACGTGGGTGTGGGTCGCTCACGACAGCGAGTTGCCGAAGCCCGGCGACTTCGTCACGACGACCATCGGCCGCCAGCCGGTCATCGTCGTGCGGGACAAAACGGGAGCCGTGAACGTACTTCAGAATCGCTGCCGTCATCGCGGCGCGACCGTGTGCGAAGAGCACAAGGGCAATGCGAAAGGCTTCACGTGCCCGTACCACAGCTGGTCATACGCGCTCGACGGCACGCTGCGCGCGCTGCCCTACGGCGACGGCTATGAAGGCGTATGCGAGAAAGGCGATTTGCCGCTCAAGAAGCTGCGCGTGGGCGTCTATCAGGGCCTGATTTTCGCGAGCGTCAACGAAGACATCGAATCGCTCGAAGACTTTCTCGGCGGTGCGAAGCCATGGATAGACCTGTTCATGAAGCAAGGCGCGGGCTATCCGGTCAAGGCGAACGGCGAGCATAAGTTCACGTTCAAGGGCAACTGGAAGATCCAGCTCGAAAACACGACGGACCTGTATCACTTTCCCGTCGTGCATAAGTCCTGGATGAAGTCTATCGACGATGAAACGGCCGCCGCGATCACGAGCTTCATGACGAGCGACCAGGCGTTTTGCCGCTCCCTCGGCAACGGTCACAGCCTGGCCGTACTCATGCCGGAACTCGTCGATCTCGATCAGGACGACGGTGCGCCGCTGCCCGAACGTTTCAATGAACTCGCCGCGCAGCTTGCAGAAAAACACACGGCGGAAGAAGTGCGCCGCGTCGTGCGTTCGCTGATGGGCGTCGGCTTCAACCTGAATCTGTTTCCGAACCTCGCGTTGTCGATGGCCTTCTTCCGCGTGCTGCGCCCCATTTCCGCGGTGGAAACAGAAATCCGCCACGTCGCACTAGGGATGGACGGCGGCCCCGAAGAAGCCAATCGTGCGCGCTTGCGCATGCACGAGCACTTCCAGGGCCCGTTTGGTTTCGGCAGCCCCGACGATGCCGAAGCATGGGAACGCGTGCAGCGCGGCTCATACGCAGGCCCCGACGTACCTATCCTGGTGAACCGCGGGCTGAATCGCGAAACGACCGCGCCGAACGGCGAAAAAACCGCGCACGCCACCGACGAAACCGGCATGCGCGAAGCCTATAGACAATGGCGCGCAATGATGGAGCAAGCATGATGGACGACCGTAACGCACTTCTGTCTGACCAGACCTTCGCCCGCGCTATCGAATTCATCTGGCGCGAAGCCGAACTTCTGGACCGGCGCGATTACCGCGCGTGGCTCGAAATGTGGGACCCCAATGGCATCTACGTGGTGCCTATCGACCCTGACACGACCGACTACGAAGCGACACTGAATTACGCATTCGACGACCAGCACATGCGCGAACTGCGTGTGCAGCGCATGGCGTCCGGCTATTCGGCGTCCGCCGCCGACGCCGCGCGTACGGTGCGCACCGTGTCGCGCTTCACGCGGTCTTCGGATAGCGCGGACCTCGTCGAAGTGAAGTCCTCGCAGATCATCATTGCGTACAAGCGCGGCGTGTCGACGATCTTCGCCGCGGATCTGACGCATAAGATCAGCATGGCCAACGGCCAGCCGCTGCTCGTCGAAAAAGTTATCCGCCTGATCAACTCGACCGAAGCACTGAGCGCCATCGGCTTCCTGCTTTGACTTTCCATCCCTATCCGACCATGCCGACACTCGAAGTCTATCTGCCTCAAGGTCACTCCGACGAGCGCAAGGCATCGCTTATCCAGGGTCTGACTCAAGCGACCGTCGACGCCATCGGCGCGCCCGCGGAGTCGGTGCGCATTCTGCTGTCGGAGTTGCCGGCCTCGGACATCGGGCTGGGCGGAAAGCCAACGCCCGCTGCGTTGCCGGTCATCATCGCAATCTTGATTGCGGGCCGCACGGAGACGCAGAAAGAAGCGCTGATCAGGCATCTGTCAGAGATCAGCGCCTCTGTCCTGGATGTGCCCCTGCAGTCCACGCGCGTCATGATCAAAGACATTCCCAATACCGATTTCGGCTTGGGCGGCAAGACCGCGCGTGCGTTGGGCCGCTAAGTCGAAGTCGGGCCCATTCTTCCGCGATCCGTACGCCAGACCTGTTGTTCGGCTCGAAGGGAAACAAGATGACGAACGATACTCGAAGCCTGCCGCTGCGTGTGCTCTTCTGCTGCGGAGTCACTCAGAATTTCTTCGACTTGCCGCGTGAGCAAATCGGCGATGTATGGCAGGCGTACGGCAACATGCTCAGTGCCATCGAAGCAATGGAAAACGTACGAGTGTTGGGTGTCATGGATGACGACCGGCTTGTCGTCGGCAACGCCGAAGGGGCACCGTGGACCTTCTACATCATGGCCGACGTCGCCGACTTCGACGCCGCCGTTGCGGTCTGCAATCTGTATCGCACGACGCGCGTGGGCGAATACAACCTTTGGCGCTACGGCAAAATCGAAGCGCGCGTCGGGCGCGCGCTCACGGTTCCGTCCGCCGTTACCGACAAGGCGTGAGTCATGACGCACACGACCATTGAGAGTCTGCAACTGCGCTTGCGCCTGCTTGAAGCGCACAACGCGGTTCGCAAGACCATTGCCCGATACATGGCGCTCTGCGATGTGCCGGCTCGCGCACTGAACGGTGAATCGCTGGCGGCGCTTTTTAGCGAAGATGCCGTGTGGGAAGGCATCGGTCCCCGGTATGCGGACAAGTTCGGCCGCTTGCAGGGGCCGAGCGCTATCGTCACGATGCTGCAACGTTACCTGCCGCCCACGCCGCACTTTGCGACGAACCTCCACTTTCTCACGAGCGAGCATATCGAAGTGCAAGGCGACATCGCGAAAGGCCGCTGGATCATGTTGCAGGCATCCGGCTATGTCGATGCGAAAGCCGAACTCATCGCGGCGCGGCTAGAAGTGGATTTCAATCCTTCGCCGCACAGTGAAGATGTCTGGTTGATTCGTCACTTCCGCACCGAGCGCATTTTCGACGCGCCCTGGCAGGTGAACCCCGCGCACGGAGTCCGAGCATGAGCGCCTTTCTGCGGATGTTCGATCTCGCTTCGCACGCCGCTGCGAATGCGCCGACCATTGCAATCAAGGACAGCATCGACGTGGCCGGCTATCCGACGACCGCGGCGAGCCGCGCGCTTGCCGATGCGCCGCCCGCGCCGCGGCATGCGGAAGTCGTGCAGCGTCTCCTCGATGCAGGCTGGCGCATTACCGGCAAGGCGAACATGCACGAACTCGCGTTCGGCATGACAGGCATCAACGATTTCAGTGGGACGCCCGTCAACCCGCAAGACCCGGCTCGTATTCCCGGCGGTTCGTCGAGCGGCTCGGCATCGGCGGTCGGATCGAAGCTCGTCGATGCAGCCCTCGGCACGGATACCGGCGGTTCGGTGCGCTGCCCTGCCGCATGCTGCGGCGTCATCGGACTGAAGCCGACGTTCGGACGCGTGTCGCGCGAAGGCGTCGCGCCGCGCCAGACATCGCTCGACTGTGTCGGCCCTTTTGCACGCGACATGAACAGCATCATCGACGTGATGCTCGCGATCGATGCGTCATTCCAGGGCGGCCGTGCACGCCGCGATGTCGCCGGACTGCGCGTCGCGCTGCCCGAAGTCGAAGCCGACGCCGAAATCCGCGATGCGGTGACGGCGGCCGTCGCACGCAGCGGACTCGCGTCGCGTGTCGTACAACTCGAATCCCTGCGTGACGCGTTCACGGCCGGGCTTGCTGTCATCAACGCCGAGATGTGGCATGCGTTCGGTCATCTCGTCCGTAGCGGCCAACTCGGTCCGGACATTGTGGCTCGCTTGAGCGCCGCCGCGAACACGCAGGCCTCGGAGCTCGTTGCAGCCGAGCGCATCCGTCGCGTCTTCACGAACCAAGTCGACCGCGTGCTGGAAGACTCGGACGTCCTCATTCTTCCGACGCTGCCGTCGCTGCCGATCACGATCGAGGCCGCGAGAGCGGGCACGTCGGTGATCGCAATGTCGTCGCTGATTCGGCCGTTCAACCTGAGCGGGCATCCGGCGCTGACGTTACCGGTCCCGATCGACCGGACGTCGCTTAAGGCGGGGCTGCAGATTGTCGGCCGACGCGGCGACGACGAGACGGTTTGCGCCGCCGCCGCATACATCGAAGCGATGCTTGCCTGCAATGCAGATTGAAGGAGCCGGCACCATGACGAAGAGAGTCGTGCTCGTGACCGGCGCTTCTCGCGGGCTGGGCGAAGCAGTGACGCGCCGCTTTCATCATGCCGGTTACAACGTCGCGCTGGCCGATATTGCTGTCGATGCCGCCCAAAGGCTCGCGCTCGAACTGAGCAGCGACGCAGCGAGCGCATTCGCGGTGAAGCTCGACGTAACGAAGAAGGCAGATTTCGAGGCAGCACGCGATGCGCTGCTCGACCGCTGGGGTGCGATCGACGTGCTCGTGAACAATGCGGGCGCATCGAAAGTCGTGCCTGCAATGGACATCACCGCCGACCAATTCGACGAGGTGATGGACGTTAATCTGCGCAGCGTGCTGTTCGGCTGTCAGGTATTCGGGCAGCACTTCGCGACGCAAGGTGCCGGACGCATCGTGAACATTGCCTCGCTCGCGGGACAGAACGGCGGCTCTGCTACCGGTGCGCACTATGCCGCTGCGAAAGGCGGCGCCATCACGCTCACTAAAACTTTTGCGCGCGATCTCGCCGCGCATGGTGTGACCGTCAACGCAATATCGCCGGGTCCGCTCGATCTGGCTGTCGTGCACGAAAGCGTACCGGCGCAGAAACTGCATGAGGTGATTGCGGGCATTCCGGTAGGCCGCCTAGGCTCCGCGAGCTATATAGCTGATGTCGCCGTGCTGCTCGCTTCCACCGATGCCTACTTTGCCAACGGCGCGTGCTGGGATATCAACGGCGGAGTCTTCATGCGCTGAGCGCGAAGCGACGCGGTGTGCTCCTGCAGCCACCTTCCCGTAGAGGTCCTTCTGATGGGCCGCATCAGACCGAAGCATACCCACCCGTCTGATCACCAACTTCCTTTGACGCAGCAACCGAGCCGCTTCTGACTAGTCCGTGCAAGTCCCGCGTTACCTCGCCGGGCAGGGAGATAAGCGCGACAGCCCGTGCTCATGGGCGGATGGCCTAGCGAACGTATCGCGTGCATTGTCGGACGGCGCGCGACGAATTGCATCCGTCCAGCTGATATTGATGGCCCATTTCGGCGGATTGGCGCTGGCGCGCAAATGCGTCGACACTTTCGTTCGCGCGCGCAGATGTGCCACTGACTGCAACCCGCGATGCGACGGCCATACATCGCAAGAGCACCCCAATGTCAGCCCCAAGGAAATAACTGCTCGCAGCTTCGCACTTCGCACGAAGCGGTAGTCAAGCAACAAGCTTGCTGATTGGTTCGGCGTCCGCGCTGTTCAGTTCTTAGACCGACTCATGGTCTCCGGAGATACGCAATGCTCAAAAAAAAAGAGGGCAACGTCCTGCTTTCGCCGTCCGCACTGGCGCCAGCGGTCGTTGTGTCAGCTGCCTTGTTCACAGCCGGATGCGGCGGCGATACTGACACCGCGCCGGTGACGAGCCACACAGCCGCGCCGAGCTGTTCTGATCTCTCTTCCACAACGATAGCCGACACGAGCTTCACCCTTACGAAGGACATGCCACCAGGCGATTTCGCGCCGCCTACGGGCGAGACCATCAAAGGCCTGCCGGCCTTCTGCAGAGTTGCCGCCACGATCAAGCCGGCGTCCGACTCGAACATCAAAGTGGAACTGTGGCTTCCGGCCGCGTGGAACGGTAAATACCTCGGCACAGGAAACGGGGGCCTCGGCGGGACCATCGACTATGAAGCCCTAGCCAATGGATTGCGCCGCGGGTTTGCAGTCGCGAATACCGACCTCGGCACATCGGCAGGGGTCGCAAGCATGGTCGGCCATGTGGAGACGATCGTCGACTTCGGTCATCGCGCGACCCACCTGATGACCACCATGTCGAAGACGCTCGTCAACCGTTTTTATACGAAGGCTCCCGCCTATTCCTACTGGTTCGGATGCTCCACCGGGGGCGGTCAGGGCATGCACGAGGCACAACAGTATCCGGAGGACTACGACGGCATCGTGGCTGGCGCACCGGGTGCCGCTCGCGTCCCTGCGCATCTTTCTTACCAGTGGGCGTGGGCCGCGACCCAGCAAGACCCGACGAGCAATCTCACGGTCGCTAAGCGCAAGCTCTGGGCCGGCCATGTCATGAGCGCTTGCGACGAGCTGGATGGACTGAAGGACGGCGTCATCGGCCGGCCGGACATGTGCAAGGTCAATCCAGCGGTGCTTCAGTGCAAGTCCGCCGACGCGGCTGATTGCCTAACAGCCGGACAGGTCGGTGCACTGCGCAAGATTTACGCGGGACCCACCAATCCTGTGACAGGCGCACAACTGTCCTATGGATATCTGCCCGGTACCGAACTCGATTTCTCGACTGCGGCGACTACGCCGACCTCGGCGCCGCCCTTCCCCTTTCCATTTCAGTGGGTATGGGGGGTCAACTGGGACTGGAGAAGCTTTAACTGGGCTAGCGACGTTGATGTGATGCACAACACCCTAGACTTCGCAGTGGATGCATCGAATCCTGACCTCACCGCATTCGCGGCGCATGGCGGAAAGCTCATCGTTTTTCAAGGACTCGCCGATGGCATTCAGGTGCCGGGAGCTGCGATTGCCTACCGCCAAAGTGTCGAGAACCGCATGCCAGGCCAGTCCGATAAATTTATGAAGCTGTTCACCGCACCGGGAATGGATCATTGCCGCAATGGCGTCGGCCCGAACGTTTTCGGTAACCTTAATCCAGGATTTCCAACTGCGCCAGACGATCCTACTCATGACCTTTTGGCCGCCGCGCAGTCGTGGGTCGAGAAAGGTCGCGTGCCCGACCAGCTTATTGCGACCAAGTACGCGAACAACTCGCCGACCGGCGCTGTTGAACGGACCATGCCTTTGTGCCCGTGGCCGAAAGTCAGCAGATACAACGGCACGGGCGATGTGAATTCGGCCGATAGCTTCAGCTGTGTCGATCCGTCCTAGCGCAAGAAACGCGGAGTAAGCACGGCGTTCGACCTCGCCTACGCGGGCGTCCTGTCGGTGACGGGGCGCCTGCTCCATTGCGTGCGTTACGTGTTGCGGATGATGCGGACGGGAACGCTCACACAGTACGCCTTGCCGATGCTATGCCCACACTACATCGCATTCCATAATATCTACCCAGATGAACGCAATTCATATGGGACATTATTGTCCCGAATTTGACGGCAGAAAATCACTCTTCGATACGCGATTCCGCTCTGCACAGCAGAGCCCGCCGCAGCAACGGTCATGGCGGTAATGTATGCGGGATCATAGAGGGGACGATGGCATCATGACTACACAGAGACGTAAAGCTCTAGGAAAGACCAGCCGGGCTGTGCTGAAGCAAGACACACTGATGCGCTTGCCTGCACTGGTAACCATTCCAATTCTCGCGGTGGCGCTGTCTGCTTGTGGAGGTGGCAGCTCTTCGAATTCCTCTGATCCCACAATTGCGATGACGGCCGATGGTGCTGTCCAGGGCGTGGCGGCTAACGGCGTGGTGGCGTACAAGGGTATTCCCTTTGCGGCTCCTCCCGTCGGGAGCTTGCGCTGGCGCCCGCCCCAGCCCGTCTCTGCATGGAGCGGTGTGCGGCAGGCCACGTCTTTTTTTCACGACTGCATGCAAACGAGCGGCCCGAATTCCGGACTGACGGTCGCCCCGTCGGAAGATTGTCTGTACCTCAACGTATGGCGCCCGCAAAACAGCACTGGTAAGAACTTGCCTGTGATGGTCTGGGTCTACGGCGGTGCATACGTCGTTGGCGGAACATCGATGCCGCGCTATGACGGCACGCAGTTCGCCAAGGAAGGGGTTGTTATCGTCACAGTCAATTACCGTCTCGGTCGCTTCGGCTTCTTCGCACATCCTGCACTTACCACGGCCGCTGCTCAGTCAGGCGAAACGTTGGGTAATTACGGTTATATGGACCAGATCGCCGCCTTAAAGTGGGTACAGCGTAACATCTCCAATTTCGGCGGCGACCCCACGAACGTCACAATATTTGGGGAATCGGCTGGAGGCGAATCTATTCACAACCTGCTGACATCGCCGTCGGCATCAGGACTGTTTGCAAAGGCGATCAATGAGTCCGGCAATGGACGCGTCAATCAGTACTATGGCCGTACGCTCACGCGTAACGCCAAGACGGTCGGGGCTTCGGCTGAAGAACAGGGTGCTTCATTCGCCAGTGGACTGGGGATCAACGGGAGTGACGCCAGTTCGCTGGACGCCCTACGTGCGCTTTCGGCAGATCAAGTCCTCGACGGGTTGGACACCTCAACGTTGAACACATCGCACAGCCTGGCCACGTTCTCGGGCGGCGCGATCATCGACGGGAAAATCGTGGTTGACGAACCGGAGAATCAGTACAAGGCGGGGCACTTTGCGAAGATCCCGCTCATGATTGGGGTGAACAATGCCGACCTCGGATTTCCGAGTCGAGGCATTACGACGAAGGAGCAGGCGTACGCGATCTTTGGCCCTCAAAACTCGAGCGCCGCCGCTGCGGCGTTCGATCCGACCGGCACCGCCTCTGTGGCATCCATTGAGAGCCAAGTTTCTCGTGTCATTACGATGGATGAGCCCGCACGCTTTGTAGCCAGAATTTTTACGGCTAACGGCGCGCCGACGTATCTCTATCGTTTTTCGTATGTCGCTCAGTCGATCAGAGATAAAGTCGCCGGCGCCACGCATGGTGCAGAGATTCCGTACGTATTTGACACCCTTTCCGCTTCCTACGGGACGGCTGTCACGAGTCAAGACGAACAGGTGGCGCGTAACATGATCGCCTACTGGACCGCGTTCGCAAAAACGGGAAATCCGTCCAACGCGGGTCTAATCAACTGGCCGGCATACAACACTGCACTCGACAACCAATTGGAATTCAATTCAGCAGGCACCTTGCAAGTGAACCAGCCGAGTCCGTTGAAAGCACAAATCGATCTTGTTGAGCCGCTTAATGACGCAAATCAAACGGTAAATCGGCAGTATCAGTAATTGCTCCGCACGACTAGGTCGATGAGGTCGCTATGCGCGGCTGCCATCGACCCTCGTGATTTTCAGTGAGGTTACCGATGAACTTCAAGCGTTGAGCGGCGCGCGGGTGCCCCTTTCTGCCGTCAGAGTGCAGTGCGCGGTAGTTGCTGAACGAGATGCCGCGTGGCCCGCGCTCGGCGCGGTCACGGAGGCGATACGGGCGGATGCAGCGCACCCGCGGTCGATGCGGATCAATACGAGTTGCCTGACGTCACGATTGAGATCGCCGAGGACGCGTGCGCGCGCATGCGGGCGCAACTCGACGCGTTCCATCGAGGTTGAGTGGCTGCTTCCGCAGGCGGAAGCGACGCCTGGCAATCAAAGCATTAGCCTGTGCGAATGACGCTTCATGGCCGCGAGCGGCCCCACGCCTTGGCCGGCTGCTCATCACAACCGAACTGCTCGACGGTGAGCCTATTAGACCCTTATCGCTCGGACCGTTTTGCCGCCTAGAGCATCCTGTGAGCCCGCCGAAGTCGGCGGGCATCAAGGGCCGTCTGCTCGATGACTCCCTTCGCGGGCACGCAGCGGCCTGACGATCGGCGAATCAAGACGGCGGCGTCGGCTATCAGCCGAATGTGCTCACGCGGCGTAATCCACAGCAAGACGGTCGAGATGGCGTTTGATGCTGGCAAGATGCAAACGCCCGGCCACCGGCCCGAACGACGACCACTGCTTCGACGGCCGGGTGGCCGTCTCTTCGGCAACGCGGCTCAAGCGGCCTTGCGTGCATCGCGCCATGTACTCGCTCGGACAGGCGCGCTCGAGATAGTACAGATCGTCCCATGCTTCTCCAATGGATGCGCCAACGACGATCACGCCATGATTCCGAAGAAACGCAATGCTGACGTTTCCCATGATGGAGGCTATGCGATCGCCTTCGCCGGGGGCGAGGGCGAGTCCGTTGTACTCGTCATCGACGGCAATGCGACCGAAGGATTTCAACGATGCCTGGCTTGTCCAGGAAAGCGGCGTCGCGATGTCCGCAGGCGCCGAAAAAGCCTGACGATGGCTGAGCGCGATCTCAGCTAAGCGAAGACCATCCCGGACCTGCCGCGCGGCCACTTGCCTATTGCACTCTTCGTCGCGTCGAAATGGCCGATGCGGTCGAGATGACGAGGTCGGCAACGCGACGTTCATCGCGATCCGTGTTCCAGCGTGAGCGCGCCACAGCGATATTCACCGCGCCGATGCCGCGCCCGTGCGCGTTGGTGATCGCGGCAGCGGTCGAGATATCGTTTAGAGCCGCCCCCGGGATGCGCTGCGCGTTGCGGCTATCTTTCGGGCGCGGCTGCATGCCCGGACTCACTCCCGGCAAGTGCGAGCGTAGGTGGAGTGACGGCGATTCTCCCCTGCCTTATGCCCGCGCCACGCACGCATCAGCACCTGAATGGCGCTCCAATGATTCGCTGCTCACGCGTCCAGTGCAGATGTTATCGACGATGTATTGCGCATCACGCGCAACGCCCGAGAATCGGCCCGACCCCCACGTATGCAGCCACGGCAGGCCGACGAAATAGACTCCCGGCACGGCCGTCACGCCGCGCAGATGCGAAGGATGGCCCCTGCCGTTGAACACCGGCACGTCGAGCCAGCCGAAGTCCGGCCTGAAGCCGATACACCAGACCACCGCACTGATGCCGCTCGCCTGCAGGTCCAGTTCCTCGCGCTCCGCCTGCGGTTCCCATAGCGGCTCATAGCGTGAGGCGGGCGGCGCATCGATGCCCTGCCGTTCGATGAAACCGTCGATGCTCGCGTTGATGTTGTTGTACGTTTTGTCCGCGTCGTCCAGAGCGGCGCGTAGATTCGGTGCGAAGCGCAGGTTGCCGTCGCGCAAGTCTTCCAGCCGCCCGAACAGCTCCATGCCTTCGAGCGCGAAGCGGCGCAAGTCGATATCGCGCCCGCCGTCGCGACCCGTGACGTAGTGATTCGTGTTGTCGCGCACGCCCTCGCGCAGCGGATGATCCGTCACGGGCATATCGTAGTAGCGCATGTCTGCGAGCCAATCGACGACATCACGTCCGCGATAGAACCGCGCGCAGCGCGGCGCTTCGCCAACGGCGAGATGCACCTTGCGGCCCGACAAGTGCAGATCTTCCGCGATCTGTGCGCCGGATTGTCCGGAACCCACCACCAGCACCGCGCCGGGCGGCAACGCGTCCGCGTTCCGATAGTCCGACGACTGAATCTGCACGATGTTCGCCGGCAAGCGCTCGGCCATGCGCGGCACGATAGGCTCGTGATAGCCGCCCGAAGCAACCACGACGTGATCCGCCGTGAATGCGCCGCGCGTGGTCTGCACGTCATAGCGGCCGTTTGCGTCCCGCTTCACGCGCGTCACCGCCGTGTACTCCAGCACCGGCGCATTCACCTTGGCGATGAAGCCGTCGAGATACGAAATGATCTCGTCCTTCTTCATGAAGCCGTGCGGGTCGGCGCCCGTGTAGGGATGACCAGGCAGCGCGCATTGCCAGTTCGGCGTCACGAGGCAGAAGGTGTCCCAACGCTGCGTGCGCCAGGTATGCGTCACGGTGTGCTTTTCGATGACGAGATGATCAATGGCCGACTGCTGCAGAAAGTGGCTGACCGAAAGCCCCGCCTGTCCGCCGCCGACGACGATCACGCTGTAGTGTGGGTTCGACATGGCCGTATCCCTCGACGAAGTGTCATTCGAATCCGAGCACGGTGACATGTGCGTCGCGTGTATCGCTGAAACGGCTTGCGTCCTCTTCGATGCGCGCAAGCTGATCCATCGCCGCCGAGCACGCAAAGCCGAACTTCGCGCGCACACGCTCCGAGCCTATGTTCAAGGCTTCGCGCGAGCGCGCGACGAAGTCATCGACGGGATAGCGGCTGCCTGCGGTGAAGAACTCGCCGACGACCGTCGAGGGCGAATAGCAGTTGGCTTCCACGCCATCGGGCCAACGAATGCGAAAGTGCATGACTGGCATTGAATCGTCCTCAGTCGTAGGTGAGCAGCGCGTTTGCGAGCCACTGCCGGTAGATGTCGAGATGACGGCGCGCGCTGGCTTGCCATGCGTAGCGTTTCAGCAGTGCCGGCACGGCATGATCGAAGTCGATGCCGCCCGTATCGGTCAGTCCGCGCGCGATGTCGTATGGATCATGCGGGTCGGCGAAGACGCAGGTGCGATCGTCGAGATGCTCGGTGAACGGCGCGATGTTCGAAACGACCACCGGCCGCCCGCTTGCCAAAGCCTCCAGCGCGACGAGGCCGAAGCCCTCGCGCAGCGAGACCATCGCTACGACATCTGCGATGCGGAACAGCGCTGGCATCGCGGCATCGTCCAGCGGTCCGGTGATGACGATGGGCGTGCCGCGGGCGCCCGCTTCAAGGCCTAGTTGCGCAGCGCGTGAATGAAAACGGCGCGCATAGGCATCGTGATCCAGCAAACTCGCGCCGCCCGCGAGCACGAGTTGCGCGGAAGGCTTCGCCGCGCGCAGAAAGGCGAACGCTTCCAGCAGCATCGACGTGTTCTTGCGTTCCTCGATGCCGCCGACAGCGAGCACGACCGGTCCGCATCCCGAGATGCCGAAGCGTTCGCGCAAGGGGCCGCAATCCACGGGCGCGCTGTATCGGCTCACATCGACGCCATTGCTGACGGTCTTTGCGTCGATGCCGTAGGTCTCGCGCATTGTGCGTGTCCACGTCTCGCTCACGCACAGCACCTCATCGGCGTCACGCCATGCGCGTTGTTGCCAATGAGCGAGTCGCGGGTCGTCGAAACGGTCGAGGTGATGTACCGTGCGGATAAAGCCGCATATCGCGCCCTCTTCCTTCAGCTCGGCGAGCGCGTTGCCGCTGATGCTGTCTTGTGCGTGATACACATCGAAAACCTGACTCGCCAAAGAGGCTTTCAACGCCCAAATGCGTTCATGGACCATCTGCGCGACATCGCGCTTTCCTTCGACGCGCGCAATTACGACACGAAAGGGCGTCGCGCGAAACATGACCTCGTTTTCACGCGCCGGCGCAAAGACGGTCACCTCATGACCGCTCTCGTGCAACGCACGCGCAAGTTCGAGCGTATGCACGACGCCGCCGCGCGGATTCGCCGAATGCGTCAGTAGCGCAATGCGCAACGCCATCATCGCGCACATATGAAAGGCTCCTCGCGCAGGTTCCACAGCAGCGCGTTTTCGCGTGCGCGCGTGACGACGACTTCCTGCGAGGCATCGACTTGCCCGATCACGGCGCATGCCAGCGAACGCGAAGCGAAGCGTGCGAGCACTGCATCCACATGCTCCGGACGCACCGACAGGACGAAGCCGAAGCTCGGGAACGCACGGAGCCAGCGCTCGAAATCGGGGTCATCGGGACGCGGCACGGCGTCCAGATCGATGCGTGCGCCTACCTTCGAGCATTCGAGCAACATGAGCGCGGTGCCCAGCACGCCGCCCATGCTGATGTCTTTCGCGGCATCGCAGAGGCTCGCTTCGGCGAGCTCCGGCAGCAGTTCGAAGTCGCCGCGCGCGCGGCGCTCCGGCGCGCTTGCCGAGGCGTTCCAGAACGGATAGGGCTCCTCGTAGTGGCCACGTAGATCGACCGCCATGATGAGCGCATCGCCGGGCCTCGCGACGAAGCTCGTCAGCAACTTGCGCGCGCGTCCGACGATGGACACCGCGAGTTGCGCGCCATCGCTGCGCACGTTGGTGTGTCCGCCGACGATAGGCACGTCGTACGCTTTCGATGCCGCCGCCATGCCTGCGAGCACATCGTTGGCTTCATCGGCGCTGCCGCTCCATAGTGCATCGACGATGGCAATCGGGCGGCCGCCCATTGCATAGATGTCGCTGACATTGACCATTACGCTGCTATAACCCGCGAACCAGGGCATTGCGCGAACGAAATCGCTGACCATGCCTTCGATGGCGAAGAGCAGATAGCCGTCGCCGTCGGGAATCGCGGCGCAGTCGTCGCCGATGGCAACGGCCGGATGCGGCAAGCGCGACAGCACGTCGGAGATATCGCGCTTGTGACGAAAGCCGCGGCTTTCGCGCAGGCGCTCCACGATGCCGCGCAGCGCGCTCACGACGCTCTCCGCGCCAGCGCGACGAAGCCGCTTTGCGGCGTGACGCACGGCGGATACGCATCGAGCGCTGCCTGCATCAGATGATGCGCGCGACCGAAGAGCGCTTCCTCCCTGATCGACGTCCAGTTCAGACGCTCGAACAACGGCACGTTTTGCGCCTGCACGTGGGCGAGGAACGTCTTGCAGCCTCGTGCATGCGCGCTCGACACCGCGAGGCGAATCAACGTCGCGCCGATCCTGGCCTGCGACCGAAACGCCGCATGCACCGCGAGCCGCGAGCCGAACCACACGCCCGGCGATTCTTCGTGAATGCGCACGGTGCCGACCACCTGCTCGGGCATGCCCGCCACGCAACTGGATGCCACGAGCAATTGCGCGTGCGTATCGATGTCATCGCGGTCATCGCCCACGAAGATGCCTTGCTCAATGCAGAACACCGCGCGACGAAGCTTGCGCGCTTCCTGCACTTCCCAAGGCAGCGTCGCCCATTTCACGCGAAACTCGACCGGAGCGTAGTCGTGTTCGACGACATCATCGACGGTATCGACGATCACCATGCTCACACCTCGTACGATGAAAGAGAGGAACATGCGCCGCATTTGCCGCAGCCCGCCTTGATGTCGGCGGATCGCATGTCGGCATCGGCCAGCATCGCGCCGATGGGCGCGAGCACCGAGCGCATGAAGTCAGGCGTCGGTGCGGGATGGTCCTCGAGCGGAGTGCCGCTGATCGGCACGAACGGCACGACGAACGGATACACGCCGAGGCCGATCAGATCGCGCGCCATATCGACGATGGCCGCTGCGCTGTCGCCGAGGCCCGCGAGAATGTACGTGCTCACCTGTCCGCGCCCGAACACTTTCACGGCGGCATGGAAGGCCTCCATGTAGCGCGAGACAGGCACGGTCGCCTTGCCCGGCATGATGCGTCCGCGAACCTCCGGGCTCACTGCTTCCAGATGCATGCCGAGCGTGTCGATGCCGCTCGCTTTCATGCGCTCGAACCATTGGTCGTCATCCGGCGGTTCGCATTGCGCCTGAATCGGCAAGTCGACCGCTGCCTTGATCGCGAAGGCGCTCTCGCAAAGAATCTTCGCGCCGCGGTCCGGGGTCGGCGGCGTGCCGGTCGTGAGAACCATGTGCTTCACGCCATCGAGCAGCACGGCCGCGCGCGCGACTTCCGCGAGTTGCTCTGGGGTCTTGCGCGCGATGGTGCGCCCCGCCGCGAGCGACTGCCCGATCGCGCAGAACTTGCACGACTTGCGGCGGCTCTCATAGCGGATACACGTTTGCAGCACCGTCGTCGCGAGCACGTCCTTGCCGTGCAAGGTCGCGATATGCGAGTACGGCACGCCGTCGAGCGTCTGCATCGCATAAAAGCGCGGCGTGCTCGGAAAGCTGATGGACGCAATCGGAATGGCATCGCGCATGAGCGCGCTGTTGCCATCGGCATCGGGGTGACCGGCGACGAACGGCGAGTGCCACGCGGTGTTCGTATGCACCGGCACCATGATGGTCACGCCGTCGAGCGTCACCGCCTTGTGGTCGGACGGACCCGCGCCGCCGCGTCGGCTGGACACGCCCGCGCGCGCATCGGCGAGCCTGAGGCCCGCGGACTGCAGTTCAGTCATCAATTGCCGGCTCGATGCCGGCAGGTTCTCTCTGGCGCTCATCGTCTGTCGTTTCCTTGAATGTCGTCACGGGCGATGCAGGGCGATCGTTGATCGCGAGACTCAGCAGTTCGGGCCGCGCATAGTGACCGACCGAATCCATCATGCGTTTGCGCTTGGTGATGAGCGACATGTCGAGATCGGCGATCACCATGCCTTCGCCTTCCCGCAGCGGCTCTGCGAGATGCTGCCCTTCCGGCGACACGATCGCCGTGTTGCAGCCGCCGCGCAATGCGCGTTGCAAACCGGGATCGGGCGTGATGGCTTCGATCTGCGCATCGGTGAGCCATCCCGTTGCGTTGACGACGAAGCAGCCGGACTCCAGCGCATGATGTCGGATGGTCACCTCGATCTGCTCCGCGAAGATGGGACCCACCAGCGAGCCGGGAAACTGGCTGCAATGGATCTCTTCGTGCTGCGTCATCAATGCGTAGCGCGCAAGCGGGTTGTAGTGCTCCCAGCACGCGAGCGCGCCGACGCGGCCCACTTGCGTCTCGACCACCTTGAGTCCTGCCGCATCGCCCTGGCCCCAGATCATCCGTTCGTGAAACGTCGGCGTGATCTTGCGGCGCTTGAGCAGAAGCTTGCCGTCGGTATCGAAGACGAGCTGCGTGTTGTACAGACTGCCGTGGTCGCGTTCGTTGACGCCGAGCACGACGACCATCTGCGCCGTGCGCGCACGCTCCGCGACGGCCTGTGTCACCGGCCCGGGAACGACGACCGCGCGCTCGTACAGCTTCATGTGATCCGCGCCCGATGCCACCGGTGCGCGCACGAACGAGAAGTACGGGTAATACGGCACGAAGGTTTCGGGAAACACGATCAGCCGCACGCCCTTCGCGGCGGCCTCGTCGATGGCCGTGCAGACCTTGTCGAGCGTGCCTTCGGGGCGCTCGAAGTCGGGTGTGATCTGCACTGCGGCGGCGCGTACCGAGCGCATGACGATCACACGGTCCAGGTGTGAATGATCAGCGCGTTCTCCTTGCGGTGAAGCAACTGGATATCGAGCACATCCAGCGGATTGATCGGCCTGATGCCTTCGATAAGCGACGCTTCGCCATGACCATAAAGCGCCTGGAGCGCGAAGCGGCATGCATAGACCTTGCCGCCTTCGGCCATGAACTTCTGCAGTTGCTTGTTGAAGTTGAGATGGCCGGGAAAGGCTTCGTCGCCGAGCGTGGGAAAGCCGCGCTGCAGTCCTAGCGTCACACCCGGACCATACAGCAGCACCGATGTATCGAAGCCCTTGCGTTGCAGACGCGTTGCCTGCAGGAGATTCACGAAGCCGATGGATCCTTCGAACGCAACCGTATGAAACGTGACGAGCGCCTTCTCGCCGGGTTCCGCCTTCACGTCTTCGAAAACCTTCTCTTCGTAGTCGACGAGATAGTCGCCGTTCTTGTGAAGCGGTTGGGTGACTGCGGGCATGGCATTCTCCGTTTGCGGGTGACGTCTCGATGAGGTCCGATGTGGCGAGCCATCAAACGCAACGGGTATGCCAATGATTGGCCCGCGAAATGCAATCACTTTGCAATCAAGCAAAACGAACGCGCTTGAGAGACGCGAGAAATTTTCGGAAGAGCCTTTCTACAAGGGACTTTCGCGCTGTCGACGCAAGCGATGCTTTCTTCAGAGACGCACGCTTTAGGCGCACGGGGGCGTGTGCGTGGTGCGATTCACACTAAAGCCGTGCATCGATGCGATCAATGCGATCAAGTTGCATCGCCGCGTGCAATGGCTATGCTTGAGCGATCGATCGCGAAGGACACACGAATGGCCGAGACGTCGCATCACTGGATTCGCAAACTCGAAGAAAGCCGCAAGCCGGCTTATCTGGCCATTCCGGATCTCATCGAGGAAGATCTGGCGAGCGGCCGCCTGCGTCCGCGTGACCGGCTGCCGGGCCTGCGCGACCTCGCCGCAACGCTGAATCTCAACTACACGACCGTTGCGCGCGCCTATGCCGAAGCGGGCAGGCGCGGTCTGCTCGATGCACGCGCCGGCAGCGGCACTTTCGTGCGCGGAAAAACGCAGAGCCTGCCGCTTGCGGGCGGAAGCAGCATCGAGATGTCGATGAACATGCCACCCGAACCGCCCGTGCTTGCCACGCGCCTGCGCGAGTCGGCGGCGCGGATCGTGCGCGACGCCGATCCGTACCAGCTATTGCGCTATCAGGACTTCGGCGGCATGGCGGCGGACCGTGCGGCGGGACGTCAATGGGTTCAGGCGCGCGTGCCGGACTGCTCCGACGACACGATACTCGTCTGTCCCGGCATTCATAGCGCGCTAGTGGCGCTGGTATCGCAGCTTGCGCGCACGGGCGAGACGGTGTGTCTGGATACGCTCGCGTATCCCGGCATCAAGGCGATCGCATCGCAACTGGGCGTGAAGTTGCAGGCCCTGGCTCGTGACGACGAAGGTCCGTTGCCGCATGCGTTCGAGGCTTTATGCAAGGCGCAAAAGCCCGGCGCGTTTTATTGCAATCCGACCTTGCAGAATCCGAGCACGCTGACGCTGAGCCAGCAACGTCGCGAGGCGCTGGCCGACGTCGCGCTGCGATACAACGTACCGATCATCGAAGACGAACCGTACGGCATGCTACCCATCGACGCGCCTATTCCGCTCGCCGCCCTGGCGCCGGAACTGACGTATCACATCACGGGTCTTTCGAAAACCTTCGGCGCGGGCTTGCGCGTCGCTTACCTCAAGACGCCGACGTCGAGGCAGACGCAGCGCATCGCGGGTGCCTTGCGCGCGACTACCGTGATGCCCAGCCCTTTTACGGTTCTGCTCGCGACACACTGGATCAACGATGGAACGGCACTGGACGTACTCGACGCGATTCGCGACGAAGCAATGGCGCGCCAGGCAATCGCAGCGCAAACACTGAGCGGTTTGCCGTTCGATGCGAATGCTCACGGCTTCCATTTATGGCTGCCTGTGCCGGCTACCTGCGACTGGAGCGCGTCGGAGCTCGCGCCGCAGTTGCGCAATCAGGGAATCGGCGCGGTGGCGGGCGCCGCCTTTTCCACGGACGGCGATCCGCCGAACGCGTTGCGGCTATGTCTGGGCGGTCCGCAGAATCGGGAGGATTGTCGTGAGGCATTAACGCGGCTCGTCAATATGCTGGACGACCCGCATCATCTGCATACACCGATGTTGTGAGGTTCGGGTGGTCGGTGGGCGGGCGGCAAACAGTTAGGGTTGAAGCGCCGCTCTTCGATGATTCGCGACGACGTGTATGACGAGGTTCACATGTCGCGTCGCCCGGACTTTTAGACGTCACCCCCCGCCCAGTAAGAAGCCGTTCCATTGGCGAGGACGAATGTTGCTCCTGATCGGCCTTTGCCGGCATCGAAGCGAATGGCGTTCGGCGTCGGCGGAAGGGATGGCACGCGGCTGCAACGGGTCGCAAATGGCATCCGGCTGTCGCCCAGTTGCTGCGGCTCGTCTCAGTTCCTGTCGGCAAAGGTGGGCGCCGTGTCGAATGTCCAGCCCCGTGTCGCTCGCTCCGCGCGTTGTATTCCAAACGCACGACGAGGACGTCTTTGCGGATCGCCACCTTCTCGTAGACAATGCCTATCAGGTCGGCAGACGGGACGACACCACGGAGCCGGACCTGGCTGGGTCATAAGCACCCTCCATGGCGCACCGTCCGTATCGTCGTCGCAGTGATTACTCAAAACGGGATTCAAATGGCAACTTCTAGCGAGAACTCTTCGGGACAAGGACGTTACGCGAGCTATCCGAGCCTGGTAGACCGCGTCGTCCTCATTACGGGCGGCGGAAGTGGCATTGGCGCTTCGTTCGTCGAGCACTTCGTTGCGCAAGGCGCACGTGTGGGCTTTCTCGACATCGACACCAACGCGGGAACGGCTCTGGCCGATTCGCTCAGTGGCGCGCGCCATAAACCGCTCTTCGTCGCCTGCGACGTCACCGACATTCCCGCGTTACACGCGGCCATTGCCGAAGTACGGGCTGCATTTGGACCGATCGAGGTGCTCGTAAACAACGCGGCGAACGATCGCCGCCACGCGCTCGCCGACGTGACGCCCGAGTCGTTCGATGCAGGCGTTGCGGTTAACGTGCGGCACCATCTGTTCGCAGTGCAGGCCGTAGCCGAGGATATGAAGGCGGCACGGGCGGGCTCGATCATTAATCTCGGCTCGCATTGCTGGATGCTCAAGAGCAGCCAGTTCCCGGTTTACGCGATGAGCAAGGCGGCAGTACAGGGCCTGACGCGCGGGTTCGCCAAGGACCTCGGCGCCTACGGAATCCGCGTGAATACGCTTGTGCCGGGCTGGGTGCTGACTGAGAAGCAGCGCAAACTGTGGCTCACCGACGAAGGCCGCGAAGAAATACGACGCGGCCAGTGCATCGACGAGGAAATGGAGCCTGGCGATATCGCGCGCATGGCGCTGTTCCTCGCGGCTGACGACAGCCGCATGATCACGTCGGAGGATATCCTCGTGACAGGTGGCTGGTCGTGATGGCCGACTTTTACTGGGCGATATCGTCCATTGACGAGCGGTAGTGGCATGGCAACTTCCGAGGAAAGCTTGGCCGATCGTGAGTCCGCGATCGCGACCTGGCGCAACCGAGGAAGGCCGGAATGTCGTGGACCATTCCAGCCGAGTTGTCGACTGACCGCTCTTGGCCACAACGACGCGACGTGAATACGATGGACGACCCAAAATCGCTTTCCCTGGCACTGCCCGACGGCTCCACGGTCTCTGCACTCCTCCAAGTGCCGAAGCACGCGCGAACCTTATATGTGTTCGCGCACGGTGCCGGGGCGGGCATGCATCACGCCGGTATGTCGTCATTGGCCGACGCGCTTGCGGCGGTCGATGTCGCCACATTGCGCTACCAGTTTCCGTACATGGAGCGGGGCTCCAAGCGGGTAGACTCGCCGGCCGTAGCCCATGCTGCCGTGCGGACAGCCGTCGCAGAGGCCCGCCGGCGGCTGCCGGCCCTGCCGCTCTTCGCGGGAGGCAGGTCGTTCGGCGGCCGCATGACGTCCCAGGCCCAAGCCATCTCTCCGCTCGACGGCGTCCGAGGCCTCGCGTTCGTCGCGTTCCCGCTGCACCCGGCGGGCGCGCCCGGCGTGGAGCGGGCACGACACCTCGCGGACGTCACGGTGCCGATGCTCTTCCTGCAGGGCACGCGCGACAAGCTGGCCGAGCTTCATCTGCTGAGGCCGGTCGTCGAGACGCTGAGGGCACGCGCCACGCTGCATCTGGTGGACGACGCAGATCATTCGTTCCACGTGCGCGCGTCCTCCGGCCGGACCGACGCGGACGTCGTGCTCGAACTCGCACGGACGATGTCCGAGTGGTTCTTCGCCGAAGCAGAGTTGGTCCGCGCGAACTGAGCAATCGCAGGATTGCTTGTAGCCGCGCGCGACTAGATCAATAACGCGAGCGGCGTTTCCGGAGCAACGCGATTCCGCCAACAACCGCGGTGGCGATAAGCGCCTTGCGCACTAGCCCCGCAGGGTTGTAGCGCAGCTCAGACCGGATGCCCATTTCGCCGAGCACATTCGGCACATAGCCGTGCCGCAAGTCGTCGACGATGCCTTCAACCACGTTGACGCGGTCGGCGGCAATCAGCATCAGCCAGTGGCGAAGATCGTTCTCCGGCAGCTTGTAGGCAACGCGCCTTATCGCGCCCGACAGCCATTTCGGCGGCTGGGCTGTACCGAAGAGCGGCGTGATGCCCGGCCGTTCCGGCGAATAAAACACTTCGACGGTCTGCGCCTGCTGTACGGGCTGCCCCTGCGGCACGTGAATGAAGCGCGGCGGCGTGCGCTCCATCGGGATGGCTGGACGGTTCTTGTGGTCGAGATCCGAGCCCCAGCCGGGGATGCGCTGCAACTCATCGCGGGGCGGACTGTGCCGGTTAAGGTCGTAGTCCATCTGGCGCTCGCAGTCGACGTGTCCGTGGTGTTGCGGGTTGCGCCGCTGCTCGGCAAGATCGCGGCGCGCGATTTCGTTATCCATGGCTGCTCCTTTAATGAGCGACGCTGGTCACCATCGAGCGCGCCGAGCCGGCACGCGGAGGAATCAGCACAGGTTTGATGCAGTTGTCGTACTTGCTCGCGAAGACGTGGTACGCGTCCGAGGCCTCTTCCAGCGGCGCACGGTGGGTAATGATCTCCTTCGGGTTCAAATGCCCCTGGCGGATGTGCTCGATCAGGTGCGGTACATGACGCTTGACCGCCGCCTGGTTCATCCGCATCGTGATGCCCTTGTTCAGCGCGTTGCCGATCGGGACTGCGTTGAAGGTCGGTCCGTAGACGCCAACGATCGACACGTTACCGGCCTTGCGCACCGAGTTGATGGCCCAGAACAGCGCCGTGGCCGAACCCGCTTGCAGCATGGTCCAGCGCCCCGTCAAGGTTTGAGTCAGGCTGCCCGCCGCCTCGCAGCCGACCGCATCGATGCAGACGTCGGCGCCCAGCCAGTCCGTCATCTTCTTGATGTGCAAGGCCACGTCGCTCACCTCGCGAAAATTGACGACTTCGCAGGGAGCGTAGCGGCGCACGAAGTCGAGCCGGTAATCGATATGGTCGACCACGATCACGCGCCCGGCGCCGAACAGCCAGGCCGATCTGGCGGCGAAGATGCCTACCGGCCCGGCGCCGAACACGACGACGGTATCGCCTTCATGGATGTCGCCCATCTCGGCGGCCTGATAGCCGGTCGGCAGCGCGTCCGTCAGCAGTACCGCGTTGTCGTCGTCGATGTCGTCGGGCACCTTGTACGGTCCAACGTCGGCCATCGGCACGCGCACGAATTCCGCTTGGCCGCCGTCGTAACCGCCGGTGGTGTGCGAGTAGCCGTAGATGCCGCCCACCGCAGTCGCTTCGGGGTTGGTGTTGTGGCAGTTGCTGTATAACTCGCGCTGGCAGAAAAAGCACGAGCCGCAGAACAGGTTGAATGGCACGAGCACGCGATCGCCCGGCTTGACGGTCTCGACCGCAGACCCCACCTCTTCGACAATGCCGACGATTTCATGGCCGAAGGTGTGCCCAATGCGCGTGTCGGGTACCAGCCCATGGTATAGGTGCAGATCCGAGCCGCAGATGCAGGCGCGCGTCACGCGGACGATGGCGTCGCCTGGATGCTCGATCAGGGGATCCTGCTTTTGCGACACACGGATGCGGTACGGTCCGCGAAAGTTTGTGGCTAACATAAAACCTCCCTCAGGAATTCTCCACGATCCCGCACATGCGTTCGCAGCACCGTGGCGTGGCTTATCGTTGAGCGAAGGGCGGTCTTGCAGCTACGCCATCGCAAGCGCCCAAGCCCAGAAGAAGTAGCGGTCGTGCGTTTTATTCCTGCCTCCGTGTGTCGCTGTTGCTGCCGGCCACGGCTCGCACGACCCGGAACATCTCGCATTCGTCGTGCCGTCTTCGCAGCGTTGTCCAGCTGCTCAATCGAACTTGATATATCGATGAACAATCCCGGAGCGGGATGCCGTTCGGGCTTTCAGTGCGTATCTTGCTTCTGAGAATTGAGCCACCGTTGCACCGCTCCTGACAGGCGCATTCGGCGATGCTTGCCTTGCTCCCGTTCGCCGGGTCGCGCATGAACGGACTCTCCCCGCTCAGCCACATATCTTTTTAGAAAACGCTCAAGGTCATCAGGCGTTGGATGCGTGCCCCATTCGCTTCCTTCTACAACCGAACTCAAAGCGATCCATGAGTCAAGAGGACCAATGTCTTCTACGACCGCTCCGTCGCTCGTGATACGGATCCGACCGGCCGACACGTCGAAGTCGGCCGCGACTTCCTGATCGCCTGCCGTCACTACCGCTGCTACCCTCTTCATCTTCATAGGACCTCACGCGTCCATGCGCTCGCACTAGTAAGGCGAGAACGCCTCGACTAGCGTAGAACGGCAAAAATGCTGTGGTGCCGATGCATCCTTTGAAAAGTCGTCGGTCTCCGACTTCGCAACTGCGATTGAACATCGGTCATACGCGGAATACGGCTTGCTGCCCTGCCAGGCAACAACGGAATGGATGAGGTGACCAACATGGCAGAAGACACTCCCAACGTAGAAGCACAGGATCAGAGCAAACAGAATTCGCCAATAGAACTGGCTCCCTTCGCGGTCGAATCGACCCCGTTAGAGGGCGAATGCTTCTGGAATGGACAGATTTATTCGAGCGGCGCTTTCATCTGTAGTCCGTCAGGCAGACTGATGTGCAACCGAGGCTCGTGGTGGCCGGCGGGAAGCTGCTGATCGCCCGCGTGCGGATATGAAGCTCACCTGCTGACCGTCCATACTTCTTGAAGAGAATGCCACTCGGTGAAATCTTGCCCATTCGTCGATGGGCCTTTTTCCTTAGTGTTCTAACGAAGCCATCGTTGTTTCTATGTCAAGAAAGCCATACCCTTGATCCGGTTTTGCGACTATCGGTTATGCCTCGGCCTATTCGTTCTCGTCGTCAGTAGCTTCGCCGATATAGAACGATGGTGCGGGTTTGCGTCCCGTGCGGCGCGGACCGTTGCGTTGCGCGCTAACCGTAAAGTTCGCTCCTAGGTGCGCTACGCGTTGGGCGCTATTTCATTGCCGCGAATCGCCATGGCGTTTCGCATCTTCAATCCTTTCGACGCCGCGTGCCGAAGTGCAGATCCACCACGCTGCGGATGTGATACGTCATCTCCGCGACCCCAATGGTCGCGTCGCGCCGTTCAAGCGCGCTCAGCACACGCGAATGTTCGTCTATCGAATGCCTGAGCCAGTTCCGCACCTCGTATTCGCGTCCGCGTGTGAGTCGAATCTTCTCGTGAATCGCCGTCAGCTGCTGCAACAGAAGCCCGTTGCTCGCACCTTCCGCGAGCGTCAGGTGGAAGGCCGTGTCGCATGCCGAGAATCGTTGCCGGTCGTTCGCGGCCAGTGCCTCGACTTGCCCCGCGATCGTCTCGTGCAGACGCGCGACGATGGCGTCGTCGGCACGCTCCACACATAACCGGACGGCCGTGGTTTCGAGGCTTTCGCGCACTTCATACAGTTCGCGAATGTCTCGCGGCGTGAGGTGCTTCACCTGATAGAAGCGCCCCTTGCGTTCGACGAAACCTTCGTCGAGCAACTGCCTCAAGGCTTCGCGCACCGGCGTGCGGCTCACGCCATAGTGCGAGGCGAGTTCCACTTCCTGCAACGGCGCGCCTGCCAGCAGCCGCAATTCGAGAATCTCGGCCTTGATGCTTCCGTACACGCTGCCGCGCAGCGGCCCGTTAGCCACAGCGCCTTGCGGCGCCCAGTCGTCTTCCGACATCGTTCTCCTCAATCGGCCAAGTCCATCGCGCTATCTTTTCGGCATACCGAAAACAAGGTTCATATGTGAAGGATGGGGCGAAATCCGCCCGAATATGCTTGCGACGGATTTTTTATATAGCTAGTGTATACCGAACGCGGCATGCTTTCGTAGGTGGCAGTGAACGTAAAGCCCACAACGGCTACCGCGACTGGGAGCTTCGCAGTGACGAACTGGCTTGGGATCTTCGCGGGAATCGCCATAGTGAGCAGGATGATCGTGAGCGGCACGGCACTCGCCCAGGCGCTGAAAGTCGGCTCGAGGCCGGCGGGCGTTACGTTCACGTCTATCGGCACGGAAGTCGACAACCTCGACCCTGAAGTCGTCGGCGAAGGTCACGCGGTAATGCGCAGCCTCGCCAACGAGCAGATGGCGATCATCGTGATGACGCATGGTGTGGGCTTCGCACGCCACGTTGCGGAGCGCTGGCTGTTTGCGGATCACGGCAAGGTCTTCGAGGAAGGAGCGGCTGAAGCGGTGCTCGGCAATTTGCGGCATCCGCGCATGCAGGGCCGTGTGAAGCGAGTGCTCGAGCATGTCCGATCCCACGACAGGCAGTCCGTGCAGTCGGGCGCGCCCCGCGGCTTGCAGCGGCTTTATCTCGCGGCGGTAGTCAGCTGGTATCGCGTGAGGGATGCGGGCTTGCTTTGGTTGCGGCGTTGCGTTGGCTTCCGAAACGTGCGGCTGCGCGCCCGACGGTGCGCTTGAATGGCTGTTCATGCTCTGCCCAGTACTACCTCGTCTATTGAATAGTGACGCGGACATCCGCGTTACACAACGGCATCCGGCGGCCGCCCCGTCCGGTCAATACTGCAAAGGATGAATATGTTGAACAAAGCCAGCACCCTCGACGCCCCCGCCGTGGATCAGCCCGCTCCGAACCGCGTGCGGGACGTCGTTGCCGCGAACTTCGGCACCTTCTTCGAATGGTTCGATCTGCTCGTGTACGCGATGTTCGCGATCACCGTGTCGAAGTTGTTCTTCCCGACGGGCGACGGGCAGTCCGCGCTGCTGCTGAGTCTACTGACCTTCGCGAGTTCGTTCGTCATTCGTCCGGTCGGCGCGATCGTGCTCGGCGTTATCGCCGACAGGCGCGGACGGCGCTTCGCGCTCAGTCTCGCGGCGCTGTTGATGCTGCTGGGCACGGCGGCGATCGCCGTCGTGCCGACCTACGAGCACGTCGGCTTTCTCGCGCCGGTCATCCTGGTCGCCGGACGCCTGCTGCAAGGCTTCTCGGCAGGCGGGGAATTCGGCGCCGCGAATTCCTTTCTGACCGAGCAGGACAAGAGCCGCATGGCTTTCTTCGGCAGCCTGCAGTTTTCCGCGTCGGGTCTCGCGGTACTGACGTCGTCGCTGTTCGCGTATTGCATCAATCACTATCTGACGACCGAACAGGTCAACTCGTGGGGCTGGCGCCTGCCCTTCGTCTTCGGCTGCCTGATCGGACCGGTGGGCCTGTACATCCGCCGCAAGGTGAGCGAAACGACGGCCTTCGAGCAGACCCGGAAGACCGAACTCTCCCCGCTGCGAGAAACCGCGCGTTCGCACAAGTCGGCTGTGCTGATGGGTGCGATCATCGCCGGCGCGGGCGGACTGGCGAGCTTCATCAACATCTATATGCCGACTTTCGCGATCAACAATCTCGGCGTCACCAAGGATGCGGCTTTCGCCTCGTCGATCGCAAGCGGCATCGTATGCGTGTTGATGCCGCTGGCGGGCGGCATGACGGCCGACCGCTTCGGCACGGTGAAAGTGATGCGTGTCGCGCTTGTCACCGGCATGGTGCTGATCCTGCCGCTGTTCTACATGCTGACGCGGGCGCCCGGTCCGGTCACGCTCGTCGCGTTCCAGTGCATTCTCTCGCTCGTCTTCTACAGCTTCTATTATTCGCCGCTCGGCTCGCTGCTGTCGCAGCTCTTTCCGGCAAGCTGCCGCACGACAGGCGTGTCGCTCGCCTACGTGATCTCGATGACGCTCTTCGGCGGCCTCACGCCGGTGGTGACGAGCATGCTCGTCAAGGCGACCGGCAGCATCATGTCGCCGGCGTGGTATCTGATCGTCGTCTCGTCGCTTGCGCTCTGCGGTCTCGCTGCGAGCAGGAAACGCGTGGTCTGATGCGGCCATTCCGGCGCCACCGCCCTCTCGGTCATCTGGAGCTTTCTCGTTGAAACCCGATCTACCCAAGCAAGTGTCCGTCGCCATCGTCGGCGGCGGGATCATCGGTGTGAGTTGCGCGTACGCGCTGGCCCGCAGGGGCGTAGACGTCGCCGTATTCGAAAAAGGCACGGTGGCCTGCGAGCAGTCGTCGCGCAACTGGGGGTGGATACGCAGCGTCGGCCGCGACGTCCGCGAACTGCCCTTGTCGATCCTGGCGAACAGCATCTGGAAGGAGATTCAGGCGAAAGTCGATGTCGGCTACCGCACCACGGGTCTCGCCTATCTCGCCGCGTCCGACACCGACATGGCCGCTCATGAGATGTGGCTCGACGCGGCCCGCATGAAGGGCGCGCAGGCGCGGCTCGTGCGCGGCGAGGAACTAGCGAAGCTGATTCCACGATCGAAGCGGCCATGGGCCGGAGCGCTGTACAGCGCAACCGATGGCGTTGCGGAGCCGCTCGCCGCCACGCGCGGCATCGCCGGACTGGCCATGGCGAACGGAGCGCGCATCGTCGAGCACTGCGCGGTGCGCGGGCTCGACGTGGCGGCAGGACGCGTCGCGGGCATCGTGACCGAGCACGGACTGGTGAGATGCTCGGACGTCGTGCTCGCGGGCGGCGCGTGGTCGCGGCTCTTCTGCGGCAATTGCGAGATCGATTTCCCGCAACTCAAGGTGCATGCCTCGGTGATGCAGACCGCACCCATCGATGCCGGGCTGGAGCTCGCCATCAACGGCGGCGATTTCACCTGCCGCAAGCGCAGCGACGGCGGCTATACGGTGTCGAAGCTCGGCGCATCGGTCGCGGATCTCACGCCCGACAGCATTCGGCTGAGCACGAAGTTCATGCGCGCGTGGCTCAGTGAGCGCAAGTACCTGAAGCTTCGCCTGGGCCGGCGCTTCTTCGAGGAGCTGAAGGTTCCGAGGCGCTTCGGTCTCGACCGCCCGTCGCCGTTCGAAGCCTGCCGGACGCTCGATCCGGCGGCCAACCTGCCGATGCTCAACGACGCGCTCGAACGCCTGAAGGCGACCTTTCCAAGCTTCGCGGGCGCTTCGATTCTTCGCACGTGGGCGGGCATGATCGACGTGACGCCCGATGCCATACCGGTCATCTCAAACGTGAAGACGCTGCCGGGCTTTCATCTTGGCTCCGGCTTCTCCGGGCACGGTTTCGGCATCGGGCCCGCGGCCGGTGAGATGCTCGCCGATCTGGTGACGGGCGAGCGTCCGCGCGCCGATTCGGGCGACTTTGCCCTCGACCGGTTTTCGTCCAGGGATGTCGGCTTCCTCGCGTCACGCTGATGTACTGTCGCACCGTCCGCTGCGGAACGTCGGACGAACCTTGGTCGCTTCCACGAAGAAGGTTCAGGACGAAGGGATGCGGTCGTCGCCGACGATCACAAGACCTGCCTTAGGAGAGGCGCATTCATGTTGTTACTGGTCAATTCGGGCGGCCCCGCCGCTGTCAGCGAATGGCAGGATCATTTCGCCGAATGCATGCCCGAGCTCACGGTTCGCGGCTGGGACGATCCGGAGGTCGACGACGCCCGGGTGGACTTCGTGCTGGTCTGGGAACCCACGGCGGGCCGTATCGCGCGCATGACTTCGTTGCGGATCGTGTTCAGCGCCGCCGCGGGCGTCGATCACATCGTCTCGGACCTGTCCGTGCCCGCGCATCTGCCGATTGTGCGAATGCTCACGCCCGAAACCACCGAGCGCATGTCCGACTACGTCATGGCCGCATGCTTCGGCATCGTGCGGGAGTTCCCGGCCCTTCACGAAGCGCAGCGGCAACGCCGGTGGAACGACGACCTGATCGGCATTCGTTCGAGCGAAACGACAGTGGCGGTTCTCGGACTCGGCGGACTCGGCGCGGCCTGCGCGCAACGTCTCGCGATTAACGGGTTTCAGGTCAGAGGCTGGTCCCGCACGCCCAAGACGCTCTCGGGCGTGGCGTGTTTCGACGGTGACGCCGCGCTCGATACCTTGCTGGCGGACGCGCACATCGCGGTCAATCTCCTGCCCGACACGCCGCAGACGCGAAAGATGATCGACGCCGCTTTTCTCGCCAAGCTGTCCGCGTGCGCTTCCATTGTGAACGTGGGCCGGGCACCGCAGGTCGTGCTCGACGACGTTCTTGCAGCGCTGGACGCAGGCCGCCTTCGCAGCGCCTGGCTCGACGTATTCGACAAGGAGCCGCTCGATACCGGCAGCCGGCTCTGGTCGCATCCGCGCGTGATCGTCACGCCCCATGTCGCTTCGCTGCCTTCCCGCCGAGCCCGCGCGCGGCAGGTCGCGCAGGCGCTGCGAGACTGGCTGAAAGGGAAACCCCTGCAGCACGTGTACGATCGGACGCTCGGGTATTAGATGCGTCGCCATGGGTCATCTGCGCCCCGACCGCAGACGGTGCAAAGTCCAGGGCGTCAAGAGCGAGTGCGAGACTGCCACAGACAAGTAGTGTCGCGCCGATGCCGGAGCACGGGAAGCAAAAAAGTCGAGACAAAGTTCGACTGCGTCGGCGGCACACCGCGGCTTGCGGCCGCGATGTCGATGCATAACGCCGCCCAGATCGATGACTTGCCAAGCCTCGCGACTCATCGAAGCGTCAGTGTCTGCCGAGAATCCAGCGCTAGAACTTTCCGGCCAGGAAATGGGTAAGAGACGTCAACACCTCATTCGGCGCATCCTCGGGAAGCAGATGGCCGCCGGGCAACCCCTTTCCCGTAACGTCGGTTGCCCATCGGGACCAAGCGTCGATGGGAGATTCGCTTCTGGTCCGCTGCTCGCTCTCGCTCCATAGCACCAGGACCGGACAGGTGAGTTTCCGGCCCGCAGCAAGATCGCTCGCATCATGCTCCAGGTCCTCCGAAGCCGCTGCGCGATAGTCCTCGCACATGACGTGGCGCACGTTCGGATTCCTGAACGCCGTTCGATAAGCGTCGAGAGCCAAGGGATCGATCAGTTCGAGACCGCCCGCCATCTTCTTGAGGGCAGTGTCGAGATAAGCGTCGGGATCCGCTGCAAGCATCCGCTCAGGCAGATCGCCCGGCTGCGCCAAAAAGAACCAGTGCCAGGCATTGAGCGCGAAGGTCTTGTCGACGCTCGCGAATGAATCGAGCGTGGGTATCACGGTCAGCGATGCATACGCGGCGACGCGCTGCGGATGATCGAACGCGAGACGGTATCCCGCACGGGCGCCGCGGTCGTGCCCGACCACGGCGAATCGTTCGTGCCCGAGCCGATCCATCAACGCCACTAACGCGCCGGCTACGCGACGTTTGGTCCATCGAGGCCGATCTTTGCGGGTCCGGCTGTCGCCGTATCCCGGCAGGTCCGGCACGATGACGGTGTGCGACCTCGCGAGCGCCGGAGCGATCAGTCGCCACGCAACGTGCGTTTGCGGGTAGCCGTGCAGCAAGAGAACCGGTGATCCGGTCCCGCCGATTCTGCCGCGAAACGAGACATCGCCCGCCTCGACGTCGAGCCTCGCAAAGCCCGGAAAGAAGTCCTGCCCGACCTCATGCGCCATGGTTATTCCCTCGTCAACGTGACTTCATAGCTGCGACGCCGACCTGACGAACTCGGCCAGATCGCGATTGAAACGCTCGGCTTCCTCGATGAACGGCGCGTGACCCGAGTCCGCATACACCTTGCTAACGATGCGCGGATTCAGCTCGGCAGCCCGAGCCAGGGTCGCGTGCGTGTCGACCAGTGCGTCGTGCCCGCCGTAGATGAAGAGCAGCGGGACGCGCGCCTTGCCGAGCCCCTCTGCAGCGAAGACCGTCATCGTCGGCACTTCCTTCTGCATGTCCCACGATGCCATCGCGGCATTCGCGAGCAGCCGGTCGAATGTTCTTGCGTCAGGCCGATGGTTGAAACACAGACCGACAAACGCGCGCTCACCGTCGAGATGCGTCTTCAGATCCGGCGAATTCATGTCCCGATAAACGTCGGGAAGATCGACGATCTGACCCGGCGCAAGCTCCACCACGCCGTCGACATACACGGCCCCCGCGATCGCGCGATCGCCATGCTTCGCGAGATAGTTCGATATCACCACCCCGCCGAGCGACCAGCCGACCACGACGGGCTTGCGGGCGTGCGAGCCTTCGATCACCGCTGCAAGGTCGTCCGCCCAACGGTTTCCGTCGTGATAGGGCTCGGCGCCGGATGGCTTATCCGACAGACCGTGGCCGCGCAGATCGTACGTAATGATCCGGTACTGGCGCAGTTCGGGACTCTGCACCTGCGCGTCCCAGTTCAGGCGGCTGCCGAGCAGTCCATGCACCAGAATGACCGGCCGGCCGTTGGGGTCGCCGCTTTCCTGAACCGCCAGTTTTACCCCGTCCGTCGATGTAACCGTATAACTGCTCGGTGCTGCGCTCGCGTCAGGTACGGAAGCAAACACCGTCGCCGCAGAGAAAGCGGACATCAAAAAGCGAGGGAACGTTCGTAAGCTCATTGCCTTTCCTGAGAGAGTGTCAGTGCGCCTAGTCTCAACCCTTACACTGATGTGAGAGTCAAGCGAATCGTGCTAACCTGCTTTTCATGAAAGACACGCCTTCACAGGAACTGCTGACGATTGGACAACTCTCGCAACTCACCGGCGCGAGCGTGCGATCGATCCGGCATTACGATGAACACGGTCTGCTCGCCTCGATACGTGCGAGCAATGGCTATCGCATGTTCCCCGAGAAGGCAGTCACGCAGGTCAAGCAGATTCAGCGCATGATCGCGACCGGTTTCACTATCGACGATATTCAGGGCTTTCCGGACTGCATGCTTCTGATCGAAGGCGCACGCTCTTGCGATCAGATCACCGACGCCCAGCGCTCAAGGCTCGAAGCTATCGATCGGCAGATCGCGGACCTCGAAAGGCGCCGCGCGCGGCTCATCAGGACCTTGCAGGAAGGCGCGGTGCCGCCCGTCGAATGACGCGGGCAGGCGACGCAACGATCGACCTCAAACGGGAACATCGGAGGCGGTTTTCTTTCTGCCGATATCCGCACGCAGGCTGTCGTACTCCTCCTGACTGATCGGCGCTGCATCTCGCTGCCCGAGTGCGTTGACGGGCAGCCGATAAGTTTCGCGCGCCGTCCATGCGCCTAACGCCCCGACGCCGCAGACGGTCAGCGTGATCGTCCCCACGATCAACGGAATGTGCTGTGTACCGGGCGGCACGGCGGCCGCGATGAACGCCGGCAGGATCGCGGTGATGGCCGTGCCGATGTTCTGGCCGATCGCCATGGCGGTAACGCGGATACGCGTCGGGAACAATTCGGGCATGAAGCTCGGATAGACCGCGTTGAAGCACTGATACACCACGCCCCACATCACGATAGCGATGGCGATCGCCAGCATCGCATTGTGCAGGCTGATCGCATAGAGGTACGCATAAGACAGCAGGCCCGAGGCAAGCGCGCCGAATATGATGAGCGGCCGGCGTCCCCATCGGTCGGACAGACTGCCTGCAAAGGGAATGAAGAACATCGCAGTGAAATTGGCGAGCAGCGGAATCCAGAGAAAGAAGCCTTTGGAAAAACCGATACCGTAAGCGGGCTGCACCGCATAGGCCGCGCCGAAGATCGAAGTCACCGCAAGGATGATCGCAATCAATGCGATGGCAGCGATGCGGACAATATCCCGCCAGCCATCACGCAATGCTTCCTTGATGGGCGACGCCGGAGTCTGCCTATGCTGCGCTTCATCGACGAAAGCCGGCGTCTCCGACACTTTGCGCCGAATCACATAACCGGCTACGAGCACGAGCACACTCAGCAGGAACGGTATGCGCCAGCCCCATGACAGGAACTGCTTTTCGGGCAGATAGTAAGCGAGCGGCGTGAAGATGGCCGCCGCCAACACCTGGCCGGCGGTCACGCCCTGCATCGCGTAACTGGCAAAGTAGCCGCGGCGGCCGAGCGGCGCATGCTCCAGCACGAGCGAACTGGAACCGGAGATCTCCCCGGCGACCGCGAAGCCCTGAATGAGCCGCAAGACCACGAGCAGGATCGGCGCTGCGAATCCAACTTGCGCGAATGTCGGCAGAAGACCTACAGCGAGCGTCGACAGACCCATCATGAACATGCAGGTAAGAAGCAGGTTCTTGCGGCCATGCGTATCACCACGACGGCCGAGCACGAATGCGCCGACCGGGCGTGCGAGATAACCGACGCCATACGTTGCGAGCGACGCAGCGATCGCAACGCGACTGTCTCCGGACGGAAAGAAAAGTTGCGGAAAGACCAGCGCAGCGGCCTGCGCGTAAATGAAATAGTCGTAGTACTCCAGCGCGGAGCCGATCCACGCGCTCGCGGTGGCGACTCGTGTCTGATTACTGCTCTGCTGATGCGTTGCTGGCATGTGGTCTCCTACATGTGTCGTGTCGATGGTCGCGAACGGGGCTCGCGTAGCGTCGCGCGCTCAGTACGTCGCGCGGCCGCCTGACAGGTCGAAGGTAAAGCCGGTCGTGAAGCTGCATTCGTCGCTCGCAATCCACGCCACCATTGCGGCAATTTCCGGCACGGTAAGGAATCGCCCCATCGGAATGCGTGCTTTGCTGCTCTCGATGTGCTCCGCCGTCATCTCGCGGAAAAGATCCGTTTCGGTAATGGCAGGCGCGATGCCATTGACCGTGACGCCCGTTCCGGCCAGCTCGCGCGCGATCGACTTCGTCAGACCGATGACCCCCGCCTTCGCCGCGGCATAAGCGCAAATGTTCGGATGCCCTTCTTTACCGACGATCGACGCCACGTTGACGATACGTCCCGCGCCGCGCCCGCGCATGTGTGGCACGGCGAGGCGGCAAGTGTGGAAGACGCTGTTCAGATCGACGGCGAGAACGCGATTCCATACCTCGACCGGATAGTCCTGGATCGGCAGGACCGGTCCATTGATACCGGCGTTGTTCACGAGGATGTCGACTTGACCGAAAGACTCGAGCGTGGCGGCGAACGCGGCCTCGACGGAACGTGCATTCGAAAGATCGACAGTCTGCACAAGGGCCGCGAACGACTCGCCGCCTGTTTCGAGCGATGAACAATCGATGTCCCAGCAGGCGATCCGGCAGCCTTCGTCCGCGAGACGCTCCGCGATACCACGCCCGATGCCGCGCGCGGCGCCCGTCACGATGGCCGTGCGCGTTTCGAATCTTCGTGCCGTTACCGGTTTCGTTTCCATATCCGTTTGTTCCTCCATATAACCTGGTTCCCATGCTAGAAGCGCGATGCCGGATCGTCAACGGTCCATCCGCCGTTCATTCACATACGGGAACAAACTAGGGAATGCCCGGGTTCGCCGCAAAAACTGCTTGACCACGCACCGTCACCAGTACCACCATAGAAACTGCTTTCTATATGTGAACACCACGGAGCGATAGATGGAACAGGCGATGATTGATCGATTGATGATCCGCGAGACGATCGAAAACTGGGCGGTATGGCGAGATGCGGGAGACTGGGAGCGCTTCGCGATGCTCTGGCATCCGGACGGCCGCATGATGGCGACGTGGTTTCAGGGAAGCGGTCGCGAGTTCATCGAAGTGACGAAGGCCGGCTGGGCGAACGGCGTGAGCATCCTGCACTTTCTGGGCGGTGCGTCGATCGAAGTGAACGGCTCGCGTGCCGTCGCGCAGACGAAGATGACCATTTCGCAGCGTGGAGAAGTCGAAGGCACGTTATGCGACGTCGTGTGCACCGGCCGCTTCTACGACTTCCTGGAGAAGGTCGACGACCGACGGCTGCTGCTGCTTCGTCAGCCCATCTACGAAAAGGATCGTCTCGATCCGGTCAGGCCGGACGCCCGGCCCGTTCTCGATGCGGCACTGCTGGCGGAGTTTCCCGCTGGTTATCGGCATCTCGCGTACATGCAGACCCGAATCGGCTACAAGGTCAAGCCCGACATGCCGACGCTGACGGGCCCGGAAGTCGAAGCGCTCTATGCGCGCGGCCGCCAGTATCTGCGAAGCGGAGTGCTGTGATGCAGGACGTCTTACCGATGCGCTTCGATTACCACGCGCTGCCTTCGCGCGTGCTGTTCGGCGCGGGCAGGCGTCGGGAAACGCCCGACGTCGCGCGGCAACTGGGCTGCACGCGTCCGTTGATCGTCTCCACGCCGCAGCAAAAGGATCTGGCTCGCGCCATTGCGTCGTTGTTCCTCGGGTCACCGACGTCTATCTTTGCCGAGGCCGCGATGCACACGCCGTGGGAAGTCACAGCGCGTGCACTCGCGGTCGCGCGAGAAGCCGGTGCCGACTCCCTGATCGCTGTCGGCGGCGGCTCGGCAATCGGCCTCGCCAAAGCAGTTGCACTGCGCACCGGCCTGCCGCAGATCGCGCTGCCCACTACGTATGCCGGCTCCGAAGTCACACCGATCATCGGCGAGACGCAGGACGGCGAGAAACGTACGCGTCGTACGCTCGACGTGATGCCGGAGGCCGTGATCTACGATGTCGAACTCACCCTGACGCTGCCCGCGCGCTTGTCGGCGACGAGCGGTCTGAACGCGATGGCCCACGCGGTGGAAGCGCTCTATTCCGTCGACGCCAATCCGGTCACTTCGATCATCGCTGAACAGGGCATCGCAGCCCTCCGCACCGCGTTGCCCGAGATTCTCGCCCATCCCGCGAGCCGTGATGCGCGCAGCCGCGCACAATACGGCGCATGGTTGTGCGGAACCTGCCTCGGCTCCGTCGGCATGGCGCTGCATCATAAGGTCTGTCATGTGCTCGGCGGCACCTTCGACTTACCGCACGCCGACACGCATGCGATCATGCTCAAGCACGTCGTCGCTTATCAGGCTGGCGCGGCGCCGCATGCAATGCGCCGCATCGCACGCGCACTCGACGCCGATGAGGCGTGGACGGGATTGCACGCACTCGCGGCCAGGCTGCATGTTCCGCAGTCTCTTGCCGAAATCGGCATGCCGCACGAGGGCATCGGGCGCGCGGCGGAACGGGTGCTGCAAGAGACCTATGCCAATCCGCGCACGCCGGATTATGAGTCGATCAGGGCGATGCTCGAAAGAGCGTGGCGCGGCGCAGCACCACAACCCGACTCGCAGTGAGGAACACGATGCGCAACTTCAACGAAGACAACATCACTGCAGCGGTCATCGAGCGTCTTGCGGGAAGCAAGAGCCAACGCGTGCACCAGATCAGCGACGCGCTGGTTCGTCATCTGCATGCGTTCGTGAAGGAAATCGAGCCGACCGAAGACGAATGGGCCGCGGCGATTCGCTTTCTCACCGAGACGGGACAGACGTGCACCGACACCCGCCAGGAGTTCATTCTGCTGTCCGACACGCTTGGCGTATCGATGCTGGTGGACGCGATCAATCATCGCTATCCGGGCGACGCGACGCAAACCACGGTGCTCGGTCCGTTCTACGTCGAAGAAGCGGCTACGCTGCCGCTCGGCGCTTCGATCGCAGATGGCGAGCCGGGCGACCCTCTGCTGGTGGAAGGCACCGTACGCGATGTGAACGGGAAAGCGATTGCGGGCGCGCTGGTCGAGACGTGGCACGCGGACAGTCATGGCTTCTATGATGTGCAGAAGGCGGCGGGCAAGGCGGACCTGCATATGCGCGCTCGCTTCCTGACCGATCCGGCTGGTGCATTCTGGTACCGCTCGGTCGTGCCCGCAGCCTATCCGATTCCGAACGACGGACCGGTCGGCCGCATGCTCGACGCACAGGGGCGGCATCCGTACCGTCCGGCTCACGTGCACTTTCGCGTCAGTGCGCCCGGCTTTCAGACGCTCGTTACGCACGTGTTCGTGGGCGGCGACATTTACCTTGATTCAGACGTCGTGTTCGGCGTGAAGGACGCGCTAATCAAGGCGGTGGTGCCGCTCGCACCGGGCCTGAGTCCGGCCGGACATCGCGTCGATGTTCCGAGTGCATTGCTTGCCTATGAATTCGTGCTGCCGCCGCAGAACTGATTGCTCTGCGCGACGAAACTTTCTTTGAGTTATGGGTGCGTTCCCATGCATGAACTGTCGTTGCATCACCTGACCATCCTCGACGCGCATCCGCTGCAAGTCGTCGATGCGGCCGCCGCCGCAGGATTCGAATACTGCGGATTGCGGCTGGTCGCGCCTACCCATGCGGATACGATCGTGGATGTCGCGAGCAATCCCGCCCTCATCGGCGAGTTGCGCGCGCGGCTCGACGCAACCGGCGTCAGGCTGCTGGATATCGAGGCCATCTGGCTGAGTCCGCAGACGGATGTCGCGTCACTGTTATCTGCACTCGAAGCGGGCAGTATGCTCGGTGCGCGGCACGTGCTCTGCGTCGGCAACGACACGGAGCGCGATCGCCTGCGGGACAGCTTCGGCCGTCTTTGCGAAGCTGCGGACGATTTCGGCCTTACGGTCGGACTCGAAGCGATCACTTACTGTGCGGTCGGTACGCCCGCCGACGCGCTCGAGGTCGTGCGAACCAGCGGACAGCCGAACGCGCGCATACTCATCGACGCACTCCAGTTCTTCCGTTCGGGCGCGACGTGCGAGCAGATCGGCGCGATCGACCCGGCGCTCATCGAATACATTCAGATTTGCGATGCACCGAGCGCCGCGCCGCCGTCTCTCGAAGCACGTCGACAAGAAGCGAGAACGGCCCGGCTGCTGCCCGGCGATGGTGAATTACCGCTGCGCGAACTTCTGTCGACGCTGCGGCCCGATTTGCCACTCGCCGTCGAGGCGCCGACGCTCGCGCTGCGTGGCCTGCCGTTCGACGAACAGGCGAGACGCATCCATGCGCGCATGCGGACGTTCCTCGCTGATCCAGCATCCTGATGCTAGTATGTTTCCATATGTAAACAGGAGCAGGATATGCTGTTGGAAGACGAATCGAACGGAGTGGTGAAGTCGGCGGATCGCGTGCTCGACGTAATCGAGTTGCTCGCGAGATGGGGACGCGAAATGTCTCACACGGAAATCGCGGAAGCGCTGGATATACCGAAGAGCTCGCTGACCAAGCTGCTCAAGAATCTTACGGCTCGTGGCTTTGTCGAATTCGTCCCTGCCACCAAGGGTTATCGCCTCGGCGAAGCCCTCATCCAACTTTCCAGACAGTCCACGCACAGCCGCTCGCTCGTCAGTTGCGCCCAGCCGGTGTTGGCGGAGATCACACAGCAGACGCTGGAGTCGTGCGCGCTCAATCAACTCAAGGGCGATCAGGTCGAAGTCGTTGCGACGGTGACGAGCCCGCAACGGTTGGTATCGCACCTGCGGCTCGGCGATCTTGCGCCGCTTTATGCCGTGTCGGGCGGAAAGGTCATTCTCGCGTTTCTTCCGGATCAGATGCGAAGCGAGTACATCAAGACCGTGAAACTGCAGGCCATCACACCAAAAACGATCACGACCAAGAAGGCACTGCTCGCACAGATCGAAACGATCCGGCAAACCGGAGTCGCCTATTCGATGGACGAATACACGCCGGGCATTGTCGGCGTCGGCGTGCCGGTCTTGTCATCGTCGGGCTTTCCGCTCGGATCGCTGAACGTCGCGATTCCGTCGGTACGCTATTCGGATCGTGTCGGCGCACGGGCTGTCACCGTTCTGCAGGCCGCCGCGGAACGCGTGCGCCGCGATTACATCGCCGCAAACGAACATACGCGGTAAGTCTGCTGACACATTCCCGGCGCCTGCCGCCTTTCTAGCAGCCGCAGATCCATGCGACTCTCTGGACTTTTTACAAAGGATACCGAACTTAATGAACGCGCGAATTTCAGCGCCGAAAGGAACTGTCAAGTTTCCTCGGGTAGGAGTCGGAGCCGGCAGCCTCGCGAACGCCGCGGGCGAACAGGCCTTCTTCGACATGATTCACGCCGCATGGGCGAACGGCGTTCGATACTTCGATACCTCGGCCGCTTATCTCGGCGGTGAGAGCGAGCAACGGCTTGGCGCAGCGCTGGCAGCGTATCCGCGCGACGAGTTGTATGTGTCGACCAAGCTCGGCAGGTACTTGAGCCAGCCTGGCGCAAGCTCTTTGCCAGGCGGTAGCGACTTCTATCTGGACTACAGCTACGACACGACGCTGCGCTCGGTAGAGCGCAGTCTGTCGCGACTCAAGGTCGATCGTCTCGATGCGGTGTTTATCCACGATCTCGATCCTGGCTTTGCCGGGACGGCATATCGCGAGGAACTTAAGACAGCCGTCGAAGGTGCGTTTCCAGCGTTGCAGCGACTCAAGGATGAAAAAGTGGTCGGGGCGATAGGTGTCGCCAGCATGAACTGGCAGGCTTGTTTGGACTTCGCTGAGCTGGCGGACGTCGATGTCGTCATGCCCGCAGGAGAGTACTCGTTGCTTCGGACGCGCAGCACCGCCTTGCTGGAGCATTGCATCGAGAAAGGCATAGTCTGGATTGCAGCGTCGCCATTCAACTCGGGCATTCTCGCGACCGGTTCCCGTCCCGACGCCTTCTACAACATGCGGCCCGCGACACCGCAAGTCCTGTTGCAAACGGCAGGACTCGAACGCATTTGCCGGCGCCATGACGTGTCGCTGGCTACTGCCGCCCTGCTCTTTCCGCTGCGGCATCCGGCAATAGGCACGATCGTTTTCGGTGCGAAGACCGCAGACGAATTCTATGAGTCTGTCGCGCGTCTCTCTGAAAGCCTGTCCGATCAGTTCTGGAAGGAATTGGACGCATTTCTGGTCGAGACGAAGGATTGGGAACAGTTCGATTGAGTGAATATCGGTGCAAGCCATCAACACCCATTGAACATACGGGCAGCGTGCTTCACGCAGCACTGCGCCGGCTTTGCACTGCAAATGGATTTCGATTCGACTACTTATCGCCGCGTCGGTCAACCCGTCCAGCAGACCGGTCGAGCCGCCGCAGGAATGTGGTTTCACCGCCGGCATGCATCAGCCTGCTTTCACCGAATAGCAGCCGCGCCCAAGGCCAAGCCGTTGCTGGGAACTCTTGTTCTGATTTCATCCTGCTTATTCGTATTGGCAGGATGAGATCGGATCGTGCGAACGACGACGGCCGTGACGCGCCGCGCCATGCCCTCGCTCAACGCGCCGCGCCGAGTCGATAACCCGCCAGCGCCGGGTCGCCGATCTGCGCAGGCAACTGCTCCTCCCATTGCAAATACTGTGTGATCGCCGCGACGTTACCGTCGTGACGATCGTGCGCCCAGAACAAATAGTCGATGCGCGCATCGTCGGCGGGATACTGCGGCGTCGAATCCACCGGCAACTCAGCCGCACGCCACGCCGCGACGCCCCCGCGCACGCATTCGACGCGCGTATCCGGCAGACGCTCGCGCAAATCCGCCGCGACGAGCGCCGCGACCGTGTCGTCATCGCCGAATACGACGGCGGATTGTCGCTCACGCAACCTGTCGATGACCGCATCGAGGCGCGCACGGTTGATCCACTCCGTGCCCACCGGATGCGCCTTCCGGTACCCGGCGCTCGATCCGGCAACAAGGCCTGCCGTACCATCGCGCAGCCGTTGCGCGGCCGCATGAGGATCGATCCAGTCTTGCACGCGCTGCGTTGGCTCGAAGGCGGAAGGGCGCCCTTCGCGCACGAGCGTGACGCCGGCGAAGGGATCGCGCAGCACGTACACGTCGATGCCCAGTTGCGCGAGCCAATGCGCCGTGCCGATGGCGCGCGACCGATGCTCGTCGACGAGTACCGCGCGTGCGCGGCGCGTGCCGATCCACCGGTCGGTAGTCTGCACGAGCTGTCCTCCCGGCGCATGGACCGATCCGGCGAGATGGCCCGCGTCGAATTCACGGGCTGTGCGTACATCGAAAAGATAGGTCGTGCGCGCCGCATCGGCTTGCCACTCGCGAAGTTGCGCATGGTCGATCCAACGCACGTCGAAACGCGCGGCGAGAAGATCGGCGCGGGCCTGCGCGGCTTCGCCCGGCGCGGCGTTCGCATGCGCGGCGGGGACGGCGCCCGAGGCAAGCTCGAAGCCGGCGCGCCGCCACGCCTGCGTTCCGCCACGCAGCGCGAACACCGGATTGCGCACGCCCGCATTGATCAGCGCCTGAGCGCCGATGATGCCGCGCGTGCGTCCCGCGCACGACACGACGATGGTGCGCGCAGGGTCGTCGAGATACGCATCGACAAGATGCAGCAATTCGGCACCCGGCGCACTGACCGCACCGGGCACATGGAAGCGCTCGAACTCCTCGGCGGTGCGGCAATCGAGCACGACGAGACCCGGCTCCTCCGCGCGCCGCGCGTTCAGCTCGTGCGGGTCGAGTTGCGGCGTGTAACACGCGAGCTCGACGAATTCGGCGAAAGCCTTGCTCGGCACGTTGACACCTTCGAAGAGCGTCTGCCCCGCTTCTCTCCACGCGATGACGCCGCCTTCGAGCACCGCGACGTCGCTGTAACCCAGCGCGGCAAGGCGGCGTGCTGCGCGCGCCGCTACGCGATGCTCGCCGTCGTCGACCAGCACGATGCGCGTCGCAAGCCTCGGCACCGGCGTCGCGATGTCGCGTTCCAGCGTGCTATACGGCACGTTGATCGCGTGCAGCGGATGCCCCCAGCCGAACTCCCCCTCCTCGCGAACATCGACGAGCGCGATTTCCCGTTCGTCGCTGAGCCAGTCGAGAAGCACGCCGGACTGAATGTTTTTGATGTCGTGGGTCGAAGCGGTCATGAAATGTCTTGGGAAAGAGGTTGATCGTGTTCCTGCGGGTTGCGCAGATGGGCGGCGTAGAGCGTCGCGTCGAAATCGGCGGGAACATCGGCGTCGAGGCGCGCGGCGTGCGTGTCGAGATCGGCGTGAAAGAGGTCGCGGCTGATGCGCCGCACGACTGCGGGAATGTCGCGCCTCATGCTCGGCACATCGCCAACCGGTACGCCCGCGCTCACGAAACCTGCGGGGTTATAGACGTGGATGTCGCGCAGCCACGGCGCGGCCCCCGGCGTCTTCTCGAGGTACTCGAGCGCTTCGCCGAGATAGGGATGCGCACCGAGGCCCGCATCCGACTCGGAGGGAGGCGGTGTGTACTGATCGCGCCACAGGCGCACGTGCGGCGCGAGCTCCGCAAGCTCGGGCCGCGAGAACAGATCGATGACATATCCGGTGCCGGCGATCGCGAAATCGAACGAGAAGTCCTCGTCGCCCACGCGCAGCCCGAGTCGGTTGCCGATAACCGTCGCCGCACCGACAATCGCGCCCAAATGAAGATGGAAGTTCGCAAAGCGCGTCACGCGCTCGATCGAATCGCGCGGCGCGGTGGACCCTTCGCGGCGAAAGCGCCGCGCCTGGGACCAGCGCAGCGCATCGGGCAGGCTCAGATAATTGTCGTAGGCACCCGGATAGCCACGCGTGCGCGAGACCGGCTTCGCGGCGAGCACATCGCGGCGCGCAAACAGATGCACATCGGCTGCGCCCGCCTCGAGCGCGGTGGCGGCGGCATCGAAGGCGGACGCCGCCGCGCCGATCACCGCGACCGACTTGCCGCGCAACGCGCCGAAGTCGATCGCTTGTGACGTATGCGCGAAGCGCGCGGCCGGCAGATGCGCGAAGACCTCCGGCACGAAAGCGTGTCCGTTGCCCGCAACGCCGTTGCACAGCACGATCTTGCGCGCGGTTTCGACGCGCGCTTCGCCGCCGGATTCGAGATGCAGCCGGAAATGGTCGCCCGCCGGCTCGATCCGCACGAGACGCACGCCATAGCGCACCGGTATGTCGAGAAACGCCCGATACCACGCGAGATACGCCGCCCATTCCTTGCGCGGCGCGCGTTCGATGGAGTTGTACGCATCGCGGCCGTAGCGCGCTTCGTACCACGCGCGAAAGCCCAGCCCCGAGACGTCCAGTTCCGGTCCGACGAGCGTTTTTGGCGTGCGCAACCACTTCATCCGCGCGCGATTGAGCCAGACCCCTGCCCCGGCCGCGTCCGCCGCGGCGTCGATGACGCTCACGCGCCCGATGCCTGCGCGTCGGAGCGCGAAGGCGAACGCGCAGCCGGTCTGTCCGCCGCCGACGATCAGCACATTGTGATCGATGCCCGCGCGCGCCGGCACCCAGTCATCCGGTGCGGGCCCGAGCAGATCGAGCGCGCGGCGCGCTTCGCCGTCCACATCGAAGAATTCGTCCATGTCTCAGTCCTTGCTCGTCGCGTCCTGCGCGACGGCGCCTTGCTGTCCCGGAAACTGCCGATGCCACGCGAGCAGTTGCGGCGACGGCGGCATATGCCACTTGTTGCCTTCATCGATCAGAAAGCCCGTCCGATGCCAGTCCTTCACAATCACGTCGAAGGCCGCGACCGTATCGCTCTGCCCCTTGCGCACCCACACGACCGACGGCGAAGGAATCAGCTGCGTCCTGATCGGCGATTCATAGTCTTTCCATTCGTTCGATTGGCTCAGCAACCGCGCCTGGATGCCCGGCGCGACGTGCACCGACGCCACGCACGCGCCGCCACGCAGCGCGAGCAGCGCCTCAGGCATGCCCTTGAACGCCTTGATCTGCGCGCCGTATTGCTCGATCAGCGGCTTCGTGTAGTTGCTGCCTTGCGAGACGCACACCGGCTTGCCGCGCAGATCCGCCCAGTCGTGAATGCCCGCCCCCTTGCGCACCATCGCCGAGCCGCCGATCTCCTCGAATGGTGTCGGCACGTAGCTCAGGATTTCGTCGCGCTCCTTCGTGTACTGCATGCTGGCTATGAGTGCATCGACCTTGCCTTGCTGGAGAAACTGCACGCGGTTCGGCGGCGTCACTTCGACGGCCTCGAACTTCACGCCGAGATGCTGCGCGAGGCTCTGGCCGAGCTCGACGTTGTAGCCGACCGGCTGACGCGTCGCGGGATCGAGCGAGCCGTAAGTGCCGTCGAGCATCACGCCGACGACGAGCACGCCGCGCGACTTGATGCGATCGAGCGTGGCGTCCGCGTGCGCGAGCTGCGATACGGCGGCGAGCCCAACGATAGAAAGCGCGGCAACACGCGCGCAAGTGCTTGAGCGATGCATCATTCCAATCATCATCCAGTCGAGGGAGCGGGCGGCCGTTCGCCGCGAGCGGCACGCCCTGTTGAGCACAGGATTCAGCCCGCGATGCGGCGGAAAGCCTGAGCGAGATCGTCGATGAGGTCGCGCGGGTCTTCGAGTCCGACGTGCAGCCGCACGACCGGCGCGCCGCCGCGCCAGCAGCTATGCGTGGCGAGCCGCGAGGCAGGCGCGATGAGCGCGAGGCTTTCGTAGCCGCCCCACGACGCGCCGATGCCGAACAGCCGCAGCGCATCGACGAACGCGACGGCATCGGCGTGAGACGCATTGCGCAAGGCGAACGACACGAGCCCGTTCGCGCCATGAAAGTCGCGTTGCCAGAGCGCGTGTCCCGGGTCGCCCGGCAGCGCCGGATAGAACACGCGCGCGACGAAATCCGTGGCATCGGCGAGAAAGCGCGCGACATCGAGGGCATGCTGCTGATGCTGCGCGAGCCGCACGGCCAGCGTGCGCACGCCGCGTAACGCGAGCCACGCATCGTCCGCGCCGACGGACAGGCCGAGCGCTTCGTGCGTGTCGCGAAGACGCCGGGCCACATCCCGGTCCCTGACCGCCACCGCGCCCTGCATCAGATCCGAATGACCGCCGACATACTTCGTGACCGCCTGGATCGAAATGTCCGCGCCGAGTTCGAGCGGCCGATACAGCACGCCCGCGCCCCAAGTGTTGTCGGCCGCGAGCAGCGCGCCGTGTTGCCGCGCGAAGGCCGCAAGCGCCGGTGCATCGATCACTTCGTACAGGAACGACGACGGCGATTCGGCGTAGACAAGCCGCGTGTTCGCGCGCACTTCGCGCATCGGCAAGCCGTCGCCTGCGCTGAAATAGGTGAAGGACACGCCGAGCCGTTTCAGCAACGGTTCGATGCGCTCGCGCACCGGGCCGTAGACGCTGTCCTGAACGAGTACGTGATCGCCCGGCGACAGAAGCGCGATGAAGGTCAACGTTATGGCGGCGAGCCCGGACGGCGCCAGCAGCACGTGCTCCGCGCCTTCTAGCTCGCCGAGCGCCGCTTCCAATGCGCGATGCGTCGCGGTGCCGTGACGCCCGTAAGTCGCGACCGGCTCGCCGGCATCGCGCCGCCGGTGCAAATCGGCGCGCGCGGCATCGTCGCGGAACCGCACCGTACTCGTGCGCACGAGCGGCGCGTTGACGGGCGCGGCGCCGTCATCGAAACCGGGCGCGCCCGCGTGGAGCACGCGGGTATGGAGATGATCGCGGTGCTCCTGCATCAGCCCACCGCCTGCGTCGCGCGCTGCATATGCGCGGCGTTGTAGCGCACGACGCGTCCCGTGTCCGGCTCGAAACCGAGCCGCCCCGTCAGAGTCTCGAGCGGCCGCCCGTAAAGATGAAAATGCAGCGTGGGCGTCGCCCCGTGTACGTGGATGCTATGTATGTCGTCAGGCAGGAACGAGATCGGCGTGCCGGGCCGCACGACGACTTCACGATCCACTTCGAGTTCGGCGCGATCCGGATTGGCGCCATCGTCGATCCGGCGATACACGCGGTTGAGCTCATCGCCCGAAACGGCCACGATCACCGCCCAGGTGTCGTGGTTATGCGGGATCGTCGTCTTGCCCGGCAACAGCGAGTTGAGATAGAGCGCGAAGCCGTCCTCGCCCGGATTGAGTCGATAGCGCACCGACGTGTCGCCGCTCTGTGCCTGCGGCGGCGGAAAATCTGCCGCATCGAACAGGTTGGTTCTTGCGGCCAGCGCGGCGAGTCGTTCGCTCAGTCGCGACAGCGCGGCGCGGTTCAGCCCGTCTTCTTCGACGATGCGGCGCGCGTCCGCGAGCAGTGCCTGTACGGCCTCGTTGCGTCGTTGTTCTTTGGGCATCGTAGTCATGTCGTGTTGGATGAAGTTAAACGGCGCGCAGCGGCGGATGGCTTCTGTCCTCGCCGCGCGCGCGTTGCAGGAAGAGCCGCGTGCGTTCGTGGCGCGGATGGTTGAAGAGCTGCACGGCCGGGCCATGCTCGACGATGACACCGCGCTCGGTGAAGAACACTTCGTCGCTGATCTCGGCGGCAAAGCGCATTTCGTGTGTGACGAGCACGCACGTTTGCCCTTCGCCCGCCAGCTCGCCGATCACGTTCAGCACTTCGCCGACAGTTTCGGGATCGAGCGCCGACGTCACTTCGTCAAAGAGAATCAGGTCGGGACGCATCGCGAGCGTGCGCGCGATCGCCACGCGCTGCTGCTGTCCGCCCGACAGCGCACCGGGATACGCGTGCGCCTTGTCCGAAAGGCGCACCTTGGCGAGCAGCGCGTGCGCGTCGCTTTCCGCCTCTGCGCGGCTTTTGCCGAGCACGCGGCGCGGCGCGATCGTCAGGTTGTCGAGCACGCTTAAATGCGGAAACAGGTTGTATTGCTGGAACACGAAGCCCACGCGCTTGCGCAATGCGATACGCTCGGCGTCGCTCTGCTGCGCGCGCACGTCGATGCCGCCGACATGAATGGAGCCGCGCTGCGGACTCACCAGCCCGTTGATGCAGCGCAGGATCGTCGATTTGCCCGAGCCCGACGGTCCGATGATCGACACCGCCTGCCCGCGCTTCACAGTCAGGTCGATGCCGTTCAGCACCGGCACGCCGTCGTAGGCCAGATGCAAGTCGCGGATCGAAAGCAGCGCGTCTTGCGCGTGCGGTTCGCTCGCGGGCGGTTCGTCGAAGGTAGGAGCGAGTGCGATGCGGTTCATGCGGCCTCCTTTTGCGGGCCGACATCCGATGGCACACGGCGCAGCCCCGCGACGGCGACCGCGAGCCGTGCCGCGCCCTCGGCGAGCGTTGCGCTATTGGCGACCATCGACAGGCGAATGTGATCCGGCATGCCGAAGGACGTACCGTCCACGACGGCGAGGCCGTGCGCATACAAGAGATGAGCGACGAGATCGACGTCGCTCGCGATGGTCTCGCCCTCGGGCGTCATCGCGCCGATCAGCGCGCTCACATCGACGAACGCGAAAAACGCGCCTTGCGGCGGCACGCAGCGCACACCCTCGATCATCGCGAAGGCATCGAGCAGCAGATCGCGCCGCTCCCGATACGCCGCCACCGAGGAAGCGACGAACCCCTGGTCGCCGCGCAGCGCCGCAGCGAGCGCGGCCTGACCGATCGACGAAGGCGAAGAGGTCGATTGCGACTGCACGACGGTCATCGCGCGAATCAGTTCGACAGGGCCCGCGCCGTATCCGACGCGCCAGCCGGTCATCGCATACGGCTTCGACGCGCCATTGACGATCAGCGTGCGGTCCGCGAGATCCGGTGCGATGCGCAGGAAATGATCGCGCGCGCCGTCGTCGAAGCGGATGTGCTCGTAGATCTCGTCGAGCAGCACCCAAACGTGCGGATGCCTGCGCAGTACATCGGCGAGAGCGGCGAGTTCGTCGATGCCGTACACCGCGCCGCTCGGGTTCGACGGCGTATTAAGAATGAGCCAGCGCGTGCGCGGCGTGATGGCCGCTTCGAGGCGCGCGGGCGTGAGCTTGTAGCCTTCTTCGGCTCCCGACGCGACGATCAAGGGCGTGCCGTCGTTGATGGACACCATGGCCGGGAACGACTGCCAGAAAGGCGCGGGCACGATCACTTCGTCGCCTTCGCGCAGTGTCGCGGCGAACGCGTTGTAGATGACGTGCTTGCCGCCGCTACTGACGATGATCCGCTCGGCCGGATAGTCGAGCCCGTTCTCCCGCGCGAGCTTGTCCCTGATCGCGGCGCGCAGGTCCGCGGTGCCGGCAGGCGGCGTGTACTTCGTGTCGCCTGCGGCGAGCGCGTCGATCGCCGCCTGTTTGATCGACGCCGGCGTGTCGAAGTCCGGTTCGCCGGCGGTCAGTTCGACGATCGAACGTCCGCTGGCCGCGAGCGCCTGCGCGCGCGCCTTGGCCGCGGCATTAGGCGCGAGTCCGATGCGCTCGGCGCGGCGAGAAAGAATCAGCTGAGTCATCGGCGAGTCCTGTGCAAGTCAGCCTGCGATTCTATGGACCGCTGCCGCACGCGCTAACCATCGATTGCGACAATGCAATCCGCCTGTCTGACGATGGTCATCTGACGCCGCGCGCCATTTACTTATCAGATTCCCTTCGTTTTCGACGAGCGACGCTGCCGCTATCGTGGTGCGCTGCCCTCGCCCGCCATGGCGTGGCGAGGCCACGAATCCTTCATTCGCCGCGCATGATCACAACGACCTTGACTAGCCGCCTCGGCGGATTCGCGTTGCTCGCTTCACTCTCTTTTTCCGCGCACGCCGACGCCACGCTCGACCGCATCGCCTCTCGGCACGAGATCGATGTCGGCGTGATGATCGCGGGCAGTCCGTTCGGCTCGCTCGATCCGCAGACGCAGCAGCCGCGCGGCGTCAATGTGGATCTCGCCAACGATATCGGCAAGAAACTCGGCGTGAAGGTCAACCTCGTCTCCGTGCAGCCGTCCACGCGCGTGCAGTTCCTGCAGCAAGGCAAGGTCGACATCCTGATCGCCAACATGGAGTACACGCCGCAACGCGCCGAGATGCTCGACTACGTGCCGACGCCGTATTACCGTGTCGGCGGCACGGCGATCACTGCGAACACTAGCGGCATCACGCGCTGGGAAGACTTGCGCGGCAAGCCGGTCTGCATTTCGCAAGGCAGCAGCTATATCCGTCCGATCGTCGAGCGCTATGGCGCGGTGCCGCGCGCGTTTCCGGGCGCGTCGCAGTCGTTGCTCGCGCTGCGCGGCGGCAGTTGCGTCGCGGCGGTGCACGACGCCGCGCCGTTGCTCTATCCACTGCAGCAGCACGATCCCGAATGGCGCGACTACCGGACGTTGCAGCCGGAACTGATCCCGGCGTCGTCGGTGATCTGGGTGCGTCAAGGCGAAAAGGACACGGCGGCGAAGCTGAACGGAATCGTCGAGGACTGGCATCGCAGCGGCTTTCTGATCGCGTCCGAGGCGAAGGCCGGACTGCCGCCGTCGCCAGCGCTCGTCGAATGGCATGCGAATCTGCCGAAAGGACCGTGAGATGAGCGCCACTATCCACTCCGTTCTCGCGTCGGCCGCGCGCGCCGGATTCGACTTCCGCTTCGTGCTCGACGCCTACGAGCGCGATCCGTTCCTGCACGGGATCGTCGTGAGCATCCAGATCATCGTCGCGACGATGATCGGCAGCGCCATCGCCGGGCTTGCGCTACTCGTCGCGGTGCGCGGCAGGCGTGCGTGGCTCGAGAGCGCGGCGCGCGCGTTCATCGAACTGACGCGCAGCACGCCGACGCTCGTGCAGTTGTACTGCGCGTTTCTCGTCGTGAACATGCTCATCACGCAATGGCTCCAGATGCATCACGTGGACAATCCATTCAAGCCGTTCTTCTGGATCGTGCTCGTGCTTTCGCTGCACAAGGGCGCCTTTCACGCGGAGGCCTTGCGCGCGGGGTTCGACGCGCTGCCGGCACAGACCATCGAAGGCGCGGCGTCGCTCGGGCTCGACCGGACGAGCCGCTTCTGGCGCATCGAACTGCCGCTCGCGCTGCGCACCGCGTTGCCGACGCTCGTCAATAACGCGGTCGAGCTGGTGAAAGCGTCGGCGCTGGCATCGGCTATCGCGGTCGGCGACATCACGTATCAGTCGATCATGATCTGGACGCAACGGGACAACGTGCTCGCGCTCATGGTGCTGATCCTTCTGTTCTACGGCGTTCTGACGTGGCTCGTCAGCCACGCGGGACGCTGGCTCGAACGTCGTCTCTGGATACCCGGCTATGGCGCATGACACGCTCGCATCTTCCCCCGCGATTGCTCGGACGCGAGCCCGGACGCGGCCGCTTTCGGGATTTGCGTCCGGCACGGCCGCGATCCTCGGCGTGCTCGCATTCGGCGCGCTGCTCTGGGCGATCGCGCCCGAGTCCGGCTCGCGCATCGACACGCTCAGGCAGCTCGTCGAATGGACGCCCGCGCTCGCGCACGGTTTCTCGCTGAACGTCGTCATCAGTCTCGGCGCGGTGGCCATCGGCACGGTCGCCGGCGTGGTGGCCGGCGCGATCGCGTTGTCGCGCTCGTTCGCGGGACGCATCGCGCGCTGGCTGATCCAGGGATTTCGCAACGCGCCCTGGCTCGTGCTGATCTACTTCACGACCTATGTGTTCCCCTTCGAGTTCACCGTGCTGGGCAAGACGCTGCCCTTCCCCGACTGGCTCAAGGTGATGCTCGCGCTGGCGCTGCCCGCGAGCGCGAACATCGCGGAAATTTTTCGCGGCGCGATCGCCTCGACGCCGACGACGCAATGGGAAGCCGCGCAGTCGCTCGCCTTCTCGCGCCGTCAGGTGCTCGTGCATATCGTGCTGCCGCAATGCGCGCGCCGCATGTTGCCGCCGTGGACGAACGTGTATGCAATCATTACGATGGGCACCGCGCTGTCGTCGCTCGTCGGCATTCACGATCTGATCGACACGGCGCAGATCGCGAGCAGCACCGTCGCGCGTTCGAGCTTCACCGTGCTCACGTATGTCGCCACGCTCGTCGTTTTTTTCGCGTATTGCTATCCGATCGCGCGCTTCACGCGCTGGCTCGAGGGCCGCGTGAACGCCCAGTAATGTCATCCATCCGAATTCGCCAGAATGACCTCATATCCGGTGCGCACCTTTGAAGACGTCCGCGAAACGCTGCTGGCGAAACGCGAAATCGCATTGCTCGACGTGCGCGAGGAAGAGCCGCACGCGCAATGTCATCCGCTCTTTGCGGCGAATTTCCCGCTTGCCCGCATCGAGCTCGATGCATGGACGCGCCTGCCGCGCCGCAGCGTGCCGATCGTGGTGCTCGACAACGGCGAGGGACTGGCGGCGCGCGCGTTCGACAAGTTCGTCGCGCTCGGCTTCACAGACGTTGCGCTGCTCGCGGGCGGCCTCGACGGCTGGATTCGCGCAGGCGGAGAAGTCTTCCGCGACGTCAACGTGCCGAGCAAGGCGTTCGGCGAATTCGTCGAAGCAGAGCGGCACACGCCTTCGCTTTCGGCCGACGCGCTCGACGCCTTGCGCACGAGCGGCGAGAACGTCGTGGTGCTCGACGCGCGCCGTTTCGACGAGTACCGCACGATGAACATTCCCGGCGGCATCAGCGTGCCCGGCGCGGAGCTGGTGCTGCGCGCGCGGGCGCTCGCGCCCGATCCGGCGACGCGCATCGTCGTGAATTGCGCGGGCAGAACGCGCAGCATCATCGGTGCGCAATCGCTCGTCAATGCGAAGCTGCCCAACCCCGTTGCGGCCTTGCGCAACGGCACGATCGGCTGGACGCTCGCGGGCAAGACGCTCGAACACGGTAGTGAGCGGCGCTTCGATACCGACGCAGGGCGCGATCCGCTTACGCTCGAAGCATCGCGCCAGTCGGCGCTCGCGCTCGCGGCCCGCGCCGGCGTGCGCCGCACCTCGCTCAGCCAAGCGGCGCACTGGGCGGGCGAAGCATCGCGCACGACGTATTGCTTCGACGTGCGCACGCCGGATGAATACGAATCCGGTCATGCGCCGGGCTTTCGCGACGCGCCCGGCGGGCAGCTCGTGCAGGAAACCGAGATGTACGCGCCGGTGCGCGGCGCGCGCGTCGTGCTCTTCGACGACGACGGCGTGCGAGCGAACATGACCGCCTCATGGCTCGCGCAAATGAACATCGAAACTTATGTCGTCGATGGCGCGAATCGCGGCGATCTGACGGAAATCGGTGCGTATCGTCCACAGCGGCCGCCGCCCGCGCACTCACCGACGATCTCGCCGCAGGCGCTTGCCGCGCTTCTCGACGATCCGTCGAACGGCGTGGTGCTGCTCGACGTCGCGCCGAGCGCGAACTTCGTGAAAGCGCATATTCCCGCAGCGCACTGGATCTTGCGCTCGCATCTCGCGCCCGGTTACGACGACTTGCGCGCCCTGCCCGATGCCCGGCGCTACGTGCTGACCTGCGGCTCGGGCGTGCTGGCCGCCTTCGCTGCCGCGGATGTCGCCACGCTGACCGGCAAGCCCGTGTCCGTGCTCGACGGAGGCAATGCGGCGTGGACGCGCGCCGGTCTGCCGGCCGAAAGCGGCGAGACGAAGCTCGCGTCGCCGCGCATCGACCGCTATCGCCGGCCGTATGAGGGCGTCGGGAATGCGCGCGAAGCGATGCAGGCGTATCTCGATTGGGAATATGGCCTCGTCGCGCAACTGGAGCGAGACGGCACGCACGGATTTTTCGTGGTCTGACAGGAGCGCGCGCCCGGGCGGTTCCGGGCTTTCCCAAGATCGCATCGCGGGCGGCGCTTGTCAGGCGGCGCGATACCGCGCTCCCGGATGCGTGTCGCGCAGATACGGCCCGCGTCCCGCAAAGAGCTTCTCGCGCAAGGTGCCGTCCGCGTACGCCGTGCGATACCGTCCGCGGCTCTGCAACTCCGGCACGACCAGATCGACGAACGCATGCAGGCTCTCCGGCATGACCGTGCGGCGAAGATTGAAGCCATCGACGCCGGTTTCATCGGCCCATGCGACCAGTCGGTCCGCCACTTCTCCCGGATCGCCGACAATGAACGGCCCCCTCCCGCCGATCTGATCGAAGCGCGTCATGTCGCGCGGGGTGATCGCTCGCCCGGCGCGCTTCGTCAGGTTCTCCACGGTCGATTGCAGCGCATTGCTCTTCACATAGCGGATCGGTTCGTCGAGATCCATCGCCGCCAAGTCGATGCCCGTCCATCCCGACACGAGCACGAGTTGACCGAGCGTATCGACATATTCCGCGTATTCGGCCTGCAGTTCCCGCGCTTGCCTGGACGTTGGGGCGACCACGACGGTCGCGCCGAGATAGAGCAGTACGTCGTCGGGAGCGCGGCCGGCATCGACCGCATGCTTGCGGATATCACGCGCCGCCGCCGCGACGATGGCAGGCGTCTGACCTTCGAGAAACACGCATTCGGCATGCTTGCCCGCGAACGCCTTGCCGCGTCCCGACGCGCCGGCCTGATACAGCACCGGCGTGCGCTGCGGCGACGGCTCCGCAAGATTGAAACCATCGACGCGAAAGTACGGCCCTTCGTGCAATACGCGGCGGATCTTCGAGGGGTCCGTGTAAGGCTTGCCCGCACGCCTGTCACGCACGACCGCGCCCTCCGTCCAGCTTCCTTCCCATAACTTGTAGACGGCTTCGAGGAAGTCCTCGCCCGCCGCGTAGCGCTCCTCGTGCTCGCGCGCCTTCTCTAACCCCATGCCCCGCGCCGCGCTCTCGAGATATCCGGTGACGACATTCCAGCCCGCGCGCCCGCCCGTCAAATGATCCAGCGTCGAGAAACGCCGCGCGAACTGATAAGGATGCTCGTAGGTCAGATTGGCCGTCACGCCGAAGCCCAGGTGCTTCGTTGCATGCGCCATCGCGGGCACCGTCAGCAGCGGATCGTGCGAAGGCGATTGCGCAGCGGAGAACAGCGTCGCGTCGACGCCACCGCCGTAGACGTCGTAGATGCCGAAGACATCGGCCAGAAACACGCCGTCGAACAGGCCGCGCTCGGCAGTCTGCGCAAGCTCGACCCAGTAGCCGAGCGTGTTGTGTTCGGTAGAGCGGTCGCGCGGATGCCGCCAGAAACCGGCCCAGGAGTGCGCCGGCGCATTCATGTGAAACGCGTTGAAATGCAGATGTCTGTTCATGGTGCGCGCTCATTCTCGCGGCCGGCATGGGAAAGCGCTACACACTAGGAGCGAGGCCGCGCCTCGCCAACCAAGTTAATCGGCTAACCAAAGCGAGCGGTCGCTGCGAAACCATTCAGGCCGATGGTGATTACCTCAGCGGTCCGTCGTGCATAGCTTTCGCGAAATGATCCGTTCGTCCTGACGACATGAGCGACCAATATGGAAGGCTTCCGTCTCGGGTGCATCCGTCCATGTCCAGTCACGACCAGTTCGACGACCGGGTTTTCTGGGTCACAGGCGCATTCGGCGCGCTCGGCGCGGCCGTCGTGCGAAGACTCGTTTGCGCAGGCGCGCACGTGGTCGCGTCCTCGCGCAACATCGATGCCCCATTGTTCGTCGATTGGCCTCGCGTCGTACCCCTTTCCGTGGACGTCGCCGACGACCGGCGCGTGCGCGAGGCCTTCGCTCAGATAGACGAGCGCTTCGGGCGTCTCGATGGTCTCGTGCTCAGCACGAACGTCGGCGCGTTCGGCGACTTCCTCGACCTGAGCGACGACGACTGGCAACGCGTGATCGATGCGAAGCTGCTCGGCTCTGTGCGGCCGATCCGCGCTGCACTGCCGCGCTTCATCGCGCAGGGCAAAGGCGCGATCGTCGCGATCTCGGGCCGTGGCGGCATTGCCCCGCCGCCGAATCATTTCCCCGGTTCGAGCGTCAACGCCGCGCTCGACCTGCTCGTGCAGGGCCTCGGGCGCAAGTACGGGCCGCACGGCGTGCGCGTCAACGCGGTCGCGCCCGGTCCGATTGAGTCGCCGCGCTTCGCATCGATGACGACCGGCCAGGCCGATGCCGAACCCACGCGTCGCACCGCGCTCGACGGCCCGGGCTCGCCCGACGACGTCGCGGCGGCGGTCACCTATCTGCTCTCCGACGATGCCCGCTTCGTCACCGGCACGCGTCTCTACGTCGACGGCGGCGGCCCGCCCTACGCCTGATCATCCGATTCCGCTTCCCACTTTCAAGGACTTCTCTCTCATGTCCCGTTCCGTTTCCGCCTCGCAGTTGCGCACGCTCATCGCCCAACGCTCGGAACTCGCCGTGCTCGACGTGCGCGAGGAAGGCGTCTGTGCGCGCAGGCGTCTGTTTTATTCGTCCGTTGCGCCGGTGGGCCGTCTCGGCCTGCTGATCGATCGCCTCGTGCCGCGCCGCGGCACACCCATCGTTCTCGTGGATACGAACGGCGAGTACACGCCGCGCGCCGCCGCCTTGCTCGAACGCTGGGGCTATACCGACGTCGCGATCCTCGAAGGCGGCGTCGAAGGCTGGGCGCAGGAGGGCTTCGAAATTTTCTCGGGCACCAATGTGCCGGGCAAGGCATTCGGCGAAGTCATCGAGCACACGCTGCGCACGCCTAACATCGACGCCTTGACGCTGAAGGCCCGCCAGGATGCCGGCGACGATCTCGTCGTGCTCGACTCGCGTCCGTTCGGCGAATTCAACACGATGAGCATTCCGGGCGGCATTGATTGCGCGGGCGCGGAGCTCGTCTATCGCGCGCTCGCTGCCGTGCCGTCGCCAGATACGCTGATCGTCGTGAACTGCGCGGGCCGCACGCGCAGCATCCTCGGCGCGCAGTCGCTGATCAACGCCGGCGTGCCGAACCCCGTCGCCGCGCTCACGGGCGGCTCGATGTCGTGGCTGCTCGAAGGCCTCGAACTCGCACACGGCGAGATCCGCACCGCGCCGCGCCCCGAAGGCCAGGCGCTCGCGACCGCGCGCGAACTCGCCGCCGCAGCCGCGCGCCGCGCGCATGTGCCGGTCATCGACCGCGACACGCTCGCCGCTCTCGAGCGCGAAAGTGGCGAACGCACGCTGTATCGCTTCGACGTGCGCGATCCCCTTGAATACGAAGCAGGTCATCCGGCAGGCTGGCAAAGCGCGCCCGGCGGACAGCTCGTGCAGGCGACCGACGAATACGTCGGCACCCTGCATGCGCGCGTGGTGCTGCGCGACGACGACGGCGTGCGCGCGCGCATGACGGCGTCGTGGCTCAAGCAACTCGGCTATCTCGATGTCCGCGTGCTCGATGATGCCGCGAGCGCATCGCTCGTCGCCGAGCACGTCGAAGCCGGTGCGCAGCCCGTGCGCGTGCGTCCGCACGGAGGGCGAACACGCTGGATAGAAGCCGATGCGTTGTTGCGCGAAATCGAAGCCGACGCGGTCCAGACCATCGACATCGACAGCAGCCTCGCGTTCCGCCGCGCCCATGTGAAGGGCGCCCGTTTCGTCGCGGCGAGCGCGGTGCCCGCGCACCTGCACGATCTGCCGCGCGACACGCCCATCGTGCTCACGTCCGAAGACGGCGTGCTCGCGGGGATCGTCGCGGCGGAAATCGCGCAGACGCGCAGCGACGTGTCCGCGCTCATCGGCGGCACGCGACGCTGGCTTGCGCTCGGGCTGCCGCAGGACGCGGGCGACGCCCACAACCTGACCGGCGACGACGATGCGTGGTACAGCCCGTATCACGCACAGGCGGACCAGGTCGCCGCGCAGATGAACGCCTATCTCGCGTGGGAACTGCAACTGGTCGAACAGGTAGATCGCGATGCGATCGCGTCCATCGACGTGGTCGATTTCGGAACGTCCACCGCGCGCCGCAGCCGCGACCGGCTCGCCGACATCGCGGGGCGTGCGGCATGAACCCGGCGTTCGACGGCGCATCGGGCCCGGCTGACATCGAAGGCAGCCCGCTGCACGCGGCGTTCCGGCAGCCGCTGATCCTCGGCCTCTTCCTGCCGATCCAGAACGGCGGCTGGTCCATTTCAACGCTGCCGCGCAGCACCGACTGGCGTTTCGACTATAACGCGCGCTTGACGAAGCAGGCGGAAGCGCTCGGCTTCGATCTCGTCTTTGGGCTCGCGCAATGGCTCGGCAAAAACGGGCACGGCGGCCAGATGAAGTATCGCGAGCAGTCGCTCGATGCATTCATCGCGACGAGTGCTCTCGCCGCGATGACCGAGCGCATCATGCTGATCTCGACAGTGCATGCGCTCTACGGGCCGTGGCATCCGCTGCATCTCGCGAAGTTCGGCGCGACGCTCGATCACATCTCGAACGGGCGCTGGGGCATCAATCTCGTGACCGGCCACGTCTCGACCGAATGGGCGATGTTCGGCCAGCCGATGATCGAGCACGACGAGCGCTATGCGCGCGCGGCGGAATTCGTCGCCGTGCTCGACACGCTATGGCGCAGCGACGCAAATCTGACGATCCGCACGCCGCGCTGGCAACTCGACGATGCCTTCGTCAGCCCGCGGCCGCGCTTTCGCCGTCCGGTGCTCGTGAATGCGACGGGCTCGGATGCCGGCATCGACTATGCGGTGCGTCATTCAGACCTCGTGTTCATTACGAGTCCGGCGGGCGCCGATTTCGACGATGCCATCGGCGCCTTGCCCGCGCATACCGCGAAGATTCGCGAAGGCGCGGCGCGCGTCGAACGGCGCGTACGCACGCTGATTAACCCGACGATCGTGTGCCGTCCGACCGAGCGCGAGGCGTGGGCGTACCGCGACGCCATCGTCGCGCACGCCGATGAAGGCGCGCTCGACGGCTTCGTCGGGCAAGGCAGCCGCAGCGACGCGAAAGCGTGGGCGAACCACAAGCGCGAGCAGCGCATCCTCGGCGGCAATCTGCATCTGATCGGTTCGCCCGAGCAGATCGTCGACAAGCTGGTCGCGCTCAAACGCGCCGGCTGCGACGGCGTGCAATTGACCTTTTTCGACTTCGAACCCGACCTCGCGTATTTCGGTGAAGCGGTGCTGCCCTTGCTCGTCGAAGCAGGACTGCGCCGCGACTTGGCCGGATCCGACTCTCTTCATACGACGACATGACCACCACGGGGCCGCGGCAACTTCATCTGAACACGAACGTCACCGGCACCGGGCGGCATCCGGCGGGCTGGCGCACGCTCGACAATCCACGTTCGATCGTCGATCTGGGCTTCTTCAAGGCGATCGCCGCGACGGCCGAGCGCGGCAAGCTCGATGCGGTGTTTCTCTCCGATACCCTGTCGCTGCGCAATCACGCCGAAGGTCCGTCGCAGGCGCTGGAACCCACCGTGCTGCTGACCGCGCTCGCGGGCGCGACGCAGCACGTCGGCCTGATCGCGACGGCATCGACCACGTTCAACGATCCGTTCAATCTCGCGCGCCGCTTCGCATCGGTCGATCATTTGAGCGGCGGGCGCATCGCGTTCAATGCGGTGACGACTTACGACACGCACGCCGCCGCGAACTTCAGCCACGAGGTTCCGCTCTCGACCGAAGAGCGCTATGCGCGCGCACAGGAGTTCGTGGAAGTCGTGACGAAGCTGTGGGACAGCTGGGAGGACGATGCCTTCGTCGCCGACCGCGCGTCGGGCCGCTATGCGGATCCGTCGCGCGTGCATGCGATCGAGCATCGCGGCAAGTACTTTTCGGTGCGCGGGCCGCTGTCCGTGCCGCGCAGCCCGCAAGGGCGGCCCGTGCTCGTGCAGGCGGGCTCGTCGGAGGGCGGACGCGCGCTTGCCGCGCGCTTCGCCGACGCCGTCTTCACCGCGCAGACCACGCTTCCGACCGCGCAGGCTTTCTACGCGGAGATGAAAGAGCGCGTGCGCGCGCATGGCCGCAATCCCGATCATTTCCTGCTGCTGCCGGGGCTGTATCCGGTCGTCGGCGGAACGGAAAGGGAGGCGCGTGAACGCAAGGCCGAACTGGATGCACTGCTCGATACCGATCGTGAGATCGCGCGGCTTGCAGGCGCGCTCGGCCTCGCGCCCGACGATCTGTCGATCGATGCGCCCTTGCCCTACGATCTCATCGGCAAGGTCGCGCGTTCGGACCTGCCGCGCGGTTTCATCGATTCGACGGTCGCGCTCGCGAAGAGCGAGAACCTCACCGTGCGCGATCTGCTCGACCGTAATCCCGGCGCGCACCGGATGATCGTCGGCACGCCCGAACAGATCGCCGACGATATCGAACAATGGTTCCAGGCGCGCGCAGCGGACGGCTTCAATCTCAACGCCGACGTGTTTCCTTCGGGCCTCGCCGCTTTCGTCGATCACGTCGTGCCGATCTTGCAGCGCAAGGGCATTTTTCGCCGCGACTACGAGGGCACGACGCTGCGCGATCATCTCGGCCTGCGGCGACCGGCCAGCCAGTATGCGTCGTCGGCGCATGCCGCGTGAACATCGCGAGGACACGAACCGCATGACACAGGACACGCAACTCACGCGCGCGGCGCTCATTCGCTCGGACGATGAAGCCCTCGACACCGCGCGGCGTCTCGCCGCCGAGTTCGCCGTCGACGCCGCCGCGCGCGATCGCGATCGCCGGCTGCCGCTCGACGAGGTCGAAGTGTTCAGCGCGAGCGGCTTATGGGGCATCGGCGTGCCGCGCGCGTTCGGAGGCATCGACGTCTCCGTGCGCACCATCACGCAGGTCTTCGATACGATCTCGGCGGCGGACTCGTCGCTCGGGCAGATTCCGCAGAATCACTTCGCAACGCTCGAACGTTTGCGACACGACGGCACGCCGAGTCAGCAGGACTTCTTCTTTTCACGCGCGCTCGCCGGAGAGCGCTTCGGCAATGCGACCGCGGAGCCGGGCGACCGTTTGCCCTCGGAGCACGAGACGCGCGTGCGCCGCCGCGCGAACGGCAGCGGCTACGTGCTGACGGGCCGCAAGGTCTATTCGACGGGCGCGCTCTTCGGCACTGGATTCCCGTCGCCGCGCGCGACGACGACGGCCTTCCCGTGACCGCTTTCGTTGCACGGCATGCGCGCGGCGTCGAAGTCATCGACGACTGGTCGGGCTTCGGTCAGCGCACGACGGCGAGCGGTCAGGTGCGGCTCGACGAGGTCGAACTCGATGCGCTGCAGATCGTCGCGCGCGGACGCCGGCCGAACATCGATGCGGCCAATGCGGTGTCGCAGGTGCTGCATGCGGCGATCGATCTCGGTATCGGCCGCGCCGCACTCGACGAGACCAAGCGCTTCCTGCACGCGCTCGCGCATCCTGCGCGCGGCAGCGGTGCATCGCACGCGACCGACGACCCGTACACGCTGCGCGACATCGGCGCACTGACGGTCGATCTGCACGCGGCCGAGGCGCTGACCGCACGCGCGGCCGAGTCGATCGACCGGGCGCGCGAGCCGGACGCGCCGCGCCAGGCGGTCGCCGCCGCCATCGTCGCGACGGCGGAAGCGAAGATCGTCACGACGCGATTCGCGCTCGATGCATCGAACAAGCTGTTCGAGCTCGCGGGCACGCAGTCGACGCGCTCCGAACACCATCTGGACCGGCACTGGCGCAATGCGCGCACGCACACGTTGCACGACAGCGTGCGGTGGAAATATCATGCGGTCGGGCAGTATGCGTTGAACGATTCGCTCTGCGATCCGTTCACCTACGCGCACCCTTACACGAAGCTCGACGTGTAAGTCGAAGGGCGGGCCTTCAGAACGAAAGGCACGCCCTTTGCGCGATGCTTCAGTGCGATGCGACCGCCTGCTTGTCGAATACCGGGTTGAATTCCACGTCCACCTTGATCTGGTTCTTGATGTCGCCGGATTTATACAGCGTGTCCGCAATCTTCTGCTCGCGCGCCACGAGCTCCTTGTCGAGCGGATAGAACCGGGAACGCCCGTTCTCAGCGGAGAATTTCGCGCGCGCCGGGCTTTGCTTCATCTTGTCCAGATAAATCCGCTCGACGGCCGGGACATTCTGCGCCCACCACGTCCACGAGTTCTTCAGGCGGCCGAGGAAGTCGCCGAGCGCCTCGCTTTTCTTCGGATCGCGCAGCACGTCGGTGCAGGCGGTGAACACGGACAGCGCCGGAATATCGAGTTCGTCGCTCCTGATGATGACGCGGGCGTCGCCCTTGTCCACCGTTTCCTTGACCGGGCCGTAGCCGCCCGAATACACCGCGACCTGCCCCGCATTGAAGGCAGACGCGGACACGTTGCCGTCGCCGAACTTGACGGCCTCGAAGTCCTTGGGCTTGAGTCCGGCTTTCACATACGAGAGCACGTATTGCAGATAGTTGAAGCCGCCGAAGTTATAGCCCCACGTTTTGCCCTTGAGATCGGCGAGGTTCTTGACGTCGGCATTCTTGCGCACGACCGTGACGATAGGCGGATAGCTGCTATCAGGATTGCGCCATCCCGCGATGATCTGCAGGGGCGCGGTTTGCACGGACCACGGCGTGCGCGCGTTGCCCTGTTCGATGATGAGCGACGTATCGCCCATCAGACCGACATCGAGTACCTTCGAGTACAGCGCAGACAGTTGCGCCGCCGGACCGGTCAGCACGGCCCACTTGACCTTGTACGACGCGCCGTCGAGCACGTGCGACGCATCGACGATCAGCGGCCATGCGGCGTCCTGCGTGCCGATGGTGAGCGTCAGCGGTTCGCCTTGCGCGAACGATGCCGACGACCCCGCGACGAAACTCGCCGCGAAATAAGCGATGAAGCGTTTCTTGATACGCATGAAGGAGTGGTCTGAGTGAATGAAGTCTTTACGCCGCGCTTCTTGACGCGGCTTTCAATGCTTCGTCGTCGACGCCGAGTTCCGCGAGCAGCCGTGCGCGTAACGCGATGGCGTGCTCGTCGCCGCGCGAACGGGGTCGCGGAAAATCGACCGTCACATCCGCGCTGATCTCGCCCTGCGATAGCACGACGATGCGATCCGACAGCAGAATGGCTTCGTCGATGTCGTGCGTGACCAGCACCACCGCCGGCGTATGCGCGCGCCACAAACGCGCGACGAGCTCGTACATGCGGATGCGCGTCAGCGCATCGAGCGCGGCGAACGGTTCGTCGAGCAGAAGAAGCTTCGGCTCGCGCACGAGCGCGCGCGCGAGCGCGACGCGTTGCGCCTCGCCGCCGGAAAGCGTCTTCGGCCAGCCCTGCGCGTGGCGGGACAGCCCGACTTCGTCGAGCGCGGCGAGCGCGGACGGCTTCGCCGCACCCAGGCGGTCGTGACCGATGACGACGTTTTCCCATACGCGCTTCGCGGGCACGAGACGCGGCTCCTGGAACACCACTGAACGCGCGCTCGCGACGCGCACGCGGCCGCTGTCGGCGCGATCGAGCCCGGCGAGGATGCGCAACAGCGTCGTCTTGCCCGCGCCCGATGCGCCGAGCATCGACACGAACTGGCCGCGCCTGATCGTGAGCGAGACGTCCTTCAGCACCGCGCGCCCGGAGAACACGCGGCTCACGCAGTCGAGTTCGAGCGCCGCTTCGCGCTGCTGCAACGCGTCGAAGCGTTCGATGTCAGGCGAGTTCAAAACGCGGCCTCCACGGCAAAGCGAGATGTTCGAGCGCGCGCATCACGAGGTCGGTGACGATGCCGAGCGCCGCATATACCAGGATGCCCGCGATGATGATGTCCGCGCGCTGGTTCTGGTTCGCGTTCACGAGGATGTAGCCGATGCCGTTCTGGGCGTTGATCTGCTCGGCGACGACGAGCGCGAGCAAGGCGACGGCGCTCGAATAGCGCACGCCGACGAGGATTGACGGCAGCGCTGTCGGCAGGATGATGCGCAGCGCCATCTGCCGGCTCGACAGGCCGAAAACGCGCGCCGCTTCGAGCAGCTTCGGATCGACGCCGCGCACGCCGGCATAGGTGTTGAGATACATCGGAAAGATCGTGGCCGCGAGAATCACCGCGACCTTCGCGCCTTCACCGATGCCGAACCAGGTGATGAAGAGCGGAATCAGGGCAATGAAAGGAATAGTGCGCAGCATCTGCAGCGGCGCATCGACGATCTCCTCGCCGACGCGCCACAAGCCCGCGAAGAGACCGGCTATAAGACCGATACCGCCGCCAATGGCGAGGCCCGTCGCCGCGCGCACGAGCGACACGCCGATCGCGCTTTGCAGTTCGCCGTCCGCGACGAGTTCCTTCAGCGCCGCGACGATGACGGTCGGCGGCGGTAACGTTTCAGGCGCGACGACCTGCAGCGACGATGCAAGCTGCCACAAGACGATCAATGCAAGGGGAACGCCGACACGCAGACCGCGCGAACGCAGCGCGCTTAGCCTGACCGCGCTTGCCTGCGCCGCTTCGCGCGTGGGCAGATCGACGAGTGTGCGCGTGTCGTTTGTGCGCTTGTCGTCCCGTCCGTGGGGAGCGCCTGCATCGAGCCTTAGCGCGGCAGAAGGATAGCGGGGAACGTTCATGGGCATCCGGCGCATCTGTCCGAGAGCAAGTAGAACAAATGATGCTACGTTCGTCCCTACCCCGAGGAAACGAAGCGTTTCCCGCATGCTATGCGAGCCGAACCAGATAACTATTGCAGTCGAGAGACTATGCGGATCTCGCTTATCGCGAGAAATGGCCCGCAATACGATCCATACGCTTCCCGCTGCGCTGCTTTGCCGTGCAAGGGACCTTGTCGCCTTGCGTTACGATCGCGACATCAATTGCCGTCCCGTGAAGCTGCCACGGTTCTGGGCGATTCCCCGTATTGTCGGTCGACAAGCTAATTCTAAGTGTGCCGACAAGTTCACGAGCTTGCTGTTCGGTCCCGCCTGCACTCGACGGCAGCACGGGATCGAACCGGGCCATAGGTGCCCGTGCGCAGATCGCCGCCGATAACGATCTCGACGCAATCCGCGCGTGGCTGTCGCGCTTTATCGGCACCAAGACCACCTTCGACAACTATCGCAAGGAGGCCGAGCGTCTTCTGCTGTGGGCCGTCGTGGTGCTCGGCAAGCCGCTCTCGTCGTTGACGCACGAGGACTGTCTGCGCTATCAGCAATTCCTCGCCGATCCGCAGCCCGCCGCCGCATGGGTCGCCGGCGGCGGCCGCAGGCATCCGCGCGGCGACGCGCGCTGGCGTCCGTTCTATGGCCGCTGTGCCCCTCCAGTCGACGCCAGGCCACCGTCATTCTGAACATGATGTGTTCCATGATGTTTTCGTGGCTTGTGCAAGCCGGCTACTTGGCCGGCAATCCGCTCTCGCTGTCACGGCAGCGCGCCAGACACGTGGCGCCGCGTATCACGCGTTATTTGGAGCCAAGTCTCTGGCAGGAGGTCAAAGAGTACATCGCCACCATGCCGCGGGAACGGCCGCGCGACAACGCGCATGCCCACCGCGCGCGTTGGCTCACCACGCTGATCTACCTCGGCGGCCTGCGCATTGCCGAACTCGGCAGCAAACGATGGGACAGTTTTTCATCCGCCGAGACGCGAACTCGTCGATCCGCTGGTGGTTAGCCGTGCGCGGCAAGGGGCGGCAAGGAGCGACTCGTGCCCGGCATGCGAAATGATGATGGAGCTGTCACGCTATCGACTGCATCTGGGCATGAGCGCGCTTCCGTCACTCAAGGAAGAAACGCCCCTCGTTCTGCCGATCGGCGCGACGGCCCTCAATGAACGGACAGAGACCTGCGCCCCACTAACCCGCGCGGCACTGCACGCGATCGTGAAAGACGTGTTCGCGGGTGCGGCCGCTCGGTTCGGCACGGCGATGAGGCCTCGGCAGCCCGGGCCGACCTCCTCGAGAAAGCGTCCGCGCACTGGCTTAGGCACACCGCCGGTTCACACATGGCCGATCAGCGTGTGGATCTTCGATTGGTGCGCGACAATCTCGGCGATGCATCGTTGACTACAACCAGCCTCTACCTCCATAAATGATGATGACCGCCGCCATCAGGAAACCGAGGAAAAGCATTGAATCGATTGGTGAGCGGTTGCAGTAACGATAACGACGCCACCCGAGTCGTTCCTTCATCGCCGTATGTCCATGACCGTCGCCGTTCCGAACCTGGAGATCGCAGCTGACAAGCGCAGCGTCAGCTTCGTCCTGATTGTCCGCGGCGTGGCCGTGACCTGCGTCGTCTCGCGCGCCGCGCTAAAGACGTATTTTTTGCTCACGCAGAACGCGGACGACAATCGCACATTGAAGGCCGTGATCGATGGCTTCGACCGGATCCAAGCGATGGCACTCCGGAAAGCGCGAGCGCGCCCGGCGCCAACCGTCAGCCTCACCCGTGCCGACTTCAAGATGACGCGCTGAGTCGTCGAGGGCCGCTGTAGACTCGTCCGAGGCGACAGCGACCGTTCCTATTGAGAGGGTGCTGGTTTGGGGCTTTCCGGGAATAGACCATTAGTTGCATTACGTCGCTGACCACGGTCGATCGCACAACGCCATGGCCCGCCCTGCAACCTCCTTCCAAAGAGTCTTCGGGCACATCAAAGGGTCGCTCTCGCTTCCGCCCGCGCCCGCGTCCTTGACAGTGATCGCCAAAGCGCTGCTGCCCGGGAACAGCACGTTCGGCGTCGCGCTGAATGTCCGCCCTCGCGGACGCCCCTGGCTGGCGCACGTCAATTGACCGCATTCCCGGTGCAGTTGACCGGCGGCTTCAGGAAGCCGCCAATGCGTGTTGCCGACCCAAAGCGGCCGCTCCCACATGCGAGGCCGCGAGGCCGCGAGGCCGCTAACGAGCATATTCGGTCATTCGACCGGCCCTCCACGACGCCGCAATACAGTCGAAAGTGCCGATAGGATGAGGGATTCCCCCGATCACCAACCGCCTACGCGGCATCGAAACCATTGAGCCTAGTCGGATTCGTCACGAAGATCATCTGCTGCCGCACCGGCCTGTCGATCCAGCCCGCGATGACATCGACAAGGCCGGCGTCGTCCGGCTTGCCGGCGGTCTGCGTCGAATGCGGCCAGTCCGTGCCCCAGAGCATGCGCTCAGGGGTCGAGGCGATGAGTGCCCTGGCGACCGGCGTGACGTCTTCATAACCGGGCGCGCCCGTCCTGCTATCAACGTACGGCCCCGACAACGTGATCCACGTGTTGCCCCTCTCCATGAGACGCTGCACCGTGCGTGGCGCGTCGCTGGAAGCTCGGCCGGGCTGCAGCACATGCGCGATATGGTCGATGACGAGCGGGCAAGGCAGCGCCGCGAGATGCCGCTCCAGTTGCGAAAGCTTCGCGGCCGTGCACGGTGCCGCGCCGGCCTGCGACGTCGGCGAGGATGGCGGCCTGGAATTTCGCCGCAGCTTCTACGAGTTCATGGCTGGCTCATGCGGTGCCGTCGCATGTCGGTCGTCGTGCGACCCGTTACCCCGGCCACGCGCTCGGGTATCCAGGGGCCGCTAGTCGAATGATCCTGTCACCCACGCGCCGATGCAGCGCACGGTGTCGGCCGTCGATGAGTCTCCCCCCGCTCCATCATCCCTTGCCCAGAGGTGGCCGGCTCGGAAATCCAGCCATGTTGCTGAGCTGGGCGAGTTCGTCGGCGGCCTCGCGCAGCAGCTCGGAATACTCGTGGATCTTTTCTGCGGTCAGCCGCTTACGCGGACCCGCCAGGCTGATGACGCCGACGCAACGCGAGCCGCTGACCACGGGTACCGCGACCGCCGACATTCTCGGCGCAAACACCTCGTCGATCATTGCATAGCCGCGCACGCGCGCGGCGTGCAGGAAACCGAACAATGCTTTCAGCGTCGTCGGCGCATTAGGGCCGAATTCCTTCGGCTGACCGAAGCCCTGCTTCAGCACGAGCGCGGCCGCTTGTTCATCCGACATCGTCATGAGCCACGCGTGACCGGTCGACGTGCATGAAAGCCTGGCTGCCTGACCCATGTCGGGATCGTAACGAAAGCCTGTGCGCTGTCCGTCCGCCTTTCCGACCCAGATGATGGCTTCGCCATCCACCAGCGAAAGCCGCGCCAGTTCGCCGGTCTGCGCCGCGACACGTTCGATGATCGGCTGTGCGATGTCCGCTATGCCGGTCAGGCTCAGAAACTCGAGGCCGTTCGACGTCATGCGCATCGTGAGGATGTAGCGGCTGTTCTCGGCGAACTGACGCACATAACCGCTCTCGACCAGTTCGGCCAGCACGCGATGACATGAACTCCGCGGCATGCCTAACGCATCGGCGATCTCCAGAAGTCCCGTGCCTTCGCCTTGCGACGCGAGGAAATCCAGAATTCTCAGGCCGTTCTTCAGCGACATGATCCGTCGGTTTTTCGTGATATGAAAAGCAGTTCCGGTCCGGAACATGCGGCGTTGGCAGAGCCAACAATAACACTTGTTCGTCCCCAGAAACGAACCCCAACATCTGAGAATCCAGGAGACACCATGTCAGTTACCGCTGACCCGAACATGGCCGCGGGCGAACGATCCGCGCAGGCCCACTTGATGGCGCGTCGCGCAGTGGCGGGTGCGACCGTCGGCACGGCGCTGGAGTGGTTCGATTTCGCGCTCTACGGCGTGGTCGCAGCCACGATCTTTCCGAAGCTGTTCTTTCCATCGCTCGACCCGACCGCGTCGCTGCTTGCGTCGCTCGCCAGCTTCTGGGCAGGGCTCGCCGCGCGTCCGCTCGGCGCGGTGATCTGCGGCATGCTCGGCGACCGTTGGGGACGGCGCAACCTGATGCTCGTCACCGTTTCGGTGATGGGCGCGTCCTCGTTCATGATGGGCCTGCTGCCTACTTATCAGCAAGTCGGCATTCTTGCGCCGACCTTGCTGGTTTCGTTGCGCATCGTTCAGGGTTTCGCGCTCGGTGGGGAATCGACCGGCGCGCAACTGATGGCGGTCGAACACGCGGCCGCGAGGAAACGCGGATGGTATTCGGGCCTGCTCGGCATCTGCTCGCCGCTCAGCCAGATTCTGGCGAATTTCTCGCTCTTCGCACTGTCCGCCCTGCTTTCGGCCGATGACTTCGAATCGTTCGGATGGAGAATCCCGTTCCTCGCCAGTTTCGTGCTCGTGCTGCTGGGCATCTATATCCGCATGAAGGTCAGCGAGACTCCGGCCTTCGAGGCGCTGAAGAAGAAGGGCGAAGGCGCGCGCGCCGCCAATCCGCTCGGCATCGTCTTCAAGTTTCACTGGCGGACCGCACTGCGTCTGACACTGTTCTTCTGCGGCCCGGCGGCGCTTTTCTACCTGATCGTGGTCTTCTCGCTGAGCTATCTCACGAAGAACCTCGGGGTGCCCAAGCAGACCGGCTTCATGCTGTTGATGGTGGCCAATGTCTGTGCCATTGTGGGTGCGCTCGCGGGCGGCTATCTGAGCGACCGGATCGGGCGCAAAGGCGCGCTGATGATCGGCTCGTTCTGTACGCTCGTCTGCTGTCTGATTTATTTCCCGATCCTCAACCAGCACTCGGTCGCCATGACGATGGCCGTGATGGGCGCATTTCTCGGCTTCACGCAGTTCCAGAGCGGCATCCAGCCGGTATGGTTCGCCGAATCCTTCCCGACCGAAGCGCGTTACACGGGGTCCGCGCTGTCGTACTCGGGCGCCAATCTGCTCACCGGCGGCCCCATGCCGATCGTCGCGGTGGCCCTCCTCAATGCCTTTCACGGTTCGCCGTGGGCCATCGTCGCTGTCTGTGGCTCGCTGAACCTGCTCTCCTTCCTCATGATCGCCACGTCGCGGGAAACCAAGGACACGGCCCTCGAACGCAGCGCCACACATTGAAACCATGACTCGCAAACTCTATATCCTCAACGGCTCGAACCTGAACATGCTGGGCCTGCGCGAACCGCACCTTTACGGCCATACGACGCTGAAGGACATCGAACAAAACTGCCTAGCGCTTGCCGAGGATCTCAAGTTCGATTGCGTCTTCCGTCAGACCAACAGCGAAAGCCAACTGATCGACTGGATCCAGGAAGCATTTCTGCAGGACGCCGCGCTCATCATCAACCCGGCCGGCTTTTCGTTCGGGCGGATTCCCGTACTCGACGCAGTCAAGCTGATCCGCCAGCCGGTGGTGGAAGTGCATATCACGAACATTCATCGGCGCTCCGAGGAATACCGTCACTCGACCATCTCGGTGGCCGCTACCGCGGTGATCTGCGGGGCGGGCGCGAACGGGTACTTGCTGGCGGTTCGCGCCGTCGATGACCTTTGGTCCGCTGAGAGCTAATGCTTGACTGAATCATCGCGCGGTCTGTCGTTCAGCGCGGTCCAGACCTCGCCGGCATCGCTGTCGAGTTCTCTTTCGCGCCATTCGATGTCGCGGTAGTCAGCCGTCACAGATAGTCTTCGACAACGTTGAGCGAGGCGAACGAAAGCACCAAGATGCCGTCGATCGCCTCGCCCTCGGGCGCGTAACGACGCAAGTCCGATAGTCGTCAGGAAGTGTCCCGCACCCTCGCCCCCTTCCGATCAACCTCACGTTCCCCTCCGCAGAAACAGGCGCGCCCTCTGCGTCATGCACAATATCGGCATCTAAGAACGCGGAGAATGGCCCGTGGGCGTCAACTTCGACCTCAACGACTTGCAGGCATTCAGAGCTGTGGTGGAACTGGGCAGCTTTCGAAAGGCAGCCGAGGCGGTGAACATCTCCCAGCCAGCCCTGAGCCGCCGGATCGACAAGCTGGAGGAAGCGCTCGGCGTCCGTCTCTTCGAACGCACCACGCGCAGCGTGACGCTCACGACTGTCGGCCGGGCATTTGCGCCGAGCGCGGAACAGCTGCTGGACGATCTCGATGTCGCCCTGCTCGGCATCCGCGATGTCTCATCGAGCCGATTGGGTCATGTCACCATTGCCTGTGTGCCATCCGTGGCCTACTACTTTCTCCCGAGCGCGGTTGCGAGCTTCCATCGCCGATTTCCGCGCATCAGGGTGAAATTATTCGATGCGAGCGCGAACGAGGTGCTCTCCGCCGTTCTCAGCGGCGAGGCTGATTTCGGCGTCAGCTTCATGGGAAGCCAGGAGTCCGAGGTCGACTTCAAAGTGCTGCTGCAGGAGCAGTTCGTCGCGGCTTGCCGTCGTGACCACCCGCTCGCGCGCAAGAAACGCGTGACCTGGAACGAACTCTACGAGCACGAATACGTTTCCGTGGACAAGACGTCGGGCAATCGTCTGTTGCTCGATCAGGCTCTTTCGGCCGTGTCGCCGCGCGCGCCGAGCGTGTGCGAAACGCGTCACGTCACGACCATGCTCGGTCTAGTGGAAGCGGGCCTCGGCGTGGCCGCCGTACCGTCGATGGCCATGCCTGGACGAAATCATCACATCCTCACGAGTGTGCCGCTGGTGGATCCTGTCGTGAAGCGGCGAGTAGGCATTGTGAGGCGCCGCGGACGTACGCTCACGCCAGCCGCGCAGGAGTTTCATCAAACGATTCTGGATATAAGAGGCGATGTCGCAAGCAGCGGCACATTGACCGACGACGTAGCGCGCAAAGCGCGCCCGAGCAGGAAGCCCGCGTCGTGAGGGTGGCGAGAACGCTCCGTCTGCTCTATGTGCAGGTCGTGCTGGGCATGTTGCTCGGCATGGCGCTCGGGCACTTCTGGCCGCAAGCCGGCTCGCTCCTCAAGCCTGTCAGCGACGGCTTCGTCGGCCTCGTAAGGATGATGATCACGCCGATCGTCTTCTGCACGATCGTCTCCGGAATCACCTCTGTGGCGAGCGGAAAGGCAATCGGTCGCGTGATCTTCCGGGCGCTGGGACTCTTCTATTTTCTGACTGCCGTGGCGCTCGCGCTGGGACTCATCACGGCCTTTACGATGCGGCCCGGCGCGGGCATGCATATCGACGCCCGAGGTCTCGATACGACAATCCTCGCGCAGTATGTGAAGCAGGCGCATCCGGATGGCTTCGTCGCCTTCGCACTGAACGTCATCCCCGATACGATGCTTGGCGCCTTCGAGAAAGGCGAGGTGCTGCCGGTGCTGCTGCTCTCGCTGCTTTTCGGCTTCGCACTCAATCTGCATCCGCGTTCAGGCCGGCCTGTGCTCGCGCTCATCGATGGCATCGCGCAGGCGCTGTTTCGCATCCTCGCAATGATCATGCGGCTTGCGCCGCTCGGCGCATTCGGCGCGATGGCTTTCACGGTGGGTCGCTTCGGGATTCATTCGGTCGGCTCCCTCGGCATGTTGATGGTCTCGTTCTACCTGGCATGCGTGCTGTTCGTCGCGCTTGTCCTCGCTCCGCTCGCGCGCCTGCACGGCTTCGCGCTGTGGCGGCTCTTGCGTTTTCTGCGCGAGGAATTGCTCATTGTCCTGGCGACTTCGTCGACGGAACCGGTGTTGCCGCGCCTGCTCACGAAGCTGGAGATGCTCGGCTGCGACAAGGGCGTCGTCGGACTTGTGTTGCCCGCGGGCTATTCTTTCAATCTCGACGGCACCGCGATCTATCTGACGCTGGCTTCCATGTTCATCGCGCAGGCGTGCGACGTCTCGCTCGGTGCGTCGCAGATCGCGATGATGCTCGCGGTCATGCTGCTGACGTCCAAAGGAGCGGCGGGCGTGGCCGGGAGCGGCCTGGTGGCGCTCGTCGCGACGCTGGCCGTAATTCCGGATCTCCCTCTGGCGGGAGTGGCGCTACTGGTGGGTATCGACCGCTTCATGTCCGAAGCGCGGGCGCTCACGAGCGTGGTCAGCAACGCGTGCGCGGTGATCTTCGTTTCGATGTGGGATGGCGCCTGCGATCGCGCGCGTCTTGCGCAAATGCTGCGCGCGCCGGCGCCGGGCGACGCCACACAGGACCACGCAAGCAGTACCTCGGGAAGCTGACGGCGAAGGTTAGATCAATGCGCGGCGACGCTATCGAGCCCGGTCGATTTCACATCGGCCTGCACGCCGGGCGACGCCAGATAGTCGAGGAGCGCCTTTGCTTCCTTCGGATGCTGCGCGCTCACCGGAATGCCGGCGGCAAAACGCGTGACAGACTGCAAAGACTCCGGAATCTTTCCGACGAACGTCGCGCCCTTGACCGGCAGTAACTCGCTCACCTGCTGAAAGCCGATCTCGTAATCGCCGTTCGCGACAACCGAGGCCACCGGTATGCGCGGAATCATCTTCGCCTTGGGTTTGACCTGATCCTCGATACCGAGCTTCGTGAACAGTTCCCGCTCGATATAGACACCGCTCGCGCTGTCGGAGTAGGCGATCGACTTGGCATGCAGCAGAGTCTGCCGGAGGCCTTCCGCCGAGCTGATGTCGGGCTTGGCCGCGCCGTCGCGCACGACCATGCCGATACGCGAGTCCGCCAGTTCCACGCGCGATGCGGGCACGACCTTGCCCTGCCGGATCAGCTCGTCGAGCGCATAACCGACCATGATGACGGCGTCGGCCGGCTCGCCGCGTTCGAGGCGATTGGGAATGGCTTCGGGCGATTTGCCCATCGACGGACCCAGCGCGGTGTCGAGCGTGTTGCCCGTCTCGGACGCGAACCGGGGACCGAGCACCTTGTACGCCGCGGTGAAGCCACCCGAACTCATCACGTGCAGGTCGGCGGCCTGTACGCTGGACGCAACGGCCGAGGTGGCGATGAGCGCCGCCGCGCATAGTTTGGAAAGCACGTTTTTCATGATCGAAGTCGTGTAGGGTTCGATAGACGCTTTTTGCAACGAGCGTCGCGTCAGTGCGCCGGAGTCAGCGTTGCTGCGCGCCGGCGATAGAGCGCGAACGTCGCCAGAAGCGCGCAGCCGGCGGCGAAGCTCATCCAGTATCCGGGTGCCGCCTTGTCGCCGGTCATGTGAATGAGCGCCGTCGAGATGGCTGGCGTGAAGCCGCCGAACACCGCCGTCGCAAGGCTGTATGCAAGCGAAAAGCCCGCCACGCGCACCTCGACCGGCATCACTTCGGTCAGCGAGACGACCATCGCGCCGTTATACATGCCGTACATGAATGAGAGCCAAAGCAGCACGAACAGCATGTTGATGAAGCTCGGCGCGTGGGCGAGTATCGACAGTGCGGGGTATGCGGTTGCGATAGCGAGCAACGTCATGCCGACGAGCAGCGGCCTGCGGCCGATCTTGTCCGAGAGCGCCCCGCCGATCGGCAGCCACACGAAGTTCGACACGGCTACGCACAAGGTCACGAGCAGACTGTCCGCCGTGCTCAGATGCAGGACCGTCTTGCCGAAAGTCGGCGCATACACCGTGATGAGATAGAAGCTCGAGGTAGTCATCGCCACCAGCATCATGCCGGCGATCACGGCGGCCCAGTTGTGCGCCAGCGTGCGGAACACTTCCTTCATGCTCGGGCGATGCTGGCGTGCCTTGAACTCCTGCGTTTCTTCCAGATTGCGACGCAGCATGAAGATGAACGGCACGATCATGCAGCCGACGAAAAACGGCACGCGCCATCCCCAGCTCGCGATGGCCGCGGTGTCGAGGGACTGGTTGAGCGCAAAGCCAAGCGCCGCGGCAACGACGATCGCAACCTGCTGGCTCGCGGACTGCCAGCTCGTGAAGAAGCCCTTGCGGCCAGGCGTGGCCATCTCCGCGAGATAGACCGACACGCCACCCAGTTCAGCGCCTGCGGAGAACCCCTGCAGCAAACGTCCGACGAGCACGAGCGCGGGTGCCAGAAGACCGATGGTCGCATAGCCCGGCACGAATGCGATCAGGATGGTGCCGCTCGCCATGATGGAAAGCGTGACGATCAGACCCTTGCGGCGGCCGACATCGTCGATGTAGGCGCCAAGCACGATCGCGCCCAGCGGACGCATCAGGAATCCGGCGCCGAACACCGCGAACGTCATCATCAGCGAAGCGAATTCACTCGATGCCGGAAAGAACACGCCGGCGATTTGCGTCGCGTAGAAGCCGAACAGGAAGAAGTCGAACTGCTCCAGGAAATTGCCGGCCGTTACGCGGAAAACCGCCGCAGCCTTTGAATGTCCCGGCGAAAGGGTCGAAGGTGAGGGATGCATCGATGTGTCTCCTGAAGTCCCGAAATTTGCGGTCTGTCCGCTCTTGTATTTCAGGGATGATGGCTTGTCGCCATCAAAACGATAAGTGCAATGTTCTCAACGATTGATGTTCGGTGGTTATCAATCGCCGGAAACGGTCGGCTCGGCCGACCTCCCGGATGTCAGCGCTCAGGCCACGAAACGGCACTGTGAAGCGGGCGTGCGCGTGTCCATGTTGCGGCCGCGGTTCAGGTGATCGTCGATTTCCGCGGCGCAGCCGAGCATGCGCGGATACAGAAAGATCGTGAACGCGGCAGTTTCGAGATCCGCCTCGCTGAATGCGCCGCGCTTCAGCGGCTGCCACAGCATTTTCAGCAGCAGCGCGGCGATCACGGCATCGACATTCACGCAGTAGACGTTGCGCGAGACGCCCGCGTCGAACAAGGCCTGCACCAGCGCGCGGTAGTACGCATGAAACGCGTTGTACTCGCCTCGCGCCTCGTACAGCTCGGCGATGAACACCTCGCGCGGATCGAGATTCACCGGCTTGTCCTTGAAAACCGGGTGATTGACGCCCGGCAGCTTGGCAATGTCGAGGCTGCCGGCCTGCTTCTGGCTCGCCTTGTATCGCGCGTAATGCTCGACGGAACGCAGCGCGAGCGCTTCGAGATCGACGCCGTGATGCGGGTCCGCGGGATCGTCGAGGGCGCTGTCGCGAAACGCATCGTTGAGAAAGGCGATGCCTTCGTAGCCGTTGCCACCGTGCGTATAGCCGGTGTGCGTCAGAAAACCGGTCAGCGCCTTGTTCAATTGCACGCGTTCGGGCGATTCGGGGCCATCGGCCGATACCGCGCCCTTCGCGCCTTGCGCCGAGATCGCGCCCGGTCCGTTCGTGAGCAGCAATCCGGTCAGCGTCCTGAAAGCGAACAGGTCGTCGGCGGACGGTTCGAGGCCGAGCAGCGCCGCGAACGCGATTTCCGTCAGCGAGCGCTCGCCGAACAACGCCTCGGTGGAGAGGTCGCAGAAGCTGTCCGGACGATGGCGCGACGCGTCCGCCGACGCGCCGATCAGCGTGCCGAAGAGCGTCGTCCACCATGGCAGGCTCTCCGCCGTCAGACGCGAGATGCGCTTGCGCATGAGCGGGCCCCAGGCGAGTGTCGTCGTGATTGCCGCGAGCACGGCGTCCGCGCGCGGATGGCCCGGGCCGCCGGCAATCCATCGCACGAACACGGAACTCACGCCACGAGCGGCAAGGCCGGCGAGCATGGCTTCGGCCTTCGGATCGGGCTCATCGGAAAACAGTGTCGCGCTGCCTTCGGTGTCGATCGCGTCGATGTCGAAGTCGTCGTCGAACGCGTCAACGAGTTTTGCCGCGGCGAAGCGGTCGATCATCAGCCTGGCCGCCTCGCGCGCCGCTCGCTGGCGATTCGGCCCGACGATCGCGGCGGCGGCGGCGAGCACCGCGTTGGGCGCATTGCCCGCCTCCCGCGCCGCCTGCGCCGCGCCCAGTTCAGGCGTGCCGTACAGGTTCACCGCCGCGCCGACCGCGACGTTCATGAGTTTCTCGTCGTTCGCGCCGCCGAACTCGTGCAACAGCGCGAGGCAGACGTTCGCTTCGAAGGAATGCTTTGCCGCTTCGAGCATCGATAGGCCGTGCAGGCTGCTCACCTGAGTCTTCGCATCCATCTGCGAGGCGCCCGATGCATCCTTCAATGGCTGACGCGGCGGAATCGCGCCGATCTGGTCGTTCACACGCGCGACTTGTTCGTCATAGGGCGCGACAGCTTTCACCACCGCAAGCGCGAGATCGTCGGGCAATTGGAGCCCCTGATCGGAGCCGAACCACGGCTTGAGCGCGAGATTGCCCTCGGGCTCGAAGTCGGGCAATGTGGCGTTCGCCCGCATTACCGCCGTGAGCGCGGCGGGAATATGAGCGATGTTCGTCACCACCGCGCCCTTCGCCGAGCAGCACGGATCGCCGGGTGTGAAGAGCCGTTCGACGCCGAATTTCTCCTTGAACCAGCGTTCCTTTGCGAGCGCATCGTCGGCGCCGCCCGCCATGGCGCCGGCATGTCCCACCGCGCGCGTCAGACGGCTTTTCCAGCGGCCCACCACGCACGCGACCACGGGTTTCGTGAAGTCTGCGTCGGCCTCGTAGTAACCGCCGGGCTCGCAGTACAACACGGCTGCCTTGCTACGCGCGTCGTTTGCAAGCGCGAAGGCGAATTCCGGCGCGGCATAGTGGATGTAGACGTCCTTCCCGCTGGAAATGACCGTCGAAGTGCCCCAGCCGCTCATGCGCAGGTACTGCGCAATCGTGGTGCTGAAGCCGCCGGAGTTCGAGAAGATCGCAATCGACCCCTGGCGCAAGGTCGCGCCCGGATCGTCGCCGCCGAGCGCGCCGCCGATGCGCACGCGCTGCCAGGAGTCCGCCACGCCCAGCCCGTTTGCGCCGAAGATGTCGATGCCCGCCTGCTGGCCCATGGCGCGGATCTCACGCGCATCGTGCACGGCGATCTTCTCCGTGATGATGAAGATCTTGCGCAGATCAGGATTCACGCGGATCAGTTCAGCCACGCCGTCGCGCGCTGCCGAAGGCGGCAGATAGACCACGCCGCAGTTGAACCGATGCCCGGCCTCCAGCCCTTCTCTTACGTTGTTGAAGACCGGGATATCGCCTGCGGGCGTCGCAAGCACCTGTCCGCCTTTGCCGGGCGCCGTGCCGAAGACGACATTTCCTCCCGAGAAAGCGTGGCTCACCGGCGTCACGTCCGATGATTCGCCACCAAGAATATTGAGCACGCAGACGCGGTCTTCGCGCGTTGCGATATCCGCCAGCGACTGAATTCCGACGAAGTATTTGAAACGACTATTGCCTTGCTTGTGCATGTCCGCTCTCCTCAAACCGATGCCGTATGCGATTGCGCGTCGCGCGCGCCGATGCGCGCCGCCACTTGCGCGCGTCCGCCCGACTGCATCCATGTATCGGCACGGCGCGCGTACTGGATCACTTCGCTGATGTCGGAGTCGAAGCCAAAAAGGCGATACGGCAGGCCGAGCGAATCGCAGGTGTCGCGCAGCGCGGACATGCCGCGCACGAGGTTGGGACCGCCGCGTCCGAGCACGACATAAAGCGGCGTCGGTCCATGCTCGCTGAAGTGCTCGCGCAGCGCATCGGCCATCGCGCGCAGGGTTTCGAAGATGTCGGTGTTGTTGGACTTGCCGCCGATGATGAACAGCACATTCGACTGCTTCAGCCAGTGTCGGAAGCAGATGCGCGCCACTTCCTTCATCTTTTCGTACGGAGGATTGCCGCCGAAGTCCGACGAGATGATCGCCGCATCGCCGAGCATTTCGGTGACGAGCGAGTTCGCGCCGCCGCCGAACGTGGGCGCGAGGATCGTGCCCTTGTCGTTGATCACGTAGACATCGCTTTGCCCCTGGTGCGTGCGCAACTGATTGATCTCCTGTTCGAAATCCGAGTAGTCGGCGGCGAACAGATGCGGTGGCAGGCCGAGCCGCGAGAAGCGTGGATCGTCGCGATCGAATCCGCACTTAAAGTCGCATGCGACGGGCGTGAGACGTCCCTTCTTGTCCTCGCGCATGCGGATCGGGTTGAGTTCGAGCGTCGTCATCCCGAAGTCGTGGAACAGTTCCCAGAGCTTCGGCAACTGCTGCACGAGCGGCGAGATGATCTCGCGCGGCGCGCCGATCTCGCTCAACGCATTCGCGACGACGAACGCCTTCAATCCGGTCAGCGCATCGAACGGCACCATCGCGACGTGCTTCGGGTCGACTTCCTCGATGTCCATGCCGCCCATGTGCGAAAGCGTCATGGTCGGCGCGCGGAATCGCGTGGAGTCAGTGATTGAGAAATAAACTTCGTGCTTGGCCGGCACGCCCGCTTCGAACGTCACCCCGTTTGCCTTGGCTTTCACATGACCGACGGCGTGTTCGGCGAAGTACAGTCGTTCCTTTTCGGCGAGCGCCGTCTTGAGATCCGTTGCGCGGCCGAGCAGGCCCGCTTTGCCCTTCTTGCCCACGCCACCCTTGAAAACCGGCTTGATGAATATCTGGCCGTGTCGGTCGATGAGCGACTTGATCTCTTCCTCGCTGGCGCCCGGGCCTAGCACTTCGCTCGACGGAAAGCCGACGAATTGCAACAGGCGCGTGCCGTGCAACATTCCGGTGATCTGCATGTGACGTGTCTCCTGATTTTGAGCAATGACGGATGAAGCGGATACGGAAGGTCCATTGACTCGCTGCGGCAGGCGCGAGATGCACCGCTGCCGCTAGATGCGCTCGAAAGCGGCGGCAGGACTCAAGTAGCGAGATGGAATACGCGAGTTATGCGTCGATGACTGTTGACGGCAGCCGCGAACGGGCGTGCACTGGGATGCAGCGAAACGCTACTCCGCGCTTCGTGCCTGTCTCCGACGCGTTCTCTTTTATGAACGTCTTGAGATCAGATACTTGCGCAAGAAGGTTAAAACAAGAAGTGCAATTTTCGGAAGCATTGATGTTCGGACGTTATCAATGCGGAGAAGCGGCGTGGAAAATCAGTGCGACGACTCGAGTCAACGTCGAGTCGCGTCACAAGGTCGGCCCCGCGTGCACTTGCCGGCGCATAAAATCCAGCGAAAGCCGGGTTTCCCACTTACTCACTTCAGCGATGCCGCAGCCGTCGACTGTGCGTAGTCCTCGGGCAGCGAACTGGACCTCAGCACGTTGTCCGGCAGATGCTGCGCGTCATCCTTCGATACGGCCCCTACGAACTTCCAGCCTGACGGCATCTTCACGAACGTGAAACCCGTCGGTTGATCCACGAACACTGAATAAACAGGGCTCGCCGGTGAGGCGACAGGCGCAGCACTGCTTGCGAAAGTTGTGATAGGCGCAGCAATGACGAGCGCGGCAGACAAAGCGGCAATAGACGTTTTCATGGAAGCTCCAAAGACCTGGTTTATGTAACGATCGACACATATAGTAAATAGCGCGCGCAATAAGGTCCAGACATTTTGTGACGCTCAACATATAATTGTGAATTGCATGCACGTCATCAATGCCGCCGCGTGCAGCGGGACCGGGAGACAATATGACGCTAGACAGGCAGCGCCCAATGGAAGAGCCCAAAAGATCGCGTGGCCGGCCGCGCGCTTTCGATCGCGATGCGGCGCTCAGGCGGGCAATGGAGGTGTTCTGGGCCAAAGGCTTCGACACCTGCTCGATGTCCGACCTCGTCAATGCCATGGGCATCAATTCGCCAAGCATCTATGCCGCCTTCGGCAGCAAGCAGGAACTGTATCGCGAGGCGCTTGCCCTCTACGCGCGCGAGGAAGGCGGCGCAGCGGTTCGGCAGTTGCACGCGCATGAATCCGTGCGGGACGCGCTACGCGCGATGTTCCGCGCGAGCGTCGTACTGTTCACGAGCGGTCAGGCCCCACGTGGCTGCATGATTTTTCTCGGTGGCATGTCGGTTGGAATCGAGCACGCCGAACTACGCGACGAATTGCGCGCGCAACGCCGCAACGTGGCGCGTTCGATCGCCGCGCGGCTCAAACAGGCGCGCGAGGAAGGCGAACTCGATGCCAACGCTAACGTTCAAGCAATCGCCGCGCTCTGCATGACGCTGATGGGAGGTTTGTCGATAGAGGCTCAGGACGGCGTGCGCCGCGCGTCGCTGTTCGCCGCGATCGATGAATTCATCGCCGGCTTGCCGGTCGCCTCGGCATAGGAATAGGGTGCGCCATCGCGCTGACGATGATCTGTCTGCGCGCTGAACTCCCACCGTTCACGTCATTGGACTAACCTGGAGCACGCCGCTGGAAGCGAACGTCGAACGGAGACGGCAAGTCCATCACTTGCGCGGCTGAATGGTTGCCGCCGCAATTCCCGCTCCGGCGAACGCGCACGCAGCCGCGACCAGCGCGACGGCGCGCAGCGCGTCAGCGATGGCGTCGGCGTCTGCCCGTGCGACCGGTAACGCATATCCATCGCCCGCCGCTGTCGCAGGCTCAAGACCCGACTGCAACGACGTCGTGGTCACACGTGCATTCTGCGGCACGTGCAACGCGTCGAGCCGCGCCGACAACGCCGCGTGGTGCGACCACACGAACACAATGCCAAGCACGGCAATTGCCAGCAGGCTAGCCACGCGCGCGACAGCGTTGTTGATGCCCGACGCAATGCCCGCGCGATCGGCCGGCACCGAAATCATGACGGTCGTGGTCAACGGCGCGACGGTGATCGTCATCCCGAGGCCGAGCACGGCGAGCGCAGGGAAGAATCCCCCCCAATAGCTGCCGCCCGCAAACGGCAGCGCCAGCATTGCGAAACCGAGTCCCGCGACGCCTGGCCCCACTGTCAGCAGCAAGCGTGAGCCGAAGCGGCTCGTCAGACCACCGGTAAAACGCGATAGCAAACCGATGATGACGGGCGCCGGAAGCAGCGCCGCACCCGCTTGCGTTGCCGTGTAGTCATGCGCGCGGATCAGCGTGAAGGGCAAGAAGAAAAATACGCCACCGACGCCGAAGTAGAGCAGCAGTGTCACAAGATTGGCGCCTGCGAAATCACGCGAGCGAAAGACGTCCAGCGGCATCATCGGGTGACGGCTTCTCGCCTCGATCCGCACGAATGCGGCGAGCACGACGAGACCGGCGCCGAGTGCGGACAGTACGACCGGATCGGCGAACCCATGCGCGGCGGCGTCGGTCAGACCGTATGTGAGCGCGGCAAGTCCTGCTGCCGCGCACAGCGCGCCGGGCCAGTCGACTTGTCGAGGCCCATTGAGCTTGTGGCTATCGGGCACCGACAAGACGGCGAGCGCAATCGTCACCGCTGCAAGCGGCACGTTGAGGAAGAAAATCGCTCGCCACGACAACGCATCGACGAGCCAGCCGCCTGCTACCGGCCCCACTGCCGATGTAATCGCGCCCACGCCGGCCCACGTGCCGATTGCACGCCCGCGGGCTTCCCCTTCGAATACGGCGCCTATGATCGCGAGACTGCTCGGCACGAGCAATGCGGCGCCGATGCCCTGAAACGCGCGCGCGACGATCAGCGCATGGACGGTCGGCGCAAACCCGCAAGCGGCCGAAGCGAGCGTGAACAGCGAGATGCCTGCAATGAAGATCGTGCGGCGGCCGAAGTGATCGCCCATGGACCCGCCGACCAGCACGAGCGACCCGAGAAAAAGCAGGTATGCATTCACCACCCACTGCACTGCCTGGACGCTCGCGCGGAAGTCGGTCTGAATGGCGGGCAGCGCGACGTTGACGACCGAGCCGTCGATGAACGCCATGCTCGACCCGAGAATCGTCGCCGCGAGCGCGAGACGCGTGCGACGGCAGGGACGGTTCACTCTCGTCGGCTGCGAGCGAATGAAAAGCTCGTCGCACGGGCTTCCCTGCGCAGGCACGGCGCACGGCTTTTTCGGCTCACTGTCGAGCAAATCCCGGTTGACCAAGTTGCCCCCCGCTCCCATCGATGATGAGTAGCATAACAATGTGGGGCGACCGTGGGCATCCATGAAGCGCTTGCGTCAGCAAAGGCTGGAGAACCGGCCGCTCGAATGACGTGCTAGCGAGTCGGACGAGGGGCGAGTTTTGGTTGCTCCCCAACGGCCGCTTCATGAGACTCCAGTTTGCAAAACCTCGGTTCGACTACTGACCACTTCAGAGACGGCTGTCTAGTCGAACCGCAGCGCCGTTTTTGCGCGCACCATCGTCGCCTGTTTCTGCTTCGCCAGGACGCTCAACCAATCGACGTTCTGCTCGTCAGTCAGTTCGACTACATGCAGACGCTACGAACTGCGAATCGTCGCTCATCAGCGAAAACTGCGTTCACCCGACTGATGCCGGCTACGCAGTGAAAGCCAAGCGCACGATGGCTATTGTCTCGCCGGTCTTCGCGCAAATGCTTCGGGACGTCCAGTTCGACGTTGCCCGCAACGTCACCACGAAATAGCCTCGACAGCGGCGGCGGTGCTTGAAGATGGGACCGCCCCCCGTCTGCAGCTTGTCGGATGCATCGTTGGCCTGCGTGAGCAATCACCGCGCACAAGCCTTGAAGATGATCGAGCGCAAAGGGAACCTGCGTGCTGTCCAGCGCGACCCAGTAAAAGCCCGCAGGCGTCGCGCCGACGAAGCTGTACCGAGCAGTCGCAACTAGAAGCGTGGGGTGACTGGCCGCATCGGGGACGTTCGACAGGCGCAGAAGCAGCTTGGCCGCACATCCGTCAGCATGAAGGACCACTATGTGCGCAATCGGCGCGGCGACAACGTGAAGCCCACTCGATAGGGATTTTCCGGAAACGAGTGCATCTTTGCGGAAATCGGAAGCATGAATGTCGAGTGCACTCACCACGCTGTGAGGCTTGTGGCGGAAGGCAGCAGGAGTCGAACCTACATGGGAGTGTCTGACACCCCCAACTGGGTTTGAAGCCCAGCCGCACCACCGGATACGAATGCCTTCCCCGGCTGAAAGAAACGAAGTGCACGATTATAGCGGCGGAACGAAAAACGCACCCGTCAGCGCGCATCGTCGCCGGACTGCCCCGGCGTGCGTCGGCGCAGAAGACGATACGCGCAGTACAGCAACGCGACGAGCGCGAGCAGATCGATGACGGTCGCGCCATGCATCTGCAATTCGACCAGCGCGACGTGCAATTGCCGCTGGAACAACGCGCCGCCCAGCACCCAGAACGCGGACCACGCGACAATGCCCGCCGCATCCCAGAGAAGAAAGACGAGCGCGGCGATGCGCGTCGTGCCCATCAGCGGCGGCGTGACGAGTCCGAGTCCCGGCACGAACTTCGATATCGCGATGATCGGCGCGCCGTACCGCTCGAAAAGCTCGCTCGTCGTGCGCATGCCGGATTCGATGGCATACGAGCGGCGCGCGAGCGCGGCCACGAGCCGCCGTCCGTAGATGCGCCCCGCCGAAAACCACGCGCTGTCGCCGAGCAGCGCGCCGCAGACCGCCGCGATCAGCACATGCGAGAGCGATAGCCGCCCGCTCGCGATCATCGATCCGGCGAAGACGAGCAGCGGCGCCGACGGCAGCGGCACGCCCAGCCGCGTCAGCAGCACGTTGCCGAAGACCGCGGCCGCGCCCCACTGCGCAATCGCTGTCGGAGGAATCTGGATCAACTGCCACCTCCGCGGCGCGCGCATCGGCATTCGCTTCGAAAGATCATTCGGGCCTCGACTGGACCAGCATCACCGGCACGCTGCCGCACCCCGCGCTGTTCGCAATTTCGATGCCGTGCCATGACGACGCATCGCCACGGTCCAGCGCCATCGAATCGACGCGCCGGTCCGGGCGCAACACATTGAACGGCCACGACGGACGGCGCAGCCGCTCATGAACGATCGAGCCGAGCCAGATAGGCGTCGGCGTCGCATCGGCGCCTTCCTTCAGCACATAGCGCGTCGGCCAGAAGCGCAGCACGTCGCGCTCGTCCGCGCCCCGACGCGAGCGCGTGAACATGAGCTTCGACGGCTCGCCGTTGTTCAGGCGCGGCAGCACCGGCAGCGCGGCCGCGGGCGCGTTCGGGGACACGACCGACATCACGCTCCTCATCGTCAGTCCCGGCGCTTGCGTCCAGCCGCGGCTCGACAGCTGCGCGCGGATCTCGGCGGGCGTCGCGGCCCACTGTACGGTGATCGGCTCGCGGCGGTCGCCGTCCATGCTCGAGCGGTAGCACGAAAAGGTGCGCCAGACGGTGTCCATCCACTGGATCGGCGTGATGACGACGGTCGGCGGCGGGGCGCTGTGCGCCTGCGTGTCGTCGCTCAACTGCAAGCCGACGCTCGCGCAGATCACGGCAAGGATCGCGAACGGCATCAGCGGACGGCGTCTGGGCTTGCCCGGATGCCGCCAAACAGCGGTCAGCGCGATGAGAAACACCCACATGGCCGCGAGCGCCGCGCTGCCGAGCGCGTCCGAGATGGTGAAGCGTCCGAAGTAGAGGCCCGCGAGCGCGATGGCCGTCACGATGCCCGATGTCGCCGTGGCGATGAACACGCCGGTCAGCATGCCCACGCGGCGCAGCAGCAAAAACGCCAGAAAGCCGTAAATGATGACGGCCGCCGCGAGATGCGGGCTCGGGAACGTGTGCTCCACCGGCGCGAACGACAGCGGCAAGCGGTGATGCGCCGTCACGCGAATCGCCGCGACGAGCAGTTGCGAGAACACGACCGCGACGACCCAGTACGCGACCGTGCGCCAGCGCCGCTCGAAAATCATCCAGACGATGACGGTCGCCGCGACCGCAAGCAAGGTCGGCGTGCTGCCGAGCGCGGCGGCGCCGTCGAGGATCGAATCGGCCCACGTCGAGCGGAACGACTGCAACAGGCGGTACGTCGAGACATCCACCTGCACGAGCGACGAGCCGCGCGCCACGTTCGACATCACATAGAAGAACGCCATTGCCGATGCGAGCAGCAACACGGAAATGGATACGATGAGCGAAGTCGCGGGATTCGCCGGATCGAGCGCGCGCGACACGATTCGCGCCGGCGCGCCGTCGTTGCACTGCGCCCACGCGAGCAGCTTTGCGCGCGAGGCGACGGTCCAGCCCTTCGCATGTCCCACGATCACGCGCGTCAGATTGAAGACGAACCAACCGAGCGCCGTCACGGCCACGAGTATGACGACGAGCCGGATCGACACCGCGCCCGCCAGCTCGATGGAAGCGCCGAACACCACGCCCGGCAGAATATGCAGCGGCGCCCAGATGAGCGCGCTCAGGACGTTGACGGCCAGAAAGCGCGCGGGCGTCATGCCCGACAGGCCCGCGACGACCGGCACCACGGCGCGCATCGGCGCCACGAAGCGCGCGAGCACCACGCTCTTCGCGCCGTGCGCGTGAAAATACCGCTTGCCCGCGGCGAGCGCGCCCGAATGGCGGCGGAACGGCCACATCTGCGCGATGACATCGGCATAACGCGCGCCGAAGCAGAAGCTCGCGGCGTCGCCGGCAATGGCGCCCGCGATCGCGCAGACGAATACCCAGCCGAGGTTCAGCGCGCCCGCGCCGACGAGCGCGCCCGCAATGAACATCGCGGTGCTGCCGGGCACGAAGGTGCCGATGAACGCGACCGATTCGAGAAACGACGCGAGCAGCACGACCGCGAGCGTCCATTCCGGATGGCCCGACAGCAGATGCAGCAGCGCGTAGTAGGAATGCTCCATCGGTTCGCCTGGCGCAAAAAGCGCAGAGGGCGTGGCGGGAGCCGCTCAGACCGGCTCGTGCCAGCGGCTGTCGGTGCGCAACAGGTGAAGGTCGCGATGAAAGCGAGTGTAACCAACCCGGTCGAAGAACTCCAAAACCTGAATCGCGCGCTTGCGGCCGAGACCGCTTGCATCGCGAAACTCCGCTGCGCCGATGGCGCTGGCCGCACCATTGCGCGCGTGGGCACGTTCGGCCGCTAGTCGCGCTAATTCTGCGATCGCGGATCGCGAATAGAAGAGATCGCGCACGACCTGCAACACGTCGCCGCGCCGCGCGAGCTTGCGCAAGAGGCGCCGCATGTCGTCATCCTGCGCGCCGTGTTCACGCGCGAGGTCGCGCACCCACGGCGGGTCGAAACGTCCGCGTTCGATCGACGCCAGCACCGCCTGCGCGAGCGATTCTTCGGCCGCATCGAGCGCCACCGCATGCGACGGCAGATGCAGCCACGGACCGCTGCGCGCGACGGTCCCGCGCGCCACGGCGTCGTCGATCAGGGCGCGCCACAGCGCATCCGATGCGAGCGGCGCGGCCATGCGGCGCAGACGCGCGGCGTCGGGACCTTGCTCGTCGGGAAAGCGTTCGTGGAAAGCGGCGAGCGCGCTCGTGAGACGCGCGGCGAGCGCGTCCCAATGCGCGCCGGCGATGAAAAGCGCGTCATCGGGCAGAGGCACGCGGCGCAAGCCGTCCGGCAGCGCGACCGATGCTGCCGGACGGCCGCACAGATGCTCGACGAGCGAGCGCGGCAAGCCGTACGGCGAGTCATCGAAAAGCGCATCGGCGCGATGCGTGTCGAGCCAGGCGGCCAGCGCGTCGAGCCACGCGCGGCGCTGCGGCGTGCGGCGTTTGCGGGCGGGCGCGAACGGATCGAGCACGCGGCCGCCGCCCACGGTGCGGCTCGCCTGCGCATTGCGCACGATGAAGCGGTCGCCCGGCAGCGCGCACACCGGTTGATCGAAGACGAGCTGCACGCGCGCCGATTGTCCCGCCGCGAGCGTGTCCGCCTCCAGCAGCGCGACGTGCGCCACGCGATGCGTCGTGCCCAGATGCACATGCAACGGCGTCCAGTGCGCAAGCGTGAGCCCGGCATCGGCGAGCAGCGTGAGTTCGACGTCGAGCCGCTCCGACGCCTTCGCGATGCGCGCATCGACGATCCAGTCGCCGCGTGCGAGCGCATCTTTCTCGATGCCAGCGAGATTGAGCGCGCAACGCTCGCCCGCGTGGCCCGCCTGTGCTGGGCGATTCTGCGCGTGAATGCTGCGCACGCGCACTTCGTCCGCCGATTCGCGCGGCGCGAGCGCGAGCACGTCGCCCACGCTCACGCGCCCCGCGAACGCCGTGCCCGTCGCGATCGTGCCTTGCCCCGACAGCGTGAACACGCGATCGACCGCGAGGCGGAAGAAGCCATCGTCGCGACGCGCGCGCCAGCGCGCGGCGGCATCGCGCAAATGCGCGTCCAGCGCGGCCGCGCCGGGATCGTCGGCGGCGGTGGCGTTGGTGTCGAAGATCGGCGCATCGCAGAGCGGCGTCGGCGCGAGCAGCGTTCTAATTTGCGCGTGGACTTCGCGCACGCGGCTTTCGTCGACGCGGTCGGTTTTCGTCAACGCCACCGCGCCCGTCGCCACGCCGAGCAGTTCGAGGATCGCGAGATGCTCGCGCGTCTGCGGCATCACGCCGTCGTCGGCCGCGATCACGAGGAGCGCAAAGTCGATGCCGCTCGCGCCCGCCGCCATCGTATGCACGAGCTTTTCGTGGCCCGGAACGTCGATGAAGCCGAGCATGCCGCCATCCGCGAGCGGCACATACGCGTAGCCGAGTTCGATGGAAATGCCGCGCGCTTTTTCTTCCTTGAGGCGGTCGGTGTCCACGCCGGACAGCGCGCGCACGAGCGTGGTCTTGCCGTGGTCGATATGCCCCGCCGTGCCGACGATCATGCGTCTTCGCTCCGGCGCTGGCCGTCCAGTTGCGCGATAAATGCGGCTTCGTCGGCTTCCTCGAGACACCGCAGGTCGAGCCAGAGCGCGCCGTCCGCGATGCGCCCGATCACCGGCCGCGGCAACGCGCGCAGCTTGCGCTCGATGCGGTTCAGTTGCCCGCCGCCGCGCTTGCCGCTCGCGAGCCGTACGGCGAGGCCGTAGCTCGGCAGCACATCAACAGGCAATGCGCCGCTGCCGATCTGGCTGAACATCGGCTCCGTGGTCACGGCAAACGCGTCGCCCGCCAGGCGCTGCAACGCGGGCTGAATGCGGCCGGCGGCGAGGCGCATGGCGTCGGCCGGACGCGTGAGCAGGCGCAGCGTCGTGAGGCGCGCTTGCAGCGTCTCGGGCGTGCGATACAGGCGCAGCACCGCTTCGAGCGCCGCGAGCGTGAGCTTGCCGACGCGCAGCGCGCGCTTGAGCGGATGCTTCTTGATCTTCGCGATGAGATCCTTGCGCCCGACGATCAGGCCCGCTTGCGGTCCGCCGAGCAGCTTGTCTCCGCTGAACGTCACGAGATCGGCGCCCGCTTCCACCGTCTCGCGCACGGTCGCTTCGCGCGGCAGGCCCCATTGCGTGAGATCGACGAGCGTGCCGCTGCCGAGATCGACGGCAACCGGCAAGCCGCGCTCATGCGCGAGCGGCGCGAGTTCGGCTGTCGCGACTTCCTTCGTGAAGCCGGTCACGGCGTAGTTGCTGCAATGGACCTTCATCAGAAGCGCGGTTCTCGCGTTGATCGCTTCCTCGTAATCCTTCAGATGCGTGCGGTTGGTCGTGCCCACTTCGCGCAGCTTCGCGCCCGCGCGGCTCATGATGTCCGGAATGCGAAACGCGCCGCCGATTTCCACCAGCTCGCCGCGCGACACGATCACTTCTTTCCTCGGCGCCAGCGCGGACAACGTGAGCAGCACGGCCGCCGCGTTGTTGTTCACGACAGTCGCCGCTTCCGCGCCCGTCAGTTCGCAGATGAGCCCGTTGATCAGGTCGTCGCGATCGCCGCGCGCGCCGGTATCCAGATCGAATTCGAGATTCGCGGGACGCGTGAGCACGTCGGCCACGGCACGCACGGCTTCGTCGGGCAGCAGCGCGCGGCCGAGGTTCGTGTGCAGCACCGTGCCGGTCAGATTGAACACGGTACGCACGCGGCTTTGCGCGCGGCTCGCGAGCCGCAAACTCACGGCGTGGCCGAGCATCGTTTCCGTGAGCGCCTCCACGGACGCGCGGCCCGCCTGCGCGTCGGCGCGCCACGCATCGAGCGTCGCGCGTAAGGCGGCGAGCGTCTGCGTGCGGCCGTATTCGTCAATGAGCGGCTCGAACAGCGCCGATGCGAGCACGCGCTCCACCGACGGCACGCGGGCCATCAGCGCGCGCAGTTCGCTGCCGTCGCCGCCGGTCACGTCGCTCATCGTGCTTCGTCCGCTTGGCCCGCTGGGCCAGCTTGTGGCCCTTCGCTCGCTTCGTCCGATGCGCTCTGTTCGGGCCACAGCCACGGATTCGGCGCGGGGCGTCGGAAGCCCGCATCGCCCATCAGGAGATCGAGCGTCAGACTCGCGAGATCGTCGGCGAACGGCTCGAAGTCGTACGCTTTCTCCTGATAGCCGATCTTGCGATACGTGCCGCATTCGTCGCACGACTCCGCTTTCAGCGGCGCGTTGCGCGCGCGTTCGGCGCGGGCTTGCTCGTCTTCAGGGGTTTGCGCGGTGCTGGCTTCCGCGCCGTCCATTGCGTGATACGCGATTCCCTTGGTCGAATCGCAATTCGAGCACTTCGCGCGCACGACGTGCCACTCCGTCGAGCACAGGCCGCACTGCACGTAGCGATAGCCTTCGTGGACGCCGCCCACGCGCACGATGCTCGCCACCGGCATGGTGCCGCAGACGGGGCACACGCCCGACGTGTCCATGTACGGCACTTCCGCGCTGCCGATGCGGCTCGCGATGTCCGTCCACACCACTTGCAGCGCCGCGACAATGAACGGCGCGGCGGCAGGTTCGATCTCCGCGAAACGCAAAGCGAGGATGGCGTCGGCCTGCGCATCGAGCGCAGCGGCGGGCATCGCCCGCAGATGCGCGACGAGTTGCGCGAGCGGCGGCGTCAGCGCGCCCGCGGCCTCGATGCGATCGAGCAGCATGAAGAGCACGTCGCGCCATGCGGGATCGCGCTCGTCCGCGCCGAGCGCGGGAACGATGGGCATCGAGTGCTGCTGGTGCAGCGCGATGGATTCGCGCGTTGGCATCGGCGCGGTGAAGACGGCGAGCACATGCTGTTGCGCATCGGCGAGCGCGGCCATGAGGCGCAAATAGCCCGCGATGGGATGGCTCGCGTCCGCAAGCTGGCGCAGGCGCGCGGCGCGCGCGCTGAAAACCGTTGCGCGTTCAGGCATGCGCAGCCGTGGAATGGCCGACTGATCGAGTGCTTCGATCGATGCAGCGGATTCGAGTATGCGTTGGACCACTTGAGTTCGTCCTTGGAATGCTTCGGTGCTTTGAATGCGGCGCAAAAGCGTCGCATTCAAAAGAAGAATAACAGCTTGTCGGATAGCGTTCAGACGGCACGCGTCGGGGTGCGCCGCGTCGCGCGGATCGTGCTGCGCAAAGAAGAACCGCCCGGCCTGAACGAGGCGCGAGCGGTTCGGATCACTGGCTGGCGTTTCGTGAGAAAGCCGCGACGCCTACTTCCCGATGATTTCCTTGAACCAGCGCGGATGGTGTTTGCGCGCCCATCCATAGGTCACGGTTCCGCGCACCATCGCGCTGATCGATCCCTTGATCCACAGTCCCGCATAGATATGGATGATGATCGACATAATCAGCACGAAAGCCGTCGCTGCGTGCACGACCGCGGCGAGCCGGATGACGGTGATCGGAAAGTAGAACGCAAAGTACGCGCGCCAGATCACGATGCCGGATGCGAGCAGCAACAGCAGGCTCGCCACCATCACGTAGAACACGAGCTTCTGACCGGCGTTGTACTTGCCGATCTCGGGCAGGCGGTCTTCGCGATTGGCGAGCACGTCGTCGATCTGCTTCATCCACTGGATGTCGCTCTTGTCCAGATAGTTGTGATGCCAGAAGCGCAACGCGAGCACCATGAACGACAGGAACATCACGCAGCCGACGAACGGATGCAAAATGCGCGTCCATTGCCCGCCGCCGAAGATCGCATAGAGCCACGACATCGACGGATGAAACATCGCGAGCCCGGACAACGCGAGCAGCACGAAGCTGATCGCGGTGATCCAGTGGTTCGTGCGCTCGTTCGGCGTATAGCGCACGATCAGGCGGTTGCCTCGCACGTCGCGCAATTCGCTATCGTGTTTCATTCGAACGCTCCCTCTCGTTGCGTGCCTCTTCCGCCTCGCGCTGCGCCTCGGCTTCCTCTTCCGCGCTCACTTCGTTCGGACCGACACGCGTGTAGTGGAAGAATCCGGCGAGCGCGGCGAGCGCCATGCCCGCGACCGCAAGCGGCTTCGTCACGCCCTTCCAGACCGACACGAGCGGGCTGATCCGCGGGTTTTCCGCGAGCCCGTGATACAGCCCCGGCTGATCCGCGTGATGCAGCACGTACATGACGTGCGTGCCGCCCACGCCGGCCGGGTTGTACAGACCGGCGTTCTCGAAACCGCGCTCCTTCAGGTCTTCCACGCGGTCTTCCGCCTGCTGGATCATGTCCGTCTTGGTGCCGAACATGATCGCGCCGGTCGGACACGTCTTCACGCACGCCGGTTCCTGCCCGACCGCGACGCGATCGGAACAGAGCGTGCACTTGTACGCGCGGTTGTCTTCCTTCGAGATACGGGGAATGTTGAACGGGCAGCCCGTCACGCAATAGCCGCAGCCGATGCAGTTTTCCTCGTGGAAATCCACGATGCCGTTCGTGTACTGAACGATCGCGCCCGGCGAAGGACACGCCTTCAGACAGCCCGGGTCCTCGCAGTGCATGCAGCCGTCCTTGCGGATCAGCCATTCGAGGTCGCCCTTCGGGTTCTCGTACTCCGTGAAGCGCATCACCGTCCACGAATGTTCGGTGAGATCGCGCGGGTTGTCGTAGATGCCGGTGGTGTGTCCCACGTCGTCGCGCAGGTCGTTCCACTCCATGCACGCCGTCTGGCACGCCTTGCAGCCGATGCACTTGGACACGTCGATGAGCTTCGCGACGGTGCCCGTGACCGGCTCGCGGACCTGCGGCGGCGGCGTGGTGGTGGCGGAAACCCGCTTGATATCGAGCGATTGCAGAGCCATTCTCGTCTCCTTATGCCTTCTCGACCTTCACGAGGAACGACTTGAACTCCGGTGTCTGCGAGTTCCCGTCGCCCACGGAAGGCGTCAGCGTGTTGACGAGATAGCCCGGCTGCGTCAGGCCCTTGAAGCCCCAATGCAGCGGCAGGCCGACGGTTTGCACCTTCTTGCCCTCCACGGTCAGCGGTTTGATGCGTTTGGTGACGAGCGCCACCGCGATGATGTGCCCGCGATTGCTCGACACCTTCACGCGATCGCCCGCGACGACACCGACTTCCTTCGCCAGATCCTCGCCGATTTCCACGAACTGCTGCGGCTGCACGATCGCGTTGAGCTTCACGTGCTTGGTCCAGTAGTGGAAGTGCTCGGTCAGGCGATAGGTGGTCGCCGTATGCGGGAACTGATCGGCGGTGCCGAAGGCCGCACGGTCGTCCGGGAACACGCGCGCCGCCGGATTGCTCGTGACGTTCTTCTCATTCGGGAAGAACGGGTTGTAGCCGAGCGGCGTCTCGAACGGTTCGTAATGAACGGGGAACGGACCTTCGTTCATGCCGTCGCGAGCGAAGAAACGCGCCACGCCTTCCGGATTCATGATGAACGGATTCATGCCGTTTTCCGGCGGTTCGTCCGCCTTGAAGTCCGGAATGTCCGCGCCGGTCCAAGCACGGCCGTTCCAGCCGATCAGCTTGCGCGACGGATCGAACGGCTTGCCGCTCACATCGCACGATGCGCGGTTGTACAGCACGCGGCGATTCACCGGCCACGCCCACGCCCAGTTCAGCGTCTGGCCGATGCCGGTCGGATCGCTGTTGTCGCGGCGGCCCATCTGATTGCCCGCCTGCGTCCACGCTCCGCAGTAGATCCAGCATCCGCTCGCGGTGGAACCGTCGTCGCGCAACAGGGCGAAGCTCGACAGCTGTTCGCCCTTCTTCGCGAGCACCTTCGTCTTGTCGGTCGGATCGGTGACGTCGGCGAGCGCGCGGCCGTTGAACTCCATCGCGAGTTCTTCGGGCGTCGGGCTTTCCGGGTCCGCGTACGGCCACGACATCTTCAGAATCGGGTCGGGATACTTGCCGCCGTGTTCCTGATACGCCTTGCGAATACGTAGCCACAGTCCCGACATGATCTCGATGTCGCTCCTCGCTTCGCCCGGCGGCTGCGCGCCCTGCCAGTGCCATTGCAGCACGCGCGACGAAGACACGAGCGAGCCGCGTTCTTCCGCGAAGCAAGTCGTCGGCAGGCGGAACACTTCGGTCTGTATCTTCGACGAATCGACGTCGTTGAACTCGCCGTGGTTCTTCCAGAACTCCGACGTCTCAGTCGCGAGCGGGTCCATGATGGCCAGCCACTTCAGCTTGGACAAGCCGAGGCCGACCTTCGCCTTGTTGGGCGCGGCGGCGAGCGGATTGAAGCCCTGCGCGATGTAGCCGTTCATCTTGCCCTGCGCCATCAGCTCGAAGACCTGGAGCATGTCGTAGGACTTGTCGAGCTTGGGCAGAAAGTCGAAGCCGAAGTTGTTGTCGGCGGTCGCGTTGTCGCCCCACCACGACTTCATGAAGCTCACGTGGAACGCACGGTAGTTCTTCCAGTAGCTCAGCTGATTAGGCCGCAGCGGCTGTGTCGCGCGCTTCGTGATGTATTCCTCGTAATCCTGCTCCCCTTCCATCGGCAGGGTCATGTAGCCCGGCAGAAGGTTGGACATGAGGCCGAGATCGGTCAGCCCCTGGATGTTCGAGTGACCGCGCAGCGCGTTCATGCCGCCGCCCGCAATGCCGATGTTGCCGAGCAGAAGCTGCACCATCGCGCCGGTGCGGATCATCTGCGCGCCGACCGAGTGATGCGTCCAGCCGAGCGCGTACAGAATGGTGCCCGCGCGATTCGGCTGCGCCGTGGAAGCGAGCATCTCGCAGACCTTCAGGAACTTGTCGGTCGGCGTGCCGCACACCTTCGTCACCATTTCGGGCGTGTAGGCGGCGTAGTGCTGCTTCATCAGGTTGTAGACGCAGCGCGGATGCTGCAGCGTCGGGTCGACTTTCACGAAGCCGTCGTCGCCGCGCTCGTAGTCCCAGCTCGTCTTGTCGTACTTGCGATGCTCGGCGTCATAGCCTGAGAACGTGCCGTCCTTGAACGCGAAGTCTTCGCGCACGATGAACGACATGTCCGTGTAGTTTTTAACGTACTCGTGCTGGATCTTGTCGTGCGTCAACAGATAGTTGATGACGCCGCCAAGGAAGGCGATGTCCGTGCCGGTGCGAATCGGCGCGTAGAAATCCGCGACCGATGCCGTGCGCGTGAAGCGCGGATCGACCACGATCAGGCGCGCCTTTCTGTGCGCCTTCGCCTCGGTCACCCATTTGAAACCGCACGGGTGCGCCTCGGCCGAGTTGCCGCCCATCACCAGAATTACGTCCGCGTTCTTGATGTCGACCCAATGGTTCGTCATCGCTCCACGGCCAAACGTCGGGGCAAGACCTGCCACCGTCGGGCCATGTCAGACACGCGCCTGATTGTCGAATGCGAGCATGCCAAGACTGCGGATAGTCTTGTGCGTCAGATAGCCGACTTCGTTGCTACCCGCCGACGCCGCGAGCATGCCCGTCGTGAGCCAGCGGTTGACCTTCTTGCCGTCCGCCGTCGTCTCGACGAAGTTCGCGTCGCGGTCTTCCTTCATCAGCTTCGCGATGCGGTCGAGCGCGTCGTCCCACGAAATGCGCTTCCATTCCGACGAACCGGGCGCGCGGTACTCCGGGTACATCAGCCGGCTCGGGCTATGGATGAAGTCGATGAGCGATGCGCCTTTCGGGCACAGCGTGCCGCGATTGACCGGATGGTCGGGATCGCCTTCGATATGGATGATGCTGGCCTTGGCGTTCTTGGCATTGTCGCCGAGACCGTACATCAGAATGCCGCACCCGACCGAACAGTACGGACAGGTGTTGCGCGTTTCAGTGGTGCGCGACAGTTTGTATTGTCGGACTTCGGCGAGCGCGGGTGCCGGAGAGAAGCCCAGTGCAGCCAGGCTCGATCCGGCGAGCGTGCTCGCGGAAACCTTGAGGAACTGTCGCCGTGACATTTGAAGCATGATGTCCTCGGCGCGTCGTGAAGTGGGGTGCTCTAAAAGTATAGAAGCGCGCGTTCGGCTCAAGGTCCTGCCGCTCGCACGCAGCGTCGATTTTCGAACCGCCGGCGCTGCAGCCGTCCTGGCTGGCGCGCGGTCTGCCGGTTGCGCCGCGCGAAACGAACGGGCGTCCCGTCGCGGCAGGCGCGATCATAGCAATGTTCTTATATATGCGCTTCGCCCGTTCGCGCTTGTCTTGGAACGGAACCTGCTCGATCGGTTGCAATTACCGCCCGCGGGTCCGCGCACTACGCCGGAGCCCGCGCCGCCACTGTTCGATCGCACCGAGAGATTCGTCATGAGCTCCGTATCCACGCAAAAAATAGGTTCCGCGGTCAAAAAAGATGCGTCGTGGGCGCTCGGCGCGCTCAAGCAGTTTTCCGAAAACCGCTGCGCCGCGATGGCCGCGAGCATCGCGTTCTATTCGGCGTTCTCGCTCGCGCCGACGCTCGTCATGGTGATCGCGGTGGCCGGCTGGGTGTTCGGCCCGGAAGCGGCGCGCGGCCAGCTTTTTCATCAGGTCAATGGGCTGATCGGCGATCAGGCGGCGGCGGGCGTGCAGAGCATCGTGGAGAACGCGCATCGCAGCGGCGGAACCGGGCTCGCCGCGATCATCTCCTTCGTGCTGCTGGCCGTGGGCGCGTCGGCGACGTTTTCCTCGCTCAACACGGCGCTCAATATTGTGTGGCCGCTCACGGGCGAGCAGCGTTCCAGCGTGCTCGCGATGGTGCGCGTGCGGCTCGTTTCGTTCGGGCTCGTGCTGGGCGTCGCCTTCCTGCTGATCGTCTCGCTCGTGCTCGATACGGCGATCCAGGCGGTCGGCCTGTGGCTGTGGGGCGATTCGCCGTTCGTCGTCATCGGCGATGTCGTGCAACTAGTGGCCGGGCTCGCGATTCTTTCCGTCGCGTTCGGCGCGCTTCTCAAGTTTCTGCCCGATGCGCCGGTCCAATGGCGCGATGCGCTCGTGGGCGGCGTCGTGGCGGCCATCTTCTTCTCGGTGGGGAAGAAGCTGTTCGCCTTCTATCTGACGCACGCGGGCACCGCGAGCGCGTTCGGCGCGGCCGGATCGCTCGCGGTGTTGCTGATGTGGCTGTACTTCTCCGCGGCGGTGCTCCTGCTGGGCGCCGAGTTTTCGGCGGCGCGCGCGCGCATGCATGACCCGCGGGGCGCGTGGGGCGTGCAGAACAACGGCAGCGTGCCGCCGGGAAGCCGGGCCAAGATCGGTTCGATGCTTGCGGCGTCCACGCGCGTCGACATGGCGGCGGATATTGAGCCGCTCGCGCCGACGACGCTCAACGTTCGAAGCGCGCGCCCGCAAGCCGCGCGGCTCTCGAACGGCGGCCGCACGCGCCAGGCCGCGCTCGCGCTCAAGCGGGCGATCGACCTTTCGCGCAAGGTGGCGCGCGCCGAGTCGACGGCCACCCGCGCCACCGCCGTTGCGATGGTCGGCGCGGGGCGCAAGGCGTCGCGAGCGAACGCCGCCGTGAAGCGCCATCCGTGGCGCGCGGTGCTCGTCGCGGCGACGGCGGGCGTGGCCGTGGCGCTGCTCTCGCGGCGCGACGGCGGTGGTCCTTCGCGCGACGTTTGACCGACCGACTGCGGCTGCTTCGCGCAAATAAAAATCGGATGATGCAGCCGTTTGTTATCGGCTTCGGCATTAATCTTTATAAGCCCGCAAGTCTCGCTGGACGAGTGAAACTATGCGCGGAACTTTTGCGACGGGATTTTGTCACGTCTCAGTTTTCAAAGGGGATAGCCGCAAACCGTGCACGGGCGGGCGTCTCCCGGCACTGTGTCTTTTTGGAGACAGTCATTTTTTTTCGTTTCTAACGTAACGAAACGTTGCGTTATTCTCTGCGCCGGTAACAACGATTTTAATCATTCGCGTGGAGAATTCGATGAAACGATTCGCACTGACGTCCCTCTCGCTGGCCCTGCTCGGCGCAGCTGGCGCGGCACAGGCACAAACGAGCGTGACGCTGTATGGCGTGATCGATACGGGCCTTGCCTATGTCAGCCATGCCAACGCGGCAGGCGACCATCTGTTTGGCATGGTCAACGGCACGCTGTCCGGCCCGCGTTGGGGCTTGAAGGGTCAGGAAGACCTCGGCGGCGGTCTGAAGGCACTGTTCCAGTTGGAAAGCGGCTTCGATCCGGGCACGGGTCGTCTGAACCAGGGTGGGCGCGAGTTCGGTCGTCAGGCATTCGTCGGTTTGAGCGGCAACCAGTGGGGTACGGTCACGCTGGGTCGTCAATATGACCCGTCGGTCGACATGGTCCAGGGCCTCACGGCCGACAACTACTGGGGCGCAGCGTTCGCAACCCCGGGTGACGTCGACAACTACGACAACAGCCTGCGCGTCAGCAACGCGGTCAAGTACGTTTCGCCGGTGTTCTCGGGCTTCCAGTTCGAAGGCATCTACGGCTTCAGCAACCTGGCGGGCGCGACCGGCCAGGGCCAGACGTGGGGCGGCGCGGTCACGTATAACAACGGTCCTTTCGGCCTGGCAGGCAGCTACCTGTACGTGAACAACCCGACGACCGGCCGCGCGCCTCTGTCGGGAACGAACACCGGCTGGAACAGCCCGTCGTCGGATTCGCTGTTCAACTCGGTGATCAACAGCGGCTACTCGACGGCTCATGCGATCGGCATCGCGCGCGGCGCAGGCCAGTACGTGTTCGGTCCGTTCACGGTCGGCGCGTCGTACAGCTTCGCGCAGTACAAGAACGACGGCAGCTCGCTGTTCCAGGAGCAAGAGAAGTTCAACGTCGGCAACGGCTACGTGAACTTCCAGTTGACGCCGGCTACGCTGCTGGGCCTCGGCTACACGTACACGCACGCAAGCGGCGACACGTCGGCGAACTACCACCAGGTCAGCCTGGGCGCCGACTACTCCCTGTCGAAGCGCACGGATGTCTACGCAGTCGGCGCGTACCAGCACGCAAGCGGCACGCAACGCGTGAACAATGCGGACGGCACGCAGTCGCGGGTCAACGCAACGGCTTCGATCAGCGACTTCGGCTTCGACAGCGGTCGTAGCCACCAGGAACTGGTCCTGATCGGCCTGCGTCACAAGTTCTAAGAACAGCCGATTGGCGTGGCACGCGAGTGCCGCGTCAGCGGACAAGCGGTATCTCGAACAGCCATCGGTTTTCCGATGGCTGTTTTTTTATGCGCGACGAGATGGCGTTCTCGATGCCGCTGCTACGGAGTCCATTCGATGATCGCCCTTTTCCGCCGGATCGCGCTCGCTTCGCTCTTAGCGAGCGGCATCGCGCATGCGTTCGCGGACGAGCCGCCCGCGCTGCCGATGATCGTCGCGCATCGCGCCGGCACAGCGGACTTCCCCGAGAATACGCTGCTCGCCATCGCGGGCGCGCTGGCCCATCACGCGGATGCGATCTGGCTTTCGGTACAGATCACGCGTGACGGCGTGCCGGTGCTGTATCGCCCGGCTGACCTCTCCGCGAATACCGACGGCAAAGGCGCCGTCGCGAGCCTGAACCTCACCGCGCTGCAACGCCTGAACGCAGGCTGGAACTTCGCGCACGCCGATGCGCGCGGCGCGAGGACGTATCCCTATCGCGCGCATCCGCTGAGCATTCCGACGCTCGAAGACGCGCTCTCCGCCATTCCGGCGTCCGTGCCCGTGATGCTCGACATGAAGGCGCTGCCCGCCGAGCCGCAGGCCGCGGCCGTCGCCCGCGTGCTCGATCGTGCGAATGCGTGGTCGCGCGTGCTCATCTATTCCACCGACGGGGCCTATCAGACGGCGTTCGCCGCCTACCCGCAGGCACGGCTCTTCGAGTCTCGCGATACGACGCGTGGACGGCTCGCGGGCGTCGCGTTGGGGCACACATGCGCCGAGCCGCCGCAGCCCGGCGCCTGGGCCGCATTCGAGTGGAAAAGGCAGATGGAACTGGTCGAGACCTTCACGCTCGGCGAAGCGCGCTCGCCCGTGGAAGCGAAGCTGTGGACGCGCGAGGCGCTCTCGTGCTTCCGGACGCGGGGCGAGGCGCACGTGCTTGCCATCGGCATCGACAGCGCCGAGGATTATCGCGCGGCCGCCTGTCTCGGCATCGACGCCGTGCTGGCGGATTCGCCGCGCCGAATGCAGGCGATCAAGGCGAGCCTCGCGATGCCGCTGCAATGCGCGGCCGACGCCCGCTGAAGGCTCATTCCGGCGGCAGGTTGCCCGCGCCGTCGACATCTTCCGCGAGCGTCTGCGCAGGCGCATCCGAACCGGCTGGCAGATCGCCGATCACGAGTCGCGGCACCGTGTTGTCCGCCTCGCGCCGGCGCAGCGGCACGTCGGCGAGATCGGTCCACGTCGGGTTCGGAATCTCGCCGAACAACTGCCGCAGCCGCTCGCCCCACGTGCGGTTGATCATCTGGTAGTACGCGCTGTTGTTGTCGAGCGTGGCAAAGCGCGTGACGCGCAGCGCGTCTTTCTCGTAGACCAGCAGATCGAGCGGCAGGCCGACCGAAAGATTCGAGCGCAGCGTCGAATCCATGGAAATGAGCGCGCATTTCGCGGCTTCGTCGAGCGGCGACGCCGGAGTAATCACCCGGTCGATGATCGGCTTGCCGTACTTCGATTCGCCGATCTGAAAGTACGGCGAAACGCGCGTCGATTCGATGGAATTGCCGGCCGCGTACACCATGAAAAGGCGCGGACCCTGCCCCTGAATCTGGCCGCCGAGAATGAAGCTGCAATTGAAGTCGACGCTGAATTCAGCGAGCGACAGCGCATCGCGCCGATGCACTTCGCGCACCGCATCGCCCACGATGCGCGCGGCTTCCGCCATCGTGGTGCAGCTATAGAGCGTCGGGGCGTGATGGTCGGCGGGTTCGGCGAGCAACTGCGTCACGGCTTGCGTGAGCGCCAGGTTGCCGGCCGCGAGCAGCACGATCACGCGCTCGCCCGGCTGCTCGAAAACAGCCATCTTGCGAGCGGCGCTGACGTGGTCGACGCCAGCGTTGGTGCGCGTGTCGGACAAGAAGACGAGACCCTCGTCCACGCACATGCCCACGCAGTAAGTCATGTCGAAATTTCCGAAAACAAAAAGCCAAGCCACTATTGTACTGATCGTACCTGCGCATCGCATGGCGCATGCACGTTTCTGCTTAACGGCAACGGCGCGCCGTGGCTTGAGCGCGAATGCCGATGCGCTTTTCGCGATAGACTCGGCGCACTGCGGCTTCTCGTTCCCGTTGCCTTCATGCAAGAAGATTTCCTCGCCGATGCCCTCCTCGCCGGGCTTGCGCGTCCAATCGTATTCGTCGATCTCGAAACCACCGGCAGCGATGCCACCGCGGACCGCATCACCGAAATCGGCGTCGTCGAGGCGAGCACGGCGGGCATCGAGCGATGGAGCGTGCTCGTCGATCCCGGCGTGCCGGTGCCGCCATTCATCTCGCGCCTCACCGGTATCGACGACGCCATGCTGCGCGGCCAGCCGACGTTCGAATCGCTCGCGCCGGCGCTGGCCGAGCGGCTGCACGGCAAGCTCTTCGTCGCGCACAACGCGCGCTTCGACTACGGCTTTCTGAAGAACGAATTTCGTCGCGCGGGCATCGCGTTTCGCGCCGATACGCTGTGCACGGTGCGGCTGTCGCGCGCGCTCTTTCCATCGGTCGAGCGGCATGGTCTCGATGCGCTCATCGCGCGGCTCGATCTCGCGCCGCAAGGACGCCACCGCGCGCTCGCCGATGCCGACTTGCTCTGGCAGTTCTGGCTGAAGATTCACGCGCTGTATTCGCAAGACCTCGTCGATGCGGCCATCAGGACGCTCGTGAAGCGCGCGAGTCTGCCCGCTGCGCTGCCCGAAGGCGCGCTCGACGCGCTACCTTCCACGCCCGGCGTCTATCTCTTTCACGGCGACGACGACGTGGCGCTCTACGTCGGCAAGAGCATCAACCTGAAGCAGCGCGTGACGGCGCATTTTTCGGGCGATCATCGGCTCGCGAAGGACCTGTCCATCTCGCAGGCGATACGGCGTATCGAGCATCGCGAGACCGTCGGCGAACTCGGAGCGCTGCTGCTGGAAGCGAAGCTCGTGAAAGACTTGCGGCCCATTCACAATCGCCTGCTCAAGCGCGTGTCGCCGGCATGCGCGTGGCAATGGCTCCCGGGCGCGCCCGCGCCCGTGCTGCTGCGCGCCGACAAACGGGATCTCTCGCGCGAGCCGCATCTCTTCGGCGTGTTCGCGTCGCGCGGCAAGGCGCATGCGTTCATGCGCCATCTCGCCGATGAACATCACCTTTGCGCGACGACGCTCGGTCTGGAAAAAGCGCCGCCCGGACGAATGCGCGGCTGCTTCGGCTTTCAGGTGAAGCGCTGCCTCGGCGCGTGCGCGGGCGTCGAATCGCTCGCGGATCATGCGGCGCGCGCGCTCGTGGCACTCGATGCTTCGCGCATCGTGCGCTGGCCTCACGACGGCCCCGTCGCGATTGCGGAGCGCGATGCAGAGAGTGGGAGCGAAGCATGGCACGTGATCGATCGCTGGTGCTATGTGGGCACGTGCGCGTCGCGGGACGCTATCCCCGCGCTGCTCGCGAGCGCGCCTGAGCTTCGCCCGTTCGATGTCGACGTGTACAGCCTGATCGCGAAACGTCTCGCATCGGGACAACTCGAATGGATCGCGTGCGACGCGCGTCCCGCCTTCAGCCTCGTCATGCAGCACGCACTGGCGTTGCCGGCCGTACCGCATGACAAGCGAACCGCACCGCGCCGCCGCGCCGTCGCTTCGCCGAATGGCAGCGCGGGGCAACTCGCATTGTCTGTCTAAGCGACGCCGCCGTTCGCGCGCAGCACTTGCCCGTTGACCCAGCCCGCATCCTCGCCGACGAGAAACGCCACGACTGACGCGATATCGTCCGGCTGACCGAGACGTTCCAGCGGCGGCATCTTCGCGAAGTTCGCAATCTGCTCGTCGGTCTTGCCGTCGAGAAAGAGCGCAGTGGCAACCGGACCGGGCGCGACCGCGTTTACCGTGATGCGCCGCCCGCGCAACTCCTTCGCGAAGACATGCGTGAACGCTTCGACGGCCGCTTTCGTTGCGTTGTAGACGGCGTAGCCGGGCATGTTGAGCGCGAGCGTCGTGCTCGAAAAGTTCACGATGCGCCCGCCGTCGTTCATGCGCGACGCCGCTTCGCGCAGCGTATTGAAGGTGCCGCGCACGTTGATGTCGAACGTGTGGTCGTAGAGCGCGTCGCTCGTATCGGCGAGCGGCGTCGGCTTCAGCACGCCCGCGTTGTTGATGAGCGCATCGGCCTTGCCGAGTTCGGCTTCGACCGTATCGAACAGGCGCCGCACGTCATCGGCCGATGCCACGTTCGCCTTCACCGCGATGGCCGCGCCGCCCGCCGCGCGCATTTCTTCGACGAGCGCGTTCGCTTCGGTCGCACTCGATGCATAGTTCACCGCGACCGCGAAGCCTTCGCGCGCGAGCCTTCGCGCAATCGCCGCGCCGATTCCACGCGACGCACCCGTGACGATGACCACGCGTTTCGCTTGTGCCTGACTCATGATTCGCTCCTTGAAAGTGGCTGCTGGATGCGATGCATCATGAATCATTCGGCATGAGCGATCATCGGGCGCGGCTTAGTATCATCGTTCCAGTTGCTTCAACAATTCAACGCAGAACAAAAGGCCCGGAACATGGATCGCTTTCAGGAAATGCAGGTGTTCGCGCGTATTGCGGAGCGTCACAGCTTCACGCAAGCCGCCGACGATTTGCAGATGCCGCGCGCCACCGTCACGAATCTGATGAAGCGTCTCGAAGAACGCCTCGGCGCGCGTCTGCTCGAACGCACGACGCGGACCGTACGCCTCACGCCCGATGGCGAAGCGCATTACCGGCGCTGCGTGCGCCTCATACAAGATCTCGAAGAAGCGGAGGGTTCCTTCCGGCATGCCGAACCGAAGGGCCTGTTGCGCGTGAATCTGCAAGGCACGCTCGCGCGACGCTTTATCGTGCCGGCGCTGCCCGCGTTTCTCGAACGCTATCCGCAGATCGAACTGCATGTCGGCGAAGACGACCGGCTGGTGGATCTCGTGCGCGAAGGCGTCGATTGCGTGCTGCGCGCGGGCACGCTGCAAGATTCGTCGATGATCGCGCGACGCGTCGCGTTGCTCGAACAAGTGACGGTGGCGAGTCCGGCGTACCTCGCGCGACACGGCGCGCCGGACGACTTGCGCGCGCTCGAATCGCATCGCGCGGTCAATTACATATCGAGCGCGACGGGGCGCGCCGTGCCGCTGGAATTCGATGTCGACGGAAGCATCGAATCGGTCGAGCTTCGATCCGCTATCTCCGTGACCGGCGTCGAGCTCTACACGCAGGCGGCGATGGCGGGCCTCGGTATCGTGCAAGTGCCGCGTTATCACATCGACGATGCGCTCGCGGACGGTCGCCTGCAATGCGTGCTGCCGGCGTTTCCTCCACCGCCGATGCCGGTGTCGCTGCTCTATCCGCATAGCCGTCAATTGTCGGCGCGCGTCAGGGTTTTCGTGGATTGGGTGGCGTCCGTCTTCGACGAAGCCAGCGCACGCGAGAGCTAGCGCGGCGCAATGCAAAAGAGGCCAGCTTTCCGCGAGGAAAGCTGGCCTCTTCAGGCACCGACGGATACGTCGAGCGCGATTCCAGAGCTTACGCTGCTGCGTCCTTCAGCTTCTTCAGCGCGCGTGCCTTGATGCGCACGCTCGCGGGCTTGGCCGGGAACCAGCGCTCTTCGCCGGTGAACGGGTCCTTGCCGAAGCGCTTCTTCTTCGCCGGAACGGCTTGCGCGGAAATCTTCAAGAGGCCCGACAGCGTGAATTCGCCCGAACCCTTCTTGTGAACGGAACCGAGAATGGTGTCTTCCAGCGCGACCAGCACGGCCTTGACTGCCTTCACATCTACTTCGGCGCGCTCTGCCAGATGCGCGGCCAGCGATGCCTTCGTGAACGTGTCCTTGACCGGTGCGAAGGTGCCCGGCGTCTTCTTGGCGGCAACCGTCTTGCTGGCTACTTTCTTCGCGGCAACCTTCGTGGCTGCTTTCTTGGCCGGTGCGGCGGTCTTTGCCGTGGCCTTCTTGGCCGTGGCTTTCTTAGCAGCGGTTTTAGCGGAAGTCGGCATGTTTCTCCTACCTGTTTGGTCGTTGATATCGAATACGTCCGCACCGATGCGTGCGTATCACGCCGGATTCTACATACGCCAGACGCGTTCGTGCGAGTCTTTTGCGTTTTTATATCGTTTTTTCAGGGCTTTTCGTGACATGCGTGGCTTGCTGCTGACACGTACATGCATCGCACAAGCATCGCCTTCGCTTGCATGCGCATCAGCCGCCGTTCGTCGAAGCGTTCGCGATATGCGCGATGAGCGGATAGTGATCCGATGCGATGCGCGAAAGCCGCGTGCGATGCACGTCCACGCGCATGAGCCGCTCGCCGGGATGCACCCAGATGCGATCGAGCGCGAAGAGCGGCCAGCGCGTCGGAAACGTGCGCAGCGCGCTCGCACGATGAAAGTGCGTGACGAGGCGCCGCAGCGTGCGGCCATAGACGAACCATTCGTTCAGATCGCCGAGCAGGATCACGGGAAGCGCGGGCGTGTCGAAGCTCTGAAGCACCTGTTCGACCTGCGCGCGACGCTCGCTCGATGCGAGTCCCAGATGCGTCGCCACGACGCGCCATGTTTCGCTGCCGCAGTCGATGTCCGCATCGAGCGCGCCGCGCGGCTCGCGGCTGCCGAACGAAAGATCGAGCGTGCGTACCGCCTGCACCGGATAGCGCGTGAGCACGGCGTTGCCATAGCGGCGCTCGGGGGTGTCGAGCGTCGGACCGGGCACCGCATGCAGGTTCGTCATGCGTTGCAGCAAGTCCAGCACGTTGGGCGAACTGCGGCCGCCTAGCGGCACTTCCTGAAGCGCGAAGATGTCCGCGTCGATCTCGGCGAGCACTTCGCCAATGCGTTCCGGCGCGAACTTGCCGTCGATGCCCACCGCGCCATGCACGTTGTACGTCGCGATGCGCAACTCCTTGGCGCGCGCCGCGCTCGCGCTTTCGATGTCGATTCCGGCATCGTGCATCAACGTCATGAGCTGACCTCGTCGTGGCTTCGGGGCGATGTGTTCGGCGCTGCATTCGCCGACGCATTCGGCGCCGCATCGCGCGGCATCGCGTTGCGATCGCGCAAGACGCTTGCACGCGCCGCTTCCTCGCTTGCGCGCGCTCTGTCTTCATCGCTCGGCGCGCCTTCGTGCACGACTTCTTCCTTCGGATCGGCGCGGCCCAGAAAGCGTTGCAGCAGGATCGACACGGCGATCAACACCGCGCCGATGCCGATCAGCACCGCGAACGAGCCGACCGTCGGATGCCGCAGCGAAGCGATGAGCTGATGCGCGAACGCAACCGTCAGCACAATGCCCGGTCCCATGCCGAGCAGCGTGCCGATAAGAAAGTCCCGCATGCGAATGTGCGACGCGCCCGCCACCATGTTCACGATGGAAAACGGCGCAACCGGCAGCAGCCTCAATACGACGACCGCGACGATGCCGCGCTTGGCGACGCGTTCGGAGAGCCGGTTCACGCGCGCGCCCGCGAGCTTGCGCACCGCATCGCGGCCGAGCCACAGACCCAGCAGATACGAGACCGCGGCCGATGCCATCGTGCCTGCGAACGCGTATGCGCAGCCCCATCCCGCGCCGAACACGAGGCCGGTCGTCGCAATGAGCAGCGTGACGGGCACCGAAACGACGGCCGCCGCCGCGAAACACAACACGATCCATAGCGGCGCGAGCGGCAACGCGTCGATGCGCCGCGTCGCGCTCGTAAGCGACTTGAGGTTCACGTACTCGCCGAGCGGCGTCCAGTGCCATGCAGCGGCCACGCCCACGGCCAGGAGCGCGAGCACGCCGAGCAGCGCGAAGCGGCCGATGAGCGGCCGCGTCTTCTCGGCGGGCACGAACTGATCGACCAGTTCATCCGCGGCGATGGGCGTTTCGGGATCGATGAGCGCGTCGGGCGGAATGAGCTGATCGAGTTCGCGCGACACCACGGGATCGAGCGGCACCAGCGTGCGGTGTTCGTCGCGATCGCGCGAAAGAGCCGTGATCGCCGCGTTCAGGCCGCCGCGTGCTTCGCGCTCCCGGACGATATCCTCGACTTCGCAGCCGAGATGTTCGGCGAGCAGCGTGTCGCGCATCTTTGCGATTGCGCGGCGGATGCGCGCGTCGGCGCCCGCATCGATGGATACGTTGCATTCGCTGTCGAGCACCATCGAGCGATTGTTCAGATTCGCCGAGCCCACGATGAGCAGGTCGTCGTCGACGATCATCAGCTTGCTGTGCACATTGACGATCTGCTCGCCGAGATCGGGCACCGTCGGGCACAACAGACGATAGCGGCCGTGCCGGTCCGCCTGCTTCAGCAACGCGTGCAAGCGGGCGCGCAGCACGCCCATTGTGACTTCCTGCAGCCAGCCGCTCTGATTGCGCGGCACCACGATGGCGAGATCGGGACCGTCCTCGCGCGCGAGCGAATCGGAGAGCGCCGCGCCGATGGAGCCGGACGTGAAGTACTGGTTCTCGATATAGATGCTGCGCCGCGCACGCGCGATGGCATCGAGATATTGCGTGCGGATCTGCTGCACGGCGGGGCGTCCGAGATACGCGGGTTCGGTGAGCGAGAGCGCGATCTGTACATCGTCGATATCGACCGCGCGCGAAGGCGGCCAGGGATCGCCCTGCCACGCCGTGCGATGCGCGCGGATCGCAAGCCGTCTGCCGCATGCACGCGACCAACGCTCGCGGGCAAGCAGGCCGACTTCTCGCGCCGCGTCGCCATCGAACATGGAGTGAACATCGTGAAACGGCTGATACGCGGTACCGTTCGCGTCGCGCCGATGCGGGTCCGCCGGCGCATGCGCGGGCGTGTCCCAGCGCGAGCGCGTCAAGTCGAGGCCGCCCACGAACGCGAGCCGGTCGTCGATCACGACCATCTTCTGGTGCTGCGAGCCGCCGAGCGGATGCTTGCCGTCCATCTGGAACGCGACGCGCCGATGCGTGCGCCAACCCATCTTGTAGACGGGCAGCCATTCGCGCTCGAAGGCGTACAGCATCGCGAAGTCCCACGCGAGGATGTAGATGCGCAGCCGGCGCTTCTCCGCCGCGATGGCATGCAGGAAGTCGCCGAGCGCTTCGGGATAGCCGTCGTTCGCGCCTTCGGGCGTGAGCTTCATGCGGCTGTCGATGTCCCAGCCGAGAATGAACACCGTGCGCTCGGCGCGCGTGATCGCCTCGCGCAGCACGCGAAAATAATCGGACCCGTCGATGAGCAGGCTGAAGCGGTCCGCATGACGCACGCTTGCGCAGTTGCGTCCGGGCTCGAAGAAGGATGCGCCGAGGTCGTCGGTCGTCGTGGCGTTCGCACGGGAAACGCCCGTGGATGTGTCGTTCAAATGCTCTCCGTGTGAGAAGGCATGCGCAAGAGGTTTCGCGTCAGCAGTTTGCAAGCCGCATGCCCGCGAGCCGCGGTGGCCGCTGCGCGCGAACGGCGCTTGCGGTAGTCTCGTCAATCGACGTTCACTGCAACGCGTGAACGACATCCTTCTTCAACGCAGCGTTCAACGACAAGGACACGCAATGGAATATCGACACTTAGGCGCTTCCGGTTTCAAGGTTCCGGTGCTCAGCTTCGGCACCGGAACGTTCGGCGGGAAAGGCGAATTCTTTCAGGCCTGGGGCGAGACCGATGTGAGCCAAGCGCGCCAGCTCGTCGACATCTGCCTCGATGCCGGCGTCACCATGTTCGACTCCGCCGACATCTATTCGCACGGCTCGTCGGAATCCATTCTCGGCGAGGCGCTCAAAGGCCGGCGCGACAAGGTGCTCATCTCCACTAAAGCCACCTTTCGTTTCGATGCGGACGATCCCAACAGCGTCGGGTCTTCGCGCTTTCATCTCATCAACGCGGTCGACGATGCATTGAAGCGCCTGCAAACGGACTACATCGACCTGTTCCAGCTACATGGTTTCGACGCGAAAACGCCTGTGGAAGAGACGCTGTCCACGCTCGACGATCTCGTGCGCGCGGGCAAAATCCGCTATACGGGCGTATCGAACTTCTCGGGCTGGCATCTGCAGAAATCGCTCGATGTCGCGAACCGTTATGGCTATCCGCGCTATGTCGCTAACCAGACGTATTACTCGCTGATCGGCCGCGACTACGAATGGGAACTGATGCCGCTCGGTCTCGATCAGGGTGTCGGCGCCGTCGTCTGGAGTCCGCTCGGCTGGGGGCGTCTGACGGGCAAGATCCGGCGCGGACAGCCGCTGCCCGAATCGAGCCGGCTGCACAAGACGGCCGACATGGGGCCGCCCGTGCCCGATGAGTATCTGTACCGCGTCGTCGATGCGCTCGATGCGATTGCAGCCGAGACGGGCAAGACCGTGCCGCAGATCGCGCTCAACTGGCTGCTGCAGCGTCCGACTGTGGCCACCGTGCTGATCGGCGCGCGCAACGAGGAACAATTGAGGCAGAACCTCGGCGCGGTCGGCTGGAACCTGACGGCCGAACAGGTCAAGCGGCTCGACGAAGCGAGCAAGGTGCGCCCCGCTTATCCGTACTGGCATCAGGAAGGCTTCGCGGAGCGTAATCCGTCACCGGTATAACGCCGGCGCGCGTCCCCTAACGGACGTGCGCGCGCCGTACCGGGATTCAACTGCGCATCTGTACCGGTACTGTACAGATGCGCGCCCGTACACTGGCAGCAATCGACCTGTCACTCGGATTGCGCCATGTCCTCCACTCTCTTCAGCGCCCTGCCCGCTGCCGCGCTTTTCGCGCTCGTGATGAGCATCACGCCCGGCCCGAACAACACGATGCTGCTTGCCTCGGGCGTCAACTTCGGCCTGCGGCGCACGGTGCCGCATGTCCTCGGAATCAGCGCGGGCGTGGCGCTCCTGATGCTCGCCGCAGGCTTCGGTCTCGCCGAGGCGTTCGGCCATCTGCCGTGGCTTTATACGGTGCTGGAGACCGCGAGCGTCGCTTATCTGCTGTATCTCGCGTGGAAGATCGGCACGTCCTCGTCCGTGCAGACGCGCGACGGCGAGCGCCGCCCGATGCGCTTTCACGAAGCCGTCGCGTTTCAGTGGGTCAATCCGAAAGCGTGGATGATGGTGCTGACTGCCGCAACCACCATTCATCTGCACGCGAGTCTTTCGCTGAATGCAGCGTTCATGGCGATCGTGTTCATTGTGATCGGCCTGCCGTGCATCACGGCGTGGGCAGCCTTCGGCGTGTCACTGCGTCGCTTTCTCGCCAATCCGCGACTCTTGCGCCTCTTCAACCTCACGATGGCCGCGTTGCTTCTGCTGTCGCTGTATCCGATCGTCGCGCATTTCTTCGAATGATGCCGGTCGTGAAACGCGAGGCGCGGCGGCAATAAAGCGCTTTGCCGCGACGCAGGACCGGCGCATACTCGGCGTACGCGCCGGCCAGGCAAAACTTGCCGTCCCGCTTGCAAGAATGGGACGGCATTTTTCTATCCGCGTCCCTGTCAGACTGACAAGACGATCGCGCGCGCAACGTCCCGTAAGCGATCCTTTAAGGCAGCTTGACACGCCGCTTGATAGCCCATGCGGCATGCCTGTCGGCTCGTTCTTCGCGCCATATGTAATGGCGCGGCCTCGCAATCCGTTCAAGGAGTACGCCATGTCTGGAGCCAACCGCCCATCCGGTCCCGCCACGCGCAAAGCCCTCGACCTCGCCGATCAGATCGAGCGCGACGAATTGGAGAACCACTTGCTGGATGCGCAAAGCCGCGTCGACGACGAGGAGGACGGCGAGGAAACCGACTCCGATGGCACGCCGCGACGCTAGCCCGCTGACGAGCGCGCCCGACGCCGCAATGCCCTTTCGCACGGGGCATTGCGGCGTTTTTGTTTCTGCGGCCGACACATCCGGCGAATTAGGCACAGCAGTTGCTCTGACCCTTCGTGCCGCCAAACCCTGAACAAAAGCGCGGCACGACCGATGAGCGAAGGCGGCAACGGTTTCAGTCCGCATGCAAATCGAACTACCAACCGAACCCCGTAGGAGGCCTCATGCTCCGTTACGCTGCAATTTTTTTCATCATCGCGATCATCGCGGCCGTTTTCGGCTTCGGCGGTATCGCAACGGGCGCGGCGGAAATCGCCAAGATCCTGTTCTTCATCTTCATCGTGATTTTCCTCGCGACTCTGCTGCTCGGCGTGTTCAGGCGATGACGATTGCTTCATCGCATGCGTTGCAATCGGAACGCGCGGGCCGGATGGCCCGCGCGTTTTGCAACGCGCTCATTGCTACGGTGTGCTTACGGATTTCTGCGCCACCGGCGCATCGAGACGAACCGTTTGTCCATGCATGAGCACCGTGAACGCATCGGCGGGTAAACCCGCTTTTCGAACCGCTTCTGAGAGACGACGCGGCGGTTCGTCGAGCGGTTCGTCGGTGAGCTCGAATGTGCCCCAGTGAACGCCGATAGCACGTTTCGCATGTATGTCCTCGAAGATGCGCACGGCCTCTTCCGGATCGACGTGCTGCGCATGCATGAACCAGCGCGGGTCGTAGGCGCCGATGGGAATCAAGGCGAGATCGAAGCCGCCGAAGCGTGCGCCTATGTCGCGAAAGTCCGGCGAATAGCCGGTGTCGCCCGCAAAGAAAAACGAATAAGGACGCGCCGATCCCGGCGGTGTCTTGACTACCCAACTGCCCCATAAGGTCTCGGCGCGATCGAACGGCGTGCGAGCCGACCAGTGTTGCGCGGGCGCGAACCAGATATCGAGGCCGGCGGCGTGCGTTTCATCGCCCCAATCCAGTTCTTCGGCGTTCGTAATGCCGACGCTCGTCATCCACGCTTTTACACCCATTGGAACGAGAAAACGCGGCGGGCCTTCTGCTTGACGGTTCAATGCCTCGACGGTCGCTTTGTCGAGATGATCGTAGTGATTGTGCGAGATCAGCACGATATCGATATGCGGAAGCTCATCGAGCGCGAGCCCGGGCGGCGTCTTGCGCTTCGGCCCGATGAATGTGAACGGCGAAGCCCGCTCGGAAAACACAGGATCGGTCAACACGTTGACGCCGTTTATCTGCACGAGTGCAGTCGAATGGCCGATCCACGTGAGCGTATCGACGCTACGGTTCGATTTGAGAAACGCAACGTCCGGACGCGCAATGGGAAAGCGATAACCGTTTGCGGGCGGCTTCGGCAATCCCTGCTGGAAGCGCTGCCACTGCCACTTCAAGAGTGATTCGCGCGGCAGATGCCCGTAGTTGTTCTCGAAGCCCGACGACGTGTGCTTCGCGTGATGCAGTGGCTGCGGTTCGCTCGACGGGACAGGCGCTTCGCTACTCACAGCAGTTCCACCTGTTGCGCATCCGGCCATGAGCGAGAGCGCACAGACGGCAATGCGCGCGTATGGTCGAACAACACGGGCAGCGGTATAGGCGAAGCGCATGTCGTGGTCTTGAGATGAGATTCCGCATTGCACATTCGTTCATACGGAATGTAGAAAGGGAGGTCATGCCCCATTTGGCAGCCGTCCAAGCGAACGGCACGATAGTCGTCAGCCGCATGAACAAAGGCTCCCGAGCAATTTGCGCGCCGTCGGCCCGCTTCTTGCCTATTCTGCGGCGCTGAACTCAGCAGCTAAAAAAACCGACACAAAGAACCAACAGCGGCGCGCATGCAGGATCGCGCAGTTCGCCAGCAATACACGGGGGCCCCATGGGCAGCAGCAAATACAGAAGTCTCGCGTCACGCACGTTCAACCCACAGCTGCACCCGATGCACGCGATGCTGGTTTCGCGCAGCGCGTCGCATATCGCAAGCGCGTTTACAGAGACCGGACGCGACGAAGCGCTTGCAGAAGGCATCGCCGCTGTCATCGCCCATTGCGGACACGCAGGGCTCGGGCTCTTTCTCGCGGCCGTCTGGCACTGGCTCGACGAGCGCGACTACTACGACGCAGCGGACACGGTGCAGGACTACATCGAGAAGGGCAAGATGCCGAAGCTGAAGGCAAAGCCACAGACCGCGCGCCCGCGCGACGCGCGTCTGTGACCTGACTGCTCAGTGCGAATGCCGCGGGTTGCCGCGCGTTTCGATGACCTTCAGGTAGAGCGTCGCGGGCTCGAGACATCCGCCCGTCGATAGCTGACCCACGGTCTGCCGATAAAGCTCCTGCCACGGCGTTTGCGCGACCGGCGCGGCAAACGCGGCGTCCTTGCTGCGGCTTTGCAGCTCCGCTTCGTCGATCAACACGTTGACGGAGCGCGCGTTCAGATCGACGCGTATGCGGTCGTTGGTGCGCAACAGCGCGAGACCGCCGCCGACCGCGGCTTCCGGCGACATGTTGAGAATCGACGGACTCGCCGACGTGCCGCTTTGCCGGCCATCGCCCATGCACGGCAGCGAATCGACGCCTCGCTTGATCAGATCCGCAGGCGGCGCCATGTTGACCACTTCCGCGCTTCCGGGATAACCCACCGTGCCGCAGCCGCGGATGACGAGAATGCAGTGCTCGTCGATTTCGAGCGACGGGTCGTTGATGCGGGCGTGATAGTCCTCCGGACCATCGAAGACAATGGCACGGGCCTCGAACACGTTCTCCGCGCCCGGCTCGCTCAAATACGTCTTCCTGAATGCTTCGCCGACCACCGACATCTTCATGATCGCGCTGTCGAAGAAGTTGCCCGACAGGACCACGAAGCCCGCGCCGTGCATCAGCGGTTCGTCTGCAGAACGAATCACATCCTGGTCGGCGACGGGCGCTTCATCGGCGATCTCACCGATCTTCCGGCCGGACACGCTGAGGCAATCCCGACGCAAGAGCCCCGCTGCATCCAGTTGACGCAGCACCGCAGGCACCCCGCCCGCGCGATGGAAGCTCTCGCCCAGGTATTCGCCCGCGGGCATGCAGTTGACGATGAGCGGGATCTCTTCGCCGTAACGCTGCCAGTCTTCCAGACTCAGTTCGATGCCCATGTGCCGCGCAATCGCGATCAGATGCGGCGGGCAGTTGGTCGACGCGCCGAGCGCGGACGCAACGACGATCGCGTTGATGAATGCATCGCGCGTCATGATCTTCGACGGGCGCATGTCCTCTCGCACCATATCGACGATGCGCTTGCCCGTTGCGTACGCCATCTGTCCGCGCTCGCGGTACGCAGCGGGAATGCTCGCGCACGTCGGCAAGGACATGCCGAGCGCTTCGGCGAGGCTGTTCATCGAGAGCGCGGTGCCCATCGTATTGCAGTGCCCGATCGACGGCGACGAAGCCGTCGTCAGGCGCATGAAGCCTTCGTAGTCGATCTCGCCGGCCGCGAGCAAATTGCGCGCATGCCAGATGACCGTGCCGGAGCCGACGCGCTTCCCTTCGTACCAGCCGTCGAGCATCGGGCCGCCGGAGAGTACGATCGACGGCATGTCGACCGTTGCCGCCGCCATCAGACATGCGGGCGTGGTCTTGTCGCAACCGGTCGTCAGCACGACGCCATCGAGCGGGAAGCCATGCATGATCTCGACGAGACCAAGATAAGCGAGGTTGCGATCCAGCGCGGCGGTCGGGCGGCGGCTCTGCTCGGCAAGCGGATGCACGGGGAATTCCATCGGAATGCCGCCGGCATCGCGGATGCCGGCTTTCGTGCGCACCGCAAGCTCGATGTGATGGCGATTGCACGGCGCAAGGTCGCTGCCGGTCTGCGCAATGCCGATGATCGGCCGGCCCGACTGCAACTCTTCGCGCGTGAGACCGTAGTTCATGAATCGCTCGACATACAGCGCGGTCATGTCGGCATGCGAAGGGTCGTCGAACCATTCCTGACTGCGCAGGCGGCGGGGTGTCTGTTGGGACATGGCGTCTCTCTCCGTGGGGTTTGCTCTCGCGTTTTCGCGTTTTCGCGGGCGAGTCCGGTATAGTTACCGGTAACATCGAAGCATGTTAGCACGCATTCGTGCGACGTCTAATGCTCAGGCGCTCTCTCGCGCCAGCACCTGATACGCGATTCGCACCCGCTTGCTCGCGTGCTTGACGGCGCCCTTCTCGCGTTCTTCGAGCGCGGCCAGCAATACCTCGCCCGTGCGCAAGCCGATGCCATACGCATCGACGGATACGGTCGTGATCGAAGGCGTGCAACATGCCGCGACCTCGAAGTTGCCGAAGCCGGCCACCGCGATGTCGCCGGGCACCGAAAGCCCACGCCGGTGACACTCCATTATCGCGCCAAACGCCGACATGTCGCTGACGCACATCACAGCCTGCGTGTCCGGCCACGCGGCGAGCAGCGACGCGATGGCGGGTCCGCCGTGGCTCATCGTGATCGGCGATTCACCGAGACGCACGACGCGTTCGGCGTCGAGACTGAGCGCCTTCATCTCCATGCGAAAGCCTTTGAGCCGGTCGAGGCCGCGCCGATCCAGTTCGCTTGCGCCGCCCACGAAACCGATGCGCTCGTGGCCGCGCGCGGCGAGATAGCGCACCATCTCGCGCGCGGCATTGACGTTGGAGAAGCCGACCGCGGCATCGATAGGATCGCTCGGAAAGTCCCACATCTCGACAACAGGCACGCCTGAGCGGCGCAGCAACGTGCGCGTCGCATCCGTATGACGCGAGCCGGTCAGCGCGATGCAGCGCGGCTGGTGCCGCAGCATCGAGCGAATCAGGCTCTCTTCGCGATCGAGGTGATAGTCGGTGTCGCCGATCAACAATTGCAGGCCGTGCGGCTCCAGCGCGGCGGCGAGGCCGCGGACGGTATCGGAGAAATTGGAACTGGCGAGCGACGGCACCATGACTGCGACGAACTCGGAGCGCCCTGACGAGAGCGCGCCTGCTGCGGCATCGGCCACATAGCCGAGTTCGTCGATGGCCTGCTGTACGCGTTCACGCGTCGCCGATGCAACGCTATGACCCGCCAGCACTCGGGACACCGTCATCTTTGAGACGCCGGCAAGCCGCGCGACGTCCGACATGCGCGGCGGGACGCGAGGGAAATCTTCGGCAGTAGCAGATACGTTGCTCAATCGACCCTCACCCAGCCGTCCGGACGCTGCTCGAGCGTGACGTGCAGCTTCGTTTCGCCGGCTTCGCGGTCGGCGGCGGTGAGGTCGGAAAACGCGCGCTTGATATCGCGGTCGTCGGCCCAGGGCGCGACGTTGTCGAGCTTGTACGTGTAAGTGACGTCGGAACGATGCGTGGTCGGGTCGGGCTGCGTCCACGCGGTCACCTTGTCGAGCTTGACTCGCGCGTAGCAGATCATCGAGACGCGGGAGTCCGCTGTGGCGTTGGGATCGCCTGCCTGGCGCACGGTTTCCACCGCATACTTCTGGCCTTCGCCCGTCAAGCTGTACGCGACGCCGTCCTGCTTTGCATTGGCGTTGGCGGGCGCCACGGCAGCAGTGCGCGCGATCAAGCCGCTCTTTTCGAGCGCCGCCAGTTGCTCGCGCAAAGCCGCGGCCGAATATTCGTTGAGATCGCGATTGCTATAGGTAGACGGAAATGTGAACGCACCCCGGCCGCTGCGATTCAGGCATAGCAGGCCGCGGTTAGTCTTCATGTCAGCGGAAATAGCGTCGCCCAAGGTGGACTCGCTCGCATCGTTCTTTTCGCCACAGGCCGCAGCCAACAGCACGACGCTGACAGCGGCGATCAACAGGCTCGTTCTCATGTGCGCTCCGGTGGTATCGGCATAGTGGTACACCTGCCGATGCCATTCTACCGACAGAATTGTCGCCTCCGGGAAGCGTCGGCGTCGGGACTTTTGCTATATTGGCCGCCCCAAACGCAAAAACCCCACCTTTGTGGGGTGGGGTTTTTGTTTAGGGCAAGGGGAGCCTGACGATTACCTACTTTCACA
>NZ_JALQEM010000032.1 GCF_023630705.1 Caballeronia sp. GAFFF1
GCGCTGCCGTCCGACTTGCATGTGTAAGGCATGCCGCCAGCGTTCAATCTGAGCCAGGATCAAACTCTTCAGTTCAATGCCTGTTACTGTTTTCTATTCTTCCGAATAGGTCGCTCACTCAACGTACTGACGATGATTAATCCATCCTAAGACAGATAAACCTTCCTCTGATACTTCGTGTGAGACTCTTGATACTTTTGCTTGACCAGTTCCTAAGAACCAGCCGCACTCACCATCAAGCGCCCACACTTATCGGCTGTTAGTTTTTAAAGAGCAATTGCACAAGAATCGCTTTGCTTATTTGCTTGCTTTCTTGCGCGCCGTCATTCAACGGGAGGCGAATTATGACTGGCGCAAGACACGTAGGTCAACCCCTTTTTCCAAATTATTTTCTGGCGACGATGAGGCACTAAAAAACGCCAGAAAAAACGCGCGCCAGTGCGTGCATTCGCATCACGATATCCGCCTGGCGCGCAGAGCCTCGATATGCTTCGCGCGCTCAGTTCCCGAAGAACGGCGTGCAGAAGCCCGCCGGACCGACGCAATCCGCCGCAGCAGCCGACGAGCCGCCGTGCCGCATCGACCCCGACGCGCCCGCAGCCGACGGCATGCCGCCGTAGGCCTCTTGCGCATTCCGCGCGGCGACCTTGGCTTCCGCCGCCTGGATGTCCGCGGGGTAAGTCGCGTTCTCTCCCTTGGCTGGCGAGAATCCCGCCCGTTCCAGCTGCACAAGTTCAGCCTTGACCTGCGCACGAGTCACCGGGCCAGTCTGATCCTGCGCGAATGCAAACGTCGGCGCGACGACAGCGGCGACCGACAAGACAACTTTAGCGATGGTATTCATGGTGAGTGCAAACTCCGACGAGTAGCGTTGAAGTAGATCGCATGCGATCCGCTAACCTCGCTCGGCCCGGGTTCCAAGCATTGAGGCTTCGAATGGTTAACCGCCGCACATGCCGATCTATTCCATGGCGAGAAGGACTCGCATGCGATCTGCGTTCGCCAACCTGTTGGCTAGCGCCCAACATGTCTTCCGCTTGCAACGAGAAACGCGCGGCACAGCAGCGTGTATGCATCACGGGGCGGACTGTCATCGTCACGAACGATCGAGGGCGTCAACGTATCACCCGCAGCGTTGAGGCTCGATATGTAGATGTACTTACTATTTTAAGCTTAGGCGTATCTACATGCGAGACACTCCGACACTACCGGCGCAACGCGCGTTACATCACCCGCGCCCGCTGATGCTGAAAACGCGCCGTTCCCAAGCCGACACGCAAAAAGTCATCGCGAAGGCCCGTCACTCGCCAAACCGACCCTGCACGGCCTTCCGAATCTCCGCGAACGCCACCGGCTTCACCAGATGATGATCGAAGCCTGCTTCCCTCGATCGCTGCCGATCGTTCGCCTGCCCATAGCCCGTTACCGCTAGCATCAGCGCATCCTGCGTCGTGGGACGCGAACGCATCTCCGCCGCGAGCGTGTAACCGTCCATTCCCGGCAGTCCGATATCGAGGAGGATGATCTGCGGCGCGAAGCTATCGCTTATGGCGAGCGCCGTGATCGCGTCGTGCGCGGTACGCACATCGAAGCCATCGGCTTCCAGCAACAAGGACATCGCCGTTGCGGCATCCACGCTGTCATCGACGAGCAGCACGCGCATGCCGCCGCTCACGCTCGCCGGCTCGCGCTCCACAGCACGCGGCGCGATTTCCGCCCCCTTCGCGAGCGGCAGCCATACGACGAACTCGCTGCCCTGATGCGGCCCGGCGGAATGAGCGTCGATACGCCCGCCCTGCAATTCGACGAGCGTCTTTGCCAGCGGCAAGCCGATGCCGAGCCCGCCTTCCGAGCGTTCGAGCGATGTCTCCGACTGCACGAACAGATCGAAGATATGCGGCAGCATGTCCGCCGCAATGCCGATGCCCTTGTCGCGCACGGTGATGCGCACTTCGTCGCCGACCTGCTCGGTCTCAATGGCGACCTCGCCTTCCTCGACGCTGTATTTCGACGCGTTCGACAGCAGATTGCCGAACACCTGCGCAATCCGCACGCTGTCGCCAATGATGAAGAGCGGCGCGTCCGAAAGCTTGGTCGTGAGCCGGTGGCGCTTCCTGTCGAGCGCGGGCTGCGCCGTTTCGACGGCCGCTTCCACCGCCGCCGCGATATCCACCACTTCACGCCGCAGCGTGATCTTGCCCTGCGTGATGCGCGCGACGTCGAGCAGATCGTCGACGAGACGGCTCAGATGCCGCACCTGCCGGTCGATGATCGAGCGCACCGTCGAGAAATTCTGCGCCGAGGGCGCGCGTTCGGGGTCGAGCAGGTCCACGGCATTGCGAATCGGCGCGAGCGGATTGCGCAGCTCGTGCGCGAGCATCGCGAGGAACTCGTCTTTGCGGCGGTCAGCATCGCGTAACAGCATCTCTGCGGCCTTGCGCTCCGAGATGTCGTTGACGATGCCCGCAATACGCGCCGGTCGCCCCTGCGCATCGCGCACGAGCGACGCACGCTCGGACACCCAGCGCGGTTCGCCATGCGCGCGCGGAATGCGATATTCGACCTGATACGGCGCGCCGCTCGCGAGCAACTGGCGGTACGCCGCCGCGACATGCTCACGATCCAGCGGATGAATCTCGCCCGACCAGTGATCCGGGCCGGGCTCAGGAGTCGGCGCTCCATCGCCGGAATTCCACAGCCGCGCGTAGGCGGGGCTCACATAAAGCAGGCGATTCGCGGCGGGATCGAGCATCCAGAAGACGTCGTCGATGTTATCCGCAAGCTGGCGAAACCGCTCCTCGCTCTCGCGCAACGCATTTTCCGCGAGCCGCACGCGCAGCAGCGCGCGCACGTGCGCGATCAGTTCGGCAGGCTCGACCGGTTCGGTCAGATAGCTGTCCGCGCCGCCTTCCAGACCGCGAATGCGATCCATGCTATGCACCGCCGCCGCCGACGTTTGCAGCACGAGCGTTCCCGCCGTTTCCGCCGATGCCTTGATCTGCCGACACACTTCGAGGCCGTTGATATCGGGCAGCTTCACGTCGAGCAGCACGAGATCCGGCGATTCCGCGCGCACGCGCTCCAGCGCGGCAGTGCCGGTTCCCGCCTCGATCACGTTGAATCCGGCACGCGACAGAATGCGCGTCTTCGCGTAGCGCGCGCCGTCGTTGTCGTCGACGTTGAGGATCAGCACCTCCGTCCAGTCGCTTTTCATGTCGCCAGCCCTTCTTCCCCGCGACGCAAGCCCTCCATCGCCTTCGACACCATGTCCAGCACGCCGGCCAGTTCTCCGCCGGAGATCGGCTTCTGGATGAATGCCGCCGCGCCGAGCGCTTCCGCCTCGTTGCGGTCCTCGGCCTCGCCGAGCACGACGACCGGTACATTGCGCGTCGCCGCCTGCGCGCGCAATGCGGCGAGCCAGATCCACGCTTCGGACGCCGCGGGCCGCACCGCGAGCAGCAGCGCGGCCGGCGGCGTGCGCGCGAGCGCGCGGCTCGCTTCGTCGAGCGTCGCGGCGCTTACCGTGCGATACGGCGAAGCCTTGAGCGCGGCTTCGCAATCCAGCCGCTCGATCGGGTTGCTGGCGACGACGAGCACCATCGGACGCGCGTCGCCAATCGCGGCTTGGCCGCTTTCCGGTGCGCCGTATTCGGCCGGTATCGTCGCAATGAAGGTGGAGCCGCGTCCGAGCTCGCTCTCGAGGGAAACATCGCCGCCGAGAAGCTTGCAGAGCTTCCTGCACAGCGGCAGGCCCAGTCCCGTGCCCTTCACGTATTGCTGAAGCCGGTTCTCGACCTGTCCGAATTCTTCGAAGACGACGTGCTGATGCTCGGGCGCGATGCCGATGCCCGTGTCCTTCACCGCGAAGGTGATGAGGCGCCGCACTTCGTCATAGCTTGCCGACACGCGCACTTCGCCGCGCTCGGTGAACTTCAGCGCGTTCGACACGAAGTTGCGCAGCACTTGCGCGACCTTGGCTTCGTCGGTGTGAATGGGCGGAAGCCCCTCGCACGATTCGAAGATGAGTTCCACCGCGCCGCCTGGCGTGAGCGGGCGCAGCATGCCGCGCAGCGCGGAAAAGAGCGTATCGACTTCGAATTCCGTGGCGCGCACTTCGATCTTCCCGGCTTCGATCTTCGCGAGGTCGAGCAGATCGTCGACCGTTTCGGAGAGATCTTCCGCCGCTTTGCGAATGAAGCGCACCTGCTTTTCCTGCTCTTCCGTCAACTCGCCGTCGATACGTTCGAGCAGCAGCTTGGACAGCGCGCGAATCGACGAAAGCGGCGTGCGGAATTCGTGGCTCATGTTCGACAGGAAGCGCGACTTCGACTCATCCGCGCGCCGCAGATGATCCGCGCGCGCGTCGAGCTCGGCGTACAGCGCGACGACGCCGCGATTCGTGTCTTCGAGCTCGCGCGTGAGGCGCGTCAGTTCTTCCTGGCGCTCCCGCAAGTCGGCGAGCGCGCCGATCAGCTCGCGGTTCTGACGCGCGAGTTCCGCAGTCGAGTCTTCGCTGTCCTGCTGCGAGAGCGTGGCGGATATGGCCTGCACCGCGCCGGCATCGACAGGCGTGTTATCGGGCAGCGTCTTCGCGAGCGAAATGGCCGTGCCGCCGCCGGCTTCGTCGGCGATCGCGCACTGGTCCATCAAACGCTGCGCGGCGAGCAGGCCGAGCGCGGCTTGCGAATCGTCGTTCTTCATGGCGCGAAGCCGCTCGCCCGCGCCCACGCACGCCAGAAAGCGCACGACGAAGCGCGGCGGATACGTCGCGTCGTCGACGACGAAATCCGCCCGCGCCCGCGCGCCGGCGGTGAGCACCGTGCGCGCCGCTTCGAGCACCGAGGTCGAAATGCGCGTCTGGTCCTGCGCGGAAAAGCCGAGCGCGGCGCTCGCGTCGCGCGCCTTGCGGCGAGCCGCGACAATGTCGTGCTCGCCGTCGATCTGCATCGAGTAGAGCGGAAGCGTCATCACGCGCTCCCGGCCGCGCGGGCGACGAACACGGTGACGTCGTCGCGGCCACGCGAAAAATCGCGGTACAGCACCGCCGCGACGAGCGCCGGATGCCGTGCGCTCAGGCCCGGATAGCGCGCGAGATCCCAGCGCGAACCGATTCCATCCGAATGCAGCACGACGAGCGCGTTCGGCGAATACGGCACGTCGAATTGCTGCACGCGTCGCGCCCCGTGCCCGACGATGCCACTGTGCGACACCAGATGCCGGTGCGAATCCTCCGTCCACACGCTCGCCGCGATATTGCCGATGCCGGTGAACGCGACCTTCGCGCCGCTCGCCGACGCGGCGCTCGCCAGCACCGGCATGCGCGCGATGCCGACCGCCGCTCCGCGCGTCGGGCGCAACGCATCGTTCGCGATCTCCATGATGCGTTCGAGCGGCGCCTCGCCGTGGCAGCCGAGCACGCGCGCCGCTTCGACCGCCGCGACGTTCGCGAGCGGCCCGTGACCGAGGCCGTCCGCGACGAGCACCGTGAAGCCGTTCTCGCCCACGCTACAGGACCACGCGTCGCCGCTAACCGTCTCGCTCGGAAGCGGCAGGTTCACCACGCCGTAGGTGACGCGCGCTGCACCGGTGGACTCGGCGGCAGGCGCGGCCGCGCGGTTCCAGCAGACGACGCGCATGACCGTGCCCTGTTGCGGCATGCTCCAGATATCGAGCTCGCCGGAGAGACGCCGGATCGCGCCCATGCCGTTGCCGGGGCTGCCGGCTGTCGTGTAACCGTCCTCGAAGCAGCGGTAAAGATCGTGGATGCCGGGGCCGCTATCGACCGACAGGATCTCGATGCCGTAACGCTCGCCTGCGTCCAGCAGCGGACGCACGAGCAGTTCGCCGTGGCCTGCGTGCTTGAGAAGATTCGTACCGCATTCGGTGACGACAATCGCGAGCTCGCCCGCGACTGTCTCGTTGAAACCGAGCCCGCGCGCCAGTTCGCCGATCGAGCGTCGCGCGAAGGCAATCTGGCTTGCCTCCGCGATCTCGTGGCGCTGTTGCGCGGCCATCGATTCCTTCAGAACGGTTTCCATTTCGTGATCGAGACGTGCGTACCTTCACCCGGCGCAGAGCGGATATCGAACTCGTCGCACAGGCGTTTGGCGCCGCCGAGACCCAGCCCCAGCCCGCTGCCGGACGTGTAGCCGTCCGAGAGCGCGCGGGCGATATCGGGAATGCCGGGCCCGTTGTCGACGAATTCGAGTTTGAGGCCACGGCGGCCATTGCGCTCGACGATCGTGCAATGCACGTCGCCGCCGCCACCGTAGATGAGCGTGTTGCGTGCCAGTTCGCTCGCCGCCGTCACGAACTTGGTCTGATCGATGAGGGACAAACCCTGCGCCACCGCCTTCTCGCGCACGAACTGGCGCAGCCGTACGATCTGCTCGTCCGAGCGGATCGGCAGCGTCTCGGCCGGTGAAGAGGCAGCGCGCGCTGCCGAGGAATCGAAGGTGATCATGGAATGGTTCGCTTGGCGGCCGTCAGACCGCGCCGCCCCCGGTAAGCAGCGCCATGCCTTTTTCCACATTGAGCGCCGTGCGCACGCCCGAGAGCGTGAGCCCGAGTTCCACGAGCGTGATCGCGACCGACGGCTGCATGCCGACGACGACCGTCTGCGCATCGAGCACGCGCGCCATCGCCGCCGTGTTGCCGATCATCCTGCCGATAAACGAATCCACCACGTCGAGCGACGAGATGTCGATCAGCACGCCGTTCGCGCCGTCTTTGACGATGCGACTCGTCAGATCGTCCTGCAGCGCGAGCGCGAGGCGGTCGTGCATGTCCACTTGAATGGTGACGAGCAGCAGCTTGCCCATCGTGAGAATTGGAATGCGATCCATCGCTTGGGGGCCCTGTTCAGTCGCGTTGCATGCGGTTGTCGACCTCGCGCGCCGTCATTCCGGCAGCGACGAATCGTGCAAGCCGCCCGCGCCGTTGCGCATGGCGTTTTCCTGCGCGCCCGCCGCCGTCACGGACTTGCCGGTGCGCTGCAGCGCGACGATGAACGCCGCCGCGAGCGACGCTTTCGTCGTCACGTTCGAGAGGTTCACGCCCAGATGCACGATGGTCTGCGCGATCTGCGGACGAATGCCGCTGATGATGCAGTCCGCGCCCATGAGCCGCGCCGCTGCGACCGTCTTGAGCAGATGCTGCGCGACGAGCGTGTCGACGGTCGGCACGCCAGTAATGTCGATGATCGCGATGGCCGCGCCGGTTTCCACGATCTTTTGCAGCAGGTTCTCCATCACGACTTGCGTGCGCGCCGAGTCCAGCGTGCCGATGAGCGGCAGCGCGAGTATGCCGTCCCACAGCTGCACAACCGGCGTCGACAGTTCGAGCAGTTCTTGCTGCTGGCGCACGATTACTTGCTCGCGGCTCGCCTGGAACACTTCGGTGGTGTAGAGGCCGAGTTCATCGAACAGCGAGCTGACAGTCCACGTGAGATCCGCGAGCGCAACCGGGTCGCTTGCGAGTTGCTGACGCAGACGCGCCACGAGCGGTTGCTTAAGCGAGAAGACGAACATTGCCGTTTCGACCGGCGAAAAGCCCTGACGGGCGCGCTGCCCCGACATATCCGCGAGAAACGCGCGCACTTCCTGCCAGTGCGATGCCTTGAAATCGACGCGATCCGACGCCCCGAGCGCCGCCAGCAACAAGGAGACGAACTGTCCGAACTGATTGCGCAACTCCGCTTCCCCGACCAGTCCGCGCCGCGATGCGATGGCATGCTGCTGCGTGATCCATTCGGCGAGCAAGTCCGCCTGGTTCGAAGTAAAGAGTTGGGCGAGTCGCGTTCCGCCGACCATTTCCATGCCGAGATCCCTGTGCGAATGATGATTTTTTTTTGGGCGCCAAAGCCCCGGATGTCGCCGTTATTTGCGTTGAAAGCATCGGCCGCGAATCCGCGCCCGTCCCCGCGCAACGCAAAGGCGCTCGGAATGTAGCACGTCATCTTGAAAATCGACAGTGCGCTCGGCCTTGATTTACAAGACTTAACGCGATTCGTGCGAAGAATGCTCGCGCGTTATTTAGGGATCGGGAAAATGTGCCGGGCGTTCGTTAGCGGCTGGACAAAAGACGGTCATATGTCCCTGAGCATTTCGCTGGATGTGCGATGCCGCTTATAGCGACGCGAATATTTTTTTGCGCGTCAGCGGGTGCAATACTCGGTCGCACCACGCGATTCACCCTGCCGCCCGGAGCGCACATGGCCCAAACCCATCATCCCGTCGACGAAGTGCTGCCCCTCGGACAGATGCTCGCCGTCGGCATACAGCATGTGCTCGTCATGTACGCGGGCGCCATTGCCGTGCCGCTCATCATCGGCGCGGCGCTCAAGCTGCCGAAGGATCAAGTGGCGTTTCTGATCAGTTCGGACCTCTTCGCATGCGGCATCGTCACGCTGATTCAGTGCATCGGCATCTGGAAGTTCGGCATCCGGCTGCCCGTCATCATGGGCGTCAGTTTTGCGCCGGTCGGGCCCATGGTCGCAATGGCTTCGTCGGGCGCGGGACTGCCCGCCATCTTCGGCGCGACCATCGCCGCGGGCGTGTTCGCCATCGTCATCGCGCCGTTCTTCGGGCGGCTGATGCGGTTCTTCCCGCCTATCGTGACCGGCACGATCATCCTCACCATCGGCATGGCTCTATTTCCCGTCGCGATCAACTGGGCGGGCGGCGGACATGGCGCGCCGCATTTCGGCGAACCGAAGAACCTGATGATCGCAAGCATCGTGCTGCTAGCGATTCTGCTCATCAACAAGTATCTGAAGGGCTTCGTCGCCAACATCTCGGTGCTGCTGGGCATGGCGATCGGCTTTCTCGTCGCGTTGCCGATGGGCCTCGTGAACTTCTCGGGCGTGGGGCGTGCCGCGTGGTTCGCGCCGGTGCGGCCGTTCGCGTTCGGCTTGCCGACCTTCGACATCGCGGCGATTGCGTCGTTGTGCCTCGTGATGATCGTCATCATGGTCGAATCGCTCGGCATGTTTCTCGCGCTCGGCGATCTCACGATGCGCCCCGTCACGCGCGCCGATGCCACGCGCGGCCTTCGCACGGACGGACTCGGCACGGTCATCGGCGGCGTGTTCAATACGTTCCCGCATTCGTCGTTTTCGCAGAACATCGGGCTCGTCGGCATTACCGGCGTGAAAAGCCGCTGGGTCGTCGCAGTGTCGGGCGTTATCCTGATGCTGCTCGGGCTATTGCCGAAGCTCTCCAATCTTATTGCGTCGATACCGGTCGTCGTATTGGGCGGCGCGGGCATCGCCATGTTCGGCATGGTCGCGGCCACCGGCGTCAAGATACTCAGCAAAGTAGATTATGAAAACAAGAACAATCTGCTCATCATTGCCATCAGTCTCGGCGTCGGCGTCATTCCCCTCGCGGCGCCGACTTTCTTCGCTCAGATGCCCGCGTGGGCCGGCCCGCTCACGCATAGCGGCATTACGCTTGCCGCCCTCTTCGCGATCTGTTTGAACGCGCTGTTCAATCGCAGACAATCTGCGGACACCGTGCAGCGCGACATTGCGGCTGACATGCCGCTCAGTCTGCGGCAAAGCGAAGAAGCCCGCATGCGCCCGCGCGAATGACAAACCACTTGCATTGCAGCGACTCATGATTGAAGCATTACGCGTTTTACTTGCGGCCGTTGCTTTGGCGTATCTCTTCGCGCTCGCCGCGCTGTATTGGCTGCAAGGGCGGCTCGTGTATCCGCTGGAACAGATCCAGGCTTTCGTCGATGCGACGCTCGAAGAGAGCACCGAAGTCATCACGCTGCAGACGCAAGACGGACTCGCGCTGAAGGCGCGTTATCGCGCGCCGCCCGACGCACGCGCGCCGACCGTGCTGCTTTTTCACGGCAACGGAGAAGACCTGACGCAACGCGCGCACATTGCGCTCGAGATGATCGAAGCCGGCTACGGCGTGTTACTGGCCGAATATCGCGGCTATGGCGGCAATCCCGGCAAGCCGCACGAGGCCGGGCTTTATGCGGATGCGCGCGCCGCTTACGCCTACGCTCGCGCGCGTTCGCCGTTCATCGTGCTGCACGGCTATTCGCTGGGATCGGGCGTAGCCGTGCAGCTCGCGAGCGAAGCGAGCGTGACGGCGCTGATACTGGAAGCGCCTTTTACCAGCATCGTGGATGTGGCGGCCGCGCGCTTCCGGTTCTTTCCGGTGCGCGCGCTCGCACGCGACCGCTATGACAATCTCTCGAAGATCGCTTCAATACGTGCGCCTGTCTTCATCTACGGCGGAACGCGGGACTACGTGGTGCCGCCTGTTCACTTCCAGCGTCTCTTCGAAGCGGCACGGGGCGACAAACATCTGGCGATGATCGAGGATGCCGACCATCTCGATGCATGGCACAACGGCGGGCGCGCCCACGTCATGCAGTTTCTGGCTTCTCTGAGCGCGCGCGAACGGCAAAAAACCTCCGACGCAACGTGACCGGTCGTGCTTGAAAAAATCGGGCTTCGGACGGGAACCGCCTAGCATGGGCTCCGTCAGAATCAACTCATAAGGCGCGGCTGTCCCGCCCCGCATTCGTTATTTACCGATTGATAATTCGGCTTAAGGAAAGGAGCGGTCAATGTTTCAGTATCCCAGTCTCATCGCTTATCAAATGCCGTCGATCGCACGCGCCAATCTTCAGGCGTTCCTCAACGCGAGCGAGCGTTTCGCGAACGGCTTGCATGCGCTGACAGAACTGAATGTTCAGACGGTGCGCACGGTCATCGAGGAAAGTCATTCACTGCTGCGCACTGGCGACGATACGAGCCCCGGCGAGGTGTTGAGCTGGCAATCGGTGATGCTCGCGCAGTTGCCGCAGAAGGCGGCTTCGTATGGACAACATGTGCTGTCGATCATCACGTCGACCGAAGCGGACATTCTCGGCGAAGTGCGCAGCCAGTATGAGCGCAACGGCATCACGCTGAAAGGCCTGTTCGATAGCGGCGCACAAGCTGCTCAAGAGACGACGGAATCGACGAGCCTCGTCGTGACCAATCTCGCGGAAACAACGAGCGAAGCAGCGGCGAACACGAGCGGCGTGATCCTCGATGCAAGCGGCGAGATCGCAAACGAAGCGGCCAGCGAGTCCGCCGACGAAACGAAGCAGCTGATTCTGCCCGCGGAAGAAGCGCAGAGCGCGCCGGTCAAGCCGCCGCGTTCGTCGTCGCGTCGCCAGCCTTGATGCAAAGGCGGTCTCAGTCGGCCGCCTTCTTCTTCGCACGCGGCTCCTTCAACACGACCCACGTGGGCGCATGGTCGCTCGCGTGAGGCTCGCCGCGCACCCACGTATCGACGCCCGCATCCTGAAGCCGGGACGCAAGATCCTTGCTGAGCAAGATGTGATCGATGCGCAGCCCCGAGTTCGTCTGCCAGTGCTGGCGGAAATAATCCCAGAAGGTATAGATGCGCTCATCGGGATGCTTCTTGCGCAGCGCATCCGTCCAGCCCTGCGCGAGCAGCTTCGCGAAAGCCGCGCGGCTTTCCGGCTGAAGCAACGCATCCTTGAGCCAAGAGCGCGTGTTGTAGATATCTTCGTCGGTCGGCACGACGTTATAGTCGCCCGCCAGTATTACCGGATGTCCGCTTTCGAAAAGCGTCTTCGCGTGGGCGTTGAAGCGCTCCATCCATGCGAGCTTGTAATCGAATTTCGGGCCCGGCTGCGGGTTGCCGTTGGGAAGATAGAGACAGCCGATCAGGATGCCATGCACCGCCGCTTCGATATAACGGCTGTGCGTGTCGTCTTCGTTGCCGGGCAAGCCGCGACGGCTGAGAACCGGCTCGGCGTCTCTCGCCAGTATCGCCACGCCGTTCCACGATGCCTGTCCGTGCCAAACCGCGCCATAACCGGCAGCCTGTATGGCCGAAATGGGGAACTGCGCGTCGGTCGCCTTGAGTTCCTGCAAGCAGACGACATCCGGCGCTTCGCGTTCGAGCCATGCGAGCAAGGCATCGAGACGCGAGCGTATGCCGTTGATGTTGAAGGTCGCGATTTTCATCCAGCGGTCTCCATCGGTCATGGCGTCATATCGCCGTCGATCGTACACGCCCCGCACAATGCGTGCCGCTACGGAAACCTTGGAGGATTGGAAGAAAATTCAGTCGACTAGGCGCGTCATACGTCATACGCGCCGGCTCGGCGGATTCGGGCACTCGCTCGTTCTTATTGATGCCGAGCGTTCGAAGTTCGCCGGCGCGCATTCAGCTCATCGTAATCTACGACTGAACGCCCCAGCGCCGCACGGTCACGCGTTCGATGGTATCGAACACCAGATGTTCGACCGCCAGACCGATCACGATGACCGCTGCCAGCCCTGCGAACACGCGGTCCGTATAGAGTTCGTTGCGGTTCTGGAAGATGTACCAACCCAAACCGCCCCTGCCCGAACTCGCGCCGAACACGAGCTCCGCTGCAATCAAGGTGCGCCACGCGAACGCCCAACCCACTCGCAAGCCGGCGAGAATGGAAGGCAGCGCGGCGGGCACGAGAATCAGCACGACATGCCGCAAGCCGGTGAGCCCGTAATTGCGGCCGGTCATACGCAGCGTCGACGGCACAGCCTGGAATCCCGCATACGTATTAAGGGCGAGCGGCCACAGCACCGAGTGCACGAGCACGAAAAGAAGACTGCCCGTGCCGAGCCCGAACCACAACAACGCGAGCGGCAGCAACGCAATGGAGGGCAAGGGATTGAACATGGCAGTGAGCATCGAAAGAATGTCACGGCCGATGCGGGTCGATACCGCAAGCGATGTCAAAGCAAATGCAAGCGCCGCGCCCAGCAGGTAACCGCGCAGCAGCACGGACAGCGAGATCGCGGTCTTGGCGATCAACTCGCCGGAGATCATGCCCTGCGCGAAGGCAACGCAGGTCGCGCTGAAGGTCGGCAAGAGCAAGTCGTTATCCACCACGCGCGCGACGCATTCCCATAACGCCATGAGCACGAGGGCGATCAGCACCTTGCGCAGCCACGCGCGGTCGAAAAGACGCGTCGCAAGTGGCAAGCTCGCGTCGCGCCGCGTCACATCGGCTGCGGGCGAGAATGTCGACGGATGCCGTTCAAACTCGGGCCGCACCGGCGGTTCGATCAATTGCGGCGTGCTCATTGCGCGATCTCCTCTTCGAACAACAGACGATGGATACGCGCGACGCTCTGCTGGAAGTCGCCTCGGCCCACGCTCTCCTGCGAATACTGATGACTGTTCAATTCCGCGCGCACGCGGCCGGGGTGCGGCGTCAACAGCAGAATCCGGTTACCGACAATCAGCGCCTCCTCGATGGAATGCGTCACGAACAGCAACGTGAAGCGCTCATCGCTCCACAGCCGTAGCAGTTCTTCCTGCATGCGGCGGCGCGTGAGCGCATCGAGCGCGGCGAACGGCTCATCCATGAGAAGCACGCGCGGTTGCATGGCGAGCGCTCGCGCAATCGCGACGCGCTGCTTCATTCCGCCGGACAGCGTATGCGGATAAGCGTCGGCCACATGGGCAAGGCCGACCTTGTCGAGATAGTGAAGCGCCCGTTCACGCGCTTCTGCGCGGCCCAGCTTGCGCGCGACGCGCAACGGAAAGGCCACGTTTTGCAGCACCGTCTTCCAGGGCGGAAGCTGGTCGAACTCCTGAAACACGACAATGCGGTCCATGCCCGGTCCGCGCACGCGCTCGCCGTCGATCTCGATGCTGCCCGCCACCGGCTGAATGAATCCCGCCACTGCCTTGAGCAAGGTGGACTTGCCGCAACCCGACGGTCCCAGCAGCACGAAGCGGTCCGCGCCATAGACATCGAAGCTCACGTCATGCGTCGCGCGCACGAGACGCTCCGGCGTGCGGTATTCCAGCGAGACATTGCGCGCGCTTAACAGCTTGGTGGTCGATAACACGGCCTTGTTGCTTTCGACCGGATACAGCACATGAGGATTGGCAGCCATGATCGCAGTGCAAAAACGCAAACCATCAAGATACCGGCGCGCGTTTCGGCGCCTAACCAATGAATGCGCATATTCAATGCACGATTGCGGATAAGGCGCGCGGGCGAAGGACTTAACTTCCGTCGCGCGTGGCGGGGTCGCTGAAGAAGTAGTCTTGCCACGACTTCGGTTCGTTCTTGATGACGCCCACGCGATGCATGAACTGCGCAAGCGCGAAGGTGTTTTGTGGCGCGATCTTGAACTGCACTGAAGGGTCCGTGATGATCTTGACGAGCAAGGCGCGGTCGATCTTGGCCTGATTCACGCGCAGATAGATGTCCGCAGCTTCGTTCGGATGCTGCGTCACGAAGCGCGCGGCATCGGCTAAACCATCGACGAACGCGCGATACGTCTTCGGATTAGCGTTGCGGAATTTCTCGGTCGCATAAAGCACCGTTGCGGAACTGGGTCCGCCGAGCACGTCGTAGGAACTGAGAACGATGTGCGCCTTTGGATTGCCCGCCAACTCCTGCTGCTGAAACGGCGGATTGCCGAAATGCGCATCGATTTCCGTGCCGCCCGCGATGATCGCGGCGGCTGCATCGGGATGCGGCACCGCTTGCGTCAGCTTGTCGAGGCGATCATATTCTTTGTCGCCCCACTGCTTCGCGGCGGCATATTGCAGAATGCGCGACTGCACCGACACGCCCACCGCCGGCAACGCAATGCGGTCTTTATCCGTGAAGTCGGCGATGGTCTTCACGCGCGGATCATTCGATACGAGGTAGTAAGGCAGATTGCCGAGCGAAGCGACGCCCTTCACATTCTGGCGCCCGTGCGTGCGGTCCCAGATGGTCAGGAGCGGACCGACGCCTGCCGCTGCGATATCCACGGAACCGGATAGCAGCGCGTCGTTGATGCTCGCGCCGCCGGAGAGCTTCGCCCAATCCACCTTGATATCGATGCCCTGCTTCTTGCCTTCCTGCTCGATGAACTTCTGGTCGCGCGCAACGTTCAGCAGCAAATAGACCACGCCATATTGTTCCGCAATGCGCAGTGTGCCTTCTGCGAAGGCGTTGCAAGTGCCACCGAGCGAAAGCGCCAACGCGCAGACAAACGCGCGCAACGCGCCCTTCCCTTTTCGAGAATGCATCGAAAGACCCCGTGTTTGTAGACCTATTTGTGTTTCGGCTTAGAAAGGCGCATCGCCTTCAATGGTGGTCCGATACAGCTTGCGGCGCTGATCGTCCGGCGTGCCCGCCGCCAAATGCATGACCGAGCGGTTGTCCCAGAACACCATGTCGTGGTCGCGCCAGACATGCCGATAGACGAATTCGGGCCGTACGCTGTGCGCGAAGATTTCGTCGAGCAATGCGCGGCTTTCATCTTCCGGCATGTCGACGATGCGCGTGGTGAAGTGCTCGCTCACGAAAAGCGCCTGACGACCTGTCTCCGGATGCGTGCGCACGATGGGATGGACGACAGGCTTCACCTGCGCGATCTGCTCGGGTGTCAGATTCGGACGCCACGGACTGCGCTTTTGCAACTCCGCATATTTCGCGAGATACGTGTGCTCCGCGAAGCGTCCCTCGACCGCGTTCTTCAGATGCGCGGGCAACGTCTCCCACGCGCGATGCTGATTCGCGAACAGCGTGTCGCCGCCTGTCGACGGGAGTTCCTGCGCATGAAGCATCGAGCCGAGGCTGGGCTTCTCTTTGTACGAGAGATCCGAGTGCCAGAAGTGGCCGGCGTCGCCGAGTCCAATAGGCTTGCCGTTCTCGATGATGTTCGACACCACGAGCACTTCGGGATAACCGGCCAGTCCGAACTGGTGCAATACGTGAATCTGCAATGGCCCGAACCGCTTGCTGAACGCGACCTGCTGCGCGGGCGTGATGCGCTGTTCACGGAACACGAGCACGTGATGATCGAGGTGAGCGCGATGAATGCGCGCGAAATCCGCATCGGACAAAGGCAGCGACAGGTCGAGCCCAATGACTTCTGCGCCCAGCGGGCCGTCGAAGGGACGAATGACGATATGTTGCTCGACGGCCTCGGCAGCGTCGTGAGTCGGCGAAAGAATGGTCACGGTGTAATGAAAAGCGGCGGACAGACGAATAATCTACGCTCCGCACGCACGCGCGGCAACGAACGATGCGCGATTTGGTTATCTGGCGCGATGCTAAGACCGCGAAACGTCAGTCTTCGATCGCGTCGAAAGGCAATTCGACCTGTACCGGCGCGACGGAACCGCCGGCTTCGTCGGCGGACTCTAGCGCGCTCACGCGCACTCCGAGCAGTCGCAGCCTTTTTTCGAGCACGATGCGCTTCAGGCACTCGGTCGCTGCGCGACGAATCTCGGATGCGTCGGCCGTGGCGACCGGAATCGTCAAGTCCCGCGTCACGGTGCGAAAGTCGTCGAAACGCAGCTTGATGCCGACGGTGCGCCCCACGTAACCTTTGCGCGTGAGATCGTCCGCCACGCGCTTGCAAAGCCCCGTGAATTCCGCCGAGAGCGTGGCGCGGTCGTGTTTAGGATGAAGGTCGCGCTCGAACGTGGTCTCGCGGCTCATGGACTTGGGCGTGGAACTGACGACGACGGGCCGCTCGTCTTGCCCTTGCGCGATGCGCGCGAGCCACGCCGCATAAGTCGGGCCGAAATGCGATTGCAGAAGGCCGAGGTCGGCGGCCGCGATATCGCCCACGGTCACGATGCCGAGCGCTGCGAGCTTGTCATTCGCCTTCGGCCCGATGCCGTTCACCTTGCGCGCGGCCAGCGGCCAGATGCGCGTGGGCAGGTCGTTCATCGTAAGAATGGTGAGACCGTCGGGCTTGTCCAGTTCCGAGCCGATCTTCGCGAGCAGCTTGTTCGGCGCGATGCAGATGGAACACGTGAGGCCGGTCGCTTCGCGCACCGCGTCTTTCATGCGCTGACCAATGTCCGCGGAATCGCCGGGCATATCGGTGACGTCGATGTAAATCTCGTCGATGCCACGGTTCTCGATTTGCGTGGTGAATCCGGCAATCGCCGCTTTGAAGAGCCGCGAATAATGCCGGTAAGACTCGAAATCCGTTGGAAGAAGAATGGCGTCGGGCGCGAGCTGCGCCGCTTTCATCATGCCCATTGCGGAGAAAACGCCGAACTTGCGCGCTTCGTACGTGGAGGTGGTCACGACGCCGCGGCCCGCGTAGTCGCGCAATCGCTTGAAGCGGCGCGTGCCGTCCGCAAGCGTCTCCGGCGCGGCATTTCGGCCGCCTCCGACCACCACTGGCTCGCCGCGCAATTCCGGATAGCGCAGCAGTTCGACGGACGCGAAAAACGCATCCATGTCGAGATGCGCGATACGGCGCGGCGGCGTCTGAGAGGCGAACGAAGAAGGCAGTGAGGCGTCCATCGACGGCGAAAGGCGAGCGCAGAAGCGCATCGGGCCGAAGTCGAAAATGGCTTACTGTACATTCATACAGTGATTTTCGCCAGCGGCCTTTCAGTGACGCTTCAGCGGCTACTCTGCTGCGCGCTTCTCCGCAAGTGCGCGGCGGCAGTCGTCGAAGACCTGCCGGACCACATCCGACTGGTAGTTAAGGTCTTCGCTGTCGAGAATTTCCTCGACGGCATCGCGCGCCCAGTCGGCCTCGAGTATCGCGCAATGACGCGCCGCCAGATCGCGCGCGATGGCGGCGAGCTTCGCGACCGTCAGCCAGTCCGCGAGCCGTTCATGCCTGTCGAGCCACTTGTGCGCGGCCTGCACGTGAAAAGCCGCCGCCGGCCAGTCTCCGTTCAGATAGAACGCGCCCAGACTGCCGCATGTCAGCCAGCAGAGTAACTCAACGCGGTCCCGGGCACTCAGGGTACGAGGCACATCGTTCATGGCGGCGCTCACGAAGGACGTTTCGACGAGAGGTACGTCAGCGAATACGCTGCGTTCCGTATGAATTCCGTATAAAACAAGATAGCACGGGATGGTGCGCCGCGGCAGTGCCTTGCAAGGAGGGGATCGTGTGCTGACGAACGCATGAATCGCGGCTAAGAATTCCCGGCCTCGCGACGAGGGAGCATGTCAAAAGCGGTAAGTAAGACCGCGCAAGCAGTGCGCGGCGCACCGGGATACCATGACCAGTCGAACCGCCATGCTCGCCGCGAATCGCGTCCTCTTCATCAACTCCCGACCGCATGTCCCAACACAAGCAGACCGTCCGTCCCCTCGTCATCGCCGCAGTGATGGCCTCGATGGCCATGGTGGCGATCGAAGCCACCATCGTTTCGACCGCCATGCCGCAGATCGCTACGCAACTCGGCGGCCTCAATCTGTATAGCTGGGTGTTCTCGTCGTTCTTGCTGACGCAGACCGCACTTACCGTCGTGTTCGGCAAGCTTGCGGATCTTTACGGCCGCAAGCCCGCGATACTCGCCGGCATCGCCATTTTTCTCGTCGGGTCGATACTCGCGGGCTTTGCGTGGTCGATGCCCGCCATGATCGTCTTTCGCCTGATACAGGGCGTCGGCGCGGGCGCCATTCTGCCGGTTGCGCTGACAGTGGTCGGCGACCTCTATCCGGCACGGGAACGCGGTAAGGTGCAAGGCTACCTCGCAAGCGTATGGGCCGTTTCCGCCGTGTTAGGGCCGATGGTCGGCGGCTTGCTAATCCGGCATCTCTCGTGGAGCTGGATCTTCTGGATTAACCTGCCGATCGGCGCGCTCGCCGCGCTGCTTTTCGTGCTCTTCCTGCACGAGGAGAAGCGCCACGAACGTCCTGCAATCGACCTTGCCGGCGCGTTCCTGTTCACGGCGGCCGTCGCATCCCTGATGATGGCGCTCACCGATGCCAGCACCGCAAGCGGTGCGCGCGTCGGCGCGGAAGTCGCGATATGCATCGTGGCGAGCGTGCTCTTCGTCGTGCAGGAAAAGCGCGCCGCCGATCCGATGATCTCGTTCGGCTTATGGGCGCATCGCCCGATCGCGGCGGGCAACGCCGCGACGCTGCTCGCGGGCATGGCGTTGATGGGCCTGACCACCTTCCTGCCGATGTACGTGCAGGGCGTCATGCATCGCTCGCCGGTCGAAGCGGGCCTCACGCTTACGATGATGATGATCGGCTGGCCCAGCGGCGCCACCTTCACTTCACGTACCTTCAGCCGCATCGGCCTGCGCCGCTTATTGATCGGCGGGACCGTCTTCATTCCGCTCGGCGCAGTTCCGTTCGTGCTTCTGACGCCGCAGTCGAGTCCGGTGTGGGCCGGCGTCGGCTCCGCGGTGATGGGCTTCGGCATGGGGATACTGAGCGTGTCGTGCCTGATCCTGATTCAGGAAATCGTCAAGCTGTCCGAGCGCGGGAGCGCCACTGCATCGAACCTCTTTGCCCGCAATCTCGGGAACACGCTCGGCGCGGCCGTGTTCGGCGCCGTGCAGAACTATGGACTGGCTCATGCGAGCGGCGTGCCGGCCGTCAGCGCCGATCAATTGAAGCGCCTGCTATCTGCCGTGCCCGGCAACTTCGCGAGCAACGCGGAGATTCGCTTCGCGCTGCACCATGCGCTGCATCTGACCTTCACGTCGATGTTCGTAATCGCGCTGGGCGCGGTAATTTCCATGCTGTTCATGCCCGCAGTGGACATCGGTCGGGCAGGTCCCACGGTGGAGACGGTCGGCGCGAACGACGCACCGGAAGGCGTCGGCATCGACGCCTGATCCGGCGTCGATGCGTTGCAGGCAGCCTCAATCCTGCGCCTGAATGAGCGGGCTATCCTGCTTGTCTTTGGACACGCTGGCATCTGCGCTCTCGCTTCCCGGCGCAGCGGATTCGTCCGCGGCGATGGTCTGCGTGTTCATGCCTTGTTGCGACGTGGGCGCGCCGGTGTCGGGCTTGTAGTGCGGCGCAGGACCATAGCCGCTTGCGAGCGCGTATGGCGCGGCAAGCGAGGCCGCAACGAGAACAATGCCGGTGACTTTGCTGATCATGGTCGTACTCCTGAGGGTTTCAGATGTCCACTTCATCGGCCAATGCACTGCCCTGCCAGCATGCGACCTTCCGAAATGTGCACGCAGTCTACGTGCGTGACTCGACCAAGAAATCCCCCCAGAAGCGCGGATACGAATGGCGGAAGCGCCCTGAATGAAGCGCTTCGCGCACTCGGATCAGACGTTGTCTTGCACCGCGATTGCCACGGCGCCCGCATTGATCGTCAAACGCGTGCGCTTTTGCAAAGGGTTCTGCGGCGCCGTGCCGTCCGCGTTCAGCCCCTTCACCTTGTTGTAGATCGCGACGAACTGCGTGGGCGTGACTGTCGCCGATGCATAGCCGATAGCGTCGTGGTCCGCATACAGCATGTCCGGATTGTTCTGCCTGATGAACGCATCCAGTGCCGACGAAGAAGTGATGAGCGATGCCAGCGGCATGCCGGCTACATAGTTCGTCGCATCCTGAAAGAAGGGGCGGCTGCTGACGCCCGCCGACATGAGATCGACGAGCACAGGCGTGCCTGTCGCGGGATCGGGCACATCGCGCACGATGCCGGCCTGGAACGCGTGAAGATCGCCCGTGATGGCGACGAGGTTCGTAATGCCTTGCGCCTTCACGAACGACGTGAGATCGGCCTTGTGCGATGGATACCCGTCCCATGCGTCGCAATCCATCACGAACACGAGGTTGTCGGGCGCAGGCGCGATCGAACGCAGGTCGAGCCACAGGCGATTCATCATCACCTCGTTGCCCCATACTTTCCAGATGGAGGTCGACGCTTTGAGCGTGTCCTTCCACCATTGCGTCTGCAGCGGCCCAAGCATGGACGGAACGCGCCCGAGACGCTGCGTGTCCGCCGCCTCGAACTGCGCAAGCACCTGCTGCGGCACCGCGTATCGCGAACCGACGAGATCGTTGCCGTTCACCGGATCATGTCCCAGGCTCTGCGCGATAGCCGCTTCGCTGACGACATGATCGTCGCGATAGAGCCGCTCGTCGGTCATAAAAAGGTGAATCAGCGAGCCGAAGTGAAAGTCCCGGTAAATGCGAATGTTGTCGTAGCTGGCGTTGTTGAGGTCGAACGACACGTCGCCCCAATCCACCGGCAAGTATTCCGCCCACGCCTGATTCGCATTGCGGCGTCGCGCTGTTTGCTGCACGTTCGCGTTCGTGTACGTCTGGTGGTCTTGCCAGCAATCGTCCGAGAACTCGTGATCGTCCCAGATGGCGATCACAGGAAAGCGCGCATGAACGGTCTGCAAGCGCGCGTCGCCGCGATACGTGCGATAGAGCGTGCGGTAATCGGCGAGCGTGTTCGCATAGACGCCGCCGCCTGACATCGCGACGCCATCCGGCAAGGTGATCTGTGGGTGCGCCGGCTCGGCAGCGTTTGTTTCGTTCGGACTACCGACGGTTTCGTAAATATAGTCGCCCAGATGGACGACGAAATCGAGATCGGTCTCCGCCGCGAGCAGCGTGAGGGCCTGCCAGTGATTCACGCTCCAGTTCTGGCAGACAAACCACGCGAAGCGCAGTTGGGCGAGCGATTCGGTGGCCGCCGCCGCGGTGCGTGTCGTGCCGGTCGCGCTGATGTCACTGCCGGCAATGAAGCGATAGTAGTAGGTCGTCTTCGCGCTGAGACCCGTGACCTTGGCTCGCACCGTGAAGTCGTAGTCGGGAATGGCGCTGATGGGCACGCTCGCCGCGAGTTGCGAGAAATCGGGAAGCGCGGAGACCTGCAACGTCAGGGCGATCGCCGTTTGCGAGGCGCTGCTGGCATTGGCGACGCAGCGCGTCCAGAACACGACGGATGTATCGCGCGGGTCTCCGCTCGCGACGCCTTGCGCGAACGCATACACGCCCGAGGGCGGTGGCGTGGTGCCGCCCCCCGCGCTGCTGCCGCTGTCGTCATCGCTCGAATGATGACAGGCCGCGAGCGTGCCGGACGCCGCCGCAACGGTATAGAACATGGACAACGACATGAAGCGGCGACGATCCATGAAAGCCTCCAGGAAACAACGTGGCAGACAGACCCTGCGCGCTCGATGTGTCGACTTTCAATCCGACCGGATAGCGGCTTACGGACAATGTGTTGGCTTACACGCTACAAACAGCGGGTGTCGGTGTCAATACCGGACCGGTATAGAACGATCGTTCCATGAAGCGAAACCGACGCGCTATGGAACGGTCCGCAGAGGAAACACGAGTCTTGCGCAAAGCAATCCGATGGCGCCGCCGAGAAGCGTCTCCCAGGCGCGCGCGGCGAGCAGCGGCACGGAATGAACGCCGCTCGCGGCCAGCGTCACGACGAGCGCAAAGGCGAAGGCCCCGCACGCGATGTCGTAGCGCTCCGGCAGCGCCATCGCGTAGACGATCATCGCGATGGCAGCTATCGCCCAGACGAGAAGCGGCGCATGCTCCGCAAGCGGCAAGCAAATGATTCCGATGGGCACGCCCACCAGCGTGCCATAGATACGCCTTCGCACACGGTCCGCCGTTCCCACCGCGGACGTCGCGACGACATAGACGCATGCCGTGATGGCCCACGCCGATTCGGGGAGCGCGAACGCCGCATTGAGCAGCGCGACGACGAGCGCGCCGCTCGCTGCTTGCAGACCCATGGCGAAAGCGGGCGACACCGCCTGTCTGCCATGGAACGGCTGCGATGCGAGCGCAGGCGGCACCACAGGATGTTCCGCAGGTCCGCTCAAGAGACGCGGCACGATGGCCGCTAACATGGCGATCAGCAGGGCGACCACGATTGCCCACATATCCATCGGCGCGAGCTTCATCACGTAGGCGGCCACCTGGCCGATATAGAGCTGCGATCCGATGCCAGCGCCCGTTACGCCGAAACGCTTCAAATAGCCCGCGAAAAAGGCCCCGGAAACGAGGATGAACTCGGCACCGCTGCGTCCGAGCCCGTCGAACCACGGTCCAAGCAATGCAGAGGTGAACGCGCCGCACGCGGCCGCGAGGCACAGCACCGCGAGGTCCCGGCTCGATTCACGCCGCGTCGCGCGCGCCTCGGACACGCTCGCCCACAGCGCGAACGTCGCGGCGAGCGAGCCGACGGACACGCTTGCGGGCACGTCGCGCGTCACATCGTGCAAGGCGCCGACGGCCGCGGCAAGTCCATACGCCGTCACGAGCCGCAAGCCCTTGATGCGCCGGTGCGTGCCGGGGTCCACGCGTTCGAACCACGCGGTCACTGCCAACAGGTAGCGGGCATTCCTCGCGATCCACCTTGTGCAAGCTGCATGGAATTTCTAGCTGCGCTTCTTCCGGGCGGGTCGTTCGACCGCCTTAGCTCGATCTAAACCTATGCCGCGCGCGGCTGCATCGGCGATACATTCGGCAAGCTGCGCCGCTGCGTCGTGATCGGCGCGCCGCGCCCGCTCGACGAGACCGATCTCGCGATGAAACGTATCGTCGCCTAGATCGTGCGCTACAGTGCCTCGCGGCCACGCACCGATGCCCGCCGACTTCGGCAGTAACGCGACACCCATGCCGCGTGCGACGAGTTGCGCGATGCCATGCAGCTCATCCGCCTCGATGGCCTCGCGCACGGCAATGCGTTTCTTGCGCATGAAGACGTCCACTTGCCGGCCGCCGAACGAGCGCCGGTCGTATCGAATGAACGGCTCGCTCTCTATCAACTCACGCCATGTCACGCGCTTCTTTGCGGCCGGCGCGAGCAACACGAACGGCTCCGCGATAAGCGTGCGCCAGCGCAGTTCCGCAGGCAATGAAAACGGCGGGCGAATGATGACGGCCATGTCGGCCTCGGCGGCGTCTACCTGTGCGAGCAGGTTGAGCGACACGCCCGGCACGAGACGTATGCGCCATGCCGGCATGTCGCGCCGGAACGAAGCGATGGCATCGGGCAACAAGGCAGCATGCGCCGACGCGATCGCACCTACCGAAAGCGTGCCGCCCCGCTCTTCCTCGCCGCCGGGTTCGGCAAGACGCGCATAGAGCGCGATGAGTTCATCGGCGAGTTCGAGCGTGCGGCGCCCTGCGGCGTTCAACGTCGCCGAGCGGCCGGTGCGATCAAAAAGCGCAAAGCCGAGATGCGCTTCGAGCCGCTGCATTTGCGCGCTCACCGCAGATTGCGTCAAGCCGATATGCGCCCCTGCGCCCGCAAAGGTGCCGTGGCGGGCGACCGCCATGAAAGTCCTCAATTCTCGCAGCATGTGATTGATCGATTTTCTTGTTACTCAGACCCGCAATTTATCGTTTTTCATGGAATTCGTTCATGAATACACTAGCGGCTTCCCTGGATCAACCCTCACGGACCTGTGACCATGAACATCCCGCACGACGCCATGCCGCCGTTTCATCTCGCGTTTCCCGTTCACAGTCTTTCGGATGCGCGCGCGTTCTATGGCGAACTGCTCGGCTGCCCGGAAGGACGCAGTTCGGAAGACTGGGTGGATTTCAATTTCTACGGGCACCAGATCGTGGCGCACCTTGCGCCGGACGAAGTCGGTCATCGGTCGACGAGCGCGGTGGACGGCGACGCCGTACCCGTGCGCCACTTCGGCGTGGTGCTGTCTATCCCGCAGTGGGAAGCGCTCGCGGATAAGCTGAAGGCGGCCGGCACGCGTTTCATTATCGAGCCGCATATTCGCTTCAAGGGCGAAGTCGGCGAGCAGGCGACGATGTTCTTCCTCGACCCGTCGGGCAATGCGGTGGAGGTGAAGGCTTTCGCCAACATGGCGTCGCTATTCGCGAAGTGACTTCCTGAGCCTTCGTTCGCTCGCGCTGCAAATGAAACGGGACGCCATCGGCGTCCCGTTTTTACATCATGCGAGCGTAATGGTTACTGACCCGCTTACTAACTCGCTTACTGACCCGCTAATTGACCCGCTTACTGACCCGAGCCGCTTGCGCTGACCGGCGCGCCGGGACCGCCCGGCGTGGCGCTGTCGCTTTGGCCGGCGGTCGAGCCGCTCGTCGAGGACGAATGGCTGCTGTGCGACTTTTTCTTCGAATGCGATTGCTTGTGCGACATTCCGGAACCCTGCGTGGTGGTCTGCGCGTTGTCGCCCGCTTGCAGGCCCGTGGCCGAGCTCGGCGGATTGTCCTGCGCGAACGCGGATGCGCAAACGAGAGCGAATGCGCCGGCGGCGCAGGAGAGAGCGATACGTTTCATGTCGAGTGACTCCTGTTGGCGGTTTGCGAATGCGATTGTTGCAGCTTGTTCTGCATGTTGGCCGTCGAGTGACGAGAGCGACGGCCGGTCGCAAGACCTCTGGAGCATGGGACGTGCCACGGTCTGACGATTCGCAAGCTGACGCGCCTGCATGCCCGTGGCAATCGACATGACAACGCGGCGCGCGTCGCCACGCGCCGCGAATCGCACAATGGGTTCAGTGGCTCGCTGGCCCCGTAGCCTTGAGATCGGCATTGACCGCGCGCTGCGGATGAGCGGCCTGTTTGATGAGGAGCGCGACCGCAGAGACGAGCCCGGCGACCGCGATCACCGCGAAGATGCCACCGAAGCTGAAATGAAGCCGCGTGAGTTCCGCAACGAGGAACGATCCGGCAATGCCGCCGAAGCGCCCGATGCCGAGCATCCACGCGACGCCCGTGCCGCGCCCTTGCGTCGGATAGAACGCGGCGGCGAGCGCGGGCATCGACGATTGCGCGGTGTTCATCAAAACGCCCGCAAGGAACACCACCAGCACGAGCAAGCCGACGTTGCCCACGGCCTGTCCGATGCAGTAGACGCTCACTGCGGTCAATGCATAGCACGCTGCAATCACGCGGTTCGCGTTGAACTTGTCCATCAGCACGCCGAGCAGCACCGCGCCGACGCCGCCGAGCGGAAACAGCGCGGAAATCAGCGTCGCGCGTTGCGGGCTCAAGCCGGATTCCTTGAGCAGAATCGGCATCCAGTTAATGGACGCATAAAAGATCACGAGGCCCATGAAATACGCGAGCCACAGCATGACGGAGCCGATCACATAAGAACGCGACAACACCACGCTCATGCCGCTCTGACCTTGCACGGCAGGCGCGGCTTCGGTCATGAAGAACGAGCCGGCATGGCGAGCATCGTCCGAAATGCGGGCAAGCGTCGCGCGAATCTTCTCGACCGGCTTCGACTTCGCCACCATGTAGCGCACCGATTCCGGCAACGTGATGAGCAGCAGCACGGCAAGCGCGAGCGGCGCCACGCCGCCGAGGAACAGCACGCTGCGCCAGCCGAACTGCGGAATCATCCATGCAGCGAGGAAGCCGCCGAATGCAGCGCCCAGCGGAAAGCCGCAAAACATCAGGTTGATGAGCGTGGCGCGACGGTTGTCGGGACAGAACTCGCTCATCATCGTGACAGCGTTCGGCATGGCCGCGCCGAGGCCCAGGCCGGTGATGAAACGCAGCGTCGTCAAATGCTCGAGACTCGCGGAATACGCCGATGCAAAGCACGCGACGCCGAAGACGATCACCGACGACAACAGCATCGCGCGGCGGCCGAGGCGGTCGGACAAGGGCCCGGAAAGCAGCGCGCCTGCGGCAAGGCCGAAAAGCGCCGCGCTCAACACAGGCGCGAGCGCCGGCCGGCTGATGTGCCACTCGGTAACCAGCGAGGGCGCGATGAAGCCGATCGCGGCCGTATCGAAGCCATCGAGCAGCACGATGACGAAGCACATGCCGAAGATGAGCCACTGAAACGGCGAAAACGGGTGCTCGTTGATGAACGTCTGCACGTTCACGTTTGGACTTCTGCTCACTTCATTCCCTTCCGAAAGAGACGATGTATGTTCGCTATGCGAACAGCGATTCACATAGCGAACTATGCGTTTCGCGTGAGAATACGGAATAGCCCCATGTGCCGCAACGCGGGGTTACCCGGAAATGAAAGGACGTGGCAGCCGGCTTGTCGGATCGTATCGATGTCTGCGCGCCGTAGCGATCCATACTGTCATCACGAGTTGCACTCTACAATCGCTGTGTGATCGGGGCAGACCGCCCCGTTACGCGAGTGAGGCAATCCATTCGTGCTGGACGAATATCCCCTCGACGCGCCCGCGGGCGCTTCGGCGCCTGCCGATCAGGAACATTGCACAGGATATCGCATGGGCAAGATGGAAAGCGCGAGGCTGATCTATGTCATGGGCCCTTCCGGGGCGGGCAAAGACTCACTGTTGGCATTTGCGCGTGAACGCGTCGGCACACGCGTCATGTTCGCGCATCGGTACATCACGCGCGCCATTACTGACGGCGAGAACCATATCGCGCTCACGCCCGACGAATTCGCCTCGCGTCTTTCTCACGGGCTCTTTGCGATGCATTGGGAAAGCCTCGGTCTGCGCTATGGCATCGGTATCGAACTGGATGCGTGGCTCGCGCGCGGTATCTCCGTCGTCGTCAACGGTTCGCGGCAGCACGCGCCGGAGGCGCTCATGCGTTACCCGGACGCATGCTTCGTCCATATCGATGCCGCGCCTGCCGTGCTGGCCGCGCGGCTTGCAAGGCGTGGACGCGAAGATGCGCGTCAGATCGAGGCGCGGCTCGCACGCAGGCCCGCGTTCGAACTTCCTCGTCATGCGCGCGTGGTGCATATCGATAATTCCGGCTTGCTTGCAGAAGCCGGCAGCCAATTCTTGAACATCGTCGGTCACGCTGGACAATAGCGCAACGGCAAGAGGACACGCGTGCCATTGCACTGCTGGCACACGAACTGGACATGGCGCCGAATCGAGCGCATTCTGCGCACGCTCTTGAATGGGCCTGTCCAGCAGCGTGACATGTCAATGAACTCATTCGGGCAGTCACGCACGAAGGCGTCAAAATGCATCCTGAGCGCCGAGGCGCTGCCTGCACGCTTCGGCATGCGCCGATAAAATGACCGCATGTCCAAGTCCCAAGAGAACTCGCGGCGGCACGAGCCCGACTTGCCGCTTCATACCCCCAGCACTGCTTCGCTCGCTCTGGCTGCGGCTATCGCAATGGTCGCGTGGCTAGCCATCGCAGCGCAGACGGACCTGACCATCGCACGTTCGCTCGACCGCGGCCTGACCGTTATGGACGGTATCGCCCGCATGAGCAGCTACCTCACGAATCTGACGGTATTGCTTACGGCTATCTGCTTCACGTGTGTCGCCACGCGCGCTCAGGCACCGCTTGCGCGCTTCTTTCGTCAGCCGACGGTCGTAACCGCAGTCGTCGTATATATGGTCTTCGTCGGCATCGCGTACAACACGCTTCTGCGCTTTCTATGGACACCATCGGGCTATCGCGCGTTCGTCAACGAGTCGCTGCATACGGTGGTGCCCGCGCTGTCCGCGTTGTACTGGCTCTTGTTCGTGCCGCGCTTTCATCTTTCGTGGCGGCGATGCGCGCTCTGGCTCGTCTATCCGCTCGGCTATCTTTTCATAACGCTATGGCGCGGAAGCGAATCGGAGTTTTACCCGTACTGGTTCATCGACGTGTCCGAGCTGGGTTACGAGCGCGTGTTTCTCAATGCCGCGATGCTGGTCGTGGCTTTCCTCGTGCTGATGAGCGTCTTTCTCGTCATCAATCACCGGCGCGACGATTTGCGCGTGCCCGACCCGGACGTCGACTCCGACGACGTATCGGATTCGGGCGCGCCGCATTAAACAACGATTAGGCATCCTTGGTATCGAACATCAATACCTCTACGCCCGCCTGCGCGAAGTTGGACAGATCGCCGGCGGTTGCCTGGCCTTCCGGCGATTCGAGCGCGGATCGGATTGCATCGAGCGAATCGAATTCGAGCACGGCGACGAGGTGATACGGCGATTCGCCTTGCGCCACCGTGACCGGTCCCGTGCTCAACTCATAACGCTTGAGGCCCGGTAGCTTTTTGGCGAGCGGAACATGCGTGGATGTGTAATGTGCATCGAATGCCTGTTTGTCCGACGGCGTTTTATACAGTGCAACCAGCTTGGCCATGTCGTGTCTCCTTGGTGCGGGCCTGCCTGAGGGAACGGGCTACTGCTTTTCCAGCTGAAGATAGATGCGTTGCACGTTCTGCGGCTGCGCGGTCGTGTAGAGCTTATAGCCGCTGAATGCGGGCAACTGCACTGCGTGCATTGCCTGCGTGAGACTCATGCCGCTCTTATAGGCTTGCTTCACGGATGCATCGAGCTCGCGCAAATACAGGCCTGTCTGCAGAATGGCGTCACCGCGCAAAGGCGGACCGAACGCGGGCACGACGGTGTTCAGGTCGAGCGCACGCAGGTTTTCGAGCGCAGCGAGCCAGCCCGGTATCTGCTCGTTGCGTAGCTCGGGAATCCGGCCATTCGAAACCAGACTGCCCGCGAACAGCACACCGGTTTCGGTATCGAGCACGGCTAGATCGCCGGGTGTGCTCGCGGGGCCGAAATGCAGCAATTGCAACTTGCGTCCGCCATTCTCTATTTCAGTGGTCCCGTCGATGGTGCGGTCAGGCACGGTCACGCGCGAGCCTGCCATTTCATCTTCGCCGAGTGTCTTGCGCAGATTCGCAAGACAGATCGAGCAGCGATCATGTATCAGTTGCGCGGCGCGAACATGCGCGAGTATCGGCACGTTCTGGTCGCGGAAGGCAGCGGCGCCGAAGACGAATTCCGGCGCTTGATGCGTGATGATAACGAGCGTCACCGGCAAAGGCGTCACCTTGCGGATGGCTTCGATCATCGCGCGGCCATAGCGATAAGACGGCCCCGTGTCGATCACAGTCACCCCGCTCGTCCCGACGATAAAGCCGTTATTCGCGACGATGCCATGATTCTCCGGCGCCACCGCGTCTCCCGTGCCGATGAACGCGTACACCCCCGGCGCAATGCGCGTTGGCGCGGGCATGCCGGCGAGCGCGGCCATCGCCGGTCCAGCCCACGCACCGCATGCAATGAGAAGCGCGGCGATAAGTCGCCTCGCGTAGCGCAGCGTCATTTCATTGCCGACGCTTGCCCGGCCGCTTGCGTCTGAATAGCGATCGCGCCTTCGAACTGCTTGTTCTTGGTGTCCTCTATATGCGCTTTCAACTCGCCATTCCCGGCCGGCAGGAAGTAGAAGCGAAAATTCGGGTTCTCGCTGATCGAGAAGTTGACGTTCGCGGTCATCACCGGCTTATCCGCATAGGTGACGGCGACCTTGCGAATGAAATAGGCCGTCGCATAGTTGCGCGTAATCTGGTTCATCGCCATGCCGGTGCGGTTCGGGTGCCGCACCATCACTTGCGCGAGTTGCGGCTTGCCGACGACCGCCGTGCCCTCCGATTGCAATCGAACCGCGCCTGCCGCGCGTTCGGCTGCATCGTCGTCCTTGCCGGCGGGTGCCGAGCAACCGCCCGATGCCTTCACGAAGCGCACCGCGCTATACAGGTGCCCGTCGTTTGTCTCGGCGATGGCGCGCATGAACGTATAGTCCTCCACGCGCACACGGGTTTCGATGCTCGCCAGTCCCGACTCGGGCGTGAATTCGAAATAGCCTGCATACGGCTCGGGATTCTCGTCGATGAAAAGGTAGATCTTCCTGATGTAGTGCGCGGGACTTTGCGCGAACTGTGCGTTGATCGCGATAGGAACGACTGCGGCATCTGCCGCGCGGGCCGGAGCGTCGAGCGTGATGACGGATTCGCCATGCGTATCGACCGTTCGCCCCTTGAACGCGCCTTCCTTGAAATCAAGCCAACGAGCGACCTTGTTCGAGTCCTCGTCCGGCTGTGCGGCGTGCGCAAGCGATGCCATCAACGCAAGCAGCGCGAACAAGGCGCCGCGTGCGCACATAGAGCCAGGCGTATCGGTCATCATGATGCCCTCCATGCTGCCTGTTACTGCTCCCATTCGAGTTCCGCATAAGCGGCCGTCACATTGCGACGATGATAGACCTCGTAGAGCAGCCATTTGTCGCGCTGATCGAGGCCAACGGTGTCTACGGCTTGTTGAATCGTCGCGCCGCGCTTGATAGCTTCGCGCACGTCACGCGCGAGTTCGGCAAGGTACTGCTCTTCTGCTTCGAGTGACTGCTGCCACGGCGGATCGAGCGGACCATGTCCCGGCACGACGTGTCGCGGATTCATCTGCTTAATACGTGCAATGTCATCCAACCAGCCGACGACACTCCCGTCCACCACCGGAATGCAGCGCACGAAAAGCAGATCCCCGGTCCATAAGGTGCCGCTCTTCTCATCGTATACCGTCAAGTCGTTGTTGGTATGCGCTGTTTGCCATGTGCGCAATGTCAACGGACGGTCGCCGAGATCGAGCGTTGCGGTGCCATCCACCGTTTGCGTCGGCCCGATGATTTCGCTGCCTTCGGCGATGCCTCCGAGCTCCCGGTTCAGCGCGCGAAGATAATTCTCCGCCCGCGACGCCTCGGCTTGCGCGAGCTTCACGCTTCCGACGAATTGTGGATGATCGTCCACGAACGCCGCATTGCCGAAGATATGGTCCGGGTGCATGTGCGTGTTGATGACATGGCAGACCGGCAGCGGCGTGATCTGCCGCACCGCTTGCCTCAGCGCGCGTCCCTCTGCGAGCGTGCCGCCCGTGTCGATGACCGCGACGCAGCGCGTACCGACGATGAAGCCCACGTTCGCGATATCGCCCTTGTTCGCGCGTGTCGCAATGTCATCGTGAGCGCGATGCGCGTATTCGCCGGGCGCAATCTGCTGCATCGAAAGCGGCGGTTCCGCGCGCGTGTGTGCGACAAGAAGCGCAAAGAGCAACAACGCATGCCATGCGAATGAGAACGCCTCGATGCCTACTCGCACAGGCGATGCGATGAACGCCGAAACGCCGTACATCAGCGCGATAGCCGCTTCGCGTCCCGGCGCAAGCGTAGTCGAGCGGGCGAGGTTCACGCGCACCTGGTCACTGATGCGGCGTTATCGGCTCGCGCGCGGCACGTTCCCCGCCTTGACAGGCGCGCCCGCGGGCGGCGACAGATTCTTGAGCGCCCCTTGATAAGCGATCGTTTCCTTTTGCAGCGGATGGGCGAAGTCATTGCCCGCGCCCGGCACTTCCGTGCGAATCATGAGGAGGCCGCCGGGCACGTCGTCGGCGATCACAAACGTATAACGCTTGCCCGTGTACTGCGAGAAACGTTCGGCATTGGGATCGTTCAGGTAAGGCTGAATGACGACCTGACGCGCCGTCACATGCCTGCCGCCTCCGATTCCGAGCGCATCGCTCGATACGGACGTAATCGCCGGAGCCGCTGCCAGCGCGAGACGAACGCGCTGCTGGAAATAGCGCCGCTGTCCGCCCGTCAATTGCTCCATCTCGGCAACGTCGTGCTCCAGAAAGTAGATGATGACGGGATTGCAAGGCAGACCGCCGGGTACATTCACAGGACCGGTGCGGTCCGTTACGCGCGCATCGTTCTTGCTGTTTCCGGGACTCACGACGAGCACGCGCACCGTATCGCTGACTTTTGCGGGCGGGCCGGAATAGTCCACGGAGTAATCCAGTTCCGTCTGCGGCTCCACGCCGTTCATATGCGGCTGAAGGAACACGAGACGTTCGGCGGGCGCAATCTCCGCGCCCGGCGCCGAAGCGGCCGGCGGTGCTGCGGCCAACGCGTTATGCCCTTGCGCCAGGCCAAGCGCGCACACGGTCGTCACCGCGCGAAGAATGACGGCAGGCGTTCTCATTGTGCTTGCGCGGGTTGCATCGGCTGCAGAGGCAGCTGTGGAACTTGATAGCTCGTCAATATCTGGTCGATCTTTGGCTGATTCGACGCAATCCAGTTATCGACCTTGTCGCGCCATGCTTTCTCTCCGTACCGCACGCCCATGGAGATTTCGAAGTCGAAACGAATGCCGGGTTGCGGCGGGAACGGAACAAGCCTTACTTTGTTATCCGAACGATTGACGAAGTATCCAGCGATCGGTCCCCAGACGAACGCAGCATCGACGTTACCTTGCGACAGGTCGTGTTCGATCATTTCGCCGGGAAACGCCTCGGGATCGCCGCTTTGCCCCTGATACGACACTGCCTGCTCGATAAGGTTATTCCTGAGCAGCCAGTCGACGGCCGGGCTTTTGACAAAGATGCCCAGCTTCATTTTCTTGAGTTGATCCGGCGGCAGACTCATGAGATCAGCGGGCGTCTTGATGTTCGCGTATTCCGGGCGATTCGGAAAGACCATTGCGTACGTGGAGTGCAGGTACGGCCGCGTCGTCGCAGTCAGTTCATAGCCTTTCGGTACGCCGATGATCAGGTCGCATTTGTATTGCTCGGTATTCGGCACCTTGTCGCGCAGCGTATTCCTCACGAAACCCATGCGCTGCGGATAGAACGTATATTCGAGCTTGTAGCCGAAATCACTCGCCATCTGGCTCGCGATTTTGTTCTCGAAGCCTTCGCCTTTCTGGTTCGAGAGCGGCATGTTGTTGGGATCGGCGCATACGCGCAGCACGCCGTCCGCGCCGTCGTTGTTCGGCAGGCTCGGCGGCGGGCCGCCTGCGCCCTGCGCGAACGCGGCGTCGGTCGAAAGCAGAACAAGCGCTGAAAGCAGTGCGGCCATGCGACCGGATCGCACCGTACGACTGGCCTTACGCTGGAACATGAAGCCTCCGGGAGTAGAAGCGGCCATTGCGCGCCGCTCGCGATGCCTTCACTTCGCATCGATTGCTTGCAGGTCGCCCGGATTGATCTTGCCGTCGGACCGTCCTTTCAGGTACGTGTACAGATTCTCCCAATTCTTCTGCATCATCTGGCTCGCGCTGAAATCGGGCATGCCCTTGTCGACGCGTCCGCCGAAAACCGTGCGATGGAATTCGTTCTTGTCGAGCGTCTTGAAAGCGTCGACCAGAGAGGGACCGACGAGACCTTCCTGTTTCGCCCCGTGACACCGTTCGCAGGCGAGCGCGCGCCAGGTACGCCATCCTTGCAGCGTATCGTTGTCGACCTTGTTGCCGTCGACGACCTGGTACGCCACCGGCTTCATTTGCCCCGAAGAGGTCTGAGCGAAAGGCGCAGATGACGCAACGAGTGCTATCGACAACACCAGGATGGTTCGGCCTATCATTCGCGTGTCTCCTTCAATATGTTTCTTATGCAAGGCCCTGCTTTGCGCGACGGCACGCATGCCGCCGCGCGTTCCTGCTCACGCCTATGTCAACTCGGGACAGCGAAGATGAAGAGCGTGCCGCCAAGCGCCGTGTATTTCGCGAGTTCGCGGTACCCGCCTACCGCACCGAGACCTTCCGTCGACTTCTCGAGTCCCGCAGCCATGCCGATGCCGGCCCAGCCGCCGATGCCTGAATACACGCCGACGTATTGCTTGCCCTGGTACTGATACGTGAACACGTTGCCGATGATGCCGGACGGCGTCTTGAACTTCCACAGCTCCTTGCCGTCCCTGATGCGTACCGCCTTGATGTAGCCTTCGAGCGTGCCGTAGAACACGATGCCGCCTGCTGTCGCCAGCGCGCCGGACCACACCGAGAACCGCTCGGGCTTGGACCATGCGATCTTGCCCTTGGCCGCATCCCACGCGATAAAGTTGCCCATCGCGCCGTTCTCGTTCGGGCCCGGGAACATCGAAAGCGTTGCGCCGACGAACGGCTGACCCGACACGTAATCCACCTGGAACGGTTCGTAGTCCATACAAACGTGATTCGTGGGAACGAGGAAGAGACTCGAGTTCGGATCGTATGCGGCAGGCTGTTGATCTTTCGATCCGAGCGCGGCAGGACAAATGCCCTTCACGTTGTGATCCGGACCCGCCTGCTGTGTCGAATAGCTCGCGTTCCGAATAGGCAGGCCGCTCTTGATATCGACGCTATCGGCCCAATTAACTGCCGGATCGTACTTCTGCGCGACGAGCAGTTCGCCGGTTTCGCGGTTCAGCGTGTAGCCGAAGCCGTTGCGGTCGAAGTGAACGATCGCGGGCACCCGCTTGCCGCCGATGCTCAGATCCGACAAGATCATTTCATTGACGCCGTCATAGTCCCATTCGTCATGCGGGGTCATTTGATAGACCCACTTCGCTTTGCCGGTATTCAGGTCGCGCGCGAAGATCGACATCGACCACTTGTTGTCACCGGGGCGCTGGGTCGGGTTCCACGTGCCAGGGTTACCCGTGCCGTAGTAGACAAGGTTGAGTTTCGGGTCCCATGCGTACCATCCCCATGTCGTGCCGCCGCCATATTTCCATTGATCGCCTTGCCAGCTCTTGGTCGATGAGTCGGCGCCCACGGGCATCATCTTGCCGTCGGACCACGTCATGGTTTGCTGCGGGTCCAGCAACATCTCATCGTCGGGGCCCGTGCTATAGGCCTTCCACACTTCCTTGCCGTCCTTGATGTTGTATGCCACGAGACGGCCACGCACGCCGAATTCGCCACCCGAAATGCCGGTCAGCACCTTGTCGCCGAATACGTGCGGCGCGTTCGTGTTCGTCTCGCCTTTCTTCGGATCGCCGTTCTGCGCGCTCCACACGACATCGCCTGTTTTGGCATCGAGCGCGACGAGTTTGGTATCGGCTTGCTGGAGGAAGATCTTGCCGTCGCCATAAGCGAGACCGCGGTTGACTGTGTCGCAGCACATCACGGAGATGACTTGTTGATCCTGCTTCGGCTGGTATTGCCAGATGAAGGTTTGGTCTTTCAGATTGACCGCGATGACTTTGTTAGGGAACGGCGAATGGATATACATCGTGTCGCCGATGACGAGCGGCGATCCTTCGTGACCACGTAGCACACCGGTGGACATGGTCCAGGCAACCTGCAACTTGCCGACGTTGTTTTCGTTGATCTGCTTGAGCGTGCTATAGCGGTGATTCGAGTAATCGCCCGCTTGCGCTGCCCAATTCGAAGGATTCTTGATGAGGCTGTCGAGTTGCGAATCGGCCTGCGCCACATAGGAATTCAGGCCTGCCGTCGCAACCACCGCCAGTCCAAGAACCAGGGTGCGTAAGTTCATGTCTCCTCCAGAATGGTGATGCCTCCGACCCAGGGATGACCACGCTACCGGGTTGCATCGTGCGCGCCTTCTCAATGCAGGTAACGAGCTACGCTGTGCCCGGTCATGGCCGAACGCATGCGTATCGACGCCATTTGCATATTCCATGCCGGTTTAGTGCGCTCGTGCGCGTACTGGGATGGCGCGGGAATGACATGCTGTTCGCGCATGTTCGCGAGCTAGCGTGCGGCGTAGCGCGAGACATACTGTGTCAAATCCGCGAAATGCTGGCTTCTTAGCTTCGCTTCTGATGCGCCGCAGCAGTTTTGCGTTTGCTTGTGTGGCTTTGACGGAGACGCGCATACTGAATCACTCACGTATTGTTCGAGACCTCGCCATGACTCAAGCCGAGAAGGTGTACGCCGATGCGGAAATCGCCGAGCGTCTTAGCGGTACGCTCAAACACTGGTACTTCGAGGATGGATGGCTCAGGCGCAAGTTCCGCACGGAAGGTTGGAAGGGCACGCTGATGGTCGTCAATACGGTGGGCCATCTTGCGGAAGCGGCCTGGCATCATCCGGACCTTACCGTTTCATATGCCTTCGTTATCGTGAAGCTCAAGACGCATTCTGCCAAAGGCATTACCGATAAAGACTTTGCGCTTGCTTCGAAGATAGAAGAAGTCGTGCAGTGGCGGCCCTCGCTCGAGGGAGGGCCTCTTGCCGGGACGCCCTCCGATGATCAACGGTTTCGGTATATCAAGTACGATTGATTTTTTCCGTTTTCTTCTTTTGGGGCGAGGGCGGTTATTGTCGTGGAACTTGTTTTCGTGTCGGTCTATTGGCGTTGCCCCTCCCCGGGGCGGGGGTCACTTTCTTTGCTGCTGCAAAGAAAGTAACCAAAGAAAGCAGCTCTTGTGGGCCCGCAGCAAGAACAGTGTGGTCACTTCGCAGAAGAGCATTTGGCACTCAGTTTGAATCAACCCTGAATCGCCCTCCACGCCCGCTGGGCGCCACGTCATGCGAGCCCCTTGGCTCGATAACACCACACCCCGGCCCGCGCTTCGCGCTCGCAATCGCGCACTGTGCCGCGCAAGATTCCGTTGAGACGGCGTTTACCAGCATGTTGAGACCAACGCATGAGAAGCACGCATGCCGCTGCAAGCGTTCGGTGTTAACGAGCCAAGGGGCTCGGCGGACGTGGCGCTCAGCGGGCGTGGAAGGTGATTCAAGGCTGTTTCAAACTGAGTGCCAATGCCTTGCAGCGAAGTGACCACACACTTGTTGCTGCGGGCCAAAAAAAAGCTGCTTTCTTTGGTTACTTTCTTTGCAGCAGCAAAGAAAGTGACCCCCGCCCCGGGGAGGGGCAACGCAAATAGACCGACACGAATACAAGTTCCACGAAAAAGGAAGAACGACGAAGTTGGTACACCTTTTGCCTGCGGCATAAAAAAATCCCCCACGAGCGAAAGCCAAAAAAACATGCCCAAGTCCGCCCTATCGCCGCCCCAGGCGATCACCCTTTCGGCGGATGCCCGGCTGCATCTAGGCTTCATCGATCCGAACGGTTCGCTCGGCCGTGCCTTCGGAAGCGTGGGGCTGGTCATCGACGGACACGGCACCCGTATCACCGCGCGGCGCGCACAACGCAAGGGGCGCATAGACGGCGCATCGACGCAAGCGCAGCACGAGCGCATCGAAGCGTATCTCGCGCGACTCCACGCGGCACTGGGCGTCACGCAACCCGTCGACATCGAAGTGCACGAAACGCCACGCGCCCATACGGGACTAGGCTCCGGCACGCAACTGGCGCTGGCGCTCGGAACCGCGTTCGCCCGCGTGACCGGCCACGATCTGACCACAGCGGATATCGCACGCCTGCTCGCCCGCGGCGCGCGTTCGGGCATCGGCATACACGGCTTCGATCACGGCGGCCTGATCGTGGATGGCGGACGCAACACCACGCACAGCGACAACGCAACGCTCCCGCCACTGCTCGCGCGTCAGCGCTTTCCCGATGCCTGGCGCGTGCTGCTCATCGACGACGCATCCCGCGAAGGGCTGCACGGCGACGAAGAAAAACGCGGCCTCGCCGCGCTTGCGCCCTTTCCGGCCGCGCTCGCGGCCCATCTTTCGCATCTCGTCTTAATGCGCCTTTTGCCCGCCGTCGCCGAATGCGACTTCGAACCGTTCGCCGACGCAATCTCCGACATGCAGCAGATCATCGGCGAATACTTCGCGCCCGCGCAAGGCGGCGTATTCGCAAGTCCCGCGGTGGGGCATGCGCTGCAAGCGGTCGCGGCAGAACAGAAGGCCGGCATCGGTCAGACGTCATGGGGGCCGGTGGGCTTCGCGTTCTTTGCAGGCGCGCAGCAGGCCGAGCGCGCGCTCGCAACGGCGCAACGCGCGGCTCCGCACGCGTCGCTCAGCTTCTCCATTGTCGCGGCCCGCAATCACGGCGCGACGTGGCGCGCAGCCTGTCCGCGCGAATCAGGCGCAAATGCTGCGTGAATCGCGCCGCAACGCGTCATTCTCCATACCGACCGAGCCCAGACCATGCCCGATGCCGCCGAAAGACCTTACGTGCTGCACATGTTCACGAGCACGCCGCAGATGAGCCCGTTCGATGTGAACATGGCCGCGGACGCCGGCTATCAGATCGTCGTGCCGTACTGCAACGTCGACGAGGGCAGCGTCGTGCAGCTCACGCAGGACGCCATCTTTTCGCGCGGTCCCAAAGGCGTATCGCGCACGGGCATCTTTCTCGGCGGACGCGACGTCATGCTCGCCGCCGACATGCTGGAACGGGCGCGCAACGCGATGGTGCCGCCCTTCGAAGTCTCCGTGTTCGCCGATCCCAGCGGCGCGTACACGACCGCCGCCGCGCTCGTGGCGCTCGCGGAAAAGCATCTGAAGGCGTCGCATCAGGTCGGGTTCGACGGCAAGCGCGTGTTGATTCTCGGCGGCACGGGCGCGGTAGGACGCGTGGCCGCCGCGATGACCGCATCGCTCGGCGCGGACGTCGTCGTCGGGAGCCATTCGAGCCAGTCGCGCGCCACGCAAGTGAGCGACGAAATCAACCGGCGTTTCGATATCGCCACGACGGGCGTCGCGACCGGTACCACCGAGCAATTGCATCGGGAACTGGCGCGAGCGGAAATCGTGTTCGCCACCGCCGCGGCGGGCGTGCAAGTGATGAGCGCCGCCGATATCGCGCAGGCGAAGCATCTGCTGATTGCCGCCGACGTGAACGCCGTGCCGCCCGAAGGCATCGCCGGAGTCAACGTCATGGACGACGGCAAGCCGCTTGCCGGCGCGGCGCGTGCGGATGCAATCGGCATCGGCGCGCTTGCCATCGGCAACGTGAAGTATCAGGCCGAGCACCGCTTGTTCGTACGCATGCGCACCGGCGGCAAGCCGGTGTACCTGGGTTTTCCCGAAGCATTCGACGAAGCCCGCGCCATCGTCGCGGGACAGGGCTCGTGATGAACGCGCGTGCGCCGCGCGTCGCCGTCGCCGGACTGTCGGCTCGATTGCTTGCGCAGTCGGCCGCGCGCGCGGGCCTGAACGTCGTCGCGCTGGACATCTTCGGTGACCGCGATACGCGCACGCACGCGGGCATGTGGTTCGACATCGGCGGCGAGGGCTTGTCGATCGACCGCGCGCGCCTCTACGACGCGCTGGAACGCGTGGCACGCCTGCCTCGCATGCTGGGGCTCGTCGTGACGAGCGGGCTGGAGCCGCTCGCCATTGAACTGAGTCGCGCGCCGGGCGTGCCGCGTTTCATCGGCAATGGCGCGCAGTCGGCGGCCGTGCGCGATCCGCGGCGCTTCTTCGCGTTGCTCGACGACGCGCATATCGCCCATCCCGATGTGCGCTTCACGCGCCCCGCCGATGCGCGGGACTGGCTCATCAAGCGAAGCGATGGCTGCGGCGGCACGCACATCGAATGGGCGCGTGAACTCGATGACACGCCGCCCGGCGCCTATTTTCAGCGGCTGTCGCGAGGCCGCCCTATGTCCGCGCTCTTCGTCGCGGCGCATCGAGAAGCCGTGGTCATCGGCTTCGCGGAGCAGACCACGGTGAACGCGCATCGTCTGCCGTTCATTCATGCGGGGTCGCTCGGTCCCGTGACGTTGCCGCGCGATACGGCAACGCGCATCGTGAATGCGATCGAAACCATCGTATGGCGAACAGATCTCACGGGTCTCGGCAGCCTCGACTTTCTGCTCGAAAACGACACGTTTCACGTGCTCGAAATCAACACGCGCCCGTCATCGACCATGGCGCTTTACGAAGCGGCATGGCCCGACGCGTGGCCGCGCGGCCTGATCGGAGCGCATCTGGACGCGTGCCTCGACGGCGAGTTGCCGCACACCGACACGGCGCTAAAGCGACCACCGCTGATCGCCGGGCAGCGCGTCGTGTTCGCACCGCACGGCTTCGTCGCATCGCAGGCTTTCAGCGATGCCTGCTTTGCCGATCCCGCGTGCCACGACATACCGCTTCCCGGCGCGCGCATCGAGGCGGGCATGCCTGTCTGCACGATGATGACGACCGCGCCGGAACTCGATCTGTTGCGCGCGGCGCTGGATAGCGTTTGCGCGCGCATCCTGCAACGCATCGAAAGCCACTGAGCCCGCTGAGTCGATTAAGCCCATGACACTGACTTCTCCTCTTCCCGCTGGATTGAGCGTCAACGCGATGAGCGAGCCGCTCGTTGCGCGGTTGATCGAACGTAGCGAGCAGCTTCGCGTCGGCATCACGCGCACGCCTGCGGGCACGACCATCGTGGATGCAGGCGTCGATGCAGCGGGCAGCGCGGATGCCGGCATTCTCATCGCGCGAATCTGCATGGGCGGGCTCGGACACGTCGCCCGCCGCATGGCGTTCGAGGCCGCTCCGCTCTGGCCCGTGTTCATCGAAGTGCATACGTCGAATCCGGTGCTCGCCTGTCTCGGGAGCCAGTACGCGGGCTGGAGTCTCTCCGCGACCAAAGAGGAGACCGGCGGCAAGAAGTTTTTCTCGCTAGGCTCCGGCCCTGCGCGGGCGCTCGCGTGCAAGGAGCCGCTCTTCGATGAACTCGGCTATCGCGACAGCCACGAACGCGGCGCGCTCGTCATGGAAGTGAATCGCCTGCCGCCGCAAGTGGTCATCGACAAGGTGATCGATGACTGCGGCCTCGCGCCCGACAAGCTCGTCATCGCAGTCACGCCGACACATTCTGTCGCGGGCACGGTGCAGGTCGTGGCGCGCGTGGTGGAAGTTGCGCTGCACAAGACGCACGTGCTGGGCGTCGACTTGAGCGAGGTCGTGGAGGCGAGCGGCAGCGCGCCGTTGCCGCCGCCCGCGCCCGACGATACGCAGGCAATGGGCCGCACCAACGACGCCATCCTCTACGGCGGCCGCGTGCATCTCACCGTCAAGAGCGATGTGGCCGCGAGACGGCTTGCCGCCGAACTGCCGTCTTCGAACGCGCGAGACTACGGCAAGCCCTTCGCCGAGATATTCAAGTCGTTCAACTACGACTTCTATCAGATAGACGCCGCGCTCTTCGCGCCCGCCGAAGCGTGGGTGTCCAGTCTGGAAAGCGGCGCGACGTATCACGGCGGCAAGCTCGACCACGCGCTGCTTCACGCGCAATGGCACGTCACGCAAGAAACGCCATGACGCGCGTCGCGATCATGACCGACGAGACCGGCTGGCACACGAGCCGTCTGAAGAAAGCGTTTCGCGCGCGCGGCGTCGAGGCGCGTTGCGTCGATCTCGCGGATTGCCGCATCGATACGACGTGGCCTCCGCACGGCCTTGCCATTCCCGGCTTCGGCCACGCGCTGCCGGATGCGGTGTTCGTGCGCGGCATCGCGGGCGGCACATTCGAACAGGTGACGCTGCGGCTCGGCATCCTGCATGCGCTGCGCGAAAGCGGCGTGCCGGTGTATAACGACGCCCGCGCCATCGAACGCAGCGTCGACAAGTCGATGACGAGCTTTCTGCTCCACCGTTTCGGCGTGCCGACGCCCGCGACATGGGCCGGCGAATCGCCCGCATCCGCCAAGCGCGTGCTGATGCGCGAAACCGCCGCAAGCCGCAAGCTCGTGATGAAGCCGCTCTTCGGCTCGCAAGGCAAAGGCTTGCGGCGGCTCGGCGACGACGCGTGCGAGACGTTGCCATCGCTCGAAGACTTCAGCGGCGTGGCGTATCTACAGCGTTATGTCGATGCCGGGCATCCCGGCTTCGACTGGCGCGTGCTCGTGATCGGCACGCGGGCGGTCGCGGCGATGAAGCGCGTGGGCGGCGACGACTGGATTCACAACTTCGCCCGTGGCGCGCGTTGCGAGCCGGCCGACCTCACGCCCTCGCTCGCCGATACTGCGGTGCGGGCGAGCGAAGCGCTCGGCCTGGATTACGCGGGCGTGGATCTGATCGCAGCGGAAGGACGCCCGCTCGTGCTCGAAGTGAACGGCGTGGCAGCGTGGCGCGGGTTGCAGTCGGTGACGCCGCTCGATATCGCCGCGTTGCTCGCCGACGATCTCCTCGACCGCAAGCTCGCGCTATCGCAGCGCACGCTCGCATTGGCAAGCGGCGATGGCCGCGCCTGACCCGATCCACGCGCGCGAAGCGTTCATGCGCGCCTGCGCCCTCGACGTCGAGACGCCCAAACCCGGCAACGTGAGCATCGCGAGCGCGGGTCACGGCATGACGGCGGCGCAGTTCATCGAGAGCGCGGAAATGGCGGCAACGGGTCTCTTCGTAGCGGGCGCGAGCGTCGGCATGCGCATTCTCGACGCCGTGCGCCGCACCTCCGATGCAGTCGGCTGCAACACGAATCTGGGCATCGTGCTGCTCGCCGCGCCGTTGTGCGCCGCACTCGAACGCCTGCCGCGCGACCGTGCGATCGACGTTGAGCACTGGCATACCGCGTCCGAAGCCGCGCTTGCATCGCTCGATCTCGACGATGCCCGTCTCGCCTATCGCGCGATCGCGCTCGCCAATCCCGGCGGCCTCGGCGAAGCACGCGAGCAATCCGTTCATGCGCCGCCGACCGTGAACCTGCGCGCCGCGATGACGCTCGCCGCGAACCGCGACAGCATTGCGCGGCAATACGCGAACGGTTTTGCCGACGTGTTCGGCGCGGGCCTCGATGCGGCGCGAGACGCGGGCATCGCGAATCCGCACGCGGCCATGCTCGATGCATTCCTCATGTTTCTCTCGCTCTGGCCGGACTCGCACATTGTGCGCAAGCACGGCGCGGCGACGGCGCAAAGTGTCACGCGCCATGCAGCCGTTCACCGCGCGGACTGGCGCGCTGCCGGCCGCCCTTCGCCCGCGCCCGCGCTCGACGCATGGGACGCCGAACTCAAGGCGCAACGCATCAACCCGGGAACGAGCGCGGACCTCGCCGTGGCGACGCTTTTCGTCGCGCTCATGACCGCGTGAGCGTCGATGCGCGCGCCGCCGAACCGGGAAATTGGCACGGATCATGTTTAGGACGTACGCGGTTATGCCGCCCTCTGTGCAGCCGTTTGCATCGAGGATGCGTTGCGCGGTCTTCGGGTTATCGACCGTGGCCGCCTGAGCCCTGGAGCAAGTCGATCGTCCCAAGAACCCTTCACTGGAGGAACAGCATGGCCAAGATCAACCGCGTCCTGATAGGCGAGTCGCTCGTCGGCGACGGCAACGAGGTCGCTCATATCGACTTGATCATCGGACCGCGAGGCTCCGCTGCGGAGACCGCGTTCTGCCACGCGCTCACGAACAACAAGGACGGCTTCACGTCGCTGCTGGCCGTGGTCGCACCCAATCTCATCACCAAGCCCAATACGATTCTCTTCAACAAGGTCACCATCAAGGGCGCGAAGCAGGCCGTGCAGATGTTCGGGCCGGCGCAGCATGCGGTGGCGCTCGCGGTCGCCGACAGCGTGGAAGACGGCACCATTCCCGCCGACGAAGCCGACGATCTCTTCGTCTGTGTCGGTGTGTTCATTCACTGGGAAGCAACCGACGACAAGAAGATACAGGAGTTCAACTATCAGGCGACGAAAGAAGCCATTCAGCGCGCGGTAGCGGGCGAACCGAAGGCATCCGAAGTGGTGTCGAGGAAGTCATCGGTCGCGCATCCGTTCGCGGCGGCCTGATCGTCAATATGTTGTCGATAGTGCGGCCGGCGCCGCCGTCGAGCGCCGGCCGCATGTCATCGACTACGATACGAGGTTCATCGAATGAGTCCACGTTGCAGCGCGCTCTGCGTGTTCGTCGCCTTGGCGTTCGTGTGCCCGCTGTCGTTCGCGGCCGCAGGCGTGCCGGCACAAGGCCACGACTATCCGACCGAAGGCCGCGTGGAATACGTGCTCGCCTGCATGGACGACAACGGGCATGACTTCGTGAACGTCTACAAGTGCTCGTGCGCCATCGACAAAATCGCGCAAGTGCTCACGTATGACGACTTCGTGGAGCAATCGACGTTTTCGAAATACGCCGCGCTCGGCGGCGAAGGCGGCGCCGAGTTTCGCGTCGATCGCGCGAAGGCGCAGACGAAGAAGTATCGCGAGTTGCAGCGCGAAGCATTCAGGGCGTGCGGACTCGTGAAGCCCGCAGCGGCCGCCAAATAACGCTGCACGCAAGGCTTATTGCGGCACGTAGCCCAAGCCGATCCATCCGAGTCCGCCTTCCATCGACGGCGCCCGCCGCCGCTCGATTACGACGCCGACCGCATCCACATCATCGAACTTCGCGGGCTTCGCCAGCGACACCCTCACCCAGTGCGCCCCGAACCGCGCGATGACGAGTTGCGCAATGTGCTCGGCCAGCGCCTCCAATAGCTGAACGCCATGCGACGCAAGCAGTGCGTGAACGGCTTCGCGCACCGCGGCGTAGTTGACCGTGTCCTCGATACGATCCGTCGTGCACGCGCGCAACGACGGCACGCCGATCGCGAGACTCACGCGCACGGGCTGCGCGATGTGCAGCTCGCTCTTGTCGATGCCGATCACCGTCTGTCCTGTCAGTCCCTCGATAAAAACGATATCCATCGGCGGGTTTTCCTCGGCAGCGCGCGGCGCCGTGTCACGAACGGCTTCGCGGATCGGATCGAATCGGCCCATGTGCGTGTCGCCGCGCGAGCGGCTTGGTGAGTGATGGAAGCGTGAAGCGCTGGTGATTCACGGGAGAAAAGCAAAAAACGCGCGCAGCGCCAAACTCTATGCGACTACTTATTGAACCGGCGCGCCATCGGATGTAGAGTTTTTGGGGAACCGGGCCAGATCGGGGCGGAAAACCTGACCGAACGCCACGCCCGGCCACGAGGCGCGCACGCGAACGGCTACAGCACGACGGCAACGAAACGGCCGCGGCGGCCGCGGCGCCCGCGGAAACACAACAGATTCGGCGTCGGACGCAACGCGCGGCTCATGCGCGAACACAACGAAAAACGCCACGGAGACACGGCCCCATGTCGTCGCTAGCTGACGTAGACACGCATGTCCGGGAAGTGCTGAACATCGTCAACAACCCGCTCGCCACGCGGCGCGCGAGCGATTCCGTCGCGCAGTCGTGGATGCGTTGCCTCACCGAGTTCCACCTCGACCCGGCGCGCTTCGTGATGCCGCCCGTGCTGACATCGCGGGAACTCACCGAGCGCCGCGAAGCCGCGAGCGACCTTATCGCGTGCTCCAAGCTCGAAATGACCACGCTGTATCAGCAGCTCGCCGACCCCGAGCTCGCGGTCGTACTCGTCGATGCCGACGGCGTGATCGTGCATCAGGTGTCCTCGGTGCCGTTCGGCGAGGCTGTCGCCGCCGACGGCCTGCGCGTCGGCGCGCTGTGGAGCGAGCGTGAAGCCGGCACTAACGGCATGGGCACGTGCCTCATCGAGCGCGACTGCATTGCCGTGTGCCAGCACGAGCACTTCTATCCGCGCTATACGTCGCTCACCTGCTCCGCCGCGCCGATTTTCGATGAACGCGGCACGATCGCCGGCGTGCTCGATGTCACGAGCCGCTCGAAGCTCCTGCAGCAGCATTCGCTGGTGCTCGTCGGCATGTCGCGGCAGATGATCGAAAATCGTCTGATCGATGCCCGCTACCGGCACGCGAACATGATTCACTTTCATAGCCGGCCGGAATTCGTCGGCACGCTGCACGCGGGCAAGCTCGCGGTCAGCAACGACGGCGTGGTGCTGGCCGCGAGCCGCAGCGCGCTTTTTCAGCTCGATCTGCGCACGCCCGCGGAACTGTGCGGCAAGCGCATCGAAGAGGCGTTCAACGCGTCGCTCGAAGACATGATCGCGCGCAGCATACGCGGCTCGTTTCATCCGGTCACGGTGTATAGCGCGAAGGCGAACAGCCGCTTCTTCCTCACTGCCCAGACGCCGCGCGAAGCGGCAGGCGGCGCGACGCGCATCCTGATGAACGACTCCGCGTTGATGACGCGCGCCAGACCCGCGCGCAAGGAGTCGCGCGAGAGCGCCGGCTCGGGCGCAGGCCGTCTCGACAAGCTCTCGCATCTGGAATTCGGCGATCCGCGCATGGCCTCGCAGATTCAACTTGCCGCGCGCGTGATTCAACGCAAGATACCGATCATCCTGCGCGGGCAAACGGGCACCGGCAAAGAAGTGTTCGCCAATGCGCTGCACAGCATCAGCCCGAACGGAGCGGGCGCGTTCGTCGCGGTGAACTGCGCGTCGCTGCCGGAGAACCTTATCGAAAGCGAGTTGTTCGGCTACCGCGCGGGCGCATTCACCGGCGCCCAGCGTGAAGGACGGCGCGGCAAGATTGTTCAGGCGAACGGCGGCACGCTCTTCCTCGATGAGATCGGCGACATGCCGCTCACGCTGCAAGCGCGGCTGCTGCGCGTGCTCGAAGAACACGAAGTCACGCCGCTCGGCGCGGAAACGACCGTGAAGGTCGACTTCCAGCTCATTAGCGCGAGTCACCGCAATCTCGCGGAACTCGTGCAGACCGGTCTCTTTCGCGAAGACCTGTATTACCGGCTCAACGGCATCGAGATCAACTTGCCGCCGCTGCGCGAACGCGCGGATGCGCTCGCGCTCATCGGCCATATCCTCGAAACCGAATCAACCGATCCGCCCGCGCTGAGCGCCGAAGCACGACAGGCTTTGCTGAGTTACTCGTGGCCCGGCAATATCCGGCAATTGCGTCATGTTCTGCAAATGGCGATCGCGCTTTGCGACGGCCCCGAGATTCGCTGCGCGCATCTGCCGCCCGAAATCGTGAACGGCGCGCGTGCCGTGAGCGCGACGAATGCGTCCACGGCAAGCGCCACGGCGCCACTGCCGCATCTCACCGACGACGCCGACACATCCGCGCTCAACGCGATACAGGTCAGGGAACGCGAGACCGTGTTGCTGCTGCTCGACGAACATCGCTGGAACGTGAGCAACGTCGCGAAGGTGCTCGGCATCAGCCGGAATACGTTGTATCGCAAGATGCATCGGCTGCACATCAGGCTGTCGCACGATTCGGCCACGCCGGATCACGCATGACGCAGCCCGCGCCCGCTCGCCGGCTCGACGAGTTCAAGCCCGACGCGCGCTTCGCATGGTGCGTGACCGGTTCGGGGCACATGATCGAGGAATCGCTCGAACTCGCTTTGCGCCTGCCGCGCTGCGATCTTTTCCTGTCACGCGCCGGCGAAGAAGTGTTGCCGCTCTATGGCTGGCCCATCCGTAAGCTGCGCGAGCACTTCAAAGTGTTTCGCGACAACAGCGCGAGCAGCGTGCCCGTGGGCATGCTCTATCACGGCGAATATCACACCGTCGTGGTTGCGCCCGCAACCAGCAACACTGTGGCGAAGTGCGCGCTCGGCATCTCCGACACCTTGCCCACCAATCTCTTTGCGCAGGCGGGCAAGCAATGCGTGCCGGGCATCGTTTTCGCATGCGATACAGCGCCGAGCGTCATCACGCAAACGCCCCACGAATGGGTCGAAGTCAGGCCGCGCGCCATTGAGTTCGATAACGTGGAGCGTCTCGCGCGCATCGAACATACGACTGTCGCGCGCACGCTCGACGACCTGAAGGCCGCGCTCGAACAACGGCTTTCGGACCTGAATCTCGCATGGAACACATTGTCTTCCTGACGGGCAGGCTCGCCGAACAGAGCCTTCGTCGCGTGCTCGAAGGCATTGCGCCGACAGGCACCGCATCGCCCTTCACATGGGAAGTGCGCGAGATCGGGCTGCAAGTGGCGGGACTCATGACCGCCGACATGATTCGCCGGCGCGTCGCGACGCCGCTCGGCGAAGGCACGAGCCGCATGATCGTGCCGGGCCGATGCCGCGGCAACCTCGATGCGCTCACCGCGCACTATGGCGTGAAGGTCGAGCGCGGCCCGGAGGAAGTGAAGGACTTGCCGCAGTTCTTCGGACGCGAAGCGAGGCATGTCGACTTATCGCGCTACGAGACGGAGATCTTCGCGGAGATCGTCGATGCGCCGCGTCTTGACCTCGCAGGCATCGCCGCCCGCGCGCGCGACTATGCTAAACAGGGCGCGGATGTGATCGACATCGGCTGCCTGCCTGAGACGCCGTTTCCGCATCTCGAAGACGCGGTGGCGATGCTCAAGGAACAGGGCTATCGCGTGAGCGTCGATTCGATGCTCGCCGACGAGCTGGTGCGCGGCGCACGCGCAGGCGCCGATTACTTGATGAGCCTGAACGTCGATACGCTGTGGATCGCAGACGAAACGCCATCGACGCCCGTCCTCGTGCCGCGCGAGCCGCACGACATGGCATCGCTCGATGCGGCCATAAACGCGATGAAAGCGCGCAATCGCCCGTTTCTCGCCGACCCGATCCTCGATCCGATTCCCTTCGGTCTCGCGGCCTCCATCGCGCGTTATGTGAACTTGCGCGAGCGTCATCCGGATGTTGCGATCATGATGGGCATCGGCAACGTGACCGAGTTGACGGAAGCGGACACGAGCGGCATCAACGCGGTATTGCTCGGCATGGCGGCGGAACTACGCATCTCGGCCGTGCTCACGACATCCGTGAGCCTGCATGCGCGCCGTGCCGTACGCGAAGCCGATGTGGCGCGACGCATAATGCACGCCGCGCGCGAAACGCAGACGCTGCCCAAGGGCATGTCGGGCGACCTGTCCGCGCTGCACGCGAAGCGCCCTTTCCCATACAGCGCTGAGGAGATCAACGAACTCGCGCAATCCGTACGTGATCCTAACTTTCGCGTCCAGATTTCGGCCGAAGGGATTCATGTTTATAACCGAGAGGGACATCGCATCGCCACCGACCCGTTCGCGCTTTACCCTGACCTCAAGCTCGAAGCCGACGGCGGCCACGCGTTCTACATGGGCGTGCAGCTTGCGCGAGCCGAAATCGCATGGCAACTCGGCAAGCGTTTCGATCAGGACCAGGCTCTCGATTGGGGATGCGAGGTGGATCGTCCTGAGGAAGATCTGACGGCGTGGCACGCGCCCGGCACGACCATGAAAAAGCGATGATCGACGCGCCTTCATCGGATGAAGCATCACATAGACGGGACACTTTGCTGCGATTCCGTCACAGTGAAGCCCCAATGAACGATTGCATGTTTTTGGCATGCCGCTTGCTTGCGTTCGCAGGCGCACGCCGCTCGAATTGAAAGGGCGTCGTTGGCATCGACCGATTCACTCGTTCAACCAAGGAGAAATTGCCATGCAATGGACTACGCCGAGCTTCACCGACATGCGCTTCGGTTTCGAAATCACGATGTATATCGCCACGCGCTGAGTGCAACGCCCCACATGCGCGAAGCCGCGTGCGTCAACGCGCCTTCGTGCGAGCCACATGCTGTGAACGCGTGCGCGGACAGCCATGATCTACGAGACGATCGTCACCACGGCGGATCGCGATGGCCGTCCGCATGTCGCGCCCATGGGCGTGCGCTTCGAGGGAGATTCAGCCATTCTCGCGCCGTTTCGCCCCTCGACGACGCTCGATAACGTCATCGCGACGCGAAGCGCCGTGATCAACTTTACGACGGACGTGCGCGTGTTCGCAGGCTGCGTCACGGGCTTTCAGCGCGACTGGCCGACGCTTCGCGCGACAGCCGTGCCGAGCGTGCGGCTCGCGCAAACGCTCGCGCACGCGGAGTTGCAACTGGTCGAAATGAACGATGACGACACGCGCCCTTCGCTGCGCATGGCGTGCGTGCATCGCGAAACGCACGCGCCGTTTCCCGGCTTCAATCGCGCGCAAGCTGCGGTTGTGGAAGGCGCGATTCTGGTGAGCCGTCTGTTCATGCTGCCGCAGGAGAAGGTAGATAGCGAGATCGACTATCTGCGTATTGCCATCGACAAGACAGCGGGCGATGCCGAACGCACCGCGTGGAACTGGCTATTACAGGCTATCGAACAGCATCGCGCAAAGACGCTTCATCCCTGATCCAACGCTCGGGAGTTTCGACCATGACCGCATTGCTGGCAAGCGTCCGCTCGGTGGATGAAGCGCTCGACGCCGCACAAGCCGGCGCGGACGTGATCGATCTGAAGGAACCGCGCGCGGGCGCGCTGGGCGGCGTCGCGACGGACGACATAGAGCGCATCGTGCGCGCATTGCGGGCGCGGTACGCGGTGCGGCCCATCAGCGCGACCATCGGAGACTTGCCGAACGACGCGCTCGATGAAATGACGAGCCGCGTGCTGGATGTCGCGAGCACCGGCGTCGATTACGTTAAGGTCGGCATTGCGCCCGGACCACGCGCCGCGGCGTGCTTGCGTCATCTCGCGTCCCTGCCGGCGACGGTCGTGCCGGTGCTGCTTTCGGACGACGGCATCGAGCGTTCGCTCGTTGGACTCGCCGCGCAGCTCGGCTTTGCCGCGATCGTATTCGATACCGCGAACAAAGACGGCCGCACGCTGTTCGCCTGCGTCGATACGGCGACGCTCGCCACATGCCTTTCGCAAGCGCGGTCACGCGGCATGATGACCGCCCTCGCAGGATCGCTAGGCTGGCCCGACCTCGAACGAATACGCGCGCTCGCACCGGATATCGCGGGCTTCAGAGGCGCGCTATGCGACGAGCGCGAAGGACGCACGGGGCGGCTCGATGCATCGCGCGTGCGTCAGTGGTCGCGCGCGCTGCATGGCGAGCGCATGACCGCTCACGCGTGAAACGCGAGCAGCCGCTCCCGCATGACCGATGCATCGCCCTTACTGAACACTTCCACCAGATAATTCGCGTCTTTCACGTAGGCGGGAAAACGTCTGTCGATAATGCCGCTTGCGGCCAGCGCTTCCAGCGGCGCGTGCGCTTCGATCGCGCACGACTTCACGATCATCAGGCGCTCGGCGTTGAGCGTGGTCGAAAGCCACGCGGCGAGACTGTCAGATGTCGTGTCCCAGTTGGTCATCGAGTCGGGCGTGGTGCGCATCAGATCGGTGGGCACCCACACGGCCACCTGGCCATCGCGCAGCGCGCGCCGGATGCGTTCTTCGTTCGAGGCGAGCACGAGCTCGGGCAGCACGCCCTGCATGAGAATCGCGTATTGGGTCATCGCGAGCAGACACATGTTGTGCGCGGCGAGGTCGTCGAAGCGCCATTCGCGCTGATACTGCCGCACCGCATCCGCGAAATCGCCGCCGCCAGGCACGATCACGACACGCCCGCCGCCCAGTTCCCAAAGCCGCGTGAGCCACTCGCGCAGCACGGGATCATGGCTCAGGCTTCCGCCGATTTTGATCACCCACATGCCGTTATCCTCGTTCGAGATTGACCGCCTCGTTCGCGCCCTTCGCCCCGTTTTCATTCAAACCGGTACGGGCGACGAAGCCAGCAGCGCGACCGCCACGCTCGGCGCGCACGTCGAAGCCCATTCGTATTGCCCGGCATCGTCGGACGCGACTCCCGCAATCCGCGCGAAGTCCACATAGCTGCGCGCCTCCTGTTGCGCCAGCGCCGCGGCCAGGAAGCGCCCGCATCCCGCGCCGACGATAGGCGCCCTCGCCAACGACTCGTGTTGCGCGCTCACGCGAGCCAGATTCGCCTCGAGCACGCGCAACTGTTCGCGCCGCCATGCAAGCGCGAAGCGCCGCCATTCATCGGGGCTTGCATCGCACGCGTCACGTCCGATCATTCGTGCAATGCGGGCACGGCTTGCGGCTTCCGTCTTCGGGCCGTTGTCCGCGCTCGGATGCTGGTCGTGCCCGGCCCACAACTCGCCGGTCAGGCGATACACGTCCGCTGTCGTCGAGAACCACTCGTTCATCACGCCCGTGGTTTCGCCCCTGAATGCAATGCGATGCGCGACACCGCACAACGGCGTCCGAACGACACCTTGATACACGAGCTCGCCGCTCACGAGACGCTGTGCATCGTTCATGCCGCGTGCAGCGACATGGCCCGCGACGATCGGAATGATGTCCGTGGTCGTGCTGCCGATATCGACGAGCAAGGCATGAGGCAAGCGCGTCGCGACGTATTCCGCGGTGGCGAGCCAGTTCGCCGATGCGATCTTGCGCCAGCCCTCGCGGCACGCGGAACGCGCGAGCCAGTTCGCCTTGCCGCCGTAAAAGAGCGTTCGCGGCCCGAGCCGTTGCGCGAGCGTGCGGGTCAGCGTGCGCACGCCCTCGGCGCGGTCCGCAAAGAGATCGACCATTTCGCCGGTCATGGTGACCGCGTGGCGCGCGGTGGCGTCGGCGGCTTGCGGCCAGCGTTCGAACACGCAATCGACAGTTCGCTCAAGATGCGCGATGCCTTGCCATAACGGACACGCCCACTGCGCAACATCGACCGGCGCGCCCGCCGTCGCCAGGCATACCTTTACATGTGCGCCGCCCACGTCCCAGCCGAAGACCGATGCTCCGCCCGCACGCGTCGTCATGACGACGCTCCGCATGCGCGCAAAGATGGCTCACGTTGTTCGAAGCCCGGTACACCGTGCGCCGCCAGCAATTCGGCCGCGATGTTGCGCGTCTTGCTGAGTTCCGCATAGGCCATTGTCAGGCGCGGATTGACTTCGATCACCACCGGTCCGCGTTGCGGGTGCCATACGAGGTCGATGCCCGCGAACCCGCGCAAGCCGGGAAGCGCGCGCGCCACGCGCTGCGCGAGTCTATTGAGCACGCGCCCTCGCTCGCCGTTGCGCGCAACGGTATTCACATCGACGCCGTCGAACTGTACGACGCATTCGCGGCGCTTCGACTGCACCGCTTCGGAAAGCGCGATACGTTGATGGTTGATGGACAAGAGCCGCGCGCCCGCGTCATCGCAAAGAAGCGAAAGACTGAGCGGTTCGCCATCGACCCATTCTTGCAGAACAGGATTGCGCCCGGCCCCTGCGCGCGCTTCGTGTTCTGCGCGGGCTGCGTCGAGTTGATCGTAGACATACGTGTCGAGTCCGCCCGCGCCGTCATCGGGCTTCACGACCCAGCGGCGTCCCTCTCCCGCGACGGCCTGCTCGGGTTCGAGCGCGAGTGTCACGGCGATGTCGTGTGCGGCGAGACATGCGGCTGTCGCGCTTTTACTCGACGCGGTGCGTATGGCTTCTTCTGCGCAGCCGAGCCAGCGCGCGGCGCCGACGGCATCGTGCAACTGCAACAACAGGCCGTCGCATTCGGGCGCGATGACCATGGCATAGTCGTGCTCGCGCGCGATGCGTGAGACGAAGCGCGTGATCGGCTCGCCGGGCAGCGGCCGCGCATGCGCGTGATCCACGCGCATTTGTTCGAAACGGGACGTGGCGACGGTGACATCGACGCCTTTCAGCGCGCGCAAGTCGGCGGCGATTGCGTCGCGCATGACGCGACCTTCGACGATGAGCGCGCTGAGATCCGCGAGCGTGCTTGCGCTCGCGACATCCGGATCGATGCCGCCGCCGGTGAGATACTCGAACACGAATATTCTGGTCAAGGGGAAGCCATCCATGCAGGTGATACCCGTTCTCGATCTGCTCGACGGCCACGCGGTGCGCGCAGTGCGCGGCGAGCGTTCACGCTACCGGCCAATTCAGTCTTCGTTGTGCGCGACGAGCGAACCTTTGGAGGTCGCCCGTGCCTTGCTGGCCGCGACCGGCGCTCGCACGCTATACGTGGCCGATCTCGGCGCGATTCTCGGGCGTGGCGCGCATATCGACACGCTCGCGGCGCTTCGGGAGGCGCTCGGCGATGGCGTCGCTATCTGGCTCGACGCGGGCTTTCGCGATTTCGCGTCGATGCGCGCGCTGTTCGAGCGCATCATGAACATGAAGCCATGCGCTGCGGCTGCGACGCTCGTGCCCGTGTTCGGCACGGAGACGTTGCTTGACGAAGGCGCGATTGCCGATGCGAGCGCCGCCGGCTATGAACCGATTCTCTCGCTCGACTTTGGCGGCGGACGCGCGCTGGGTGCGCTCAACGGCGATAGCGCGTGGTGGCCTTCGCGCGTGATCGTGATGACGCTGGATCATGTCGGTGCCAAGGCCGGACCGGACTTCGATACGTTTGATTCCGTGCGGGCTTTGGCTGGCGATCGCTCTTTGATCGGCGCGGGAGGGGTGCGGGATCGCGACGACCTCACGCAGGTCGGGTTGCGCGGCGCGCACGGGTGGCTCGTTGCTTCTGCGATTCATGATCGGACGGTTTAGTTTGGCGTTCGCCTCACTAGGACTCAATATTTGTGCCAATGGCATTGGTCCGGTGTTGCGGTCTTTGAGCTGCCGCTCTGGCGTGACAGTGTGTTTCATGTGTTTTTCTTCTGCGCCAGTTTCTTCGTGGAACTTGTTCTCGTGTCGGTCTATTGGCGTTGCCCCTTCCCGGGGCGGGGGTCACTTTCTTTGCTGCTGCAAAGAAAGTAACCAAAGAAAGCAGCTTTTGTGGGCCCGCAGCAGGAAGAGCGTGGTCACTTCGCGGAAGACCATTGGCACTCAGTTTGAATCAACCCTGAATCACCTTCCGCGCCCGCTGGGCGCCACGTCATGCGAGCCCCTTGGCTCGATAACACCACACCCCCGGCCCCGCTTCGCTCTCGCAATCGCGCACTGTGCCGCGCAGAGTCCGTTGAGACGGCGTTTGCCAGCATGTCTAGACCAACGCATGAGAAGCATGCATGCCGCTGCAAGCGTTCGGTGTTAACGAGCCAAGGGGCTCGGCGGACGTGGCGCTCAGCGGGCGTGGAGGGCGATTCAAGGTTGATTCAAACTGAGTGCCAATTACTTGCAGCGAAGTGACCACACACTTGTTGCTGCGGGCCAGAAAAAAGCTGCTTTCTTTGGTTACTTTCTTTGCAGCAGCAAAGAAAGTGACCCCCGCCCCGGGGAGGGGCAACGCAAATAGACCGACACGAGAACAAGTTCCACGAAAGACATAGCGCGAGCGAAAAGAATCTCGGCATAGACCTTGCAAACACCCGCGCACCATGCCCACACCAGCGCCAGCAAAAACCCACTGGACGTGTCCATTCTGCCCGCTCTTATGCGACGACATCGCGCTAGACGTCGCGGCCGACGCGCGCCTGAGCGCAACGAACACGGCCTGCCCGCGGCTAGCGAACTCGCTCGCGAGCGTCAACGCCGGAATGGCAAGCGCACAACCAAAGATCGACGGAACCCAAACCGACATCCCAACAGCCATCGCGCGTGCCGCAGACATACTGACGAAAGCCCGCCGCCCGCTCTTCGGCGGCCTCGCCACCGACGTAGCCGGCGCACGCGCGCTCTACGAACTCGCGGCCCACAGCGGCGCAATCCTCGATCACATGCACGGCGATTCGCTCGCCGCGGCCACGCTCGCGCTGCAAGATCGCGGCGCGCTCTTCACCACGCTATCGGAAATGCGTTCGCGCGCCGATCTCATCATCGTGTTCGCGTGCAAACCATCGCGCCGTTATCCGCGCTTCTATGAGCGGCTGCAAACCGCGCAGCGTGAAAAGAAGATGGTCTTCCTGGGATGCGACGTCGATACGGCCGCCTCGCATGGCGAGACATTGCTGCGCGATCTCGATCCCTTCGATACGCTCGCCCTCTGGTCCGCGCTCCTCGAAGACCGCAAGTCCGATGCGTTCGCAGACGCAGAAACCGCCCGCGATCTGCAGGCGTTTAACGACCGCATCCACACGGCGCACTACACCGCGTTCGTCTATGAACCCGCCGCATTGCCACACCCGCACGCAGCGCTCGCGATAGAAGCGATACACCGAATCGTGAAGACGCTCAATCGCACCGTGCGCGCAGGCGTCCTTGCATTGACCGGGGACGACGGCGCGCTGTCGGTCAATCAGACGGTCACGTGGCTCTCCGGCTTTCCACTCAGAACGCGCGTCACCGTGGGAATGCCGCTCGATCACGATCCGTATCGTTATCGCACGCACACGTTGTTGCACAGGCGGGAAGCCGACGCGCTGCTATGGGTGTCGAGCTTCGGTCCCGAGCCGATGCCCGATGCGCTTGCCGACGATATTCCCGCGATCATCCTCGCGCATCCCGCCACCGCGCTCCATGAACGCACCGCGCCCACCGTGTTCATTCCCGTTGCGACACCGGGCGTCGATAGCAGCGGACACCTCTTTCGCATGGATACATCGGTGGTCGCGCCGCTCGCGCCGGCACGCGATACGGCGTTGCCCACCGTGGCCGCCATCGCGAGCGAACTCGCGCAGTCGATACGCACAAGGAGCACATAGTGAGCACGGCGCGACTGAGAGGCGGAACCGTCTATGATCCGACGAACGGGATCAACGGCGAACAGCGCGACATCACGATCCGCGACGGCCGTATCGTCGATGGCCTGAATGGTCACGACATTCCGCCTGAACGTGACTTCGATGCGAGCGGCATGGTGGTCATGGCAGGCGGTATCGATCTGCACTCGCATATCGGCGGCGGCAAGACCAATCTTTCGCGTCTGCTTTTGCCGGAGGATCATCGCGACGATCCGCGCGCCGTGCCGGACAGGCCCGACGAGGGCCGGTATATGCGGTTGCCTTCCTGCGGCACGTGCGCGCCCGGAACGCTCGCCACCGGATACCGTTACGCCGAGATGGGCTATACGGCTGCATTCGAGCCGGCGATGGTCGCCTCGAACGCGCGTCATACTCACCTCGAAATGGGCGATACGCCGATCATCGATCACGGCGCCTACGTGATGATGGGCAACGACGAATTGTTCTTGCAGATGCTGGCGGCGCGCGAAGACTACGAGCGCATGCGCGATTACGTCGGCTGGACCATCAACGCAAGCAAGGCGCTCGGCGTCAAGGTAGTGAATCCCGGCGGCATATCCGCTTTCAAGTTCAATCAGCGTTCACTGGATCTCGACGAAGCACACATGCATTACGGCATCACGCCGCGTGACGTGCTGAAGACACTGACTCGCGCGCTCACCGACTTGCGCGTGCCGCATCCGTTGCATGTGCACGCGAGCAATCTCGGTGTGCCCGGCAACGTCGATACGACCATCGCGACGATGGATGCGGCAGAAGGCCTGCCCGTGCATCTCACGCATATCCAGTTCCACAGCTACGGCACAGAAGGGCCGCGCAAGTTCTCATCCGGGGCGCGCGCCATTGCCGAAGCGGTCAACGCGCGTCCCAACGTGACCATCGATGTCGGACAGATCATCTTCGGTCAGACCGTCACCGCTTCGGGCGACACGATGATGCAGTTCCGCAACGCGCCGCTCGCTCGACCGCGTAAATGGATACTCGGCGATATCGAATGCGATGGCGGCTGTGGCGTGCTGCCCTTCCGGTATCGCGAGCAGAGCTTCGTGAACGCGCTGCAATGGATCATCGGGCTGGAGATCTTCCTGCTCGTGGATGATCCGTGGCGCGTATCGATGACCACCGATCATCCGAACGGCGGTCCGTTCACGAGTTACCCGCATCTCATTCGGCTTCTGATGGACAAGTCCTTTCGCGACGAGCAACTCGACAAACTGCACGGCGATGCGAAGACCGCGACCACCCTCGGCGAGCTCACTCGCGAGCTCTCGCTCTACGAGATCGCCATCATCACGCGCGCCGGACCCGCGCGATTGCTCGGGCTGATGGATCGCGGGCATCTCGGAGTCGGCGCAGCAGCGGACATTGCCGTTTATCGCGAGATTGCGGACCGCGAACGCATGTTCACGTCGCCTGCCTATGTTTTTAAGGACGGCGAATTGATCGCACGCGATGGCACGCTTCTCACCGTACCGACAGGCGGTATCCACTACGTGCAGCCGGACTATGACCGTTCTATCGAAGCGCGCGTGCGCGCTTTCACCGAAGCCAACCTTGCGGCGCGCTTCGAGAACGCGGCTATCGGCGACGACGAAATCTGCGCATGCTGCAACGGCGGCCGGCTGTTGCCCGTTGCGTGCTTCGCCACGCGCGGGAACGCATGACCATGACCGCCATGCGGATCAACGACACGGAGATCGACGACACGTTCGCCGAAGCGTTCCCGATGAAGGCGACGCGCCTCGTCATTACCGCGCATACGCCGACATGGGCGCGTCATGCCGCCAATTCGCTGACGGGGTTTGCGACATCCGTGATCGATTGCGGATGCGAAGCGGGCATCGAACGCGATCTCGCAGCCGATGAGACGCCCGATGGCAGGCCGGGCATTTCGATGCTCATCTTCGCTGTGTCGTCGAAAGAACTGGCGAAGCAGGTCGCGCGGCGCGTCGGGCAATGCGTGCTCACGTGCCCGACCACCGCAGTCTATGGCGGCATCGATCCGGCAACGAGCTGCGCGCCGCTCTCCGACAACGCACCGCTCGGCGCGGGCCTGCGTTTCTTCGGCGACGGCTTTCAGATATCGAAAGTGCTCGGCGCGACGCGCTATTGGCGCGTGCCCGTAATGGACGGCGAATTCGTCTGCGAGGAATTCACAGCCACCGTGAAGGCGGTGGGCGGCGGCAATCTGCTGTTCCTCGCGCGTGATCTCGACAGCGCATTGCACGCCGCCGAAGCCGCCGTTGCCGCAATGCACGCGCTGCCGAACATCATCACGCCATTTCCCGGCGGCGTCGTGCGTTCCGGCTCGAAGATCGGCTCGAAATACGCAGGCGCGACCGCCTCAACGAACGATGCCTTCTGCCCCACGCTCGTCGGCTTGTCGAAAAAGAGCGAGCTCACGGCCGAGGTCGCATGCGTGCTCGAAATCGTGATCGACGGTCTGACCGATGCGGATGTGCGCGCCGCGATGACTGCGGGCATCGCGGCCGCGACTGCCATAGGGCGAGCGGGCGGCATGCTGCGCATATCGGCGGGCAATTACGGCGGCAAGCTCGGGCCGTATCACTTCAAGCTGCACGAACTTGCAGCCGGCATCGACGGGAGTCGTGCATGAGCGCCATCACGCTGCGTGTAAAAAGTGCGCCCGGCTTTCGCGTCGATGCGTCGAAGTTACTTCCCTGCGCACTCGGTCGCATCAAGGATAGCGAAGTCGCGCGATTCATATTGCAAGGGCACGGCGAGCAGTGCGCGATAGCCGACCTCTTCGACATCAGCAGAGCGCAGAGCGAAGCGCCAACACTCCGTATCGAAGGCGATGTTGCGTGGCTCGACCGCATCGGGGCGTCGCTCGATGCCGGCTCCCTTTTCGTCCACGGCGAAGCGGGCGACTACGCGGGCATCGGCATGAGCGGCGGCGAGCTGCATATCGACGGCAATGCGGGCCGCTTTACCGCATGCGAAATGCAGGGCGGACGCATGACGGTGCGCGGGAGTGTCGGCGATTTCGCAGCGGGCGCGCTGCCCGGCGACATGGAGGGCATGCGCGGCGGCGTTATGATCGTCCACGGCGATGCAGGCGCGCGTCTTGCAGACCGCATGCGGCGCGGCACCGTGCTGATCGGCGGCAATGCGGGCGAATTCGCGGCATCGCGGCTCGTTGCGGGCACCGTTTGCATCGCGGGCGAGACGGGCGCGCATCTCGGTTATGGCATGCGACGCGGCACGGTCCTACTATTGAAGGCGCCGCGACGCATCGAACCGACCTTCGTGGAAGGCGGCCGTGGCTTCGACGTCTTCTGGCGGCTGCTGACCCGCACGGTGGCGCGCGAAATGCCGCCCTTTGCGACGCTCGCCGACAGCATGCTGCCGACGCGCTATGCGGGCGATCTCGCCGTGGACGGACGGGGGGAATTGCTGATCGCCAATTCATGAACAGACGAGAACAATGGACTCATATCCGGCGGACGAATGCCCTTTGACGAAGGAGGCGCGCCATGACCGCTGCACGAATCTCCGCTGCGGCGCACGGCAAGGCGGTCGCGGCGAACGAGCGCTTCGCGCGTCCTCTCGTCGCGCTGCACTGGATCATCGCGGCCGCCATTATCGCGATGTTGTGCATCGGCTTCTACATGGTCGGCCTGCCGCGCGGGCTGCCGTTCAAGTCGACGCTCATCAACTTCCACAAGTCGCTCGGCATGACGGTTTTCCTGCTGGTGCTGATCCGCATCCTGGTACGCCTGGCCTATGGCCGCCCGCCTCTGCCGCAGATGGGAGCGTGGCAACGCGCCGCCGCGAGCACCACGCAGGGTCTTTTATACGTTGGCATGATCGCGATGCCGCTTACCGGTTACCTCGGCTCGTCGTTCAACAGATTCGGCACGCGCTTCTGGGGCGTGCCGTTGCCGCAATGGGGATGGGACGACAAGGGCATGCGGGAACTGTTCTTCGGCATTCACGTTTATCTGGCGTGGATCATGGCCGCGCTGATCGTGCTGCATTTTCTGGGCGCGATGAAACATCAATTGATCGACAAGGACGGGCTGTTAAGGAGAATGTGGCCATGAGCGCCGTGATGCAGGTCAGCGAGGCTGGCTTATGAAGATTCGTGTGCTGGGCTCGTCGGCAGGCGGCGGATTCCCGCAATGGAACTGCAACTGCCGCAATTGCGATGGCGTGCGTCGCGGCACCATAGCGGCGCGGGCGCGCACTCAGTCTTCCATTGCCGTCAGCGATAACGGCGAGGACTGGCTGCTCGTCAATGCTTCGCCGGACATACTCGCGCAAATCGCGGCGAATCCGGAGTTGCAGCCCGCGCGTCGCGTGCGCGATACGGGCATCGCGGCAGTCATCGTGATGGACGCGCAGATCGATCATGTCACCGGCCTGCTGATGCTGCGCGAACGCGGCACGCCCTTGCCGCTCTATGCGACCGATGCCGTGTGGCAAGACCTCTCGACGGGCTTCCCGGTCACGTCGATCCTCTCGCATTACTGCGGCGTCGAACATCGGCGCATTGCGCTGGACGGGGCCGCGTTGAGCGTGCCGGAACTGCCGCGCGTGCAGATCGAAGCATTACCGCTTTCGAGCAAGGCGCCGCCTTACTCGCCGCACCGCGAAGCGCCCGAAGTGGGCGACAACATCGGCCTCGTGTTCACGAACAGCGCAACGGGCAAGCGAGCGTTCTATGCGCCGGGGCTCGGCGCGATCGAACCGCATGTGCTCGAGGCGATGCGCGAGGCCGACCTCTTGCTGATCGACGGCACGGTATGGACCGACGACGAAATGATTCGTCTGGGCCTGACGAAGAAGACCGGCGCCGACATGGGTCATCTCGCTCAGAGCGGCGCAGGCGGCATGATCGAGGTGCTCGATTCGATCGAGCGCGCGGAAATCCGCAAAGTGCTCATCCATATCAACAACACGAACCCGATTCTCATCGAAGATGGTCCCGAACGCCGCCTGTTGTCGGAGCATGGCATCGAAGTGGCGCACGACGGCATGAGCCTCGAGCTATGAAGAATCTCTGGAGAATAATGAATGCCTGACAACCCGTTCACGCCGATGCTCAATCCCACGACCGGCCCGCATTTCACCGCAGTGAAGACGGCGGAGCCTGCGTGGACGCGCGAACAGTTCGAGGAACAATTGCGCGCGAAAGGCACGGCGTACCACATCCATCATCCGTTCAACGTGAAGATGAATAGCGGTGGATGTTCGCCCGATCAGATTCGCGGCTGGGTCGCCAACCGCTTCTACTATCAGATCAACATTCCGTTGAAGGACGCGGCGGTCATGTCCAACTGCCCGGACCGCGAGACGCGCCGCCGCTGGGTGCTGCGCATTCTCGATCACGACGGCTATGACGATCAACCCGGCGGCATCGAAGCGTGGGCGCGCCTCGGCGACGCAGTGGGTCTCTCGCGCGACGATTTGTGGTCGCTTCGGCTCGTCACGCCCGGCGTGCGCTTTGCCGTCGACGCCTACGTGAATTTCGCGCGGCGCGCGCCGTGGCAGGAATCGGTGTGCTCGTCGTTGACGGAAATGTTCGCGCCGCAGATTCACAAGGATCGCTTGGCGACATGGCCCGAACATTACAAGTGGATCGAAGCCGATGGTCTCGCTTATTTTCGCTCGCGTGTGTCGCTCGCCCAGCGCGATGTCGAACATGGTCTCGAAGTGACGCTCGCTCACTTCACGACACGCGAGCAACAACAACGCGCGCTCGATATTCTGCAATTCAAGCTGGATATTCTCTGGACCATGCTGGATTCCATCGAAAAGGCCTTTCCGTCATGACTGATATGAACCCGACGCAGCGTGTCCAGGAAGCCGTCGAAGCCCCGGATGACTCACTGCATCCGAAGCTCAAGCGTCTCTTTCGCCTGCAATGGGAGCCCGCGCAGGATGCGCACGTCCTGCTTTATCCCGAAGGCATGGTGAAGCTCAATCAAAGCGCCGCGCAGATTCTTTTGCGCTGTGACGGCACGCGCGACATTCCCGCGCTCGTTGCGGATCTGGAGCAGGCATTCAACGCAAGCGGCCTCGGCGACGACGTGCGGGCGTTCATCGCCGGCGCACGTTTGCGCGGATGGCTGGAGTAACGAGGCACAAGCCGAGGCACGAGCATGACCGATCTTTCCGAACCCATTGCGAAGCCCGAGCACGAAGGCGCGGTCATACCGCCGCCGCTCTGGCTGCTCGCCGAGCTGACTTACCGCTGTCCGCTGCATTGCGTATTCTGCTACAACCCTGTGAACTACGCGGAACACACGCAAGAGCTGAACACCGAGCAATGGCTCGACACATTGCGGCAGGCGCGCGCGCTCGGCGCGGCGCAACTCGGCTTTTCAGGCGGCGAGCCGCTGCTTCGCGACGATCTTGAAACGCTCGTTGCAGAAGCACGCAAACTCGGCTTCTATACGAATCTCATCACGTCCGGCATCGGTCTCACGGACAAGCGTCTTACTGCTCTGAAGGACGCGGGACTCGATCATATTCAACTCTCGTTTCAGGATTCGACGCAGGAGCTGAACGACTTTCTCTCTAGCACCAAGACCTTCGACCTGAAGAAGCGCGTCGCCAATCTCATCAAGGCCCACGGCTTCCCGATGGTGCTCAATTGCGTGTTGCACCGCTATAACCTGCCGCATATCGGCCGCATCATCGACATGGCGCTCGCGATGGACGCCGAGTATCTCGAACTCGCGAACACGCAGTACTACGGCTGGGCGCACGCCAACCGCGCGCAACTCATGCCGACCGCGGATCAGTTGCAGGAAGCCGAAGCGGTGGTCGAGCGTTACCGGCGCGAAATAGGCGACAAGTGCAAGATATTCTTCGTCGTGCCCGATTACTACGAGCGTCGGCCGAAGCGTTGCATGAACGGATGGGGCTCCGTGTTTCTCGGCATCGCGCCGGATGGCGCCGCGTTGCCCTGTCATACGGCGCGCTCGTTGCCGGGCCTCACCTTCCCCAACGTGACGCAGACGCCGCTCAAAGACATCTGGTATGAGAGCGATGCGTTTAACCGCTTCCGCGGCTTCGGCTGGATGAAGGAGCCGTGCCGCAGTTGCGACGAGAAAGCCATCGACCTCGGCGGCTGCCGCTGTCAGGCGTATCTGCTCACGCAAGATCCGGCGAACGCCGACCCGGTATGCGACAAGTCCCCGCATCATGAACGTGTCATCGAGGTGGTGCGCGCGGCATCGGTCAGGCAGGAACCCGCCGAGCAACCCATCGTCTTTCGCAACGATGCCAACTCGCGGCGCATGGCGGCCGCACCGCGCGCAAATAGTTCGGACAACGGAGAATAACAACGTGACCGCCGACATCTCCGTGCTGCTGGTGGACGACCACGCAGTCGTGCGTGAGGGCTACAAGCGTCTGCTCGAACTGAGCCCCGACGTGAGCGTCGCGGGCGAAGCAGCGGACGCGGCGCAGGCTTATCAGAAGTTCTGCGCGTTGCAGCCGGACGTCGTCGTGATGGACCTTGCATTGCCGGGCGCAAGCGGCATAGAGGCGATGCGGCGCATGCTCGCACGCGAGCCGCAGGCGCGCGTGCTCATTTTCAGCGTGCACGAAGAAGCGATCTTCGTACGCCGCGCACTCGATGCCGGCGCGCGCGGCTATGTGACGAAAGCAAGCGCGCCGGACGTGCTGGTCGAAGCCGTGCGCTCCGTGGCGCGCCGCATCGGCTATCTGAGTCCCGACATATCGCAGGCGCTCGCATTGCGCGAAACCATTCGTGAAGGCCCGCCGGGACGGCAGTTATCGGCCCGCGAATTCGAAGTCTTGCGTTTGCTCGTGCAGGGTTATACGTTGCCGAGCATTGCGGAGAAGCTCGGTCTAAGTCAGAAGACCGTGGCGAATCACCAGTCGGTCATACGCCAGAAGTTCGGCGCGGACAACGGCGTGCAGCTTGCGCAAATCGCGAGCCGCCTCGGCCTTCATTTCTCCGACTTCACCGGCGCAGCCGATGCGCCGTTCGGCTCGCTCGGCAACGGCAGTCCCGCATGAGCGGGCACGCGGGCGCAGAAGAGGAACCCATCGCCCGGGGTGCTTGCGAGATGGAACTCGCCGCCGAGCGCCTCGACGCGCTCGCGCATGCCGACCAGTCCCAGGCCCTTGCGAGGAACCGTGAGGTTGACGCCGGGACCGTCATCGGCCATCGTGACGACGATTTCATCCGCGCCTGAGTCCGCATCCTGCGGCGTGCGCACGAGATAGATTTCGACACGCGAATTGCGCGCGAACTTGGATATATTCGTAAGCCCTTCCTGCACCAGCCGATACAAGGTGATATTGAGCGCATCGCTCAAATGATCGAAGTCGCCCTCCACCGTCAGCGAAAAGACCGCCTGCGGCAAGCGTTCGCGCCAGCCTTCGATGCAATGTTCGAGCGCGGTCGGCAAGCCGAATTCATCGAGCCCGGTGGGTCTTAGCTTGCGTATCATTCCGCCGATCTCGCGATACACATGCGTCGCGCTTTGCATCAACGCGAGAGAGAGCCGATGTATCTCCGCTTCGCGTCCCGCGGAAAGGTCGCGAATGCGCGCTGCATCGAGGGAAATGGCGTTCAGGTATTGACCGAGTTCATCATGCAATTCGCGCGCAAGATGACGACGCTCGTTCTCCTGCGCGGACATCGCCTGATTGGCGAGGCGGCGATTCTGCGCGAGCAGTTGCTCTGCTTCCTCTTCCAACGTCCGACGCCGCCGCGCTTCGCGTTGCGCTTCCCGATAGCGCCGCCACGCGAACCACGCCAGGCCGAGCGCCAGCACGAAGAGCGTCGCGGGCATCTCGTCGAGCTGGAAACGCTCCGCGCTGCGCGTCCAGCGATACGTGAACTCGCTGAAATCGAACGTCGCGAACATGGCGCCCGCGGCAAAGGTCACGGCGAGCACGCAGGCGAGATCGCGCACGACCGTCGAGCGCGGCGTGCGAGCGAAATGCTCTTTCGCGGGCGAGGAGAAGGACTCGGATGGCATCACGCGAAACATTCTACGCACGCCTGCGAGAGGCGGCGCAGTAGGCATCGCACGTTTGAGCGCTTCCTTCGATGAACGGGAGAATCTCCCGAATCAGCGCGGCTTGAATGGATAGACCTTCGCCGGCCGCCGCTGCCGCAGTTCCGCCAGATAGTTCTCCACGAAACGGCTCAACGCATGCGCTTTCAGTTGTTCGAGCATGCGCATCGCGTCGCTCGGCGATTCCGGTCCCATGACCAGCGCGCCGACGCCGAGCGCGCCGAGATGCACGACCAAGGCGCAGGATGAGAGCGAGCCGGCATCGAAGAGGCGCACCGCATCGGCGGCTTCGTCGTCGATCTCGACGCCCTCTTCTTCGCACACGTCGAAGCGCAACTCGCCGTGTTTGCCTATGGACGCAGGCAGCCAGCGGCAATTGCCCGTGCCGCCCTGAGACGCGATGAGCACGCGCTTGCGCGTGGGTGTATCGCTGATGGTGTCAAACGCCTCGGCTAATGTACACATGATTGTCCTCGCCGGCGAGCCTAACTGATACTAGCAGTCGCCCGCCGCGAGACGCGACGTGTAATGCGCAATGATGCGCGGCACAAAACGAAACGGCTGTGCGCTCGAACTCAACGTCCGGTGATGGAGCCCGCGCTCGGCGGATAGGTCACGATGCCCCATGCAAGCGGTACATCGCCGATCTGCTTGACGGTCGCGTAGCTCGACGCGTCGAGCACATAGACGGCGTTCGAACGGCCGCATGCGAGCAGCACCTTGGAGCCGTCGGGCGTGAAGCTGAAGTGCCAGCAACGCTGCCCGATCGGCGCGTCGCTCAAGTGCGCGTATGTCGAAGCATCGAAGACTTGCAGCGTCTTGTCGCGAGATGCGGCCACGAAGAGACGCTTGCCGGATGGATCGAACGACACGCCATAGGGCCCGGCTTTCGTATCGACGGTCTTCGCCGGCTTGAGGTCGTTACCCGCGAGCACCATGAACTTGTTCGCGTTCTCCAGCGTGACGACATAAGCCTTGCCGTCAGGCGATGCCTTGATGCCGCGCGGGCGCGACCCTTTGGGCAGATTGACCGTGCGCACGGGCTGGCCGGTGCCGGCGCGATAGACCGATACCGTATCGTCGCCCTCGTTGGTCACGAGTAGGAGCTTGCCGTCGCGCGAAAACTCGACGCCTTCCGTCTCATGGCCGCTCTTCACCGAGCGCCTGACCTTCATCGTCTTCAGATCGACAATGGCGATTTCCGCAGGCGGCGAATGCGCGTCGTCGTCATCTTTCTGCGGCTCGCCGGGCTTTCCGGGCGCGCCCGATTCTCCCGGCTCATACGTGACATAAGCCTCGCCGCCGTGCACGCGCACGAACTCCGGATTTTTGCCGATCTTCGCGCGGCGAAGCACCGTGCCGGACGCCGTGTCGATCTCGGACAGATCGCCCGTCGACTTGTTCGCGACGTAAAGGCGCGTGCCGTCGCTGTTCAGGCTCAGGCCACGCGGACCGTCCTTGCCCACGTCGATGGTCTTGGCAAGCGACAGGCCGTCGAGATCGATCACGCCGACGCCGCTGCTTTCGCTCGTCACATAGGCCAGCGGCGCTGCCGCGTGTGCGTGACTTGCGCCGAGGAGCACCGCGGACGCGAATAACGACACGAGTGAAAGGCGCGTCGCGTTGAAGCTCACATGCATGATCGTCTCCGGCTGAACGTTCTTCGTATCGTTTTAAGGGCGTATTAAACGCCGGCCCCACAGCCAACTTAGCGCAGGATCCCGCGTGCAGGCAACGCTGCATGGCGGGAGAAATTCCCGATATACGGAGGCCGGATGCGACCGCACGCCTAACGCATGACAGAGGCTTCGCTCGTCAGCAGATCGACGAGCGCCCTTGCGCCGCGCTGCCACGACTGGTCCGTGTTGCCGCGCATATCGACCGAACGCTGGAAGAGCGTCGCGCCGCTATCGACGTCCTCCACGCGCAGATTGATATTGAGGATGAGGTTGCTGATCTTCTGCACCCAGCACACGCCGACGCGCGATACACCCAGCTCGCGCGCCACGCGAAGCTCGCAGCCGTTGCAGGCGCTCATGTCCTGCGCGTGTTCAAGCGCTGCGATGAGTTCGCTCGCCCGTGCGTTGTCCGTCACATGTAACGGTGTCTTCTCGCGCAATTGCTCGCGCAGTGCGTTGCTGACCTTCGCGAGGCGCTCGGCCTGTATGCGATTGGTGTCCGCATCGTTATATGCGGCGTTGTCGTCGATCAATGTGCAGTCCAGCAGCGCGATGGATTGTTGCGCTTGCTGCGCCTGCGCCTGTCCACTCAATGGCAGAGCACATAGAACGAGTAACGCCAGCATACGGACGAGGGATGTCATGGTCTTGGTCGAGCGTTGCGTGATGACGCCGGAGCCAACAGCATGCGCCGGTCTGTCGGCTTCTGTCCAACATTGCTGTGCACCCTGCATGGGTTGAGCGCGGCCTTCGAGCGTCGTGCGCCATAGCCCGCGTTCTGACGGGAGCTTGAGCGTCGCATTGGCATAGGCTTTGCAGAATTTCGCGCGAGCACTCGATGTGCTCGCCGCATATTCGATCCACCCACGCCACGCTGCCAGGAGAAACGCCATGAAGCCCGCTCTCGTCATTACCGACCTCACGCTCGACACCACCGCGCGCTGCAACGAACCCGTCCTATCGCGGCAACAGATGCAGCAGATCGCCGGAGGACGGTCGGCTCTCGCCACAGTCGACGGTCGCTCGACCGCGGCCATCGACGACTGGCAGATGAATATCGCCATCTTCGAAGGGCGGGTCGGCGGTCCTTATATCGTTTGAGCCGATGTCGTTCGATGTTGAACGGCGGCGCGGGTGCGTGCATGCGGGCCGCCACTGCATTGTCATCGATGCATTCGCCAATGGATTCGTCACGTCAAGAGGAGTAAGGTCGGATTGCCAGCATCGCGAAACAGGAGACGATCATGGCCGTCGACCTCTCTACTCAATGGCATGTCTTCGAATACGAAGGCTTCGATATTCACGTGCTTCCGCAACTCAAGACCGGGTCCGAGCCGGCGCAACGATATGTCTTCATCGGCCATGTGTGCCTGCATGGCGCCAATGCGGACGTGCCCGGCGAAGCCGTCCACTTTCACTCAGATGGCGACGACGCATACAAAACCGCCGCAGACGCTATAGACGATGCGCGGCACATCGGCAAAAGCATCGTGGATGGCACGCATCCGGACCTGTCCGTGCTGTCCATCGTCTCGCATCATCACCATTCCTGAGCTACATGACGACACCCATCGACGATGCTCGTCTCATCAGTCTCAGCGCGGTCGCGCTCGCCACGCACGACATGGCGCGCGCCGTAGGCTTCTATCAGGCGCTGGGCTTTCGCATCGTGCACGGCGGTGCGAATGAGGCGTTCACATCGTTCGCGCTCGGCGACTCGTACCTCAACATCACGAGCGAAACGCATGGCCCCATCACGTGGTGGGGCCGCATCATCCTCTACGTATCGGATGTCGATGCCTTCTATCGCAAAGTGAAGGCGCTCGGTATCGAGCCCCAGTTCGCACCGCGCGATGCGCCGTGGAACGAACGCTACTTCCATCTCACCGATCCCGACGGCCACGAACTCAGCTTCGCGCGCCCGCTTTGATCCAAGCGCTCTTGAGCGGCACCGCGCGCTCCTGTTGCTATTACGCCAAACTGCGCGTGCACGGCCGATTCAGGCGTACAGTTCAAGTGCTTTGTCACGAGTGTGGTGCGTTGCGGCAGGCGTCTTTCATGCGACCGCTCAAGCGTCGAATGCTTTCGGCCGATATACAGCCATGAACGCCGCATGCAGGAGACTTCAGATGAAATGCGCGAACGAACGATCGCTTCGTTATCTCGTCGAGAAATGGCTCGCGCCGGCAAGCGTGCCGGTCCATGTCAAGCAGTTCAGCCGCACGCGCGCCGATCATCGGCGTTTCGTGTGCGTGGAAACCATGCAAGGCGCCGCGTCGAAGGCGCTGTTCTTTTTCCGTCACGACGACGGGCAGTGGTGCGTCTATCCCGCCGCGCCGCGCAAAGGGAACATGCGCAGTGAACGACTCGCGGCCTAGAAGCGCAGATTGTTGAAGAACTGAAACCACATCGCTCCGAGCGGGTTCGCTGCATGCGGCTCGTCGGCTTTCGTTTTCTCAGGCGTAGGCTCGGCGGACTGTTCTTTCGCTTCGCTCGTCGCGGATTCTTGACGTGACTCGTGCAGCGCGACGACGCTTTCCGCAATACGACGCGCGGTGGGCTCATCGCAGTCCTGCCCAAGCAATACGCCGAACACGACATCGCGATTATGCCCCTGCGATGCAAAGCGCATGGCAAGCGCTACGCGCTTCGCATAGAGCGCCTCACGCTCGGCCTCTTCTTCGCGCATGCGCGCTTCCCAGCGTTCGATTTCTTCGGCGAAGGTTCGGTCGTACACCTCGCGTTGCGCGGGGTCGGACAGGATCGCGTACGCTTCTTTCACTTCCTGAAAGCGGACCCGCGCCGCCTCTTCGTGGCCGGCATTGCGATCCGGATGGGAGCGCATCGCGGCCTTGCGATAGGCGCGCTTGATCTCGTCTTCGGTGGCGTGTTCATCGACGCCTAGCGTTTCGTATAACGTTGCCATGTGCGATCGTTGAGAAGGGACGCGAGGCATCGTAACACGCGAAAAATGGGGACTTTCCGTGGCTTGGTTATCGGCGCGTGCGGATGATGACGTTGAGGCATGCCGGACCCAAGGCGTCGTAGATGGCGCGCGCCGCACGCAGATGATGCGCGATATGCAGCCGAATCACGACGACCGCCGCCGCGAACAGACCGAGTGTCGCTAACGCATAGTCGCGCGGGTCGGGCACGAGGCCGAAGCGCGTATGCAGCGCGACAAAGACGACCCACGCAAAGGCCGGCGCGTGCAGTGTCCAGTGACGCTGCGCGAAGTGCCATGCCAGGCGTCGCACGTCGCTTCGCGCGCGACGGTCCAGACCTGCGAGTTCCGGGCGTCGATGAAAAAGAAACGGCATGATGTGACTCGCTGCGCCATGAGCGCGTCATATTGCGCGTTGATAATGCCGGGCTTCGTCCCATCTAGCATACGCCGAGGCGACTTACCGACGATGGCGCTTTCTCTCGACGATATCCGGCATCTCTTCGACGCGCACGGTTCGATGGCCTACAGCGGCGAACCTGTCACCCAGTTGCAGCACGCGCTCCAGACTGCCTGGCTCGCAGAAGAAGCGGGCGCGAGTCGTGAGTTGATCGTCGCAGCGCTGCTGCATGATCTCGGGCATCTGCTGAACGTGCAAGGCGACACGCCGACCGAACGCGGTATCGACGATCTGCACCAGTACTACGCGCTTCCCTTTCTGCGGCCCGTGTTCCCGGACGCAGTGCTCGAACCGATTCGCCTTCATGTCGATGCCAAACGCTGCCTGTGCGCGATGGATCCCGAGTATCAGGCACAGCTCTCGGCGGATTCCGTGCGCAGCCTGCAATTGCAGGGCGGCGTGTTCGATGCGGACGGAGCGCACGCATTCATAGCGAAGCCCTACGCGCAAGACGCCATGACCCTGCGACGCTGGGACGACGCCGCGAAGGACGCAAGCCGCGTCACGCCGCCTCTTTCGCACTATCTGCAGATCGCGGCGAGCCTTCGGTAGCGGACAAACGGTGCAACGACCGTTCGAGTAAACTGGGTGCATGCACGCTGACTACACCAAAACTATGTGGCCGCAACGTCCTGGCATCTTCGCGAGCGGGGCGTCATGAACGGCGGCAACTTCCGCATCACCGCCGCCGTCGTCGCCAGCGCCCTGTTCATGCAGAACATGGACGGCACGATCGTCGCGACCGCCATTCCGACGATGGCCCGCGATCTCCACGTCGATGCCGTCCACCTGAGCAGCGCCATTACCGCGTATCTGGTCGCGCTGACCGTCTTTATTCCCGCAAGCGGCTGGGTAGCCGACCGCTTCGGCGCGCGACGCGTTTTCATGTGGGCCATCGCCACCTTCACGCTGGCTTCCATTGCCTGCGCCGCCGCGATGAACCTGCCGCAACTCCTCGCGGCGCGCGTCGTTCAGGGACTCGGCGGCGCCATGATGGTCCCCGTCGGCCGCCTCATTCTGTTTCGCGGCGTCAAGCGCGAAGAATTGCTTCAGGCGACGACGTGGCTGACGATGCCCGCGCTCGTCGGTCCGCTTCTCGGCCCGCCGCTCGGCGGCTTTCTCACCGACGCGCTGTCGTGGCGCAGCATTTTCTGGGTCAACGTGCCGGTGGGCGTGGCAGGCCTGCTGCTGACGTGGCGGCTCTTGCCGCCTTCGCCGCCCGAAGCGCGCACGCCGCCGGATCTGCGCGGCACGGTGCTCTCGGGCGCATCGCTCAGTCTCTTCATGGTCGGTATCGAAAGCGCGGGCCGCCACGTGCTGCCCGACGGCGTGCCGTGGGTATGCGTCGTCATCGGCGTGCTGCTTTTCAGGGCCACGGTCGTGCATTGCCGCAAGACGCCGAATCCGGCCATCGACTTTTCGCTGCTTTCCATTCCGACGTTCCACGCCGCGACCGTGGCGGGCAGTCTCTTTCGCGCGGGTGCCGGCGCATTGCCGTTTCTCGTGCCGCTGACGTTGCAGACAGGGTTCGGCTATAGCGCGTCGGCGAGCGGACTCGTGACCTTTGCGAGCGCGCTCGGCTCGTTTTGCATGCGGCCGATGACCGCGCTCGCGCTGCGGCACTTTTCCGTGCGCACGGTGCTGTGCGCGGGCAGCGTCTCGTTCGCCGCCGTGCTCGCCGTCTGTTCAACGATGTCGCAAGCGTGGCCCGCCAGCGCCATCTTCGCGCTGCTGCTCGTCGGCGGCCTCGGCCGTTCGCTCAGTTTCGCGACGATGGGCGCGCTCGCCTTCGCCGACGTTCCGAAGCCGCGCCTCGCCGCGGCGACTTCGTTCCAGGGCACCGCGCAGCAATTGATGAAGGCGCTCGGTGTCACAGTCGCGGCGGGAACCATCCAGGCCACGATGCTCGTCTCCGGCAGCGCGCGGACCGAACAGTGGCAACTCGCTTGCGGATTCGCCGCAACGGCGCTGCTCGTCCTCGCCTCGTTGCCGATGTTCGCGCGCCTCTCCGACGACGCCGGCGAAGGCATCTCGGCTTCTTCGGCGAAGTAAATTCTTCCGGCTATCGAAACGATTCTTCGTATTTAAGACAAGTACCTGATCGCAAAGGAGATTTTCTGACGATATAATGCGGCACCGCTTACCTCGCTAGACCGATGCGCCGCACATTCTTACTCTCCGCCCTCGTTCTGACCTTCGCGAACACCGCCTTCGCTCAGGCAGACCCGCTCGCCGCCAGCGACACGAACCCGCAAGAAGTCGTGCAGCAGGACTCCCGCCTCGACGCGGCGCGTCACAAAATCTCGGAAGTCATCACGCGCAAGTTCGGCGTCGCGCGCGAGAAAGCGCAAACGATAGCGAGCGCGGTCATGGCATCGGCGTCGAAATACTCGCTGCCGCCGGCGCTGCTGCTTGCCATTATTTCAATCGAATCGCGTTTCAAGGAAACGGCCGTCGGCGCGAACAACGCAACCGGGCTCATGCAGGTGGTGCCTTCCGCGCACAAGAAGCTCGTGCGCAACGTGGACCTGACGGAGCCGGAGACGAATATCGAAATCGGCTCGTCCATCCTGCATGGGTATCTGAAATCCGCGCAAGGCGATGTCGACGCCGCGCTCAAGAACTATGGCGGTTCGCGTGCTTATGCGGAGAAAGTGAGTCTGCGAGCCAAGACGTTCGAGCCTGTGGCGGCTGTCTACTCAGCGTCCGCGCCTGCTCAGTAATAGCTTCTAGTTGTTTCTTATGCGCGCCGCCGCGTGGCGGATGCCGCAAACTTCACGGCGATAAAACCCGCTTGCGCGCTGAGGGCGGCTTTAGCCGCTTCGTTCGTGTTCAACCGCTGTTACTGCGAGTTGTTGCCGTGCGCCATGCCGCCAGGGCTTCTGCTGCTCGTGCTGCCGGTGCTGCCCGGGCCGCTGCGTTGCATGGTGCCTTGGCCCATGCCGTTGTTCGCCCCATTGTTGCCCATGCCGCTGTTCACGCCGGTACCGCTCGTGCCGTCGCTCGAACCGCCCATGCCGGTGCCGCCCATGCCAACGCCGCCGCCCTTGCCCGACGCGCTCGAGCCCGCTCCGGCCGAGCCATTGCCGCCCGCGCCCATTCCGCCTGCCGCTCCGGCGCCGCCACCACCGCCTGCGCTACCGCCGCCGCCTGCACCGCCACCGCCGCCGCCTGCCTGCGCATAGACGCCGCCCGACAAGCCCAACACCAGCGCTGAAACTACCAGCTTCGTTCTGATCGCTTTCATTGGAAGTCTCCAGAGTTAGCGTGCCGGCCGATGCAGCAAATCCGCCGCACCCGCCGCATCTATTAAGCGCAAGCAACGTGCCGCATCCGCTTTGCGCGCGGCAGTTCAATAGCCATAGCCCGCTGGCGCGCAAGGCACATAGGCGCGGCGGTAGCCGTCGTAGCAATATCCCGCCGGCGGCGCCGGCTGTGCATACGCCGGCTGCGCATACGCCGGTTGCGCGTAGACCGGCTGCGAGTAGGCCGGCTGCGCGTTGGCGACCGACGTGACTAATGCACCCAGCACCGCGCCGCCGATCAAGGCGCCGATAATCGCGCCGCCATCGCCGCCGCCATGGCCATGACCGCCGCCGTGGCCGTGCGCGGATGCCTGGCCCGCCACGGACAAACTACCAATCATCAACAAGACAAGGGCTGCGCGTTTCATGACTTCTTCTCCATTCCCGAATGCCGGGTGTATGGACGCATCTTAAGCAGACGCTTTGGAAATAACTGCAGCAGTTGGTAACGGCGCATTTCAACGATTACAAATTCCGGTTCCTTCGGACACCGAATCAACCGGCGTAACAAGGTCGGCGACATTTGCCGTGCGGTAACAAAGCTTCTATTGACTTTTTAACGTTGGCCTGCATTGCGATTGCGCCCGGACCTGCGCCGTTGCATTTGCTCGCACGGGTTACGGTTTGTCACGAGATGACGGTCAACGACGCGCAACAGGACGGCGTTTTCATCGTCACATGCCGATCATGGCGTGTCCAAAGAAACGCAGGATCATAGGAGTCGAACATCATGAAGAAAATCGTCGCCGCTCTCGCATCCACGCTGCTCGTAAGCACTGTCTTCGCGCAAACGGCCGCATCCGATGCCACCAAGGCGCAAGTCAAAGCCAACCACGAAAAGGCGGAGGCTCAGGCCACTGCCAACCGCAAGAAGACCGATGCTCAACAGGATGCCGCCAAGGCGCAGGCATCCGCCAACAAGGACAAGGCATCCGCTCAGGACGATGCCAACAAGGAAGCCGCGAAGGTAGCGCAGGCGACCACGCCGGAGCAAGCCTCCGACGCCCGCGGTGATGCCGCCAAGGCACAGGCGAAAGCCGACAAGAAGAAGCACGCTGCACAGTCCAAGGCCGACAAGAAGAAGCAGGACGCAGCGCAAGATGCCAAGGTGGCGCAAGCCAAAGCCGACAAAGAAAAAGTCGAGGCACAAAGCGACGCGAACAAGGCGGCTGCCGATGCGAAGGTCGACGCGGCGAAGAAGTAAGGGAGGCCGGCGTTATCGCATCGCGCAATGGGGCGCGTCGGCAAAAGCGTCCCATGCGTTGTGACATCTGGCGAGCCTGCGGGCTCGCTTTTTATTGTTCCGCGCTCACTCTCCAGGCGACACCGCGTGTTGCGCCCTCGACCCGCGCTCGCGCAGCAAGAGCCGCGCGCTATGCACAGCGGTCAGCGCGACTGCCACCCATATCGGCCCATATGTTCCTAGCTGACTCGCGGTGAACGGTTCGCCGAGCAGCAAGACCGCGACAGCCACGAGCAACACCGGTTCGACATAGCCGAGAATGCCGAACAACACGAGCGGCAAATAGCGGCTTGCCCGCAGATAAGAGCCGAGCGCAATCGTGCTCAACGCGCCGAGGCCGGGCAGCAAGACACTCCAAAGAAGCGGCGAACCCGCGACGACCGCGAACGAACCGCGCAGGATCAGCGCAATGACGCAGAACGGAGCCAGCATCATCATCTCGATGGCGAAGGCCACGAGCGGATCGACGTTGAGCCGCCGCCGCACCATGAAATACGGCGGATAGCCGAGCGTCACGACGAGCGTGGGCCACGCGAACGCATGCGTCGCGAAGAACTCGTGCGCCACGCCGACCGCTGCCGCAGCGACGCCCGCCCATTGCAGCGCGTCGAGCGGTTCGCGGTAGTAGAAGCGCCCGATCAGCACCATCGCGAGCGGCAACAGAAAATAGCCGAGCGATACTTCGAGCGCGCGTCCATGCACCGGCGCCCACAGAAATATCCATAGCTGCAAGCCGAGCAGCGCAGTAGAGACCACGAAAGCCGCGAGCATGCGCACGTTTCTGGCGAGGTTCGCCACGAGCGAGCATAATTGCCGCCATCGTCTGGAGAGCGCCACGAGCAGCAGCGCACCCGGCAACGTCCAGACGATCCGCCATGCAAAAATGTCGAGTCCGTCGAGCGGCGCGAGCCATTTCGTATAACCCGACAGGAGCGCGAACAAAGCGGAAGCGGCGACGGAAAGCGCAATGCCGCGTCCGAGGACATGCTGATTCATCGAAAGAAGCGCGAGGCGCCGAGTGGTTGCGTTGGCCGGCGAAGCGGAAGAACTGCGCATTCTAAACGTCGTATCGCGCGAACCCCGGCGCATGAACCGCGAATAGGTCCGAACTCGCTGCACCGGAATGTTGTCTTAAACCGTCTACGCCTACGGGCAATCCAGAAGTCCACAGAAAGTCGAGCAACGTGCGAAGCCGTCGCTCACGTCATTGCATCAGCAGCATCCGAACGCCGTGCTCGATTCACGCAAGCACGCGAAGAAAACGCCGCATCGATGGAGACGTCATGACTCAAGCTGCCCCGTCGCCCCGCTTTTCCAGTGCCTTTGCAGAAGCCGTCCATGCCGGCTTGTCCAAGCGCCCGCAAAAAGAACTGCCTTCGATGTATCTGTATGACGAAGTCGGCTCTGCCCTCTTCGAAGTGATCACCGCGCTGCCGGAATACGGCGTGACGCGCGCCGAAGAACGCGTGCTGAAGGCGCACGCCACCGACATCGTGGCCGCGCTGCCGGGCAACGTGAAAGTCGCGGAACTCGGAAGCGGAAGCGGACGCAAGACACGCCGAATTCTTGAAGCACTGTGTAAAAAGCAGCCGACCGCTTATTACCCGATCGAAATCTCCCGCACGGCTTTGCAACTGTGCCGCCGCGAACTGGGGGATATCGAGCGCATTTCGATTGTCGGCTACGAACGCGACTATCTGGCCGGCCTGTCCGAAGTGAGCGCCCGGCGTAATGAGGGCGAGCGGCTGCTCGTGCTTTTTCTGGGCAGCACCATCGGCAACTTCGCGCGCCTTGCGGCCACCAAGTTTCTCCAGTCGATCCGCAGCATGCTCGAACCCGGCGACGCCCTCTTGCTCGGCACCGATCTGATCAAGCCCTTGCCGGTGCTGATGGCGGCCTACGACGATCCCATCGGCGTGACGGCGGCGTTCAACCTGAACCTGCTTGCGCGCATCAACCGCGAATTGCAGGGCGACTTTCCGCTCGACGCGTTCGAACACGTTGCGCGCTTCAATCCCGATGCGCGCAGCATCGAAATGCACCTGCGCGCGAAACGCCCCTTGACGGCGCGCGTGCGCGATGCCGGTTTGCACGTCGACTTCCGCGAAGGCGAAACCATCTGGACGGAAAGCAGCCACAAGTACGCGGCCGAAGAAGTCGCGCCGATCGCCATCGATGCGGGCTTCGAATGCACGCATCAGTGGCGCGACGACGAATGGCACTTCGCGGAAAGCCTGCTGGTCGCGCGCTAAGCGTGCCGCTCAGTGTCGCTCAGTGCTGCTCGAAGCGTTCGTAGCGCTTTTCGACGTAACGCTCTTCGCTGAAAAAATCGGTGACGCGGGCATGCGGCGGCCCGCGTCGCAGCCATTCGAGCATCAGATCGACCTGATTCGCCGCGCCCTGGATGACGGCTTCCACCGAGCCGTCGTTGAGATTCGCGACATAGCCGCGCACGCCGAGCGCATGCGCGCGCCGCACGGTGTGATGGCGAAAGCCGACGCCCTGCACCACGCCTTTCACACGCACGTAATAGGTTTCGATCCTCGTATCGAGATCCGGGCCGGACATCATGAAATTCCTCGTGACTGATTCATACGCCGCATTGTAGTCACGCGCGCGAATCTGCGTAGACCGCGCGTTTCGACCCGCGCGTTCAGCCGAGACGAAACGTCTGCGCGTTATCGTCCCGATCGCCCGTAGTGGGACGCGCCACGCGAGGCAGCGTCACTTCGAAAATGGTGCCCGTTTCGGCGGACGAGCGCACTTTCACGTCGCCGCCGTGCATCCGCGCGATTTCCCGCGTGATGTACAGGCCGAGCCCGAGCCCGCCCGATTCATGCTGACGCCGCCCGGAGCGATACGGCGCGAAGATGTTCGGCAGTACGTCGGGCGGAATCTCGCCCGCGTTCTGCACGATGATGCTGACGTCCTGCGCGCCGCCTTCGAGCCGCACCTGTATCGCGGCGCCTTCGAGCCCGTGCTGCAGCGCGTTGCCGATCAGATTCGAGAACACTTGCGAGAGCAGATCGCCGTCGGCTTGCAAGAGCGTATCGCCCTGACGCAGCACGAAAATGCGTCCCTTGCCGACGCGCGCCTCGTATTCCTCGACGATATTCTTCGCGAGCGTGGTGAGTTCGACCGCTCGCGGCTGCAACGTCACGCGCCCGCCGCGCAGCCGCGCGAGGTTCAGCAACTGATCGACCATGCGGACCATGCGCATGCCGCTCGACTTGATGCGCGTGCCGATATTCGCGACGTTCTCGTCCTTCACGAAGCGCGACAGATATTCGGCCGACGCGATCACCGCCGACAGCGGCGTGCGCAGGTCATGACCGAGCACGGCCATCAGCATTTCGTTCGCATCGAGCAACTGCTGCACGGTGGCGAGCTGCGTCGCGAGTTGCTGCTTTTGCCGCTCGATCTGAATGAAGACATCGACCTTCGAATTGAGGATGCGCGAATCGAATGGCTTGTACAGGAAGTCCACCGCGCCCGCTTCGTAGCCGCGAAACGTGCGGTTCGTGTCCTGCGCCGTCGCGGTCAGAAAGATGATCGGCACGTGCGCGGTGCGCGGGCTGCCGCGCATGAATTCCGCCAGCTCGAAGCCATCCATGCCGGGCATGTTGACGTCGAGAATCGCGAGCGCGACTTCGTACTTGAGCAGGAGTTCGAGCGCAGCCGGACCCGATTCCGCCTTCAGCACCGACAGATCCGGCCGCGCGAGCGACGCTTCGAGCGCGGTGATGTTGTTGCGGATGTCGTCGACGATCAGCACGTGAATGGGTTGCGTCATCTGGTGACTCCTTGCCTTCGTTGTTGCGTGTCGAACGTCTTATCGGCGCGCGCGCCCCGCGAGGCGCGCGACCATGTCGTCCAGCGTGAGAATGTCCTGCACCGCGCCTTGCGCGATGGCCCCGAGCGGCATCGCGGGCGCGGACGCCGTCTTTGGGTCCTGCGCCCAGCATAGGCCGCCTGCGTCGCGGATCGCACGCGCGCCGCGCGCGCCGTCGTCGTTCGCGCCCGAGAGCACGATGCCGAGCAGCCGCTTGCCGTAAGCATGCGCCGCCGATTCGAACAGTACGTCCACCGATGGCCGCGAGAAGCGCACCGGCGGATCCACCGACAGCGCGATGGCAGGCGGCTCGCCGCCTTCCGCCTCGACCATCATGTGATAGCCGGGCGGCGCGAAATACACGGTGCCGGGCGCGATCTCGTCCTTGTCGAACGGTTCCACCACGCGCAACCGGCAGCGCTCGGCGAAGAGCGCGGGCAAAAGACTCGGCTGACCGTGCCGCACATGCACCACGATCAGCACCGGCGCTGCGAAGTCGCGCGGCAACTCGGGCAGCAGCAGGATCAGCGCCTCGACGCCGCCCGCGGATGCGCCGATCACCACGGCGTCGAAGGCATCGGGGATGGCTACGGGGCTCATCACTAAACCTTCTGATAAAGCCGCTCGCGCGCGTTGAAATCCGCGAAGCGGTCCGTGTGTCTGGAAAAGCGCAGGCTTTCCTTGCTGCCAAGCCCGAGAAAGCCGCGCCGCACGAGCGAATCGCTGAAGAGTCCGAGCGCGCGGTCCTGCAACGCGCGATCGAAATAGATCAGCACGTTGCGGCACGAAACCAGATGCGCTTCCAGAAACACGCTGTCAGTGGCGAGGCTGTGATCCGCGAACACGACGCGCGACTTGAGCGTCTGCGAGAACTTCGCCGCGCCGTATGCTGCGTGATAGTAGTCCGACAGCGAACGTTTGCCGCCCGCCGCGAGATAGTTCTGGCTGAAGCCCGCCATGCGCTCCAGCGGATAGATGCCGCTCTCGGCCTGCCGCAACGCTTCGGCGTTGATGTCGGTGGCATAGAACAGCGTGCGCTCCGCGATGTTCTCTTCGGCGAACAGCACCGCGAGCGACCACAGCTCTTCGCCGCTGCTGCACCCCGCGACCCAGACCTTGATGGACGGATACGTCTGCAGAATCGGCACGACCTGCTCGCGTATCGCGCGGAAATAGCTCGGGTCGCGGAACATTTCGCTGACCTGCACCGTGAGGTACTGAAAGAGCCGCGCGAAAAGCGCCGGCTCGCGCAGTATGCGCTCCTGCAACTGCGAAAGCGTGGCGCATTCCAGGTCATGCACGGCCTGCGCGAGCCTGCGCCGCAGCGAACTCACCGAGTAATGCCGGAAGTCGTGCTGATACTTGAGATAGATGGCTTCGAGGAGCAGCTTCAGTTCGATGTCGAACGTGGCGTCTTCCTCGTGCTTGCTGTCGTTCATCGGGTCGAATGTCGGTTCATCGCTGCCGCAGCCAGACGCGGCATAACGACACGAGCTTATCCACGTCGATGGGCTTCGATATGTAGTCGTCCGCACCCGCCTCGAGACATTTCTCGCGATCGCTCTGCATGGCTTTCGCCGTCAGCGCGATGATCGGCAGGCGCGCGTGCTCCGGGTGCTTGCGAATCTCGGTCATCGCGGTGAGGCCGTCCATCTCCGGCATCATCACGTCCATCAGAACGAGATCGATGTCGTCGCGGCGCGCGAGCGCCTCCAGCGCCTCGCGTCCGTTGCGCGCGATTTCGAGCGTCGCGCCGAGCGGCTCGATCACGCGCGAAAGCGCAAAGATGTTGCGCACGTCGTCTTCCGCGAGAAGAATATTGCGGCCTTCGAACACGTCGTCGCGCTGGCGCGCCGCGCGCAGCATGCGCTGCTGCTCCGGCGGCAGCGCGCTTTCGACGCTGTGCAGAAACAGCGTGACTTCGTCGAGCAAGCGCTCAGGCGACTTCGCGCCCTTGATGATGATGGACTTGGAGTAACGCCGCAGACGCTGCTCTTCTTCCGCCGAAATCTGCCGGCCCGTATAGACGATGACCGGCGGCGACGCGCTTCCACTGCTCGTCGAGACTTTCTCCAGCAACTCGTAGCCCGAACCGTCGGGCAGCGCCAGGTCCATCACGACGCAATCGAACGGCGCGCGCTTCATCTCCTCCAGCGCCTCGGATATCGATCCGGCTTCCACGATGCCGACCGTCTCGCTCGCCAGCAACGCATGAATGCTCTGCCGCAGCGCGGGGTCGTCCTCGACCACGAGCACGCGCCGCGCGCCCTGCGACGAACGCGCTTCCAGCTTGCGGATGGCCTGCGCGAGATCATCGCGGGCGCTCGGCTTGAGCGTGTAGCCGATCGCGCCGAGATGCAGCGCGACATCGGCGTGATCCGTGGCGGACACGATATGAATCGGGATGTGGCGCGTCATCGGGTCGTGCTTGAGCCATTCGAGCACCGTGAGACCCGACTGATCGGGCAAGCCGATATCCAGCAGAATGCCGTTCGGCTGCATGGAGCGCGCGAGTTCGACGCCCTGCGTGGCCGTGGCCGCGTGCACGCAATCGAAGTCGAGTTCGTGCGCGAGGTCGTAGAGGATATGCGCGAAACGCTGATCGTCCTCGATCACGAGAATCACGCGATCCGGCCGCTGACGTTTCGCGCGGTCATCGGCGATGCCTTGTGGCTCCGGCATCGCGGGAACCGGTTGCGCGGGAACGGGCGCCGGCGCAGGAGCCACGGCGCGCGGCGGCTCGATCGCAGCGGGTTCCGGCTCCTTCATGTGGCCGATGGTGTCGAGCTTCGCGGTCACGGTCCCTTCATGGCTGTCGAGCGGAAGCGTCACCGAGAACACGCTGCCACGCCCCACTTCGCTCGATACGCCGACCGAGCCGCCGAGCAGCCGCGAGAACTCGCGCGAGATCGAAAGGCCGAGGCCGCTGCCGCCGTATTTGCGGCTCGTCGTGCCGTCCGCCTGCTGGAACGCCTGGAAGATGAGGTCTTGTTTGTCGCGCGGAATACCGATGCCCGTATCGCGCACTTCGAAGCGCACTGCGTCGTCGCCCGCGCGCTGCACGGCGACGGTCACGCTGCCGCGCTCGGTGAACTTGAACGCGTTGGACAGCAGATTGCGCAGCACTTGCAGCAGCCGCTGACTGTCCGTGACGAAGTACTGCGGCACGTCCTCGCCGGTTTCGGTGATGAACGAAAGCCCCTTGGTTTCGGCGACCGGCGTGAACGATTGCCGCAACGCCTGCATCAGCGATTCCACGGCTGTCGGCGCGAATTGCACGTCCATCTGGCCGGCTTCGACCTTCGACAGATCGAGAATGTCGTTGATGAGCGAAAGCAGATCGCTATTGGACGAGTGAATCGTCGCGGCATAGCGCACCTGCTCGTCCGTCAGATTGCCCTGCTTGTTGTCCTGAAGCAGCTTCGCGAGAATCAGCGAGCTATTGAGCGGCGTGCGCAACTCGTGCGACATGTTCGCGAGGAACTCGGACTTGTACTGGCTCGCGCGCTCCATTTCCAGCGCATTCGCGGTCAGTTCCTGCTGCGCCTGAAGCAGTTCGGTCTTCTGCCGCTCCAGATGCTGCGCGTGTTCTTCGAGCTGCACATTCGTCTGTTCGAGCTCGGCCTGTTGCTGTTCGAGACGCGCCTGCGAGTCCTGGAGCGCGCGGCCGCGTTCCTCCAGTTCTTCGTTCGACACGCGCAGTTCTTCCTGCTGCACCTGCAACTCTTCGCTCTGGCGCTGCGTTTCTTCGAGCAGTTCCACAAGCCGCATGCGATACCGCGCGGAGCGCATCGCCATGCCCATCGCTTCGGCGGCCAGTTCCAGCAGCACGCGGGCGTCGTCGAAGCGGCCCTCGTCGCCGACGAAACCGACTTCGATCGCGCCTGTCACATCGCCATCGGCGTAAAGCGGCGCGACGACCACGCGCGATGCCGCCGCCGCGCCGAGCGCCGATCCCGCCTTCAGATAGTGCGCGGACGCATCGCGAAGCTGAAGCACGCGCTTGTCCACGATTGCCTGTCCGACGAGCCCTTCGCCGCGCGCAATGCGGCGCGGCGCGCCGTTCTCATCGGGCAGCGCCCAGGCCGCGATGCGTTCGAGTGTCTCGCCTTCGAGGGCGTAGACTACGCCGACCTTCGCGTTCACATACGGAATGAGAGAACGCAAAATGCTGACGCCGATGGACGCCGGAGATTGCTCGCCGCGCAATTGCAGACTCATTTGCGCGACGCCTTCCTGCAACCACGCGGTGCGTTGTACCGCGAGCCGCGATTTGATATACAGATGCGCCACGATCGACAGCACGAGCAGCACGAAAATGCCCATCGCGCGATTCAGTTGCAGCACTTCGCGACTGGCGACGGAGTCTCCCGTGGAAAGGACGTAGCCGAGAATCATCAGCACCGACGCCGCGCCGGCGGTAATCATCGGCACGGCCGGGCGGTTTATCCACATGCACAGCACGACCGGCAACACGTAGAACACCCAGATGGCCACGCGCATGGGCGTCAGCACATCGACGGCGAACACCAGCGCGAGCGAAATCGCGATGGCGAAGTAGATCCACAAGGAGTGGTTGCGGTTGTCCTGAGGCATCGTTGACCAGTAGTGTGTCCGTTTCGCGAAGGCCGCGCGCCCCGCAGCAGGCACGGACCATAGCACGAGCCGCAACGCCTTGTCACATCGGCTCCGGCGGCAATTCGGGCAGCGATTTCAGCGCGGCACTTGTTACGAACGATCGCGCTTAGTGCGCATCTCAAGAGGTAAGAATGACAGATCTATCCGGCTCTCGCGTGCTCATCACCGGCGCCTCGGGTTTCGTCGGGTCGGCGCTCGCGCGGCTCGCCATCGAACGCGGTTTCGACGTGCGGCTGCTCGTGCGCGCGACAAGTCCGCGCAAGAACGTGGAGTCGCTCGACGCGGAAATCGTCGTCGGCGACATGCGCGACGAAGCGTCGATGCGCGCGGCGCTCAAGGGCGTGCGCTATCTCTTTCACGTCGCGGCGGACTATCGCATCTGGGCGCCGGACCCGAGCGAGATCGAGCGCGCGAATCTGCAAGGCACCGAGGCCACGATGCGCGCGGCGCTGGCGGAAGGCGTCGAGCGCATCGTGTACACGAGCAGCGTCGCGACGCTGAAGGTGACGAGCTCGGGCGCGATCGTCGACGAAACGAAGCCGTCGGATGCGGCGAGCACCATCGGCGCGTACAAGCGCAGCAAGGTGCTGGCCGAACGCGCAGTAGAGAGGATGGTCGCGAACGACGCGCTGCCCGCCGTCATCGTCAATCCGTCGACGCCCATCGGCCCGCGCGACGTGCGTCCGACGCCGACGGGGCGCATCATCGTCGAAGCGGCAACGGGGAAAATTCCCGCGTTCGTCGACACGGGCCTGAATCTCGTGCATGTCGATGACGTCGCGAACGGCCACTTTCTCGCGCTGGAGCGCGGCAAGATCGGCGAGCGTTACATTCTCGGCGGCGAAAACCTGCCGTTGCAGCAGATGCTCGCGGATATCGCCGGACTCGTCGGCCGCAAGCCGCCGACCATCAAGCTGCCGCGCGGGCCGCTGTATCCGCTCGCCATCGGCGCGGAAATGTTCGCGAAGGTGAGCGGCAAGGAACCGTTCGTGACCGTCGACGGCCTGCGGATGTCGAAGAACAAGATGTACTTCACGTCGGCGAAGGCGGAAGCGGAACTCGGCTATCGGGCGCGGCCGTATCGCGAAGGCTTGCGCGACGCGCTCGACTGGTTCCGCGCGAACGGCTACCTCGACGCGTAAGACGCGCAACGTGTTGCGGAACGCGCTGCATCGCAACTCTTCTATAAGACCCAAAAAAATTAAGTCGTTGAAATTACGGGGAAACTCGCGCTTCCGGGTGTCTGCGCAAGCCTTCTGACGCACGCGCCGCCCGCAAAATCAGGCAAAATAGCGGACTGATGCCGGAAGGCGCGAGCAACCATGTTGCGTGCGGCCGCGGCGGCGCGAGAGCGCCCGCGCAGGTCCACAGCAGCCGGCGGTCCTTTTTCAACCCGTTTCTGGATGTCGAGACAAGCGATGAGTAATCAGCAACCCACCATCATCTACACCCTGACCGACGAAGCTCCGCTGCTCGCGACCAGCGCCTTTCTGCCGATCATCCGCACGTTCACCGCGCCGGCCGGCGTGAATGTGGAAACCAGCGACATTTCGCTCGCCGGGCGCATTCTCGGCGAGTTCCCCGAATTTCTGACGGAAGCGCAGCGCGTCCCGGACAACCTCGCCGAACTTGGCCGCCTCACGCAGCTTCCGGACACCAACATCATCAAGCTGCCGAACATCAGCGCGTCGGTGCCGCAGCTCGTCGCCGCGATCAAGGAACTGCAGGGCAAGGGCTACAAGGTGCCCAACTATCCGGAAGAGCCGAAGAACGACGAAGAAAAGGCCATCGCCCAGCGTTACTCGAAGTGTCTCGGCAGCGCGGTGAACCCGGTTCTGCGTGAAGGCAATTCGGACCGCCGCGCGCCGCTCGCCGTCAAGAACTACGCGAAAAAGCATCCGCACAGCATGGGCGAATGGAGCATGGCGTCGCGCACGCACGTCGCGCACATGAAGCACGGTGACTTCTATCACGGCGAAAAGTCCATCACGAATGACAAGTCTCGCGAAGTGCGCATGGAGCTCGTCACGAAGCGCGGCGACACCATCGTGCTGAAGCCGAAGGTCAAGCTGCAGGAAGGCGAGATCGTCGACAGCATGTTCATGAGCAAGAAGGCGCTCATCGCGTTCTACGAAGACCAGATGGAAGACGCGCGCAAGACCGGCGTCATGCTTTCGCTGCACGTGAAGGCGACCATGATGAAGGTGTCGCACCCGATCGTCTTCGGCCACGCGGTGAAGGTGTTCTACAAGGACGCGTTCGCCAAGCACGCGAAGCTCTTCGAAGAACTGGGCGTGAACGTCAACAACGGTCTCGTCGATCTTTACTCGAAGATCGAGGCGCTGCCGGAATCGCAGCGCGATGAAGTCATCCGCGACATGCACGCGTGCCACGAGCACCGTCCGGCACTGGCCATGGTGGATTCGGCGAAGGGCATCTCGAACCTGCACGCGCCGAACGACGTGATCGTCGACGCATCCATGCCCGCGATGATTCGCGCCGGCGGCAAGATGTGGGGCGCGGATGGCCGTCCGCAAGACACGAAGTGTCTGATTCCGGAGAGTACGTTCGCGCGCATCTATCAGGAAATCATCAATTTCTGCAAGACCAACGGCGCATTCGATCCGCGCACGATGGGCACGGTGCCGAACGTCGGCCTGATGGCGCAGAAGGCCGAAGAGTACGGCTCGCACGACAAGACGTTCGAAATTCCGGAAGACGGCACGGCGCGTATCGTCGATAACGCGACGAACGAAGTCATCGAATCGCTCACGCAGCAGGTCGAGCAAGGCGACATCTGGCGCATGTGCCTCGTGAAGGACGCGCCGATCCGCGACTGGGTAAAGCTCGCCGTCACGCGCGTGCGCAATTCGGGCATGCCGGCCGTATTCTGGCTCGACCCGTATCGTCCGCACGAAAACGAGCTCATCAAGAAGGTCGAGAAGTACCTGAAGGATCACGATACCGAAGGGCTCGACATTCAGATCATGTCGCAAGTGCGCGCCATGCGTTACACGCTCGAGCGCGTGATCCGCGGCCTCGACACGATTTCGGTGACCGGCAACATCCTGCGCGACTACCTGACCGACCTGTTCCCGATCATGGAACTCGGCACGAGCGCGAAGATGCTGTCCATCGTTCCGCTGATGGCGGGCGGCGGCCTGTATGAAACCGGCGCGGGCGGCTCGGCGCCGAAGCACGTGCAGCAACTGGTGCAGGAAAACCACCTGCGCTGGGATTCGCTCGGCGAGTTCCTGGCGCTGGCGGTATCGCTGGAAGAGCTCGGCATCAAGAGCAACAACGCGAAGGCGAAGCTCGTCGCGAAAGCGCTCGACGCCGCCACCGGCAAGCTGCTCGACAACAACAAGGGCCCGTCGCCGAAGACCGGCCAGCTCGACAACCGCGGCAGCCAGTTCTACCTCGCCATGTACTGGGCGCAGGAATTGGCGAACCAGACGGAAGTTCGCGAACTGGCCGAGTTCTTCGCGCCGCTCGCAAAGAGCCTGGCTGAGAACGAGCAGAAGATCGTCGAGGAACTGACTGCCGTGCAGGGCAGCGAAGCGGATATCGGCGGCTACTACAAGCCGGAGGACGCGAAGCTCACCGCCGTGATGCGTCCGAGCCAGACGCTCAACGCCGCGCTCGCGCAGGCGCAAACGAAGTAAGGCGAAGGAGCGCGGGCTGCATGCTCGCGCTCATCCTCGCGTTGGCGTTCGGCGCCAACGCGATTTCTCTTCGAACGCCTTTTCGCGGCGTTCGTTCCCAGCGGCATTCAGCCCCGCGCCGTTTCAACGCATTTGGTTACAACGTGTGCCGGCTCGCAGGAAAGGGAGCAGGTAAAATTCTTGCCCTCGCTGCCAGCTTCGCAAGACATCCAACTTCGCATGAATCTACATGACCAGCTCGGCGCGCTGGAGTCGAGCCTCGATGCGCTCCTCCGGGCCGCCACCGTTCCGCCGGTTACCGGCGCTGCCGCTCAGTCTGTCGCTGCGTCGGCCACCGACGATATCGCCGAGCCGCCTTTCCCGCTGCCGCCCCGCGCGGACGAGTCCCAGGAAACCGCGCTCGCAGCCACCGACGCTCAGACGCAAGCGCCCGCCGACGCCGAGCCCGACGCGCCGCCCGCGCTGACCGTTTCGCGCCCGGACCGCGACACCATTCAGATGACCATCGCGGGCCAGTCCGTGCTGCTGAATCCGCAGGGCGTGTCGGAGTTGATCGAGGAGTTGTCAAACGTGCGGGCGTCGATGTCGGTGGAACAGCCGATGGGCGTTGCGCCCGGCTGGCGCTTTTCGGCGACGAAGAATCCGGTGATGGCGGTGCAGAAGCACGCGAACGGCGACCGCCTGCTGATCATGCGGCACACGGGTCACGGCTGGGTGCCGTTCACATTCTCGCCGGACATGGTCGTCGAACTGTACGCGATGCTGACGCGGCGCTAAGTCCTGCGCCGCCGCCCGATCAAGAACCTTCCTGCGTCGGCGCCTGAACGCGCGCCTTCCACTGTCCGCCCTTGCCGCGCCAGTAGCGCACGGCCGAACCGATCGTCGCCGAGACATAGAACAGCGCCACGAGCGGCAACAGCGGCGCCCACAACAATGACCGCCGGTAGTAACGCAGCATCGGGCCATAGGCGATGCACATCATCGCCCAGGCCGCGCAGGCGGGCCAGGCGCGCGCGCGCCACGTCAGCGCGAAGACCGGCGGAACCAGATAGATCAGCGCCATGCCGAGCACCGTGCCGGCCAGCAGCAGCGGCGAATAGCGCAACTGCGTGAACGCGGTGCGCGCGATCATGTTCCAAATTTCGCGCCAGTCGTCGTAAGGGCGCAGCGACTCGCTCCGGTCCGCGAGATCGAGGCGAATCGGGCGCGCGTCCGCTTTGCCCGCGCGATGCTTGATGCGCAGCGCGAGACTGCAATCGTCGATCAGTTCGCCGCGGATCGATTCGATGCCGCCCGCCTCCACGAGCGCCGAACGGCGCACGAGCATGCAGCCGCCCGCCGCGCCCGCGGTCATCTTGCGCCTGTCGTTGACCCAGGCGAACGGGTACAGCTTCGCGAAAAAGAACACGAACGCCGGAATCAGCGCCTTCTCCCACGGCGAATCGCAGCGCAGGCGCACCATCAGCGAAACGAGATCGCGATCTTCCAGAATGGTACGCGCGACCAGTTGCGTCGCGGCATCGGCCGGATGGTAGATGTCGGCGTCGGTGAGGAGCAGGAATTCGGCGGGAAGACCGAGCGTGTCGATCGCATTGATGCCCTGCGACTGCGCCCATACCTTGCCCGACCATCCCGGCGGCAGCGGCTTGCCCGTCAGCACGGTCAGCCGGTCTTCGAGGCCGAGATCGCGGGCCGCGGCAAGCGCGACGGCGGCCGTGCCATCGGTGCTGTGATCGTCGACGACCACGACGTGGAACGCGCCCGCATAGTCCTGCTTCAACAACGAACCGACCGCGCGGCCGATCACGTCGGCTTCATTGCGCGCGGGGACGACCGCGACGAGCGCAGGCCACGCGCCGCGCCGCGCGATCTCCGCCTTGCCGACCGCGTGCACCGCGGCATCCGAAAGCGCGGGCGCGGGCTGCGCGCGCCAGAAGCCACCTCGCGCAACGAGCAGCACGATCCAGATCAGGAATGACAGCCAGGCGATGAGTAACATGAATTTGACGATTAGCTTGAACCCGCGTTGCGGGCAGCGCACCCATGCGCGCGCGCATCGACTGCGCTTGACGGCAAAGCACGCGTTGCACGGAGGACACACGAATCAGGATGGCGGCGGCCCGCCGAAACCAGCCGCCGCGGATGTACACGGCGCGGGATAACGCGATGCCGCAAGCGTTCACGCCGTCCCGGGCGACCGACAGTTTAATGGCTTTGGCGCGCGGGCGTATCGACGGCGCGCCGCACGCGTTCGCCCGCGCCGCACGACGAGCGCTCAAAAAGGGAACGCGTTAGAATACGCGGTCATCCTCGGCGCGCAGACAAACTTACCGGGTCCTTCTTCCGGTGTGCTTCCAGGACGTTGCAGGCATTGCGTATGCAACGTCAATCAATCGAAGCGTGAGTTGCGCGTCTATTACCCGAAACCCGCGCTAGTCGGAGTTCGCTCGAACATGCGTATCATCCTTGCTCAACCCCGCGGTTTTTGTGCGGGCGTGGTCCGTGCGATCGAAATTGTCGATCGCGCGCTCGAACGGCATGGCGCCCCGGTCTATGTTCGCCATGAGATCGTTCACAACCGGCACGTTGTCGACAACCTGCGTGGCAAGGGCGCGCGTTTCGTGGAAGAGCTCGACGAAGTGCCGCAAGGCGCGGTCGCCATTTTCAGCGCGCACGGCGTGGCGCACAGCGTCGAGCGCGATGCCGAGGCACGCGGTCTCGACGTGCTGGACGCCACGTGCCCGCTCGTGACCAAGGTTCACGTGCAGGGCCGGCAATATGTATCGCAAGGGCGCACGCTGATTTTGATCGGCCACGCCGGGCATCCGGAAGTGGAAGGCACCATCGGCCAGATTCCCGGCAAGGTGGTGCTCGTGCAGAGTGAAGCCGAGGTCGACACCATGTCCCTGCCGCCCGACACGCCCGTCGCTTACGTCACGCAGACGACGCTCTCGGTGGACGACACGCGCGGCATCATCGACGCATTGCAGCGCCGCTTCAGCGATATCGTCGGGCCGGACACGCGCGACATCTGCTACGCGACGCAGAACCGGCAGGCCGCGGTGCGCGAGTTGTCATCGCAAGTCGATGTCCTGCTCGTGGTCGGCGCGACCAACAGTTCCAATTCGAACCGTCTGCGCGAGATCGGCACTGAAAGCGGCGTGCCGAGCTACCTCGTCGCGGACGGTTCCGAGATCAAGCCCGAATGGTTTGCGCATGCGCAGACGGTCGGCATCACGGCGGGCGCTTCGGCGCCCGAAGAAATGGTCGAACATGTGATCGATGCCCTGCGCGCCTTCGGACACGTCGAAGTCACGACGATGAACGGCCGCGAGGAGAAGGTCGAATTCAAACTCCCCGCGAAGTTGCTGCAACCGCTCGCCGCGCTGTCGGCCACGGCCGCAACGGCGATTCGCGAAGAATAAGGAGAGGACGCAAATTGTCTATCCCGATGCTCCAGAAGGTCCGCGTTGGCGCGTACATCGCCCGCCAGCACTTTTCGCGCAATAAGCGTTATCCGCTCGCGCTCATGCTGGAACCGCTGTTTCGCTGCAATCTGGCGTGTAACGGCTGCGGCAAGATCGACTATCCGGACCCGATCCTGAACCAGCGCCTGTCGCTTGAAGAATGCCTGGGCGCCGTTGACGAGTGCGGCGCGCCGGTCGTTTCCATTGCGGGCGGCGAGCCGCTCCTGCATAAGGAAATGCCGCAGATCGTGAAGGGCATCATCGAGCGCAAGAAGTTCGTGTATCTCTGCACGAACGCGCTTCTGATGGAAAAGAAGATGGACGATTACCAGCCGAGCCCGTACTTCGTCTGGTCCGTTCACCTCGACGGCGATCAGGCCATGCACGACCATTCGGTGTCGCAGGACGGCGTGTACGACAAGGCCACGAAGGCCATCCGCGAGGCGAAGCGCCGCGGCTTTCGCGTGAACATCAACTGCACGCTGTTCAACGATGCCAATCCGGAACGCGTCGCGAAGTTCTTCGACACGCTCGGCCCGATGGGCGTGGACGGCATCACGGTGTCTCCCGGCTACGCGTACGAGCGCGCGCCGGACCAGCAGCACTTCCTGAATCGCGACAAGACCAAGACGCTTTTCCGCGAGATCTTCAAGCGCGGCAACAACGGCAAGAACTGGTCGTTCAGCCAGTCGGCCATGTTCCTCGACTTCCTCGCGGGCAACCAGACGTATCAGTGCACGCCGTGGGGCAACCCGGCGCGCACGGTGTTCGGTTGGCAGCGTCCGTGCTATCTGCTCGGCGAAGGTTACGCGAAGACCTTCAAGGAGCTGATGGAAACCACGGAGTGGGAAAAGTACGGCACCGGCAACTACGAGAAGTGCGCGGACTGCATGGTGCACAGTGGCTTCGAGGCGACTGCCGTGATGGATACGGTGGCGCATCCGCTGAAGGCGCTGGGCGTGTCGATGCGCGGGCCGCGCACGGAAGGCGCTTACGCGAAGGAACTGCCGATCGACAAGCAGCGTCCGGCCGAATACGTGTTCTCGAAGCACGTCGAGATCAAGCTGGAAGAGATCGGGCGCGCGCAGAAGAACAAGTCGTCGAAGACGGCTGCGGCGGCGCACTGAGCTTTAGTTGAAGGTTGAGATCTGCAAAGGGCGGATGGCTTTCGGGTCATTCGCCCTTTCTCTTTGCGGCTTCTCTTTGCGGCTACCAGATCGTCTTGACGTGTTCGTACTCGCGGATGAGCCGATCCCGCGTCACGATAGGCGCCGCGAGCGCACGCGCCGTCGCGACGATCAAGCGATCCGCCGGGTCGTTGTGAAACTCGCCCGGCAAGTCGATCGACTTGATGGCGATGCTGCTATCCACGGGCATGAACCGCACTGCGTCGATTCGATTCACTTTCTCGATCCAGTCGCCCACGTCCATCGACAGTCCTATCTTGCCGCGCCGCACGAGCAGCGCGATCTCCCACGCCGAGATGGTGGAGACGACGATCTCGCCGCGTTCGCCTGATTCCTTCTCGATTGCCGCGCGCGCCTGTTTGCTGAGCGCGCCTCCGCTCACCCACCACAGCAGCGTATGCGTGTCGAGCACGATCACCGATACGCCTCCCAATCGTCCTCGCCGATCGGCTCGAAGGCGTCTTCGCAAAACAGCACGCTGCCCCGCAATTCCTCCAGTGGCGTGAGCGCCGAGTTGTCGTACCGCCGTACCTCAAGCACGGGCTTTCCATGGTCCGTCACGATCATGCTCTCTCCTGTCGATTCGACGAGCCGGAAGTATTCGAGCGCCTTTGCCTTGAACTCCGATTTCGAAACTCGCTTGTGAGACATGATATCGACCCTGGTCACGTGACGGTAGTCATTTTAGCCTCGTCCGAACGGAATAGGCAAAACGGACATTTTTCGAAGTCCAAATGAAAACGCGACGGCTCCCGCCGTCGCGTTTTCAGTCACTGCTTCCCGGAATCAGTCACGCATCAGCAACACTTCCCCGCGCCCGATCCGTACCGCGCCTCCTGCCGCTCGCGAAAAAACTCCGCGTACGTCATCACGGGTTTGTCGGGATGGGTCGTCTGCATGTGCGTGACGTACGCATCATAATCAGGCATGCCGACCATCAGGCGCATTGCCTGGCCGAGATACCGCCCTGCTTGCCGAAGATCGCTGAACATGGCCGACTCCCTGGCTTCTTGGGCTCAATGACCCGAGCGCACTGCCGCGCCGCCGCCCGTGGGCATCGGCTCGAACGGCGTTTCGCGCACCGTCGGCCGCGCCTCGCGGCGCGCGCGCAGCACGACCAGCACGGCATACACCGCGATGCTCACCACAACGAACATGAAGAGCGCCGACAGCGCGGCATCGACGTAATCATTGAAGATGATGCGCTGCATCTCCGGCAACGACTTCGCCGGCGCCATCACCTTGCCTGCCTCGAACGCGTCGCGCAGCTTGCCCGCATGCGCGAGGAAGCCGACCTTCGGGTTCGCGTCGAAGATCTTTTGCCAGCCGGCAGTCAGCGTGCAGATGAGCAGCCACACCGTCGGCACGATCGTCACCCACGCGAAACGCTCGCGCTTCATCTTGAACAGCACCACGGTGCCGAGCGTCAGCGCAATGCCGGCGAGCATCTGGTTCGAGATGCCGAAGAGCGGCCACAGCGTATTGATGCCGCCGAACGGATCGACCACGCCTTGATACAGGAAGTAGCCCCACGCGGCGACGCACAAGCCGGTCGCGACGAGATTGGCCACCAGCGATTCCGTGCGGCGCAGCGCCGGGTGGAACGTGCCGAGCAGGTCTTGCAGCATGAAGCGTCCGGCGCGCGTGCCGGCGTCGACCGCGGTCAGAATGAACAGTGCCTCGAACAGAATGGCGAAGTGATACCAGAAGGCCATCATTGCCGGCCCGCCGATCACGCGATGCAGAATCTCCGCCATGCCGACTGCCAGCGTCGGCGCGCCGCCCGCCCGCGCGACGATGGTGGTTTCGCCGACGGCCTTCGCCGTCGAGGTGAGCATGTCCGGCGTCAGCGTGAAGCCCCACGACGTGACCGTGTGCGCGACGGCGTCCGGCGTCGTGCCGAGCAGCGCGGCCGGGCTGTTCATCGCGAAGTAGACGCCCGGCTCGATCACGCAGGCGGCGACGAGCGCCATGATCGCGACGAACGATTCCATCAGCATCGCGCCGTAGCCGATGAAACGCATGTTTACTTCGTTGTCGATCATCTTGGGCGTGGTGCCCGACGAGATCAGCGCGTGGAAGCCCGACACCGCGCCGCACGCGATCGTGATGAAGAGGAACGGGAACAGGTTGCCCGCCCAGACGGGACCCGAGCCGTCGACGAACTTCGTGAACGCGGGCATCTTCAGTTCGGGCGCGACGATCAGAATGCCGATCGCGAGGCCGAGAATCGTGCCGATCTTGAGGAACGTCGAAAGATAGTCGCGCGGCGCGAGCAGCAGCCACACCGGCAGCACCGACGCGATAAAGCCGTAGCCGATCAGAATCCACGTGAGCTGAACGCCCGTGAACGTGAAGAGCGGCGCGAGCGTCGGCGATTGCGCGACCTGTCCGCCGTAGGTGATCGCGAGCATCAGCAGCACGAAGCCGATGATCGATACTTCGCCGATGCGCCCCGGCCGAATGAAGCGCGTATAGACGCCCATGAAGAGCGCAATCGGAATGGTCGCGGCGACCGTGAACGTGCCCCACGGCGAATTCGTCAGCGCCTTCACGACGATCAGCGCGAGCACCGCGAGAATGATCACCATGATGAGGAACGCGCCGAAGAGCGCGATCACGCCGGGCACGGTGCCCAGTTCCATCTTGATGAGATCGCCGAGCGAGCGGCCGTCGCGGCGCGTGGAGATAAAGAGCACGACGAAATCCTGCACCGCGCCCGCAAACACGACGCCCGCGAGAATCCACAGCATGCCGGGCGTGTAGCCCATCTGCGCGGCGAGCACCGGACCGACGAGCGGACCCGCGCCCGCAATCGCCGCGAAATGGTGGCCGAACAGCACGTATTTGTTGGTCGGCACGTAATCGAGGCCGTCGTTGTGGCGCACGGCCGGCGTCATGCGCAAGCCGTCGAGCTTCAACACCGTGCCGGCGATGAAGCGTGAATAGAATCGATACGCGATGAGATAGACGCAGACCGCCGCGATGACGATCCACAGTGCGCTGACTCGCTCGCCGTGCGCGAGCGCGATGGTGCCGAAAGCGAACGCGCCCAAAAGCGCGAGCGCGATCCAGACCAGGAATCCGGAAGCCCGATTCATGGTGTCTCCTATTTTGGTAAGTCTTGGATGTCCGCCCGCGCGGCTCGAGCCGTGGAGCGCCTCGGGCGTGTAGTATTCGCCTTCGTCCCGGACCTCACAACCGGACAACTACGTACGCTCCCTACGCGAAACTACGTAGAGCATCGAACGTTCCAGCGTCATGAACCTGAAAGCCAAAATTGTTTTACTGGCGATCGTGCCGTTCGCGCTCGCCATCGGCGGTATCGAATATGGCGTGCGCCATCAGGCGACCTCGCTCGCCCGCGCCCAGCACGCGACGCTGCAAACGGCGTACATGTCCAGCAAGGAAGTGGAGTTGCGACATTACGTCGAACTGGCGAAGAGCGCCATCGCGCCGTATTACAACGCGCCGCCCGGCGACCCGCGCAGCGACGACGAACGCCGTCAGCTTGCGCTCGATGCGCTGCATCGTCTGGACTTCGAGCCCGACGGCTACTTTTTTGTCTACACGATGCGCGGCAAGTCGCTGATGCATCCGCGCCAGCCGGATCTCGTCGGACGAGACTTGTGGACCATGCGCGATCCCGCCGGCGAACTCACCATCCAGCAGTTGATTCGCGAAGCGTCGAAGGGCGGCGGCTATGTGCGTTACGTGTGGCAGCGGCCGTCCACCGGCCAGCTCGCACCGAAGCTCGGCTATGTGGTACCGCTGGAACGTTGGGACTGGATGATCGGCACCGGCATTTATCTGGAGGATGTGGAGACGGCGCTCACGCGCATCGACGGCCAGGCCGCCGCGAACATCGACAGAACCGTGATGTGGATCGGCGGTATCGCGCTGGCGGCGCTCGGCGTGATCGCGTTGTGCGGCGCGGTGCTCAATATCAGCGAGCATCGCAGCGCGGACGCCAAGCTCAAGCGCCTCGCGCGGCAGGTGGTCGAATCGCAGGAACACGAGCGGGCGCGGCTCTCGCGCGAACTGCACGACGGCATTAGCCAGATGCTGGTGTCCGTCAAGCTGCTGCTGGAATCGGCGCTCGCGCGCTTCGAACGTTCCCCGGCGCGCGAAGCCGCCGCCGAGGCCGCGCTGGCCACCGGTCTCGGGCGTCTCGCCGCGACCTTGCGCGAAGTGCGCCGCATCTCGCACGCGCTGCGCCCGACGATGCTCGACGACCTCGGCCTCGCGGCCGCGCTGGAACAGCTCGCGCGCGAGATGGACGGGCAGGACGGCATCGAAGTGCGCTTCGAGCCGACGGCGGACGGCAAGCCTTCCGCGTTGCCCGATCCGGTGAATACGGTGCTGTTTCGCATTGCGCAGGAAGCGCTGAACAACATCGCGCGGCACGCGCACGCGAGCCGGGCGACGCTCGCGCTCGATATCGCGCCGAACGGCGTGCGGCTCGTCGTCAGCGACAACGGACGCGGTTTCGATGCGCAATCCGCGCTGGCCGATCCGGCGAGCGGCCTCGGCCTGCGCAACATGCGCGAGCGGCTGGACACGCTCGGCGGCACGCTTTCCATTCAGTCGCAACTGGGCCGCACGTCGATCACGGCGCATGTGCCATTGCCGCTCTCCGCCCCGAATCTTCAAGGACTTTCCGATGACGCCTGAACCCGCCCGACTGCTGCTCGTCGACGATCATCCGCTCGTGCGCGACGGCCTGCGCGCGCGGCTCGACGCCGTGCCGCGTCTGTCTGTCACCGGCGAAGCGGGGAACGGCCACGAGGCGCTCGCGCTCGCCGCCGACGAAGCCACGCGCCCCGACCTCGTGCTGATGGACGTCGGCATGGCGGGCATGAGCGGCATCGAACTGGCCGCGCGGTTCCACGAACGCTTCCCCGCTATCCGCGTGCTGATGCTCTCGATGCACGACAACGTGGAGTACGTGACGCAGGCCGTGCGCGCGGGCGCGAGCGGCTACGTGCTCAAGGATTCGCCGGCCACCGAGATCATTCAGGCGATCGACGCGGTGCTCGCCGGCAAGACCTTCTTCAGCGCCGGGCTCGCGGCCCGCATGATTCAGGCACAGGCCATGCAAACGCCGCTGGAACGTCTGACGCCGCGCGAACGCGACATTCTCGACGCGCTCGCGCAGGGCTTGTCGAGCAAGCAGATTGCAACGCAGCATGGATTGTCGGTGCGCACGGTGGAGACGCACCGGCTGAACCTCAAGCGGAAGCTATCTATTGACGGACAGGCGGAACTGATCAAGTTCGCCGTGGAAAACCGGCGCGGCTAGGTCAGCCGGCCGAACGCGCGTTATGCTCGGCCAGATATTTGATGAGGCCGTCTACGCCGCCCTTCTGAAGCTGACCGGCGAACTGCTGCTGATAGACCTGGATGAGCCACGCGCCCATCATGTCGATGTCGTAGATTTTCCAGCCCTGCGCCGTCTTGCCGAGGCGGTAGCGCACCGGGTTGTCGCCACCCGTCGAGACGACGTGCGACTCCACCACGGCGTCTTTCGCGCTCGCGTCGACGTTCGGCGGGTCGAAGCGGAACGTCACGTCCTGGTCCCGCAGCTGCGCGAGCGAAGCCGCATACGTATGCACGAGCAGCGTCTGGAACTGGTCGTAAAGCTGCTTTTGCTGCTCGGGCGTGGCGCTGGCCCATGCCTTGCCCAATGCAATGCGCGTGGTGCGCTGAAAGTCGGTGGCGGGCAGGAAGCGCGCTTGCACGAGTTGCGTGATCTTCGCCATGTCGCCGCCGCGCGCTTGCGGGTCGGCCTTCATCGCGTTGACGGTGCCTTCGACTGCACTTTTGACGACGGCCTCCGGGCTCGTTTGGGCGACCGCCGCGCCGGAAAACGACAGCGTGGCGAGGAGAAAAGCGAAGCAGACAGACAGATAGCGTTTCATGGCACCCGTTCTCTAATGATCCAATTGTTCGGCGCGGACTCGTCAGGCCGTCGAGCCAGTATATCGACAGACCAGCGGGCCGACAGTTCACCGCCGCCCGACCGCGCCGTCTCCACCGGTATACTTGCGCGGCATCAACCGCCGTCGTTGGACTCGCGGTTCGGCCGCCGAAGCGAAAGCCGGCGCGCGAACGCGGCAGCGTCACTACGCGGCTCGCAATATGCGGTCCGCGAAAATAACAGGTCACACCAGGTAGCGTCTTCATGCTGACGTCCAACATTACCCGCTTCGTCACGCTCGCCATTCGCCGGCCGGCGTGGATTATCGCCGCTTCGATTCTGCTCGGCATCCTCTCCACGATTTATGTCGTTCACCACTTCAAGATCAGCACCGACGTCAGCCAGCTGATCGAAAACGAACCGCAATGGGCTGCACGCGGCGACGCCATCGAAAAAGCCTTTCCGCAGCGCGGCGCCACGCTGCTGATCGTGGTCGAAGCGCCCGCCGCCGAATTTGCCGATGCCGCCGCGAACGAACTCGCCGCCGCGCTTGCCAAAGAGCCGGACCGCTTCAAGTCGATCTCGCAGCCGGAAGGCGGCGAGTTCTTCGCGCACAACGGCCTGCTCTATCTGCCGGCCGACAACGTCGATCAGGTCACGAAGCAGCTGGCCCAGGCGCGCCCGCTCATCAACACGCTGGCGCACGATCCCACGCTCACGGGCCTCGCGCAGACGCTCAACACGACGCTCAATGTGCCGTTGATGCTCGGTCAGGTCAATCTCGGCCAAATGGCCAATCTACTCGGCCGCAGCGCGACCGTGCTGGACCGCGTGCTCGCGAACCAGCCCGCCGCGTTCTCATGGCGCGATGTCGCCAGTCCGGGCGGCGACGGGCCAGGCCGCGCCTTTATCACCGTGTTGCCGCAACTCAATTTCAGCGCGCTGAAAGCGGCCGCCGGCACGTCCGACGAAATCCGCGCGGTGGCCGCGAAGCTCGGCCTCGACAAGAAATACGGCGCGACGCTGCATCTGACCGGCGCACAACCGCTCGCCGACGAGGAATTCGCCTCCGTGCAGGACGGCGCCGCGCTCAACGGCGCGCTCACTTTCCTCGTCGTGCTGATGATTCTCTGGGTCGCGCTGCGCTCGAAGCGCATGATCCTCGCGGTGTTCATCACGCTCTTCGTCGGGCTCTCGGTGACGGCGGCGCTCGGCCTCATGATGGTCCATGCGCTCAACATGATCTCGGTGGCGTTCATGGTGCTGTTCGTCGGGCTCGGCGTGGACTTCGGCATTCAGTTCGGCGTGAAGTATCGCGAGGAGCGGCATCGGCACAAGCGGCTCGACGTCTCGCTCGCGGAGACCGCCCGGCATGTCGCCGTGCCGCTCACGCTCGCCGCGACCGCCACCGCCGCGAGCTTCTTCTCGTTTTTGCCGACCGCCTATCGCGGCGTGTCGGAGCTGGGGCTGATCGCCGGCGTCGGCATGTTCGTCGCGTACGTGACCAACATGACGCTCTTGCCCGCGCTCATAAAAGTGTTCGCGCCGCCGGGCGAGGCCAAAGCGCCCGGTTTCCCGATGCTCGCGCCCGTCGACGAATTCCTCGACCGGAATCGCAAGCCGGTGCTGATCGGCACGCTCGTCGTCGTGATCGGCGCGCTGCCGCTGCTCACGCACTTGCGCTTCGACTTCAATCCGCTGCATCTGAAAGACCCGCGCACCGAGTCGATGGCGACGCTCATCTCGCTCAAGGACTCGCCCGAAGCCGCGGTAAACGATGTCGCCGTGCTCGCGCCGTCGCTGGCTGACGCGGACCGCATCGCGGCGAAGCTCGACAAGCTGCCCGAAGTGGAACGCGCGACCACGCTGTCGTCGCTCATTCCTGCCGATCAGCCGGCGAAGCTCAAGCTGATTCAGGCCGCCGCCGATCAACTGCTGCCCGCGCTGAATCAGGCGGTGGCGTCGCCGGTGACGGACGCGGTGCGGGTCGCGACGCTCAAGCGCGTGTCGAACCAGCTTTCGCTCGCCGCCGACGAGCATCCCGGCCAAGGCGCGCCGGAAGCGAAGCATTTGTCGGCGACGCTGGCGAAGCTCGCGCAAGCCGACGCCGCCACGCGCGACCGCGCCGAACACGCGATGGCCGAGCCGCTGCGCCTTGCGCTCGCGCAACTTCGCGCGCTGTTGCAGCCGGCCGAAATCACCCGCGCGACGCTGCCGCCCGCGATGGTCGAGTCGTGGGTGACGCCGGGAGGCCAGGCGCTCGTGAACGTGTCGCCGAAAGCGCCGCCGGGCGTCGATCCGAACGACGACACGCTGCTCGCGCATTTCGCGGACGCCGTGCAGCGCGTCGAGCCTACCGCTATCGGCGGACCGATTTCCGTGCGCCATTCGGCCGAAGTCATCATCACCGCGTTCGAACATGCCGCGTTGTATTCGCTCATCGCCATCACGGTGCTGCTGTGGCTCGCGCTGCGTCGTTTCGGCGACGTTCTGCGAACTTTGGTACCGTTGCTCGTTTCGGCGATCGTGACGCTGGAGTTGTGCGTCGTCTTCCGCATGCCGCTCAACTTCGCGAATATCATCGCGCTGCCGCTCATGCTGGGCGTCGGCGTCGCGTTCAAGATCTATTTCGTGATGGCGTGGCGGCAAGGACAGACGCGCCTTCTCCAGTCGAGCCTCACGCACGCCGTGATGTTCAGCGCGGCCACCACCGCAACGGCTTTCGGCAGTCTCTGGTTTTCGCATCACCCCGGCATGTCGAGCATGGGGCGGCTCCTGGCGCTGTCGCTTCTGTGCACGCTGATCGGCGCCGTGGTGTTTCAGCCCGTGCTGATGGGCAAACCGCGCAAGGTGCGCGCGGCGGACCGCGCTAGGCTGCGCGCGAGCCAGCGGCATGACAATCTAAGAGGAATTGAAGAATGAGAATGGCTCCAGCGGCGCCTGCCGCTGCCGCGCTCCGCAAGCTGGCGACGAGTTTCGCCGTCGCGGGCGCGCTTTTGATGGCTGGGTGCGCGACGGGTCCGGACCGCAATCCGCACGATCCGCTCGAACCGATGAACCGGACCATCTTCAAGTTCAACGACACGGTCGATAATTACGTGGCGCGTCCCGTCGCGCAGTTCTACGTGAACTGGACGCCGAGTCCGTTCCGCACGGCGGTCAGCAACTTCTTCTCGAACCTGGGCGATTTCAGCAACTTCGCCAACAACCTGCTGCAACTGAAGATCACGGACGCCACGCAGGATTTGATGCGCATCGCAATGAATTCGGTGTTCGGCATCGGCGGGCTGATCGACATTGCATCGCCTGCGGGCTTGCCCAAGCATCATCAGGACTTCGGCCTGACGCTCGGCCATTACGGCGTGCCGTCGGGGCCGTATGTCGTGCTGCCGCTGCTCGGCCCGAGCTCGGTGCGCGATTCGACGACATGGCTCGTCGACTGGCGGGTGAATCCGGTGAGCTATGCGGACTCGGAGATTCGCTGGCCGCTGTACGGCGTGAACTTCGTGAGCGCGCGCGCCGACCTGCTCGGGGCGACCGATCTGCTCTCGCAAGCCGCGCTCGACAAATACGCGTTCGTGCGCGATGCCTACACGCAGCGCCGCCAGTATTTGCTGACGGGCGGCTCGTCGGCGTCGCTGCCCGATTACGGCGACGAAGGCGTGAGCGCGCCCGAAGGAGCAAGCGCGCCGCAAGGAGCGAGCGCGCCGGGCAGCAGCAGCGAGGAGCAAGGCCTGCCGAATTACGTCGATCCGGGCGCGGCGGCATCGCCTGCCGGTGGCGTGGGGCCGAAATCGCCGGCGCCGGGCGCGGGCGAGCCGAACACCGCGCCGTCGCCGAGTTCGAGCAAGTCGCAGGGCCTGCCTCAGTATCAGGACCCGGCGGAAAGCAAGTAAACCGCTGCGGCCAGCGCGTAAAAGGAAACGGGCGCTCATGCGCCCGTTTCTGTCTTAATGCGCCGCCTCGGCGGTTTCTTCGCGGCCGATGTCATCGGTCGATGCTTTCGGCGCTTCCACCGTACGTTGATCGCGCCGGTAGGCTTCGAACAGTTCGTCCGCATAGCGAATCTGCGTGCGGCCGTGCGGCGCCGGTTCGCCCTGTTCGTTCAGGTTGACGAACACCATCTTCTCGACCGTCAGAATGCTCTTGCGCGTGATCTTGTTGCGCACTTCCGCGCGCAGCGTGATCGACGTGCGTCCGAAATGCGTCGCGGTAATGCCCAGCTCGATGATGTCGCCCTGCCGCGCTGAACTGACGAAATTGATCTCCGACATGAACTTGGTCACGACGCGCTGGTTGCCCAGCTGCGAGATGGCGTAAATGGCGGCTTCTTCGTCGATCCAGCGCAGCAGGCTGCCGCCGAACAACGTGCCGTTAGGATTGAGGTCTTCGGGCTTGACCCATTTGCGGGTGTGAAAGTTCATGGTGCGCTTCCTCTTACGTTCCTGCGATGACCGCGTACTTTACGCAGCCAGTCTAGGGTTTTCCCTGATTATAACCAAGCTGAGGGTTAACCCGCAGAAAGCAAGACCGCGCGAACGGGACTAGTCGAAGGAAAGCGCCCGCGCCTTCTCCATCGCATGGCGCGCGTGGACGAGCGTCGCGCGGGCGGCGCGCGCATCGCCTGCCAGCCGCAGCAGCGCGCCGATCTGCGACGGCTGACGCGCGAGTTCACGCAGAATCGGACCGATAGCGGTGGTGCCGTCATCGCGCAAGCCGGCGGTCGCGGCGGGCGGGAGCGTGCGCCACGCCGGATCGACCACCGCGCGACACACCGCGAACGGCAAGCCGCGCGCCGTCGCGATAGCGCCCGCGATATGCGACTCCATGTCGACGGCGAGCGCGCCCGTCGACGAATGCAGCGACCGCTTGTCGGACTCGCTCGTGACCGGGGCGGCGACGGCCGCCATCGGACCGGAGCGCGTGATCCGCGCGAGCGGCGAGCCGCCGAAAGCCTCGACGATGCGCGCGGACCACGCGGCGTCGGTCGGCAAGGTGCCGAACGGGCCCGACACGCTTTCCGCGACGATCAGCGTTCCCGGCTCCAGATCCGGCGCGAGGCCGCCCGCCGTGCCGAAGCTGATAATGCCCGAGCAGCCGCGCGCCACGGCATCGGACAACGCGCGTTCGAGCCAGTCGGCGCGCGCGGCGAACACGGCATCCACGCCGCGCCCGCGCGCGATCTTCGCCTCGAAGGCCATGCCCGTCACCGCGACGACGGGCGCACCAACCAAAGGACGCGAAAGCGCGGCGGAACGGGCGTTCACATGCCCGCCGTCACGCGCGTTTCGCCTTCGCGCGTCAGGTTGCGGTAACGCGCGAGCGCCCACAACGGGAAGAACCTGCGATAGCCGTGATAGCGCAGATAGAACACGCGCGGAAAGCCCGTCGCGGTGAAGCGCGTTTCGTCCCAGAGGCCGTGCGCCTGCTGCGTCCGGATCAGATACTCGATGCCTCGCGCGACCGCCGGATGTTCGACGAGCCCCGCCGCCATCAGCCCGAGCAGCGCCCACGCCGTTTGCGACGCCGTGCTCGGCGCCTGTTCGTAGCCGCGATAGTCGAGTTTGTAGCTCTCGCCGTCCTCGCCCCAGCCGCCGTCCGGGTTCTGAATGCCGATGAGCCATTCCGCGCCGCGCTTCATGCGCGAGTCCGAAGGCGCGACGCCCGCCGCGTTGAGCGCGCAAAGCGCCGACCAGGTGCCGTACACGTAGTTCATGCCCCAACGCCCGTACCAGCTTCCGTCGCGCTCCTGATGCTTCACGATGTAGTCGAACGCGCGGCGCGCCGGCTCGCTGTTCGCGGGCGTTTCGCCGAGTTGCGCGAGCATCGAAAGACAGCGGGCGGACACGTCGACGGTCGGCGGATCGAGCAGCGCGCCGTGGTCCGAGAACGGAATGTTGTTCAGGTAATACTGCGTGTTTTCCGGTTCGAACGCGCCCCAGCCGCCGTCGCTGCTCTGCATGCCGACGACCCATTCGCGCGCGCGGGAAATCGCCTCGTCGAACATGGGGGTGCCGTTCTCGCGGCCCGCGCGTTCCATCGCCATCGCGACGACGGCGGTGTCATCGACATCCGGATAGTGCGGGTTCGCGAACTGGAACGCCCAGCCGCCCGGCCGCACGTTCGGACGGCGCGAGATCCAGTCGCCGCGCACGTCGAGAATCTGCAACGGGCGCAGCCATTCCAGCCCGCGCGCAACGGCGGCGCGCGCCTTCGGCATGCCGGTTTCGAGCAACGCGTGCGCGGCGAGCGACGTGTCCCAAACCGGCGACAGACACGGCTGGCAGTACGCCTCGCCGTCGTCCGCTTCGTCGACGACCAGCAGCTTGTCGACCGACTTGCGCGCGATCGCGCGGTTCGGATGCTCGGGCGGATAGCCGAGCACGTCGTACATCATCACTGCGTTCGCCATGGCCGGGAAAATCGCGCCGAGGCCGTCCTCGCCGTTCAGCCGCTCGTCGACGAAGCGCACCGCCTCGGCGATCGCGCGCTCGCGCCCGGCTTTCGGGAATGCGCTGTCGGTTGCGCGCAGCACCGTATCGACCATGCGGAAGAAGGTGAACCAGCCGCGGCTCTGATGCCCCGCGCGCTCCGGCATGCCGGTATTGACCGGCGCGTCGGTGAACACTTCGTCGATGCGCACGCCGCGCGGATTGCGCGCCACCGGCCGCTTCGCGTTCAGGACGAGCAGCGGCACGATCACCGTGCGCGCCCAGTACGAGACCTTGGACAGGTGGAACGGAAACCACATCGGCAGCCGCATGATTTCGACGGGCATCATCGGCACCGCGCGCCACGACACCACGCCGAAAAGCGCCAGCAGAATGCGTGTGAAGACGTTCACCTTTTCCGCGCCGCCCGCCGCGAGAATGGCGCGGCGCGCGCGCTGCATGTGCTCGGCATCGGGCGAATCGCCGATCATCTTCAGCGCGAAGTACGCCTTGACGGTCGCGGAGACGTCCATCGCGCCGTCCGTGAAAAGCGGCCAGCCGCCGTCTTCGCGCTGGATGCGGCGCAGGTAGCGGCCGATCTTCGCTTCCAGCTTGTCGTCAGCCGTCTCGCCGAGGTAATGCACGAGCAGCACGTATTCAGCGGGAATCGTTGCGTCGGCTTCGAGTTCGTAGAGCCAGTAGCCTTCGGTGAACTGCGCCGCGAGCAGCGCGTCGGTGGCGTGGGTGACGGCGTGGTCCAGCGCGGCATTCGACGCCGGCGCGCCCACGGCCGACAGAGATAAATCGTTCATCAGCGTTCCATCGATGGGTTCAACAGCGCATCCGCGGCCTTCTGGCCGGAGCGGATCGCGCCTTCGATCGTCGCGGGGAGGTCCGTTGCCGTCCAGTCGCCCGCGAGCGTGAGATTGGGCCAGCGCGTGCGCGTCGCGGCCCGCAAGCCTTCCTGCGAAGGCACCGCCGCGAAGGTCGCGCGTTCTTCCGCGATGACCTGCCACGGCGGCATCGGCACAGGCGGCAGGCGCACGGCTTTCGCCACGTCGCGCCAGACAGCCGCCGCGATCTCCTCGTGCGGCGTCGATAGCAGCCGATCCGCGCTGACGATGGTCGCCGTGAGCCGGCCATCGCCTGCACAGAGCCAGTCCGCCGCGCCGTTGACGAAGAACGTCAGCCGCTCCGCGCCGATCGAACCGATCGGCGCATCCACCGCGAAGTGCACGGTGACGATCGCGCGGAATTCGTCCGGCGCGACGATCTCCGGCACGAGCGCGCGCGCCGCGTCGGGCGGCACGGCGAGCACCACGCCATCGCCCGGCCCGAGCGCGACAGGCTCGCCCGCGCCCTCGAAAGCGAGCGAGCTTACCCGTTCCTTCGAATCCGTGCCCGAAAAGCCGATGTTGGCCGCCCGCGCGCCGAGCCGGATGTCCGCGCCGCCGTACTGCAAGAGCCGCAGCGCGGGCTCGACGAACGCATGCGCCACGCCGTTCTTCGCGATGAGCGGCCGGCACGCCTGACCGCCCGCCGCCAGCGTTTCGCGCAGCAGATGCGACGCGACCGTCGCGCTCGCTTCCGCCGGGTCCGCGTTCAGCAGCGTGCGCAACAGCGGCCGCGCGAGCCGATCCCACACGCGGCCGCGCGCGCGCATCGACTCCTCGACGGTGCGCCCCGGCTTGCCGAAAAAGAGCGGCAGCATGGGCAGATAGTCGGCGGGCTGCGTGCCCGGCAGACGCGCCTCGGCGTCGAAGATCCAGCGCGGCAAGCGTCCCGGCGTCATGCGGATGGTCCACGCCTGCCCGCTCGCGGCATCGAAAAAAGGAAAGTCGGGCTGCGTCGGGCCGCTGATGCCGTCTGCGGAGCCGATCGCGCGAAGAAAGCCGAGCGTGGCGTGATCGCTCGAGAGCAGCAGATGACAGCCGTTATCGACCGTCATGCCGAGTTTCGCGTCGAAGTACGAGCGGCTTCGGCCCCCGGCGCGAGCCGCCGATTCGTGGAGGACGACGCGCGCTCCGCGCCGCTGCGCCTGCACCGCGGCGGCGAGACCGGCGAGGCCGGCCCCGACGACGTGTACGAGCCGGGACATCAGAGAAGATTGCGCGCGACGATCCAGAGCAGGCGCGCACGCGGCGTGCGCACGCGCGTGCGCGGCAGGTCGAAGCCGCGTTTCAGGTTCGCCTCGAGCACCGCGCGATACGCCGCCGACATGATGCGCGGCGCGCGCACTTCGTGGCGCGGCGATGCCGCCATGATCGCGTCGGACTGCGCGTAGTGGCCTTTCGCGCGCTCGGCGAGCACCGCGCACACGCGCGGCAGACGCGCGTCGCCGACGATCGCCGCCGGATTGCTCGTCGCGATGCCTTCCCGCGCAAGCAGCTCGCGCGGCAGATAGACGCGACCGATCGCAGCGTCTTCGTCGATATCGCGCAGGATGTTGGTGAGTTGCAGCGCGCGCCCGAGATGATGCGCGAGCCGCCGGCCGGCGTCTTCCTGCATCCCGAAGATTCTCACCGACAGCCGCCCGACCGCGCTCGCGACGCGGTCGCAATACAGGTCGAGCGTGGCTTCGTCGGGCGCGACGATGTCGCCGGCGGCGTCCATCGCCATGCCGTCGATCACGGCGTGAAAGTCGTCGCGGGAAAGATGGAAAGCGTGGATGTGGCGGGTGAGCGCCTCGAGGGAGCGCTTCGGCGCGCCGCGATAGCAGGCGTCGATGTCCTCGCGCCAGCCTTCCAGCGCGAGCGCGCGTTCGCGGCGCGGCAACGCGCCTTCGTCGGCGATATCGTCCACCGCGCGGCAGAAGGCGTAGATCTGGTACATCGCGTCCCGCTGCGCAGCCGGGAGGATGCGCATGGCGAGATAGAACGAACTGCCCGACGAAGCCTTCGCGGCCTCGGTGGTGGATTCGTCGGCGATGAAGTTGGAAACGGCCAAGACGGACTCCGCTGTGGCGCCCCCAAGGGCAAATTAAGAGATCGGGCGCCGGTTCCGACGATCCCATCGAGCGCGCGGAACGACGTGGCGCTGAAGAGGGAATGACCGAAGGAGACGGCCGGCGCGCGCCGGCTGCGAACTGCGCCGGAAGCGGCTAGGAGTATACCAATGATTCGGGCCGATTGCGCCTTGCGGCGGCGCGCGTGGCCGCTGTCAGGCGAAGCCGACCGAGCGGTTGCGCCCTTCGCGTTTCGCCACGTACAGCGCGGCGTCGGCTTCATTGATGAGCGCCTCGTAAGACGACGTCACCTCGCGCCGCGCGCACGCCACGCCGACGCTCGCCGTCACCGGCACGCGCGCGCCCTGCACGTCGATAGGCGTTTCGCAGATCGCGTGGCGCACTTTCTCCGCGACGATCATCGCATCGTCGAAGTTCGTGCACGGCAAAAGCAGCGCGAATTCCTCGCCGCCGAAGCGCCCGAACACGTCCTGCACGCGCACGGTCTCAGCAACGCGCTCGGCCATCACGCGCAGCACGGTGTCGCCGACCAGATGGCCGAACTCGTCGTTGATGCGCTTGAAGTGGTCCAGATCGAACAGCAGCATCGACAAATCGCCGCCGTAGCGTTGCCAGCGCGAGAATTCGTCGCGAATGCGCAGTTCGAAATAACGCCGGTTCGCGATGCCGGTCAGGCCGTCGCGGTCGGCGAACTCCTGCAGCTTGGCCACGGCTTCGTCGCGGGCGCGCTGCATCATGCTCGGGTGAGTGGCATCGGAAATGGTCACGCAGACGGCGCGCACTTCGCGCTCGTGCGTGAGCGGCATGAACGTGCAGTCCTGCTGCATGAAGTCGACGCCGCCGGTAATCGGCCGGTCGTGATCGAACTTGAAGAGATACGGCCGCTGTTCCCACGAACTGAACGCGAAGCTGCCGAGCTGGAACACGCTTTCGACCTTGCGCGTGAGCCACACGCGCGGCAGTTCCGGAAAGCTCGCGAAAATGGACTTGCCCGTCACCTGCTCGGCCGTCTTGCCGCTGTGGTCCGCCATGAAGCGGTTCCACATGAGCACGTTCAAATCGCGGTCGAGCACGAAAATGCCGAAGCCGACGCGCTCGATCACCAGTTCGCTCAGCACATGCCGCAGTTCTTCCATATCGGCGCGGCGTCAGAAGCTGGAAAGCAGCGCGTCGAGCGCCTCGTTCAGATGCGCAATGGCGTCTTCGGCCATCAGCATCACCAGATGCGCGCGGAAGCTGTGGTCCTCCAGCGCGAAGTTGACTTCGAGCAGGAGCGCCGTTTTCCACGCGAGCATCGCGGGCTGGAAGACTTCTTCGAGCGCGAGTTCCGCGCCGAGCATGCCGGGCGGCGAGAAGATCGGCGCGCGGCCGAGTCGGTCCAGAATGCACGACACGCACGCGCCGATGAGCACCGTCGCCACGTCGAAGACGAGTTCCGTGCGCGTAGTCGCTTCGTAGGTGGACTTGGTGTACGGATCGTCGACGAGCGCGCATAGGTCATCGACGCTGCCGCTCTTGCACAGCACGATCGCCTCGCCCTTGATGTCGGAGCGAAAGCCCTGGCGCACGGCGGTCACGGCGTCGGTGATGCCGGTCATCTCGCGCAGCGCGGCGGAGGCTTCGGACACGTTCACCACGCGCACGCGCGGCACCGACAGTTCGATGAACGTGCCGAGCAGCTTCGACAGGCGCGTGGCGGCCTGGCCCATCGCCATGTTGGCGACTTCCTGCAGCGCGTCGCGCTGGTCTTCGTTGAGGGCGGGTTCAACCATGGAGACCGTACTCCTTCAAAACGGGACGCAGCGCTTCCGGCGTCACGGGCTTCGGCAGGAACGCAATGGCTCCGAGCGCGCGCACGCGTTCCTGCGCGAGGGGTTGCACGTCGGCGGAAACGACGATCACGAACGTGTTCAGGTCTTCGTGCTGAAGCGCGTCGAGGACCTGATAGCCGGTCATGTCCGGCATGGTCAGATCGAGAAACATGACGGATGCGCGGCCCGCGCGATACAACTCGAGCGCCTCGCGTCCGTTCGTCGCGTAGGAAATGTCGACGTCCCAGTCCGCGGGCAGTGCGCGCGTCAACACCTTGCGCGCGAGCAGGGAATCATCGGCAATGACAATCGGCAAAGGCATGGTCGGTCGAATCGGTGAACGTTCGTGGCTGACGGGAAGCACGGCCTACACGGCATGCTCTCGTATGCGTTTACGGCGCGACTGCGGAGATCTTTAGGGAGACAGGCGGCGCGTTCGTCGCCGGCCGGTCATTGCGGGCGAAAGCGAATGCGAAAGCGCCCAAGCGGCGCGATTTTGCGGCGCGATGGAACGGCACGCGGCGAGCGCGCACCCGAGCGTCTGGTTCGGCGTCATGTTGCCTTGCCCCGTGCGTCGTCCGGTCGGCGAGCCGCGCCGGACGTTGGCCTTTTGTTCTATTGCCCGCCCGCGCGGCGCGCGTAAGCGAGCGATTTGTGTCCGACATCCGCTCTAGGGGCAGATTGACCGGAAGATTGCATTGTCGGCCTTGATGCGTGCAAAAGCAACTCGCCGCACAGCGACTAAGGGATCTTAATACTCGATCATCGGCCAATGCGAGAAATTTCTTTTCTGACTGCCGCCGCGCGAATTGTCCGCTGCTTCGGTGTACGTTTGCGCTACGGATATTTTCGCTAACTACGCCTCGCACGCGCGTGCGGAACCGGTGCGTCAATTCGCTCGGTCTGCGGCCGTGGCACATTTCCTGCATGCTCCGGACGATTCCACCGCGCGCGCCTCGCGCGCCGTTATCGAACGGTTGATCGCACCAACGGTCGAGTAAAGTTTTCCACTTCGCTGCCAAAATGACGCTGCAACGTGAGGAGCACGACGCCGAGCCTGCCGACGCAACGCGGCAGGAAGAACCGCCTTTTCCGGTCGTCCCCGAGCGCAACTTCGCCGCGCAGCGCATGACGCTCTACGCGCTGCTCGTCGCCGCCGTCGTGCTTCCGTGCGTGTACGTCGCCATCACTGCGATCTCCGATTATCACGCCCGAGTCGCGAGCGCGTCGGACGCGGTCGCCCGCAACGCGCGAATCGCGGAGGAGCATGCGCTCAAAGTCTTCGATCTCAACGTCACGCTGAACGAACGCATCGTCGATCTGCTCGACGACCTGGACGCGGACGCGATTCGCCGCGAAGACGGCGTCGTCCACGCGCGCCTGAGCCAGCTGATCGGCAATTACCGGCAGGTGTCGGCGGCGTCGGTGTTCGGTTCCGACGGCCGGTTGCTCGCCACGAGCCGCGTTTGGCCGACGCCCGACGTCACGGTAAGCACCCGGGAGGACTTCGCCGGCCTGCGCGCCGACAGCCGGCTCGCGCAGATTTCTCGCGTGATGCTAGGCAAAATCGCCGGCGAGCGCGTATTCAATACAGCCGTCGCACGCAAGACGCCCGACGGGCAATTCGCCGGCATGGTGTCGATCGCGCTGCGTCCGTCGTACTTCAACGACTTTTATCGCGAACTGCTCGGTGACAGCCCGACGGTGTCGATCGGTCTCACCCGCGCCGACGGCGAAGTGCTCGCGTGGTATCCCGAGCGGCCGCCCGAGCGCATGGCGCTCGCCGCGAGTTCGCCGCTGCGCGAGGCGTATCGCGCCGGCACGCACGACGGCGTGATGAGGATGGTGTCGGGGCTCGACAACGAGTTGAAGATCGTCGCGTTTCGCCGGGTCGGCGATTATCCGCTCTATGTGTCGAGCGGCTTTCCCGTCGACACGATCTGGACGCAGTGGTACCGCCATCTGAGCGTGCTGGCGCTGTCGATCCTCGCGCCGTGCGTCGTGCTGTGGGGCGTGATCGGGCAGTCGCTGCGGCGGCTCGCCAAGGAGGAAGAAGCATGGGAACGCTGGCAGGCCGAAGCGTCGATGCGCCGCTCGATCGAATCCGCGTACCGGCAGGCGCGCAAGATGGAGGCGCTCGGCAATCTCGTCGGCAGCGTCGCGCACGACTTCAACAACTTGCTGATGATCGTCTCCACGAACGTGCAGATTGCGCGGCGGCGCGGCCCCATCGGGCTCGACCGCGAACTGACGGCGATGGAGCGCGCGTTGAAGAACGGCCAGTCGCTTACGCGGCAGTTGCTCGGCGTCGCGCGCAAGCAGCCGTTGCGCAGCGAGGTCATCGCCATCGGCAAATGGGTGACGGCGGAGCGCGAACTGCTGCGCGCGTCGCTCGGCGCGAAGGTGGCGCTGCACTCGGAGGTCGCGGCGGACGTGTGGACGATCCGCGTCGATCCGGCCGAACTGGAACTGGCGCTCATCAACGTGGCCGTGAACGCGCGCGACGCGATGCCCAACGGCGGCACGTTCACCGTGCGCGCCGACAACGTGCGCTTTCGGCATGAGGACGGCTTTCCGCTCATCGGCGAATTCGTGCAGATTTCACTGGAAGACACGGGCGTTGGCATGAGCGCGGACGTGCTCGCCCGCGCGTTCGAGCCGCTTTTCACGACCAAGCCGAAAGGCATGGGCACCGGGCTCGGCCTGCCGCAGGTCTTCGCGTTCTGCGAGCGCGCGGGCGGGATCGCGACCATCGACAGCGCCATCGGCGCGGGCACGTCGGTGCGTCTCTATCTGCCACAGGCCGCGGCGACGGACGCGCCTCACGCGGAACCGGAGCAGGCGGCCGCGACGGCGCAGGAGGCGGACGGCTTGCGTGTGCTGCTCGTCGAAGACAACGAGGAAGTCGCCGCCGGCACGGAGGCGCTGCTCACGATGATGGGTCATCGCGTGACGTACGTGTTCAACGCCGATACCGCGATGACGCTGCTCGAAGCGGCTCGGGAGAACATGGCGGCATCGGGCTTCCCGTTCGATGCCGTGCTCTCGGACATCCACATGCCGGGGCAGCTCAACGGCATCGATCTCGCTGAACGCATGCAGCGGTTCGAGCCGCGCATTCCGGTCATTCTCGTCACCGGCTATGCGGAAGAACTCGACCGCGCGCGCCAGGTGGATGCGCGCGTGCTCGCCAAGCCCTTCGACATCGCGCTGCTGGATACGCTGCTACGCGGCATTCGCGAGGAACAGGCAGCGCGTTCGGTCGACCGCTGACGCACCCCGGCATGACTGTTGCGTGAGCCAACCGCATGTGCGGCAACCAAGCGTTGCCGATCCGCGAAATCCGCTCAACGAGAGGAGACGACCATGCGACACACCGTCATCGGAGTATTCGATACCTACGCCCAGGCCGAGGATGCGCGCTCGGCGCTCGTTACGGCGGGCTTCGCGCGCGGCGATATCGAGCTCCAGGCGAACCCGAAGCGGGACGATGCCGCGCAGCCGTCGACCCTGACCGACGCCGAGACGCACGCGCAGCCGGGCGTGCTCGCCAACATCGAGCGGTTCTTCAGCATGCTCTTCGGCGGACGCGATCAGCCGCCGGAAGTCGCGCATTATTCGGAAGCGGTGCGCCGGGGCGCGGTGCTCGTCGCCGTCGATACGCCGAGCGAGGCGCAAGCCGATATCGCACGCACGACGCTGACCGACTGCGGCGCGATCGACATCGACGAACGCGCGGCGAGCTGGTCGACGCTTTCGCACGGCGCGGCCGCGACGCCGCCCACGACCGCCGATGACCGCGATCACTCGATTCTCGACGAACTCGGCCTCGGTCGCGGCAGCGGCGTTCCGGGCCGCGATCCTGTCAATCCGCCGCGTGCGGACGTGCCGCGCGCGCGCGCTTATCCGCGCTCGGACGCGCCGGTTGCCGATCCGGTCGCGCCGCCGGTCATCGATCCGCTTGCCGGTCCGCTCGGCGATCCGCTGCTCGATCCGATCGGCGAGCCGCGCACGCCGGCGGGCGGCGGAATCGGCAGCGAGACCGGCGCGGAAGCTTTCACGCGCACCGATCCCGCGACCCTGACCTCGCGCGACTACGTGACCGACCCCGCCGACGACCCGCTGATGCCGGCGACGCGCCCGCAGCGCGGCACGCCGGAGCCGTCGACGACGCAATATGAACAGGTCGAAACGAAGCCGGCGGCGGGTGTGTCGCAAGGACAGGCGCAAGGACAGGCGCAGACCGATCCGCTGACCGGCGTGCACGTCGATCCGAACACGGACTGGCGCTCCATCGACACGATCGAGCCATTGAGCACGCTGGACGAGCCCGCCAAGCCGCAGCAGTTGAACATGCAGAATCAGGTGCAATCGCAGTCGATGCCCGCGATGGGCGCGGCGGGCGATCCGATCGGCACGTCGGCGGCGTCGCAGGCCGCGGTTCCGCTCGGTCCGCGCACCGTGCCAAACGAGTACATGGAGTACGAAGAGGACTTCCGCGCCGACTACGCGACGAAGTACGCGACGACCGGCGAGCCGTACGAGGACTATGAAAGCGCGTATCGCTACGGCGCGACACTCGGCAACGACGAGCGGTTCCGCAACCGCGCGTGGGACGACCAGATGGAGTATGAAATGCGGCGGGACTGGGAGAGCCGCCATCCCGAAGGCGATACGTGGGACCGCTTCAAGGCGGCGATCCGTCACGGCTGGGACCGCGTGACGGGGCAACCTCACGTGTGACCGGCGAGCCCCGCTTCAATGACCACGGCCCGCTCGCGCGGGCCGTTGTTGTTTGCGAGACGCCTCAGGCGGCGAAATCGCGCACCCACGCGACGTATTTGTCCATGAAAGTCTGCAAGAACTTGCGCGTGTCCTCGCTGACGATATTCCCGTTCGCGTCGATGCGGTTCTCGTCGTGCTTGATGTACATCTCTGGCTGACCCATCAGCGCGACGTCGAGGTACGCGCACACGCTCCGCAGATGCGCTTGCGCGAGCGCCGTGCCGATTGCGCCGACCGATGTGCCGATGACCGCGCCCGGCTTGCCGCCCCACGCGCTCTGTCCCCACGGCCGCGAGCCCCAGTCGAGCGCGTTTTTAAGCACGCCGGGAATCGAGCGGTTGTACTCGGGCGTGACGAAAAGCAACGCGTCGGCTTCCGAAATCTTCTGCTTGAGCGTGCGCGCGGCTTCCGGGAAGTCGCTGTCGTATTCCTGGCTGTAGAGCGGCAAGCTGCCGATGTCGAGATGCTCGAACGTGAAATCGCTCGGCGCGAGCGATCCGAGCGCGTGGGCGAGCTGCCGGTTGAACGAATCCTTGCGCAGGCTCCCCACGACCACCGCGATCTTGTACGCCATGATATTTCCCCCGTCGAAAGGATGAGATTGAACCACCGATACGCCATCTGTAACCGACGCGAGAGCAATCATAGGCCTATCGTCAGGCGATCGTCACCGGAATGCTGCGATAGGCAACTGCCTCAGTTCTTGTAACCAATGCGCAGTCCAGCTCGCGCCGCATGAACGCTCGGTTTGCGGCGAGCTATCCCCACGTTTATCCACAGAAACTGTGGATAAGTCCGGGTCCACGGCCGGCGCCCCTCAATTTTCGATTCACGAACGAAACAAAACGCAGCGCCGGGCTGGTTTCAGTGAGATGTAAACGGCGCTTATTGACCGAAGAAGACGTTGCATTGCGCGGCCGAGCCCTGACACGTCGACGGCTGGGAATCGGCCGCGTGCGCAGCGCCGGCTGCTGCAAAAAGAGCGATGGATGCGGCGAGAATGGAAAGAGTGCGCTTCATGGGATGCTCCGCTGAGTTCGTTGACCGACCGGTCGGACCGGTTGAGCCGAACTTTATCGGCGCGGCGGCGGCGGAAAAAGCGGCTTCGGCCGAAGTGGTTTTTGCTGCGATTGCAATAATCGTCGCGCGCTTACGGCGCGGTCACAACATGACCGCGAGACAGAGCGTGACCGTGACGAGCGACAGCACGGTCGAAAAGAGGATCGTGCTCGACGTCACGCTGCCCTCGCGGCGGTAGAACTCGGCGAGCATGAACGGACCGGTGCCCGTCGGCAGCGCGCTGAGAATCACGGCGGTTTTGGCCCACAGCGGCGGCAGCGCGAACACGTGAACCGCGAGCCACCACGTCAGAAGCGGCTGCGCCACGAGCTTGAGCGCGACGAGTGCGCTCGTCGTCCGGACATTGCGCGCTTCGCCCTTTGCGCCGAGAAAGAGACCGAGCGCGACGAGCGCGCACGGACTCGCCGCGCCGCCGAGCAGCCTGATGAGCGCTTCCGCGCCTTCAGGCACCGCCACGCCACTGCCGCTCATCAACGCGCCCGCGACCGGCGCGATCAGAAGCGGATTCTTGCCGAGCGACTTCGCCACGCGCCACAGCGTCGCGCCGATACCGCTTCCCGCTTGCAAGCCGAGTTCGATCAGCACGATCGCAATGCCGAAGAGCACGCACACGGTCATGATCGTCGCGATGACGGCGGGCGCGAGGCTCGGCTTCCCGAAGGCCAGCAGGCAGAGCGGCAAGCCCACGAAGCCTGTGTTCGGATAGGCGGCGTTCAGCCCGTCGATGCTGGCATCCGCGAGCGGACGCCCTTGCATCAGCCGCACGCCGAGCGTCAGCGCGAACACGACCGCCGATCCGATGCCGAATACCGCGATGAACGCCGGTTGATCGAGCGTCTTCAATGGCGTTTTCGCCATGATGTCGAAGAGCAGCGCCGGGAGCGCGAGATAAACGACGAAGCGGTTCAATTCGGACGCCGCCGTGGGCCCGAGCTTGTTGAGCTTGCGGCAGGCATAGCCCGCGGCAATCAGGCCGAAGACGGGCAAGATGATGGTGACGAGCGGACCGACCAGCGACGAGAGAAACGCAACGGGCGAAGAAACCGGCGATGACATGAAAGAGCGTTGGCGCGCGAGCCGAATCGAGAGTGCCGAGAGCATACCCGCAGATCGACAGGTGAGACGTTTCGGGAGCTGATGGACGGTGAGGACCGCTGCGCCAAGGAGTCTCACTTTATGGTCGGACGCAGCCGTGACAAAGCCTTCACTCATTCACGCAACTCGTTGATTGCAGACAGAACGCGGGTTTCGCGGATTCGCTGCTCTACGCGCGACGCGCTCGCCGGATGTTCGCTGTCACGGGGTCGCTGCGCTTTGAGGTGAGACGTTTCGGGAGCCGGCGGGCGCGGCGCAGCGCGTCATTAGCTTGGGAAAAAAAGCCAATCATCGCAACAGTCTGCGGGTAAGCCGTCGTGCTCAGCACCGCGCTGCAACGGCGAGAGGTGAGACTTTCCGGGACCGCTCGCGTCGGAACGGTCATTGCTACCCGATGGATCTCCAACGGACTCTCAAGCCAATGAAATCACGACGACCTTGGGCGTATGGCGCCGCGGCGCTGATAGCAGTAGCAGGCATCGGCGCGCTCGCGGCTTATGGGCTGAAAGGCGCGAAGCGCAGTGGCAACGAGCACGTGCCGGAGCCGTCGAAGGCCGTGGACCTCGACCGCTATCTCGGCCACTGGTTTGAATTCGCCCGCTACGAAAACCGCTTCGAGCGCAATTGCGAAGCCGTCACCGCCAACTACGCGCGGCGCGAGGACGGTCTGATTTCGGTCATCAACGCCTGCCGAAAAGACAGCCTGACCGGGCGATACCGGTCGGCGGAAGGACGCGCGAAGGTCGTGCCGGGTTCGAACGGAACGAAGCTCAAAGTCTCGTTCTTCGGGCCGTTCTATGTCGGCGACTACTGGATTCTCGATCACGCCGACGACTATTCGTGGTCCATCGTCGGCGAGCCGACGGGCCGCTATTTGTGGCTCCTCACGCGCGAGGCCCGTCCGTCAGCCGAATTGCGCCGCGCGCTGCTTGTGCGCGCCGCCGCGCTCGGCTACGACACCACGATGCTGCGCGAAACGCAGCACGACTGAGCGCGGTCCGGCTCAGTTCGCCTTGCAGGCGAGCAGCAGCGAATTCTGGTTGTTGTCGCTCGACTGATCGAGCACGTCGTAGCCGGCGGGACACGCGACCTTCGCGTTATCGGTGCACAGACGCCAGCCGCCATATGCCGGACAGGTGACGAGTTGCGTCGGCCGGCCGTCGGCGGAAAAAAGCGGCGGCGCGCTGCTGCATCCGCCGAGCGCCCACGCGCTCGCAGCGAGCATGACGATATGGCCGATTGCCTTGCCGAGCTTCATCCCGCACCCCTTGTTTTCAGGTCGTTATTCTTGATTGCGTCGCTTCGCGAGTATGCCACGCGGAGCTTTCGCGTCGATTTACGGCGCGCGACGCGCTTTTCACACCTCGATGCCGAGTGCCGCGATCTTCTTGTACATCGTCGCCCGCCCGATGCCGATGCGTTGCGCTGCTTCCACCACGCGGCCGCCGCTCGCGCGCAATGCGTCGGCGAGAAAGCGGCGCTCGAAGTCGTTCATCGCCTGCGCGTACGGCACCGCCGCTTCCGCTTGCGCCTTTTCAGCGCGCGCGGGCAGCGCGGCCGGCTTCGAATCGATGAAAGGAGCGAGCGCGCGCGCATCGATATGCTCGCTGTCCGAGAGCATCAGCGCCCGTTCGAGCGTGTTGCGCAGCTCGCGCACGTTGCCGGGCCACGCGCACGCGGTCAGAAGACGCAGCGCGTCGTCGTGAAGCACGAACTGGCGAATGCGTCCCGTGCGCGCTTCGCCGGACAGGTCTTCGAGGATGGCGTACGCGAGTGCCTCGATGTCACCGAGCCGCTCGCGCAGAGGCGGCGCGTGGATCGTCAGCACGTTCAGCCGATAAAACAGGTCGGCGCGAAAGCGCCCCGCCGCGACGAGCGCGGGCAAATCCGCCGACGTCGCCGCGATGATTCGCACGTCCGCGCGCACGATACGGTTCGACCCGAGCGGCTCGAACTCCTTATCCTGCAACACGCGCAAGAGCTTGCCCTGCAGCGGCAGCGGCATGTCGCCGATTTCGTCGAGGAACAGCGTGCCGCCGTCCGCCAGTTCGAACTTGCCGACGCGCCCTTTGCGTTCCGCGCCCGTGTACGCGCCGGGCGCCGCGCCGAAGAATTCCACTTCGAGCAGCGTGTCCGGAATCGCCGCCACGTTGACGGTGACGAGCGGCTTGGCCGCCCGCGTCGATGCGCCGTGGATCGCGTGCGCGAGCAATTCCTTGCCTGTGCCGGTTTCGCCCAGCAGCAGCACGGGCGAATCGACGAGCGCGGCGCGGCGCGCCTGCCGCTTGACTTCGAGACTCGCCGGACTCGTGCCGACGAAGCTCGCGAACGTGTACTTGGCCCGCCGCGCCTGCGCGAGCGACTGCCGCGTCGCGATCAATTCCTGCTGCACGCGCGAGTAATGCGCGAAGAGCGGCGTGAGCGCCTTCATCTCGTCGAAGAGCGCGAAGCCGATCGCGCCGACGGTCGCGCCCTGATCGTCCTTCAGCGGCAGGCGCGTGACGACGAGCGGCTCGCGGTCCGTCTCGAGCACGTCGAGCAGAATCGGCTTTCCGGTCGCGACGACTTCGCGCATCAGGCTGTTCGGGATGACCGCTTCGCAGTCGAGACCGATGGCGTCGGTCGGATCGGAAAAGCCGAAGCGCGCCGCATAACGCTTGTTGATCCAGACGACGCGGGCGTCGGCATCGACGATGAAAGTGCCTTCGCTCAGGTTCTCGAACGTCTTGAAGAGCGACTCCATGGCGCGCCGCATGACGTCGCTGTAGTCGGCGGGTACGTTGATCCAGTCGTTGCGCATCGGCGCTTGTCTCCGGTGTTTTCTCTTGTTGGCGACAGCGTATCTCAGATCGGAGACAGCCGACAGCCTGATAGAGCCGAGGCGACAGGCGTATTGTTAGCTTGGCCGTCTCTTTTCGGAGACAATCGGGCGGCTTCCCGCAGGTCGCCCCGCCTTTGAGCGTGCGCCAGTGTGCGTTCACGACCATTGGCACGGAAGCTGCATGTTTGCCCGCCGCCGACGGCCCGCCGTAAGAAGCCGTGGACGAAGTTCAAAGAACAACCATTAATGGAGACTCAATGTCGTTCCTCATCGTGCTCGCCGCCCTGGCGTTCCTGATGCTGGCCGCTTATCGCGGTTACAGCGTCATCCTCTTCGCGCCGATCGCCGCGCTCGCAGCCGTCCTGCTCACCGATCCCGCCGCGGTCGCGCCGGTGTTCTCGGGCATCTTCATGGAGAAGATGGTCGGCTTCGTGAAGCTCTATTTCCCCGTGTTTCTGCTGGGTGCGGTATTCGGCAAGGTGATCGAGCTGTCCGGGTTTTCCGAGTCGATCGTCGCCGCCGCGATCCGCTATATCGGGAAGTCGCGGGTCAATGCGGTGATCGTCGCCGTGTGCGCGCTGCTCACCTATGGCGGCGTGTCGCTGTTCGTGGTCGTGTTCGCCGTGTATCCGTTCGCAGCGGAAATGTACCGGCAGAGCAATATCCCGAAGCGACTGATGCCCGGCGCCATCGCGCTCGGCGCGTTCTCTTTCACGATGGATTCGCTGCCCGGCACGCCGCAAATCCAGAACATCATCCCGACGACGTTCTTCAAGACGACCGGCTGGGCCGCGCCGTGGCTGGGGGTGATCGGCTCGGTGTTCATCATCGTCGTGGGGCTTTCGTTTCTGGAGTGGCGCCGGCGCTCGGCCATGGCCAAGGGCGAAGGCTACGGCACCTCGCTCGTGAACGAGCCGGAACGCGTCGAGTCCGCCAGTCTGCCGAATCCGCTGCTCGCGGTCGCGCCGCTCGTGCTCGTGGGTGTCGCGAACTTCGCGCTCACGCGCTGGATTCCGACGTGGTACGGCGCGAGCTATACCGTCGCGCCGAACGCGCTGCCCGGCGTGCACACGCCCGTGACCACGGCCATCAAGCCGGTCATCGCGATCTGGGCGGTCGAGGGCGCGTTGCTGCTCGGCATTCTGCTCGTGCTGGTGACGGCGTTTTCTCGCGTGAAGGAACGTTTCGCGCCGGGCACGCGCGCCGCCGTCGCGGGCGCGTTGCTCGCCGCGATGAACACGGCGTCGGAATACGGCTTCGGCGGCGTGATCGCGGCGCTGCCGGGCTTTCTGGTCGTCTCGGACGCGCTGAAGAGCATTCCGAATCCGCTCGTCAACGCCGCGATTTCAGTAAGTTCGCTCGCGGGCATCACCGGGTCCGCGTCGGGCGGCATGAGCATCGCGCTCGCCGCCATGTCGGATGTTTTCATCAAGGGCGCTGAAGCCGCGCATATTCCGCTGGAAGTCCTGCACCGCGTGGTCGCGATGGCGAGCGGCGGCATGGACACGCTGCCGCACAACGGAGCGGTCATCACGCTGCTCGCGGTCACCGGCCTCACGCACCGTGAGTCCTATCGCGACATTTTCGCCATCACGGTCATCAAGACGCTTGCGGTGTTCTTCGTCATCGGCGTGTACTACGCGACCCGTATCGTGTAATGGGTCGAATGGCCGCACGCTTTAACGCGGCGGCCATCCGCTATTTTTTGTCCGATTAAGACGAGCAGGTTTACCCTCATTACCGCCCGATAGTCGGTCATTTAGTATCTAATGCGCCAGTTATGCGCTCGATTAACTGATGCCTGATAAAATGACGAGACGACAGTGTCATCCAGCGTAAGCATTTGCTCACGCTTAATCTGGAACATCTCAATCGCGGGCTTTTACGTGAATCTGACTCCTGAAAAAGAAAACGTCTCTCGCGCTGATAACCCGACATCCGCCCATCAGTCTCTGACATTCGAGCACTGCCGCGATCCTGAAAGCATTCGCGCTCTCGAAGCGGAATGGAGCGCATTATATCGCCGTATCGACGGCGAATATTTTCAGTCGTTCGAGTATTGCTATAGCAGCCTGATGTGCGAACACGTCGGCACGCGGCGCAAACCGCATTGCGTCGTCGCGAGGCGCAATGGAAAAATGGTGGCCGTGTGGCCGTTGCTCGTGTCTTATCGCAATTGCTGGAAATTCGCTGAACCGCTGACACCGCAAAACCGTTCGCCGAGCGATATTCTCGTCGCTCCGGAAATAGACGCGCAGCAAATCGTCGAAGCGCTGTACAAAGAGACTGTGCGCGCCACGCGCGCCGACGTTTTCGAGTTATGGCGCATTCGCAAGACTTCGCCGCTCTATGCGTGCGTCAAGCGCCATGCGGTAATTCGCCGCGAAGAAGAGGACCTCACGCCTTACGCGGCGTTACGCGGCGTTCAAGAATGGGATGCTTTCAGCCGCTCGCGGTCCGGAAGAGAAAAGACCAAGCCGGAGTACCTCAAGCGGCGGCTGGCGAAGGAAGGACAGTTCAAAATCGAATTAGTCGAGGCTTCCGATCCGCGCCTCGAATCGTTCATCGAATGGTTCGTGGTTCAAAAGCGAAAGTGGGCGACCGAGAAAGTCGGAGAGAGTCTATGGACATTTTCCGATGCGAGCCTCAAATTCTGGAAGGCGCTTCTTTCCGGCCCGGCCGCGGCGTCCGGAATCTTTCGGCTCTTCGTCATGACGTTCAATGGCGAGCCGGTCGCGGCGAATATCGTTTCGATGAATAGCAATACCTTCTATCTCATCGCGATTACTTACGATTTGAATCTCAAGAAATTTTCACCCGGCACCATTCTCGTCGATGAATGCGTGAAATGGGCATTCGAACATCATTTGGACTTCGACTTCGGTCCAGGCGAGCAGCGCTATAAAACGTCCTGGAGCGGCGGCGAGTCGTATCCCATGTCGTCATTCATGGTGCTCGCGACGCCATGGGGACAAACCGGTTATATGACGAAGCAATTCGTCAAACAGACGCGGGAACGCGCCATGCGCGTCGTGAATCGCGTCGTGAGAAAATCGGTGGCGCCGGCGACGCCTGAAAGCGATTAGCTGTCCGTTTAATGAATCTCGAAGATAGTCGTATCCGCAGCGCTACAGAAAAAGGAAACTGCTCATGACTCAATCCGCATCGAACAATCTGGCCGGCAAGACCGCGCTCGTCACCGGCTCGACGAGCGGTATCGGCCTCGGCATTGCCACCGCGCTCGCGCAAGCGGGCGCGAATCTCGTGCTGAACGGCTTCGGCGACGTGAGCGGCGCGCTCGCGCAGATCGAGGCAACCGGCGCGAAGGCCGTGCATCACGCGGCCGACATGACCAAGCCCGCCGAGATCGAGGCCATGATCGCGTTCGCGGCGGAACGCTTCGGCGCGCTCGACATTCTCGTGAACAACGCGGGCATTCAGCACGTCGCGACCATCGACGAATTTCCGGTCGAACGCTGGGACGCGATTATCGCGATCAATCTGAGTTCCGCTTTCCACACGATGCGCGTCGCGCTGCCGGGCATGCGCGAGCGCGGCTGGGGCCGTGTCATCAACATCGCGTCGGTGCATGGGCTCGTCGGCTCGGCGGGCAAGTCGGCGTATGTCGCGGCCAAGCACGGCATTCTCGGACTCACGAAAGTGGCGGCGCTGGAAAACGCGCGCACGGGCGTGACCGTCAACGCCATTTGCCCCGGCTTCGTGCTGACGCCGCTCGTGCAGAAGCAGATCGACGATCTCGCCGCCCGCGAATCGCTCTCGCCCGACGCCGCCCGCGCGAAACTGCTCGGCGAAAAGCAGCCGTCCGCGCAGTTCGTCACGCCGACGCAGATCGGCGACATGGCCGTGTTTCTGTGCTCGGATGCCGCGAGCGAGATGCGCGGCTCGGCGTTGCAGATCGACGGCGGATGGAGCGCGCAGTAAGCGCGTCGCGCGCCGCCCCGCTGCATGGGGCGGCGTCGCGCCGTTCAACGACGGAAGCAACGCGGAGCAGCGTCTGACCAGACGCACGAAGTCGCATGACGGCGCAGCCTGCAAGCGCGCCGCGCTTGGTACTATCGGGACATTGCCAACGAGGAGTGTCTCCGATGACCGCTGAGAACAATCGCGCGGAAGAAGCGCGCGCGATGGAACGTATCGTCAACGCCACGCGGCAAGTGCAGTCCGCGTTCGTCGCGCTGCAGAAGCAGTTCCCGCCCGAAGGCGACGGACGGCCCTCGCAGATGGCGCTCCAGACGTTCGACGCCGCGCTGCAGGAACTCGAAGACGCGCAGGCCTCCTTCGACACCATGCTCAACGATCTCTTCGACGGCAACCGCTAGGCGTCGCCCAGTACGTTGCGCAACGCGGGCACGTCGGCCTGCGCGGCGCGGCTGCGGTCGTCGACCGCGGGCGCCGTCGCCTGCGATTCGAGGCCGGCCCACGACACGCCATCGGTGGACTGGCGGCGCGCGGCCGCCACGCAGGCATCGACCAGTTCCTTGAACGACACCGCCGCCGAACTCGTCCGCACGAGCACCTCGCCTTGCAGCGGACTCTCCGCGACCACGAGCCCGACGATCAACTCCGCCGCAGGCGCGCGCTGATGCAGCCGACGCAGCAGATTGCGCAGATACGGCGGTGATTCGGCGGCATCGAACGAGACGACGCAGATGATCGTCACGCCCGACAAGTCCACTTCGCCGAAGCGCCCGCGCGAGAACCGCTCGTAGCCGGTCAGATCCGCGCCCAGCCCGTGTTTGCGGAAAAGCTGCACGGCGATGGTCGCGGCGAGATCGTCGAGCGGACTTCTCCCGGCGATGCACAGCACCGATGCCGTGTGCCCTTCCGCGCCCGCGTCGAAGTATTCGGGCGGCGTCTCCGATGCGATTGCTGCCGTGTCGTCGGCGGCGAGGTTCACGAGCGGCTCTTCCTTGCGCTGAACCACGGGCGTCACGTCCTCGGCGTCCTCCAGCCCTTCGATGATGTCGAGCGCCGATTCGTTGATGCGCTTCAACTGGTCCGCCGTCACGACGCCGCGCAGCACGTCGTTATGCGCGAGGCGCAAGCCTTCGAGCGCGACTTCGTCGTAATACGCGACGAGCGAGCGGTCCTTCAGCAGCGATTCCGCCTGCACGAGCGCCTCGTCGGGATCGTTGGCGAGCAGGCGCTGATAGAAGTTTTCCGCCGGTGTCAGCGCGGGCCGGTCGCCGAAAAGCACATCCAGGAATTCGAGGCGGTCCACGTGTCGCCCGAGAATGACGAGGCAAAGCGTGAGCGGCGTCGAAAGCACGAGGCCGATCGGCCCCCAGATCCAGCTCCAGAAAATCGCCGCGACGATCACCGCGAACGGCGAAAGTCCCGTGCTGTGTCCGTACAGGAGCGGCTCGACGACCTGCCCGGCGATGATGTCGGTCGCGCCGTACAGCACGATCGTCCAGATCAGCATGGTCCAGCCCGGCCCGACGGCCGCCGCGAAAATCACCGCGAGCAACGCGGCAATCCACGTCCCGACATACGGCACGAAGCGCAGGAGCGCCGTCATCACGCCGAAGAGCAGCGCGCCGGGCACGCCGATCACCGCGAGCCCGATGCAAATGACGATTCCCACGCCGACATTGATGCCGAGTTGCGCCAGAAAATAACGCGAGAGGCGGCGCGCGGCTTCGTCCATCGCGGTGGTCGCGCGGTGCAGGTCGCGCGAACCGAAGAGGCGTATCAGCCGGTCGCGCAGGTCTTCCCGCTGCAACAGGATAAACACTGCGACGACGAGCACGATGCCCGTGGTTTCGAGCGGACTAATGACGGGCGAGAGAAACCGCTGCGCGAGTTCCAGCGGGGACGGCGACGGCTCGTGCACTTCGACGGGCATCGGCTGATCGATGGGCGAAGCCGCCGGGTTGTCCTCGTTCGCGTGGGGTTCCTGCTCGCGCGCCGGCGACAGACGCTTCAACGCACGCGACGCGTGCCCGAGAAACGCGTCCGCGCGCCCGACCGTCATGCGCTGCACGCTGTCCACCTTGCGCTCGACGGCCACCTGATACTTCGGCAGATCGCTCGCGAGTTGCGCGACCTGCGCGCCGATCAGCGCGCCGACGGCCGTGAGCACGGACAACGCGACCACGACCGCCACGATCACCGACGGCACCTGACCGAAGCGCAGCCGCCGCAGGAAATCGACGAACGGCGCGAGCAGAAAACTGAGCAGGATCGCGAGGATGATCGGGATCATCACTGCGCGCCCGAAATACAGGGCGCAAATCACGACGACGACCGCGACCAGCGACGCCAGCGCGCGCAGGCCCGGCGCGTCGGGCGGCAGGATCTTCGCAGGAGGCCGGCGTGGGCCGGGAAGTGGAGGCATGGAGTCGGCTCGTAGGAAATACTTTCCGAACGAAGCAAGGCGCGTGCCGGTGAGCGTTTTCGGGAGCGTTTCTCCAAATGGTGAGCGAATACGGGAGAACGCCCGCGGATTGATCTGGGAACGAGAACAGTGATTTGATTTCCGCTCGTATTCTGCTTCATGACGCACAAACCCATACTTCTTCTTAAGCGACCGGGATTTCCCCGGTGGTCTACATGAGAGGAGTTGCCATGAAGCTCTACCATCACCCGCTTTCCGGACATTCGCACCGCGCTCGTCTCTTTCTGCATCTGCTGAACATCGAGCACGACGAAGAGGAAGTCGATCTCGGCGCCCGCGCGCACAAATCGCCCGAATTCCTGCGCCTGAACCGCTTCGGCCAGGTGCCCGTGCTGGTAGACGGCGAGCATGTCATTCAGGACTCGAACGCGATCCTCGTCTACATCGCCAAGAACGCGGGCGCGACGCAATGGCTCCCCGAAACGCCCGCCGAAGCCGCCGCCGTGCAGCGCTGGCTTTCGGTCGCGGCGGGGCAGATCGCGTTCGGGCCGGCGGCCGCGCGCCTCGTCACGGTGTTCGGCAGCAAGTTCGACGTCGATGAAGTCATCGCCCGCGCGCATGCGGTGCTCAAGGTGATCGACGACGAATTACAAAGCCGCGACTGGATCGCGGATATCGGCAGCGCGCATCCGACCATCGCGGATATCGCGCTCTACAGCTACATCGCGGGCGCGCCGGAAGGCAATGTCGATCTGTCGGGCTATCGCAACGTGCTGGCGTGGCTCGCTCGCATCGAGGCGTTGCCGGGTTTCGTGCCATTCCAGAAGACGGCCGCTGGCCTGCGCGCCTGACCCCTTGCCGGAGACGACGATCATGCCTGCCACCGCTTCGATTACCGCGCCTTCGCCCTGGCATCGCGGCGAAGTCGAGATGCAAACCGCCGCTGGCGTCGCGGAGCGCATGCACGACGTCGGACAGCGCGTCGTGCGCCGGTTCATGCCGGAACAACATCGGCAATTCTTCGCGCAGTTGCCGTTCATCGTCGCCGGCACGGTCGATGCCGACGGCGACGCCTGGGCCACGTTTCTGACCGGCAGCCCCGGCTTTTTGAGCACGCCTGATGCGACCACGCTCTCCGTCGAGCACGTTCGCGATCCGCTAGACCCAGCCGACGCGGGTCTTGCGGACGGCGCGTCGGTCGGCTTGCTCGGCATCGAGATGCATACGCGGCGGCGCAATCGCGTGAACGGCGCAATTCATCGCGACAACGCTGCTCATGCGCACGCATTCGAGGTGGCCGTCGAGCAGAGCTTCGGCAATTGTCCGCAGTACATTCAGTTGCGCGACTTCGCGTTCGTGCGCGACGCGTCGGCGCCCTCGCCGTCCAGTCCCGTTTCGCTCGATGCGCAGTCGCCGCGCATGCGGGCGATGATCGAGCGCGCCGATACGTTTTTCGTCGCGTCGTACTTCGATCGCGAGGACGGGCATCGTCAGGTGGACGTGTCGCATCGTGGCGGCAAGGCGGGCTTCGTGCGCGTGTCCGACGACGGCGCGCTCACCATTCCCGACTTCGCGGGCAATCTGTTCTTCAACACGCTCGGCAATATCGCGGTCAACGGCCGGGCGGGACTCGTGTTCGCCGACTTCGAAACCGGCGACGTCCTGCAACTCACGGGCGATGCGCAAGTGCTGCTCGACTCGGCCGAAACCGCCGCCTTTCAGGGCGCCGAGCGCCTGTGGCGCTTCGTGCCGCGCCGCGTTGTGCTGCGCGAAGACGCGCTGCCGCTGCGCTGGACGTTTCGCCGCGAAGGCTGGTCGCCGAATTCGCTGATGACGGGCGACTGGAACGAAGCCGCGCAGCGCATGAAGGCCGCGGCGCTCGCGAATGCGTGGCGGCCGTATCGCGTGAGCCGCATCGTCGATGAAAGCGACGTGATCCGCTCGTTCTGGCTCGAACCGTCGGATGGCGCGGGCACTGTGCCGCACGCGGCGGGCCAGCATTTGCCGGTGCGCGTCACGCTGCCGGGCGAAACAAGGCCGCTCGTGCGCACGTACACGCTGTCGGTCGGCCCGGCGGACGGCGTGTATCGCATCAGCGTGAAGCGCGAAGGCCGCGCGTCCGCCTATCTGCACGACGCGCTGAAAGTGGGCGACATCATCGAAGCGCGGCAGCCGGCGGGCAGCTTCACGATCGATCCGTTCGAAGCGCGCCCCGCCGTGCTGCTGGCCGCGGGCGTCGGCATCACGCCGATGCTCGCGATGCTGCGCCACGTCGTCTATGAAGGACTGCGCAAGCGGCGCGTGCGTCCGGTCTGGCTGATCGCGTCGGCGCGCACGCTTGCGAACCGCGCGTTCGCCGCCGAGATCGACGCGCTCGCTCAAAGCGCGGGCGGCGCGGTCAACGTGATACGCGTGCTGAGCGACCCGCAAGGCGCGCAACTCAAGCGCGATTACGACGTGTCGGGCCGCATCGACATCGATCTGCTGACGAGCTTCCTGCCGTTCAACGACTACGACTTCTATCTGTGTGGACCGGGCGCGTTCATGCAATCGCTCTACGACGGCCTGCGCGCTCTCAACGTTGCGGATACGCGCATTCATGCGGAGGCGTTCGGTCCTGCGTCGCTCGTGCGCTCGCCGGATCGCGGCGTCGAGGTGAAGCCGATGCGCCCGCCCGCCACCGAAGCCGTGCCTGTGCGCTTCGTGAAATCCGGCCGCGATGCGCAATGGCAGCCCGCGAGCGGCACGCTCCTGGAACTGGCCGAAGCGTGCGGCGTGGAAACCGAATCGAACTGTCGCGGCGGAACGTGCGGGACGTGCAGAACGCGCATCGTGAGCGGCGCGGTGTCGTATGCGAGCGAGCCGGCGTTTCATGTCAATGACGACGAAGCGCTGATCTGCTGCGCGCGCCCCTCAGCGGACGCCGACGCCCCGCTGCAACTCGATCTGTAAAGCAATGCGCGATTGCGGGACGCCCCGGCATGCACGAGAATGCACGGCAACTTTCTCGCCCGCTTCCCGCATCCGACATGGACCGTTTTCAGGCAATGTCGACCTTCGTCACGGTGGTCGAAACAGGCGGCTTCGCGTCGGCCGCGCGCAAGCTCGATGTCTCGCCTTCGGTCGTGAGCCGCGTCGTGACCGAACTCGAAGAGCGGCTCGGCGTGCGCCTGCTCACGCGCACCACGCGCGTCGTGCGCCTGACCGACGCCGGCAGCGGCTTCTTCGAAGACTGCCGGCGCATTCTCGGCGAAGTGGACACCGCCGAGCTCGCCGCCCGAGGCACGCATGCATCGCCGCGCGGCGTGCTCTCGCTAACCGCGCCCGTCTTGTTCGGCCGGCTGCATGTGACGCCCATCGTGCTCGACTATCTTTCGCGTTATCCCGAGGCCGATGCGAACTGCTGGTTCGTCGACCGCGTGGTGAATCTCGTCGACGAGGGCATCGACGTGGCCGTGCGCATCGCGGAGCTGCCGGATTCGTCGCTTCAGGCGATTCCAGTCGGCCGCGTGCGGCGCGTGCTCTGCGCGTCGCCCGCCTATCTCGGGAAGCACGGCACGCCATCGCGCCCGGAAGACCTCGACGCGCACACGATCATTGCGTCTACGGGATCGTCGTCGCCGCCGGAATGGCGTCTTCACGATGGCGATCGCACCGTGATCGTCCGCACGCGAGCGCGCTTCATCACGACGACGAACGATTCGGCCATCGATGCGGCGCTCGCGGACTTCGGTATCGCGCGGCTCCTGTCGTATCAGGTGGCGCAACACGTAAGCGAAGGCCGGCTCGTGATCGTTCTCGACGAATTCGAGCCGCCGCCGCTGCCTATTCATCTCGTGCATCGCGAAGGACGCCACGTCACGCAGAAGGTCCGCGCGTTTCTCGATCTGGCCGTGGCGACGTTGCGCTCGGATGCATCGTTGCGCTGATCGCGCTAAACGAAGCGCGTGGCGGCTTCGTGAATCTTTGAGGAATCGAACGCCCGTTAGCGCGCGAGCCGTGCAAAATGGCGGCAAACCATGCAACATAGCTCTCTTCGGCGTATTTGCGCTCCCAGCCGCGTTCCGGCTCGACGAACCGGCTCTTCCGAACCTCAACGGCTCACGCACCATGACGAACCCGACCTCTCCCACCAATGAACGCCCGCTCGACATGATCATCTTCGGCGGCGGCGGAGACCTGGCGGCGCGCAAGCTGCTGCCCGCGCTTTACATGGCGCACTCGCACTGCAACCTGCCCGCCGAGACGCGCATTCTCGCGATCGGCCGCAAGGACTGGACGCGCGAAGATTATCTGAAGAACTTCATGGAGAAGCAGTCGCGTCCGTTCATCGACGAGGGGGCTTTCGATGCGCAGTCCTGGGACAAATTCCTCGCGCTCTTCGACTACGTGCGCGTCGATGTCGAGAATCCCGACGACTTCCGCCGCCTCGCTGAAGCCACGCGTCCGAACGTGCAGCGCGTGTTCTACCTCTCGACTTCGCCCGAGCTCTTCACGACGATTTGCGACAACCTCTCGGCGGCCGGCATCGTCGACGATAAAGCGCGCGTCGTGCTCGAAAAGCCGCTCGGCCATGACCTCGCCTCTGCGCGCGCCATCAACGACGCGGTCGGCCGGCACTTCAAGGAAGACCAGATCTACCGCATCGACCATTATCTCGGCAAGGAAACGGTGCAGAATCTGATGGTGCTGCGCTTCGGCAATCCCATTTTCGGGCCGCTGTGGCAGGCGCCGTACATCAAAAGCGTGCAGATCACGGTGGCAGAAACGGTGGGCGTGGGCAGCCGCGCGGGCTTCTACGATCACACCGGCGCGCTGCGCGACATGGTGCAGAACCACTTGCTGCAACTGCTGTGCATCGTCGCGATGGAGCCGCCCGTTTCGCTCGATCCCGACGCCGTGCGCGACGAAAAGCTGAAGGTGCTTAAGTCGCTGCGCCCGATGACCGTCTCCGACACCGCCCGCGACACCGTGCGCGGCCAGTACGCGGCGGGCGCGGTGGGCGGCGAGCCGGTCAAGGGTTATCTGCAGGAAGACAACGTGCCGCCCGACAGCCGAGCGGAGACGTTCGTCGCATTGCGCGCGCATATCAACAACTGGCGCTGGGCCAACGTGCCCTTCTTCCTGCGCACCGGCAAGCGCATGCAGACGCGGCGCTCGGAAATCGTGATCGACTTCGCGGACCTGCCGTTTTCCATCATCCCGAGCGGGCCACGCAACTATGGCAACCGTCTCATCATCACGTTGCAGCCGGAAGAGTCCATCCAGTTGCAGATGCTTGCGAAAGAACCCGGCAGCGGCATGCAGATGCTGCCCGTGAACCTGAATCTCGATCTTCAGCAGGCCATGACCCAGCGCCGCGCGGAAGCCTACGAACGCTTGCTGATCGACGTGATTCGCGGGCGGCTCACGCACTTCATGCGCCGCGACGAACTGGAAGCGGCATGGGCGTGGGTCGAGCCGATTCTCAACGGCTGGAAGGAACTCGGCGACCGGCCGCGCGGCTACACGGCGGGCACGTTCGGGCCGGCGGCGTCTTCCGCGTTGATGGCGCGGGAGAATCTCGCGTGGGCGGAAGAAGGTTGATTCAGCGCATCGCGGGGCGCGCCGCGCGCCGCGATGCCAGCGCCTTTTCCGCGGCCATCACCGCCGCAAGCACGCCGATTCCGCACAGAATGCCCGCGAGCCGAAGCGCCGCGGGCATCGGATCGGACGACCACTGGTGATCCTGCACGAACACCATGATGAACGCGATGGTGAACTGCCGCCCGACATAGCTCGCGCCGTGCGTGCCTGTCTGCACATGACAGCCGATCCACACGCCCGCGCATAGCGCGAGCATGCACGCGATGTCGCTGTCGCCGATCAGCGGCAAAAGCGCAAGACTCGCCGCGCCCGCGATCAGGCAGCCGAGCATGCGCTGCACCATGCGCGACGCGATAGGCCGCCGCGTCGGCTTGCCGAACGCCGCTGCAGGCAGGATCAACACGGCAATCGCCGTGACCATCGCCTGCGCGAAGCCGGGCAAGTTCCACGCATACGCCACCGACGCCAGTATCGCCACCGACCACGCCGCATGCCACGCGAGGCGCTTGCGCATGGCGCGGGCGGACTGCATTTCTTGCTTCGCGCTGAGTGCCTGCAGACTCGTGGTCGCATTCGACGGAATGACCGAGACGGCCGCCGTCTCGTGGCTCGATCCATCGACGCGATCCGCCGTCGACGACGCCCTCGCGCTCGATACGGGCGGCGCGCCCCGCGACTTCCGATACTGCTGCGCCGCCGCGTGAAAGAGCGCGGACACGCCCACGCACGCGAGCGTCCCGACGACGACTTCGGCCACGCGCAGCAACGCGAACGAAGCCGTCGCCGAGGCCGACGCCAGCCGATGCGCCTCGAACGTCACCATCAGTGAGGTCACGGCGCCCAGCACCCACGCATAGCCGGCATCCGACGCAAGCGCGCGATACACCGACACGCCCGCGATCAGCGCCAGCAACGGCACGAAGAGCCACGGCGTATCGCCGATCAGCGGTCCCGCCGTCGCGCCGAGCAACGCGCCGGCGATGGTGCCGAGCACGCGATGCACGCCACGCTGCGCGCAAGCCGAGAACTTCGACTGCATGACCGCGAAGCCGCTGATCGCCGCCCACCAGATGTGTTCGAGTCGAAAGGCGTACGCAAGCGCCACCGCGAGCGCGACGGATGCCATCGCCTGCGTCGCGAAGGACGCGCGGGCGGGCGTCGGCCGGAGGGCGGCGAGTTCGCGCCCGAGCGACACGAATGCCTCGCGCACGAGAGCAGCGAGCGTGTCGAACGCCGCGAAGGCCCCGCGCGACGAGGCGGCCGTGGCGGATGGGTGGTGAATCGTGGAATGATCGTTCGGCATCGTCGGCGGTGGCGGGGTTCTTGTCTGAGCGTAGACGCGGATCGGCACGAGCGCAATGCATCGCGAGCGCATCCGGCAGCTTCGGGACGCCGATGCTATGGTTGAGTGCGCGGCCCCGACAATCCGTTCAACCGGCGCCACGACGAGGACATCTCATGGCGAAAGTACTGGTGCTCTATTACTCGATGTACGGTCACGTCGAAACGATGGCGCGCGCCGTCGCGGAAGGCGCGGGCGGCGTACCGGGCGTCGAGGTCACGGTGAAGCGCGTGCCGGAAACCATTCCGGCGGATCAGGCCGCCGTCATCGGCGTGAAGCTCGACCAGCAGGCGCCCGTGGCCACCATCGACGAACTCGCGAACTACGACGCCATCATCTTCGGCACGCCCACGCGCTTCGGCAACATGGCCGGGCAGATGCGCACGTTCCTCGACCAGACGGGCGGCCTCTGGGTGAAAGGCGCGCTGGTCGGCAAGATCGGCAGCGTGTTCACGTCCACGGCTTCGCAACACGGCGGGCAGGAAACTACCATCACGTCGTTTCACACGACGCTCCTGCATCACGGCATGATCGTCGCCGGCGTGCCGTACGCGTGCGCCGCGCTCACCAGCATGTCGGAAATCTCGGGCGGCACGCCGTACGGCGCGACCACGATTGTCGGTGCCGACGGCAAGCGTCATCCGACGCAGAACGAACTCGACATCGCGCGTTATCAGGGCAAGCACGTGGCTGAACTGGCAGTCAAGATCGCGGGCAAGTAAGCCGCTCGACTGACTGGCGCGGGCCGACACGCTTTGACTCAGTCTGTCGGCGCTTATGCGACAGGTGCGATGCTCGGCGCTCGCGCTCGCCTTGCTGCAAGCCGTCGCGCGGGGATTGGCACGCTCGCTGCATGACGAGAGCGTCGCGCCTTGCTGCCTGCCACTGCAAGGCGCGACCGGACCGGCCGCTTCTTACGCCGGTCCGTTCTCTTATTCATTCATGGTCGCATGAAAGCGGGTATTCCCGGCTCCAAGCGGGCATTCTCGACGGCGCGCTGCCGTGATCTCGATTACGCGAGTGCCGACACTTAACGCGCCGATACGCTGTGCGGCGAAAGCGCGGAACTCATCTAGAGCTGTATCTGTCGCCGGCTGCGGCGCGGACCGCCGCGATCTATCAGGTGAACGGCAGCAACTGCACAGGCAACCGGACCATGTACATCGTCCGGGATTCGCACAACGTCTTGAGACGGCCACACCGAACGACGCACAATGTTCTCGACGTGCGGCGTTCGCGCCTTCGACTGGTTCAATTTGGATGCCTAATCGGATCATCGCTTGAGATCTGCAAACGCCACGCCGCATGCGCCCGCAGAATCGCATGACTATCGCAGCCGGCGCGTGTGCGAAAGCGCAGACGGCGCGACGTTGCTCGTTGCACCAACGCGATCACGCGCCGCCTTGTGTCGAGGACGGTTGCGTCGGATTCGAGGACGCTTTACCGTTGCTCGAAAGTTGCGATGCCTTCGAACCGAAGACGCGCGTCGACCGAGCACTGACGCTCCCGGAAACGCTCACCGCAACCGGATCCCGTAACTCCTCACCTTTGCCAAAGCCGCCACCATGAGCCTGACCGCCTCCGCCTCGCACGACCAGAACCTGCCACCGCAGGGCCTCACGCCCACGCGCGAGCAAATCATCCGGCATCTGCGGCATGCGAGCGCTGTCGCCGAGCGCGCAACGTTGCTCGGACATCATCCGTTCGGCGCGATTCTCGTCGGCCCGGATCAGCAAAGCGTGTTGATGGAGCAAGGCAACGTCGATACCGTCAACCACGCGGAATCGGTGCTGGCCCGCGTCGCGGCGCTCAACTTCACGCCGGACTATCTGTGGAGTTGCACGCTGTACACATCGGTCGAGCCGTGCTGCATGTGCGCGGGAACGGCGTACTGGGCCAACATCGGACGCGTGGTCTACGGGCTGACCGAAGAGCGCCTGCTCGAAGCCACCGGCAATCACGCGGAGAATCCGACGATGAGCGTCTCGTCGCGCTATGTCTTCGACCATTGCCAGAAGCAGGTGGAGCTGATCGGCCCGATCGCCGAAGTCGAGGAAGAAGTGCTGCGCGTGCAGCGCGCCTTCTGGTCTACGCGATGAATCGGCGCACGCAGCAGGGCGCCGCTAGATCACATTGAGCATCGCGAGCGCCGTTTCCTGCAACGGCGGCAATACGCGGGCGAGCGCGGCCTCGCTCGTCTCTTTCCCGATCGGCATGTTCACGGACAGCGCCGCGACCACTTGTCCATGCCGGTTCTTGATCGGCACCGCGACGCCACGCACGCCCACTTGCAACTGCTGTTCGAAGACCACGTAGCCCTCCGCGCGCGCCTGCCGAATCTTGTCGTAGAGCGCGTCTTTGTCGGTGATGGTGAGCGGCGTGAACGGCCTGAACTCCGTTGCGTCGAGCCATGCGCGCACCGCGTCCTCGTCCGTCTTGTAGGCGAGCATCACGAGTCCGGCCGACATCAACGCAGCCGGAACGCGAGCGCCCAGCACGAAGCCGGTGGTCATCACGCGCGAGGCGCCGTTGCGCGCGATGATGACGAGGTCCCATTCGTCCAGCACGCTGACATACACGTTCTCATGGATCAACGCGCTCAGGTGCTGCAAATACGGCTGGACGATGCGCGGCAGCCGCGCCGAGTCGAAGTACGACCAGCCCACGCGCAGCACGCGGGGCGTCAGATTGAAGAGCTTGCCGTCGGTCTGCACATAACCGAGGTGCGCGAGCGTGAGCAGATACCGGCGCGCGGCCGTGCGCGTGATGCCGGTGCGCACCGCCGCTTGCGTCGGGGTCATGCGCGCGTGCTGGTCGTCGAACGCTTCGAGGATCGCCAGCCCCTTCTCCAGCCCGGCGATCCAGTCTCGCTTATCCAGTGCCGGTTTCGTCATATGCGGTTCGAGCCTCTGCTAGTGCTAACCCCCAAAGCGGCCGATTATCGGACGCATGCGTGCGATAATCGCGCACAATTTATCACAAATCATTGCCCGCTCGTGGTTGCGCTCTTATGCTCGTCTCACTTGTAAGGAACACGTTCGCGAGCCTGGCCCGATTGCCTCGCCGCCCGACCACGCGGCGGCGCGAATCGGCAGAAAACGCAGGTAAGAAGAAAGGCACAGGCAGTAGCGGAACCACTCGTTAAATCATCATTCGGAGACACTTCTATGGCTAGCCCTAAGGAAGAGGCGCATGGCGGCCGCCAGGCGAAAAAAGCGACGGCGAGCGGCTGGATCGGCTCGGCGCTCGAGTACTACGATTTCTTCATCTACGCGCAGGCGGCGGCGCTCATCTTTCCGCAGCTGTTCTTTCCGTCGGGTAATCCGAAAGTGGCGATCGTCGCATCGCTCGCGACGTACGGCGTGGGCTATGTGGCGCGGCCGATCGGCGCGTTCGTGCTCGGTCATCTGGGCGACACGCACGGCCGCAAGAACGTGCTCTTGATCTGCATGTTCCTGATGGGCTTCTCGACGATGGCGGTCGGTCTCTTGCCGACGTATCACAGCGTCGGCATGCTGGCGCCCGCGCTGCTCGTCGTGTTGCGGCTGATTCAAGGCTTCGCGGTGGCCGGCGAAATTTCCGGCGCGAGCTCGATGATTCTGGAGCACGCGCCGTTCGGCCGGCGCGGCTACTACGCGAGCTTTACGCTTCAGGGTGTGCAGGCCGGCCAGATCCTCGCGGCTGCCGTATTCCTGCCGCTCGCTGCGTTCATGCCCGAGCCCATGTTCAATTCGTGGGGCTGGCGCGTGCCGTTCCTGCTGTCGGCGCTGGTCCTGGTCGCGGGCTACATCATTCGGCGCGAAGTGCATGAGACGCCCGCGTTCTCGGCGGAAGGCGCGCACGGCGAGCTGCCGAAGTCGCCGATCAAGGAAGCCTTCGCGAACAGCACGCCCGACATGATCCGCGTCGTCTGCATGGCGCTGATGAACGTGATTCCGGTCGTCGCGACCATCTTCGGCGCGGCCTATGCGGTGCAGGCGTCGTACGGCATCGGCTTCCAGAAGAGCGTGTATCTGTGGATTCCGGTCGTCGGCAACATTCTCGCGGTGCTGGTGATTCCGTTTGTCGGCAACCTGTCCGACAAGATCGGCCGCCGCATGCCGATGATCGTCGGTTCGCTGCTCGCGGGTCTCTTGTCGTTCGCGTATCTGTATGCCATCAGCATCCGCAACGTGCCGCTCGCCATCGTCATGTCGCTCCTGATGTGGGGCATCGTGTATCAGGGCTACAACGCGATCTTCCCGAGCTTCTTCCCGGAGCTCTTCCCGACGCGTTCGCGGGTGTCGGCGATGGCGATTGCGCAAAACATCGGCACCACGATTACCGCGCTGCTGCCCGCGCTGTTCGCGGCCGTCGCGCCGCCGGGATCGCCCAACATTCCGCTCACGGTCGGCGCGCTGGCGTTCGGCGTGACGATCATCGCGGCGATCGCGGCGTGGTCGGCGCGCGAGACGTATCGCGTGCGCCTGGACGATCTCGGCAAGAAAGACGCCGTGCCGATGAGCGAACAGGAATACGAACGCATGCGCGCGGATTCGATGGCCGTCGAGAAGGTGGCCAAGGCTCACGCCTGAACCAAACACGCGTGTGATCCATGGGGCCCTTCGGGGCCCTTTTTGTTGCTTCGCGATAACGTGCGAGCCACTTCTTGCATGACGCGGAGGCATGAATGGCGGGGTTCAACGAGCGCATCCTGAACGGCATCAGCGTGTTTGCAGCGATCGTCGATGCGGGCACCTTTGCCGCAGCCGGCGAGAAGCTCGGCATGTCGCAGCCGGGCGTGAGCCGCGCCATTGCGCGTCTGGAAACGCGCCTGAAGATACGCCTGTTCGACCGCACGACGCGCACGGTCTCGCTCACCGACGACGGCCGCCGCTTCTTCGAACAGGTCATGCCGCATCTGGTCGGGCTCGAAGAAGCGGCTTCCACTGCATCGGCCAGCGCAACAGCGGTGCGCGGGCGGCTGCGCGTGAACGTCGACCCGATCTTTTCGCGGCTCGTGCTCGGACCGAAGCTCGAAGCGTTCATGGAAGCGCATCCCGAACTCGAACTCGAATTGCTCACGCGCGACCGCCTGGGCGACATGATCGCCGATGGCTTCGATCTCGCCGTGCGCTTCGGCGAGCCGCGCAATTCGAGTCTCGTCGCGCGCAAGTTGCTGGATACGCCGGTGCGCACCGTGGCCGCGCCGTCGTATATCGCGCGCTGCGGGCGGCCCGCGACACCGCAGGCGCTCGCGAGCGGCGCTCACACGTGCATCGAGTTCCGCGATCCCGAAACGGGGCGGCCGTTCCCGTGGGAGTTTCATCGGAAAAAGAAGCGGCTCACGGTCGACACGCGCGGGCATCTGACGCTGAACGATCCCGGCACGATGTTGAGCGCGTGCCTGTCCGGATACGGCATTGCGCAGATACTCGAACTCGGTCACGCGCATCTGATGGCGCAGGGCGCGCTGATCGACCTGTTTCCGGACTGGCCCGACGAGCGCTTTCCGCTCTATGCGTTTCATCCGTCGCGGCATCATCCGCCGGCCAAAACGCGGGCGTTTCTCGACATGGTGATTGCGTTGACCGGGGCGGATACAGGCGGGTGATCGCGGTGCGTGGCGTTTATCGAAGTCGCTCCGCTCCCGCCGCGTGGTCAGCGTGCGCAGGCATCCGGACGCGCTTTCGTGCCACGACGCTCGGGCGGCACCTTGCAATGGTCGACGCGTTGCTCGTCGCTGGCCTTGTCGCCGAGCCGTTCTTTCAGCGTCTTGGGCTCAGAGGCGGCGGACGCGCTGGCGGCATCGTCGGCATATGAAGTCAGCGCCGATGCGAAGCCGAGAACCAGCAAAGCAATACGAAACCAGCGGTTCATCGTAGTCGAGCCTCGTGAAAGCTCAGAGCGTCACCGGATCGCCACGGCAGCGCACTCCGTTGTTTGCTCTTTCATCTCGACGCCGCGCAAGCCGCGCACCGACACCGCGAGCCCGCCCGCGCCCGCGCGGTTCTCGACGGTCAAGGCCGCTTGATGCCGCTGCGCCACGCGTGACGCAATGGCAAGCCCGAGCCCGCTGCCCTGCCCGTGCGTCCCCGCGCCGCGATAAAACCGGTCGCACGCGCGGTCGATCTCGTCGGGCGGAATGCCGGGGCCCGTATCGAGGACCGTCAGTGCGATGCCGTTCGACTCGCGGCGCAGCGTCACATCGACGCGTCCGCCGGGCGGCGTGTGGCGGATCGCGTTATCGAGCAGATTATTGAGCAGCACGGCGAGCGCATGCGTGTCGCCGAGGATCGCGAACGCGTCGTCCTCGCTGCGTGCATCTTCCAGTTCGAGGCCGAGGTCGATCGACTTCGCCTCCGCAATCAGCGAGAAGTCCGACACGCGCGTCTCGCATAGCGTGCGCAGGCTCATCGGCGCGATGGCCGCCTCGCGTGCCGCGTCCTCGCGCGCCATGCTGAGCAACTGCTGCGCAAGATGAATCAGCCGGTTCAGCCGTCCATCGATTTTGCCGACCGTCGCCTCGTCCACTTTCAGCGAGCCGTCGCTGATGGCGCCTTGTATCTGCAATTTGAGCGCGGTGAGCGGCGTGCGCAGTTCGTGAGCGGCATCCGCGATGAATGTGCGCTGCGCCTCCGACGCCTCGTTGAGACGCGTGAGCAGGCCGTTCAGCGCATCGACGAGCGGGCGCAGTTCGACGGGCGTGCTCGCGGCAAGCGACACGGGCGCGACCGATTCCGGCGAACGCGCGGCGAGCGATCGCGAGAGCCAGCGCACCGGCGCGAGACCGCGCGCCACGACCACGAGCACGATCACCACGATGACCGGTATCAACAGCGCGAGCGGCCAGATGGTGCGCAGCGCGAGCGAAATGGCCATGTCCTCGCGCACGAAGTACGGCTGCGCCACCTGCACGAAGCGATCCGGCAAGGTCATGCCGAACGCGCGCCAGCGGTAGCCTTCGCGCTCGGCGGACCGGAAGCCGTCGCCGAAACGCGGCAGCGCGGGTTCATGCGGCGAGTGATAGATGAGCCGCCCGGTTTTGTCCCAGATGTCGATGACGAGCCGGTCGTCGGCAATGCCTTCAAGGTCGTGGCTGCGCCCTTCCGCGACATCCGAGGCAGTGATGTTGCCCGGTAGCGAGACCGCGACGGTGCGCAGCTCGTAGTCGAAGAGTTCGCCCGCCTCCAGCTGCGCCATGTGGAAGATGCCGTAGCCCGCGAGCAGACACGCCGCGGCGAGTCCGCAGATGAGCCAGCCGAGCAGCCAGCGCCGGATGGAGTTCATCCGATCCTCTTCAGCCGATAGCCTACGCCGCGCACGGTGACGATCTGCTCGGCGCCGATCTTGCGCCGCAGGCTATGCACGTGGACTTCGATCGCGTTGCTGCCCACTTCCTCGCCCCATCCATAGAGTTTCTCTTCCAGTTCCGAGCGGCGGAACACGCGCGACGGCTCCTCGATCAACGCCTGAAGCAGCGCGAATTCGCGCGGCACGAGATTCAGCGCGACGCCGCCCTTCGAGGCTTCGTGCGCGGCCGGATCGAGCGACAAGTCGCCGTGTGTGTAGACGAGCTGCGTATGACCCGTGCGGCGGCGCAGCAGCGCGCGCACGCGAGCGGCCAATTCATCGAGATCGAAGGGTTTGAGCAAATAGTCGTCCGCGCCGGCGTCGAGGCCGCGGATGCGGTCATCCACCGCGTCGCGCGCCGTGAGGATCATGACCGGCGCATGGCCGCCGTTCTTGCGGTAGACGCCGAGGAGATCGAGGCCGTCGCGCTTCGGCAAGGTGAGATCCAGCAACACGAGGTCGTACACGTCATTGCCGAGCGACAATTCGGCCGCGCGGCCATCCTGCGCCCAATCCACGGTGTAGCTGGAGCGGCGCAACGCGGCCAGCACCGTCTCGGCGATCATTTCGTCGTCCTCTACCAAAAGCAGGCGCATGCCCTTCCCCAAGCTTTGACGTCGCGGCCATTCTCCTTGCGTCTTGCTTAAGCGCCACTTAACGCCCGGCACGCCGAACTTAAGCATCGCATAAGCAATCAGCCCGCACTATACCGCCATGCACGCCGCAAACCGTGCGCGCGCATGCGGTGCTGGTCGCGCTGTGCGTCGCGGTCTCCGATGCAGCATGGCGGGCGTGGTGCGCGTCGTACGACGCATCGCGAGGCTGCATTCGACGCCGCGAACAGACCGTGCGCGGCCAATCTCCATCGAGACGATGCGCATGGCTGGCTCCTCGAATTGCATCTCGAACTGCATCGCGCCGAAAGCCGTCGTTGCCGCGGCGGCGGCTGTCGTCGCGGGCGCTTTCGTCGAGAAGTCCACGCGGTCGGGCGTGACTCGGAACTCGCCCGGTCCGGTTCGAGCCCGGCTCATGGCCGGGCTCTTTTTTTGTCCCGCTGGCGCTCGGGCTGGCATTGAGGTGAGGATTTTCGGGAATCGGGTGGAAGAACCGCCTGTCGGCGGGCTTCTGCGCGTGGCTCAGGTGAGGTTTTTCAGGAGCAGCCTGTTTCCCGTTTTCCAGCGGAGCCGCATCAGAACTTCACGCGAAGCTGAAACCCGATAGTAAACGGCAGATCGCTGGACGGAATCGGCGGGATCAGGATGAAGTTCGCGCCGACGCGCTTGTAAGCCACCATTACGAGCGGCGCGGCCACGGGGCCCACCATGTGATCGTGCCCGATGCCCCAGCGGCCGTAGTCGTAGCCCGAGATCAGCCCGCCCATCGCGGCGAGCCGTACGAAGCCCCAATGGAGGAATTCGGGCGCCCAGACGCCGCCGCCATAGAACGACGGTTTCGACAGCGAGTTGCGGAAATAGCCGCCGGTCACGGCCCACTGCGGCGCGAGCCAGCATTCGGCGCCGATTCCCGGGTTGAACTGCTCGAAATGCTTGTCGGGATGAAAGTGGTGCGAGCCGATCATCGCGTCGATCCATAATCCGTCGTCGCACCCTGCGGCCTGCGCGGGCGAAGCCCAGGTGAACGCGGCTGAGACAATCAGCAGCGTGACCGCAAGCCATCGGGAGCGAAGCGGGTAAAAGCGGTGCCGCCACAAGCGCATGTTTTATCCGCCATCGCACGTGGCCATGGCGCCTTTTTGAGATGAGAATCGACGCGAACTCTACCTGAAACGCGTCATTTTCGTTTGCGCGGACGAAATCGGCGTGACGGCCGTTGTATTTCTAGTTGTGGTCTGCTTGATTGTTCATTCGTTGTCGAGAACGAGCTTCTTTCTGGAGTCAGTCCGTGATGAACGCTGCGAGGCACTATCCGGCATTAGTTTGCTCGGTCGCGCTGTTGTGCGGATGCACGGCCTTGAATGTCGTGACGCACCGCGTTTCGGCGAACGAAGCCAGCGTGCCAGTCGGGCGGTATGAACTCGATGCGCATCATTGGAACGTGAGCTTCGACGTCGATCACTTTCACTATTCGCGATTCGTGATCCGCTTCGACAAGGTATCGGCACGCCTCGACTGGAAAGCCGGCGGAATGGCGGCGAGCCCCGTTCAGGCGACCATCGACGCGTCGAGCGTCGACACGAACGTGCCGCTGCTCGACCGCATGCTGAAAGGACCCGACATGTTTGACGCCGCGCGGTATCCGAACATTACTTTTCAGAGCACGACATTCGAGCGGTCGGGCGATAACACCGGCACACTCACCGGCGACTTAACGATTCGCGGCGTGACACGCCCGGTGAAGCTCAACGTCACGTTCAACGGCCACGCTGCAAACCCGCTGACGAAACAGGAGACGCTCGGCTTTTCCGCCGACGGGCATTTCAGCCGCGCGGCGTTCGGCCTGACGACGTGGTTTCCCGCCGTCGGCGACGATGTGCACGTCGCCATTCAGGCCGAGTTCGGGAAGCCGAAGGAATAACTCTGGGGTCAGGCCGCAGTCCAGTCGAGCACGACTTTGCCGCTGTTGCCGGAGAGCATGGTTGCGAACGCTTGCTCGTAATCGTCGACGGCGAATGTATGTGTGAGGATCGGCGACAGATCGAGTCCGCTTTGCAACATCGCCACCATCTTGTACCAAGTTTCGAACATCTCGCGGCCATAGATGCCTTTGATCTCCAGCCCCTTGAAGATAACCTGATTCCAGTCGATGGCAGTCTGCGCGGGCGGAATGCCGAGCAGCGCGATCTTCCCGCCATGATTCATCGCTTCCAGCATGCCCGTGAAGGCGCTCGGCACGCCGGACATTTCGAGACCGATATCGAATCCCTCGGTCATGCCGAGTTCACGCATGACATCACGCAGATCCTCATGCGCGACGTTGACGGTACGCGTCGCGCCCATCTTGTGCGCGACGTCGAGCCGATAGGCGTTGACATCGGTAATCACGACGTTCCGCGCGCCGACGTGCCGGGCAATAGCGGCCGCCATCACGCCGATCGGACCTGCGCCGGTAATGAGCACGTCCTCGCCCACCAAATTGAACGACAGGGCGGTATGCGTGGCGTTGCCGAACGGGTCGAAGATGGCGGCGAGGTCGTCGGAGATGCCGGCGGGAATTTTGAACGCGTTGAACGCCGGGATCACGAGATACTCGGCGAACGCGCCCTCGCGGTTTACGCCTACTCCGACGGTATTACGGCACAGGTGCCGTCGCCCGGCGCGGCAATTGCGGCAGAAGCCACATGTGATGTGACCTTCGCCCGACACGCGATCGCCGATTGCGAAACCGCGCACTTCCTGTCCCATCTCGACAATCTCGCCCACGTATTCGTGGCCCACGTGCATCGGCACCGGCACCGTCTTTTGCGCCCAGTCGTCCCATTTCCAGATATGGATGTCCGTACCGCAAATTGCAGTCTTGCGAATGCGAATAAGGACATCGTTGTGACCGACCTCCGGACGCTTTACGCGGGTCAACGTGAGGCCGGGTGCGCGTTCCAGTTTGGCGAGAGCTTTCATGTGAGGCGGGTCCTGATGTGGGTAGTTGCTGTGTGTCGCGTGTGGGACAGACGGGCCTTTATGCGCATAAAGTCAGGCGAGCGACACCGCTCACTGGATGACACGAAGAGACCTTCCCACACGAGCGAAGGCCTCCACCGCGCGATCAATTTGCTCCGGTGTATGCGCCGCGCTCATCTGCGTGCGAATGCGTGCGCGTCCCCTCGGCACGACCGGATACGAAAAGCCGATCACGTACACACCTTCGTCGAGTAGAGCATCTGCCATACGTGACGCCAACTGCGCATCGCCAAGCATGACCGGAATGATCGGATGCTCGCCCGGGACGAGATCGAAACCGAGAGAAGACATCGCCTGGCGGAATCGGGCGCCGTTCTCGCGCACGCGCGAGCGCAGCGCCGCGCCTTCATCGCTGTCCAGCAACGTGAGCACTTTTAGCGATGCAGCCGCAATGCTGGGCGCGAGCGTGTTGGAGAAGAGGTACGGGCGGCTGCGCTGGCGCAGCAGTTCGACGATCTCTTTATGTGCGGCGACGTAACCGCCGGAAGCGCCCCCGAGCGCCTTCCCGAGGGTGCCGGTGATGATGTCCACGCGGTCCAGCACGCCGCAGTGCTCGGGCGTGCCTCGTCCTTTCTCGCCGATGAAGCCGACCGCGTGCGAATCATCCACCATCACGAGGGCGTCGTAACGGTCAGCTAGATCGCAGATACCCGCGAGATTCGCAATGATCCCGTCCATCGAGAACACGCCGTCAGTGGCGATCAGTTTGAAGCGTGCGCCGGCGGCGTCCGCTTCCTTTAGACGCGCTTCAAGATCCGCCAGATCGTTGTTCTTGTAGCGCAGACGTCGCGCTTTCGAGAGCCGCACGCCGTCGATGATGCTGGCGTGATTCAGTTCATCGCTGATGATGGCGTCCTCTTCGCTCAAAAGCGTCTCGAACAGGCCACCGTTGGCGTCGAAGCAACTCGAATAGAGAATCGCATCGTCGGTTTGAAGGAACTGCGCAATCGCGCCTTCCAACGACCTGTGGACAGTCTGAGTGCCGCAGATGAAGCGCACCGACGCCATGCCGAAGCCGTCGGCGTCGAGCCCCGCTTTGGCGGCCTCGATCAGGCGCGGATCATCGGCTAGCCCCAGGTAATTGTTCGCGCAGAAGTTGAGCACGTCGCGCCCGTCCGCGAGGCGAATCTCCGGCGACTGCGGACTCGCAATGACGCGCTCGTTCTTGTAGAACCCAGCGGCGCGAATATCGTCGATGACGTCGCGAAGATGGGACAAATAGCGGTCTCTCATGGCATCTTCCGGTTGTATCCGCGTGCGCACGCGGCGTGTTAGCCCTGTTATAGTCGAACCATCGCATTGGACACGTTCGATATTTCGAACGAATTTCCAATATAGAGAACACTCTAAGGGTATCGAAGCGTCATGGCAAGTTCGCGTTTAGATCCGATAGTCACGGAACCGACGGCGACTGGGTCTGTTCCGCCGCGCGTCGGCGAGCAGATTCAACGATTGCGCAACGAAAGAAAGCTGACACTCGACGATCTATCCCGAGCGGCTGGCGTATCGAAGTCGATGTTGTCCGAGATAGAGCGGGACCGAGCCAATCCGACTATCGCGGTAGCGTGGCGGCTCACGAATGCGCTCGGTATCAGCCTCGATCAGCTATTTGCGCAACAACGTCCTGCCGAAGCGATCCGCGTCGCGAGCCCGCACGACATACCGACCTTGAGCGGCGACAACGGCGGATATCAACTTCGCGTCTGGGGGCCGATCGAACTCGCGGGAAAGTTCGAGTGGTATGAACTCACGTTGCAGGCTGGCGCGGCGCTCCGATCCAACGCACACGAGCCAGGCACGCGCGAGCATTTGACCGTGCTTAATGGAACGATCGAGGTAGAAGTAGCGGCTTCGACGCGTCGTCTAAAAACGGGCGAGACCGCACGGTATGCGGCCGACGACAGTCACGCCATTCGCAACGCGGGGCGTTCGGAAGCGAAGGCGCTGCTTGTGGTGATTCATGGTTGATCCAGCGGATGGCTCCCCGAACTTTATGCGCATCAAGTTCGGGGTGCATGAGTGCTCATACGAAGCGGGGCGCCTAATTGGACGCCCCGCCTTCAACCATCGGTGCCGGCCGCGCCCCTAATTACGGATTCTTCCGCACGCTGTCCTTCAGATCTTCGCGCACGTCACCCGCGCCCTTTTGAATCTTGCCGGCGACCTGTTGCATGTCACCCTTGGCTTCCTGCGCAGGGTCGTCGGTAGCCTTGCCGACCACTTCGTTGATCTTCCCCTTCACTTGCTCGCCGACGCCTTTTACTTGGTCCTTGTTCATCATGTTCTCCTTGGTTCAGCGTGAAAGTATTGCGTTATGCGTCGTTTGGAACGGTGGAAACCGCTCCAGCGCAGGCTTAGGATGCGTCATCCCGATGCCTTTGGGCAGCCGCGGATGTCTGAACAACGCGTAGGCGGAATCGCACATACACGACGGCCGAACAGCGCGACGCTATTTTCAGGCGCGACGATACTGTATATTTATACAGTACAAGGACCGGTGCGAGGGGTGACAACATGGAGTCAGACGGCGAACATCTGAGCAAAAAGCAGTTCGAGCGGGCCGTGCGCGACCTCGAAAGCATCACGCGGCAAATAGCGGCTCGCTACATCGACAAGGGCGTGCCGCTGACGTGGCGTCTCTTGCATGCGATCGAAGCGGAGGCCGTTGCAGACCTCGGTTTCGCGGGCCGTCACGAAGCCGCGCTGCGCGAATTGTTTGCTCGCCCGCAGAACTTCGCCTATCCCGAGACCGACGACGTCGTGGACATCGCCTCGTCCGACGCTTTGCCTGCGGTGTTCGGCTTCGCCGTCGACGCCTACGAGTGCGCTGCACGGCAGGGCCGGCCGCAACTGGCCATCGCGGGTCATTGATCGAGCAGCCAACGGATGGGCGATCCAACACCGCGCTAACGCCTGGCTTCGCCGATTAGCCGATTAGCACATGGGCGCAGCCAGCGCGCGCAGCGTTCGGTACAGTGGACGCTTGACGCCCGCCACGCGAAGCCCGACCCTCTCTGCAAAGCGAACAGCGTCAGATCGCCCTACGAACACAATGCCGACAACCACCGATCTCTTCGACCAACAGCGCGCAGACTGGCAGGCCGACCCGCACGCTGCCTTCGACGCATGGCTTGCCCAGCAAGAATTCCGCGCGTCTTCGGCCGATGTTTATCGCGCGCAGTGGGGCAACTTCCTCGAATGGCTACAGGCGAAACGGGCGACGCTCCACACCGTGCAACGGCCCGTCATCGAACAGTTTGTCTCGCAGCTCGACATTCGACGTCCGCAGCGGATGCGCTACTTGCGTTTGATCGAGCGCGTGCTCGATCACGTGCGGGAAATCGAGGCCGCGGGGACCAATCCCGCGCGGTTCATCGCGCAGGACGGCGATGCAGCCTGGCGCAAAGCGCGCGACAACGAGCCCACCGGCTTTCTGACGCACGACGAGCGGGCCTTGCTGACCGCGCATCTGTTTTCGCCTCTGGGCGCGCTGCCGGCCGGACAGCGCTGGCGCGAACAACGCGACCGCGCGCTGGTTGCCGCGTTCTTGGGCGCGGGGGTGAAAACGGGCGAGGCGGCGCAGTTGACCGTCGACTGCTACGCGCCGGGCGCGCCCTACATAACGGTCGATGCATCGAATCCGCTCTTGATCCGCCAGGCCCGGCTCGCGCCGTTCGCCGTCGAGTTGCTGGACGGTTGGATCAACGAGCGCCGAGCAGCCGGGCTGGCGGGTGAACTGCTCTTTCCCGCGGCGCCGTCCGGCCGGCCCATGCACAAGGCGACGATGCTCCGCGCCATCGATGCGGTCGTGGCCGAGTCGGGCATGGCAGCGTCTCGCGTGGCGCGAGCCAGTCCGCAGACGCTTCGCAACACCTACGCGGCGGAGCTATTCGACGAAGGCGTCGACCCGGAGCGGGTTGGCCAGTGGCTGGGCTTCCAGCAGATGATTTCTGTGCATCGGCTCCATAGAGCGTGGCAGGACTGGATGGGTGAGCAAATACGGGAGCGCGATCTCGCGCAGGCTCAGGCTGGCGCGAGCGAAGAAGCAGGGCTTACCGGCGTCTGACGGCGCTCCCGAAAACGCTCACCTATCGCCCACAAGGGAATCAGCCCGTCAGGCGCGCACCTGAGACGCGTGTCGAAAGCCATATAACGCCGACAATTTCGACGGTGCCGGGCCAGAGGTTCGCTCGCATTTGGGGCAACACAACTCGTATTCGTCTTCGTGCAGTTGCAGTTCGGGTTCTCCGTCCTCGCAGCCGGGGCAGGTTGGCGGCACGGCTACGTACAGATCGGCTTGCGCTCCGAGAGCGGCGATTTCTTCATCGGTGAGCCGTCCGTCCACTGCAAGCGACGCAATCAATTCGCCGACTTCCGTGCTCATGCGCGCCCGCACCCGGTGTGCGTCGCGCTCGCGCGTGAGCGCGTCAATCTCGTCGGACTGCGCGCGCACTTGCGACTCCAGGCGATCCGCCCGGCTTCGCGCGACGCTAAGCTGTTGAATGAACTCAAACTCTTTGCGGCCGGCTTCGCGGATGCTTGTCTGATAGGTCGCGGAGACACCCCGTAAGCTGTCCAGTTCGACGAGCATCGGCTTCACGCGTCGCTCTGCATCCTTGACTGCGTCGTTGATTTGCTGGGCGTAACGTTCCGTGTTGGTCCGCAGTTCGTCCTGAAGATCGTCTAGACGGTCGCGCAGACGCGCCGTTTGCGACTGTTCTGCCGCAAGACGCTCGGCAAGCGCCGAATTCTCGGCTTGACAGCGAGCCATCGCGTTGCGGAGCTCTTCTTGGATATCAGCCTCGCGCTGCCGCAGTCGGGTCACCTCCGATTCGAGCGACGCTATCCGCGCCGCGGCGACATCGGCTCGCGTCTCGGCGTCTCGCCGTGCCTGTTCGATCGCCTGGCAGCGAATATCTGCGTCGCGCGCGCTCGCTTCGGCACGGCGGAGATCTTCGCTTATTCGGGAGCGTTCGTCATCGAGCGCAATGCCCGCCTGCTGCCTAGCTTCGACGAAAAGCTCCGCGAGCAACTCGCCCGCACGTTCCTGGAGTGCCTGCGGGATTCCGCCTGCCTCGACGCGCACCCGAACACTCGAGCGGACCGTCTCCCAGAACGCGTCGATGTCTCGCGGGATGTCAGTAGCACTACCGACCTGCGTCAAATCCCGCACTGTCGTAACTGACGGGCGGATTCCGAGGTCGAAAAAGAGTCGTCGGCAGGCATGCTGAGAGAGTTCGTGTCGGCGTGCGCCGGCTGAACGCATTCTCTCCAGCTCTTGGCGAACAGTGTCGCGAAGGTGCGAGTCCATTGTTCCTCAACGAGATATGTTTTGCCCGGCACGATTTACGTTTCAGGCGATACAACGACGATCCTGGTTTGGCCCAGAGAAGCCTTCTGGGACACCACAGCGTATTTTGATGCAACGACGTTGGGATTGTAGACGATCCATGTGAAACATGATGAGATTGTTGTCCTAAGCCCATGATTCTTAGGCGATTGAAGCGATCACGAACAGCAACCGCGTGTTTCACAGGGAGTTGTGAACAACACGGTCAAGTGGCTGGTGGGAAGCGGTGCGGATTCTTTGCAGGAAATGCACAGCCTTGAGAGTATTAGAAGTAAACACCCTTGAACCCTTGTTGAAACAGTTAACGCCTCGTCCAACCCTTATGGCGTAAGGCTTCCCGGCCGGCTCGGTGAGCGTTTGCGGGATAGTTGGTGAGCCGCTACGGGTGGCGTAGGTGGTGTGTTTCGGGATGATCAGTGAGAGGAACCAGGAGGCTTAGTGAGCGGCTTCGGGAAGAAGCATTCGCAGATTGGTGAGCGAATACGGGAGGATCCGCATCTGAGCGCCTTGTCATGCCGAAAACCGATGCGTTGTGCGTCTTCACATCGGTGAGACGATGCGGGAGAGCGGCGTAGGCGTGCTCGCGCTGCTTTTTTGTGTCGATTTTTCCCTCTGGTGAGCGTTTACGGGCCGAATTCGCCTTCTAAGGTGAGGTCATTCAGGAGCATTTGTCGACGTGCAACGCCTGAATGCCCTTTTGCGCAGGTTTCGGTGAGGATTTTCGGGAGCGCGCACGACAGTCGCGGTACCGAAAGGTGAACGTTTTCGGGAGGCTGATCGCCTTTCGAACGGCAACTTGGCGGTGGGTGAGATTATTCGGGATGCGCGTACAGGGCACCGCGACGGGCGCGTCCAACGCAGATAACCTAGGCCAATTAACAACTTATCTCTGTTCTGTGAAAGAAGTTTGAAGCTTCGGCGGCACGTTGCGCCTCGTCCGAATGCCTGCGCACTCGCTACAGTGAGTCTTTGCGGGAACATTCGCCACTCGACGGACCCGCTATCGTCCCAAATCAGCCTTCTCCTTACCATGTTTGGCGTACACAAAACCGAAAGGTGAGGTTTTGCGGGAAACCCGACGTGAGCATTTTCGGGAGCCGCTGTGCTTGTTCTTCCAGGGTAAGGTGAGGCTTTTCGGGACTGGTCCGCTCTAGCTTGTCGTGGCTCGGTGGCTTCGAAGGCCGCTCCGTAACGTTTGCTGGGCGCGAAGGTGAGACTTTGCGGGAGTAAGTTCCGCTCGAGGGTTCTGCGGCCGCTGTTCGAAACGGAGAAAACGAGTGCTACACGGCCGAACTGCGGGTAAGCGAACGGTTTTTTGTTTGTCTCTCGTGCGCCACACCTTGTTTCTGGTCGAAAAACCTCCTAGGTGAGCGTTTTCGGGACCCTTGTCGCAGTCGGATGCCGCTGCCGAAGAACGGGACGAAGCGTTTACCCGCGCGGATTCTGGGTAAACCGAATGAGGACAACAGGTGAGGGGTGAGCCTTTTCGGGAGCGCACCGCAGTGAGCCTGCGACCTGAGCTAGCCATCACCATCCAAAGGGTGATCTCACCCGGTAGACGGGGATCACCGCACCCGCTATGCTTGCCGCAATACTGAATTCGATACCTGTATGGCGACTAGGCGCGCAAAGAAAACCGACGTAGTCAGCCCCAGCTCGGCGGAATTGCGCAAGGCCGTTGAGGCCATCGCGATTCAGCCCAAAAGCGGAAAGATCACGCTGCTGACGCGCAAGTTGTTCAACGTCTTGCTCGCCGTTGCGCAGCAAGCGGACGAATCTGGCGACACATATCGCGCGCTGCTCTCGGATATTGTCGCAAATTCGGCCTTCGATTCGAACGACACGGCACTCGTCAAAGAACACTTGCGCCGCATGGTTTCAGTTCAAGTGGAGTGGAGCACCGGTACGTCGAGCCAGAAGCCTGGCCGTAAGTGGGGCATATCCACGCTGATCGCCGACGCGGAAATCCTCGAAGACCCGTCTACGCGTCGGGTCTGGGTCGAGTTCTCATTCGCCCCGAAGATCAAGAAGAAGCTGCTCGACCCGGTTCAGTATGCCAGGCTGAGTCTCCAATTCCAGAGCCAGTTGCGCAGCAGCGCCGGCCTTGCGCTGTACGAGATCTGCGTCCGGTATTTGACGAATCCCAGCCATCTGACGATGCGCGAAACCTGGGAGTGGTGGCGGCCCATTCTGTCTGGCACGCCCGACACGGAAGCCGGCGACGAGGCGAAACGCGAGTACAAATACTTCAAGCGCGATTACCTGCGCCCCGCGATTGCCGAAGTCAACGCCGTAACCAATATCTTCGTCGAACTGGTGGAGCATCGAGAGGGGCGGCGCGTCGCCGAGATTCAATTCCGCGTGACCGAGCGCAAGCAGCCGATGCTTGCGTTGGACGAGCATCCGAATGTCTTCGACAGCACGCTCGTCGACCGTATGGTGAAGATCGGGATCCCGCTGAAGGAAGCGCAGACCCTCTATGCCGACAGCGAGGAGAATCGCATCCGCGCCGCTCTGTTGATGACGGAGCAGCGCATGCGCAGCACGACTTTGCCGCCGGTCCGCAGTGCCGCCGCATTGTTCAAAGACGCATTGAAGAAGGGCTATGCGCCGCTGGTCGACGCGTTGCCCTCAGCTGCGAACGGCGCGTCGCCGCGCGCCGGTGCGCCGAGCGCCTCGGCGGCGGACGATCTCAAAGCGCGGTTGTTGGGGGAATTCTCGGCCTTCCGGCGTAAGGAAGCCCGTGCAATGTACGAAGAGCAAGGTGAGGAAGAACGGGAGCTCGCGCGCCAGAGCTTCGAGCAAGAGTTGTTGCCGGAGCTCGGAGCGCATATGCGCGACGATTGGCGAAAGCGCGGACTAGACTCCAAGCTTGCGGAAACGTCGTTCTTCGACTGGCTCGCCCGGCGGACGTGGGGCGAGCCGACCGATGGCGACTTGCTCGCTTTTACGCTGAGCCAGTCGCGAGCGAGCTGAGCGAACTTAGCGAGGCGGCGTTCAAGCCGCCTGCGGCGTACCGTTATTTTCGCGTATTGGCTTTTTCCAGCATCGTCTCAATTTGATGCAGCAGTTCGTCGCGTGTCTCGCGTGACAAGCCCCGCAGCCTCAACTCGAGCCGGTCCTCGCCATAAGACTTGAGATCCCCGACTGCAACGCCGTCCAGCTTGACCTCCAGCCGTTGCGCATACCGTTGCCGGCCGAGCGGCTTCGGTGTCTCTTGCCCGCTGGCTCGCCCCTTGACGATGTCCGCGACCTGGCGCGTGCTCAAGTCGTCAGACGCGATCTTGTTGATGAGCCGAAGCGTCGCGTCGCTTCCACGCGCTGCGTGATAGCGGGAGATTTGATACGCCATATTGGAACCGAACCGGTCCGGCCGAGCGACCATCTCTTGCATCACGTTTTCCGGCAGCTTCGCGATAGATAGCGCCACGGCGATCGTCGATTCATCCAGCCCAAGGTGTTCCGCCAATTCACGTTGACTCTGGAAGTGTTGCTCGTCCAAGAACCGACGCCATACGACCGCGTTGTCGAAGACGGTCTGCGAATCGCGCTGGACGTTGAGGTCGTAGCCGAGCTTGTAGCTCTCGATGCCGATCGGCAAGTCGACGACGACTGCCTTCACCGTCTCCTTGTTGGCCTCCTTCAGCGCGCGCACGCGGCGGCCGCCGTCGCTCACGAAGAACATGCCCGGCTCGTCGTAGTCGGGAATGACGTGAATGGCTTGCTGTTGACCTTGCTTGGCTAAGTTGACGGCCAGTTCGGCGATCGAAGCCTTCAGATAGAAGTGACGCGGATTGAACGGACTCGGCTTGATGGCCTTGAGCGGCAACTCGATCACCTGCCCTACCGTGTAGCGATTCGCTTTTCGCCAGGCTCGGTATGGCTCCGTTTCATGTGCCCCGTTCGCGTCAGATTGATCGTCGGCGACGAATGCGCTCGACCGGCCATTGGCTGCGGCCTGCGACGCCTGCTGAAGGTCGACGATGCCGTCGATTGCGTTGATTCGATCGAGCGCGGTTCTCTTCTCACTGCTCGTGGTATCGGGACGGGCTTTGAAGCCCCTTGCGAACTGCGACGGTTTCATTCAGGGTCCTTTATGCGCATAAAGTCAGGCGAGCATGGCGACGATCTCGTCGGCACACGCCCGGATCTCTGCCGCCGCGAGCCGCGAGCCGCGATCCGTCATCTGCAGCACGGTCTGGCCAAGCGCCATTGCTTGTTTGTAGCACTCGCGCGTCGGAATCTGCGTCTTGAGCAGCGGAAAGCCAAGCTCTTCCAGCGCGACTTTCAATTCTCGCGTGAGCATGCGTTTCTCCTCGGTCTTGTTGAGCAAAAAGACCGCGCGCAAATCTTCGTTCATGACCTGCGCCTGTTGCACCAGCTTGACGAGTCCGACGCTCGACCAATAATCCGCGGGCGAGGAAGACGTCGGAATAACCGCGATGCTGGCGGCCAGGAGGACCACGCCCGAGACCTTCTCCGTGATCGACGGCGGACAGTCTACGACGATGATGTCGTAGTCGTTGATGAACTTCCTGATTTCGCGGTGGATTTGGCCGCCCGCCTCCGAAAGGTTGACCACTGGAAACGGAATGCCGGACGCGTCTTCCGATGCGGCGCTTGACCAGTGAATGAGCGTGTTCTGGCCATCCGCATCGACAACGAGCACGCGCTTCTTCTTCTCATGGAAGGCCGCGCCGAGGTGCATCGCTATCGTACTTTTGCCGACCCCACCCTTCTGTTGTGTGATCGCTATGATTTCCGCCGCCACGTTTCGCTCCGAAAATGTCCGTTTGGAATTCTACATAGCGCTAAAACTTTTTCCAGCGATATTCGTAGTAAAACGACGCGTTAGCCAAACGGACGAGGCTTTATGCGCATAAACCGGCGGCGTCGGGCTTCTGCCGGCTTTATGCGCATAAAGCTCGCGGACACGCGCAAGCCTCCGTGCTCGTTCAACCAGTTCGTCAGATCGCCTATGCTTACCGTTGTCCAACCTGGTGAGAGCCGCTATGACCGTTCGCAACCTCGACACCCTGTTCGCTCCGCAGTCGATTGCGGTAATCGGCGCGTCGTTGCGGACGAGAAGCATCGGTGAAATGGTATGGAAACGCGCGACTTCCTGCGGATTCGCAGGCCCCGTGTGGCCCGTCAATCCGAAGCACGCCTCGCTCGACGGACAACCGGTCTTCGCTGACGTCGACGACCTTCCTGATGCGCCGAGTGTGGCGGTGTTGTGCACGCGGCCTGAAACATGGCCTTCGCTCGTCGAGAGTCTCGGTCGGCGGGGAACGAAGGCCGTCGTGATCATCGGCGAGGCGCATGAGGGCGGACCTGCTGCGTCATATGAGCCATCAGCCGTTGCATCGCAGCACGAATGGACCAGTCGCACGCTCGCTGCCGCCCGCCCGCATCTGCTTCGCGTCGTCGGGCCGGCGAGCCTCTGTGTCATGACGCCGTCGATCGGCGCCTGTCTCGGTGCGCCGGTGTGCGAGGTGAAATCAGGCCGAGTCGCATGGGTGTCGGCATCGAACGCGCTGACGAACGGCGTCTTGGGCTGGGCCCGTGCTCGCGGCCTCGGTTTTTCAAGAGTAGTCGCGCTCGGCGACGAAGCCGACGTTGACGCTGGGGACGTTGTGGACTTTCTGGCGAGCGACGCGTCGACGCGGGCAATCCTGCTCGCCATCGAAACGATAAGCGCAGCCCGGAAATTCATGTCCGCCGCTCGTGCGGCCGCGCGAAACAAGCCCGTGCTGGTACTGCGCACCGGTCACGACGATCCGTTCGATCGACTGTACGGCGCTGCATTTCGACGCGCGGGGCTCGTGCGCGTCGACTCGCTCGACGACCTTCTCGACGAAATCGAAACCCTCGGCGTCGGGCGCGTCGCCTCGAGCGACGCGGCGACGGTCATCACGAGCGATCGCGGTGTGGCGGCCCTTGCGAAAGACGCCTTCGGCGCGGCGGGAGGCGGGCTCGCCGCCTTTCCTGCGGCCGCACGGGACGCCGTCGCGGCTGCGTTGCCGGGAGCGCAATCCGGCAACCCGCTGCTTCTCGGTGACGACGCATCGGCGAGCGATTTCGCCAATGCGCTTCGAACGCTCGCACCGTATCGCGAGACCGGTACAGCGTTCGTCGTGCACGCGCCGACGCACAGCGCACCGGTCGCGGACGTTGCGCGCACGCTCATCGCGGAGCGCCAGCATACCTATCGCGGTCTGCTTGCCTGCTTTTTCGGATGCATCGATGCGGCCACGCGCGATGATCTTCATGCGGCCGGGATCCCCGTGCACACGACGCCGCATCGACTGGCGCGCGGCTTTGCGCGACTGGTCGACTTCCGGCACGGCCGCGAACTGCTTATGCAGACGCCCGACGGGTTGCCCGCTGATGTGCCGAAAGACATCGACGATGCGCAAAAGGAGGTCCGCGAGGCGCTGGCGAACGGCACGGTCGAACTGGCGGGGAACCGCGCATCGCGTATTCTCGTCCGCTTCGGCATCGCCGTGACGGCGGGGCCTTGCGGTGCAAAGTCCACCGAGGGAGTCGAAATACAGACGCGCCTTCTCAACCATCGCGTCTTTGGCCCCGTCTTCGAGTTCCGGGCGGAAGGCGCGCTAGGGCTCGCGGATGCCCTTCATGAATTCTCACTGCCGCCGCTGAATCCGGTGCTCGCTCGCGATCTGATCGCACGCTCGCCGCGCTCACGGGAGTTGCCCGGCGACATGCTGCTTCAGGCGCTCACGGCGTTGTCCCAACTCGTTTGTTATGTCGAGGAAATCGTCGCGCTTCGGCTAACGTTGCAGGTGACGCGCGACTCAGTTGCCGTGCACGAGCCGCAACTGACGTTGGGCGCGCACCGCAAACCGCTCGCGATCGTCCCGTATCCGCGTGCGATGGAAGAGACGCTGGACTGGCGCGGCATGCGCATCACGGTGCGGCCCATTCGACCGGAAGACGAAGACGCGCATCGGGCATTTGTCGCCGCGAACACGGCGGAAGATTTGCGACTGCGCTTCTTCGGCGCGGTGCGCAGCTTCGATCATTCGCAACTCGCGCGAATGACGCAAATCGACTACGACCGCGAGATGGCGCTCATCGTGACGCGAACGAACGCGGACGGCGCGTCCGAGACGCTTGCGGTCGCGCGCGCCATCGCCGACCCGGACAACGAGACGGCCGAGTTCGCGCTCGCGGCGCGCTCCGACATGAAAGGGCAGGGCTTAGGCTCGCTGCTGCTCACGCGGATCATCGATTACGAAAAAAAGCGCGGCACGCGATGGATGATCGGCGAAGCCTTGCGGGAAAACGCGGGCATGATCGGGCTGGCGCGCAAGCTCGGTTTCGAGTTGACGCGCACGGACGACCCGGGCGTCGTCGGTTTCAGGATGCGGCTCGTCGAGACGCCGACATAGCCGCCGTCCGCCGCACGTAGTTAGGCGCCGATTTTCGAGAGCGCGTCGTCGATCTGTTCGCGCGACAGCGACAGTTCGTTTAACAATGCTTCGGCATACGAAGCGCCGGTCTCGCGTTCGAGCCGCGCGATCGTAAGTGCGCAGCGCGCGGCGTCCTTCGGCGTCGCGATGAACGCCTTCACGGAATGTCCCGCCGTGAACGCTTCGAAGAGCGGCGTGCGAATTTCATCGGGCAACGCGCGCGACGTCCACTGGTACGGCTTGCCGTTGTGCGTTAATTGCGGCGGCAGCGCGCGCTCCTTCTTCGCGGCGGGAATCAGACCGTAAGTGCGCGCCGCTTCGCCGATCTGCTCGGGGGAGAAGAGTTCGTCCGGGCTAATGTCGAACTGCGCGATGTACGCTTCGATGGCCTGCATGGCGGCGGCGCGATCGTCGCGTTTTTTCTGCGCGCGGGCGACGATGTCACGCAGTTCATCGGCCTCGTCGGTAGTGATGGTGAAGCTCGCTTGCTTTTGCTGAAGCTCGGAAAAGCGCAGGAACTCGGAATCGGAAAGAAGTTTCGCCATGGATGATGCGTCGAGATAGGCACGGCGGCTCGCAATGGGCAGCCGCTATTTTGAGAGGGCCGCCATTCTAACGTGATCCGCGCGCGGCTAAACGCGCGACATCGAAAGCGCGGCCGCGGCATCTCTCAGCAACGAGGTGACTTCCTCGATGGACGGCGCCACGTACTCGTCGATTCGCCGCATGTACGGACACGTGAGCGCTGCGATCGCTTGCCCTGACGGACCGAGCAGCGGGAACGTCACGTCCGTGATGCCGAAGGTTTGCTGACTCTCCTTCTTCGAGAAGCCGGCTTCCCGGATCCGTCGGTAATCGGCGTCGAGCACGCTGCGGTCGATCGGCAATTCGCCTTTCACTTTCGTATGCTCGGCCAACATGTGGTCGCGCTGCTCGTCGGTCTGAAAGGCCAATATCACGCGGCCCGATCCCGTGTCGATCAATCCGACGCGCGAGCCGAGACGCACGGAAATGCCCCAGGCGCCCGGGCCGTCCACCTGCGCGATGACGAGCAAGTTGCCGCGGTCATAGACGGCGAGATGCACCGATTGCTCCGCCGCGTCGGCGAAACGCTGCATCGCGGGCAACGCCTCCGCAATCAGCCGGTTCATCGGCGGATGACGGTGCGCGAGCGCGTACAGCTTGAGGCTCAACGAGTAACGGTCGCCCTCGGGCGAGCGCACGACGTATTGGCGCGCGACCAGCCGCTCGAGCATGCGATACATCTCGCTCGCGTTGCGCCCGAGCAGCTTCGTGATTTCCGCACGCGTGAGTCCCGACTTTTGCTCGGCCAGCAATTCGAGGATGTCCAGTCCCTTGTCGAGCGCCGGCGCGCGATATCGGTCGGCATCGTTGTCTTCCGCGTCCACGGCGGTTGGCGTCTGTCGGTTCATGTTTCGGCGTGCGTTCGGGCGTCCGGGCGTCCGGCCACGGTCTTAGGGAATACACCGACCGCCCGGGGCCGCGCCATCCTTGACTTGGTTTTGTGCGTCTATGAATAATACGTTCATTAATGAATGAATCGCCACTTCGAGCGTCAAATTCGCCACAGCTCGATTCGCAGTCAATCGCATCAACTCTCCGAGGCTTGCAATGACCGCTGAAAAGCAGGACGTTTTGCCCCGACGCCGAATCGGATCGACCCCGCTGGAAGTGACGGCGCTGTCGCTCGGCACCGCGCCGCTCGGCGGCCTCTATCACGAACTGACCGAAGACGAAGCGCGCGCCACCGTGGATGCCGCGTGGCAAGCAGGCCTCCGCTTTTTCGACACCGCGCCGCACTACGGACACACGAAGGCGGAGCATCGCCTGGGGGATGCGCTGCGCCGGTACACGCGCGACGAGTTCGTTCTCTCGACGAAAGTCGGGCGTCGTTTCGTGCCGCGAACGACGCCCGATGACGGAAGCGAAGGCTGGGCGAATCCGCTGCCGTTTCAGGCGATCTACGACTACACCTACGACGGCATCCTCCGCTCGTTCGAAGACAGTCAACATCGGCTCGGCATGATCGATATCGACATCGTGCTCATTCACGATATCGGCCGATACACGCACGGCGAAGAGAACGCCCACTACTGGCGGCAGTTGACGGACGAGGGCGGTTTTCGCGCGCTCGACGAATTGAAGCAATCGCGCGGCGTCAAGGCCGTCGGCCTCGGCGTCAACGAAGGCGCAGCCGTCATGGAAGCGATGGCCGAATACGACATCGACTGCGCGCTTCTCGCCGGACGTTACACGCTGCTCGAGCAGAACACGCTCGACGATCTGCTGCCCGAATGCGAGAAGCGCGGCGTCAGCATCCTGCTTGGCGGAGCGTTCAACTCGGGCATCCTCGCGCGTGGCCTGGATACGAACGCGCACGGCGATCTCAAGTTCAACTACGGCGACGCACCCAAAGAAGTTGTCGAACGCGTCGGCAAACTGGAGCGTGTCTGCCGTGACTTCGGCGTGGCGCTTTCCGCCGCGGCGCTGCAGTTTCCTTATGCGCATAAAGTTGTGGCCACCGTGCTGATGGGCGCGCGCACGCCCGACGAAGTGCGCCAAAACGCCGCCTCCTTCGCGACACCGATTCCACCCGCGCTCTGGGATGCGCTGCGTGCCGAAGGGCTGCTTCACGCGAACGCGCCGGTGCCGCGATGATGCCGGACGACTCGATCGACGCGCATCAGCATTATTGGGATCCCGCGCGCGGCGACTACGGCTGGCTCACGCCCGAGCTCGAGCCGCTCTATCGCGTATTCGGACCACGTGATCTCGCGCCGCTGCGCGAGGCGACGGGCGTCGCTCGCACGGTCGTCGTTCAGGCTGCGCCGACCGTCGATGAAACCCGCTATCTGCTTGCACTGGCCCGCGACGATCAATCGGTGGCGGGTGTCGTCGGCTGGGTTCCGCTCGATTCCGACGACGCGCTCGACATCATCGACGAGTTGGCGCGCGAACCGAAGTTCAAAGGCGTGCGCCCGATGCTTCAGGACTTGCCCGACGATACGTGGATTGCTCACGCGCCCCGCGACGCCGCGATACAGCGCCTCATCGAACTCGATCTCGCCTTCGACGCGCTCATCTTCGCGCGCCACGTGCCGTCGCTAATCGAGTTCGCGCGGCGGTTTCCGTTGCTGCGCATCGTCGTCGATCATGGCGCGAAGCCGCCGATTCACGACGGTATCGACGCGGGCTGGCAACCCTGGGCCGATGGCATCGCGCAACTTGCGGCGGTGCCCCAGCGGCTCTACTGCAAGCTGTCCGGCCTCGCCACAGAAGCCGCGCCGAACTGGACGGAGGCGACGCTGCAACCCTACGTCGCGCATCTGATCGGGCAATTCGGCGCAGAACGTCTGATGTGGGGCAGCGATTGGCCGGTGCTGAATCTCAACGGCGGCTACACTGAATGGCATGCTGCCGCCACGCGCCTCATCGCGCATCTCGAAAAGGCCGGGCAAGCGGCGATTTTCGGCGCAAACGCCCGCGCGTTCTACCGTCTCTGAGACCTGCCATATACCCGGCATGTCTCAAAATCAACCTGGACTGGAGCAGTGGATGGTACAAAGACTGGCAGGCAAGACCGCGCTGATCACAGCGGCCGGACAAGGCATCGGGCTCGCGACGGCCGAAATGTTCGCGGCTGAAGGCGCGCGCGTGATCGCGACGGATATCCGCATCGAATCGCTTGAAGGCAAGCCGTTCGAGGCGCGCAAGCTCGACGTTCTCGACGCGCAGGCAATCAGCGATCTCGCGAACGAGATCGGCGCAATCGACGTGCTGTTCAACTGCGCGGGATACGTTCACGCCGGCTCGATTCTCGAAGCGACGGAAGCCGACTGGGACTTCGCCTTCGACCTAAACGCGAAGGCCATGTACCGGACGATCCGCGCGTTCCTGCCCGCCATGCTGGAGAAGGGCAGCGGCTCGATCATCAACATGTCGTCGGCGGCCTCGAGCGTGAAGGGCGTGCCGAACCGCTTCGTGTACGGCGCGTCGAAGGCGGCGGTCATCGGCTTGACGAAGTCGGTCGCGGCGGATTTCGTCACGCGCGGCATCCGCTGCAACGCCATTTGTCCGGGCACCGTGGAATCGCCGTCGCTGAAGGAGCGCATCGCGGAGCAGGCGCAGGCGCAAGGCGCGACCGTCGAGCAGGTGCAGGCCGCGTTCGTCGCGCGTCAGCCGATGGGGCGCGTCGGCCGCGCAAGCGAGATCGCTGCGCTCGCGCTGTATCTCGGCTCCGACGAGTCGTCGTTCACCACGGGTCAGATTCACGTTATCGATGGCGGCTGGTCCAACTGACCGTCCGTCGCTTTTCAACTTTCAGAACCACGAGGATCACATCAGATGAAGCTGCTTCGTTACGGCCCCAAGGGTCAGGAAAAGCCGGGCCTGCTCGACGCCGACGGCCAGATTCGCGACCTTTCGTCGGTCGTGGGCGATATTGCCGGCGACACGCTGACCGATGCGGGCCTGGCGAAACTGCGCGCCGTCGATCCGGCGTCGCTGCCCGTCGTCGAGGGCAATCCGCGCATTGGGCCGTGCGTCGCGCGGGTCGGCAAGTTCGTGTGCATCGGCCTGAACTACGCGGACCACGCCGCCGAATCGAACTTGCCGGTGCCGACCGAGCCGGTCATCTTCGGCAAGTGGACGAGCGCCATTTGCGGCCCGAACGACGACGTCGAGATTCCGCGCGACTCCAGGAAGACGGACTGGGAAGTCGAACTGGGCGTGGTGATCGGCAAAGAAGCGAAGTACGTCGACGAAGCCACCGCGCTCGATTACGTCGCGGGCTACTGCGTGATCAACGACGTGTCCGAGCGCGAATGGCAGCTGGAACACGGTACGCAGTGGGACAAGGGCAAGGGTTTCGACACGTTCGGCCCGATCGGCCCGTGGCTCGTCACGAAGGACGAAATCGACGATCCGCAGAAGCTCGACCTGTGGCTCGAAGTGGACGGCCATCGCTACCAGAACGGCAACACGAAGACGATGGTTTTCACAGTCGCGCAACTGGTCGCGTACTTGTCGAAGACGATGAGCCTGCAGCCCGGCGACATCATTTCCACCGGCACGCCGCCGGGCGTCGGCATGGGCGTGAAGCCGAGCCCGGTGTTCCTCAAGGCCGGCCAGACGATGCGTCTCGGCATTCAGGGTCTCGGCGAGCAGCAGCAGAAGACCGTCGCGGCCAAGTAACACGCCGTGCGTTCGAAAACAGAAAACCTCGCCGCGGCGAGGTTTTTCGCTGCTGGACGGTAGAAGAAACAGCCTACGCGTCGTAGAGCGCTTCTGCCGCGCCGTCGCCGATCCGCGTAATCGTGCCCTGCGCCACCGCGACGAGCCGCTCGGTATTGCCGTCGGTGACGAAGACATCGCATTGGCAAGTCGCCTGCGCCATGCCCGCATGAACCACGCGCGCCCGCGCCATCAGCGTGCCCGTTACCGCCGGGCGCAGATGATTGATCTTGAACTCGCCCGTGACCACCTTCGGACCGAGCCGCAATGCGCCGGCAAAGGTGAGCGCGTTGTCGACCAGATAGCTCACCACGCCGCCATGCACGAAGCCGTGCTGTTGCCTCAATTCGTCGCGGATCGGCAGACACAGCGTGAGACTCGCTGAATCGACCTGCATCAGCTTGGTGCCAAGCAAGGCGCTGAACGGCTGCGCGTTCAGTGCACCGCGTGCGATATCGACAATCTCGGCCATTCGGACACTCCTTGGTGGGTTCGGCGCCGTCCTGCAAAGACAATAGATAGCGTTCGCGCGCTTCGCAAGGAAGTTCGGCAAAAATCGTGCAATGGTGCATTTCGGCGTACCGCGGCGCCCGCGCGCCCGGACGTCGTACCGCATAGACAGCTTTCGCCGCTAACGATTCAAGCTTGTTGCGATGCATGCCGTAAACCCGCACTGTCGCCGTCATGGAACGGTCAATTCGTCAGTACGGGTGGAAGTGATGTTTGGAAAAATCAAGGTTGCATCGGGCTTGCTCGCGGTACTCGTCGTGTTTTGTGTCTTTCAACTCGTGACCGAAGGGCTGGGCTTCTGGTCGCTTTCGAGGACGCACGACGACGTCAATAGTCTTTCGGACATCGCGCTGAAACAGGTCAACGCCGTCAACAAGACCACGCAGCATTTGATGGATGCGCGCATCAACCTGTCGCGCGCCGGTACGCGCATGGTGCGAGGCGGCACGGAGCCGGTCGAGATCGTGCAGCATGCGCGTGAACAGATTGCGAGCGCGGAGAAGTCGTTCGGCGCTTTCATGAACGCGCCCAAGACCGGCGATGAAAACGTCGCGCGCATGAACGCGCTGCAGGCGAAATACGCTGAGTACGCGAAAGCGCTCTCCGAACTCGTGCAGTATCTCGACGCAGGCAATATTCAGGCGTTTCTCGATCAGCCGACGCAGGGCTTCCAGGACCGCTATCTCGCGGAACAGCAGAAATTCGTCGACTTCGGCAATGCGTCGAGCAATGCGTACCTCGAATCGATCGACACGCGTTACGCGTGGTTCCGCGCGGTGGGGTTGGCGATCGCCGTCGCGCTGATCGGCGGCGTCGTGCTCGTGCACTTCGCACTGCGTCGCGGCGTCATCGCGCCGCTGGAAGAAGCCGGCCGCCATTTCGAGCGCATCGCGCAAGGCCGCCTCGACGAGCGCATCGCGGATCGCGGCACCAACGAAATCGGCCGCCTGTTCGCCGGTCTCGCCGCCATGCAGGCGAGCGTCGCGAACACTGTGAAGACCGTGCGCGAGACGTCGGAATCCATCAACTTCGGCGCGGACGAAATCGCAAGCGGCAACGCGGACTTGTCGGCGCGCACCGAGAATCAGGCGGCTTCGCTGGAAGAAACCGCATCGAGCATGGAAGAGCTGACCGCCACCGTGCGCCAGAACGCCGAACACGCGCGCGAAGCGAACGCGCTCGCGGGCGAAGCACTCGAAGCGACGTCGCGCGGGTCGAGCGTCGTGGACGACGTCGTCGACAAGATGCGTGTGATTGCGCAAAGCTCCGACAAGATCGCCGAGATCATTTCCGTCATCGACGGCATCGCGTTTCAGACGAACATCCTCGCGTTGAATGCGGCCGTCGAAGCGGCACGCGCAGGCGAGCAGGGCCGCGGCTTCGCGGTCGTGGCGGGCGAAGTGCGCGGCCTCGCGCAGCGTTCGGCGCAATCGGCGAAGGAAATCAAGGAATTGATCGGCGAGTCCGTCGCTCAGGTCAGCGACGGCTCGGAACTGGTCGAGCGCGCCGGCTCCGCGATGCGCGAAGTGTCCACGTCGATCTCGCGCGTCACGCAGATGATGGCGGAGATCAGCGCGTCGTCGCTGGAGCAGAGCGTCGGCATCGAGCAGGTGAATCAGGCGGTCACGCAGATGGACGAGATGACCCAGCAGAACGCGGCGCTCGTCGAGCAGGCCGCGGCTGCCGCGTCTTCGTTGCACGAGCAGACGCGGCAGTTGAAGGCGGCGGTCTCCGTGTTCCAGCTCGCCTAAGCAGGCAACGACGCGTACGCCGTGGCAAGGTGATACGGCGTCGTGGACGGCATTTCCGCCCGGCTGATGCTGCCATCGGCCGAGCGGCACTCCACCCATCCCCGCGCGTGCAAGAAGCGCGCGGCGTATCGGCTGATCTGCTCGCCGAGCGCGTTGCCGCGCGTGGCGAGCGCCCGCAGATATTCGGTCTGCGCCCAGATGCGCTGCGTGCCGTCGATCACGCGGCCGGTTTCATCGAGCGCGGCGAACACGCCGCCCGTCTTCTCTTCGATGCCGTGCTTCTGCGCGAAGTCGAACGCGCGTTCCAGCCGCTCATCCAGCGCGACGGCCTTGAATGCGGCGTGTCCGCTGCCTTTGACCAGGAAATACCATTCGAATTGATGTCCCGGCTCCAGCCGGTTGTCCGCCGCGCCGACAGGCAGTTCGGCGATGCAGCCCGTCGGCTCGTGCACGAAAAGGCGCGCGATCCACTCGGCGAGCGTGGCGAGGCGTGCGTCGTAGGCGGCGTCGCCCGTCGCTTCGCGGGCAGCGAGCCATGCTTCCGAGAGGTGCATCAGCGGGTTCTGCAGCGGACCTTCCCACGTCGCGGAGAAGTCTTCCGCCACGACGGCGTTCAGGACTTCCCCAACATGCGCGAACCGCGTTTCGATCAGCTTCGCCGTTTCATCGAGGACGGCGAACGCGCGCGCCGAACCGCTCTTGCTCGCGTAATGCGCGCACGCGAAAACGACGAACGCGTGCGTGTATAAGTCCTTCTGTCGCTCGAGCGGCGCGCCGTTTGCATCCACGCTATAGAACCAACCGCCGTGGCGCGTGTCGTGAAAGTAGTGCTGCAACGACTCGAACAAGGTCGCCGCGTGGTCCAGATCGCCCGCATCCGTAAAGACGAAAAGCTGGCGCGCGCACGCCATCGCGCGATAACGCTTGGGCGGCAGCGGCGCGTGGTCGTCGGGACCGACGGCTTCGAACGGCAGGCGCAGCGTCGCGTCGAAGCCGGGGCCGCGCCACAGCGGAAGCACGACGTTCGCGTAATGCGCGCGCAGCGCCGCGCCGGTTTGAAGATTCGCGGACGGCGTCGACGGTGCGCCGGGCGTGGATTGATGTTGCATGCGACAGTCTTTAGAAGTGTTCTGAGAGGCGCTACGGCGTAGCCTGGCAAGCATAGCAAACGGCGCTCGTCGCGCGACAAGCCGGCATCATGAGGAGAGAAAAACATGTTGAACAACGTCGAACTTGTATCCCGGCTCGTCATGGCCGCCGTGCTCGGCAGCGTGATCGGCTTCGAGCGCGAGCGGCTTTCATGGGCCGCCGGGCTGCGCACGCATATGCTCGTGTGCGTCGGCTCGGCGTTGATCATGATCGTGTCCGCGTTCGGATTCGCGGATGCGCTTAAGGCGGAGCACGTGGTGCTGGACCCATCGCGCGTGGCGGCGCAGGTCGTGTCGGGCATCGGCTTCCTCGGCGCGGGCTCGATTCTTCTGCGCGGCGAAATCGTCCGCGGCCTGACGACGGCGGCGAGCCTGTGGTCCGTCGCGGCGATCGGTCTCGCGGTCGGTGGCGGCCTGTACACCGCATCGATCGCGGCGACGGCGATCATCCTTATCATTCTGGCGGGCTTGAAGCCGCTCGAGCGACGTTTCATCTCGGTGAGACAGCGCCGACAACTGACGATGCTCGTGGATCGCGGCTCGCTCTCGTTTCACGCGCTGCACGAGGCGCTCGGGCCGGGCAGCGTGCGCGTGAAGCAGTTCGTGGTGCAGCAGAGCGAAGAGTCGCCCGATTCGGACGAGGTGCAAGTCGAGTTGTCGCGCGTGTCGGAAGGGGAGTATCGGTCGATCTGCGCGCGCTTGCGGCAACTCGAAGTCGTCCGCGAGTTTCGCGAAGACGGCACCGGCTGAGCGGCGGCGCGCGAGTGCATCGCACGGATGCGAAATTGAACGCCGAAACATCGCGTAAAGCCGCTGGATAAGGCCCGCAGCCGTGCGACAATGCGGCCTCGAAATTTATTGCCGGACCGCGTGGGCGCGCTGCGCGCCAGCAGTTCCGGCCGCAGTCTTTCGATCCGCAGCTTGCGACCTATGCCAGATTCCGCTGTACCCCGAAATCCTGACGTCTCATCGGACGATACCGTTCCTTCCGCCAAAGCCAGCCGCCGGAGTCCGGCGCGCACCGCGCAGCGCGTCGCCCAACTGCGCGAAGCGATCCGCCCCGGCGAAACGCTCGACCTCTTCGCCGAGGACGCGGAACGCGCCACTCAGCAGGCGATGAACACCGATATCCGTCAGGGCACGTTCGAGGGCTTCGAGTTGCCGGAGGTGTTTCTGGCGGCGGTGGAATCGTCGGCGAGGCGGCGAGCAGCGCGTGCAGCGGCGCCGGCCGAAGCGCGGGCGGAGACGCCGACGCAAGGCGATCTGATCGCGGATTCGTCGAGTTCGCCCGGTCCGGCGGAGGAAGGCCCGACGCTCCTTGCTACCGCGACCGCTTTGCCCGCGCCCGACACTGTCTCGCTCGATCGGCACGTGGCGGCCGTTGCTTCGCACTCGTTCCACTCGTTCGCCTGGCTTCTGTGCGCGATGCTGGCGACGTACGCGACCGTCATCGCCCAGCCGGTGATCCGCCTCCCGACCGTCCCCGACGCCTTCAGCGCGCCATAGTTCCCTGCGACAACGTGCCTCGGGGTCGCGCGCGATCACCGCCGCGCGGCGCCTTGCGTCCCGCCCCTAGTTTCCAGCCGGTCAAAAAAGCCGTGTCTGTAGAAAAACTACAACATTTTCTGGAAGTAAATGCTGCATTGCACTAGGAATCCGGCAGGGCAAACCCTATAATCATCGCTAAGGGAAAACCCTCAATTATCAACCGGAGTCTGACATGAGCTACCTCTTCGCATTGCTGCAAAAACTCGCTTCGATGTTCGAATCGCCGCACCTGCCGCTGGACAAAGACTACTCGTATCAAGCGCGTTTCCGCGAATCCGAGCGTCAGCGCAAGGCACGCGGCACGGCTTTCGGCATTCATCTGTAATGCGCGGCTAAAGGCGGCGCGGGACACACACTAGAAGCAAGATGCGACGGCAAGCGCCGTACACCCGCCCGCCAGTTTTGTAGTTTTTCTAGCAGTTCTCCAGCATCTCACTTCCGCGCTCGAAGCGCGCGACACGGCATCACATCCCCTGCTGTTTTCCTGCGCCCGTCGTCCGACGAGCCGCCGCGGTATCCTTTCGTTCTCACGAACCATCGCGCATTGCGCGGCCCCTCATGACCGGCGACATCCATTTCTACGATCCGAGCGAAGGCCACGGCCTGCCGCATGACCCCTTCAAGGCAATTGTCGCGCCGCGCGTCATCGGCTGGATCTCCAGCCGCACCGCCGAAGGCGGCGTGAACCTCGCGCCGTACAGCTTCTTCGGCGCGTTCGCGTCATTCCCTTACGTGATCGGCTTCTCCAGCGAAGGTCGCAAGGACAGCATCAGCAACATCGAGGCGACCGGCGAATTCGTCTGGAATATGTCGACGCGGCCGCTCGCCGAGCGCATGAACCGCACGTCGGCGCCGGTGGCGCCGGAAATCGACGAATTCGAGCTCGCCGGGTTGACGAAAGGACCCGGCCGCAATGTCGACGTGCCGCATGTGGCCGAGTCCCCGGCGGCGCTCGAATGCCGGCTGCTGCAAGTGGTGCGCATCCACGACCTCGCCGGCCAGCCGATGAACAATTGGCTCGCGCTAGGCCAGGTGGTGGGCGTGCACATTCGCAGCGAGTTTCTGAAGGACGGTCTCTTCGATACCGCCGCCGCGCGCCCGATCATGCGGGCCGGTTATCGCGCCGACTACGCCGAGATCGGCGAAATGTTCCAGATGATCCGCCCGAGCGCCTGACCCAAAGGCGAAACATCGGCTTCGCGCCGCGACTTGTCGTGGCGCGACACGCATCCACCGTAGCGCGCTTCTCTCCCTTCTTCCGCAAAGCCTTGTCTAGCAAGGGCGTCCGGCTGTCTGCCGCGAAACTGCGACAAATCAGTGTCGTATTTCCACATGTGATTGTCGCAAATAGTCGGCTCACGGCACTTTTTTCTGGCAACTATGTATGCAGAGCGCGGAAGCGCGTCCGCCACGGTTCTGGAGAATGTCGATGGATTCCCCCAAGGTAGTGGTCGAAGGGCTGTGCAAAGTGTTTGGCAGCAACCCCAAACAGGCGATCGACCTGTTGGCCGGCGGTGCGTCGAAGGAAGAGGTGTTCTCGCGTACCGGCCAGATTGTCGGCGTCCACAACGTCTCGTTCGATGTCAGGGAAGGCGAGATCTTCGTGCTGATGGGCCTGTCCGGCTCAGGCAAATCGACGCTGATTCGCCTCATCAACCGGCTCGTCGATCCGACCGCCGGCAAAGTGCTGATCGACGGGCGCGATGTGGCCGCCGTGCCGCGCTCGGAACTGACGGCGCTGCGCCGCCGGGACATGAGCATGGTGTTCCAGTCGTTCGCGCTGATGCCGCAGCGCACGGTGCTGTCCAACGCCGCGTTCGGGCTGGAAGTGGCGGGCGTCGGACGCAAGGAACGCGAATCGCGCGCCATGACCGTGCTCGAACAAGTGGGCCTCGCGCCGTTCGCGCAGAAGCTGCCGTCGCAGTTGTCCGGCGGCATGCAGCAGCGCGTGGGCCTCGCGCGGGCGCTCGCTGTCAATCCTTCGCTGATGATCATGGACGAAGCGTTTTCCGCGCTCGATCCGCTCAAGCGCAAGGAAATGCAGAACGTGCTGCTCGACCTTCAGCGCGAGCAGCGCCGAACGATTCTCTTCGTCTCGCACGATCTCGAAGAAGCCATGCGCATCGGCACGCGCATCGCGATCATGGAAGGTGGTCGCGTGGTGCAGATTGGTACGCCGCAGGAAATCATCAAGAATCCCGCCGACGACTACGTGCAGGCCTTCTTCGAAGGCATCGACACGAGCCGTTACCTCACGGCCGGCGATCTCATGCAGACGGACGCCGTGCCGGTCATGAAGCATTCGCCGCAGATCGACGCATCGAGCGTCGCGAAGACGCTCAACGGCAGCGCGGAATATGCGTTCGTGCTGGACGCCGAGCGCCGCATCCGCGGCTTCGTCGGGCGCGACGCCACGGGCAACGCCGTGCCGCAAATCCATCATGTCGAATGCATTCAGCGAACCATGACGCTCGACGACGTGGTGAATCGCGTGGTCGCAAGCCCCGCGCCGCTGCCCGTTGTCGACGCAGACGGTTCGTACTGTGGTTCGGTCAACAAGACGAACGTGCTCCAGGTCTTAACGCGCCATCGAGGTTCCCATGTCTGAAATCATTCCGCTCGGTAGCTGGGTCGATCACGGCGTCCACTATCTGCTCGATCACGACGCCAAAACGTTCGACTCCATCGGCAAGGTCATCGAGAGCTTCGCGGCGCTCATCGAACACGGCCTGCAGGCCATTCCGATGTGGGCGCTCATGGCGATCTTCGTCGGCATCGGCTTGTGGCGCGTCGGCTGGCGTTTCGCGGCGTTCACGCTGCTCTCGCTTTTGCTCGTCTACGCGACGGGCTTCTGGGATCAGATGGTCATCACGCTGGGTCTTACGTTGTCCTCAACGTTTATCAGCCTGTTGCTCGGCGTGCCGCTCGGCATATGGACCGCCAAGAGCAAGATGGTCGAAATGATCGTGCGCCCTGTGCTCGACCTCATGCAGACCATGCCTGCCTTCGTGTATCTGATTCCGGCCGCGATGCTGTTCGGCCTCGGCCGCGTGCCCGGCATCCTTTCTACCGTGATCTTCGCGATGCCGCCCGCAGTGCGCCTCACGTCGCTCGGCATCAAGCATGTGAATCGCGAGATCGTGGAAGCGGGTCAGGCGTTCGGCTGCACGCCGTGGCAACTGCTCTACAAGGTGCAGATTCCGAACGCGCTGCCGTCCATCATGACCGGCGTGAACCAGACCATCATGATGGCGCTGTCGATGGTCATCATCGCGTCGATGGTCGGCGCGGGCGGCCTCGGCAACGACGTGCTCGCGAGCATTCAGCGGCTGGATATCGGCTTGGGCTTCGAGAGCGGCTTGTCGGTGGTGTTGCTCGCGATCATCCTCGATCGCATCACGGAGAGCTTCGGACGTTCGCCCGGCATGGCTCGCGCGCCGCTTTTCTCGGGCTTCAAGTCCGTGATGCGCGTGCGCCGCGCGCCGGCGACGCAACAAGGTTGATGCGCCCATGAAGCGCGATGCGATCGCCCCCGCAGCCGCCGATTCGCCGCTCGCCCACCTCGCGCACTTCGGCTTTCTGACGCTGCCGAACTTCTCGATGATCGCGTTCACGAGCGCGGTCGAAGTGCTGCGCATGGCGAACTACATCGGCCGCGCGGAGCATTACCGATGGTCGGTCATCACGCCGGACGGCGAGCCGGCGCGCGCGAGCAACGGCATGACGGTCAAGCCCGCGACGACGCTGGACGAAGCGGGCATGCCCGACGTGCTGATCGTGTGCGGCGGCTGGCACGTCGCCGATTACGTCGACGACACCGTGATCGCGCTGTTGCAGCGCGCGCATGAGGCGGGCGTGCCCCTTGGCGGCATTTGCACCGGGCCCTATGCGCTCCTCGCGGCGAAATTGCTGGACGGCTACCGTTGCACGCTGCACTGGGAAGACATGTCGCCGGTCAACAAGCGCTTCCCGCATGTGCGCTTCGCCGACGAGCTTTTCGTGATCGATCGTGACCGCGTGACCTGCACGGGCGGCACCGCACCGCTCGACCTGATGCTCAATCTCGTGAGCCTGCGGCTCGGGCAGGCGCATGCGGCGCAAGTGTCGGAGCAGTTCATCGTCGAGCGCATACGCGGCTCGACCGACTATCAGCACATTCCGGTGGATGCGCGCGTCGGCTTCTCGCGGGCGGAACTGGTGGAAGTGGTACGGCTGATGGAGGCGAATATCGAAGAGCCGCTTTCGCTCGACGAACTCGCGCGGCTCGTGCATCTTTCGCAGCGGCATCTTCAGCGCATGTTCAAGATGTTCCTCAGCGTGTCGCCGACGCACTACTATCTGACCCTGCGCCTGCGACGCGCCCGCGATCTGTTGCGCAACACCGATGCGTCGATTGCGCGCGTGACGAGCATCTGCGGTTTCCATTCGCCTTGCCACTTCAGCAAGGCGTATCGCGCGCAATTCGGCCATGCGCCGAGCGCGGAGCGGCGTCTTTCCGCTTGACGCCGCCGTTGCGCCACGAAGCTAGCTGACGATCACGTTCGGTAATCCGTCTTGCCGCCTTCGATCATGCGCAACGCGGCCTGCCATTGCAGCGCGGTGATGCTTTCCATGCTGTCGCTGCGATACTGCGCGGCGGTCGTTTCGCACACTTCGGGCGAAGGCAGGTTCAGCTCGCCGCCGCCCGCGAGCGCGCGCAACTGAATCTCGCAGGCCCGCTCCAGAAAATACATTTCCTGGAACGCAGCGGGAATCGAACTGCCGCATGCAAGCAATCCGTGATTGCGCAGAATCATCGCGTTATGCGGGCCGAGATCGTTGACGAGGCGATCTCGCTCCGCGAGATCCAGTGCGATGCCTTCGTAGTCGTGATAGCTGATCTGCCCGTAGTACTTCAGCGCATGCTGGCTGATGGGCAAGAGCCCCTGCTTCTGCGCGGAGACCGCCGCGCCCGCGGGCGTATGCGTATGCACGACGCAGACCACATCCGGCCGCGCCATGTGAATGGCCGAGTGTATGGTGAAGCCCGCCGGATTCACGCGATACCGGTCGGGATACTCGGCCGCCTTCGCATCGACCGGGCGGCCTTCGCTGTCGATGCGCACGAGGTCCGACGCGCGCATTTCGTCGAAGAGCACGCCGTATCGGTTGATGAGGAAGTGATGCTCCGGCCCCGGCACGCGCGCACTGATGTGCGTGAAGATCATGTCGGTCCAGCGAAAATGCGCGATGACGCGATACAGCGCCGCCAGGTCACAGCGTAGCGCCCACTCTTGCTCCGAATAGCCGTGAGTCTCCATGCCAGTCTCCTTCGTTGGAATCGGTCAGATGGCCTGCGCGCGGCCGGGAAACGTCTCGTCGTAGTCCATTGCGTGATGCACTTCCTCGGTGTCTGCGCCGCGCTGTTCGCGATACATCATCGGCGGCAAACCGAACTGCTTGCGAAACTCGCGGCCAAGGTGCGATGCATCGGAGAAACCGCAGCTCGACGCGATATCGGCCACCGTCTTGTCGGAACTCGTCAGCAGCCACGCGGCCGTGCGCAGCCGCACCTGCTTCGCGTACGCCTGCGGCGCCTTGCCCGTCTCGGCCTTGAAGAGGCGTTCGAGTTGCCGCGTCGACATGTCCAGCTTGTGCGCGAGTTCATCGAGCGTGAGCGAACGGCCGACGTGCTGCTCCATCAGAAGAATCGCGCGCTTGACCTTCGGATGCGTGGCGGGCGCGAGGCCCGGCGGATGCGGCTGCGGCGCGTTGCCCTTCTGCATGTCGTCGACGAGCAGAATGCGCAGCGCCTTTTGCACCGTCGCGGTCTCGAAGTGGCGCAGCAAAATGGCGGCGGCCACGTCGATGGAAGCACGCCCGCCTGAACATGTGATGCGCCGTCTGTCGATCACGAACAGCCGGTCCGCGACGAGCAGTTGCTCGTCCGCTTGCGGGAAGCGCTCCACGAAGTCCCAGTAGTGGAACCAGCTCACGCACACGCGATGGCCGTCGAGCACGCCCGCGCGCATCAGCGTGAACACGCCCGTGCACATGCCGACGATGGTCGCGTCGCGGGCGGCGGCGCGGCGAATGAACTGCAGCGTGGCGTCGCTCGCGGAAGGCCCGGAATGCAGCAGGCCGCCTACGACGACCACGTAGTCGAACGGTTCCGCCTGCTCGTAGGTTTCCCACGGCGTGATCTGGATGCCGCAGCTCGCGCGCACGGGCGCGAGCGTTTCGCCGATCACGCTCCACGAGCAGCGCACCGGGCGGCTGAAGTCGCCTTCGTCAGCGGAAAGACGCAGCAGATCGACGAAGCCGGAGAACGCGGTCAGCGTGAAGTTCGGCAACAACACGATGCCGAAGCGGATGCGCGATTTCGATTGGCCGTCGATGGAAAGCGGCGGAAGAGATTCTGCGGGATTCATGCGCGTGCGGTGCGGCGGCTCTGGGGTATGCGGCGAGCATAACACCGGGCGCGCGCAACGGGCGCATGGTCAGAAAGGCAGGAGGCGCCGCGCGGCAACGCGCGGCTTCGAGCAATGAATCAGCCGCCGAGAACGGCGAACGCCCAGGCGAACACGCCGCCGATGAGCGCGCCCGTCGAACGGCCGAGCAGGCTTGCTACGGTGTAATCGCCCCAGCGCTGCTCGACCTCGGCTTTCAACACGCCGAAGTAGCGCAGAACCGGATCGATCGAGCAGACGAGCATCAGCGCGGCCCACAAAGGCGCTTCGCGGGTGAGGACGTGTTCAGGAGCCAGGACGCCTGTCGCCTGAAGCGCGCCGACGACGCCGACGCCGACAAGAAACGCGAAGACCCAGGACTTGAAGAACTGATCGGGAAGAGCGTGACTTTCCATTGCTGCAAACGGGATAAACGGGGGAATTGAAGACGAGAGACGCATTCGCGCGGGCTCTCGCGGACCTAGGGAATATACCGAGACGTATTTGCTTAGCCGTTCAGAGCAATCTCAAAAATGCCCCGGTTTGCAACGAAACTGCGCAAGAGCGCGCAGCGGCCTGCGTGCTCTGTTAAGCGCTGACGCCGCCATCCCATTTCCATGCCGTTTTTGTTCTATCTGCCGGAATTGCGGTTTGGTGCAATGAGGCCATGTCGAACGCGCTCGCTCACTCGAACGACGCGAACCGCCAACCTTGAGGCCACGCCATGAATGTCAGCGTTTTCGATCTGTTCAAGATCGGCATCGGACCTTCCAGCTCGCATACCGTCGGGCCGATGATCGCGGCGTGCCGCTTCGCGTCGCATATCGAGGACGCGAACCTGCTCGGCTTCGTCACCCGCGTGCGGGCCGAGTTGTTCGGCTCGCTCGGCGCAACGGGCAAGGGCCACGGCACCGACAAGGCCGTGCTGCTCGGCCTTGAAGGCAATCTGCCCGATCTGATCGACCCGGACACGATCGCGCCGCGCCTCGCCGACATTCGCGCGACCAAGCGTCTGAACTTGCTCGGCAAGCGCGCCATCGCGTTCGACGAGCGCGAGCATATCGGCTTCTATCGCAAGCTGATGCCGGGCGCGGCGGGATCGAGCATGGTGCATCCGAACGGCATGCGCTTTCAGGCGTTCGATGAACATGGGCAATTGCTCGTCGAGAAAGAGTATTACTCGGTCGGCGGCGGGTTCGTCACGAACCGCGAAGGGGAGCGCGTCAACGGCGTGCGCGCGGGCGCGAGCGTGCCTTATCCGTTTCGTACCGGCGACGATCTCATGCGGATCTGCCGGGAGACAGGTCTGTCTATCGCCGATGTCGCGATGAAAAACGAATGCGCGAATCGCACTGAACACGAAGTGCGCGAGGGCATGCTGGCCGTGTGGCGCGTGATGGCCGCGTGCGTCGAGCGCGGCTGCAAGGAGCGCGGCGAGTTGCCCGGCCCGATGCACGTGAAGCGCCGGGCCGCGGATCTGTGCGGGCAACTGCGCTCGCGTTCCGAAGAATCGCTGCGCGATCCGCTTTCGATGCTCGACTGGGTGAATCTCTACGCGATGGCCGTCAACGAAGAAAACGCTTCGGGCGGGCGCGTGGTCACTGCGCCGACCAACGGCGCGGCCGGCGTGATTCCCGCCGTGCTGCACTACTACGTGAAGTTCATGCACGGCGCGAACGACGAAGGCATCGTGCGCTTCCTTTTGACGGCGGCAGCCATCGGCATCATCTACAAGGAGACGGCCTCGATCTCCGGCGCGGAAGTGGGCTGTCAGGGCGAAGTGGGCGTCGCGTGCTCGATGGCCGCCGCCGCGCTCGCAGCCGTGATGGGCGGCACGCCCGCGCAAGTGGAAAACGCCGCTGAAATAGGCATGGAACACAACCTCGGCATGACGTGCGATCCCGTCGGCGGCCTCGTGCAGATTCCCTGCATCGAGCGCAACGCGATGGGCGCGATCAAGGCGATCAACGCCGCGCGCATGGCGATGAAGGGCGACGGCCAGCATTACGTCTCGCTCGATTCGGTCATCAAGACCATGCGCGAAACGGGCGCGGACATGAAGACGAAATACAAGGAGACGTCGCGCGGCGGGCTGGCCGTGAACGTCATCGAGTGCTGAAACACCGCTACGAAGGAAGAGACACATGAGCCGCTATTCGATATTCAGCCTGCTGCGCAACGGCATGTCGTATCACGAGAACTGGGAACGCCAATGGCGCAGCCCGGAGCCCAAGCGCGAGTACGACGTGGTGATCGTCGGCGGCGGCGGGCACGGCCTCGCGACGGCCTACTATCTCGCGAAAGAGCACGGCATCACGAACGTCGCGATTCTGGAGAAGGGCTGGATCGGCGGCGGCAATACCGCGCGCAATACGACCATCGTGCGTTCCAACTATCTGTGGGACGAATCGGCCGCGCTGTATGAGAAAGCGATGAAGTTGTGGGAAGGCCTCTCGCAAGACCTCAACTACAACGTGATGTTCAGCCAGCGCGGCGTGATGAATCTCGCGCACACGCTGCAAGACGTGCGCGATACCGAGCGCCGCGTGAACGCGAACCGGCTCAATGGCGTCGATGCCGAGTTCCTGACGCCGGCGCAGATCAAGGAAATCGAGCCGACCATCAACCTGAATAGCCGCTATCCGGTGCTGGGCGCGTCGATTCAGCGTCGCGGCGGCGTCGCGCGTCACGATGCGGTGGCCTGGGGCTTCGCACGCGGCGCGGATCAGGCGGGCGTGGACATCATCCAGAACTGTCAGGTAGTGGGCATTCGTCGCGACGGCAACCGCGTGACCGGCGTCGATACCACCAAAGGCCATATCAAGGCGAAGAAAGTTGCAATCGTCGCGGCCGGCAACACCACGACGCTCGCGGACATGGCGGGCGTGCGGCTGCCGCTCGAAAGCCATCCGTTGCAGGCGCTCGTGTCCGAGCCGATCAAGCCGGTGGTCAACACGGTCGTGATGTCGAACGCGGTGCATGCGTACATCAGCCAGTCGGACAAGGGCGATCTCGTCATCGGCGCGGGCGTCGATCAGTACACGGGCTTCGGGCAGCGCGGCAGCTTCCAGATTATCGAAGGCACGCTGGAAGCGATTGTCGAGATGTTCCCCGTGTTCTCGCGCGTGCGCATGAATCGCCAGTGGGGCGGCATCGTCGATGTTTCGCCGGACGCATGCCCGATTATCAGCAAGACCGACGTGAAGGGCCTCTACTTCAATTGCGGCTGGGGCACGGGCGGCTTCAAGGCGACGCCGGGTTCCGGCTGGGCGTACGCGCATACCATCGCGAAAGACGAGCCGCATCCGCTAAATGCGCCGTTCTCGCTCGACCGCTTCTATACCGGCCATCTGATTGACGAACACGGCGCGGCTGCCGTGGCGCACTGAAGGAGTACTGAACATGTTGCTGATCGAATGCCCCTGGTGCGGGCCGCGCGCCGAAAGCGAATTTTCCTGCGGCGGCGAAGCGGACATTGCGCGCCCGCTGGAGACGGAAAAGCTCACCGACAAGGAATGGGGCGAATACCTCTTCATGCGCAAGAACCCGCGCGGCGTGCATCGCGAGCAATGGATGCATGCGCAAGGCTGCCGCCGCTGGTTCAAGGCGCAGCGTGACACGGTGACCTACGAGATTCAGGGCTACGAGACGTTCGACCGTCCGCTGGCTGCGATGGACAACAAGGAGGGAGCGTCGAAATGAGCCAGAAAGACCGACTCGCCACGGGCGGGCGCATCAATCGCGCCATCGCGCTGACCTTCACGTTCAACGGCAAGACGTATCAGGGCTTTCAGGGCGATACGCTCGCGTCCGCGTTGCTCGCCAACGGACAGCACTTCGTCGCGCGTAGCTGGAAGTACCACCGGCCGCGCGGCATTGTGACGGCGGGCGTGGAAGAACCGAATGCGGTCGTGCAGCTCGAAAAAGGCGCTTATACGGTGCCGAACGCGCGCGCGACCGAAGTGGAGCTGTATCAAGGACTCGTCGCGGAGAGCGTGAACGCGAAGCCGAACATCGAAAACGATCGCATGGCGATCAATCAGAAGTTCGCGCGCTTCATTCCGGCGGGCTTCTACTACAAGACGTTCATGTGGCCGCGCAAATTGTGGCCGAAGTACGAAGAAGTGATCCGCGATGCAGCCGGTCTCGGCAAGGCGCCCGAGGAACGCGACGCGGACCGCTACGACAAGTGCTTCGCGCATTGCGACGTGCTCGTGGTCGGCGGCGGGCCGTCGGGTCTCGCTGCGGCGTATGCGGCGGGCTTGTCGGGCGCGCGCGTGATTCTCGTCGACGATCAGCGCGAACTGGGCGGCTCGCTGCTCTCGTGCCGCGCGGAGATCGACGGCAAGCCCGCGCTGCAATGGGTGCAGAAAATCGAGGCCGAACTGCGCACTATGCCCGACGTGAAGATACTTTCACGCAGCACGGCGTTCGGTTATCAGGACCACAACCTTGTGACGGTGACGCAGCGTCTGACCGATCACTTGCCGGTGTCGATGCGCAAGGGCACGCGCGAACTGATGTGGAAAGTGCGGGCAAAGCGCGTGATTCTAGCGACGGGCGCCCACGAGCGTCCCATCGTGTTCGGCAACAACGACTTGCCGGGCGTGATGCTGGCGTCCGCGGTATCGACGTACCTGCATCGCTATGCGGTGCTGCCGGGCCGCAACGCAGTGGTGTTCGCCAATAACGACGACGCCTACCAATGCGCGCTCGATCTCAAGGCGGCGGGCGCGCAGGTCACGGTTGTCGATCCGCGTCCTGGCGAAACGAAAGGTGCATTGCCCGCAGCCGCGCGACGCTACGGCGTGCGCGTAATGAACAACGCCGTAGTGACGGCGGCGCATGGCAAGCTGCGCGTGTCGTCGGTGGAAGTGGCTTCGTATGCGAACGGCACGGTCGGCGCGAAGCAGGCGGACCTGTCTTGCGATCTCGTCGCGATGTCCGGTGGATGGAGCCCGGTGCTGCATCTCTTCGCGCAATCCGGCGGCAAGGCGCATTGGCACGATGAGAAGGCATGCTTCGTCCCCGGCAAGGCGATGCAGGCGGAGACGAGTGTCGGCGCATGCGCGGGCGACTTCACGCTGGCACGCGGCATTCGCTTCGGTCTCGAAGCGGGCGCGGAAGCGGCGCGCGCAGCGGGACATATCGTCGCCCGGACACAGCCGGTGAAGGTCGCGGAGATCGCGGAAGCGCCGCTCATGCCGCTGTGGCTCGTCGGCGGACGCGAACTCGCAACGCGCGGACCGAAGCAGTTCGTCGATTTCCAAAACGACGTATCCGCCGCCGACATCTATCTCGCGGCGCGCGAAGGCTTCGAATCGGTCGAGCACGTCAAGCGTTATACGGCGATGGGCTTCGGCACCGATCAAGGCAAGCTCGGCAACATCAACGGCATGGCGATTCTTGCGCAGGCGCTCGGCAAGACCATTCCGGAGACGGGCACCACGACGTTCCGCCCGAATTACACGCCTGTCACGTTCGGCACGTTCGCGGGCCGCGAACTGGGCGAGTTTCTCGATCCCGTGCGCAAGACCACGATCCACGAATGGCACGTGCAGAACGGCGCGATGTTCGAGGACGTCGGCAACTGGAAGCGCCCGTGGTACTACCCGAAGGGCGGCGAAGACATGCACGCGGCGGTCGCGCGTGAATCGCTCGCGGTGCGCCAAAGCGTGGGCATTCTCGATGCATCGACGCTCGGCAAGATCGACATTCAAGGCCCCGATGCCGCGAAGCTGCTCAACTGGGTCTATACGAACCCGTGGAGCAAGCTGGAAGTCGGCAAATGCCGCTACGGCCTGATGCTCGATGAAAACGGCATGATCTTCGACGACGGCGTGACCGTGCGCCTTGCCGAACATCACTACATGATGACGACGACGACCGGCGGCGCGGCACGCGTGCTCACGTGGCTCGAACGCTGGCTGCAAACCGAATGGCCGGACATGCGCGTGCGGCTCGCATCGGTGACGGACCATTGGGCGACGTTCGCCGTGGTCGGACCGAACAGCCGCAAGGTGCTGCAAAAGGTGTGTCAGGACATCGACTTCGCCAACGCCGCGTTTCCGTTCATGAGCTATCGCGATGGCACGGTGGCGGGTGCATCGGCGCGTGTCATGCGCATCAGCTTCTCGGGCGAACTGGCCTACGAAGTGAACGTGCCGGCGAACGTGGGCCGCGCGGTGTGGGAAGCCATCATGGAAGCGGGCGCGGAATTCGACATCACGCCGTACGGCACCGAAACGATGCACGTACTGCGCGCGGAGAAGGGCTACATCATCGTCGGGCAAGATACCGATGGCTCGATGACGCCGTTCGACCTCGGCATGGGTGGCCTCGTCGCGAAGTCGAAAGACTTCATCGGCAAGCGCTCGCTCACGCGCTCGGATACCGCGAAGGCGGGACGCAAGCAGTTCGTGGGCTTGCTCACGGACGATCCTTCGTTCGTGCTGCCCGAGGGGTCGCAGATCGTCGCGGGTCCCTTCCAGGGCGATACCGCGCCGATGCTCGGTCACGTGACGTCCAGCTATTACAGCCCTGTTTTGAAGCGTTCGATTGCGTTGGCCGTCGTGAAGGGCGGGCTCGACAAGATCGGCGAAACCGTCACGATTCCGCTCGCGGGCGGCAAGCAGATCAACGCGAAAATCACCAGTTCGGTGTTCTACGACAGCGAAGGAGCACGTCAACATGTGGAATGAAACCAAAGGTTCCTCGACCGTTGTGGACCGCATGACGGTCGGCCAGAGCAGCCTCGGCCCGACGTGGCAGGAGTCGCCGCTCGTTGGCGCGGATGCATTGATGAAGGCGCATCATGCGGGCGCATCGAAGGCGTTTCGCTTGACGGAGCGGCCGTTCCTGGAACTTGTGAACGTGCGCGGCGATACGCGCGATGCCGCGTTCATGCGTGCGGCGGAGAGCGTGATCGGCTGTGCCCCGCCGGAAAAGCCGAACACCATCGCGAAGGGCAATGGCTATGACATGCTGTGGCTCGGGCCGGATGAATGGCTCGTGGTGTCCGAGGCGCAGCATGATGCATCGTGCGCGGCGCCGCTCGAAGCGCGATTGCGCGATGCCTTCGCGGGCGCGTTCGCATCGGCGGTGGATATCGGCAGCGGTTATACGGTGCTCGATATCGACGGTCCTCGCACGCGCGATGTTCTCTCGCGCGGCTGTCCGCTCGATCTGCATCCGAAGGTTTTCGGCGCGGGACAGTGCGCGCAGAGTCACTACTTCAAGGCGTCTATCACGCTGGTGCCGCTGGGCGGCGATCGCTTCGAAATCATCGTGCGTCGCAGCTTCGCGGATTACTTCGTGAAGATCATGCTCGATGCGGCCGAGCCGCTACTCGCATGAAGCCGTACGAGCCGTTGCATGCGGGCGGACAAGGATGGCGCGTCATCGTCGATGAACTCGTCGTGATGACGCGCGTCGGGCTTTATGAGCACGAGCATCGCGCGCCGCAGGCTTTATCCATCGATGTGAGCCTGCGGTATCGCGGCATGCCTTTCGAAGATGAGCTGATCGATTACGAGGCATGGTGCAATCGCGTGACGGCGTATCTGCAAGAGAAGACGCATACGCGGTTGCTCGAAACGCTTGCGGTGGAGATTGCCGCGTTATCGTTCGATGAATGGCCGGCGCTCGATGCGCTCACGCTCGCGCTCTCCAAGCCGAAGATTCGCGAGGGCACGCGAAGGCTCGCGCTCGAACTCGACTGGCGGCGCGCGGATTACGATGCTTGGCGTGCGCAACAGGCGTTGGCTGTGTCGAGCGCATGAACGCATCGCGCGATGCTGCGGCGCGGCTTTCTGAACGCGCTTGTAAAGAGCACGATGCGCAGGCGGCGCTGGCGTTGCTCGATCGGAGCATCGCGTTGGGGCATCGGCGGATTGCGCTGATTCGGTATTTGCACGCGCAGTATCTTGGGGCGGCGCTTGAGGGGCGGCATCATGTGTATGTTGAGGAGATTGCTTCGAGGTTGAGTGGGGACGCGTTGGCGGGGGTGGTGAAGGCGGCGCGGGGGAGGTTGGGGGGGGAGGAGTCTGAGTTGTCTCCGTATGGGCGGAGGAAGCGCGAGCGCAAGAGCGAGAAGAGAGAGTGTGTGCGGCCTATCTCCGCTTATGCGGAGGAACCCTAGTCAGCGCGCTTGAGCAAACTCTCCGTTCACGGCTTATCTCTGCATGCGCGGAGGAACCACCACCGCTCCGCATCAGCGCGCAAGTCGTCAAGGCCTATCTCCGCATACCCGGAGGAACCTACGGCAACGACGATAACGTGTTCGACAAGCGGGGCCTATCTCCGCTTAGGCGGAGGAACCGACGCCGCAATCGCCGCGCAGGAGAAAGCGAAGGGCCTATCTCCGCGTACGCGGAGGATCCCACAGCCCGGCGTTAGGCGTCATGCGGATGCAGGGCCTATCTCCGCGTACGCGGAGGAACCTTTGTAGTCGAAGCCGCTCTTGTACAGCGACAAGGCCTATTTTCGCGTACGCGGAGGAACCGGCCAGATATTCCACTTCTTCGACATTGGCTACGGCCTATCTCCGAGTACACGGAGGAACCATAGGATTTGAACTTCACGCCAACTCCGATTGGGGCCTATCTCCGCGTACACGAAGGAACCCAGTACTGTGCAGGCGTCAAGAAGGTGGTCCAGCGCCTATCTTCGCGTACGCGGAGGAACCTTCACGTCGTGCACCGGATTCGTGTGGATCCACGGCCTATCTCCGCATACGCGGAGGAACCCGGTCGAAGACCGCATAGGGCGTTTCTCCGACGGGCCTATCTCCGCATACGCGGAGGAACCGTGTCGGCGAGCACCTGCGCAGTCCTCGTGTAGGGCCTATCTCCGCATACGCGGAGGAACCGTCTCGGCCAGATAGATAAAGGACCGCAGACAGGCCTAACTCCGCATACGCGGAGGAACCCGATAAGAGACGCACATGTGTGCGGGGATAAGCGGCCTATCTCCGCATAGGCAGAGGAACCCTTGCGATAGACCGCCCAGGTGTCGCGCGTCGGGGCCTATCTCCGCATACGCGGAGGAACCGCTGTGTCGATAAAAAATTTGGAGCCTTGCGCGGGCCTATCTCCGCATACGCGGAGGAACCTCGGCTGCCTGCTCGGACGCCTTTCCCGTCTGCGGCCTATCTCCGCATGCGCGGAGGAACCGTCCAGAGGTCTGCCAGAATGCGTAATCGTTCGGGCCTATCTCCGCATGCGCGGAGGAACCGTCTTCGCAGATGCAGCGGCGCGGGCTTCGACGGGCCTATCTCCGCATGCGCGGAGGAACCCCGCGAACTGCAAACCGCGCATTGACACGCGAAGGCCTATCTCCGCATGCGCGGAGGAACCTGCGCCCGCAACATCGAGCTGCTGGCAACGCGGACCTATCTCCGCATACGCGGAGGAACCGAGCTGAAAGACGCGATGGCCGAGGCTGTCACGGGCCTATCTCCGCATACGCGGAGGAACCTCGTTCCCGCGACGCGCTATGAGTGGCGGGTGGGGCCTATCTCCGCATACGCGGAGGAACCTTCTACGGAGTCGGGCTCGTAGCAACGGGAAAGGGCCTATCTCCGCATAGGCGGAGGAACCCCTACCACCTAACTCGATGATGTTAAAGAACAAACAGCGTACCCGATGCTCCGAATTCACTGCCGGCACGCGAGTATGGTGAGTCGAAGATGCGCTGTCAATTGCGTGCGTCGAGCACCGGTTGACTATGCATCGAACGACCGCATCCGTCCGAATACGGTTGCCGACAAGCAGTGAAACCATCACACAACGCCCGACATACCTGCGCCCTGTCATCAAAAAACTTTGACAGAAAGATGCGCATGTTTGGCCCTGATCCGATGCTAACCTAAGCATTGCGAACTAATATCCGCAAGAAATAAAAAGCCCGACGAGGACCACAGCAGGCAATCATGGAACCGCAAGCGCATCAGCTAGAGCCGTGGGGGAAACTTAGCCGCGACGCCGCCGACTGCATCGGCGAACGCAGCATGCACCCGCTATACGACCACATGATGGACGTGGCCGCCTGCTTTCTAGTCGCGCTCAAACACGGCACGCGTTTGCGCAACGCCTTCAACACCGTGGCGGGTCGAGTCTTGAGCGAGCAAGACATCGAACGGCTCGCGGTCTTCGCTTGCCTTCACGATCTAGGCAAGGCGAACAGCGGCTTCCAGGCCAAGCGTTGGAAAGGCAGCGCGCCGGCTGGCTGGCCGACGCCCGCGGGTCATGGCGTCGAAGCATTCTTGCTGTTTCGCCACAAAGAACTCGCTTCGTGCTTGCCGCTCGAATCCATCAAAACATGGAGTCCGGACGCGGAGTCGTTGCTGCTGGCGAGCCTTTCGCATCACGGCCGTCCATTGCCGGCTCCGAACGGCCAAGACCCGATCGTCTGGAAGCCGGTGCGAGACCGCGCAGGCTCCGTTATCTATAGTCCTAAAGAAGCAATACTAAACATCGGCGAGCAGTTACAGCGAGACTTCCCCCGCGCGTTCGAAACCGATGGCGAACCGCTGCCATCGACTCCGGCGTTCGTTCATCTTTTCGCAGGCGTCATGCAGTTCGCGGACTGGCTGGGATCACATCCCGGCTTCTTTCCCTTTAGTGATCCGGGCACGCGTCGGATCCGAGCGCAGGCTGAAGAACGCGCGACACGTGCTGTATCGACAATCGGCCTCGATGCGTGCGCCGCGCGAATCGAGCTCCTGCAACGCCCTATCTCGTTCGAGTCCGCATTCGAAGGCAAAGTGCCGAGGCCCGTGCAAGCCGCGCTCGGCGACAGTGACCTCGGACCGTTGCTCATCCTCGAATCGGAGACGGGTAGCGGCAAGACAGAAGCCGCGCTATGGCGTTTCGTCCAGCTCTTGGCCGAGCATAAGGTCGATTCGCTGTATTTCGCGCTGCCGACGCGCGTCGCCGCAGCACAGGTGTACGAACGCGTGCTGAAGTTCGTCCGTCGTCTCTGGCCGCTCGATGCGCCCGTTGTCGTTCGCGCGCTGCCGGGCTACGAAAGCGCCGACGGCAGCGACAAGATCGCGCTGCCGGACTTCATCGTGCAATGGTCCGATCACCCGGACGACGCGAGAGCCGCGACCCGCTGGGCGGCGGAATCGCCGAAGCGTTTTCTGGCGGCGACCATCGCGGTCGGCACCATCGATCAGGTTCTGCTCGCCGGGCTCATGGTCCGTCACGCGCACATGCGTCATGCCTTGCTGAGCCGTTCATTGCTGGTCGTCGACGAGGTGCATGCGTCGGACATCTATATGTCGCAACTGCTGGAGCAGGTGTTGAGCGCGCACGTGGGCACGGGCGGCCATGCATTGCTGTTGTCAGCGACGCTCGGTTCCAGGCAGCGCACGTGCTTCCAGCAGATCGCGCAGAGGTCCGCGGCGGCGCTCGCTTTGCCGAGCGTGGAGCAAGCCTGCGCCTTTCCTTATCCCGCGCTGACTGACGGCGCGAACATCCGTAGCTTGACGGTCAGTGGCGCGTCCAAGACCGTCCACTGGTCCACGCTCGACGCAATGGATGACCACGAACGCATCGCGCGTTTGGCGATCGATGCAGCAAGCCGTGGCGCGCGCGTGCTAATCGTTCGTAACACGGTCCCGTCGGCCGTCGCGACGCAGCGGGCCATCGAGAGCCTGATCGACGGTTCGGGCGATCGGGAAATACTGTTCGACCTGAATGGCGTCGTCACGCTGCATCACAGCCGCTTCAGCCGCCAGGACCGTCCGCTGCTCGATGCAGCGGTGGAATCGCGCCTCGGCAAGATACGCGCGGCGCTGAAGGGCTGCATCGTGGTCGGCACGCAGACGCTCGAGCAAAGCCTCGATATCGACGCCGATTTCCTTATCACCGACATCTGCCCTATGGATGTGCTGTTGCAACGCATTGGCCGTCTGCATCGGCATGAGCGAGACCCAAGAGAGCGTCCGGAGGGCTTTCGGGACGCACATGCGTGGGTGTTGACGCCAGCTGGGAATTCGCTCGAAGCCTATCTCGACAAGCCCCGCAATGGACTCGGGCGATCGAAGAACGGCGGCGGCGTGTACCCCGATCTGCGCATGATCGAAGCCACCCGACGACTCATCGTAGAGGCGCCATGCCGCGTGATTCCGCGCGATAACCGTCTTCTGGTCGAACGCGCGACGCACCCCGACTGTTTGCGTGCGATTCAACGCGAACTCGGACACGCGTGGGAAAAGCTCCATCAACAACTCGAAGGCGGGCAAGGGGCCGAGCGGTCTCTAGCCCGCATGCATGCGCTCGACTACAAGACGCCATTCTTCGACCTTCTATTTCCGGACGACGAGCGACGCCTGGCGACACGACTTGGCATGGAAGACCGCCTGGTCGAATTCGATCCACCCGTGCCCGGCCCATTCGGCGTCGATGTACAGCGTATCGCGCTGCGTCATCACATGCTGGACGACGACGTCGATCCAGACGCGAAACCCTCCAACATTAAGCTCGTGGAGCACGGCTTCGAATTCTCGCTCGGCACGAACGTGTTCCGCTATGGCCGCTACGGCGTCGAGCGTGTGAACGCGCAGCGCAAGGACGATGACTAACATGACCCTCCACCATCGCTTGCTCGACGACCGCCTGCTGCGCTATCGCGATGCTTCGGGTCACGCGCACAATGCCACGCTGCCCGAACTGTTCGTCGCGATGACGGCCGACACCGTGCGCGACTTCCCTGCGCTGCGGCCGCATCAACGGCATCCGTGGCACGCGTTCCTGACACAACTCGCGGCGATTGCGTTGCATGCAGCCGGGCGGTCGGAGCCGTTCGAGACAGCGGGCGAATGGCGGGCGGGGCTTCTCGCTTTGACGCCGGAGGATCCGGATGGCGCGGCGTTTTCGCTCGTTGCGCCTGACGACCGTCCTGCGTTTTTGCAAGCGCCGTGCACGCCAGGGGAATCGCACTCGTGGAAGAAAGCGCCGCTTGTGACGCCCGACGCATTGGACATGCTGGTGACTTCGCGCAATCACGACGTGAAAGCCGCGCGCATGACAAGCGCGCAGCCGGAGGACTGGGTGTACGCGCTCGTGAGTTTGCAGACGCAAGAGGGCGTCATGGGCGCCGGCAACTACGGCATCTCACGCATGAACGGCGGTCTGTCCAGCCGGCCGGCTTTCGGAGCAGTTCCGCAAGGACTTTGGGGCAAGCGGTGGCAGCGAGACTCGCGGCGGCTGCTTCAGCATCGTCAGAAGATCGTCGACGAGATCGGGCTCAAGGAGATCAACGGACTTGCGCTGGTCTGGACGAAGCCCTGGGACGGCGTTAGCAGTCTATTGTTCAGCGAACTCGATCCGTTCTATATCGAAGTGTGCCGCCGCGTGCGTCTGAACTTGGCGAACGGAAAGCTCTTCGCGCTCACGACGAGTAGCAAGACCACGCGCATCGCCGCGAAAGATCGTTTGGGCGCAACTGGGGATGCCTGGACGCCCGTCGCCGCGGCGGGCGGAGAAGCGTTGTCCATCACGGCGAGAGGCTTCGACTACAAGCTGATGAGCAAGCTGGCGTTCGAAGGCGACTACAAAGAGACGATCACTCGCAACGTCACGCGCGATGACGGCGAGAAGGGCGTCGTGCTGCTTGCGCAAGCTGTCGCGCGCGGGCAGGGAAAGACAGAGGGCTATCACGAACGACGCATGCCCGTATCCCGGAATATGCGCGAGGCGTTTCTAAATGGTCGCATCGATGAACTCGCCCACGCCGCCCGCAGGCGCATCAGCGTGATCGGCGAGATGCGCACAGTGCTATGGAGCGCGCTTTGTGCTCTGTTCGGCAACGGCGAAGACACCGCTTCGGACGACGTTAAGGACAAGGCGAGTCGCTTCGCGAAGTCATTCGAGCAGGCCGAAGACCGTCGCTTCTTTGACGACCTGATCTTGGAAGTCGATGGCAACACGTCTGAAGAACGGGAACTTGCGCACGAGCAATGGCTCGGTGAACTGGCGGATCGCGCGGAACAGGTATTGATTCGCGCGTTCGTGGCAGGGCCGCGCGCGAGTACGAGGCGGTATCGCGCGCAGAGCACAGCGCTCTCGCGGTTCCGCGTCGGTATCCATTCAAAGAAGAAGGAGGAATTGCAGACCATGGCGCGTGTGCTGAAGCAACGTTCGCAAGCGCGCAAGGCAGCTATGGAAACGGATATGCAAGGACGTGCGATATGAAGTCGACAGATACATCGGCCGGAGCACTGGAGCAGTCTGCGGGGCAAGCTGCTGCACAGACTGCGACGCCCAGCCTGAGCTACCAAATAGAAGCCATCGCTGCATTTCTGCAAGACGCCGGCGAGGGAGTCAAGGCATCGAAGAACGACCGGGTGGCGCTCGCGCGTCTTGACCCGGAAGCCGAGGAACTCACCACCGCGCAAATCGCCGCGCTCACAAACGCCGCACAGCGCGCGAAGCTGGACACCATTCACTGGAGTCTCGACCGATGGCGCCGGTGGGCGTTCATCGCATACGGCATCGCGCTTGCCGGGCATGATCGAGGCGCGGAGAGCGGCGGCATCGGCGCAAATTTTGGCCGACAACTCGCGACGGCCGGTGTGTCGGAGGCGCGCGTGACGCGGCTGCTCGACGCGCGCGGAGCGGTGTTCTTCCAGTTGCTGCGCCGCGTCCTTCGGTTGTTGGCGAGCAAAAGCGTGAAGCCTAACTGGGTACAACTCGCGAGGCTCGTCCTGAACGAAGGCGCGCGCGATGACAAGGGACGGCGTATCGCTGAGAAGACTCGCCTCGATATCGCGCATGCGTTCTTCTCGGCGAAGCCTGGCGAATCGCGGGACGACTGAGGATGGGAAGGCTGGCAACAACGTTCGACAAGTCTAGGACAAGAAAATGACGTATCCGCGCTTTATTCAGATTCACACGCTGCACAGCTATTCCGCCGCCTTGCTCAACCGCGACGATTCCGGCATGGCCAAGCGGCTGCCTATGGGCGATGCCATTCGCACGCGTATTTCATCGCAGTGTCTGAAGCGACACTGGCGCGTTGCGGACGACCGTCATGCGCTTTCGACGCTCGGCGTTCCGATGGCCATCCGTTCTCGGGAAACGCTCGCACTTGTTCGCGACGAGTTGGTCAAGAATGGCGTCGCTGAGGCGTTGGCTCAGACAGCCGTCGAAGCGTTGCGCTTCGGCGGTCTTCTGGACAAGGCCGGCAAAGTCCGCAAAGGAGACGATGCCGTTAAGACAGGTCAGGCGGTGCTGCTTGGCACGGCGGAGATCAAGTACCTGGTCGAACGTTGCACGGCCCTTGCGCGCGAGCATCAGGACGAAGACGGCCTCAAGGCGGCCGTCGCGGCGTTTCTGAAGAACGAGTCCGCCAATATCGTCGCGCTCAAGCATGGCAGCGGTCTCGAATCGGCGTTGTTCGGGCGCATGGTGACATCCGACGTGCTCGCCCAGCGCGATGCCGCTGTGTACGTCGCGCATGCGTTCACGGTGCACGAGGCGCAGGTGGAGAACGACTACTTCACCGTGGTCGACGATCTGCTTCGGGAAGCGGGCGAGCAAGGCTCGGCGGGCCTCTTCGATACCGAACTGGCATCGGGCCTTTACTACGGTTACGTCGTCGTGGATGTTCCGCAACTGGTGGCGAACCTGGAAGGAATCGCCGCCAGCGAGTGCTTCAATGCGTCGCCGGACCGGCGCGAGCTTGCTGCTCAGGTCGTGCATCACCTGTTGCATCTGATCGCTACCGTTAGCCCCGGCGCAAAACGCGGATCGACCGCTCCTTTCGGCTATGCGAATCTCATGCTGGTCGAGACGGGAGATTGGCAGCCGCGCAGCCTGAGCGCGGCTTTCGAAACCGCGTTGCCGTTGAGGGGCCATGATATACGCAACGCCGCTGTCGATCGCATCGCGCAGGAATTGAAGAAGCACGATGCCGCTTACGGCGCGCTGGACCGAGGCTTTGTCGCTCTCAATCCCGCCGATATCCCGAACGCCAAGCACTATTCGCTGGATAAGCTCGCGAATTGGGTGCAGACGCGCATCGTCAAGGGCGCGTGACATGCGGCGTCACATGTTGATGCGCCTGCGTGCGCCGCTCGTCGCGTTCGGAGGCGAGGCGATCGACAGGTACGGCGTGATCCGCGATTTCCCGGCGCTGTCGATGATTACCGGGCTGATCGCGAACGCGCTCGGCTGGGATCGCGGCGAATGCGAGAAGCATGAGCGCCTTCAGGCGCGTCTCGTGATGGGAACGCGGCTGGACAACTCCGGCGAGCGGCTCTGCGACTTTCAGACGGCTCAGATCTCGCGGAAAGATAGCGGCTGGACGTGGCGAGGCATTCCCGAGTCGCGGGATGGCGGCGAGGATACCTACAAAAGCCCGCATCTGCGATACCGCGACTATCACGCCGGCCTCGACGCGCTGGTCGCATTGCGGCTCGATCCCGCCGACGAGTCGCCCACGCTCGCCGACATTGCTCGCGCGCTCGACCGGCCGCAGCGTCCGCTTTTTATCGGACGCAAACCATGCTTGCCGTCCACGCGCGTGTTCGCCGGTTTCATCGACGCCGAGCATGTGCTCGATGCGTTGTTGCGCGTGCCCTTGCCTCCAGGCGTCGCCGATGGCGCCTTCCGCATGCAATGGCCGAAAGACGAAGGCACGATGTCTGAGGCAAAGACAGAGGCGCTCGACGTCTGCGACGAGCGCAACTGGACGAGCGGCGTGCATGGCGGATGGCGTCCCGTTCTCGAAATGAGCGCGAAGCGGGCATCGTTCGTCGAACATCCATCGATATCGCCGGAATTTTCGTATGACCGCGCTTAATCTCATTCACTGTCAGCCCGATCCGCAGAAGTTTGGGCTGTGGGCATCGCGGCATGGCGTGCTGCCGTCCGGCGGCGATCTCGGTTACGCATTGCACGCGGCGCTGCAGGCAGTCTTTGGTCCGCTCGCGCCCAAGCCTTTCTATTACCGCGACGCGCGTGCCGGGCTGATTGCCTATTCCCCACACTCCGCCGAGGCGTTGTGGGAGGCGAGCGCGCTTTGCGCCGCGCCGGAACTGGCCGATGCACTCGGCCTCGATGCAGGGCCGCGTAGCGCGGGACTCAACATCCGCGCGTTTCCGACGCAATGGCAGGCAGGGCGCGTGCTGGGCTTCGAAGTGCGCGTGCGGCCCACGCGACGCCGCGAGCACGTTGACGAGAAGAGAGTCCGCGAACGCGACGCGTTTCTGGTCGCGTGCTCGCAAAGACCGGAAGACGACGATCTGCGACGCGAGGCCGTCTATGCCGAATGGCTGAACGAACAGTTCCGATCGACTGAAGCGGCCAGTCTGGTCGAAGCTCGCATGACGCGGTTCCAGCTCACGCCGGTGCTTCGTCGCACGCAAGCCGTTTCTGGCGGCGGCACGCCTCGACAGTCACGTTCCATCGACGGCCCGGATGCGGTGTTCAGCGGACACTTGCGTGTCGAAGAGGCGGATGCCTTCGCTCGGCTGCTTGCGCGCGGCGTCGGACGGCATCGGGCGTTCGGGTTCGGTATGTTGGTGCTGAAGCCCGCGTCTATCGACGGTTGATCGCGCAGGCGCGACATGCTGAAGGGGCGGCTGGGGCTCGACACGTCGCGCGTGCCGCATGGGGATCGTCACGGGCTGCTGCGGCTGGAGCGTGGCGAACTCAGCGTCACGATGGATGCCTGCATTTCACGAGCGGGCAGTACGTTGATCAGATTCCGCATCAGTCGGTATCTATGATTTTGCTCGGTCCCGGCGGCAGCGTGACGCATGACGCACTGCGTTTGCTTGCGCGCCACGGCACCTTGCTTGCGGCGGTTGGCGCGAGCGGGGTGCGCAGTTACACCGCGTTGCCGCTCATGCCCGATCGCTCGGGTGTCGCGCGGCGGCAAGCCGAGCTGTGGGGCAGCGCGCGCCGACGCCTGGCCGTTGCGCGGCACATGTATGCGCTCCGGTTGGGCGAGGTGTTGCCGCATCGCGATCTGGATACGCTGCGCGGCATCGAAGGGGCGCGCGTGAAGACGATTTATCGGTTGCGCGCGCAGCAATTCGGCATCGATTGGAACGGACGGCACGACGACCGCGCGAATCCCGAGGCCGCCGATCTCGCCAATCAGGCCATCAATCACGCGGCGACGGCTGTGCAAGCGGCGGCGGCCATCGCCGTGCAGGCGCTTGCGGCTGTGCCGCAGTTGGGATTCATCCACGAGGACTCGGGTCAGGCATTCGTCCTGGATATCGCTAATCTATTTCGCGATGACGTGACGCTCTCGATAGCCTTTGCCGCGGTCAAGCAGGCCGAACGTGGCGCGGAGACGATCGACCGGCTCGTGCGACGAGAGGCGGCGCGCGTCTTTCGGAAGCTGCAGGTGATTCCCGCGATGATCGATCGCATCAAGCAGGTGTTGCGGGTCGACGAGAAGCTGGAGGACGCGGATGGCGCTGGTCGTAGTGGTGACGCGTGACGTGGCGGACCGCTTTCGGGGCTATCTGGCCTCGGTGATGCTCGAGGTGTCGGGTGGCGTGTACGTCGCGCCGCGGATGAACAAAGGCGTGCGCGAGCGGACGTGGTCCGTGCTCGCCGAGTGGCATGGCGCGGAGCCGAGGGGCAGCGTCCTGATGGTGTGGCGGGAGCTCGATGCGGTTGGGGGAATCGGGATCGCGCAGTTGGGATCGCCTGCGAGGCAGCTCGTGGATGTAGATGGGATGTATCTGGTTAGGCGGGAAGCGCGGTAGGCGAGCCGACATTCGTTCTCTGAAAATTTGGATTTTTCGATGGATGGGGGGCGTTTTGTGTTTCCGATCATCGAGTTACGTGGGAGAGGTTCCTCCGCGTGCGCGGAGATAGACCCTCGACGTCGATGATTTCGTTGTCCTTCAGCCAGGTTCCTCCGCGTGCGCGGAGATAGACCCCCTGTGGGATCGGCTTCCGATTCCGCGACCCAGGTTCCTCCGCGTGCGCGGAGATAGACCTTGGCTCAGTGTGCGGGCTTGCTCACCGACCATGGTTCCTCCGCGTACGCGGAGATAGACCCACAGCATGACGTCCTCACGATGGACCCGGCCGGGTTCCTCCGCGTACGCGGAGATAGACCGTGGTACCGAAGATCGGAGTCATGGCGCATTCAGGTTCCTCCGCGTACGCGGAGATAGACCCGCCTGGCTGATAAAGACCTGCCCACCTTGGATGGTTCCTCCGCGTACGCGGAGATAGACCCTTCGAGACTTCCATCCGCGCGGCTGAAGACCAGGTTCCTCCGCGTACGCAGAGATAGGCCTCGTCGGTCAGACGATCGACGGCGTAATCATGGAGTTCCCCCGCGTACGCGGAGATAGGCCCTGGCTGATGGCTCAATCGGCTTTGTGCACGTGGTTCCTCCGCGTACGCGGAGATAGGCCATCATGTCCGACAAGGCACGCCTCGGCGCTGCGGGTTCCTCCGCTTACGCGGAGATAGGCCCGTGGCGTGGCCGTAGCACGTCGCCGCCATGCAGGTTCCTCCGCGCACGCGAAGATAGGCCCGGGCAGGTTTACCCGGCCGGCTACGGGCCGCAGATTCCTCCGCGTACGCGGAGATAGGCCGCCTGAGTCAGTGTTGCGTGGCTTCATTGCTGACGTTCTCCCGCGTACGGGGAGATAGGCCCTTCTGCGTCGCTTCGCCTTGGTACCCGGCTGTGGTTCCTCCGCGTACACGGAGATAGGCCGCATCGCCTGCTGCGCCGTCGAGCGATGCACGCGGTTTCTCCGCACACGCGGAGATAGGCCCAATCCGGGAAACTGCGCAGCGGCAACGGTTCAGCTTCCTCCGCACACGCGGAGCTACCCTCCGCCCCCCATGACGCCCCCATTCCACCCCCATGACGCATTCCTTCTATGTCCCGGCTTTATGTCGGCGTCTACTGAAAAGACCTGCAACGAACCCAAGCGGTCACGTCCGCATCGAGAGGAACCAAAAAATGTCCACCGCCACACACCCCCGCGCGAGCGCCGCGGCGCGGCTCGAACGCCTGCCGTTCTCGAGCTATCACCGCACCATCTTCATCATCATCGCGGTGGCTTTCTTCTTCGATTCCGTCGATCTCGGCACCATGACCTTCGTGCTCGGCTCGATCAAGACCGAGTTCGGCCTCTCGACGGCGACAGCGGGTCTCGTCGCGAGCGCCAGTTTCTTCGGCATGGTGCTGGGCGCGGCTGTCGCGGGCCTGCTCGCCGATCGCTTCGGCCGACGTCCCGTATTCCAGTGGAGCATGGTGCTCTGGGGCGTCGCGTCGTATCTCTGTTCGACGGCGCATTCGGTCGAATCTCTGATCTTCTATCGCGTGCTGCTTGGCATCGGCATGGGAATGGAATTCCCGATCGCGCAGACGTTGTTGTCCGAATTCGTGCCGACCGCTTCGCGCGGCAGAGTGATTGCCCTGATGGATGGCTTCTGGCCCCTCGGGTTCATCGCATCCGGCGTGGTTTCCTACTTCGTGTTGCCGCACTTCGGCTGGCGTACCGAGTTCGCGTTGCTCGCCATTCCCGCTGTATTCGTGCTGATCGTGCGGCGCGTGGTGCCCGAATCACCGCGTTGGCTCGAACATCGCGGGCGCACGGCGGACGCGGACAGCGTGCTCGCGAACGTCGAAGCGAAGGTGATGAAGGCGACCGGCTTGCGCCAGCTGCCGGCGCCCTCGATGCTCGCCGAGCCGCCGGTCGCGAAAGGCGTCGGCGCATTCCGTGAAATCTGGAGCGCGGCCTACAGGCGTCGGACGATCATGGTGTGGATGCTGTGGTTCTTCGCGCTGCTCGGCTTCTATGGGCTGACGTCATGGCTCGGCGCGCTGATGCAGCAAGCGGGGTTTGCGGTGACGAAGTCCGTGCTCTATACGGTGCTGATTTCGCTCGGCGGCGTGCCGGGTTTCTTGTGCGCGGCGTGGCTCGTCGAGCGATGGGGACGCAAGCCGACGTGCATCGCATCGCTCGTCGGCAGTGGCGTGATGGCTTACCTCTACGGACAGACCGCGCTGCACGCCGAAACGCCCACGTTGCTGATCTGCGCCGGACTGGCGATGCAGTTCTTTCTCTTCGCGATGTGGGCCGCGCTCTACACCTACACGCCCGAGTTGTACGGAACGGGCGCGCGTGCCACCGGGTCGGGCTTCGCGTCGGCGATAGGGCGCGTGGGATCGTTGATCGGTCCTTATGTCGTGGGCGTCGTGTTGCCGGTGTTCGGCCAGGGCGGCGTGTTCTCGCTCGGAGCGATGTGCTTCGTGGTGGCGGCTTCCGCAGTCTGGGTATTGGGCGTGGAGACGCGAGGCGTGGCGCTGGAGAAGCTCGTCTCGGAAGCCGAACACGATGAAGGCGCAAAGGTCTGGGCCTCGGCGGAGAACTGAATCGCTGTCGCTCCGAACCAAACCCACGTCGCATTCGACGCCGGCGAAATTCGCGATCAAGCGTACTCTTCCCGCACGGCCGCGAGCATCGCAAAGAATGAGCTCGCGCCCGCCGTCCACGAATCCAAGGAGACGAGTCACATGAGCACGAATCGCGGCGTCGTATATCTCGGTCAGGGCAAGGTCGAAGTCCAGTCCATCGACTATCCGAGAATGGTCGATCCGCGTGGCCGCGACATCGGCCACGGCGTCATTCTCAAAGTCGTCAGCACCAACATCTGCGGTTCGGACCAGCACATGGTTCGCGGCCGCACCACTGCGCCCATCGGACTCGTGCTGGGACACGAGATAACAGGCGAAGTCATCGAGATCGGCCGCGACGTCGAAACGCTCGCCATCGGCGATCTCGTGTCCGTGCCGTTCAACGTCGCGTGCGGACGCTGTCCCACGTGCAAGGCGCAGCACACGGGCGTGTGCCTGAACGTGAACCCGTCGCGGGCGGGCGGGGCGTACGGCTACGTCGACATGGGCGGCTGGATCGGCGGACAAGCCGAGTACGTGATGGTCCCGTACGCCGACTTCAACCTGCTGAAGTTCCCCGACAAGGCACAGGCGATGTCGAAGATCCGCGACCTCACTTGTCTCTCCGACATTCTCCCGACCGGCTATCACGGCGCCGTCATGGCGGGCGTGAAGCCAGGCGCGACCGTCTATGTCGCGGGCGCGGGACCGGTCGGCATGGCGGCGGCGGCATCGGCGCGTCTGTTGGGCGCGGCCTGCACCATCGTCGGCGACATGAACGAAGAGCGCCTCGCGCACGCGCGCAAGATGGGCTTCGAGACGGTCGATCTATCGAAAGACGCCACGCTCGCGCAACAAATCGAACAGATTCTCGGCAAGCCGGAAGTGGATAGCGCCGTCGATTGCGTCGGCTTCGAAGCGCATGGTCATGGCAGCGAGCACAACGCGGAGGCGCCGGCAACGGTCCTCAATTCGCTGATGGAAATCACGAAGGCAGCGGGCGCGATCGGCATTCCGGGCCTCTATGTCACCGACGACCCCGGCGCCGCCGATGCGGCCGCGCAGAAGGGCAGTCTCAGCATCCGCTTCGGCCTCGGCTGGGCGAAGTCGCATTCGTTCCATACGGGCCAAACGCCGGTGATGAAGTACAACCGCAATCTCATGCAGGCGATTTTGTGGGATCGTCTGCCGATTGCGGATATCGTGAACGTCTCGGTGGTATCGCTCGATCAGGCGCCGGACGGTTATCGTCAATTCGATGGCGGCGCGCCGCGCAAGTTCGTGCTCGATCCGCACGGCATGCTCAAAGCCGCTTAAAGCAAAAGCGCCCCTTAAACAAGGGGCGCTTTTTCATGCGAAGCACCAGTAAGCTCAGGCCACCATCACCGGGACCGGACTCAAAGGCGGCACCTGCTTCCTTCTCTCGCGCGTCGGCGCAGTGCCGAATGCATCGCGATAGCTCTTCGAGAAGTGGCAAGCGGACTGAAATCCGCACGCCATCGTGATGTGCATGATGGACATATCCGTCTGCAACAGCAGCTCGCGCGCGCGTCGCAAACGCAGCGTCAGATAGTAATGCGTCGGCGTCATGCCGAGATGCTCGCGAAAGAGCCGCTGCAATTGCCGTTGCGACATGCCGGCAAGCCGCGCGAGTTCTTCGCGCGACAACGGCTCTTCGATGTTGTTCTCCATCAGCGAGATCACTTCGAACAAGGACTTGTTCGCCGATCCGAGCCGCGCGACCAGGGGCATGCGCTGCTGGGCGCTCGTATCCCGCACGTGTTCGACGATGAACTGCTCGGCAATCTGCGTGACGCGCGCAGTGCCGACGCGCGAGGCGATCAGATTCAGCATCATGTCGAGCGGCGCGACCCCGCCGGTACACGTCACGCGATCGCGGTCGATCACGAAGAGTTCCTTCAGGAAGCGCGTGTCCGGAAACTCTTCTTTAAGCGCCGACATGTTCTCCCAGTGAATCGCGCAGGCATAGCCCGCCAATAAACCTGCACGCGCGAGCGCATACGTGCCGGTGCACAGGCTGCCTAGCACGCAGCCCGTGCGCGCGAAGCGGCGCAACGCAGCAAGATGCTCGAGGGCGGTCGAGCGCTGCACGTCGATGCCGCCCACCACGAACACGATATCCGGCTGGCCCACGCATTCCACCGGTCCCGTATCGACGGAGAGTCCATTGCTCGCCGTGACCGGTCCGCCCGTGGGACTCACGATGGACCATCGATACAGCGGCTGTCCTGTCAGATAGTTCGCCATGCGCAGCACTTCGATCGCGTTGGTGAACGCCATCATCGTGAAGTTGGGAAGCGGCATGAAGGCGAAGTGCGACAGCGACGCCGTGCGATCGGAGGACATGGGGGAGTTGATTCCTTGGAATCTGATGTTCGACGCCGTCATTCGCGGCGCTTGTCACTTCTGTCATGGGTAGACAGTTCTGCATTTTGATTTCGAGTGCAACTAGCATGCCATCAGGCTAAACCCTGAGCGCCTTCATGCATCTGCGATTCACGCGTCGAAGCACGCACTAACGCGGCGCGAACGCCCGTTTGAAAGCACTCATAAAGCGCACGATCGTTCCTCCGCAGTGCAGCGCGTGCGGGCAAAGCGTCCTACACCCAAAGCCTTTTCGCCACTTGTCGAAAAAGGACGCGCATGTCGGAAAAGGCCAAGAACACGTCTGAATTCATAAATTGACCAGCAAGGCGAGGGTCAAGAATAGACGCAACGATGAAGACACGAGCGGCCTGAAACACGCGACGCGAGCTTCATCCAACGACCGTTCTTTCTGACCCGGACTCAAGCCCATGTCGAACTCGAATCCCTTCTTCGAAGCGCCGCTCGCGGCCCGCGATGCCTCGGTGCGCAGCGCGGTACTGAAAGAGCTGGAGCGCCAGCAATCGCAGGTGGAACTGATCGCGTCGGAAAACATCGTGTCGCGCGCCGTGCTGGAAGCACAAGGCTCCGTTCTGACGAATAAGTACGCAGAAGGCTATCCGGGCAAGCGCTATTACGGCGGCTGCGAGTTCGTCGATGAAGTCGAGGCGCTCGCGATCGATCGCATCAAGCAACTCTTCGGCGCGAAGTTCGCGAACGTGCAGCCGCATTCGGGCGCGCAGGCCAACGGCGCGGTGATGCTCGCGCTGGCGAAGCCGGGCGACACCGTGCTCGGCATGTCGCTCGATGCAGGCGGCCATCTCACGCATGGCGCGAAGCCGGCGCTCTCGGGCAAGTGGTTCAACGCGGTGCAGTACGGCGTGAGTCGCGACACCATGCTCATCGACTACGAGCAGATCGAGGAGTTGGCGCAGCAGCACAAGCCTTCGCTCATCATCGCGGGCTTCTCGGCTTATCCACGCAAGCTGGACTTCAAGCGGCTGCGCGCGATTGCGGACAACGCGGGCGCGAAGCTGATGGTCGATATGGCGCACATCGCGGGCATCATCGCGGCGGGGCGTCATGACAATCCGGTGGAGCACGCGCATGTCGTGACGTCCACCACGCACAAGACGCTGCGTGGTCCGCGCGGCGGCTTCGTGCTGACCAACGACGAAGACATCGCGAAGAAGATCAACTCCGCCGTTTTCCCGGGGCTGCAAGGCGGTCCGCTCATGCATGTGATCGCGGGCAAGGCGGTGGCCTTCGGCGAGGCGCTACAGCCCGATTTCACGAGCTATATCGACAACGTGCTCGCCAACGCGCAAGCACTCGGCGAAGTGCTCAAGGCAGGCGGCGTCGATCTGGTAACGGGCGGCACCGACAACCATCTGTTGCTCGTCGATCTGCGTCCGAAGAACCTGAAGGGCAACCAGGTCGAGCAGGCGCTGGAGCGCGCGGGCATCACCTGCAACAAGAACGGCATTCCGTTCGATACGGAAAAGCCCACCGTCACGTCAGGCGTTCGCCTCGGCACGCCGGCCGGCACGACACGCGGCTTCGGCGTGAACGAGTTCCGCGACATCGGCCGCCTGATTCTGGAAGTCTTCGACTCGCTGCGCGCGCATCCCGATGGCGATCCGCAAACAGAACAACGCGTGCGCCGCGAAATCTTCGCGCTGTGCGAACGTTTCCCCATCTACTGAGCACACACGGAGCAACAAGCGATGAGCACTCTGCACGATAACAGCATCATCATCGACGGCCTCAACATCTCGAAGTTCGAGCGCTCCGTGTTCGAGGACATGCGCAAGGGCGGCGTCACGGCGGTGAACTGCACGGTGTCCGTGTGGGAAGACTTTCAGAAGACCGTGGACAACATCGCGGAAATGAAGCAGCAAATCCGCGATTACAGCGAGATTCTCACGCTGGTGCGCACCACCGACGACATTCTGCGCGCGAAGAAAGAGAACAAGACGGGCATCATCTTTGGCTTCCAGAACTCGTATGCGTTCGAGGACAACCTCGGCTATATCGAAGTGTTCAAGGAACTCGGCGTGAATGTGGTGCAGCTCTGCTACAACACGCAGAACCTCGTCGGCACCGGCTGCTATGAAGCCGACGGCGGTCTGTCCGGCTATGGCCGCGAAGTGATTCAGGAGATGAATCGCGTCGGCATCATGGTCGATCTGTCGCACGTGGGCGCGAAGACATCATCGGATGCCATCGCCTGCTCGAAGAAGCCCGTCACGTATTCGCATTGCTGCCCGTCGGGCCTTAAAGAACATCCGCGCAACAAGACGGATGAGCAACTGAAGGAAATTGCCGACGCCAACGGCTTCGTCGGCGTGACGATGTTCGCGCCGTTCCTGAAGCGCGGCCCGGACGCGACGGTCGAGGACTATCTGGAGGCCATCGAATACGTGGTCGATCTCATCGGCGAGGACCGCGTGGGTATCGGCACGGACTTCACGCAAGGCTACAGCACGGAGTTCTTCGACTGGATCACGCATGACAAGGGCCGTTATCGCCAACTCACGAACTTTGGCAAGGTCGTGAATCCGGAAGGAATCCGAACGATCGGTGAATTCCCGAATTTGACGGCCGCAATGGAGCGCGCGGGCTGGAGCGAGTCGCGCATCAAGAAGGTGATGGGCGAAAACTGGCTGCGCGTATTCGGCGAAGTCTGGAACGTGTGAACGCAACGACACAAGAACAGGAACCTGAGATGCAACCGCAACTGCCTATCGACGTCGACGCGCAAACGGGCGTCTGGACCACCGACGCACTGCCGATGCTTTACGTGCCGCGTCACTTCTTCACGAACAATCATGTGGCCGTGGAAGAAGCACTGGGACGCGAGACGTATGCCGAAATTCTCTACAAGGCCGGCTACAAGTCCGCGTATCACTGGTGCGACAAGGAAGCCGCGAAGCACGGCATCGCCGGCATGGACGTGTTCGAGCATTACCTGAAGCGCCTGTCGCAGCGCGGCTGGGGTCTCTTCGATATCGTCGAATCGGACCCGCAAAGCGCGATGGCGCGCATTCACTTGCGGCACTCGTCGTTCGTGCTCGCGCAGCCTGGCAAGCAGGGCAAGCTCTGCTACATGTTCGCGGGCTGGTTCGCCGGCGCGATGGACTGGGTGAACGACACCGTATCAGACAGCGCGAATAAAGGCCCGCGCTCGCGATCCATCGAAACGCAATGCGCGGCCGAAGGCCACGATCATTGCGTGTTCGAAGTGTCGCCGTTGCAACTCCACGCGTAGCTTCAATCCGAGGTCGTCCGCCATGCGTTACCCGAACCTTTTCAAGCCGCTCACGCTGAACAAGCTGACTCTGCGTAACCGCATCGTCAGCACGGCGCATGCGGAGGTTTATGCCGAACCGGGCGGCCTGCCCGGCGACCGCTATATCCGCTATTACGAGGAAAAAGCGAAGGGTGGCGTGGGGCTCGCCGTGTGCGGCGGCTCGAGCCCGGTATCGATCGACAGTCCGCAAGGCTGGTGGAAGTCGGTGAACCTGTCGACCGACAAGATCATCGATCCGCTGTCGCGTCTTGCCGAAGCCATGCACCGTCACGGCGCGAAGATCATGATTCAGGCCACGCACATGGGCCGCCGCTCTGCATGGCATGGGGAGAACTGGCCGCATCTGATGACGCCATCGGGCGTGCGCGAGCCGGTGCATCGCGGTAACGCCAAGATCATCGAAGTGGAAGAGATTCGCCGCATCATCGAAGACTTCGCAGCCGCTGCGAAGCGCGTGAAAGATGCGGGCATGGACGGCATCGAAATCTCGGCGGCGCACCAGCATCTGATCGATCAGTTCTGGAGCCCGCGCACCAACTTTCGCACGGACGAATGGGGCGGCTCGCTCGAAAACCGCCTGCGTTTCGGCGTGGAAGTGCTGAAGGCCGTGCGCGAAGCCGTGGGCGCCGACTTTTGCGTGGGCCTGCGCATGTGCGGCGACGAGTTCCATGAAGACGGCCTGTCGCACGAAAACCTCAAGGAGATCGCGCAGGCCATGTCGGAGACGGGCCTCATCGATTACATCGGCGTGATCGGCTCGGGCGCGGATACGCACAACACGCTCGCCAACTGCATGCCGCCGATGGCGCTCCCGCCCGAGCCTTTCGTGCATCTCGCAGCGGGCATCAAGTCGGTGGTGAAGCTGCCGATCATGCACGCGCAAAGCATTCGCGATGCGGGGCAGGCCGAGCGTCTGCTTGCGAACGGCATGGTCGATCTCGTCGGCATGACGCGCGCGCAGATTGCCGACCCGCATATGGTCATCAAGATTCGCGATGGCCGCGAGGACGAGATCAAGCAATGCGTCGGCGCAAACTATTGCATCGACCGCCAGTACAACGGGCTCGACGTGCTGTGCGTGCAGAACGCGGCGACGTCGCGCGAAGCGACCATGCCGCATGTCATCGAAAAGACGCGCGGACCGAAGCGCAAGGTCGTGGTCGTCGGCGCGGGGCCTGCGGGACTGGAGGCGGCGCGCGTGGCGAAATCGCGCGGGCATGACGTCGTGCTCTTCGAGAAGAACGATTACGTCGGCGGTCAGATCATGCTTGCCGCAAAGGCGCCGCAACGCGAGCAGATGGCGGGCATCGTTCGATGGTTCGACATGGAAACGAAGCGGCTCGGCGTGGACCGGCGCTTGGGTGTCGCGGCGGACGATAAGACCATCATGGCGGAGAAGCCCGATATCGTCGTGCTTGCGACGGGCGGTTCGTCGTTCACGGATCAGGTGCCTGCGTGGGGCGTCGAGCAAGGGCTCGCCGTGAGCGCGTGGGACATTCTCTCGGGCAAGGTCGAGCCGGGCAAGAACGTGCTCGTCTACGACGGCGTGAGCACGCATGCCGGCGCGGGCGTGGCGGACTTCATCGCATCGCGCGGTGGAAACGTGGAGATCGTGACGCCCGATGTGAAAGTGGCCGATGACGTGGGCGGCACCACGTTCCCGATCTTCTATCGGCGCCTGTATGCGCAAGGCGTGATTCATACGCCGAACTACTGGCTCGACAAGGTGTACGAGGAAGACGGCAAGAAGATCGCCGTGCTGCGCAACGAGTACACGGAAGAGCAGGAAGAACGCGCGGTCGATCAGGTGGTGATCGAGAACGGCAGCACGCCCAACGACGCGCTGTACTGGAAGCTCAAGCCCGAATCGCTGAATCGCGGCCAGGTGGACGTGCACACGCTCTTCGCGGCGCAAGCGCAGCCGTGCTTGTCCGAAGAACTCGGCAACGGGCGCTTTCTGCTGTTCAGAGTCGGCGACTGCATCTCGATGCACAACATCCACGGCGCGATCTACGACGCGCTGCGGCTTTGCAAAGACTTTTGACGAGGGCATTGCACGATGAACCCCGTGTTTGTCATCACCGCCTTGCTGTGGCTCTCGGTGGCGGGTCTCGCCTTCGCCGTCATGAAGCGCGCGGCATACTGGCGCGAAGGCCGCGCCACCGCGGCCGGCGCGTACGGCTGGGGAAATCTCCTTAGTATCCCGAAGCGGTACTTCGTGGACCTGCACCATGTCGTGGCGCGCGATCCGTATATCGCGAAGACGCACGTGGCGACAGCGGGCGGCGCGATTCTCGCGATGGCGCTCGTCTTCGTCAACTACGGTCTCGCGATCTATTCGCCGTGGATCGACAAGCTGATCTTCATCGCGGCGCTCGTCATGTTGGGCGGCACGTTCTTCGTGTGGAAGCGCAGGCACGGCGCGAAACAAGTGCCGGCGCGTCTGTCGCGCGGACCGTGGGACGCGTTGCCGTTGCTGCTCGGCGCGTTCGCCCTCGGCCTCGCACTGTTCACGCTGCTGCCCGCAACGTGGATGTCGGGTGCGCTTGCGATCATCGTCGCTTTGTCGATTGCGGCGGGCGCTTACACGATGACCTTCGGCGCGGCGCGCGGCGGCCCGATGAAGCACGCGATGGCGGGTCTTCTGCATCTCGCGTTTCATCCGCGCCAGGAGCGTTTCAAGGCGCAGCATGAAAACGATGTGGTGCCGCCCACGGCGCTGAAGAAGCCCGTTCTCGATGCCAGGGAATACGGCGTCGGCAAGCCGGTCGAGTTCCGCTGGAATCAGCTCCTGAGTTTCGATGCATGCGTGCAGTGCGGCAAGTGCGAAGCGGCGTGCCCCGCGTTCGCATCGGGTCAGCCGTTGAACCCGAAGAAGCTGATACAGGATCTCGTGACCGGCATGGTCGGCGGCACGGACGCGGCGTATGCAGGCAGCGCCACGCCGGGGATTCCCGTCGGCAAGCACGCGGGCGCGCCGGGCAAGCCGCTGATTTCGAGCATGGTCGAAGCGGACACCATCTGGTCCTGCACCACGTGCCGCGCGTGCGTGCAGGAGTGTCCGATGCTGATCGAACATGTCGATGCCATCGTCGATATGCGCCGCAATCAGACGCTCGTCGAAGGCGACGTGCCGGGCAAAGGTCCGATCACGCTCGCCAACCTGCGCGAGACCGGCAGCGCGAATGGCTACGACATCGGCGCGCGTTACGACTGGTCGGTGGATCTGCAAGTGCAGGTCGCGCAGCCCGGGCGGCCGGTGGATGTCTTGCTGATAGCAGGCGAAGGCGCGTTCGACATGCGCTATCAACGCACGCTGCGCGCATTCGTGAAGGTGCTGAACAAGGCGGGCGTCGATTATGCGGTGCTCGGCGGCGTGGAAACCGATACGGGCGATACCGCTCGCCGCTTAGGCGACGAAGCCACGTTCCAGCAATGCGCCTCGAAGCTCATGGAGACGCTTTCGCGCTATACGTTCCGGCGCATTGTCACGGCGGATCCGCACGTGCTGCATAGCCTGCGCAACGAATATCGCGCGCTCGGCGGCTTCTACGAAGTGCAGCATCACACTGCGTTCATGGCCGGGCTCGTGGCCAGCGGCAAGCTCACGCCGAAGGCGGCCGCCGTGCTCGCGGACAAGAAGATCACGTATCACGACCCCTGTTATCTCGGCCGCTACAACGGCGAGACCGAGGCGCCGCGCAAGCTGCTGAAGTCCATCGGAATCAAGGTTGTCGAGATGGAACGCCACGGCATGCGCGCGCGGTGTTGCGGCGGCGGGGGCGGTGCGCCGCTCACGGATATCCCCGGCAAGCAGCGCATTCCCGATATCCGCATGGCGGACGCCAAAGCGGTCGGCGCCGATGTGGTCGCGGTGGGCTGCCCGCAATGCACCGCGATGCTCGAAGGCGTGGTCGGTGCTCGTCCCGAAGTGCTCGACGTGGCGGAGCTGGTCGCCGCAGCACTGGAGTAACGCATGAACACGATCAAACGAATCGATCCGCGCCGGCCGTTCATCGTCACGACAGCGGGACTGCGGCGCATCACGCTGGGCGAAGTCGGCACGGGCGCGTTGCAGGACTTCGCGTCGGCGCATGCCGCGCATCGCGATACGGCGAAGCCGCGCCGCACGACGAAGCCCGCGCGGCGCAGCGTGCTGGTGGCGGCGCATACGGATCGCGGCGCGTTGGACGACCACACGCGCCAGGCGCTTGCCGCTGCCGCGCTGCTCGCTGACGACGACACGGAAGTCGTGCTGATCGTGTTCGGCGCGTTCAACGACAACGCGGCATCGCTCGGCGCGGATCGCTATGTCGAACTGGACGCCTTCGACAGCCGGCGTTTCGCGCCCGACGAAGAACTGCGCGCGCTCGCCGCATGCGCCGCTGCCTTCGCGCCCGCGCATCTCTTCATGCCCGACAACGCGACAGGCGATGGCGATCTCGGCCGCCGTTACGCGGCGCTCGCGGGTGCGAGCATCGCGACGCATGTCGCGGAACTGGATGCCACGCACGCCGCGAGTTATGCGCAAGCGGGCCGCGCATGGGCATCGCGCGCATTGCCGGAGGTCGTCATGCTAGCCCCGAATGCCGTGGATGCGAAGCTGCCTTTCGTCGGCGCGGGCGAGCGCGTGCCGAGCGAGGGCATCGTGCCTGCACCGACGGCGAGCGCATATGTCGATCTCGGCATCGAAGAGCTGGACGCCGCGCAGATCGCGCTTGAAGAGGCGGATTTCATTGTCTCGGCGGGCAATGGCGTCTCCGACGTTGCCGCGTTCGAGGCGCTAGCCAGCACGCTCGGCGCTGCAATAGGCGCGAGCCGTGTCGCAGTGGATGACGGCAAGTTCACGCGCGACAAGCAGATCGGCGCAACGGGCAAGACCGTGCAGGCGAGCGTGTATATCGCGTTCGGCATCTCGGGCGCGGTGCAGCATCTGCAAGGCATCAAGGATTGCCGTCACGTCATCGCGGTGAATTCCGATGCGAGCGCGCCCATCGCGAAGCGCGCGAATCTCACGGTCGTCGCGGATACGCAGGAGACGATCAAGGCGCTTACCGACGCGGCTTCGGCAGCGCGGGCATCGCGTGGTAATGGCGCGTCCATCGTGCTCGACGCGCCGCTCGCGGAAGGAGTGTTCGCATGAAGATCGCCGTGCTCGTTTCCGTGGGACGCCACCCGGTGAGCGGTGTCGCGCGCTATAGCCGCAACGACGCCGCTGCGCTGACCATTGCGCTCGATATCGCGAGACATCAAGGCGCGCAGCTCGACGTGTTGCACGCGGGCGATCCTTCGAATGCCGCGCTTGCGGAATATCTAGCACTCGGCGCGCCGCGCGTCGAAGTGCTCAACACCGAAGGCGATGCGTGCGCCGCGCTCGCACAGCGCATCGCGGGCTATGACCTCGTGCTGACGGGCACGCGCGCAGAAGGCGCATTCGATAGCGGCACGTTGCCGTACAAGCTGGCGAACGCGTTGAATATCGCGCTCGTTGGTTCCGCGGTGGATTTGAGCGTGACCAAGGAAGGCGTGGAAGTGCGCCAGTTCATGCCCAAGGGCCTGCGCCGGCGCGTGCGCGTGCAACCGCCTGCGCTCATCGCCGTGCATCCGCTCGCCAATGCCGCGCCGCGTTATGCGTATGCGCGCATGCGCGAGGGACACGTCGTGCCGGTGGCATCGAGTGCGCCGGTGGACAACGAGGGCAAGGCGTGGACGCTCGGCCCTATCGCAGCGAAACCCAAGCGCCTCGCCGCGCCGGAGAAGCGCAGCGGTCACGCGCGCATGCTCTCCGCGACGACGACGGAGAGCCGTGGCGGCAGCGTCGTAATTGAAGGGAGTTCCGTCGAAAAAGCACAAGTGATTCTGGCGTATTTGCGCGAGCATCAACTGGTCGATTACTGATTTCGACGCGCAGCAGACGATAAACGGGCCAAAGCGATGCAGGAGCACACGATGAAAGTATCGGCAGACGTTCGCGCAATGATCGAACGCCGCAAGAAAGGCTACACGCTCGAAGCGCCGTTCTATACGAGCGAGGAGATTCACGCGCTCGATATGGACGCCATCTTCAAGCGGCACTGGATTCAGGTCGCTGTAGAGCCGGACGTGCCCGAGCCCGGTGACTACACGACAGTCGAGATCGGCGCCGATTCGATTCTGATCGTGCGCGACGACGACATGCAGATTCGCGCGTTCCATAACGTGTGCCGTCATCGCGGCGCGCGTCTGTGCAACGAGGAGAAAGGCTCGCTCGGCAACATCGTGTGCCCGTATCACAGCTGGACGTATAGCCTCAACGGCGATCTCATGTTCGCGGAGCACATGGGCGACCAGTTCGACCGCTGCAAGCACAGCCTGAAGAAGGTGCATGTCGAGAATCTCGCAGGCTTGATCTTCATCTGTCTCGCCGATGAACCGCCCGCCGATTTCGCCGTGATGCGCGCGGCCATGGAGCCATATCTGCTTCCGCATGGCCTTGAGGATTGCAAGATCGCGGCAAGCATCGATATCGTGGAGAAGGGCAACTGGAAGCTCACGATGGAGAACAATCGCGAGTGTTACCACTGCGTCGCGAATCATCCGGAGCTCACCATTTCGCTCTATGAATACGGCTTCGGCTATCAACGCTCGCCCGCGAACGAGGAAGGCATGGCGGCGTTCGAGCGCACGGTCGTCGAACGCACGAAGCAGTGGGAAGCGATGAGTCTGCCGTCCGCGGAGATCGACCGTCTGTCCGATCTCGTCACCGGCTTTCGCACGCAGCGCCTGCCGCTCGACCGCGACGGCGAATCGCAGACGCTCGATGCGAAGGTCGCATCGAAGAAGCTGCTGGGCGGCTTCGCGCGCGCGGACCTGGGCGGCTTGTCGTTCTGGACGCAGCCAAATTCGTGGCATCACTTCATGAGCGATCACATCGTGACGTTCTGCGTGATCCCGCTGTCCGCAGGCGAAACGCTCGTGCGCACGAAGTGGCTCGTGCATAAGGATGCGCAGGAAGGCATCGACTACGACGTCGATAATCTCACCGCCGTTTGGCGCGCGACGAACGATCAGGACCGCACGCTCGTCGAGTACTCGCAACTCGGCGCGGTGAGCAGCGCCTACGAGCCGGGCCCGTACTCGCCCTATACGGAGGGGCTCGTCGAGAAGTTCTCCGAGTGGTACATCGGGCGACTCGGTGACTATGCGAACGCGCCCGACGAGAAGCTCGCCCCGCATGGCGAGAAAGTCGTTTCCTTCATGCGCTAGGCGCGTTAAAGAGGCACATCATGATGCGCGATCAGGCGACGTTCGAGCCGACTCCCAGCCGCGTGACTCAACCGAGGTTCTGGGGCGCGCTGCCCGCGCGCTGGAACAGCGACACCGAGGATACGCTCGTCTGCTGCCACGTCCGGCAGGAAACGCACGACGTGAAGAGCTTTTTCTTCCGTGCAGCCGATGAACGCACATTCGTCTTCGAGCCGGGACAGTTCATCACGCTCGAACTCGACATCGACGGCGAGCCGGTGAACCGCTGCTATACGATCTCGTCCGCGCCCACGCGTCCGCACACCATCTCGATCACGGTGAAGCGCGTGCCGGGCGGCAAGGTGTCGAACTGGCTGCATGACAACGTCGTCGCGGGATCGCGCGTGCGCGTGCTCGGACCATCGGGCGAGTTCACCTGCGCGCGGCATCCGGCGCGCAAGTTCTTGTTTCTCTCGGCGGGATCGGGCATTACGCCGCTCATGTCGATGAGCCGCGCGCATCACGAACTGGGCGACGACGCCGATATCGTCTTCGTGCATAGCGCGCGCACGCCGGACGACATCATCTTCGCTCGCGAGCTGGATTTGATCGCGTCGAATCATGCGAATTTCCGCACGGCGTTCGTGTGCGAGCGCGTGGGCGCGCGCACGAATTGGCCTGGAATCACGGGCTTTTTGAGCTTGCCGCTGCTGAAGCTGATTGCGCCGGACTTTCTCGAACGCGAAATCTTCACGTGCGGTCCGGCGCCGTATATGAAGGCGGTGCGCGATCTGCTCGACGAAGGCGGCTTCGACCGCACGCACTACCACGAAGAGAGCTTTTCGTTCGAGACCATCGCGGACGTGGCCTCGCAGTTGGCGAGCGCACATGTTGGTGATGCCATCGCCGCGCACGCCGATGCGATCGAAGCACGCGATGAATCGAGCGGCTTCGCGCCCGCGCCCGTCGACACCACGTTCAAGGTGAGCTTTGCCAAGAGCCGGCGCGAGATCGAATGCGGCAGCACGCAGCATGTTCTAGATGCCGCGAAGAAGGCGGGCGTGCGCCTGCCGTCGTCGTGCACGCAAGGCATGTGCGGCACATGCAAGGTGAAGCTCGTCTCGGGCGAAGTATCGATGAAACATGCGGGCGGCATCCGTCAGCGCGAAATCGATCAGGGCATGGTGCTGCTGTGTTGCAGCACGCCGCTCACCGATCTCGTCGTCGATAAATAGCGCGTCGTTTCTGGACAACTGCGTGTCGTAAAAGCGCGTTACGTGGCAATTCTGGCTGGCGATTCTGCATACACGGCGTGGGGCCGCAAAGGGGAAAGCAATGAAAGCGATGAGAAGACTGTTCGTGCTGGGCGCGATGAGCGCGGCCCTTGCCGCGAGCATGGGTGCGGGCGCCGATGAGAAGCCGACCATCAAGATCGGCTACGTCGAAGGATGGGACGATAGCGTGGCGACGTCGAACGTGGCGGCGCGCATCATCGAAAAGCGGCTCGGCTATCAGGTGCAACTGGTGCCGGTCGCGGCGGGCGTGATGTGGCAAGGCGTGGCGCGTGGCGACCTCGATGCGACGCTGTCCGCATGGCTGCCGGTCACGCACGGCGCGTACTGGAACAACTTCAAGTCAAAGGTCGTGAATCTCGGACCGAACTTCAATGACGCGAAGATCGGCCTGATCGTGCCGGAAAACGCGGACGTAACGAGCCTGTCCGATCTCGAAGCGAAGAAGGCGGAGTTCGATTCGCGCATCGTCGGCATCGACGCGGGCGCGGGCGTCATGCAAAAGACGAGCGAAGCGATCAAGGCATACAACCTCGATTACCGGCTCATGCCGAGTTCCGGCAGCGCGATGACGGCCGAGCTTGCGCGCTCGGAAGCGGCCAACAAGCCGATCATCGTGACCGGCTGGAAGCCGCACTGGATGTTCGCGAAGTACAAGCTCAAATTCCTCGAAGATCCGAAGAAGGTCTTCGGCGAGGCCGAGCATGTCGATAACGTCGTCAACCCCGAGCTGGAAAAGAAGGCGCCGCCTGTAGTCGCGTTCCTGAAGAAGTTCCAGTGGAAGCCGGGCGAAATCGACAGCGTGATGCTCGCGACGCAGAACGGCGAGAAGCCGACTGCCGCCGCGGATGCATGGATCAGCGCACACGGCGATCGCGTGGATAGCTGGGTGAAGTAAGCGTCAGGCAGGGCCCGATGAAAAGCGCCGCTCTCGAGCGGCGCTTTGACGTTTCAGGCGCGCTTCAGGCCGCTAGCGCAGCACGACGGTCCTCTCGCCGTTGATGAACACGCGCCGCTCGACGAACGCCTTCACGGCACGCGCAAGCGTGATGCATTCGACGTCGCGCCCGGTCGCGAGCAGACGCTCCGGGCTATACGCGTGATCGACGCGCTCCACTTCCTGCTCGATGATCGGGCCTTCGTCGAGATCGTCGGTGACGAAGTGCGCGGTCGCGCCGATGAGTTTCACGCCGCGCGCATGAGCCTGATGATATGGCTTCGCGCCCTTGAAGCCGGGCAGGAACGAGTGATGGATGTTGATCGCGCGGCCCGCGAGCTTGCGGCTGGTGTCGGCCGAGAGAATCTGCATGTAGCGCGCGAGAATCAGCAACTCGGCGCCCGATGTTTCGAAGAGATCGAGCACGCGCGCTTCCTGCTGCGGCTTGGTGTCGGCCGTGATCGGCAGATGATGAAACGGCAGACCGTGCTGCGCAGCGAGCGGCGCGAGATCCGTATGATTCGAAGCGATGCCCACGATATCCATCTTGAGCTCGCCCATGCGCCAGCGGAACAGCAGGTCCGCGAGGCAGTGTTCGAGCTTCGACACCATGATGAGCACCTTCGGCCGCACGGCGAGATCGTGCATGGCCCACGTCATCGAAAAGCGCGTGGCGATGGGCGCGAATTCGCGTTGCAGGATGGCGAGGTCCAGCGTGTCGTCGCGGCGCGCGGCATGGAAGACGCACCGCACGAAGAAGCGTTCGCTCAGGTCGTCGTCGAAGACGCTGAGTTCGTCGATATAGCCGTGGTGATGCTCCAGAAAGCCGACTATCGCGGCTACCTGACCCGCCGCGCTCGGGCACGCGACGGTGAGCACCAGTTGATTGAGGCGAGGTTGCGCTGACATGCGTGCTCCACGTTCGAGAGAAGGCGTCGCCCGCAATCGGGCGAGCGTCTCGCTAGTAGAGCAAACGGAGTGGCGCGCGCGATAGAAGCGTTACGCCGTCGCGCTGGTATGAAAGCGTCAGCCCGCTTGCAGGCTCACGCGTTCTTGCGCGCACATCATCATGGCGCGCATTGGCGGTTGGATGGCGACGAAATGCACCATGAGGCTCGACGGCTGCTGGAAATACCACGGCGTATTGAGACTCACGCAGTCCTGGCCGCTCCCGAGCGTCCAGCCGAGCCGGTCGCGCAGCAGATTGGCGATGATCGTCTGATCGCCGCCGTTCGCGTACGTGCTCGACTTGTCGGGCGCAGCGCTCACATGGCGATAGATTTCGTCGACGAAAGCCGTGTTTCCCGGCGTGCGCCGGAAGCCCAGCACGCCCGCGTTGATGACCCACGGACCGATGTCGTGCGCGGCGAGAATGTCGCGATCAGCGAGCAGCGGTTCGAGCGGCTTCTTCTGGTTGACGAAGAGAATGTCGGCGTCGATCCAGATCATCCATTCGTGATGCGGCAAGTGCTTGCGCAGGAACCACGGCTTGAGCCAGGTGCCGGTGCTGCCGGGATCGGCGTCGGCGGGCGTGTCGCGATAGACGTAGAGCGTGTAGCCGTGGCGCTCGCAATAGCGCCGCATGTTCTGCTCCGCGACCGCGCCGTAGTTGCGCACATTCGCCGTGTAATAGGTCACCAGCGCGATCGGGCGGCCGGGATTGAAGACGCTGAAGGGCTCGGCGGGCATGTATGCCGCGTGCCGCGAGAAGTCGAGAAGCCGCGCGCCTTTCTGCTGGCAATCGTTGATGTGCTCGGCGAGCGCATTGCGAAAGGACGCATGGATGAACCCGTACATCTCCTGTTCGGCCATGACGATAGTCCACAGATTGACGCGGTTCGCCCAGACCGGTTCGAAGCGCGGATTGCAGAACATGGCGCACATGATGCCGCCGCGCTCGCCGTGCGGCTCGATATAGTCGAGCGGGGAGAGAAGCTGGATCTCGTCGTCGGTCGCGCCGCAGATCTTGCATTGCTCGATGCAATGAACGATGAAATCGCGGATAGGCTGCGTATTGCGCCAGATTTGCAGCGCCGTCTGTTCCTTGCCGGTGTTGCCGCCGAGCGCGGGCAGAAGATGCTGACGGCCATCGGCCATGGGTTCGACCGGATGCATGTTGAGCACCAGGCAGTCTTCGCTGAAGCAGACGAGCAGCGCATGTTCAGGCATCTGCCGAAGATGGTGCAGCACCGTTTCGTACTTCAGCAAGAGGCGTTGCGCTTTCGATTCGAGCCCGACCAACGATATGGTTTCGTGCTCGTAGCCCAGTTGCGCGCAATAGTGTTTGTGATTGACGAGAACTGCGGGTGCGTCGACTCGGAGAAAGCTCAGGCAGCGGGTAGTCATAGGTCGTACTGGAAACAATGCGGACGTTGCGTGATTGCGGATTTTTTACAGTTTCCGAAGTATGAGGAGCCTGCGCGCAGAGTGGTATCGGGCATGTCTGAAATCGAAGAAATTCGATGGACGCGCCGCGTAGGCAAAGAGGGGGGCCGGTCGAGAGACGGCCGGGTTTTCATATCGCGTGAAGTGTCATGCGCCGCCGTCGACGGCTCACATATTCGACAACACCTGCGCGAGCGCCAGCGCGACGGTTGCCAGATGCGGCTCCACGACGAGGTCGTGATGCCGTCCTTCCACCTGCATGATGCGCAGGCCCTGCTTCGCGACGCGCTGCCACACCGGCAGCGGATCGCCGCGATCGTCCTGCATGATCGACGCGCGCACGTAGACGATCGGGCCGCCGAGATAACGGCGCGGCTTGTAGGTCGTCATCGCGACGCGCATGGATTCACGCACGAGCATCAGCGGCGGCGGCAGGCTGCGCGTTTCCGGGCCGGGCCGCTGCGCCGTCTTGCCGAGCCGCATGCGGACGTGGTCCGTCAGCGCGAGCGCCTTGCCGCGCACGTAGCGCACGCGCGAGCGCGCGTCGAGCGAGCGGAATTCCCGCATGCGATACGCGAGCATGGCGGCCTGATAGCGCGCCCACGCCGAAAGCGGCAGACAACGTTCGTGCACGTAGGTATCGAGCAGACAGAGCATTTCGATCTGCTCGCCCGCCTTCACGAGCTGCTGCGCGATCTCCAGCGCGACCAGTCCGCCGAACGAATAGCCGACGAGCGCGTACGGCCCGGTCGGCTGTACGCCGCGCATGCGCAGCACGTAAGCGCGCGCCATGTCCTCGACGCTGCGCTGCGGCGTTTCATCGCCATCGAGTCCCTGCGCCTGAAGCCCGTAGATGGGCCGCTCGCTTTGAAGCGTAGCCGCGAGCGTCAGGCACTCCATGACCGATCCCGTGATGCTATGGACCATGAAGAGCGGGCGGCCGCGCCCCGCGCGCATCTGCACGAGCGTCGAGTTCGCGGCGCTCGTGCCCTGGTCGGAAACGATTGCGCCGGCGAGCCGCGCAATCGTTGGCGCGACGATCAACGTGGCAATCGGGAGGGTGCGACCGGTCGTCCGCCGAATATCGGCGAGCATGCGGGCGGCCAGCAGCGAGTGTCCGCCGAGTTCGAAGAAGTTGTCGTCCCGGCCGATCGGCGCGAAGTTGAAGTATTGCTCCCACAGCGCGCACAGATAGGCTTCCACACTCTCCACCGATTCCCCCGGCGCGGGCAGTTCGCCCGTCTGCCGCGCGAGCAGCGGGTGCTCGCGGATGCCATCGAGACAGCCGGGGTTCGCGAGCGACGACACGTTGCGCGCCGGCAGGCCGTTGACGGCATCGCGGGCGGCGGCTTCGGACGGCTTGCCGTTGTGCGTGACCGGCAGGCCGTCGACCTGCACGATCACGTCGGGCACGAGCGCTGCGGAGCCTTGCCGCATGATCTCGCGTCGCATGTGCACGGCGAGCGTCGCATTCAGATGCGCGCCGGGCCGCAGCACGAGCAGCAGCACGATCCGCTGGCCGCTCTCGCCCACGCGCTCGCCGGTCTGCGCCACGGCCATCGCCTGACAGACTTCGGGAATGTCGCTGAGGATGCGATAGATCTCGCCGGGACTCACGTTGATGCCGCGAACATTGAGCACGCCGTCGCTGCGGCCATGCAGACGCGCGGAGCCTTCGGCCGAGAATTCGATGACGTCGCCGTGCGTCCAGACGCCTTCGTTCTGCGAGAAATACGCGCTGTGAAAGCGCGCGCCCTCGTCGTCGCCAAAGAAACCGAGCGGCCGGGACGGAAACGGATTCGTGCAGACGAGCTCGCCGGGCAGCGCCGTCGGCGCGCCATGATCGAACGCCTGCACGTCGAGGCCGAGGCTCTTGCACTGAGCCTCGCCCGCGAACACCGGCAGATTCGGATTACCCAGCACGAAGCAGCCGAGGATATCGGTGCCGCCCGAGATCGACTGAAGCTGCAACGGCTTCACATGCCGATGCACCCAGTGGAACTGCGAATCGAAAAGCACGGCGCCGGTCGACATCATCGCGCGCAGGGCAGACAGGTCGAACTGCGCGCCGGGTTCGAGGGCCGCGTCCTCGCTCATCTTCAGATAAGCGGGACTGGTGCCGAACACCGTGACGCGCTCGTTCGCCACGATGCGCCAGAGCGTATCCACGGCCGCGACGGGGCCGTCGTAGGTGACGATCTGCACGCCCGACGCGAGCGCCGACAACTGCCAGTTCCACATCATCCACGAGCAGCTTGTGAAGAAGAACAGCTTGTCGCCGGGGCCGAGGTCGCTATGCAACCGGTGCTCCTTCACATGCTCGATGAGCGTCCCGCCCGCGCCATGCACGATGCATTTCGGCTTACCCGTCGTGCCCGACGAAAACATGATGAAGAGCGGATGCGCGAACGCGAACCGCTGCCACGCGAATTGCGCCGCGTCGCCTAGCAGAATCAGGTCGTGCAATACGTGCTGACGCGTGCCGATTCCGGTCGGCAGCGGCATGTCGTCGAGACACACGGTGTCCGTGAGCGACGGCAGTTCGGCCGCGACCGCCGCGACGTGCGCGCTGAGCGAGCCGGCCGTATCGAACGAACGCGGCATGGTATGCGCGAACAACATGCGCGGCGCGAGCGGCGCGAAGCGGTCGACGATGGATTGCACGCCATTCTCCGGTGCGGCCGTGGAGAGCGTCGCGCCGAGCGCGGTGACGGCGAGCGCGGCGGTGATCGCGTCGGCGTCGTTGCGCATGATGGCGACGACGCGATCGCCCGGTGCGAGCCCCAGTTCGCGCAACGCGTGCGCAAGCCGCATGACGCGGTCGCGCAGTTCGCCACGCGTGTAGGCGACGCGGCCGCCATCGGCATAACAGGAAGCGAGCGCGGGGGCGTCGTCGGGCGCAATGCCCGGATTCAGGAGATTCTCGGCATAGTTCAACTGAACATGCGGAAAGAAGCGCGCGGTCTCGCAGCGGTCGCCGATGCAAACCGGGTCCGCGTTGCCCGACCATTCGAGCCCTTGCGCAGATTGCAGAAAGTATTGCCAGAAGCGGCGGAATTCGCGGGCGCTGTAGGCGTGCAATGACGGGTAATCGGCGAAGTGCTCGCCCGTCAGTGTTTCGAAGCCCTCGGTAAAGCGGGTCATGCTGGAGCGCGCGATGCGCTCCGCGTCTGGCTGGAACAGGGACGGGCGCGAGCCCATACGCGCACGCTCGCGCATAGCGTTAAGACGTTGCATGTTGCGACGGACCTGTAATCTGCGCTGCGTGTATGAATGCTTATGTGTTCAGCGTCGGGCCCCGAAAATCTCTCAGTTTCCGGTACAGCGCCTCGCCGCCGGTCAGGTGTGTGAAGCCAGAGTACCGCGAGCGAAATCGCCGCAATGTGCGACCACGCACAAACGGGCATCCGTGTTTTTCTGTCTATCGAGCGGTCTGTGCCGAGTGCTTTGTCATGGCGATGTTGCCTCGGTCAGGATGAGAAACATTTCGGATTTCAAAATGCTTGTCACGGTGCGCGTCGATCATTGCCATGTGGCAGCGTGGGGAATTCGCGCACCGGGTTGGGGGCTGCGAATCGCTGCGTGTTGTAAGAAGCGCATGCAAGCGCGTTCTGGGTGCGGCCCCGAGAGCCGCTTCTCGCGATGGCGGCATCGTCGCCATCGCGCGGCCGCGAACTACTCGGGCACGCGGACCGGCGACATCGGCATGGCGCTCGCGGCGAGCGACACCGCTAGCGCAGAGCTCCATGCGCGTTGCAAGGATCGCATGCAAGCGCGTTCCGACGCGGCCCGGAAAGCCGCCTCTCACGACGGCGGCATCGTCGCCATTCGGCGGCCGCAGACTACTCGGGCACGCAGACCAGCGGCATCGGCATGGCGTCGCGGCGGGCAATACCGCGAGCGCGGAGCGCCATGCGCGTGGCAAGAAGCGCATGCAAGCACTTTCCGGTGCGGCCCGGAAGACCGCTTCTCGCGACGGCGGCATCGTCGCCATCCCGCCGCCGCGACAACGCGCGTTATGCGGTCCGCGTGACCGGCTTTCCGTCGCGCCCGGCATCGGCCGTCTCAGAGCCCGCGTGTCCGGCCCGTGCGCGCCACGTCCTGAGCAGCAACGCGTTGGTCACCACGCTCACGCTCGAAAACGCCATCGCCGCGCCCGCGTACATGGGATCGAGCATGCCGAGTGCCGCGAGCGGAATGCCGATCAGGTTATAGACGAACGCCCAGAACAGGTTCTGGCGGATCTTGCGATACGTGCGCCGCGAGATGTCGATGGCATCCGCGACCAGCGCGGGATCGCCGCGCATCAGCGTGATGCCCGCCGCTTCGATCGCGACGTCCGTGCCGCTTGCCATCGCAATGCCGATGTCGGCGGCGGCGAGCGCGGGCGCGTCGTTGATGCCGTCGCCCGCCATCGCCACGACGCCTTTCGCCGACGCCTTCAGTTGCGCGACGACCTGCGCCTTGTCGCCGGGCAGCGTCTGCGCGAACACCCGCTCCTGCGCGATGCCGAGCGCCCGTGCGACGGCATGCGCGCTGCCCGCGTTGTCGCCGGTCACGAGCGCGCTCGTCACGCCCATCTGCGAGAGACGCTCGATGGCGGCGCGCGCGGCAGGCTTCACGGTGTCGCCGAACGCGAGCAGCGCGAGCACCGCGCCGCGCTCCGGCTCGAACAGCCACGAGACGGTGTTGCCCTGCGCTTCGAGCTGGCGGGCACGCTCGGCGAGCGCGCCGGGCACCGCCGCGTTCGATTCTTTCAGCCAGCGCCCGCTGCCGATTGCGACGCGTCGCGGCGCGACAGCGTCCCCGGCCGTGGGGACGTCCGCTTCCACGCCGCGCCCCGCGATTGCGCGAACCGCGCGTGCCTGAAAGCGCCGCGCGTCGTCGGTCACGCCCGCTGCCGCCACGACGGCCTTCGCGAGCGGATGCTCGCTCATGCGCTGCACGGCCGCCGCGAGCGCGAGCGCGTCGTCGCGATGCTGGCCCGGCGCGGCGTCGAACGCGACGAGCGCCGGCCGCCCGACTGTGAGCGTGCCGGTCTTGTCGAACGCGACGATTTCGACGGCATGTGCGCGCTCCAGCGCCTCGGCGTCCTTGATGAGAATGCCCTGACGCGCCGCGACGCCCGTGCCGGCCATGATCGCGGTCGGCGTCGCGAGGCCGAGCGCGCACGGGCACGCAATCACCAGCACCGCGACCGCATTGAGCAACGCCGTCTCGCCGCTCGCGCCGTGCAGCAGCCAGCCGGCGAGCGTCACGAGCGCGATGCCGAGAATCGCCGGCACGAACACGGCCGACACGCGATCGACGAGCCGCTGGATCGGCGCCTTCTCCGCCTGCGCGGACTCGACCAGCCGGATGATGCGCGCGAGCGTCGTCTCCGCGCCGACGGCGGTGGTTTCGATGGCGATCACGCCTTCGCCGTTGATCGAGCCGCCTGTCGCGCGCGCGCCCGGTTCCTTGGCGACCGGCAGGCTCTCGCCGGTAATCAGCGATTCGTCGATATGCGTGCGGCCCTCGCGCACGATGCCGTCCACCGGCACGCGCTCGCCCGGCCGCACGATGGCGATATCGCCGATCCGCACGTCCGCGAGCGCGATTTCGCGTTCCCGCGTGGGATCGCTGGCATCGCGGATGCGCGCCTTGTCCGGGCGAAGCGCGTTGAGCGCGCGGATGGCGTCGGTCGTCTGCCGCTTCGCGCGGGCCTCCAGCCACTTGCCGAAGCGCACCAGCGTGATGACCACCGCCGACGCCTCGAAATACAGATGCGCATGGCCGTGCGCGAACATCTGATAAACGGACACGCCCCATGCCGCCGACGTCCCGAGCGCGACGAGCAGATCCATGTTTCCCGAGAGCGCCCGCACGGCGCGATAGCCGCCGACGTAGAAGCGCCATCCGAAGCCGAACTGCACGACGCTCGCGAGCGCCAGTTGCAGCCACGGCGAGAGGTCGAGGCCGAGCATCGGCGCAAACATCGGCGCAAGAAGTGGCACGGAGAGCACCGCGCTGCCGATGACCGCCGCGAGTTCCCGGTCCCGCGCGGGTCCGGCGTCGGCGGCGGGCGGCGCGTCACGGACGATCCGCGTGGCTTCGTAGCCGGCTTTGGTGATAGCGGCGAGCAATTGGTCGTCGGTGACGGCGTCGCTCGCGTGAACGGTGGCGCGCTCGGTCGCGAGATTGACGGCGACGGCATCCACGCCCGGCACGCGCTTGAGCATCTTTTCGACGCGCGCGACGCACGACGCGCACGTCATGCCGCCGACGGCGAATTCGGCGGTCCGTTCGGATTGAGTTGAAGCCGATGACATGGTGAAACGCTCCGGATCTGGCTGAACGGGCGCAATTCCCGTTCTCATGCATCCAGTATCGACCTTCCCATGACTGGAAGGTCAAGCGCGGTTCTCAGCCCCGCGGCGGATCGTTCAGGGTGGCGGACATGGCGTCGGCAAGCGCGTGCGCCGCGTCGCCGCCGCGCTGACGCAGGCCGGCGACCGCGCCCAGGCGGTCGGCGTCGGCCTTGTTCTGCGAGAGCTTGGCCTTGCCGACGAGCCGCGTCACCTCGATCTCGATGCCGACGATCGCGCCCAGCAGCTCGTCGATGTAATCGCGCGGCGCGTCGCCCATCTTCCACGGCGCGGGCTCGGCCGCTTCCATCTTGCGCGTGAGCCGCGCGACGACGCCGCGCACGTACGCTTCGTCATCGCGCACCGTGATGCGGCCGTGCGCGTGCACGACGAAATAATTCCAGGTCGGCACCTGCCGATGCGTTTCCTGCTTGCTCGGATAGAAATTCGGCGAGATGTACCCGGCTTCGCCCTGGAAGATCACGAGCACGTTCTCCCCCGGCGCCACTTCTTTCCAGACCGGATTGGCCCGCGCCACATGCGCGCGCAGGACGCCGTGCTCGCTCGCAGTCGCGTCGAATTCGAACGGAACATGATTTGCGTCCAGCCCGTTCGGGCCGTGCGTGACGAGCGCGCCGAACGGGTTCGCGGCGATCAGCGCGTGGAGCACGTCGGCGCGGTTTTCTTCGAAATGGGCGGGCAGATACATCGGTCGGCTCTGTGACGGTGGAATGAAGAACAGCAAGAAACCCGATGTTACGCGATGCCGGCGCATGCGGTTTGCTTCAGTTATTAGCGCCTTACGACGGTTTTGGCAGCGGCTCCTTGCCTATCATCAGCGGATACGTTAAAACCCGACTTTCGAGATAGTTTCCGCGCCCGTAACAAAGGCGCAAACGTTAAGGCGGCAGCATCGGTTTGCGCGCCGGAAGTTGCGCCAACCCATGCGAAACAAGAACCGGACTCCCATTCGAATGAACCTACAACGACGCTGGACCTTCCCGCTCAACGCCGCTTTCTGTCTGGGCGCAAGCATCGCCGGAATGAGCCTCCTGTCCGGCTGCGCGGCGAACAAGCCGCCCGAGGCCAAAGCCAGCACCGGCTGGGTGAAGGACCAGGTGGCGGATGCCTACACGTTCGGCTTTCCGCTCGTTGCCTCGGACATCGCCCGTGAGCGCGCGAGCGGCAACGCGGCGCAGTCGGGCCGCGCGCCGCTCAACACGTTCCGGCACGCGAGCGCGCTGCCGCCCGTCGGCGCGGCGGGCTGGCCGAGCGTCGATACGCTCGATTCGACCGCATGGCTGGATGTGTCGGCCGATCCGGTGATCGTCTCGCTGCCCGCCGCGCCGCGCGGGCGGTATCTGGATGCGCGCGCCTTCGACGCGTGGACCAACGCGCTCTATTCGAGCGCCGACACGACGCCGTATCCGAAGATGCAGTCGATTGCGTTCGTGCCGGCGGGCTTCAGCGGCACGCTGCCCGCGGATGCCACGCGCGTCGAATGCCGCACGCGCTACGTGTGGCTCTCCGTGCGCGTGCGCGTGAACGGCCCGCGCGACGTGCGCGAGGCACGCAAGCTGCAAACCGCGATGCGCATCGAGGCGCTCACGCCCGCAAAAGGTTCCGTTGCGGATGCGACGCCCGCCGTCACCGGCGCGTGGCCCGGCGGCAGCAGCGGCCAGCAGCCGGCGGTGCCGCCGCTGCCCGCCGCGCCCCCGACGGCATCGCCCGGTGCGCAAGCCGAATCGCTCGACGCAAGCGCCTTCTTCGCGCGTCTTGCCCGCTCGCTCGACGACAACCCGCCCGCCACCGCCGACACGCCCGCGATGAGCCGTCTCGCCGCCATCGGCGTGAAGCCCGGCGAGCCGGTGCACTTCACGACGACGGACGCGCCGGTGCTCGACGCGGGCATCGCCGAGGCGCGCGAGCGGCTCTCGACCGTGCCGCCCAACGCAATCACGAAGAACGGCTGGACGTGGTTCGGCGACGGCGTCGGCAACTACGGCACCGACTACACGCTGCGCGCCTATCTCGCGCGCCGGCAGACGGCGACGAGCACGAAAGACGGCGAAACGAAGCCGGTTGCATCCGTCGACAGCGACGGCCACGCGCTGAACGGCGCGAACGACTACGTGCTGCACTTCGAGCCGAATCAGCTTCCGCCGGTGCGCGGCTTCTGGACGCTCACGGCCTATACCAAAGACGGCGCGCTCGCCGATGCCAAAGCGCCGCGCCTGTCCCTTTCGGACCGCGACCGCCTGAAGAAGAATCGCGACGGCTCGATCGACGTGATCGTGTCGTCGGAGTCGCCGGGCAAGGGGCGTGCGTCGAACTGGCTGCCCGCGCCCGCAGGCGAGTTCCAGCTGGCCATGCGCCTCTATGCGCCCAAGCCGCAGGCGAGCGACGGCACGTGGGCGCCGCCGCCCGTGCAGCGGCAATAGCGTCTTTTCGCGCCGCGTCATCGAAGAGTTTTGACAACGTTGGCGCGGCGCGTCGTCGTATACTCGGGCATCCTCCTTCCGAGACGGCGAGATCGCGCCGCGCCGATGCGCGCATCGCGTCGCCGCGCATCGCATGTCAAGCACCACGAAGTCAACGTTCACCACGGCCGGGCAGACCTTGCGCGGCGTGGTCCACGCGCGCCGCACGCGGCGCATCGCAATCGGGTTCGTCGTCGCGCTGCTGGTGATCGGGCTGCTCGGGTTCTTTGTCGCCCCGCCGGTCATCCGGCACGTCGCCGAACAGCAGCTTTCGAAACAGCTCGACCGGCCGGCGAGCATCCGGCGCATCGCGCTCAATCCCTATACGCTCGATCTCGAAGCCGATGACGTGCATATCGGCGAATCCCGCGCCCAAGGCCCGAACGCGCCGGGCTTCGTCGATGTGTCGCGGCTCGTCGTGCGCACGTCGTGGACGTCGCTGTTCCGGCTCGCGCCGGTGATCGATGAACTGAAGATCGACTCGCCGCGCATCAACATCGTCCGGTACGACGCCGAGCATTTCAATTTCTCCGATCTGATCGCGAAGTTCTCGAAGCCTTCGTCGCCGCCCTCGGACAAGCCCGCGCGGTTCTCGGTGTCGAATATCCGGATCGAGAACGGGCGCATCGTTTTCGACGACAGGCTCACGAAAACAAAGCACACCATCGACCGCATCGCGCTCGGCATTCCGTTCATCGCCACGTTGCCGTCCGCCGCGGATATCTTCGTGACGCCGCTTTTGCAGGCGCGCATCGACGGCTCGCCGCTCGTGCTCAAGGGCCGCACGAAGCCGTTCGCGCAGTCGCGGGAGTCGGAAATCGCGCTGACGCTCGACGGGCTCGACGTGCCGCAATTGGCGTCGTATGCGCCCGCCTCGCTGCCGGTCGCGGTCAAGAGCGGCCGGCTCTCGACCGATCTCAACGTGCGTTTCGCAATTGCGGGCGACGTGCCGACCATCCGGATCGACGGCACCGCCGATCTCGCCGACGCCGCCGTGACCGATCGCGCGAACGCTCCGCTCATTGCCGCGCGCGCGCTGCACGTCAAGATCGCGGACATGCAGCCGCTGCGCAGCGTATATCACTTCGACGAAATCACGCTGTCCGGGCCGGATGCGCATATCACGCGCGACGCCTCGGGCGCGTTCAACGTGACCAGGCTCGCGTCGCCTTCGAAGCCTGAAACCGCGAAGCCCGCGGACAGCAAGTCGCAACCGCTCGACCTCGCGATCCGCCATCTCGCCATCGACGGCGGGCGCCTCGCATATGCCGACGATCTCTTGAAGCAGCACGTCGAAGCCGCGCTGACGAACCTCGCCGTCACGCTCGACGACTTCTCCACGCTCGGCAAGACGCCCGCGCGCTACGCGCTCAAGACGGCGTCGGACAAAGGCGGCACGCTCGCGGCCTCGGGCAACGTCACGCTTGCCGCCCACACGGCGGACGCAAAGCTCGCGCTCGACGCGTTGGCGCTGCCGCCGCTGCAGCCGTACATCGCGAACATGGTGGCGGCGCGCGTCGTCGCTGGCACGGTGAGCGCGAATCTGCCGGTGTCGGTCGACTGGTCGAAGCCCGATGCGGGCGCGCAGGTCGGCGCGGGCGATGTCACAGTCGCCGGTCTCACACTCGTGCCGTCGAACGCGGCGGGCGCGGCGCCGATCAAGCTCGGCTCGGCGGTCGCGAAGATCGGCAAGGTCGATGTGGCCGCGCGCACCGCCGCGCTCGACAGCGTGCGGGTGAGCGGCCTCGCGCTGGAGGCGACGCGCCGCAAGGACGGAAGCATCGATCTGGCGGCGCTCGCGGGACCGCACGAGGCCGCGCCGGAGCAAACGGCGACGCGCAAGGTGCAGAAGGCGCAGCAGGCCGGTCCGGCGTGGCGCTATCAGATCGGCCAGATCGGGCTGGACGGCGCATCGGCCACGTTCACGGACGAAACGCCCGCGCGGCCGGTGAAGCTGAGCGTCGCGCCGCTGGCTCTCGATGTCAGGCAGTTCAGCGACGACATGACGAAGCCGCTTCCCGTCGACGGCAAGCTCACGCTCAACGGCCGCGGCGCGCTCGCCGTGAACGGCAACGTCACGCTCAGTCCGCTCAAGGTCGCGCTGCATGTGAAGGGCGACCAGGTGGATGTGTCCGCGTTCGAGCCGTATTTCGGCGACAAACTCAACGTCGAAGTGGCGAGCGCGGCGCTCAACGCGAACGGCGACATGGCGATGTCGGGCAGCGGCAAGACGCTCGCGGCGTCGTACAAGGGCGACGCGTCGCTCACCGACGTGCGCATGATCGACAAGGCCACGTCCGACCGCTTCGCCGGCTGGAAGCTGCTGGGCCTCACGAATCTGAAGGCGAGCTACGGCGAGCGCGGCACGGACGTGGAGGCGGCGCGCGTCACGTTTGCCAACTTCTATGGCCGCGTGCTGCTCGATGCGCAGGGCAAGCTGAACCTGAAGAACGTCGTGGCGAGCGATCACGCAGCCGGGCAATCGGTGACGCAGCCGGCGGCGTCTGCGTCAGCCTCGGCGCCGGTTGCCGCGAGCGCGCCCGCCGACACGGCGAAGTCCGGGCCGCCGGTGAACCTGCGCTTCGGCGAACTCGTGTTGCAGAACGGCCGCGTCACGTACACCGACAACTTCATCAAGCCGAACTACACGGCGAATCTCGTGGCGATCAACGGGACCATCGGCGCGTTCGGCACGCAATCCACGACGCCCGCGCCCGTCGATGTCACCGCGAAGCTCGCGGCCAACGGGCCGGTGTCGATCAAGGGGCAGGTGAATCCGCTGATCGCGAAACCCGCGCTCGATCTGACCGCGAGCGCGCACGACGTGGAGTTGACCAACCTCACGCCGTATTCGGCGAAATACGCGGGCTATCCGATCACCAAGGGCAAGCTGAACGTCGATCTGCACTACATGCTCGCCGACGACAAGCTGACGGCGAACAACCACCTGTTCATCGACCAGTTGACCTTCGGCGATCACATCGACAATCCGAGCGCGACGAAGCTGCCGGTGCGGCTCGCGGTATCGTTGCTGAAGAACTCGCGCGGCGAAATCGACGTGAACATTCCGATTTCCGGCTCGCTGTCGAATCCGGAGTTTTCGGTCGGCGGGCTCGTGTGGCAGGCCATTCTGAACCTCGTGCAGAAGGCCGTGACCGCGCCGTTCTCGCTGCTTGCGCATGCGTTCGGCGGCAGCGGCGAGGAGTTGAACTACGTGGAATTCGACGCCGGCTCGGCCACGCTCACCGATGCCGCGCAGAAGAAGCTCGACACGATCGCGAAGGCGCTCGCGGACAAGCCGTCGATCCGGCTGGACGTGACCGGCCGCGTCGATCCGAAGGTGGACGAACCGGGCTTGCGCAGCGCGTGGCTCGACGCGCAGGTGAAGCGCGCGAAGGTGCGCGACATGTCGGGCAACGGCGAAAACGTCGACTGGGCGAGCGTGAAGGTGTCCGGCGACGACTACGACAAGTACCTGACGAAGGTTTACAAGTCGGTCGATTTCAAGAAGCCGCGCAATATGATCGGTCTCACCAAGACTGTGCCGGATGCCGACATGAAGGCCGCGCTGTTGCAGAACGCGCCGGTCGACGAGGCTTCGTTGCGCGACCTCGCGCAGCGGCGCGCGCAGGCGGTCAAGGAATATTTCGACGGAAAGATCGACAGCAGCCGGATTTTCGTCGTCGCGCCGAAGCTGACTGCCGACGGCATCGACGACAAAGGCGCGGGAAGCCGCGTCGATCTGGGCCTGAAATAGCGGCGTTAGCCGAACGGACGATCTCGAAGAACAGCGAGGGGCGAATTACGATGAGCCAAACCGGAGATTCGAAAGAAAACGGGAGTCAGCCAATGGGAACGCCTTACGAGCAGGACGTCGTCGCGTGGGCCAGGGAACAGGCCGCGCTGCTGCGTGCAGGGAAGCTCACGGCCATCGATATCGAGCATATCGCAGAGGAAATCGAGGACGTGGGCAAGAGCGAACAGCGCGAACTGGCGAGCCGGATGTCGGTGTTGCTGGCGCATTTGTTGAAGTGGACGTATCAGCACGCAAGACGCAGCAAGAGCTGGAGCCATACTATCCGGACGCAGCGCAAAGAAGTGGAATACGCGCTGAAAGAAGCGCCGAGCCTGCGCGGAAAGTTCGACGACGCGGCGTGGATCGACGTAGTGTGGTCGCGCGCACGCAATCTCGCGGAATCGGAAACGGGTCTGGATATCGACGCGTTTCCCGAGACCTGCCCCTGGCCGATGACGCAGGTTCTCGATCCGGAGTTTTATCCTGACTGAGCGGAGGCCCGCCCCCGCTCTAATGCGCCCCCGCCGCGGCCCCACCTCCACCGCCTTTCGCCACCTTCGTGATCCAGATCAGCGGAATGATCAGAATGAAGATCACCGCCGAGATCAGAAAGATATCGTTGAGGCCCATCATCGCGGCCTGCGAATTCACGGTGAAGTTGAACATGCCGCGTGCCTGCGCTTCGCTGATATCGAGCGTCGATTGCGACGCGCCGAGCGCCTGCCAGAACGTCGGGTTGAAGGCGTTGGCCTGCTCGGTGAGCCGCTCGTGGTGCAGCGCGATGCGGTCGTCCCACGCGTTACCCGCGAGCGACGTGCCCACCGCGCCGCAAAACACCCGCGCGAAGTTCGATAACCCGGCCGCCGCCGGAATCTTCGAAGGCGGCAGGCCCGACAGCACGATGGCCGTCAGCGGCACGAAGAACATCGCCATCGGAATGCCCTGAAGCAGCGTCGGCAGCACGAGATGGAAGGTGTCGATCTCGATCACGTATTTCGAGCGCAGCCAGAACACGAACGCGAAGCCGATGAACGCCATCGTCGCGATCACGCGGGCGTCGCTGCGCGGCAGAACCTTGCCCATCACGGGCGCGAGGATCACGGCGAAGATGCCGAGCGGCGCGGTGACGAGCCCGGCATCGACGGAGCGGTAGTTCAGATACTGCTGCATCCACTGCGGCAGAAGCACGAGGTTGCCGAAGAACACGCCGTACGCCACCGAAATCGCCACCGTCCCGCCGAAGAAATTGCGCCCGGTGAAGAGCCGCAAATCGACCACCGGATTCGCCTCCGTCAATTCCCACACGACGAAGAACGCGAATGAGATAACTGCCACGATCGCCAGCATCACGATGACCGGCGACGAGAACCAGTCGAGGTCGCGTCCCTTGTCGAGCATGATCTGCAGCGACGCCACCCACGCGACGAGCAGCGCGAGCCCGATCACGTCGATCGGCGCCTTGCGCGTCGGCGATTCACGCGTGCGGTAGATGAACCACGTCACGCCCGCCGCGAAGATGCCCACCGGTATGTTGATGTAGAAGATCCACGACCACGAATAGCTGTCGGTGATCCAGCCGCCGAGCGCGGGGCCGGCAATTGGCCCGACGGTCGCGGTCATCGCCCAGAGCGAGAGCGCCATCGACGCTTTCTCTTTCGGATACGAGCCGAGCAGAATGGCCTGCGAAAGCGGAATCAGCGGCCCGGCCACCGCGCCTTGCAGCACGCGGGCAATGAGCAGCACCGGCAAATTCGGCGCGAGACCGCAGAGCCACGACGACAGCACGAACATCAGAATGGCGCCGACGAAAAGCCGGATCTGCCCGAGCCGTTGCGTGAGCCAGCCGGTGAGCGGAATGGAAACCGCGTTCGACGCCGCAAACACGGTGATGACCCACGTGCCCTCGTTCACCGACACGCCGAGGTTGCCGGAGATCGTCGGGATCGCGACGTTGGCAATCGACGAATCCAGCACGTTCATGAAGGTCGCGAGCGCCACGGCGAAGGTGGCGAGCACGAGCTGGCCGCCCTTGAGCGGCGGTGGAGGCGGTGCGGCGGTGGTTGGCGGCGGCGTGCTCATGCATCTCCCGGCGAAGCGCCGCGACGCTCAGGTCGCGGCCGGATGTCAACGAATCCGCCAGTGTGCCTGCGCTTCAAAAAAGCTGCAGAGCCGCCGCCCGCAGCTTACTTCGCTGAAATGTCGATGTTGCCGAGATACTTCTTCGCGTACTTGTCGATGGTGCCGTCCGCTTTCACCTTCGCGATGGCCGCGTCGAGCTTGGCCTTCAGCGCATCGTCGCCCTTGCGGATGCCGTACGCGATGCCGCTGCCGAGAATCTTGTCGTCGCGCACCGGCGCGCCGGCGAACGAAAAGCCTTCGCCGTCCGGCTTCGAGAGGAACCCGCTTTGTCCGGCGGGCGCGAGCACGAGCGTCGCGTCGAGACGGCCGGACTTGAGGTCCGCGTAGACCTGATTCTGGTCCTGATACGGCACGATCTTCACGCCTTCGTTTTCCCAGTGCGCCTTGGCGAACGTCTCCTGAATGGAGCCTTGCAGCACGCCCACGCTTTTGCCTTTCAGCGCCGCCGCCGTCGGTTCGATACCGCTGCCCGTTTTCGCGATGAGTTGCGTCGGCACGCGATACACGACGGTCGTGAAGTCGATCGCCTGGCGGCGCTGCTCGGTGGCGTTCATGGCGGAATTGATCGCGTCGAACTTGCGGCCCTGCAGCGCGGGAATGAGGCCGTCGAACGACGTTTCGACCCATTTGCACTGCATCTTCGCGGCGACGCAGACGGCATTGCCCACGTCGATATCGAGTCCTTGCAGTTCCCCCGTCGCCGATTTGGATTCGAACGGCGGGTATTGCGCTTCGACGCCGAAGCGCAGGGTGTCGGCGGCGAGCGCCGCGCCGCTCGCGAGCGAGCACGCGACGAAAAGCGCGGCGGCGAGGTGGTTCTTCTTCATCGTGGTCTCCGGGAAATCAAGGGCTAGATCTGGCAAAGGCGGCGCGCGCCTTCAATGAGCGTATCGTCGTCCTTTGCGAACGACAGGCGAATCAGGCGATTGTCGGTGCCGTCCGTGTAGAACGCGGACAGCGGAATGGTGGCGACCCGCGCCTCGCGGATCAGCCGCAGCACGAAATCGCTGTCGGGCGCGTCCGAGATGGCGCTGTAGCGCGCGAGCATGAAGAAACTGCCTGCGCTCGGCAACAGTTCGAAGCGCGAGCCGGCGAGCGCGTTGGCGAGCACGTCGCGCTTGTGCTGATAGAACGGCCCGAGGTTCAGATAGCTCGATTCGTCGGCGAGCGCCTCGGCGAACGCCATTTGCATCGGCGTGTCGGCGGAGAAGGTCATGAACTGGTGGATCTTGCGGATCTCGGCTGTCAGCGCGGCGGGCGCGAGGCAATAGCCGACGCGCCAGCCCGTCACGTGATACGACTTGCCGAACGACGACACGATCACGCTGCGTTCGGCGAGCGCCGGATAACGCGCCATGCCATGATGCGGCGCGCCGTCGAACACGACGTGCTCGTACACTTCGTCCGACAGCACGACGATCTTCGTATCGCGCGTGAGCGCCGTGAGCCGCTCGATGTCGGCGGGCGTGAACGCGCTGCCCGTCGGATTGTGCGGCGTGTTGACGAGAATCATGCGCGTCTTCGGCGTGATGGCGGCGGCGACTTCGTCCCAGTCGATGCGGAAATTCTCCGGCGACAGCTTGATCGCGATCGGCGTCGCGCCCTGAAGCTGCACGATCGGCGCGTAGCTGTCGAACGACGGCTCGAAGTAGATCACCTCGTCGCCGGGATGCACGAGCGCGCTGATGGTCGCGTACAGCCCTTCGCTCGCGCTCGCGACCACGGTCACTTCCGTGCCCGGATCGTACTGCGCGCCGTAGACTTTCTGCGTCTTGACGGCGATTGCCTCGCGCAGCGCAAGCACTCCGGACATCGGCGAGTACTGGTTATGTCCTGCCTGCATGGCTCGCGTGACGCCTTCGACGAGCTTCGGATCGCACGCGAAATTCGGCGCGCCTTGCGACAGGTTCAGCGCGTGATGTTCTTCGGCAAGCTGGCCGATGACCGTGAAAATGGTGGTGCCGACTTTCGGCAGCTTCGATTCAGGAATACAGGCGCTGTGCACGACGGCTCGCTCCAATGGACAGTGCGACGATTCAACCGCGGCAATAAACGGCCGACAATCGAAACTTTGTCATACTAGCCATGTGCGCCGCTCATGGCTCCTTTCGTTAACCCGATGAAACCGCTGCCCTCGCTCGACGTTCTCAAGACCTTTCTCGTTGTCGCTCAGAAGCTGAACTTCACGCGCGCGGCCGATGCGCTCAACGTGACGCAGGGCGCGGTCAGCCGGCAGATCGCGGGACTGGAGGCGCAGCTCGGCTACGCGCTTTTCGTGCGGCAGGCGCGCGGGCTCGCGCTCACGCATCACGGCGCGCTGCTCATCGCGCCGTTGCAGCAGGCATTCGCGCAAATCGGCGACGCGCTCGCCAAGGGCGGCAGCGCCTCCGGGACCTTGCGCGTCAAGTGTCCGACCTGCGCCATGCGCTGGGTCCTTCCGCGCGTGATCCGGCTGCAAAACGAGCGGCCCGAACAGGTGGTGGAAGTGACGGCGTCGGTGTCGCACGGCGTCGAATTCAATGCGGAACAGTTCGACGCCGCCATCGTCTTTAGCGCGACGTCCGCCAAGCCGTCGGGCAAGGGCCTGACCGTGCACCATCTGTTCGATGAAGTCCTCACGCCGGTTTGCGCGCCCGAGCTGTGGAAACCGCGCGGCAACGCGGAGCCGACGCCCGACGATCTCGCGGGCCAGACGCTGTTGCACCCGACGCGCGATCGCCGCGACTGGCTCTTGTGGCTCGGCGCGTACGGCTACGACGGCTTGCCATCCGCGAAGGCGCAACATTTCGACACGCTCGACCTCGCCATCTCGTCGGCGATGCAGGGCCTGGGCGTCACCATCGGCGATGTCTCGCTAATCGAAGAAGACCTGCGCGCGAAACGCGTGATCGCGCCATTCGCGTTGCGCGTGCCGAGCGGCGCGGCCTACTACCTCGTCTATCCGGAGCGGCCGGCGCCGTCGCCCGCGTTGCAGCAGTTCGCGCAGTGGCTGAACGGCGAAGCCGCGGCCACGCGCGACACCCTGCGTCTTCAATAGCGCCTACATGCCGTGCTTGGTGACGACGGTTTCCCATTGCCCATTCTTCACCTGATACAGCGTCGATGACGCGTTTTTCAGCGCGCCGTTGTCGTCGAAGGCAATGGGGCCCGTGATGCCCTCGAACGAAATTTTCTTCAGCACCGGGCGATACACCTTCGGATCCGAGGAATTCGCCTTCTCCATTGCGTGGATGGCGGCCCACGCCGCGTCGTAGCCGAACGGTGCGTACGACAGAATCGCGACGCCGAAGCGCTTCTGGAACTTCTCGCTGAACGCCTTGCCTTGCGGCAGCTTGTCGAGCGGGCTGCCGTATTCCCACGCCTGCGCGCCTTCAGCGGCGTCGCCCGCGAGTTTCAGGAAGTCGGCGTCCATCACGCCGCCGCCGCCCACGAACTGCGCGTTCATGCCGAGCTGCTTCATGCGCTTCACGACAGCCGCCGCCTGCCGGTCCAGTCCGCCGAAGAAAATCAGGTCCGCGTTCGTGGCCTTGATGCGCGTGAGTTGCGCGCTGAAATCAACGGTCTGGTTGTCGCTGAATTCGCGACCGACGATATTGCCGCCTTTCGCCTTCGCCGCTTTCTCGAACTCGTCCGCTTCGCCCTGACCGAAGGCCGTGCGGTCGTCGATGATCGCGATGCGCTTGGCTTTCGTCGTCGTGACCGCGTACGCGCCGGCATTGCCCGCGTTCTGCGCGTCGCTGGAAATTACCGTGAACACGTTCTCGAGGCCGCGCGTGGTGATGGTCGGATTCGTCGCGGCCGGATCGATCATCGGAATGCCGGCGTTGTTGTAGACGGGCGAAGCGGGCAGCGTCGTGCCGGAATTGAAATGACCGACGACGACGGCCACGCCGTCATCCACCAGCTTCTGCGCCGCCTGCACGCCGACGCGCGGGTCCGCCTGATCGTCTTCCGCCTGAATCTCGAACTTCGCCGTCTTGCCGCCTATGCTGATCTTCTTGGCGTTCGCCTCGTCGAGCGCGAGCTGCACGCCGTTCTGGAGATCCTTTCCGTAGCCCGCGTTCGCGCCCGTGAGTGGCGCGGCGAAGCCGATCTTGACCGTGGCATCTTCGGCGGCGGCGGTCATGGGCACGGCGGCGAGTGCGGCGCTGGCGCACGCCACCAGCCATGCCAAGGGTTTGAGGTTCGTACGGATACGCATGGTTTCCTCTCCTTTTGTGGTTTCGCAATCCAGGAACGCGGCTACTGCATGGAACATGACCAATTACCCGCCCGCAAGACGGGGTTGCCCTCGGCGCGGCGAAAGTGGCATCCGTACCGGCATGACGGCGGACAAGGGCAATGTAGGAAGCCAAATTGGCCGCGTCTTGTCGATTCGTCGCGCGGCGACTGCGGATTTCGGCACAGGCCCGGCAGGGCGCTTTGTCAGACGCGGCGCGGCGTCACGCCTTTCGCCGAGCCCGGGCGCGCGACGATTCGTGCCGCGTCATGCGCTTGGCCTATCGCGTCGATGAAAACACGCCATTTGACACCAGTGCATATACACATATAAGCTACGACTCATGTCAACGCACTCATCTCCTCTCGACTGCAACTGCTTCGCCATCCGGCAGGCCGCGCGTTATGTCTCGCAACTCTACGAGCGGCACATGGGCGAAGTCGGCCTGACTTCGGCGCAATTCACGCTGCTGGCGTCGATTGCGCGCAAGCCCGGCGTGCAGATGGTCGAACTCGCGGACGCCATGGTCATGGACCGCACCACGCTCGTGCGCGCGCTCAAGCCGCTTCAGCGCGACGGCATGGTGCAGGCGGATCAGCAGTCGCCGAATTCTCGAGCGGTCGGTCTCACGTTGACGGCGGCGGGGAAGGCGCTGCTCGCGCAGGGCGTCGAGAAGTGGCGAACGGCGCAGGCCGAATTCGAGCAGAAGTACGGCGAGAAGCGCGCGAAGTCGCTGCGTCAGATGCTGTTTCAGATCACCGCGATGGATTGAATCCAGCAAACGGGCACGCAAAGCCGCGTGCTTTTTTTATGTCGTTAAAAGTGCATATGCACTAATAGGAACAGTCATGCAGATCAACGGAAAAGTCGTACTCGTCACCGGCGCCAACCGCGGTCTCGGCAAGCAGTTCGCGAAGTCGCTGTTGCAGGCGGGCGCCGCCAAGGTTTATGCGGCGGCGCGCAATCCGGGCAGCGTGGATATCGAAGGCGTCGAAGCCATCCGCCTCGATGTCACGAAGCCCGCCGACATCGCCGAAGCCGCGGCCAAGTACCCGGACGTGCAGATTGTCGTCAACAACGCGGGGGCGTTGGCGCGCGGCGCGTTGGTCGATCCTGCATCGACGCAAGCCATGCGCGATCTTTTCGAGGTCAACGTGATTGGTCCGCTCGCCATGACGCAGGCGTTCGCGCCCACGCTCAAGAAGAACGGCGGCGGCGCGGTCATCAACGTGCTGTCCGTGCTGAGCTGGGTCGCGCTGCCGGACGCCGGCGCCTACAGCGCGTCGAAATCGGCGGCCTGGGCCGTGACCAACGCGCTGCGCGGCGAGTTGCGCGGACAGGGCACGCTCGTGGTGGGCGTGCATCCGGGCTACATCGACACGGACATGGTCGCGGAAGTCACTGCGCCGAAAACGTCGCCGACGAGCGTGGTCGAGCAAGTGCTCGCGGCTATCGAGCGAGACGAAGAAGAAGTGCTCGTGGATGACACCGGCCGCGGTGTCAAGCAGTCGCTGTCCACCGCGAAGCCGATTTACATCACCGGCATTCCCGGTTAAGCCGGCTTCTGCGCCTTCTGCATTTCTTCGAAGCCGGCGGCGGCTTCCTGCACGTCGGGCGGGAAGTCGCCGAACTCCTGCACTTGCCGCACTTCGATGATCTCGTTTGCCGAAGCGGGGCACCGCTTCGCCCATTCGATCGCCTCTTCGCGCGACTTCACCTGAATCATCCAGTAGCCGCCGAGCACTTCCTTCGCCTCGGCGAACGGCCCGTCGGTCACCCGCGGCTTGCCGCCTTCGAACGTGACGCGCGCGCCCATCGACGGTGGGTGCAGCCCGTCGAGCGCGAGCAGCACGCCGGCCTTCTGCAGTTCTTCGTTATACTTCATCATCGCGGCGACGGCTTCAGCGCTCGGCATCGCGCCCGGCTCCGCGCTTTCGTAGCCGCGCGGGATCATCAGCATCATGAATCGCATGGGAGTGCTCCTGTTCGAGGTCGACAAACGCGCAGTTCCGCGCGCTCACACCTTACGACGCGCACGCCGCCGCGTGATCGACATCAGCCGTCAACTTTTGGCTTAGGCGTTTATCCCTATCCGATTCGGGTTGCCTTCCGGACGAACACCGTCGAATAATGTAATCCATTACATTTCGTTCGCCGCCCGGCGCGCAGCATGTCCGATACCGTGCGTCCAACCGAGGAAGTATCGATCGCCGACGTTGCCCGGCGTGCCGGCGTCTCCGTCGCCACGGTGTCGCGCGTGCTCAATAGCCACAGCAATGTGCGCGAGGCCACGCGCGAGAAAGTGCGCGAGGCGGTCGCGGCGAGCGGCTATCGCGTGAACGAGCTTGCGCGCAATCTGCGCACGGCCGAGAGCCGCCTGCTTCTCACCATGGTGCCCGACTTCGGCAACCCGTTCTATGCGGCCATCGTGCGCGGCATCGACACGGTCGCGCGGCAGAACGGCTACTTCATGCTTCTCTGCGACACCGGCGCCGATCCGTTGCGCGAGCGCAGCTACTTTGACCTGCTGCGCGGGCGTCGCGCGGACGGCGCCATTTGTCTCGACCCTGCCGCCGTGCAGAAGGCGCTCGTCGAGCAGGCGTCGACGCTCCCGTGGGTCGCGTGCTGCGAATTCGATCCGGCCGCGCGCGTGCCTTACGTGGGCATCGACAATCATCTTGCCGCAGGCGATGTCGTGCGTTATCTGTTGGACAAGGGCCACGAGCGCATTGCGCTGATCAACTCGGGCGAAGGCTATCTGTATGGCCGACAGCGCCTCGCGGGGTATCGCGATGCGCTGCAAGCTGCGGGCATTGTCGCGAATCCGGCGTGGCAGGTCGAACTGGACAGCCTCGATTACGACGCCGGCGAACGCGCCGCCCGGCAGCTCGCGTCGCTCGGGCGCGACCGGCCGACCGCCATCTTCGCGGTGTCGGACACGCTCGCCATCGGCGTGCTGAACGGCCTGCGCAGCGCGGGGCTGCGCGTGCCGGAAGATGTCGCGGTCGTCGGCTTCGATGACATTGCCGTGGCGGCGCACGCCGTGCCGCCGCTCACGACGGTCGCGCAGCCGATGCGCGCGCTCGGCGAGACGGCGGCGGAGCTCTTGCTCAAGCGCCTGCGCGATCCGCGCGCGGAGGTGCCCGGCGTGCTTCTGCCGCATCGCCTGATAGAAAGAAGGAGCGCCTGACGATGACCCTTGCCGTGCGCTTTGACGCAGTCGAGAAGAATTTCGGCCCGGTGCGCGTGCTCCACGGCGTGAGCTTCGATCTCGCGCCGGGGCACATCTACGGCTTGCTCGGCGAAAACGGCGCGGGCAAGTCCACGCTCATGAAAATCCTCGCGGGCTACGAGCGCGCGAGCGCCGGCGACGTGCTGATCGACGGCAAGCCCGCCGCCTTCGCGAGTTCGCGCGACGCCGAGCGCGCGGGCATCGTGCTGATTCACCAGGAACTGAATCTCGCGGATCACCTGAGCATCACGCAGAACATGTTTCTCGGCCACGAACTGCGCAAAGGCTTCTTCCTCGATGAACCCGCCATGCGCGAGGAGGCCCGCGCCGCGCTCAACGAAGTCGGCCTGCACAAGAATCCGGACACCAAGGTGCGCGAGCTGATCGTCGCGGAGAAGCAGCTTGTCGAGATCGCGAAGGCCATGCTGCGCGACACGCGCCTGCTCGTCATGGACGAGCCGACCGCTACGCTCACGCCCTCGGAGACGCAGCGCCTTTTCGCGCTGATGGCGCGGCTGAAGGAAGCAGGCACGACCATCGTCTATATCTCGCACAAGCTCGACGAAGTGGAACGCGTGACCGACGAAGTGATCGTGATGCGCGATGGCCGCTTCGTCGCGCGCGCGCCGACCGCCGACCTCACCCGCCGCGAAATGGCCAATCTCATGGTGGGCCGCGAAGTCTCCGACATGTTTCCAGAGAAGCCCGCGCTCGCCGCGAACGCGCCGCTCGCGTTTCAGGTGGAAGGCGCGTCGGTGCCCGGATGGGCCGAAGGCGTGAGCTTTTCCGTGCGCCAGGGCGAAGTGTTCGGCTTCGCGGGGCTCGTCGGCGCGGGACGCACGGAGTTGTTCGAGGCGCTGGTCGGCCTGCGGCCGCTCGCGGCGGGGCGCATCGCCATCGAGGGGGAGAGCGTGCGGCTCAAGAACCCGCGCGACGCGATGCGCCACGGCATCACGTACTTGAGCGAAGACCGCAAGGGACGCGGCCTGCACGTGGACATGGCGCTCAAGGACAACCTCACGATGATGACGCTGGAACGCTACGCGCACCCGCTCATCGACTCGCGCGCCGAGCGCGACGCGTTGACGCTCGCGGTCAAGGACTTCGGCATTCGCACCGGCAACACGCGCAGCCGCGCCCGCATGCTCTCGGGCGGCAACCAGCAAAAGCTCGCGCTCGCGAAGTTCCTGCATCCGGATCCGCGCGTGGTCGTGCTGGACGAGCCCACGCGCGGCGTCGATGTCGGCGCGAAACGCGACATCTATTTCCTGATTCACCGCCTCGCCGCCGAAGGCCGCGCGGTGATCGTCATTTCTTCCGAGCTGATCGAACTGATCGGGCTGTGTCATCGCGTTGCCGTGATGCGCGCGGGCGAACTGGTCGCGACGCTCGGCATGGACCTTCTGACCGAAGAGAGGTTGATCGCGCATGCGACCGGCACACACTGAAGACACCGCGCAAGAAAGCCGCCTCACCGCCACTGCGCGGTTTCTGCTCGGCGTCGGGCCGCTGATCGGGCTTATCGCGCTGTGCATCGGCGGCACGCTTCTGAACGGCGACTTCGCCACCTTTGACAACGCGATGAACGTGCTCACGCGCACGTCGTTCATCGGGATTATCGCGGTGGGCATGACCTTCGTGATCATCTCGGGTGGCATCGATCTGTCCGTGGGCTCGATGGCCGCGCTCATCGCGGGCAGCATGATCTACATGATGAACGGCCTGCTTCAAGGCGTGCGCGGGCATGCGCTGCCGTCGCTTCTGATCGTGGCGCTCGGCATCGTGCTCGCGCTCGTGCTCGGCGCGCTGTTCGGCTTCGCGCACGGACTGCTCGTGACCAAAGGGCGCATCGAGCCGTTCATTGTGACGCTCGGCACGCTCGGCGTGTTTCGCGCGCTTCTGACGTGGCTCGCGGACGGCGGCGCGCTCACCCTCGACAATTCGCTCGTCGATCTCTACGGCCCCGTGTATTACGCGAATCTGTTCGGCGTGCCGGTGCCCATCTGGGTCTTCGCGATGGTCGCGGCGGGCGGCGCGCTCGTGCTGAACCGCACGGTGTTCGGGCGGCACGTGCAGGCCATCGGCTCGAACGAACAGGTCGCGCGTTATGCGGCCATCCGCGTGGATAACGTAAAGATCGCGACGTACGTGCTGCTCGGACTGTGCGTGGCCGTGGCGACCGTCCTTTATGTGCCGCGCTTAGGGTCAGCTACGCCGACGACCGGTCTTCTCTGGGAACTCGAAGCGATCGCCGCCGTGGTGGTCGGCGGCACGGCGCTCAAGGGCGGCGAAGGGCGCGTGATCGGCACCGTCATCGGCGCGATCCTGCTTTCGGTCATCAACAACATCCTGAACCTCACGAGCATCATCAGCGTGTATCTGAACGCGGCGGTGCAGGGCGCCGTGATCATTTTCGTAGCCTTCTTGCAGCGTGGCCGTCGGTAACTTCCTACTTCGAATAACAGGAGACTTCGTCATGAAAAAACTGCTTCGCGCGCTCGGCGCGCTGACGCTCGCGGCGAGCGCGTTCGCCACGGCATCGTCCGCCTTCGCCGCCGACAAAGTCGTGCTCGGCGTCGCCATCCCGACCGCCACGCACGGCTTCACGGGCGGCATCGTCTGGTGGGCGAACGAGGCCAAAAAGGAGCTGGAGAAGGCGCATCCTGACCTCAAGATCATCGTGAAGACGGCGTCCGGCGCGCCCGAGCAGGCCAATCAGTTGCAGGATCTCGTGACGGTCAACAAGATCAACGCGCTCGTGATCTTCCCGTTCGAATCGGCGTCGCTCACGCAGCCTGTCATGCAGGTGAAGAAGAAGGGCGTGTACGTGACCGTGGTCGATCGCGGTTTGACCGACACCAGCGCGCAAGACGCGTACGTTGCGGGCGATAACACGGCGTTCGGCAAGCTGCCCGCCGAATATCTGGCAAAGACGCTGAACGGCAAGGGCGATATCGTCGCGCTGCGCGGCATTCCGACGACGCTCGACAACGAACGCTGGACCGCTTTCGAAGGCGTGATGAAGCAGCATCCGGACATCAAGATTCTGGATGCCAAGTACGCGAACTGGAACCGCGACGACGCCTTCAAGGTGATGCAGGACTATCTGACGCGCTTCAAGCATATCGACGCCGTCTGGGCCGCCGACGACGACATGATGATCGGCGTGCTCAAGGCGATCGATCAGGCGCACCGCACGGATATCAAGGAAGTGTTCGGCGGCGCGGGATCGAAGGAAGCGGTCAAGCGCATCATGGACGGCGACCAGCGCGTGAAGGCGGACGTCTCGTACTCGCCGAAGTTCATCTACGACGCGATCAAGCTCACGGCCGAGGCGCGCCTGAAGGGCGACAAGCTGCCGCCGACGACCATCATTCCTTCGGTGCTCATCACGAAGGACAACGCGAAGCAGTTCTATTACCCGAACTCGCCGTTCTGAGTGCACAGCCGGTCACGCTAAATGGCGCTGACCGGCGTTTCTAACGAGGCGAAAGATGAAGACCATCAAGGGCCCGGCGATTTTTCTCGCGCAATTCATGGGCGGGGAAGCGCCGTTCGACACGCTCGCCAGTCTGGCGTCGTGGGCGGCGGGACTCGGCTACAAGGGCATTCAGGTGCCCGCCGATCCGCGCCTGATCGACGTGGAAAAAGCCGCATCGAGCGATGCCTATTGCGACGAGATCCGCCGCACGGTCGAGGATGCGGGCGTTGTCATCACCGAATTGTCGACGCATTTGCAAGGCCAGCTGGTCGCCGTGCATCCGGCCTACGACACGCTTTTCGACGGCTTCGCCGCGCCGCATGTGCGCGGCAACCCGCAGGCGCGCACCGAATGGGCGATATCGCAGTTGAAGCACGCGGCCGCGGCATCGAAGCGGCTGGGCTTGAGTGCGCACGTCACGTTCTCCGGCGCGCTCGCGTGGCCGTACGTGTATCCGTGGCCGCAGCGCCCGGCGGGTCTCGTCGAAGCCGCTTTCGATGAATTGGCCACGCGCTGGCGTCCGATTCTGGATGAGTTCGACCGCGCGGGCATCGACGTGTGCTACGAGCTGCATCCCGGCGAAGACCTGCACGACGGCGTGACGTTCGAGCGTTTTCTCGCGGCCGTGGACGATCATCCGCGCGCGAACATCCTTTACGATCCGAGTCACTTCGTCTTGCAGCAACTGGACTACCTCGCGTTCATCGACATCTATCACGCGCGCATCAAGGCGTTCCATGTGAAGGACGCGGAGTTCCGGCCGAACGGTCGCCAAGGCGTGTACGGCGGCTATTCGGGATGGGTCGAGCGCGCGGGGCGTTTCCGGTCGCTCGGCGACGGCCAGATCGACTTCAAGGCGATCTTCTCGAAGATGGCGCAATACGACTTTCCCGGCTGGGCCGTGCTGGAATGGGAATGCGCGTTGAAGCATCCGGAGGACGGCGCGCGGCAAGGCGCAACGTTCATCCGCGATCACATCATTCGCGTGGCCGAGCATGCGTTCGACGACTTTGCCGGCAGCGGCGCGAGCCGTGAACAAATGCGCGATGTCCTGGGGATTGGAGGTCAGCGATGAGGCGCGTGCGGCTCGGCATGGTCGGCGGCGGCGAGGGCGCGTTTATCGGCGCGGTGCATCGCATGGCGGCGCGGCTGGATGACCGGTATGAGTTGCTGGCGGGCGCGTTGTCGTCCGATCCGCAGCGCGCGGCGGCGAGCGCTGCGGCCATCGGCTTGCCGCGCAGCTACGACGATTACCGTGAGATGGCGCGCGTCGAAGCGAGTCGCGCCGACGGCATCGAAGCGGTTGCGATCGTCACGCCGAATCATCTGCACGCGCCCATTGCGACGGCGTTTCTGGAAGCCGGCATCCACGTGATCTGCGACAAGCCGCTCGCGGTATCGCTCGATGAAGGCGAGGCGTTGGCGAAGCTCGCGCGGGATAAGAACCGCGTGTTCGCGGTGACATACACGTACACCGGCTATCCGCTCGTGCGCCATGCGCGCGCGCTGGTGCGGAACGGCGCGCTCGGCGATATCCGCGTCGTGCAGGTGGAGTATGCGCAGGACTGGCTTTCGATGCCGGTCGAGACGCAGGCGAACCGGCAGGCGGCGTGGCGCACCGATCCGGCGCTCGCGGGCCCGGCGGGCTGTCTCGGCGATATCGGCACGCATGCGTATCAGTTGGCCGAGTATGTGACGGGCATGCGGCCCTCGCAGCTATCGGCGGAAGCGACGACGTTCGTGCCGGGACGACGCGTCGACGATCACGTGCAGGCCATGCTGCGTTATGCAAACGGCGCGCGTGGCATGCTGTGGGCGAGTCAGGTCGCGGCGGGCGAGGAGAACGCGCTGCGGCTGCGCGTGTACGGCACGAAGGCCGGTTTGATGTTCGACCAGCAAGCGCCGAACGAGCTGTGGTTCACGCCGGTCGGTGGGGCGTCGGAGCGCATCACGCGCGGGCGTGTGCAAAGCCCCGAGGCGCTTCGTGCGACGCGCGTGCCGGCGGGGCATCCGGAAGGGTATATCGAAGCGTTCGCGCAGGTTTATGCGGATGCGGCGGGGTGTATTGCGCTCGGGACGACGCAGGGTGATGAGTGGCTTACGACTGTGGAGGATGGGGTCGCGGGGTTGAGGTTTGTGGAGGCGGTGTTGAGGAGTAGTGCGGGGGATGGGGAGTGGGTGGGGGTGGAGTAGGAGAAGCGGCGGTCGACCGTCGCTACGTGAACGACTATTTCGAAGCAAGTCTCTACGCGCGCCTACGTGGCAGCGAACAGCTCTGCCTCCACGAGCCGCCTGCTCGCCTTTCCTCCAGGTGACGCGACGACGCTTTGGGGAACACGATCTCGTTGCGGCCAATAACGCTCGCTGGGCAGAAGGCGGCGAGCTGATAACTCGCTTGTCGCGAGGCGCATCGACGACGATTATCCCACTGCGTATCGGAGCTATCCTTCCGTCAGAACCAGTACGCCGTCCGGTGTGTGACGTGCAGCAAATGAATGATTCGCGAGTAGCATAACGGCAACCAGACCGAAGAAATTCACTCGAAGCCTTCAACATGATCGGCATAACGACCTTCCCTGTATTTTCACGGATGGCCCGTTGTTTGGCCTGCTCCATATTTCCATATTGGTCTTTATCTCGCTGATGGAGTTCGTGAGTGACTTGTCCAGGTTCGCAGTAACAATCGTGTCCTATCTTATATTCCCCGTCTGAAGATCACATACCATCTCCGGATGCTCTAATCCTTGTTCGCGTACGCTCGTCCCACTTGTGATAATTTCCGCCGTTTCAGCAAGTAAGGATCTTTGAGCTGGTTGAACGTCAGTATAGCGACTACCTTGCTGGCCCAGGTACGCCTGCGCTGGCGTGCATTGTTGATGAAGCGCTGCACCGCCACAAACATTTGCCTATCAAATCCTCGCTTGTTCATGGGTGGGCAAAGGGTGGGCTAGCTGCGTCATCCGTAACCGCGTCTCGGGCAACTATGGGTTCGTTGCCCTCTTTCACTGGTTTTTGCTCAGATTTCTTGCGGACAACCACGTTCGCTCGAATGGGTCGTCTCTTTGAGTCACCGTTGCAGTGATGTTTCCTCGAAAAACCCTAGAGTTGAGAGCGGGCTTTCGAGATTTCGCCTTACGACAGGAAATTGACAGACTCGGCGAAGATCTTGAACCATATGTCACTGCAAGCGCGCCCTTGAGTCCGCTGACTTGCGCGTTCCGACTAACATTTCACTGTCATCGGTATGAGGGCCGCTTCGCACTTAGGCTCGAACCCAATTGCCGGAGAGTTGATCCCTCGTAGATCGAACTTTTCGCTGGAGTTCGGACTCGTCCATTCGTCCGAGTCCTTCATCAGCACGACCCTAATAGAAGTCAGCATTGCCGTTTTGTTCTGCCGAGCTTAAAGTGATAATGTGATTGACAAGGTGTGTCATCTTCCTCGGGCTTAGAAGTGTTGAACCATTTTTTTCGAACGCGCGCCCGCTCACTCAAGAGATAGAACGCAAACTAGGGTGCCAAGTAATCCGCTTCTACACTTCATTGATCGGTGCTGCTACTCAAAGCCTTCTGAGCGTTCGCTCTCCTCCAGTCGATCGCTCAACAACTGATCGGAACCGCTTCGGCTCTTTGGAGGCTCGGTCTTCCTTGTCGGGCGCTTCGGTCATAGGACGCTGTATCGTCTATCGTCTAATGACCTCGGCGCACGACGAATCCGACAGGTTCAGCAAAGTATGCTTCCGCGACATTGATAACTTATGCGCCTTGAAGCATTCTCGCCGACCTTCCGGTGGAACTTCCTATCGGGCAGGCCTCACGGTAGACGAAACTGTCTTCCCGTTACTATACTTCTCGATGTATTCGTAGCCTTCTCCGGCTGCATCGCAATATGTCCCGGCCCTTTCTACAAGCGATAGCTTTTCAGGGGGAGAAAATTTGTACCGCTCCGTCCAGTTTTCACAAGCACTCGCGTGAAAACAGGCTCCTATCAATTGCTTCCGCCTCTGATCGACTTCTAAGCAAGGTATATTACTGAGCTTCGAATTGAAGACATAGAGCCCCGTGTCCGGATGGTACAAGAAGACCTTATACAGCTTTTGATTTGCGCCCTCCGTGTCAAGAACCTTTAAATCTGCGAACCGTCCGAACGAGAGGCTTTGTACTGTGATATCGGACGCGACTATCGTATGGTCGAACACTAGCTTCTGGTCTTTTCCTGCAGGAGTCTTGATGAAAACCACGGACCCTTCAATTCTTAAGTTTGGCTTGGCCACGGATTCTCCGCAACACACGGTGGTAGTCGCAAGTGCACACATGAGCGCACTGACTGCAGCGAGGCTTCCCACGCTTCTCAGACATCTGGTTCGCATTCTGTTCCTTCGCAACTGAAACGTTCTCATGGTGTCTTAAACAGGTTTCTGGTCATATGCCGCGGTGAAGTCGATCAGAACGTCTGACATCACAGCAATAGCAGCTAAGAAAACATTGGTTCGAGGAATCAGGCCGTTCATCGGAATGGTGCTATTCGGATTGCCGGTATTGACCGCGCGGGCTGCTCTCTCGAACTGTTTGCAACTTAGAAAATCCATCGGTGACAACTCCCTTCGACAGCTATGCTGACCATAGCTATAGTCCGAGCACGCGTTCGAGACGATGGTGCGCTCGAACTCGGGCTGCACGTCGCCCTCTCGGTTGATGTTATGCATCTGGCCAGCGGGTTTTGCGCAAGAGACCCAGTAGAACCCGGCCGAGTCGCTCGCTATAACTAGATCCGTCGCCAAAAGGTCCCGGTACGTTGCGGGGGCATCGTTCCAGCCTCTGAAAGTCCCGTAACGCCTGTAGTTCTCTTCAAAGGTAAGTTGAATAACGCCGCGTCCAAACCAAGGGGCATAGCGTGTATTAGATCCGCCGAGCTCAGTCGTGCTGCTCAGGTATGTCGTTTCTTGAATCGCATTTCCGAGGAAATACGATAGCCGGATGGCATTGTTCGAAATGCAATACTTTCTTAGGGCAAGGTTCAATGGTTTGACAAAACGCTGGCTGCGCGAATGGGCCACCCTCCATTCCATCAAAGAGGTCGGATAGACCGTACGATGAGCGTGATCTCTCGTCTGCTCAATGATCCTTCGGGGGATAGCTCTTCCGAGCTCGGCATCGCTTAGCCAACCGCATTTCCTGAAATGCCGAATGAAAGCGAGCGGATGAAAAAACCAGAACTTCTTCCCGCCTGCCAACTGCGGAACCTTGTCCAAAAACTGAAGCTTCTTGAGGAAGCTAATGAATTTGTCATAGCCGTCCGGGTCCGTTGCCTTTCGCTGGCCGAAATAACCGTCAGGTTTGTTCAAGTCTTGATAGCGGGCCGCGTTGTTAGCAGGATCCCACTCGCTCTTCGCGTGACATACAAACCCGGACATTGCGATCCGCGCACCGTCGGTGCCTTGTACGTAGTTCGAGACTTGTCGATCAAGAGCCCTTGGATCGGACGCCCCAGACGCAGCGATTGCCGGATGAGGTGTATCGTTGAGAAGTCGGCAGAGTTTGTCGTAATCGAATAAGCCATCCGAGCCAACGGGTGCACTTGCGGAGTCGATTTTCTGCCAGCCAGTGAAGAACGGGAAGTCAGCATCCGACAGCTTGACGATCGATGTTTGAGCAAGATTCACGTAGCCCTGTCTGCCGTCGGCACCAAACGGCACCGCAACCCACGTCGCTGTATCGGCGGCGGAAGTTAGCGTGGGAGCTTGCGAAAGGATGCGCCCAAACCGTAGTAGCTCATAGCCGTCGCTCGCGCATTTTGGGTAGAGGGCCATCGCGCGCTCATACAGTTTGTATTCGTAGTCGTCGTAGCGATCCTTGATCGGATCATGGGTGAGTAGCACGCAATTGCCATCACCATGTTCATCCAACCACGCACGTGTATAGCGTTGCCCCAAGTGAAAATATGCCTCGACGTAGAGCTTACTTCTGTCGTTTGGCAATCGACCGGCGGCCAACCTGGGAAACCAGGTATCGTCGTGTTGCGTCCCGGGGCGATCGACAAATTGAACCGATGCCGGAATGACGAAGTATGCATGTCCCCACCAATCGTCCGATGTCGGCTGTTTAGGGTTCTTCTCGCCCAACTGCACATCGCGGCCAGGTTTCTGAAACCAAGCGGTGAAATCCTCTTCGGTCATGAATATCTCGACATGCAAGTGCCGCAGTCCTTGCGACTGCCCTTGATACCCGAGCATATCCTTTCGACACACCTTCTTTCCGTTTCCTGGTTTGACATTCTCCCCAGCCTCGAGCAGCCAAGACGAAAGGGCAGTCGGCGAGGTCTTTTCAGGCGGGTTCCCGACCTGCGATGAGATCAACGCATGCTGAGCGGTGAGATCGAGCAGGTGCATATATAGCGAGTAAAAGGTGAGCTTGCGTTCTTCTCCCGTCTCGGTGACGTGGCGAAGAAGCACGAACCCTGTGTTCGTGTTCAGCACCTGGCGTCCTGTCGTTTGGTCAACGTGACCATCGGAAATCGGACTTTGACTGATACGGTAGGCGACGACCTCTCCGTCTGCGATGGCTCGAACGGGCTCCGACTGCGACGCAGGCACAAGATGAATGCCGCAATGCCAGCGGCGGTCGACTGTCACCGGAAAGCAGCCGTGATATCCCGCCTCATATGCTTCGACTGCGGTCATCATCGCATCGGGGTCGGCATTGTTCCGGGCATTAAGCGCGGACTGCGGTAGAAAGGGGGGGCTGATAATCATGGCTTAGCGCGAATGGTGATAGATGTCTGTTGTTCTCGAATTGCCTTGGGGCATGGCTGGAGCCGGCTCCAGCTTCGCATCCGGCCCCGGCACGTCCCACGACGCCCCTTTCTCCAAGATCGGTCCAGGTGATCCGTTCACGATCCCGCTGCCGTTGATCTGGACATACGATCCGCCCGCGCCAATCCACACCTCTTTCGACGCGGTAATCACGACTTTCCCGTCCGTGCTGCTGATCGTGACGTCCTTGAGCGCCGCGAGCGCCATCTGATCGCTTTGCGCCTGAATCTCGACCTTGCCTTTCGCCGCAATCAACTTCAGCCCAAGCTGATACGCGAACATCGAAATCGCGCCACGCACGGACGCAAGCAATGAGCGACCGAGCGACACGCTCATATCCCGCCCGGCGGTGATCGCATGATCCTGACCGCTCGCCTGATGGGTACTCTCAGCCGCAGTCGTCGCGATCCCCGCGCTGCTCGCGAGCACCACGTCGGGCCGCGTCATCTCCGGCGACGGATTGTCGTGCGCCTTTGCGCCGCCTTTGATCGCCTCGTTCTGCGTCTTGATGGCTTGCGCCGCGTCGGCCTGGCTTATGTCGGCCGTCTGCGCCAGATGCTGCTGCGCAATTCGCCCCATCTCCTCATGCTGCCCGCGCGCCTGCGTGAGCCGCGCGACAGTCTCGCCCATGTCCTTGACGGGCGATGTCGCACCGGCGCGCGCCTCGGTCGTCATCAAGAGACCAGCGTTGGCCCGCAGGACACCGTGCGCCTCGGTCGCGAGTTCGAACCCAACGCCCCGCGCCTCGCTGCGCCCCTTATGCCCGTCGATGCGCGTATTGGACCCCAGCACCAGCCGCGACTGCGCGTGATCGCTCGCCACCTGAACCTGAAGTTGGCCCGGCGTATCGTCGGTGAGCACGCTATTGGCCGACTGCCCGTTCAAGTCGCGGCTGCGCCAGCCCGAGAGCACGCTATTGCGCGGCAACTCCCACGGCAGTTGATGGTTCTCCGTGCTGTGCGCAGCCATCACGAACGGCCGGTCCGGATCGCTATCGAAATAGCCGATCTGCACCATCTGCCCCACGCGCGGCGTCCACAACGCGCCGTAGCCGGGTCCTTGCCAGGGCGACGCCACCTGCAGCCAGCAACTCGCCGTGTCGTTGAGCGGACTCACGCGGTCCCAGACGAAATGCACCTTCACGCGCCCATACGGGTCGGTGAGGATCTTGTCCTGATCGTCGAAACCGACCACCACCGCCATCTCGCCGAAAGCGCGCGGCTTGGTCGCCGTCTGCGGCGTGCGATAGAACGTGTCGGCGGGCACGGCCGTGAAGTGCGTCTCGCACTGATAGCGGCGCTCGAGCGCGCCGCGATGGGTGACCGTATCGTTGTTGACGATTTCCAGCGCTGTCGACACGACGAGATACTCGCCATCGCCCGGCGTGAGCGGATAACCTTCGAGCCGGAACTTATAGCCGGTCATCAGCCCGCGCAGATTGCCCGAGCCGCTCGCGAGCCGACTTTGCGCGCGATGCGCCTCGACTTTGACCTGCGCCAGATGCTCGGCTTCGAATATCGCATCGTTGGGGCGTCCCGAGACGCCGAGCGGCGTTGCGAGCGGTTGCGCGTAGTCGCCCCAGGCGTACTCTTCGGCGTTGTCCTGCGTGCTCTCGCTGTGCTGCGTACGCTGCGCGGTGAGCTTCACGACGGACTGCGTGTAGTCATAGTCCACCAGCGACACCTTGCCGGTGGTGAGGCGGCGGGTGACATTGAACGCGTGGATATGCTCTTCGTCGATACGCTGGCCGCCGCGATCCAGATAGCGCACCGTTTGATAGGCCGGGCCGTGCTGCTTGAATGAGCCGGGCGAGTCACAGAGCACGAGCGTCGCGTCGTCGTAGAAGTAGGTGATGCCCCATTCCTGCCAGAGCCGGTCGAGGAACGCGTAGTCCGACTCCCACCACTGTCTCTGATAGTCGCGCGCCGGATATCCGCGCTTGCCGAGAAACGGTCCGCTGAGCCGAAACTCGAACGGAATGCTCAGCCGGTTGAGAATTTCCGTCGAAATCTGCTTGATATCGCGGTTTTGGTACGTTCGGCTATCGCGATTGAGGGTGGCAATCCAAAGCCGCGGGCGCAGCTTGAAGCGATAGAACGCGCGCCGCTCGTCCGCGCCGATGGCTTGCGCTTCCGCTATCACGCCGGTGATCTTGCGCACATCCGCGCCGATGTTGAGCATCGAGGCGCGCGTGGCGCCTTGTACCCATGTGCCGTTGCCCTCTACGGCAATGCTGAGCGTGACTTCCTTGCCGGCGAGTTTATCCAGATCCACCAGTGCCTGCGCCTGCTGCACGGGCAGGTGGGCAGCCTCTACGGTGCTGACCTCGATGTCGTATTCATAGAGCTTCCCGAGCTCTTCGTTGCCCTTCACGCGCGAGACGACGAGCAACGGCTCATCGAGCCATTGCGGCAGCGCGCGGCCCGACAAGGCGAGCGTACGCGGCTGATCGAACCAACTCATGCTGCAACTCCTTTCTTGTTTCTACTTGTGAGACTCAAGCGATGCCTCGCGTGCCCATGCGCGGCAGCCATTGCGTAATAAGCCCCCGCTGCAAGGATCTGAGCGCCATAGTCGTATAGCTGTGCGTGGACACGTGCCGCGCGACATAGCGCTCCAGCGCCAACGCAAGCGCATAGGGGCTCACGCCGTCCATGCGCGCCTCATCGAAAGTGAGCGTGCATTCGATCGCGCGTCCGTACGGCTGGTCTAACTCGGGCGACAGCAGGCACGTCACCGGTTGCGTGCGCGTGCCGACGAGGGCATCGAGCTGACGACGCTGCGATGCGGAGTCGTCGTTCAGATACAGGCGCAACAGGCGGCGCAAGCCTTCCGCGGACGACTCATCCGGCGACGAATTGAGCGTGTGGTAGTCGAGGTTCAGTTGCCCGTACAACTCCCAGGCCCGCTTGCCGATCGCCATAGCCGGTTTCGGCGCTGTGGGCGCGCGAATCAACCCGATGCCCGTGATCGGCAGTGTGCGGTCGGCAACCACATCGTTGTGTCCGTTGCACGCGATCAGACAAGGCAGATTGCGATTGGTGAGCCACGCGTCTAGCGTTAGATAACCAAAGGCTTGCGCTAGCGGCTGGCCGTCTTTGTTCATCAGCGCGAGCAGCGTGCGCGTCTCGGTGAACGGACGGCGCGTCTCGTACTGACGCTCGTCGTAGTCCGTCTGATTGAGCACGCGACGCAGCGCGAAGTAGCGTGCGTCGCGCAAGCGGTCGTCTCGATACGCGGCGTGATAATCGTGAAAGGCCACCGGCGGAGAGTCTTGCCCGGCTTGCGCGCGCACGGCTTGCACCGAATGCACTTCGTAGTCACGTGGCGCGTCGGGCACGGGCGTCAGGACATGCTCACGAGCGGCAGCGTCGATCTTAAGCGGCCCGACAGTTCGCGCAAACAGGTTGATGATCGGCGTGCAGTGAAGGGCGAAGTCCGCCGCGCTTATCCGCTCCGCGAGCGCCCCGAACGGCCGATTCAACAGCACGACGATCTCGGCCCCGGATCCATGAATCGACGCGAGCGCCTTGCTCAGACCGGTCAGCGTGAAAAAGCCGAAGCGCGCCGGAAAACAAAACCACTCGTGCAGCAGATTGTGGCCGTGGAAACGGTCGGGCACGCACGGCAAGAGGCTCTGCTCAGGCTCCAGCCCCTCGTGAACCACGGCATCGCGGGAGACGCAGTGCAGCCTGCCGTTGGCGAACGCGCCGGGCGCGGCGATAACCGTCGAGATGCTCGCGGTATGCAGCAGTTCGAACAGGTGCGAGGCCGTGGTCTGATCGCCGGCCAGATACACCGGCAGGCGGTCCAGGCCGCTTAGCCCGGAGATCGGCATGCCGTTGACGGTGCGCAGCGTGATGCGCAGCGCGCCGAGCACGGTTTGGTCTGCCGGCACGTAGCGATAAAGCATCGGAATGTCGGGCGGTGGAGCGTTGATGGCTCGAACCCGCGCGATGTCGAGCGGGAAGATCTGCACGTCCTGGCTGCTGCGGAATTCGCATGCAGTTTGGGCTTCCTCCGACACGACGGATTTGAACGCGGTGCCACGTGGCAACAGGATGCCGTCGCGACGATGACCGTCGCCGTCTGTGGGGAACGCACGCGCCACGGCCATTGAAGGAATAGGTGTCACGTAGTTCGGGTATGTCACCGCCAACAACGGCTGGATGAAGTCAGGAAACGCGTCCTCGATACGCTGCGCGCCACGCGCCATGACGAAGGCGAACGTTTCGAGCAGCCTTTGAACGAAAGGATCGGCCACTTCGTTCTCGCTGATGCCCAGCCGTCGGCCGATCTTTAGATGATCATTGCCGAATTCATGCGCGCTCGCTTCGATATAGCGCAGTTGCTGCAGATACTGCTCGAGAAAGCGCGGATCCATGGCTATCGACGCGCCCCGGAACGGCGGGATGCGGAGTTGCTGCTTGGCATGACGAATTCGAGTCGCATGGCGCCGAGATAGGGACGGATGCCGAAGAGTTTGCCATCCTAAACATGCGTCGGCTATTGATGCGACTAAACGTGACAAAAGTGGGTGATGCCCACCCCGTCCCGAAAGGCTCCGGCCACCCCAGGTTCGCCGTGATATGGATTAGAGATTGGACTAACAGCGCGACGCTGCACTCGAGCAGCCACCGCTTTTATCCTTGGAAGCAACTCTTGTCGCTATCGGCGAGCGCAGACGACGATGAGGGTGTGACCGGAAAGGCTGACGACGGTGGGCCGGAGCCGGTCGAACGCAAGTCTTATCGTGGTACTCAGCACTACTTCGCGTTTCAACTGTTCATCGTGCTTCTTCATGAAAAAACCCCAAGGTCGGATTAATGTCCAACTCTTGGGGCTCAGCTCACGAAGCCAGGGCTCTCTCAGCAGTCAGTGCAACACAAACCGCCCGTCACGACTAACGCCTCAACCAACTCCTCACGCCCAATTCGCGTGAAAACTCCCCGCCTTATCCGTCCGTTCGAACGTATGCGCGCCGAAGAAGTCGCGCTGCGCCTGAACCAGATTCGCCGGCAGCCGCTCCGACCGATACGCGTCGAAATAAGCAATCGCCGATGAAAACGCCGGCACCGGAATGCCCGCCTTCACCGCCGCGACGACCACATCGCGCAGTGCGTCCTGATACTTCGCCGCGATGTCGCTGAAATACGGATCGAGCAGCAGATTCGCGAGGTCTTTATTCGTAGCATAAGCGTCGGTGATCTTCTGCAGGAAGCGTGCGCGGATAATGCAGCCCGCCCGGAAAATCTTCGCGATCTCGCCGTATTGCAGATTCCAGTTGTACTCTTCCGACGCCGCGCGCAACTGCGCGAAGCCCTGCGCATAAGAAACGATCTTCGAAAGATACAGCGCACGTCGCACCGACTCGATAAACGCCGCGCGATCGCCGTCGAACTTCGGCGCCGGTCCCGACAGCACCTTGCTCGCCGCCACGCGCTGATCCTTTAGCGACGACAGCACGCGCGCAAACACCGCCTCCGTAATCAGCGGCAGCGGCGCGCCCAGATCCAGCGCGTTCTGGCTCGTCCACTTGCCCGTGCCCTTTTGCGCGGCGCGATCCAGAATGACATCGACGAGATCCTTGCCGGTCTCCTCGTCCCTCTTCGAAAAAATCTTCGACGTAATCTCGATCAGATAGCTATCCAGCTCGCCCTGATTCCATTCGACGTAGACCTTGCCCAACTCTTCATTCGACAGCCCCGCGACGCGCTTCAGCACATCGTAGCTTTCGGCGATCAGCTGCATGTCGCCGTATTCGATGCCGTTGTGCACCATCTTCACGAAATGGCCCGCGCCGTCCGGTCCCATGTACGCGACGCACGGCTCGCCGTCCGGCGCTTTCGCGGCGATTTCAGTGAGGATCGGCGCGACCAGTTCGTACGCTTCCTTCTGTCCGCCCGGCATGATCGACGGCCCTTTCAGCGCGCCTTCCTCGCCGCCCGACACGCCCGTGCCGATGAAATGCAGGCCCGACTTCGCGAGGTCCTGATTGCGGCGGATGGTGTCGGTGAAATGCGTGTTGCCGCCGTCGATGAGAATGTCGCCCTTTTCGAGCAGCGGACGCAGCGCCGCGATGGTGTCGTCGGTGCCGGCGCCGGCTTTCACCATCATCAGGATGCGGCGCGGCGTCTCGAGCGACTGCACGAACTCTTCGAGCGTGTACGTGGGCACGAGCTTCTTGTCGGGGTGTTCGGCAATCAGTTCGTCGGTTCTGGCGCGGCTGCGGTTGTAGACCGACACAGCGTGCCCGCGGCTCTCGATGTTCAAGGCCAGATTGCTGCCCATGACGGCGAGACCCACCACGCCGATAGCTTGTTTGCTCATGCTTGATCTCCGAATGACCGAAGCGATCGCGGCTCGTGGCGCTTGTCGCTTCGGGAAAGAAACGTGTCGATTGAATGCGGGCTTCGCGCGGGAGGGGTCGTCCTCTTGTCCGACCGGCGAAGGATTGCGCCGCCGCCCGGCCGGTGCGCGAGCGCAGACCGCCCGAATTTACCACTTCGGGCGTTATCCGGCAGCGGCGCGGTTGTGCGCGGCGCGGTTCGCCGGCATAGAATGGACGCCCGCCATCGGCGCAACACGCCAAGAGCCACGCTATCAACGAATCATGGCGCTTTCCCGGCGCACGCGAGCGCATCACTATTCGGTTTATGTCGTCGAACTCTCGGACGCCGTCTGGAACGAAGCGCGCTTTCGTCGTGCAAATCCGGATTACGTGCTCGGCAAGCCGTTCGTGTATGTCGGCATGACGGGCGTGGACCCGGATGTGCGTTTCGACAAGCATAAGGCGGGCATTCAGTCGAATCGTTATGTGCGCGAATTCGGGCTGCGGCTCTTGCCGCATCTGTACGAGATGTACAACCCGATGCCCTACGACGGCGCGCGCGACATGGAAGTAGAACTGGCGATCGGCTTGCGCGAAGCGGGTTACGGCGTCTGGCAGGCTTGAAGGCGAACAGCGGCGATTATCAGGCAACTATCGGACAACTATCGCGATAAGGAGCGAGACATGCGGATTCTGGTCGTAGGCGCGGGGGCGATCGGCGGTTATTTCGGCGCGCGGCTGCTGGAAGCGGGCAGGGACGTGACCTTCCTCGTGCGCGAACGCCGCGCCGAGCGGCTGCGCGAAGGCGGGCTGAACGTTCGAAGCCCTGAAGGCGATCTGACGTTCGCGAATCCGCCTGTCGTTCTTGCGGAAGACATCGACCAGCCTTTCGATCTCATTCTGCTGAGTTGCAAAGCCTACGATCTGCAAGGCGCGATCGATTCCTTCACGCCCGCCGTCGGTCCCGACACGGCCATTCTGCCGCTCCTGAACGGCATGGCTCACCTCGATGCGCTCGACGCGCGTTTCGAAGCCGCGAACGTGCTCGGCGGCCAGTGCGTGATCGCCGCGACGCTCGATGCAGAAGGGACGATCCGGCATCTGAACAACATGCAGTCGATGACCATCGGCGAGCGCGCGGGCGGCCGGACGCCGCGCATCGACGCCATCGAGCAGCAACTCGGCGGCGCGCGCTTCGAACTCAACGTGAGCGAGAACGTTCTTCAGTCGATGTGGGACAAGTGGGTCTTTCTCGCGACGCTCGCGAGCGGCACGTGTCTCATGCGCGCGCCGATCGGCGACATCGTGGCCGCGCCGGGCGGCGAAGCGCTACTGCGTCGGCTCTTCGATGAATGCCGCGAGATCGCCGCCGACAACGGCCACGCTCCCGGCGATGCCGTGCTCGCGCGTGCGCGTGCGTTCTTCTCCGAGCGCGGCTCGCAGATGACGGCGTCCATGCTGCGCGATATCGAGAACAACGCGCCGATCGAAGCGGACCATATCGTCGGCGATTTGCTTGCGCGGCGGAAATCGGCGGTGGATGCGTCGTCCTCCGTGCTGGCAACGGCGTATGCGCATCTGAAGGCGTATGAAGCAAGGCGGGCGCGCGCTTCTCAGGCATGAACCCGCGCGGGCCGCTTATGCCGGGCGGCCCGACGCTGTACGCTCTTGGCTTTTGCTCTTCACCGCGCCATGCCACCGGATTCCGCCCGTCCCACGATTCCCGAACTTTTCCTAGGCTTTCTGACGCTCGGCCTCACGGCGTTCGGCGGCGCGCTGCCGCTCGCGCGACGCGAGATCGTCGAGCGCCGCAAATGGCTCGATGCCGAAGCCTTCACCGATCTGCTCGGCCTCTGCCAGTTCCTGCCGGGCGGCAACGTGATCAATCTATCGGTGGCTGTCGGCATGCGCTTTCGCGGCGTGCCGGGCGCGCTCGCCGGTCTGCTGGGGCTGCTCGTCGGGCCGTCGCTGATCGTGATCGGGCTCGGCGTCATCTATCAGCGCACGCATCAGGACCCGCGCGTCGCGCATCTCTTCGCAGGGCTCGCGGCGGCCGCGGCGGGGCTTCTGATCGCGATGGCCGTGAAGCTGCTCTGGCCGCTGCGCAAGAAGCCGGAGGCCGCCGCCGTCGCGATCGTGATGTTCGCGAGCATCGCGTTGCTGCGCACGCCGCTGCTCCCGTCGATGCTCGTGCTCACGCCTATCTCCGTGCTGATCGCCTGGAAGGTGCGCCGATGAAAGACGATCTCTTTTCGCTCGCGGCCATCTTCAGCCAGTTGTCGTTGCTTGCGTTCGGCGGTGGCAACACCATCTTGCCGGAGATGCAGCGGCAGGTCGTGCAGGTGCATCACTGGATGACGAAGGCCGATTTCTCCGCGCTCTTCGCGCTCGCGCAGGCCGCGCCGGGGCCGAACATGATGGTCGTCACGCTGATCGGCTGGCACGTCGCGGGATGGCCGGGCGTCGTCGTGACGTCGCTCGCGAAGTTCGGGCCGTCGTCGCTCGTGACGATTCTCGCGCTGCACGCGTGGGAGCAGTTCAAGGACCGCCCGTGGCGGCGCTATGTGCAGCTCGGGCTCGCGCCGATCACCGTCGGACTCGTCGCGGCGAGCGCGCTTTTGATTGCCGAGGCGTCGGACCGCGCGGCGGTGCTCGTCGGTATCACGGCGACGGTCGCGGTGCTCGCATACAAGACGAAGCTGCATCCGCTGTGGCTGCTCGCGGGCGGCGCGCTGATCGGGCTGTCGGGCTTCGGGCAGTGACCGACAACGGCGAATTGTGACTGTCGGTTCTTCGGAAGCAAACGAGCAACGGCAAGCTGATCGGATTTCGCGCGCCAACCGGCTAACGGCGCGCTCATGACCGGCTCGGAGCAGTGACCGACGAATGACGGGCTTACTGTGCCCGAAGCAGTGACCGGGCAACGGCAAGCTGTCGGGCTTCGGCCGCTAACCGGCTGGGCGCCAACCTGGCAGGCTTCCTGCTGAACTTCAAGCAGATGCAAACAGCCGACGCAAACACGAGGAATGCGCCATGACCATGACCACCGAATACGCGAAGACCGCGCCCGAACGCAGCGAAATCGACGCGATGACCGCGCCGACCGTCGTCGAATTCGGCACGGACTGGTGCGGCTTCTGCCGCGCCGCGCAGCCGCTGATCGCGCAGGCGTTTCAGGCGCATCGCGGCGTGCATCACATCAAGATCGAGGATGGCAGCGGCCGCCCGCTCGGCCGATCCTTCCGCGTGAAGCTGTGGCCGACGCTCATCTTCATGCTCGAAGGCAAGGAAGTCGCGCGTCTAGTGCGCCCGGGCGACGTCGGAGAAATTCGCGACGCGCTCGCGCTCATCGACGAGCCGCTCGCTGAATGACCGTTCGCGCTTTTTAGCGCGCTCAGGGTTATCGCCAGCAAGACAGCGCCGCATCTGACTTGTATGATGACCCGATGACTTTACAACCGTCCACTCCGCGCCTGTTCGAAAAAATTCCGCCTCGCGCGTTATCGGACACAGTCGCGCAGCAACTGCAGACGCTGATCGAGAATGGCAGCTTCGCCGCGAGTGGCAAGCTGCCGAGCGAAGCCGTGCTCGCGCAGGAGTTCGGCGTGAGCCGCACGGTGATCCGCGAAGCCGTCTCTCGTCTGAAAAACGAAGGCATGGTCGAGCCGCGGCAGGGCAGCGGCGTGTTCATCGTCGAGCGCGCGGGCATCCGGCCGCTGCGCATCGATTACGCGCAGGCGGTCGAACCGGGCGCGGTCGTGCAGATTCTCGCGCTGCGTCGCGCGATTGAAGCCGAAGTGGCATCCGAAGCCGCGATGCATCGCACGGACGCGCATTTGCAGGCGATTGACGCGGCGCTTGGCCGTATCGACGAAGCCGTGCGCGAAGGACGCGACGGCGTGGCCGAAGACGTGGCGTTTCATCGCGAGATCGCGAACGCGACCGGCAATCCGTATTTTCTGAAGACGCTCGCGTTTCTTAATCAATATCTCGAAGCCGGCACGGTCGTCACGCGCCGCAACGAAGCGTTGCGCGAGGACTTCTCGCGGCAGGTGCGCGAAGAACACGCCGCCATTGCCGATGCCATCCGCGCGGGCGACGCCGTGGCCGCGCGCAACGCCGCGCAGACGCATCTCATCAATGCCGCGCGCCGTCTCGCGGAAGCGGGCATTCGCTAACACATCAAACCAGAGGAACGCCATGTCGAGAAACGTCGGAGTCATCGGGCTGGGCGCGATGGGAATGGGCGTCGCGCGCTCGCTCTTGCGGGCGGGATTCGCCGTCCATGCGTGCGACGTGCGCCGCGACGTGCTCGACGCCTTCGCGGCGGAAGGCGGCATCGCGTGCGCGTCGCCGGCCGAGTTGGGCAGCCAGTGCGATGTCGTCGTGACGCTCGTCGTCAACGCGGCGCAAACGGAAGCCGTGCTGTTCGGCGAGTCCGGTGCCGTCGACGCGATGAAGCCCGGCGGCGTCGTGCTGGCCTGCGCGACGGTCGCGCCTGCGTTCGCCGTGCAACTGGGCGAGCGCATCGCGCAAAAAGGCGTGCTGATGCTCGACTCGCCGGTATCCGGCGGCGCGGCGAAGGCCGCATCCGGCGAAATGACGATGATGACTTCCGGCCCCGCCGCCGCCTACGCCGCGTGCGAAGACGTGCTGGATGCGATGGCCGGCAAGGTGTATCGGCTGGGAGACGCGCACGGCGCGGGCTCGAAGGTCAAGATCATCAATCAACTGCTCGCGGGCGTGCATATCGCGGCGGCCGCCGAAGCGATGGCGCTCGGCTTGCGCGAAGGCGTCGATCCGGAGGCGCTCTATGACGTCATCACGCACAGCGCGGGCAATTCGTGGATGTTCGAGAACCGCGTGCCGCATATCCTCGCGGGCGACACCACGCCGCTTTCCGCTGTCGATATTTTCGTGAAAGACCTGGGCCTCGTGCTCGATACGGCGCGCAGCACGAAGTTTCCGCTGCCGCTTTCTGCGGCCGCGCATCAGATGTTCATGATGGCGTCGACGGCCGGGTACGGCGGCGAGGACGATTCCTCGGTCATCAAGATCTTTCCCGGCATCGAGCTTCCGAAAGGCGCGAAGTGACGCTTGATGCGATAAGACGAGCCGCACGCCGCCGAGCCGCCACAAAGACACTGAAGGAGAACACGCGATGCCCCGCTTCGCCGCGAATCTGACGATGATGTACCCCGAACACGCGTTCCTCGACCGCTTCGCCGCAGCCGCGAGAGACGGCTTCGAGGCAGTCGAATTCCTGTTCCCGTACGACTTTCCCGCCGCCGATATTAAGGCGCGCCTGACCGACAACGGCCTGACGCAGGCGCTTTTCAACGCGCCGCCCGGCGACTGGGCGGCAGGCGAACGCGGCATCGCGTCGTTGCCGGGGCGCGAGGACCAGTTCCGGAAAAGCATCGACAAGGCGCTCGAATACACGGCCGCGCTCGGCAACAAGAAGCTGCACGTGATGGCCGGCCTCATCGCGCCGGATCAGCCGCGCGACGAGCACGGCGCCGTCTATCTGCGCAATCTCGAATACGCGGCGAAAACGGGGCAGACGGCGGGCGTCGGCATCGTGATCGAGCCGATCAACACGCGCGACATCCCCGGCTTCTTCCTGAATCGACAGGACGAGGCGCAAGCCATTTGCGATGAAATCGGCGCGCCGAATCTGCAAGTGCAGTTCGACATCTATCACTGCCAGATCGTCGAAGGCGATATCGCCGTGAAACTCAAGCGCGACATGAAGCGGCCGAACGCCGGCATCGGGCACATTCAGATCGCGGGCGTGCCGGACCGTAACGAGCCGGATATCGGCGAGCTGAACTACCCGTATCTGTTCGAACTGATCGATTCGCTCGGCTACGACGGATGGATCGGCTGCGAATACCGGCCGAGAGCGGGCACTTCCGAAGGTCTCGGCTGGCTGAAGCCTTATCTGTGATGCGTGTGATGCGTTCCGGAGCGACGACATGAAAATACTGATCACGGGCGGCGCGGGCTTTCTCGGCCAGCGGCTCGCCAAGCGGTTGCTTGAGCGTGGGACGCTCGACGGCCAGCCGGTCACCGAAGTGCTGCTGCTCGACGTGGCGCGTCCCGCCGACGCGCATCTGCTCGCCGACCCGCGCGTGCGCGCCGAGACCGGCGATATTGCGGAGCGCGCCGTGCTGGAACGCTGCATCGACGGCGAGACGCGCGCCATCTTCCATCTCGCGGCCATCGTCTCCGGCCAGGCCGAAGCAGAGTTCGATCTCGGCATGCGCATCAATCTGGACGCGTCGCGCACGCTGCTCGAAGTCTGCCGCGCGTCGGGGCACGCGCCGCGCGTCGTGTTCACGAGTTCGGTTGCGGTCTATGGCGGCGTGCTGCCGGACATCGTGCAGGACGACACGGCGCTGAACCCTCAAACGTCGTATGGAACGCAGAAGGCCATTGCGGAACTGTTGCTCTGCGATTACTCGCGGCGCGGCTTCGTGGATGGCCGCGTGCTGCGGCTGCCGACCATCAGCGTGCGGCCGGGCAAGCCGAACGCGGCGGCGTCGTCGTTTGCGAGCGGCATCATTCGCGAGCCGCTGAACGGCGAACGCTCGGTGTGTCCGGTGGACGGCGAAACGCGGCTGTGGCTGCTCTCGCCGAAGAGCGCCGTCGATGCGCTGATCGCCGGCTGCGAGATCGACCGCGCCGAGTTCGGCATGCGGCCGATCATCAATCTGCCGGGGTTGTCGGTGAGCGTGAACGAGATGGTCGCGGCGCTGCGCGAAGTGGCGGGCGACGAAGCGGCGTCGCGCATCGACTGGCAGCGCGACGAGCGCATTGCGAAGATCGTCGCAAGCTGGCCGGGCGCGTGGGATACGTCGCGCGCCCAGCAATTGGGACTGACGGGGGACCGGTCGTTCGCTGAGGTGATTCGCGCTTATATCGAGGAAATGCGCGGGTAGCGGGGCAAGACGGCGAACTTCATGCGGGAGCGGCGCGGCAGAACCGTCGGGTGATGCAGCCGCCGACCTCTTAGCCGCGCTCGTCGCGTGAAGCTCGCGCGAACCGCACACTGTTTAGCGCCAGGAGCGCAAACGCGCGCAGCCAATTCAAAGGAGCGGATAGCTAACGCCATCGCGCTCGGCATGCCGCGCACGTGTCACGCTTACATCCTTATTTCCGCGCTACACTCCTCTCTTCAGTGTGACGAAGGCCGCAGTGGATCACGGGCGTCGCACGCCCGTTTCTCCCTCGCTCGCGGCCGGATTGCCGCCTTCGCCGCGCTCGCGGCAAGCGCTTCGGTCACGTCAGAACGCCATCGCGCACGCGGGAGATCCCATGTTGCTCCACCAGCTAGTCGATCGTTTCGGCCCGGCGATCGTTTTCATCAACGTCATGGGCTCCGCGCTCGGGCTGCCCGTGCCCGCCATGCCGACGATGATCATCGTCGGTGCATCCACCGCGCTCATGGCCGTGAACGGCGGAGCGTTCTGGCCGCCGCTCGTCGGCGTGCTCGCCGTCGCTGTGCTGGGCGGCGTGCTGGGCGATCTCGTCTGGTTCCAGGGCGGGCGCAAGTACGGCGACCGCACGCTCAAAACCATCTGCAAGCTGTCGCTTTCGCGCGATACCTGCGTGAAGAAGACCGAACGCTTCTTCGGACGCTGGGGCGTGCGCATCCTTCTCGTCGCGAAGTTCATCCCCGGTTTGTCGCTCGTGTCGGTGCCGCTCGCGGGCGCGATGGGCGTGCGGTTGCGCAGCTTCGTCCTGCACGACGGCGCGGGCGTCGCGTTGTGGAGCGCGGTCGGCCTCTCCGTCGGCGTGGTGTTCGCGGCGGAACTGGAAATGGTCTTCGCGATGATCTCGCGGCTCGGACGCCAGGCGGTGATCGTGGTGGCGGTGCTGCTCGCCGTCTACGTGACCTACCGCTGGTGGCGCCGCCGCGCGCTCATGGCGACGCTGGAGAAAGCGCGCATTTCGGTGGACGATCTGTACGCGCTGATGCACGGCGATCCGCTGCCCGTCATCTTCGATATCCGCTCGGCGGAAAAGCGGATGCTCGACCCGTACGTGATTCCGGGCGCGCTGTTCGCGGACGAGCGCGAGTTGCAGAAGATCATCGAGAACTACGACAAGGAGCGCAAGCTCGTCATCTACTGCTCGTGCCCGAACGAAGTGTCCGCCGCATGGATGGCGAAGACGCTGCGCAACGCGGGCTTTCGCGACGTTCTTCCGCTCACGGGCGGCCTCGACGCATGGCGGCTCGCCGGCTTCGAAGTGGCGAAGCTGACCGAGTTCGGCGAAATCGTCGCGGCGACGCCGGAGGAAGCGGAGCAGATGGCCAATACGTGCTCGCTGCCGATGGTGCGAGATGCGGCGTCGCCCAACACACCGTCCGCCAACATAACGTCGGCGCCCCTGCATGAACCCGGCTTACCTCACGGAGATCACGCATGAGCACCACCCCGAACAGCGATCACGCCACGCAGATGCCGAACGTCGTGGCGTGGAGTCCGGGCATGCCGCCGCCGGACGATTCGGGCACGCCAGCGCCGGCCGCGGCCGCGCCCGAAGCGGAGAGCGCGCCGTTCTCGCCGCTGCAAACGCGGGCGCACCAGATGTTTCCGCGTCTCACCGACGACGAGATCCAGCGCATGTCCCGCTTCGGCAAGGCGGCGCGCTGGCGCGCGGGCGAGTGGATGTTCCGCACGGGCGAAGTCGGGCGCGGCATGGTGGTCATACTGAAGGGACTCGTGCGCGTCACCCGGCGCGATGCGCTCGGCAAGTCGCATATCGTCGTCGCACACGGCGCGGGGCACTTTCTCGCGGAAGTCGCGCAGCTTTCCGGCAAACCGTGTCTGGTTGACGGCATGGCGGCCGAGGATGTCGAAGGCATCGTGATCCCGCCCGAACGGCTGCGCGCGCTGCTCGTCGCCGAAGCGGAACTGGGCGAGCGCATCATGCGCGCGCTGATCCTGCGGCGCGTCGGGTTGATCGAGAAGGGCAGCGGGCCCGTGTTGCTCGGCCAGGCGGACGATGGCCGGCTCATCTCGCTGCAAGGCTTCTTCCGGCGCAACGGCTATCCGCACACGGTCATCGACGCGAGCACGGACCCGGACGCCATCGCGCTTTTGGAGCGCATCTCGGCCTCCACGGCGGATTTTCCGCTCGTCATTTGTCCGGACGGCACGGTGTTGCGCGCGCCCGACGAGAACCAGGTGGCGACGCAGCTCGGCTGGCTGCCCGAGTTCGACTCGAGCCACGTCTACGATGTCGCGATCGTCGGCGCGGGGCCGGCCGGTCTTGCGACGGCGGTTTATGCGGCGTCCGAAGGATTGTCGGTGGCGGTGTTCGATTGCCGCGCGCCGGGCGGGCAAGCGGGCGCGAGCTCGCGTATCGAAAACTATCTCGGCTTTCCTACCGGCATTTCCGGTCAGGCGCTCGCGGGGCGGGCGTTCGTGCAGGCGCAGAAGTTCGGCGCGCACATCGCCATTCCGACGCGCATCAAGGCGCTGCATTGCGGCGAGTCGCCCATTCAAATCGAACTGGAAAACGGCACGCGCGTTGCCACGCAGACGGTCGTGATCGCGTCGGGCGCGGCGTACCGGCGGCCGGCCATCGAAGGGCTGGAACGTTACGAGGGCCGTGGCACCTACTACTGGGCGTCGCCGGTCGAGGCGAAGCTCTGCAAGAACGCGGACGTCGTACTGGTGGGCGGCGGCAATTCGGCGGGGCAGGCGGCGGTGTATCTCGCATCGCACGCGCGCCACGTCGACGTGTTGATTCGCGGCGCGAGCCTCTCGGCGAGCATGTCGCACTATCTGGTGGAGCGCATCGGCTCGTTGCCGAACGTGACGGTACGCACGCATACGCAGATCGTCTCGCTGGAAGGCGATGACCGCATGCTCACGGCCATCAACTGCAAGACGCCGGATGGACCGCTCAAGCTCGAATCGCGGCATCTGTTCCTGTTCACCGGCGCGGACCCGAACACCGACTGGCTGCGCGATTGCAGCGTGAATACGGATGCAAAAGGATTCGTGCTGACCGGACCCGAGGCGCACGAGGGACGCACCGAAGGCGTGATGGGACTGGAAACAAGCGTGCCGGGCGTGTTCGCCATCGGCGACGTGCGCTCCAGTTCGACCAAGCGCGTGGCGGCGGCCGTGGGCGAAGGCGCGGCGGTCGTCTCGCAGATCCACGCGTTGCTGGCGCAGCGCGAAGTGGCGAGCGTCGCGGGGACGTGAGCGCTTGGCCAGGCGCGCTCAGGCTTCGGCGGGAAAGCGCAGCGTGAACTCGATCCAGCCGTCGGCCGAGCACTCCGCCGACGCGCTTCCGCCGTGCATCCGCATGATCGCCTGAACGATGGCGAGGCCCAGTCCGCTCGATTCGGTCCATTCGCTGCGCGCTGCGTCGCCACGATAAAAGCGGTCGAAAAGCCGCGCGAGTGCTTCGCGCGGGATCGGCGCGCCGCGATTTCCGACGACGATGCACGCGCCCTCGGCATCCGCGTGGCCGGACAGACGCACGACGCTATCCGGCGTCGCATACCGCACCGCGTTCACCACGACATTGCCGATAGCGCGGCGGCACATGATCGCGTTGGCGTGCATGTCGCCGGTTGCGTCGATATCGAACGTGATGCGGCGTTCTTCCGCGATGCCTTCGAAATACGCCGCGATGCTCTGCAATTCCTCGCGTATGTCGAGACGCTCGCGCTCGATGGCCTGCTCGCCGTGATCCGCTTGCGCGAGAAACAGTATGTTCTGCGCGATGCGCGCGAGCCGCTCCAGTTCTTCGAGATTCGATTCGAGCACGTTGCGATATTCCGGCGCGCTGCGCGCGTGCGCGAGCGTCACCTGCGTCTCGCCGATCAACACGCCGATGGGCGTGCGCAGTTCGTGCGCGAGGTCCGCCGAGAATTGCAGCAGGCGCTCGTAACCGGTTTCCAGACGGTCGAGCATGGCGTTGAACGACGCGGCGAGGCCCTGCAATTCAGTCGGCGCATGCGCCACGTCGAGACGCGAGGACAGGCGGTGGGGCGTGATCTCGGCGGCTTTGTCGGCCATGAGCTTGAGCGGTCGCAGGCCGCGGCTCGTGGCCCAGTACGCCAGCAACATCGCGATGAGCGCCGCGCCGATCATGTTGACCCACACGCGAACGAGGTACGTGGACAGCACGCGCGCTTCCTGCGTCATCACATGCGCCGCGATGATCTCGACCACTTCGCCGCTCTCGCCGATGCGCGCCTGCGCGCCGATCCAGCGCATGCGCACGCCGTCGGCGCGGGCGCCTTCGTACAGATCGTCGAGCCCGATCGCGCGGTCGACCGGCACGATATGCAGCGGCGGCAATGGCATATGATCGGGATTGACGTTGATGAACGCCGCCGATCCGGCGCGCCGGAAAATGATCACGTCCTGCCGGTCGCCGAGCATGGTTTCGAAGAGCCGGGGGCGCGCTTCGATCTCGTTGATCGTATAAAGATCGTGCAGCAGCGAGCGAAAATGCTCCACGCGTCCGATCAACTGATAATCAGCGCGCGTGGACAGCGCCGAGTTCGTCGCTTGATACAGCGCCACGCCGACCATGCCGACCACGATCCACACGATGGCTGCGAACGACAGCGCGATGCGCAGTGCAAGCGAGCGCGAGCGCGGAATCAAGCGCCGGTTCAAGCGTCCTCTCCGAACGAATAGCCGATGCTGCGCACCGTGTGAATGAGCTTCGGCTCGAACGCGTTGTCGATTTTCGCGCGCAGGCGTTTGACAGCGACATCGACCACATTGGTGTCGCTGTCGAAGTTCATGTCCCACACTTCGGATGCGATGAGCGTGCGCGACAACGCTTCGCCGGGATGCTTGCAGAACAGATGCAGCAGCGCGAACTCCTTGTTGGTCAACACGATGTCGATGCCCTTGCGCGTGACTTTGCGGCGCAAGACATCCACATGTAGATCGGCGATCTGAAACGTATCGGACTCGCGCATCACGCCGCGACGCAGCAGCGTGCGAATGCGCAAGACCAGTTCGGTGAAGGAGAACGGCTTGACGAGATAATCGTCCGCGCCGAGTTCCAGTCCGTGAATGCGGTCCGTGACGTGATCGCGCGCCGTGAGAAAAATGACAGGCAAGTCACGTTTCGCGCGTAATGCGGCCATGACTTGCCATCCGTCGATGCCGGGCAGCATGACGTCCAGCACGATCAGCTCGTACGGGTTGGCGAGCGCCTGATGCAGGCCGTCCGTGCCGTTGCGCACGAGGTCCACCTGATAGCCGGACTCGATGAGCCCTTTTTTCAGGTAGTCGCCGGTCTTGCGGTCGTCTTCGATCACGAGGATGGTCATGCGCGCGAGCTTCGTTATCAGGTTGACGTGATTCTATCGAGCGTCTGCCTTGTTCCGCCGCAAATGACAAAAACGTCATGGAGACGTCATCGATCGATCAGCGCGAGGCCGTTAGCATGCGTCCATGCTCGATCATCGACCCGCGAGGCACTACGTGCAAGAACGAACACTTCGGCCGGTTCAGCCGCTCTGGTTGCGCATCACGCATTGGGTGAATGCGCTCGCCATTCTCGTGATGGTGACGAGCGGCTGGCAAATCTATAACGCGTCGCCCATCTTCAAGGCGCTCACGTTCTCGCCCGCCATCACGCTCGGCGGCTGGCTCGGCGGCGCGCTTCAGTGGCATTTCGCGGCGATGTGGCTGCTGGTCGCGAACTTTATCGTCTATCTCGCGATGAATGTGGCGACCGGCCGCCTGTGCCGCCGCATGTTTCCGTTGAGCATCAAGAGTGTCTTCAGCGATGCGTTCGCCGCGCTGCGCGGCAAGCTCGGCCACGACGATCTCACGCATTACAACGCGGTGCAGAAGCTCGCGTATCTCGCGGTGATCGTGGATATCGTCGTGATCATTCTGTCGGGGCTGGTCGTGTGGAAGTCCGTGCAGTTTCCGTGGCTGCGCACGCTGATGGGCGGCTATGACAACGCCCGCGTCGTACATTTCTTCGGCATGAGCTTTCTCGTTGCGTTTGTCGTGCTGCATGTGGCGATGGTCGCGCTCGTGCCGCGCTCGCTCGTATTGATGATCAAAGGACGTTGACGCCATGCGGATCAGCAAGAACACACTCGACGCCGAGTCCATCATCAAGGACGCCGCGAAGGAACTGAAAGCGCCCGCGCGGCGCCTGTTCGGCAAGCGCATTCTTTCGCTGGGCGGCCTCGTGATGCTGTCCGGCTGCAATATCACCGACGACAGATCCGTGAACGCGATGCTGCGCAAGATTTCGTCGCTGAACGACGACGCGCAGGCGCTGCTCTTCGATCCGAACAAGCTCGCGCCGACCTATCCCGAGTCGATGATCACGCGGCCGTTTCCGTTCAACGCGTTCTATGACATCGACCAAGTGCCGGAAGTGGATCCGTCCGCGTACAAGCTGGCAGTCGGCGGGCTCGTCAAAGGCAAGCGCGTGTGGACGCTCGACGAACTTCACGCGATGCCGCAGGAAAGCCAGATCACGCGGCATATCTGCATAGAAGGCTGGAGCGCGATCGGCAAATGGGGCGGCGTGCGCTTCGCGCATTTTCTGGCGCGCGCCGGCGCGGATACGAGCGCGAAGTATGTCGCGTTCCATTGCGCGGACAACTACTCGACGAGCATCGACATGCCGACCGCGCTGCACGCGCAGACGCTGCTCACGCTGACGTACGACGGCCAGATCTTGCCGCCGAAGTATGGTTTCCCGATGAAGCTGCGCATGCCGACCAAGCTCGGCTACAAGAACCCGAAGCATATCGTCGCGATAACCGTGACTAACGAATACCCCGGCGGCTATTGGGAGAACCAGGGCTACAACTGGTTCGGCGGTTCCTGATCAAACATTGATTCAACGCTTGTCTTTTGTTCAACCACAAGGAGATTGCATGTCGATTCGCATGAAACTCGGCGTCAGCATTGCGGCGCTCGCATTCACGGCTGGCGCGTTCGCGCAGACGCCCGCCGCCAAGCCCACGCGTATTCGCGGCGATATCGTCGCGCTGTCGGGCGACACGCTCACGGTGCATCGCCGCAGCGGCGATACGGTCAAAATCACGGTCAAAGCCGACACGCCGGTGACGGCGCTCAGGAACATCAAGCTGCAGGACATCAAGCCGGGCGAGTTCGTCGGCACGGCGGCGACGACGGGCACCGACGGCAAGCTCACGGCGACCGAAGTGCTGGTGTTCCCGGAAGCGGCGCGCGGCACGGGCGAGGGACATTACGCGTGGGACCTGGGCCCGCAGAGCTCGATGACGAACGCGAACGTCGATCAGGTCGTTCAGGGCACGAGCGGACGTGATCTGAAGCTGTCGTATAAGGGCGGTTCCAGTTCGATCACGGTGCCGGAGAATGTGCCGGTGGTGACGTTCGCGCCTGCCACGCACGATGATTTGAAGCCGGGGAAGAAGGTGTTCGTCGTGGCGAGCCCGGCCGGTGGGGATTTTGCGGCACAGCGGATCGTGGTGGAGAAGGAGGGGGTTGTGCCGCCGATGTGAGGTTGTAGGTTGCAGTGAAGGTGAGCGGCCCGCAGGAGATTCGCGAAGTCCTTGCGGGCGCGCGTGGCTCGCGACCAACTATCGACGTGTCCGTGGAGGGCGTAGTGAAAGGACTGCACGGAACACTTCACTACGTGCGCCTATTTGAGTTGACGCAGGTGCCGAGTCACAAAGCGTCCTCGTTCGTCGTCAGCGAACGCTCGAGTCGTTGCGCACGAGTCGAACTTACCATCGAAAGAAATTCCAGCCGTCGTCCTTCTCTGTGATGCAGCTTCCAGGCGTCAGCGGGGCGTTTTGGATTCCCACGCCGACATATTGGGGCGTGCGAGATTGCACGTCCATGGTGATCTCCACAACTCCGTTCGCGCCAACGTCCCTGAACACGTTCGATAGCACGTACCTTCCATCGGGCAGGATGGAGGAGTCGCTGCCGACGGAGTCGAGCTTCGAGTAGAACTTCGCGTGACCGGTCATGTGCGTGTGACAATGCGCCGAGTCTAGCGTCATGTCGTATGACACGGTCTTGTTGCCTTCACGCCACCCTGCGCCTTTCGCAATTTTGATCTGTGCATTGTACGGGACTTCGCCTTTTGAGGTTAATACGTAGAACTTTTCGCCCGCCTGTGCGGCCGTTATGAAAAGGGCCGGGACGGCTATGCCCAGATAACGAATTACTGATTTTTTCATAGCAAATTTGCTTCGTCGATCCTAATGTGTCGATGCATAAGTCATCGTCGAGCCGTCTACACCGACGATGTGTAGATCATAGTCTTCGTCCTTTTCGACATAGTCTTTCGGGAATCGATAGTCAGTCACCCAGGAGAGTGGCAACGCGCTCTTCGTTACTCCGTGGTTGCGACCTTGATTGCCTCCGAGCGTCGCTAAGCGCTTGTCCTTGGTTCGACCGTTTACGAAAGTGACGTGGTGACCCGTGCCGATCTTTACAACGGCGACTGCGCCATAGGCGGGTTGATTGTTTCGCGTCGGCCGTCCCCACGAGGCTAGGGACGCCGCCGATGCGCTGTTGTTTCCTTCAACGCCGGCCTGCGTCAGACACCAGTTGACGAACGCGGCGCAGTAGGCCAGCTTGTCGTTACGTTGCTTTCCTAGCGAGGTCGCACTGAAATACTCTTCGATGTGTTCGTCCGGCTGTTTGCCCCCGCGACGCCTAACACCCGCTTGGAACTCCTTCTCTGCTACGGCCATCCACGGAGCATGTTGTGAAGAGAAAACTTCGGTCAATGGGTGATCTTGCGTTGCCGTGGTGTTGATGACATGGACCTCGCTGTGTGGGTGCAACTGTGGACCGACCGGTTGGTCCTGCTCGCTGTTGCGCGAAGAGCTTGGATTGCTGTGTTCACTACTTCCGGGCGTGGTCCGGGCATCGTGCGGGCGAGAGGATGCCTGGCTTCGTCCCGACTGCAGCGGCACTTTGATGACCTGGCCGGGAAAAAGGCGGTACGGCGAAGCGATACCATTTAGATGCGCAATGAGCGCGTAATGTGTCCCAATCGAGCGAGCGATCTTGCTGAGCGTGTCGCCCTTGCGGACTTTGTACTCCGTGTACTGCATCTTCGGCGTGGAGGCCGCAGCCGATTCCGTCGTCTTGCTAGGAGAAGTTGGTTGCTCCGTGCGCGCGGGCTCAATTTCGCTCGCTACATGGCGATGCGGCTCCGTCTGTGCATTAACGACGATCGTGGGAGCCGTGATGGTGAGCAGGACCGGTGGCGACGTTGGAACGAGATTCTCTGCGACCTTCGTCCACTTGCGGTCATGGTCAGACCAAACCGAGATCGCAACGGTGCCGCCGGGGAGCGCGGCTTGAACTTGCGCGCGGCCGTCCGCATCCGTGGTGGTCGTCAGAGTTTTCGTGCCTTGCGATGCTTTGATTCTCGTACTGGCTAATGGGGTCTTAGCCGCGTCGAGGAGTTGAACATTTATCGTAGGTAGGCAGCCTTTGCAGCCTTCTTTTTTGGCTTCTGCGACCGCCTTCTGCATGGTGCGGCCTTGAAAAACATCGACGATGTGTGCCGCGTACGCTGGGTCTGTCGCATACTTGGCCTTTTGCAGAGCATCGGCTTCTTTAGCGAGATCGCCGCGCACGTCGTCGTCAAACAGGCCAGCAGTCTTGTAGCGCGGTTGCGACGCCAGGAAGCTCTGTCGGTCGCGCAGGCTTTCCAATATCGATGGATAGACTCGGAAAGGTGCGTTGACCCACTCCGTCGCCCCGCCTGGTGTCACTTCCCATACTCTGTGGACGGTCGATTCTCCCGTCCAACTGGCATCGGCCTTGATATTGAAAACGTTATTGGTTCCGGGCAGAATCTTTTCTCCCCACCCCGTTTCCTGCGCAGCTTGTGCGAGAATCAATTCCCACGAACAGCCCTGTTCTGCCGAGACTTGTCGAGCGGGGCAGTAAAGGCTTTTTATGAAATTGATCTTGTCTTCTTGGCTGTAACTCATTTCTTAACACTCAAAAGCCGTCGTGCATTAGCGACAACATTCCATCTTTTTGTTTCATTACCGCTGCCCAGCCGCTGTCGGTGAACCGCGCTACCACTATGTAACCTGGAAGTTCTCTGACTAACTTGGTGGTCCTATGCTTGACGTCTATCAAAAAAAGTTGGCCTGTCGCCTCTTGATTGCACGCAGCGCCAAGTAGGTACAACGTATCGCCGCTACCGCCGATGGCTTTTATCTCGCAGAGGGGGTTAGCTGTAGAGAACGTTTGAGCAACTTCTCCCTTGGCATTGACGACTGCCACTGTCATGTCATTCGGAGTGAGACCTACGTATAAATCCCTTCCGTCGCTCGCAAGTAACGATTTCTCGGACCTTGTCTTGGGTGGAGAGACGTATGTTGACCACGAATAGCGACCGGTCCGCAGGTCAACGTCAGAAAACGCGAACGCCTGTCGTCCGGCTGCGTTCGCTACCGTGTCCGGCAGGAACTCACCAGCAATGCGGAGGCTTCCTTGTCGGAGACTGGCCTCCGAATTGGGTGCGAAAGCGCCATGCGGTATCGTCACGCTGTGCGTGAGCTTCAACGTTGCGTCGAACTGCTGGACGTACATACTGAAGCGTCCTTGACTGTCGAGCGCGCTATTGGCGCCGCCGATGACAGATATAGCCGCAGGCGACGCATCTAGCGCAGTCGCCCATTCATCGAAGCCAGCAGAAACTAGTGTCGAAATGCCTAGTTCACCTTTCGGTGATAGCTGGTTGATGAATACCTTCGTTTGATTCAAGGTCGACTCGGAATGCGTGTAGGCTTGCGTCAGCACGTAATATGAGTGACCGTCGGTCGCGCAGCGAACAGCGGAATTACCGATGTAATGATCTGGCGGGGGGAGACGTTGCGCCCAGGCAATCTGCTTAGGAACCACATCGACCAATGTGGCCCAGGCGGTGCGCGACTCGCCGTCGTCGCTTGTCAAATCCCCAGTAATACAGAAGTGGTCGTTTCCAACGGGATCAATGGAGACGGCGGTAAAACCTGTCGGCGCTCTCAAGTCGATTTGCACTGGCGCAGCCGCGGTCGGAAACGAGGCTATCGTAAGCAGTGCGGCCGTGACGGCGGCACCGAGTTTTGGCCATGTAGATGACATCTGAAGTTGATTTCCTTGTCTCGGCGGGGACGCAAGTCTGTGGATGGCGGACGTACCGGGAGCCGAACGTTTTTTTAATACGTCAGAAGCACTCATCGTGGTCGTCGTAATCGAAGACGGCGGCTTCTGGGTGATCCGTGCGGTTCTCTTCGAAGATGAACGGCTCACTGAACTTAAGGACGCTCCACTTCCCATTGGCAACATCCAGAACCGACTTGATCTTAGTCGGAGAGTCGGTGAATATCCGGAGCGTTGAGCCTTGTTTGTCGAGATTCCCGACACCAAGGTTTTCGCCAGCCTCGTTCTGAAAGTAGTATTTGACGAGCTTGTCGTTATACGGACCGAGGGTTGTCTCGTCGACGCGTATCTGCTGGCTGTATTGCCGTTCAGACTGGCTTTCAAAAAATGTCTGCGTCTGCTGGTCGGCGCCGTCGGCCGCTTCTTTGCTCCAGACTGCCGCCTTCTCGAGAATTGCACCCGGCGAGCCATTGACGATTCCGGTTCCATTGATGCGGATGTACGAGCCCCCCGCACCAATCCAGACTTCCTCAGACGCAGTGATCACGACCTTTCCGTTGACGCTGGTCACCGCCACGTCCTTGAGGGCAGTCAGTGCGATCTGGTCACGTTGAGACTGGATTTCGACGTTGCCCTTGGCGGCTACAAGCCGTATTCCCAATTGTTGCGCGAACATTGAGATAGCTCCGCGGATCGATGCGAAAAACGATCGGCCGGAAGACAGACTCACGTCTCGGCCAGCCGTCACCGCATGATCTTGCTGACTGGCAATGTGTGTGCTTTCAGTCGCCGTTGTCGCGATGCCCGCGCTGCTTGCCAATACGAAATCGGGTCGCGCCAATTCAGGCAGCCGTCCAGGCAGATCCGCCGCGGCGCCACAGATAGCACTGACTTGCGTTCCTATCGCGGACGCAATGTCGTCAAGATGTCCAAGCTGTTGGTGTGCTTTGTGCCGAACTCCAAGCTCATGCAGCGTTTGGTGTTGCGCGCTCGCTTCCGTCAGTCGCAGGACGGGTTCCTCCATGGCCTTGGCGGGAGCACTTGCGCCGTTGCGCGACTCCGTGGTGACCAACAGCCCTTTGTTCGCCCGCACTACGCCGTGTGCTTCTGTGGCAAGCTCGAACCCTTCGCCTCGCGCTTCTTTGCGACCCGCGTGACCGTCGATACGCGTGTTGTAACCCAATACGAGGCGTGACTGTGCGTGGTCGCTCGCCACCTGCACTTGCAGCTTACCCGGCGTGTCGTCCGTCACGATGCTGTTAGCGGAGGCGCCGTTTAGCTCCTGACTCCGCCAGCCCGAGAGCGCATCGTTCTTAGGTAAAGCCCATGGAAGCTGGTGAAATTCGGTAGTGTGCTCGCATGACACGTACGGGCGATCGGGATCGCTGTCGTGATACCCCACGGAGACCATGTGGCCGACCCGCGGCACCCAGACCGCTCCGTGGTTTTGACCTTGCCACGGCGAAGCGACCTGCAGCCAGCAACTCGCGGCTTGATCTTTCTCGCGACGACGGTCCCAGACGAAATGTACCTTCACTCTGCCAAACGCATCGGTCCAGATCGGCTCATCGCCATATCCGGTCACCATTGCTGTCTCCGAGAAGGCGCGGGGCTTTTTTGCCGTCTGTGGTGTGCGGTAGAAGACGTTCGCCGGTTGTGCTGTGAACGACGTTTCACATGTGTACTGCTGCACGGCTACGCTGTTTTGCGTGACCGTGTCGTTATTGACAATCTCCATCTCGGTAGAAATCACGAGATACTCTCCGTCGCCGGGTTTGAGCGGATAGTCTCTGAGATGAAAGGTGTGACCTGTCATCAAGCCTCGGAGATTGCCCTTGCCCTTTGCACGTAAGCTCTGGCAACGATTGGCATCGACTTTGATCCTCGCGAGGTGTTCGGCCTCGCACTTGTAGTCGTTCGGCTCGCCGTAAATCCCCATCGCGTCGGCGAGCGGTTGCGAGTAATCGCCCCAGCCGTAGTGCTCCGCGTTATCGAAGACTCGCTCGCTATGATCAGATTGCTGCGCAGTCAGCTTCGCGAGCGATCGGGTGTAGTCGTAATCCACCAGCGATACCCTGCCGGTCGTGAGTTGGCGAGCCACGCGGAACTCATGTATGTGTTCCTCGTCAATGCGTTGCGCGTTTCGGTCAAGATATCGCACCGTCTCATATGCGGGGCCGTGCTTTCTGAATGCTGCGGGTGAGTCGCAGAGAACTAGCGTGATGCCATCGAAGAAGTAAGTGATGCCCCATTCTTGCCAAAGTCTGTCGAGCAGGGCGAAGTCGCTTTCCCAATACTGGCGCTGATAATCGCGCTTCGGGTAGGCTCCGCCACCGCCGGGACCGGCCAAGCGAAGTTCATATGGAAAAGGATAGGCGTCGAGGACGTCCTGCGTGATCTGTACGATGTCCTGTCCAAGCCAGATACGGCTATCCTGATTGAGCGTCGATATAAACAGCCACGGCCTGACCTTCAGACTGTAGCGGGCACGTCGTTCGTTGCTGCCGACACATTCCGCGGCCGTGACGAGTCCCGTTATTCTTCGCACATCGGCGCCAATGTTGCGGCAGTCTTCATTGCCGGCTTGGCCTTGTACCCACGTGCCGTTGCCCTCGACTGCAATTGAAAGCGTGACTTCTTTGCCAATCAAGGAATCTAGGTCGACGAGCGCGTGAACATCCGACGCGAGTAAACGCGGATCATCGATTGTGACAAGATCCACGTCATATTCGTACAAGCGACCGAGTTCTTCGCTTCCCCTCACGCGAGCAACGGCGAAAAGCGGCTTCCCCGCGAAGCGTGGCAGCGATGCGCCCGACAAATCGAGGGTTCGCGGCTGAGTGAACCACGACGTCTGAATATTTGTTTCCATAGAAGTAAATCAGAAGGCCGCGCGGCAACCTCGGCGTGGCGGCCATTGAGCGATGTCGCCGCGCTGCTTTGAACGGAGCACAGTTGTTGTGAACGAACTGTCCGAGATATGGCGAGCAAGATAACGCTCGAGCACTAGCCCTAACGTATAGGGGCTGCCGTTGAAGGCGGTCTCGTCGATCGTTAATTTGCATTCGATACCCCTTCCATACGGCTGATCGAAGCTCCGAGGCAAGCGACGATTAACTGGCTTCGCAGAGGCGCCGATCAGGGCTTCGATCTGGTGTAGATAAGCCGCGTCGTACGCGGTCGCGTAGAGGCGAAGAAGTCGCCGCAGCCCTTCGCCGGGCAGCGTGTCAGGAGTTGGCTCGAATATCAGATAATCCAGGTGAAGCTGGCTATACAGCTGCCACGCACGTTCCCCCAATCCTAGGGGTGGTGTTGAGTTTGTCGGTCGGCGCAAAAGACCGATGCTCCGAACGGGTAATGAATCGTCGACATCGAGATCACTCAGTCCGGTGACAGATAACAGGGACGGCAAATCGCGGTTGGTCAGCAGCGCGTCTACTTTTAAATAGCGCATGCCTTCGGCATCCGGACGTCCTTCGCCATCGACGAGCGAAATGTAAGTACGCGTCTCGGTAAATTGGCGATGGGTACCGTAAGGACGCAGCTGAAGCTGCGGTCGGTTCACCTGGCGGCGCAGCGTGAAATAGCGGTGCGCCTGAGCGGTGTCTTCGAAGTATCTGTCGTGCAACGGGTAGAAGGTGACGCCTTCGGATGTATGCGCTATCTGCCCTTTTGCAAGGCTTACAGAATGCACTTCGAAGTCGTTGGGGTTGGACGGAACCGGTACGAGAAGATGCTCGGCTTTCTTCGGGTCGATGCTGAGGCGTCCGCTGCTACGCGGAAAGAGATTGATAACAGGTGAGCAAAGCAAAGCAAAGTTAGTCGCGTCGACTAAGTTAGCAAGATTTCCAACAGGACGACTCAACAACAGAACGACCTCGGCGTGCTTTCCATGTATACCAGCGAACGCGCGCTTCAAGCCCGTGATGGTGAAAAACCAGAATCGTTGGGGAAAACAGAAATACTCCTGCACGAGGTTGTGCCCATGAAGCTTATGCGGGACGGCGGGCAGAAGGCTGTTTTCCGGTTCAAGCGCCTCGTGGACGACCGCATCGCGGGTAACCGGGTGCAACCGGTCGGACGCAAATTGCCCTGGCGCGCCAATAACGCTTGCTATGCTCGCAGCGTGAATTAGTTCGAATAGGTGTGAGGCGACCGTCTCGTCGCCGGAAAGGTAGATGGGAAGTCGGTCGACACCGTCCAATTCGTTGCAGCAAGCATCGCCGATGATGCGCAGCGTTAATCGCAGCGCGCCTTGCACCTGCGCCCCTGCGGGCACGAATCGGTCTAACGCCGGAATATCCGGCGGAATACCGGTTAGTCGTGCTTCACTGACTTCGAGCGGATAGAGGGTGACATCCTGACTGGTTGTAAACTCACACGCCGTTTGCTCATTGTTCGGAATGCGAGATTTCAATACGCTGCCGCGCGGTAGAGTAACCCCCCGGCGAAGTGTGCCTGTCTTCTCGCCCGGAACGAGACGGGCGATGGACATAGACGGTGTTGGCGTTATGTAGTTCGGGTATGTCGTTTGCAGCAGCGCTTGCGTGAGAAGGCCGAATTCATCGGCAAGACGCATGTCGGCACGCGCGGTCACAAACGACGACGACTGAATCAACCGATCGACATAGGTGTCGTTGATATCGCCGACTTGTATTCCCATGCGCTGGGAGACCTTCTTATGAGTTTCGGCGAACTCGAGCATGAGTTCCCTGTGGCGATGTAGTTCGCGATTGTAGTGGTCAAGCAGACGCGGGTCCATCGCTTCGCCTTAGTTTGCATATGGCGCGAAAGCTCGACGATCAACGGTCAGTGACACCAGGAGAATCACGAGTTCGCGCATTCTTTTAGATTGTTTTTCCTCGAAGATGCGCCTAAGTTTAACCTCGACGAATGGTGAGCAGGTGCAAAGAATCGTGGCATTTGTCGCCTCATGGATCACTATAGTGTGCCAACGGCCGCGCGAGTACCACCTGAGCCGGTTGCAGAAGCTCGAACGCATGCTGCGATACGATGTGTGTCACCGTCGGCTTTCGAAAGAGCATATCGATGGAAATCGACCTGGGCTCGGATGCGAAAGCAGTGCCGCGGCAGCGTTAATATCCAGCGCCGCTGCTAGTCGCGGCACATCGACGAGCCGCAGCTTCGGAGCGTTTGGCAGTGCATACAAGTGTAGTAGTGCAGACATTCGACGAGGAGGGTATCGTTGTGCCTCGACACAGTGTTCACGTCAAGTCCTGTCCTTGACTTGTGCAGTCCGTTATCGACGTATTGGCAGGCATCAAGTCGATGCGGAATGGGTTGAAGCCAATCTGCGCCTGCTGGCGCACGTTCGCGCGACCATGCAAACTCAGTAGTTGATCACGCACCCGAAAAAAAACCCGGCCAAGGCCGGGTTCAATGTTCCCGCGCCCTTTCGGGCGCGGTCACCTGCAAAACGCTTCCGCTTAAGCCGCGAGCAGCGAGCGCAGCACGAACGGCAGAATCCCGCCGTGCTTGTAGTAATCCACTTCGATCGGCGTATCGATACGCAGCAGCACCGCCACGCGATCTTCCTTGCCGTCCTTGCGATGAATCACCAGCGTGACTTCCTGCTGCGGCTTGAAGTCGTCGCCGAGACCTTCGATGTCATAGGTCTCTTCGCCCGTGATGTTGAGCGACTGCACGCTGTCCGAGCCCTTGAACTGCAGCGGCAGCACGCCCATGCCGACGAGGTTCGAACGATGGATCCGCTCGAAGCTGCGCGCCACCACGGCCTTCACGCCGAGCAGTTGCGTGCCCTTCGCCGCCCAGTCGCGCGACGAACCCGTGCCATATTCCTCACCCGCGAAGACGATGGTCGGCGTGCCTTCGTCGATGTACTTCATCGCGGCGTCGTAGATCGACAGTTGTTCGCCGCTCGGCTGGTGGATGGTCAGGCCGCCTTCCACGCGCGTGCCGTCCGCTTTCGGCGGGATCATCAGGTTCTTGATCCGCACGTTCGCGAAGGTGCCGCGCATCATCACGTCGTGGTTGCCGCGGCGCGAGCCGTAGCTGTTGAAGTCGGCCTTCTGCACGCCATTCGCCTTCAGCCACACGCCCGCCGGCGACGTTTCCTTGATCGAACCCGCCGGGCTGATGTGGTCGGTCGTCACCGAGTCACCGAAGATGCCGAGCGCACGTGCCTTCGTCACTGCGGGAATCGAATCGGCCGGCTTCATCGAGAAGTCATTGCCGAAGAACGGCGGCTCTGCAATGTACGTCGACTTCGGCCAGTCATAAACCTGACCGGTTTCGCCCGCGATCTTGCTCCACAGATCGCCTTCCTTCGTGAGCTGAGAATAGTTCTGGCGGAACGTATCGGCATCGAGGGCGAACTTGAGCAGCGCGTGCACTTCTTCGCTCGTCGGCCAGATATCGCCCAGGAACACGTCGCGGCCATCCTTGCCTTGGCCGACCGGCTCGGTCATCAGATCGCGCGTGATGTTGCCGGCGATCGCATACGCGACGACCAGCGGCGGCGATGCCAGGAAGTTCGCGCGGATGTTCGGGTGAATGCGCGCCTCGAAGTTGCGGTTGCCCGACAGCACGGCCGCGGCGACGATATCGTTCTTCACGATCGCGTCGTTCAGTTCCGGCGTCAGGTCTCCCGCGTTGCCGATACACGTCGTGCAGCCGTAAGCGGCCAGCGTGAAGCCGAGCTGGTCGAGATACGGCAGCAGGTTCGTCTTCGTCAGATAGTCGGTGACGATGCGCGATCCCGGGGCGAGCGACGTCTTGATGTGCGGCGCAACCGTCAGGCCGGCTTCCACCGCCTTCTTCGCGAGCAGGCCGGCGGCGAGCAGCACGCTCGGGTTCGACGTGTTCGTGCACGAGGTGATGGCCGCGATCAGCACGTCGCCGTTCTTCACGTCGATGCCGTCCGCCGTCTTGTACGTCGCTTGCAAATCGTCCGGCTTCTTTGCGAAGCCGTTTTCGCCTACCGGCTTCGAGAACAGATCGGTGAACGTGCTCTTCACATTGCCGATCTCGATGCGGTCTTGCGGACGCTTCGGACCTGCGAGCGACGGCGCGACGGTCGACAGATCGAGCGTCAGCGTCTTCGTGTATTCGATGTCGCCGGCCTTCGGCACGCCCCAGAGGTTCTGTGCCTTGAAGTAATTCTCGAACGCCGAGATTTCTTCGTCGCTGCGGCCCGTGCCCCGGAAGTAGTCGATGGTCTTTTCATCGACCGGGAAGAAGCCCATGGTCGCGCCGTATTCCGGCGCCATGTTGCCGATGGTCGCGCGGTCCGGCACCGCGATCGACGCCGTGCCTTCGCCGAAGAACTCGACGAACTTGCCGACGACCTTCTCCTTGCGCAGCATCTCAGTGATGGTCAGCACGAGGTCGGTGGCCGTGCAGCCTTCGCGCAGCTTGCCCTTCAGCTCGACGCCGACCACGTCCGGCGTCAGGAAGTACACCGGCTGGCCGAGCATGCCCGCTTCCGCTTCGATGCCGCCCACGCCCCAGCCGACGACGCCGATGCCGTTGATCATCGTCGTGTGGCTGTCGGTGCCGACGAGCGTGTCCGGATAATAGACGCCGTCCTTCTTGTGAACGCCGCGCGCGAGGTATTCGAGGTTCACCTGGTGCACGATGCCGACGCCCGGCGGCACGACCTTGAACGTGTCGAACGCCTGCATGCCCCACTTCATGAACTGGTAGCGCTCGTTGTTGCGCTGGAATTCCAGCTTCATGTTCAGATCGAGCGCGTTCGGCTCGCGGAAGTGATCGATCTGCACCGAGTGATCGACGACCAGATCCACCGGCACGAGCGGCTCGATGGCCTTCGGGTCCTTGCCCGTGCGCTTCGCCACGCCGCGCATGGCGGCGATGTCGGCGAGCAGCGGCACGCCGGTGAAGTCCTGCAGCACCACGCGCGCGACGACGAACGGAATTTCATCGACGCGGGCCGCGTTCGGCTTCCAGTTCGCGAGCTGCTTGATGTGCTCCTCGCTGATCTTCTTTTCGTCGTAGTTGCGCAGCACGGATTCGAGCACGAGACGAATCGAAACCGGCAGGCGCTGAATGTCGACGTTCAGTGCATTTCCGAGTTGCGGCAGCGAGTAGTACTTGCCTTTGCCGGAGCCGCTGTCGAATTCCTTGAGCGTGTTGTGGAGATTGTGGGCCATGGTTATTTTCCTAGGGCTAAACGAGGAAATAGCTTCGATGCAACGTTTCTGTATGACCGAGTCGATCGACTAAATCACGTACAGATCGACGTATTCATTGACCGGCATTGCTTCCAGCTTTGCCTGGTCCAGCGATACCGCGAGGATCGCCTGCTGTTGCCTGGTGGGAAAGCGCCGCGCGAGGTTCGTCTTGAACTTCTCGACGAGCAGCGGAATGCCGTCCGCGCGGCGGCGCTTGTGTCCGATCGGATAGTCGACCGCGATTTCATCGAGCTTCGTGCCGTCGTTAAACTCGACGGTCAGCGCATTCGCGATCGAACGCTTGTCCGGGTCGAAATAATCCTTCGTGAATTGCGGGTCTTCCACGCATTCCATCTTCGCGCGCAAGGTGTCGATGCGCGGATCTTTCGCCACGACATCTTCGTAATCGGCGGCGGTCAGCCGGCCGAAAATCAGCGGCACGGCGATCATGTACTGAATGCAGTGATCGCGGTCTGCGGGATTATCGAGCGGGCCTTTCTTGTCGATGATGCGAATCGCCGCTTCGTGCGTGCGAATGGTGATCTTCGTAATGTCTTCGACGCCCTTGCCCGCTTCCTTCAGCTTGTCGTGCAGCGTCATGGCCGCTTCCACCGCCGTTTGCGAATGGAACTCGGCCGGAAACGAAATCTTGAAGAGCACGTTTTCCATCACATACGAGCCATACGGACGCTGGAACTTGAACTCGTTGCCCTTGAAGAGGACGTCGTAGAAGCCCCACGTCTTGGCGGTCAGCACGGACGGATAGCCCATCTCGCCGGTTTTGGCGATTAGCGCGAGACGCACGGCGCGCGAAGTGGCGTCGCCCGCCGCCCACGACTTGCGCGAGCCCGTGTTCGGCGCATGCCGATACGTGCGCAGCGAGTGGCCATCGACGAAGGCGAGCGAGACCGCGTTGATCAGTTCTTCGCGCGACAGGCCGATCATCTGCCCGACCACCGCAGTCGATGCGACCTTGACGAGCAGCACGTGATCGAGCCCGACCTTGTTGAACGAGTTTTCGAGCGCGATGCAGCCTTGAATCTCGTGCGCCTTGACCATCGCGATCAGGACGTCTTTCATCGTGAGCGGCTTCTTGCCGGTCGCGACGGCGTTGCGCGAGAGCCAGTCCGCGGTCGCGAGAATGCCGCCGAGATTGTCCGACGGATGGCCCCATTCGGCGGCGAGCCATGTGTCGTTGAAGTCGAGCCAGCGGATCATCGCGCCGATGTTGAACGCGGCCTGGACCGGATCGAGCTGGAATTGGGTGCCCGGCACCTTCGCGCCGTTGGGGACGATCGTGCCGGGCACGATCGGTCCCATCAGCTTGGTGCAGGCGGGGTACGAGAGGGCTTCGAGTCCGCAACCGAGCGTGTCGATCAGGCAATTGCGCGCGGTTTCCAGCGCAAGGGCGCTGTCGACGTCGTAATCGAGAACGTAGTCGACTATGTCGACGAGTACCTTGTCCGGTTCGGGCCGGACATTGGAGATCGGTGCGGACATCGAGGATTCCTGTATTGAATACTGATGTGGCTTATTCCGCCGGCTTGAGCATCAGCGGGTTCTGCTTCAACGCTTCTGCCTGCGTGGGCGCCGTGGCGCCGGCTGCCATCTCGGGCGTCACGCACTCGTCGGCGAGACGCGACGAGTCCTTGTCCGAGAACAGCATCGCCTTCGTCGGGATGACGACGAGGTCCATGCCGGTTGCGGCGTCGTGGAAGCGGTCTGCGCCGGTCGTGGTGTCCTGACGCGGCAGCTTGTAGTCCTTCTTGGCCCAGTTCACCGTGACGATCGCGTCACGCTTCATGTCGCCTTTCAGGTAGAAAGCCATGCCGTCCTTGCAGGACCACTTGACTGAGCCGTCGGGGATCGGGTCCGTCTTCGCTGCCGCAGCCGCTTCGGCCTTGGGCTTGCGCTTGATCAGGCGGCGTGCCGGAGCGGGGCGCTTGGCCTTGGCCGCGCTCGATTCGGTTGTCGCGGCGAAGGCGTCGGCACTCACGAACACGCTCGACGTGGCGAGCGTGCCGACGATTGCAGCGATCAGAAGTTTATTCATCGGTGAAACCTTTCAGAAACATTTGGGTTGAGTGGCGGTTGCTGCGCGGATGGGAGTCGCCAAAACGCGATTTCCGATCGCGCAGCCCGCTATTTTCGCTTATTTATCGGCACGAACTTCAAATTCTCGGGCCCCGTGTAATTCGCGCTCGGCCGAATGATCTTGTTGTCGATGCGCTGCTCGATAATGTGCGCGCTCCAGCCCGA
>NZ_JALQEM010000033.1 GCF_023630705.1 Caballeronia sp. GAFFF1
GCCGCGCCGCGCGCCGCGCCGCCCACGCGCTCACCGCCGCCGACTGCCGGGCCCGATTGCGGCGGCGGCGCCGTCGATGCGGTCGCCGGATCGATGCCTGTATTGCTCTTCGCCCAGCTGTAGCACGCGCCGTCATCCTTCTGTTGCTGTTGCGCGCTTTGTCCTTTCGACGGATACGCGATCGGCTTGCTTTGCGCAAGTGCTTCCAAAGCGAGCGAGGCGATCACAATGGCGCCGAGCGCGCGCCAACACAGTGCATTCATATGGACTCCTTCAATTGTCAGACTTTCTGCCTGCATGGCGACGCAGCGACCCCTCGGTCACGGCTCGTTCACGCGCGTCCATGTCGGGTCGGGATCGAACTCCGTCAGGGGTTGCGCGGACGGGCCGCGGTTCTTCTGATACACCACGCCGTTGTTGTTGACAATGAATGTCATGACGCCGCTCTCGCCGTATTGCGCCGGGTACGCCACCATCGCGAAGCCGGCCAGCATTCGCCCATTGATGATGTAGCTGAAAGCGCCTCCCGGCGCGTTCTTGCCTTGCCGCGTGAGAATGCGGTAGTGGTAGCCGTGGTACGCGTCGCCCGCGTGACGGTCCTTGAAGTAGGTCGAACTCGCGGCGATCAGCGGACCGAAGGGACTCTGTTCTTCGCCCCGACTCGTATCCGCTGGCCAGTAGAGTCCGTCGCGCTTGCCCGGCGAACTTCCGAGCTTGCGCGCGTACTGCAACACACCGTCCCCCATCCGATCTTGCGAGGCGTACTCGCGCTGCGCATCGAGATACGCGCGCAGTACCTTGATCGCCTCGCGCTCGTTCGCCCCGATACGCCGGTCCAGCACCTCCTGCTCGCCCTCTTCCGTGGCGAAGCGCCAGACGCCGTTCTCTCGAACGAGCGGAATGGGCATGGGCCACGCATCGTCGCCGATCACGAGAACGCGGCGGTCGGGCGAAGCCTCTTCGAGCCGGTGATACGCCTCGAATTCGGCAAGCGCATCGGCGCGTAACTGGCGATTCTCGGCATCGTCGGATGTCACGACGAGGCGCTTGTGCGCGCTGCCGAAGATGCCGATGAGCGCCGCGTCATCGTCCGACCTGAGCGCCTGCACGAGTGCGCTGACGGCTTCCTCGGGTGTCGCGAAAGTCTGCTGGTCGGTCGCTGCGAAGAGCGTCGCGGGCGCGAGCAACATCGCGACTGTCGCAAACGCAATGACGAGACGAGTCAACCGGCCATCGGTTCGATGAATGTTCATAGGCGCCCCCTAGCGACGACCCCCGCGGCCGCCGCCGAAGCTGCGACCTCCGCCTCCTGAGAAGCCGCCGCCTCCGCCGCCGCCAAAGCCGCCACCGCCGCCCTGGAAGCTGCGACCGCCCTGGCCGCCTGCCATCGACTGCCGGCTCGCGGCTCCTCGCGCGCTATCCGCGCGCGCGCTTTGGCCCGAGCCATAGCCGCTCAATGCATCGCCGCCGCGGGCCTGAAAGTTCGACGCGCCCTGCGCGCGAGGCGTGTTCTGCATGGCGGGTTGCGTGCGTGCAGAAGCGCGCTCGGTGCCGCCTCCTGCGCCCAACCCCGTGCGGCCTGCTCCGCCCGTACCGCCTGCTCCCCCTCCACGCGAAGGCGCGTCGCCCACGCGCTGCATCGAGGAACGCCCGCTGGTGCCGGAGACCTGTCCCGGCTTCTTCTCGGAACGCCATGTGCTCGACTGTTGCGTCGCGCCCGATCCAGACCGGTTCGCCGCGCGATTGCTCAGGTTGTTCTGGACATCGGCTCGATTGGCATTCTGTTCGCGATTGATGTTGATCGTGTTATTGCCGCCGTTATAGTTGGCCTCGTACCGTCCGCCGTTCCACGCGGCGGTGATGGCCGCGCCCCAGATCATGCCCGTGGCGAAGGCCGCACCGGGCGCATACGGATAGTAGTAGACGGGGTAAGGCGCCGGGGCGTACGTATAGACCGGCGTCGGACTGCTCACGACCACCGTGGACGGGTTGTACTGCGGCACATAAATGACTTCCGGATTAGACGGCACGATCTTGATGACCTCCTTCTCGACCACGATCGTCTGCTTGTCGTCGCTCTTCAGATTGCCGACCGACTGAGTTTGCCGGCGAAAACGCTGCACGGCTTGCAAGACGGCGTTCTGATCCGCCACGACCGCTTCGCCGAGCGCAACGGTCCAGTCGAGATCGGTGCTCATCTTCTTCACGATCTCGGGATAGTTGAGCAGCGCCTTCACCGAGTCTTGCCAGCGTTCGTCGACCGGAAGATTTTTGTCCGTCTTTCTGCGCTCGAGAAACCGGTCTGCCTGCACCACCTCGACCGGATACGTCGAAGCGGGAAGAATGATCGCAACGAGGTCGTCGGGATACAGCGCAACGGGACCGACGAGCTTGTCCAGATCCGCTGCACTCATCGCCGCGGGCGGCGGGACGCTTGCCGCCGGCGCCTGAGCGAGCGCATGCGTGCCACATGCGAGCGCCGACACGACCAGAAGCATGTTGATGAACTTGGGCATTGTTCTCTTACCACCGAGGTGGCCGTCTCTCGCCTGTTCTACCAATTCGCCGAAAGCGCAAGCTGTACCCCGCAGCGCATCGGGTCTTTCACCGATCGTTCAAAACAGTGAGACAAACTCATTCACCCATGCTTAAGAGACGCTTAAGGGCGTTTGAAATCCGTTATTGAGCTGCGCCATTATGGGCGGCGGCAATCGCGGCATCGCGTTCCTTCGCGGCTTGTGCCTTCTTCTGGTCATAGACTTTCTTCGCTGCCGCGACTTTCCTGTTGTACGCCTTGTTGGCTGCCGCGACCTCCATTCGCATCTGTACGATTTCGTCGCTATGTTTTGCTTGACCGGCCGCTTGATCGGGCTGCGCTGCGTTCTGCGCCCATGCACTCGTCACGAACGCGACGGGTAGCAAAGCAGAGGCTACGTATAGACGTTTCATGACCTTCTCCATGTGAAAATTGCCGGCGGTCGACCGCGAAGCATCGAACTCGCATACGCCGATGCATCAGCCGTCCGTGTCGAATCGCGTGGCGTCCGGCACTCTGAAAAACGAGGTAATCCGCAAGGAAATGCACGAGCAAAGCAGCGTCGTCATTTGTTTCGTTCGTTTCGCCGCTTATAGCGCAACGCGCTAAAGAGCGCGGTCATGAGCACGGGATAGTGATTGAAAGATATGCGAACCTCTTGACGAATTCAAGACTCGGGCGCGGTCATTTGGATGCATTGACCGGCTAACCGGTCGATCTGACTTACCCGCCCAGCGCGATGATCGCCATTGTCAGAAGCACGCCCAACGTCACCATCGCCAGCCCCGCTTTCAGCGCGCCCCAGCCCGCATAGGATCCCAAAGCAACGCCGCATCCGAACAGCATGACGAGCGTCAGCGCGCGTGACACGAGCAACGCAGTGGGAACATGCCGGACGATGACGAACGGAGCGGCGACCGGAAACGTGGACAGCACGATAATGATGAAGATGCCGATTGCGGCAAGAAAATCGTCGCGCTCGAGCGCGGGGCGCTCCGGCAGCGCATCGTATCGAGCGATTCGGCTGCGAATCGATTCCAGCTCGGCGTCCGAGAAGAATGGCGCGAGAAACGGCGGCAGTCTTGCGCGCAGTTCTCGCACGCCTTCTCCCGCGTCGAGTTCGCGCTTGATCGCAAACGCGAGTGTGCGCCGCCGCCCCCGATTCACGAGAATGCGCATCAGATACATGACGGCATCCGCGAGGCCCCACGCAAGATTGCAGCCGAGGGCCGTGTACAGCATCTTGCGGCCGGCATCTTCGCCGCTCGTCGCCGCCGACACCGTACCGACGAACGTCAGCGCCATGAACAACCCGAAGCACAGCTCGGAAACGCGGTCGACCGTGTCCAGCACGGGTGCTCGTGTGTTGCCGCACGGTTCGGCGAGTGCGGCGTCCGCGGTGGTGTCCGGCAGCATGAATTTCACCCGGTCTTGACTTCGTTCACGAGCGGTTCGTTATGCTCGAACGCGGTGATGCTCGCGAGCGTTGTCTCACAGATAGTCGTCAGCGCTTCGCGTGTCAAATACGCCTGATGCCCGGTCACGATCACATTGGGGAATGAGATGAGCCGCTGAATGATGTCGTCCGGAATGATTTCATTGGACAGATCGCGGAAGAACAAGTCCGCTTCCTGCTCATACACGTCGATTGCGAGCCCGCCCAGTTGCCCGCTTTTCAGTGCTTCGATCACGGCCTCGGTGTCGATGAGCGCGCCCCGGCTCGTATTGATGAGCAAGGCGCCGCGCTTGGCACGCTGAAGCGTCTCCGCATTGATGATGTGATGCGTCGCGGGAGTCAGCGGACAGTGCAGTGAAATGACATCGGCCTTCTCGCCGATCTCGCCCGGCCGCGCATAGCGCAGACCCATCGCTTCGAATTCCTTCGAGGGATACGGATCGTAGCCGATCACATTACAGCCGAAGCCGAGCATGATCTTCGCAAAAACGCACCCGATCTTCCCGGTGCCCACTACGGCCACCGTCTTGCCACACAAATCGAAGCCGATGAGTCCGTCGAGAGAAAAATTGGAATCGCGCGTACGGTTGTAGGCGCGATGCACCTTCCGATTGATGGCGAGCAACAGCGCGACGGCATGTTCGGCGACTGAGTTCGGCGAATACGTCACGACGCGAACGACCTTCAGCCCGAGGCGCGCGGCGGCTTCGAGCTCAACGTTGTTGAAGCCGGTGCAACGCAGTGCGAGCAATTCGGTGCCGCCGCTTTTCAGCGCCTCCAGAACGGCGGCGTCTGCTTTGTCATTAACGAAGATGCATACCGCGCCGAATCCTGCAGCCTCCCCGACCGTATCGCGATTCAGCGAGACGTCGAGGTATTTGAGCCTGTGGTGCGCGGATTCATTCGCCTGGTCCAGAAACTGGCGTTCGTAAGGCGTCGAACTGAATATGGCCACGTCCATGATTTCATCTCCAATACGAGAGCTAGCCGCTAGCCAGCGAGATTGCGATCTGCACGAACAGCACTTTGACGATGGTCATCGACGGGAAAATCATGGCGTACATCACGTCGGGCTGATCCGTGGGCGCGATGCGATTGGCGAACGCGAGAATGGCAGGATTGCCGGTCGCGCCGCATACGACGCCGGCCGAGGTATCGAAGGGCAGCTTGAATAGCCATAGACACGACGCGGCTGTGACGCTCACGAGCACGAGCAGCGTGATCACGCCGTAAAGGAGCAGCAGCGGACCCGCTGTGCCCACGGTCGCCACGAATTTCGGCCCGCATGAAATCCCGACCTGCGCAAGAAAGATCGTGAGCCCGAGGTTGCGCAGAACGAGATTCGCCGATAGCGGCATGACCCACACGAACGGTCCGTTGCGCCTTGCTTTTCCAAGGCACAGCGCGAACAGCAGCAACGCAGCGAGACCGAGGCTGAAACTGCCGAGGCCAGGCACGCGCAACGGAACGGCTCCTAGCAGCAGCCCCGCCGCAGCGCCGATTCCGAGGCAGATGAAGCTCAGATCCGCCGTGCCCTTGATCGAATCGCCGAAGAACGCACGAATCGTCGCGCGATGCGCGCGATTCACGAGCACGCCTACGCGGTCGCCTGCTTCGAGAATGAGATCGGGCGTCGAAAGTAAATCGGCGTCTCCCCGCCGCACATGCGCAATCGAACAGTTCACGCCGCCGGGATATCTCAGCTTGCCGAGCGGCATCCCGACCACCGCCGAATTCGATGCGAATACGCGCATATAGTCGATATCTTCGCGATCGCTCGCGATGCGTCCTGGCTGCGACTCGCCGCATAGCGCCGTGGCCTCGTCGAGCAGGCGCTGGTCCGTGGCGGTGACAAGCAGCACATCGTCGGACTGCACGATGAGGTCGTCGGCGGGCAACTGATTACGATGCGCGCGCCGCACCGCCGCAATCGACACGCCCGGCGGCAAGCGGCTCAGAAGTTCCGATAAGCGCAGGCCGAAGAAACTGGCGTTCTTGAGCGCGATCTCCGCCGTTTCCAGCACCTTGGCCGGCGGCTTCGGAATCGAGACTTTCAGCAACACGTTAAGCGCATAGAGAAACAGAATGGGACCGGCCACGCCGAACGGATAAGCGACGCTATAGCCCACGGCCGCATCATTGCTCTTCATCGATGCAATGGCCACCTGGAGGCTTGCCGTGCTGGTACCGCTGCCGGCGAACATGCCCAACGCATCAGCGAGCGAAATGCCGAAGCGAATAAAAGCGCATGACACGAGACCGGCCGCAATGACGCCGAGGCAAGCAGCCGCGTTCGCCTTCGCCCCTTCGCGGCTGGTGAGCCCTCTGAAGAACTGCGCGCCGTACTGAATGCCGATGCCGTAGAGGAACAGCAGCAAGCCGAGCGTGCCGAGCAAGGCCGGCGGCGCCGACTTCGGCGCGAACGCGCCGATGGCCAGTCCGACGAAAAGCACGGCCCCCGAGCCGAGCGCGACGCCTTTGATCGTGATCTCGCCGATGAGATAGCCCAATGCGATCGTGAGGAACAATGCGAAGAGCGACTGGCTTTCGAGAAACGTTCTGACTGCGTCCATGCGGCCTCCTGTGATTGAATCAGGCAACGCAGCGATACAGGAATATTAAAGGCGGTTTGTCTGAAGCAGTCCAGCGGTATTGACGCGCATGGTCAGGCTGCGTTTCGGTGCGATTCGAGGACCAGCACGCTGTGTGGCGCGACATGACAGGCATCGAACTCACTCTGCGAGGTTACGGAATCCGAAACAATATCGAGTGGCGATGCAAGAGACGTATCGACGATGCGCCGCCACGATTGTCCGTCGAAGACAGGCACCGCGACGATACGCGCATCGTCATTCATGTTCAACACGATGTGCAACATGGCTTCGCCCGGTGCTTGCGCGGCAAGCGTGAAGGCAACGAGACGTGCTCCGGGGTCATGCCACGGCGGCTCGCCCAGTCGCTCGCCGTGCCACGCAACGTCGGGATAGGTGTCGCCGTTCGCGGGCCGCCCCGTCAGAAAGCGTCGGCGGCGCAGGCTCGGGTGACGCTTGCGCAGTGCGATGAGTTCGCGCACGAAGCGCAACATGTCGAGCGCATCGCGCGACATGCGCCAGTCCTGCCAGGAGAGTTCATTGTCCTGACAGAACGCGTTGTTGTTCCCTCGCTGGGTGCGCAGGACTTCATCGCCACCGAGAATCATCGGCACGCCCTGGCTCAGAAGCAGGATCGCCATGAAGTTGCGCGCCTGCTTAAGGCGCAGACCGATAACCGATGGATCGTGCGTCTCGCCTTCCGCGCCGCAATTCCACGACAGGTTATCGTTGGTGCCGTCGCGGTTGTCCTCGCCGTTTGCCTCATTGTGCTTCGCGTTATAGCTGACGAGATCGAGCAGAGTGAAGCCGTCGTGACAGGTGACGAAGTTGATGCTGTTGGCGGGCAATCTGCCATCTGCCTGATAGAGATCCGCGCTTCCCGCCATGCACGTACATACTTGTCCGATGAGCCCCGGTTCGCCGCGCACGAAACGCCGTATCACGTCACGGTAACGTCCATTCCATTCGGCCCACGCCATCCCGGGAAAGGCGCCTACATGATAGAGGCCGGCCGCGTCCCATGCTTCGGCAATAAGCGGAACGCGAGAGAGCACTTCCGACGATTCGATTGCCCAAGGCAACGGCGGGTTGCTCAACAGCGCGCCGCCCTCGCCGCGCGTGAAGACGCTCGCAAGATCGAACCGGAAACCATCGACGCGGAGGTCGCGCACCCAATACTCCAGGCATCGCAGGATGAACGCGCATACCAGCGGATGATTGCAGTTGATCGTGTTGCCACAGCCCGTGTAGTCGCGGTAACGGCCGCCATCGGCCGGATCGACGTGATAGAAGATCTCGTTGGCGAGCACCTTGAAGTTGATCACGGGCCCGTTAGCACCGGCCTCCGCTGTGTGATTGAACACGACGTCCAGCAGCACGCGAAGGCCCGCCGCGTGCATCGCGTCGATGAGCGCGCGGAATTCCTGCGGCGCTCGTGCCGCTTCCACGCAGTAGCGCGAATGCGGACTATGGAAGCTATGCGTGCTGTAGCCCCAGTAATTCGTGAGTCCTTTCGCGGCTGCGGACGGCGGAACGTCCTGCTCGTCGAATGCCATGACAGGAAGCAACTCGACATGCGTGACGCCCAATTCCTTCAGATAAGGGATTTTCTCGATCAGGCCGGCAAACGTACCGGGACATCGGACACCGCTCGACGGATGCCGCGTGAAACCGCCTACGTGCAACTCGTAGATGATGGCATCGTCCAGCGTGCGAATGTCGACGTCGTCGCGCGTTTCGACAGGTTCCGTGACGATGGCCCTGAACGATGCGTGCGATGCGCCTTGCGCCTCCGAAGCCTGCTGGCGGTTCCAGAAACGCTCGCTGACCGCCCGCGCGTTTGGATCGAGCAACTCCTTGCGGCTGGCGGCAGCGTCGTCCATTTGCGGCACGCCGTGCGGACCGCAGGCTCGCCACGTATAACAACAGTGAACCGGTAAATCTTCGATAAAGACATGCCAGAAGTAGAACGTCCGGTTCACATCGGGCGCGAGCGAGACAATCTGGAACGGTTCGATGCTTTCTGTCGATGCGTAGAGCAACAGTTCCATGCCTGTCGCGTGCCGGCAGAACAGACAAAAGTTGACGCCGCCGTCCGCGACTGTCGCGCCGACAGGAAAACGCGAACCCGGCTGCACACGATACCTGTGCGCGCCGTCGACGTTAGCTTTGAGCAAGGTCGATCCTCACTGCCGACGCTTTCCAGATGCGCTCGCAGTATTCGCCGATCGCGCGGTCTGAGGAGAACTTGCCCGAACGCGCGGTATTCATGATCGACATGCGAGTCCATTGCTGAATATCTCCCCATGTCTCGCTCACGCGTTCCTGGCATGCGCAGTAATCCGCGAAGTCGGCCAACACGAGGAACGGGTCAGATTGCATGAGGTTATCGACCAGCGGCCGAAATACATTCCTGTCGCCGCCCGAGAAACGCCCTTGCGCGATGTCTTCCAGTGCATCGCGCAAAACATCATTCGATTCCACGTATTGAGCGGGCCGGTATCCTTCGCGCTTTGTCTGCTCGACCTGTTGAGCAGTGAGTCCGAAGAGAAAGAAGTTCTCGGCGCCCGCCTCCTCGCGAATCTCGACGTTGGCGCCATCCAGCGTGCCTATAGTCAGCGCCCCGTTCATCATGAACTTCATGTTGCCGGTGCCCGACGCCTCTTTTCCCGCCGTCGATATTTGCTCGGAGAGGTCGGCCGCCGGATAGATCCAGTGCCCGTTCTTCACATTGAAATCCGGATAGAAGACGACTTTCAGCCGCCCCCTGATTGCGGCATCGTTGTTGACCACATCCGCAATACCCGTCATCAAACGGATAATGAGTTTGGCCATCGCATAACCGGGAGCAGCCTTTCCGCCGAAGATAAAGCAGCGCGGCGCACAGGGAATGTCGGGGTTCGCACATAAGCGACGGTACAAGCTCACGATATACAGCGCATTCAAATGCTGGCGCTTGTATTCATGGATTCTCTTGACCTGGATGTCGAAGAGCGCGTCGGGATCGACAACGATGCCGGTGACAATCCTGATGCGCTCGGCGAGCGCCGCTTTGTTCTCTCGGCGCACGGAACGCCACGCGTCATGGAACCCGCGATCATCCGCGAGCGCTCGCAGCGCATCGAGCTTTGAAAGATCAGTGGCCCATCCGTCGCCGATGGTCGTGTCGAGCAGACGTGTCAGTCCGGGATTGCTCAACATCAAAAAGCGGCGCGGCGTCACGCCGTTGGTTACGTTCAAGAACCGTTCGGGATACATGTCGGCGAAATCTCGCATCACCGTCTGCTTGAGCAGGTCCGAATGCAGTGCTGCGACGCCGTTCACTGCATGACTGCCGACTGTGGCAAGGTGCGCCATGCGCACTTTTTTGTTGCCGGCCTCGTCGATGAGCGACATGCGGGCCACACGGGCATCGTCGCCCGGAAAGGCGCGCCGTACATCTTCGAGAAAGCGGCTGTTTATTTCATAGATGATTTCGAGCGCGCGCGGCAGCATGCTCTGGAAGAGCGGCAGGCCCCACGTTTCGAGCGCTTCAGGCAACAGGGTGTGATTGGTATAGGCGAACGTGCGCCGTGTGATGTCCCACGCTTCATCCCACGGCAGGCCATGCACGTCGAGAAGCAGACGCATTAATTCGGCTACTGCTATGGACGGGTGCGTATCGTTCAGTTGGGCAGCGAAAAGATCGGCGAAATGCTGCACCGGCGTCCCTTTCATTGTCATTAGCCGCAACATGTCCTGCAGCGAGCAGGATACGAAGAAGTACTGCTGCGCGAGTCGCAGTCGCTTGCCTGCTTCCGGTTCGTCGTTCGGGTATAGCACCTTGGACAGAGTTTCCGACAAGACTTTCTCCTGCACCGCCTCGTAATATTGGCCGGCGTTGAAGTCCTGAAAGTCGAATGACTCGACTGCCTCGCTCTTCCACAGCCGCAGCACGTTGCAGGTGCCCACGCGGTAGCCTTGCACCGGGAAATCGCATGCCACGCCCTTGACCTGCCGCGCCGGTTGCCACTCGACGCGCAGACGGCCCTGCTCGTCCGTGTGCTGTGTCGTATTTCCGCCGAAGCCGACGTAATAGCTCACGTCCGGCCGCACGATCTCCCATGGACTGCCTTTCTCGAGCCACTTGTCCGTGACCTCGACCTGCCAGCCATCGCGGATCTGCTGATCGAAGATGCCGAACTCATAGCGGATGCCGTAACCGATCGCGGGTATCTCGAGAGTCGACAGCGAGTCCATGTAGCAGGCAGCGAGGCGCCCGAGCCCGCCATTACCGAGGCCCGGCTCTTCTTCGACCGAAAGCAGCGCGTCGAGGTCCTGGCCGAGCGCATGCAACGCATCACGTGCCTCGTCCTGCATGCCAAGATTGAGCAGGTTATTGCCGAGTTGTGGACCGATCAGGAATTCAGCCGACAGATAGCAGGCGACCTTCACGTCTTTCGCCGCATAGATTTTCGTTGAGGCGGCCCAGCGCGCCAGCATCCGGTCTCTGACGCTGAACGCGAGCGCCATGTACCAGTCGTGGCGGGTAGCGATGTCCGGATAGCGCGCCTGACGACAAATCAGGTTCCGTACGATGTCGTGCTGCAACGGATCATCGGCGACCTCATTCGTCGCTGCCGCGCGACGGGAGGCTGCGTCTAGGACAGGAGCATCGTTCATGGTCGCCTCGTCATTCGATACGTTGCAAGGATATGTTAGGAGCTACAAATTTCAAGCGCTCGAACTATTGCGCTTTCGCGCTGCACTTTTTTCCACGAAGATTATTCATTCACTTACAACATCTCTCTCGCTGACGTCAGAGAGCAAGGCCACACTCTCAGGAAAAGGCGCCTTGAAAGGAACAGTGATTCGCCTACAACGTATTCACGGCCTAACGACAAATGCGTGACGCATTGTTCCGTGCGCCATGTCCAACGGACCGGCCATGCATTCGGTTCGTCAACCGGGAAGGCAATGATAAGAGCTGCCGAAAGCATCTGCGCGGTCGTACTCGCAGCACTGCTCATGCTCGCGTTGCCGGCCGTATCGCTGGCTGCCGGTTCAGAGACGCTCGCTCAGATCGAGGCGAGAGGCGTACTCCGATGCGGCGTGAGCGAAGGCATAGCCGGCTTCTCGGCACAGGATGCGTCCGGGCGCTGGACGGGAATGGATGCCGACTTCTGCCGTGCCGTGGCTGCCGCGGCCCTCGGCGATCCTGGCAAGGTCGCATTCATTCCTCTCAGGACGTCCGCACGCTTTCCCGCACTTCGAACGCGCCGCATCGATTTGCTCGCGCGCAATACGACGTGGACCTTGCTTCGCGAGGGGACGCTCGGCGTGCAGTTCGCAGGCATTCTCTTCTACGATGCTCAAGCGTTCATGGTGTGGACGAAGAGCCCTGTACGCGCGTTGTCGTCCCTGAATGGCGCGACGGTATGCGTGCTGCGCGACACGTCGAGCGAGGGCAACCTCTCCACTTATGCCTATGCGAATGCGCTGGATATCAAGCCGCTCGTCGTCGGATCGGTGGATGCGCTAGAGCGGGCGTTTCACGATGGCCAATGCAGCGCCGCCACGGCGGACGCGTCGCTACTTGCTGCGCTACAGGCTCGCGCGCCGGGCGGGGCATCGTCGGTTGTCATTCTTCCCGAGCGCATATCGAGGGAGCCGCTCGGCCCTGTCGTGCGAGACGACGATATCGCGTGGCTTACCGTCGTGCGTTGGGTTCTTTTCACGTTGATCGCCGCCGAAGAACTCGGCGTCACGCGCGCCAATCTTGTCGAACGTATGCGCGATCCACGCGTGTCTCACGCGCTGGTTCCCGACACGGCAGTAACGAATATGCTCGGCATGAAGCCTGGCTGGACCGCAAGAGCGTTGAACAGCGCCGGTAATTATGGAGAAATGTTCGATCGCAATATGGGCAGTGCAAGCCCTCTCCAGATGAAACGAGGACTCAATGACTCATGGACTCGCGGCGGCCTGATGTACGCCCCGCCGATGCAATGAAAAGGGGAAGAACGCATCGTGAGCGACTGGCAGATCTATCTCGTCGTCGGCGTTTTTTCGGCGGTCATACTCGTGATCGCCTTCAATGTCATCGACATGACCGTGGCGGCGCTCGTCGGGGCCAGCATACTCATTGCGCTGCGCATTCTCGATGAACAGGATTTGCTCGCCACCGCGCGAACCGCGGCGGGCCCCATCAGCCTGCTCTTCGGCGGCATGGTCGTGGCGCGTATTCTCGCGACGACTGGCCTCTTCGACGTAATCGGCGACGTGTACTTACGGGCCACCGCGGGAAGCGGCAAGCGCTTCCTGCTGCTGCTGATCGTGGTGGTCGCGCCGTTGTGCGCGCTGTTGCCGAACGCGACGACAGTGATCCTCCTTGCACCGATCATCGTTCGCGTGGCCCGTGCGTTGGACGTCGACATTGCGTCGCCGCTCATTCTCACCGCTATGCTTAGCAATGCCGCGGGGCTGCTGACGCTCGTGGGCGACCCGGCCACGTTTCTTGTCGGCAGTTCCATCGGCATGACCTTCGGCGAGTATTTGAGGTACGCGAGTCTCGGCGGCCTGCTGTCCATCATCGCGGTCATTCCGTTGTTGCCGCTTATCATGCGCGACATATGGGGCGTCGTCAGGCCCGTGCCGAAGCGCGCTCAACATGCAAGATTGCAAAGGCCGCTTTATGCGGCGCTTTCCCTCGTCGTGCTCGCACTGATGATGCTGCTCTTCATCCTGGGCGAGGAATTGCCGACGCGCATCGTTCCGCCAGCCGTCGCGGTGATCGCGAGCGCGCTCGCGCTTCTCGTGGCGTATGCGTTCAAGATCGAGCCGACCGAACGCGTGCTGCGTGACGTCGACTGGAAAACGCTCGTATTTCTCGCGTGCATCTTTTGTCTTGTGCAGGCGATGGTCAAAACCGGCCTGCTTCAGGTGATGGCGCTCAAGCTCCATGAATGGTTCGGAGCCAACCTGACGCTCGTCACGCTCACGATGATTGGCGGCATCGGCCTGTTGTCGTCGTTATTGGCCAACGTGCCGGTTGCGGCAGCTTCCATCGTGATGTTGAAAGCCTATCTCGTGACTGCGGAATTCGTCCCTGAAGCCGCGATGGCCGATCAATTCACCCAGTGGCCTCAGACAGTGTTACCGGTATTCGTCGGCATGATGTATGGCGCGACGCTCGGGGGGAACGCGACGCTGATCGGGTCGGCGGCGAACATCGTCGCCGCGGGCGTCTGCGCAAACGAAGGACGCCCCGTCACGTTCGCCCGTTTTCTGCGCTATGGCTTGCCCGTCACGCTGTGCCAGCTCGCGGTGACGGCGGCGTATGTCATGGTCCTGTCGAAGGTACTGCGTTGACCTCGTGTGAATGATTTATCAGTTCACTCTGCACGCTGAGCCTTTTCTGCGCCGTATCTCACCGTCAATCTTTCGGGTTGTTCAACCACTGCACAGTGTCCGCCTCAGCGAGCATTTCTCTGACGCACTCGACGAGATATGCCGGCTCCACAGGCTTGCCGATAACGCGCACTCCAGCCGGACGTTCGCGAATCTCACCACCGAATCCGGATACGATGACCGCAGGCAGATGCGGGGCCGTCTGCCTGAGACGCTCGATAAGCTCTTGTCCGTTCATACCCGGCATGCGAAAGTCGGTGACGAGTGCGTCAATGGAGTCGCTCTGACTAATGGCGAGCGCGGCATTTCCATCGTAGGCCCCAGAAACACGGAATCCGCGCAACTCGAAGTAGCGCTGAAAAACGTACGCGATTGCGACCTCGTCATCGACAATCAGGACGTGCCTTGTTCGGGTCTCATCCTTCATGGCGAAAACCATCAGCTGCCTGCGACGGGAACTTCTTCTCAAGCGAGGCGCGCACGTGCTCGGCCAGGTCGCTCACCCGATAAGGCTTCGTGAGCGTGGTGATGGGCGCTGCGGACACGTTCGCGGCGGGAAGTTGATCCATATAGCCCGTCGCGAGCAGCACGGCGATATCCGGTTGTCGTTCTCTGACTCGCTCCACGAGTTGCAACCCATTCATTCCTCCCGGCATGATGATGTCAGTGAAAAGCAAGTCGACATCGCCATATCGCTCGATCACTTCCAATGCTTCCTCTCCGCTCTGCGCGGACAACACGCGAAAGCCGAGATTCTTCAAATGGCCATACGCGAGTTCGCGAACGTCGCGGTTATCGTCCACGACCAGCACGGTATGCTTGCCGAGAATAGCCTCGGTGCTCCAGTTCAGAGCTTCGTCGCCTTTCTGGCCGACGTCGGTTTCCGCCTGACTGACCACCGGGAAGATCATGCGTATCGTCGTTCCCTGTCCGGGCGTGCTGTCTATCTCGAGCCGGCCATGCGACTGTTGTACGAAGCCATGAACCATTGCGAGGCCAAGACCCGTGCCCGGCCCCTTGGTCGTGAAGAATGGCTCGGTGGCCCGTCTTACGACGTCCGGCGTCATGCCTTCTCCATGATCAATCACGCAGATCACGACATAGATTCCGGGCGTCAGGTTATGCGCCTCGATTCGCTCAGCATCATTGATGACCGAGGTGGCGACCGTCACTCTTCCCCCCTTCGGCATCGCGTCCCGAGCATTGATGAGCACATTCAGCAACGCCATTTCCATGTGCGTGGCATCGATGGTGCAAGCCGGCAATCCGGGCTTCAGGTCGAGGTGCAGGTCGATCCTGTCGCCGAGCGTTCTAACTAACATCTCACTGAACTCGACCACCAGCGTATTCAGATTGAGTTGTTTGGGTTCCAGGCGTTGCTTGCGCGCGAACGTGAGTAGTTGCTGAGTCAGTTTGCCCGCTTTTTCTCCCGCCGACATGGCGCGCCCGATTGCTTCGCGGGTCGCCTGTCTGTCGTGCAGAGACGCTGCGGCCAGTTCCAGATTGCCCGTGATGATCTGCAGCAGGTTATTGAAGTCGTGCGCGAGCCCCGCAGTCAGTTGCCCGATGGCCTCCATTTTCTGCGCCTGCAGGAAGGACTGCTCCGAGATCCGGCGGCGAGTAATGTCCATCTGGGAGGAGAAATAGTAAAGTAATTTCCCATCCTTATTGAACACGGGGCCGATAAATAACGCATTCCAGAAGGGCTTGCCGCTTGCCTTGTAGTTCAGAACGTCCACTGCGACCGCCCGCTGTTCACGCAGGGCATGACGGATTTCATCCACAGCGCGCGCATCGGTTTCTGCGCCCTGCAGGAATCGGCAGTTGCGTCCGAGAACCTGCTCCTCGGTGTACTCGGTCAAGTCGAGAAACGCGCGGTTGGCAAAAACGACAGGGTTGTCCGGTTGATTCGGGTCGGATACGACCATTGGCATTCGCGTCATTTCGACGGCAGCGAAGAAGATATTGCTGCGGTCGTCCAGTCCAGGGCGGGAAATCTGGCTTGCCTGCCAGTGCCTGATCCCGGGATTGCCTAACGGTGAATAAGCGCTGCCTTCCAGTTCGCCGTCTGCCGGCCGGCCGATGCTCTGGCCATCTCCCTGTTCATCGCCGTGCTTGCTCAAGACTTCGTCTTTGTCGCTGCCCTTCGCCATAACTTATTCGCCAGTGTGTGTGATGTTGGGCCCATCGAGGAAGATTCATCGAGGGGATGCCGGCAACCTTCGGATAGTACGAATTACTCGATGCAGATTCGTCCGTTGCTATGACTGCGCCTTCTCGACGCGGTGCAGCCATACGAGCGAAACAAGCACGATAACGACCGTGATCGCGGCGAACGTGATCGTCGCGGGTGCGATGCCAATGCGTTGCACTGCGACGCCTATCGCTATGACGGGCAGCGATATCGCCACATACAAAACGACGAAGAACGCCGCGGTCACTTCCGCCTTGCGCTCGGCCGGACTGCGATTCGATAGCTCGCCGAGTGAGGCTCGAAAGCTGATGCCCTGCCCGACTCCGCACAGCATCGTCCCGACGACGAATGCGGTGGACCAACGCTGCCATGCGCATAGCGCAAGCAAGGCGAGACCGACGACGAGCGCGACGGAACCAGTAGGTTGCCGCCATCTTTGCGGAATGCGTTTCTCGACAGCCTGACCGATCGCCGAGCAGAAAAAGATGAAAAACACTGCAAGACCAATCAGCAAGCCGCTGTGATATCCGAGCACGTTGCGCATGAGTTGCGGCGAAACGGCGGTAAAGAATCCGACAACGACGAAGCCCGCAAATCCAGACAACGCTGCCGGCACGAACGCAGCACGCACCTCACGCGGGAGCGCGATGCGTTGCATGCGCAGTTTCGGGTGATCCGCCGCGCGCACGGTTTCAGGCGCGGCGCGTAGCAATAGGAAGCCGAGCACCAGCAATGCGATATGCACGAGATACGAAAGACGCATGGGCCAGGACGCGAACTCGACAAGCACTCCGCTGAGAACAGGTCCTAAGCCGAGCCCGAGCATGTTCGATGACGTTGCAGCGAGCATCGCCTTCGAGCGCGAGCCGGTCGGACTTGATTCGATCACCGCGACCGTCGCCGTCGATGTGAAGATGCCGGCCGAGATGCCCGAGACAAGACGACCGAGCAAGAGCATGACGAGGCCGTCGGCAAAGACGAAGAACAACGCGGAGACGGCGGATGCAGCAAGGCCAGCCATGAGCATGCGCTTGCGCCCGAGCTGGTCGGACCAGCTGCCCATCGCCAGCAGCGCGCCGAGCACCCCGATCGCGTAGGCCGCGAAGATGACCGTGATGGTCGCTGGACTGAAGCCGTAGGTCCTCTGGTAGTCGTGATAGATCGCGGTGGGCAACGTCGTGCCCGCCATGTTGATCATGAATACCAGTGCCAGTGCGAGATAAGCCGGCATGCAGAGGTGGGTTTATTTGTCGAAGGATGCGGGTGCTTTAGCACACTCCGTGCACGGACCGAGCTTTTTGCGTGGCAGGCGGGTGAACGCTGTCTTTTGTGTACCGCCTTTGTAGACGCCCCGTGTTTTCGAAGGCTGCTTTCGCCCCGTTCCGGTGCGAAAGAACGCCTTGACAGACACTCTTACGATATATATCGTTAGATATGTTTTACGACATAACGGAGTGTGTCATGAGATCACGTTGCTTTCACGGCAAGCGCGACGATTTGCGCGGCTTCGGTTCCGGTTTTTCGTTCGATGCACTGGACCGCCTCGATCGCCTTGCGTGGCGCGGCTGGGTGATGATCGGGCGTCATCGGCATGGCGGCGGCGGGCGCTTTGGCGGCGGCTTCGGCGCGGGCGGTCCCGGCGGTGCGGGTGGTTTCGGCGGAGGCCCGGACGACATGGGCGGCATGCCGCGCGGCCGCAAATTTTCGTCCGAAGACCTGCAACTCTTGCTGCTCGCCATGCTGGCCGAGTCGCCGCGCCACGGTTACGAACTCATCAAGGCGCTGGCGGATCGCTCCAACGGTTTCTATGCGCCGAGCCCCGGCATGGTGTATCCCGCGCTGACGTATCTGGAAGAACTCGGCTATGCGACGGTCGAGATGGAGGGCAACCGCAAGCGCTACGCCCTGTCGGATGCGGGCCGTGAATACCTCGCGGCGAATCGCGAACGCGTCGACTTGATGCTCGCCAAGCTTTTGCATTTTGCACGCAAGATGGACCTCGTACGGCGGGCCTACGCGGGCGAGCAGGTCGACGACGATGCCGGCGACGGCGGCTGGGTGCCCGAACTCGTCGCAGCACGACGCGCGCTGAAGCGCGCGCTACTTCTGCGCACCGATGCGTCGCCGCAGGAGCAGCGCCGCATCGCCGCGATTCTCGAACGCGCGACGGCCGACATCGAACAAGACAACGCGCCGAAGCAGGCATAAAGGAACGACAGGATGAGCGATTCACTCGTCGAAGCACAACCAGGCCGCGCCGAACTGGAAGTCACGCGCGTGCGTCACCCGCTGAAATTCCGCTTGCTCCAGGTCAAGCGCGTTCGGCCAATCAATCCGCATTTTGTATGCATCACCCTGAGGGGCGACGCGCTTGCAGACTTCGAGAGCGCCTCTTTCGACGACCACGTGAAGGTCTTCTTCCCTCAGCCGGGCGAAAGCATGCCGGTGATGCCGGAGGCCGGCCCGGACGGTCCCGTGTTCGATCCCGCCAAACCGCGGCCCATTGCCCGCGACTTCACGCCTCGGCGCTTCGACCGGGCGGCGTGCGAATTGGATATTGAATTCGCGCTCCACGACGCCGGCCCGGCGACCGCCTGGGCAGCGAAGGCCGCGCCGGGGGATTACCTCGGCATCGGCGGGCCGCGTGGTTCGTTCGTCATTCCGACGCAGTTCGACTGGCATCTGCTCGTAGGCGACGAAACCGCGCTGCCCGCCATTGCCCGTCGCCTGGAGCAACTTCCGCCCGGCACGCGCGTGGCGGCGCTGCTCGAAGTCGCCGACCCCTCCGCGCGAGTCGAATTCGATACACGCGCCAATCTATATGTGCAGTGGTGCTACCGCAGCGAGTCCGCGTACCCGGGCGGCGATCTCTTGCTGGCATTGCGCGGAACCTTTCTGCCCGACGGCGACGGCTACGTGTGGGCCGCGGGCGAGGCCGCGCTCATGCGGGCGGTGCGCCAGCTCTTGTGTAATGAGCGAGGCATCGACAAGCGCCGCATTCGCGCGTCCGCCTATTGGAAGCGCGGCGAGCAAGGCGTGCATGGCACGATCGAGGACTGAACTCGCGTCCCGGCGTGCCGATAAACTAAACTGATGGCTACGACTCTTTCAGCATAGCCATGGATAACCGCGAACTGCTCAACCTCGCTTATCTGCGCGCGTTCAGGCTCGTGGCCCAGACGGGCAGCGCGACGCGCGCGGCAGCCGCCCTCTTTCGCGCGCAATCCGCTGTTACCCGATCCTTGCAGGAACTGGAAGCAACAGTCGGCGAGACGCTGCTCGAACGTCGCCCGTCAGGCATGTTGCCGACACCTGCGGGTCGCGCCGTTCTTCTCCGTTGCGAACGGATCTTCGCGGAGCTCGAAGCGCTCGGTCAATGGTGCTCGGCACGGCAGTCTCGGCGACGCTCGGCAAACGGTAACGCATTGCCTGCCTTCCTGCTCAATACGCGGCGGCTACAGTTATTCTCGGCATTGGCGCGTCATCGACACATGCCGAGCGCCGCGCAGACGCTCGGCATCAGTCAGCCCGCAGTCAGCAGCGCGATTCGCATCATGGAAACGGGCGCGGGTATGCAATTGTTTTATCGCAGCCCGCGCGGCCTGTTGCTCACGAGCGAAGGCGAGACGTTCGTGCTCCACGTGCGTCGCGCGCTCAACGAACTGCGCCACATCCCGGACGATATCGCGGCTTTGCGCGGCACCATTCAAGGCTATGTGACCGTCGGCGCGCTGCCGCTCGGCAGGACGCTGATTCTTCCGGGGGCGATCGCGCGCGTGGCCTCGCAATATCCGGGCGTCCGCATAGCCACCGATGAGAGCGCCTACGAACCGCTCGTGGCCGGCTTGCGAGCGGGCGACATCGACTTCGTTCTGGGCGCGCTCAGGCCGAACGATGCATCGAGCGGATTGACGAATGAGCGCCTGATGTCCGAGGACATGGTGGTCATCGCGCGGCGCGATCATCCGCTGGCTAAAGCCGAGGGTTTGACGCTGAAAGAGTTGAGCGCAGCGCAATGGGTCTTGCCGCGTAGTCACGCCCCCGCACGCGGCATGTTCGAAGCACAATTCAAGCGGCTCAGGCTCAAACCGCCGATGCCGACGGTCGAAACCGCCGACCTTGCCGTGATCCGTGGCTTGCTCACGCGCACCGATATGCTTGCGGTCGTATCGGCCCAGCAGTTGCACTACGAATGCGAGTCGAGGCAACTCGTCGTGCTCGACATCGCGATGCACAACACGCGGCGCGATATCGGGCTCACGTTACGCGCGGGCAGCACGCCTTCTCCGGCAGCCCGCGCGCTGATCGACGCAATTCGCCTGACCGTCGATCAACTCGCGCATTCGGCGGTCGTCGCGAAGCCGACTAAATATCCGGCATAACCCGGCAATGGTGCCGACCGTTCTATCAATCACTCGTCTGGTAATCTTGAATTCCCGGTGAGTGATTCTTCGCGTCACATCTCAAGCTATGAATGACTCCACAAGCGCTATCGAAGCTGTCCAATATGCTCAGGTGACTGGCGATCTGTATCCGCTATCCATCGAATATCAGTGGCTAAACCCCGAGTTCAAGGACGCGCCTATTGCGGTATTCCTGCACGAAGGACTGGGGTCCATTGCGTTATGGAAAGACTGGCCGCAGTCGCTATGCGATCGCCTCGGTTGCCGTGGACTCGTGTATTCGCGTCCGGGTTATGGACGATCGACGCCGCGTCGCGCAGATGAGCACTGGGCGGCTGATTTCCTGCATCATCAAGCACAGGTGTTGCTGCCTGCGCTGCTGGATGCAATCGGCGTGAACGAAAGCGAGCGCGCTCGCATGTGGATCATCGGGCATAGCGACGGCGGGTCGATCGCCTTGCTGTATGCAAGCGCTTATCCCGAGTCGTTGGCGGGTGTCGCCGTGCTTGCCCCGCATGTGTTCGTCGAGCCGATGACGGTTGAGGCAATCAGACAGGCACGAAGCGCCTATGAGAGCGGCGCCTTGCGCTCGCGTCTTATGCCCTACCATCAGAATGTGGATTCCGCCTTCTATGGATGGAACGACGCATGGCTCGATCCCGCGTTCCTTCACTGGGATATCACGACGACGCTCGAATCCATCCGCCGGCCGCTGCTCGCCATTCAAGGGTTCGACGATGAATACGCGTCCATGCAGCAGATCGACAAGATCAAGGCATCGGTTGCGCACGCCCAGCTCGTCAAGCTGCCGGGCTGCCGTCATTCGCCTCACCGCGACGCAGCCGAAGCAGTGAACGAAGCCATCGCAGCCTTCTTCGATGCGCACCGAACTGCGTGAGTCAATTTTTCCGCCAGAGGCATTAGGGTTTCGGTCGGCTACCGGGCAAGCATTTAGCTAAGTGTTCGAGACAAGGGGACCTCGTCTCGCGTTTATCGAAGGAGAAATGCCATGCTGCTTACCGATGAAGAACTCGCTCGTCTGGAAACCGTTGCGCCTTTCCTGCAGAGCGAAGCCCGAACGTCCCTCGAATTCGAGGCGGACTATGACATCACGATGGAACTCGCGGAACATCTCCAGCCGGGCTTGCGCGTGCGCGCTCCGGGCGCGACGGCGGCAACCGCTGCGGCGGCCGCGCTTGCGGCTCCGCCGTATCCGCTCGACTTGTTTGTCGGACTTCCGCTCAGCGAACTGCGCTCGCTCGCGCATGCCGACGACAGGCGCCGCGAAGACGCCATTGCGCTATTTGGCGCAACGTTTTCTCCACGCCTGTTGCGCGCCATTGCAAAGATGACGCCCAACGAAATCGACCTCGATGCCGGCGTGCAAAGCGAAGCCGGCACGCTTGCAGTGATGCTCGAAGAGAACGAAGGCGCGTAAGCGGCACGCGCTCCGTATTTACCCGTGAACTCACGCAAGGCGCTCATTCCACGCGCCTTGCGTTGTTATAATCTTATCAACGTAAGACCAGAAACTCACATTCGGCGAAGCGTGGAAAGCACTACAAAACGATGGCCAAGATCGACCGCCTCCGCACGCTCTCGAGCGCATTAGAAAAACAAAACGTGATGCGTCTGCGCGATGCCGCCGCGCTTCTCGGTGTCTCCGAAATGACGGTGCGCAGGGATGTTGCGGCCAACCCCGGGCAGTTCACTTACCTGGGCGGCTATATTGTGAGCGCGGCGGACTTGCCCAATGCAGCGGGCTATACCATCGACGAAGAGAAGGATCACTTCGCGCAAGCGAAAGCCATTGCGTCGGGTCATGCGGCGCGCCTGCTCACGAACAACGAGACTGTGTTCATCGACTGCGGCACGACGTTGACGACACTGGCGCGGCAAATTCCCGCTGAAATGCATCTGACCGTGGTGTGTTACTCGCTCAACGTCGCGGAGATTCTGCGCCGCAAGCCCAACATACGCATGATTCTGCTCGGCGGCGTATACGTGCCTTCGTCGGAATCATTCGCCAGCGACGAAAGCGTCGAAACGCTTCGGCGCATGGGAATCAACAAGGCATTCATGTCGGCCGGCGGTGTCGATGAAATACGCGGCGTGACGTGCTGGAACTTTCATGAAGTCGCCATCAAGCAAGCGGCCATGGCGAGCTCAGTCGAAAGGCATCTCGTCGTCGATGCAAGCAAATTCGGCAAGGTGAAAGCGGTGCGCTTCTCGCAGATCTCCGACTTCGACTCTGTCATCACCGAAGAAGGGCAACGGCGCACGGACCCGCGCGAATAGCGAAAGCGTAGTCCGACTGCGCCGCGCATTGCGTTACTGCCTGCGACCCAATGCGAAGAGCGTCCCCGCGAGCAGAATGAACGCGCCGATGATGACCTTCTGCCACGTGCTCGGCACGCCCACGAGAATCAGCACGCTATTGATGAGCGTGACGAGCACCACGCCGAGCAGCGTTCCTGTCACCGTTCCCGTGCCGCCGGTAATGCGCGCGCCGCCGAGAATCACCGCGGCGATGACATCGAGTTCCGTGCCGACGAGATCGAACGGATTGGCGAGCCGGTTCGTCGATACATGCAGAATGCCCGCCACGCCGGCGAGCAGACCCGTGTAGCCGAACACGAACAAGTGAATCGCGCGCAGGTTATAGCCCAGCCGTTCCGCAATGGCGAGACTGCCGCCCATTGCATAGACGCCGCGGCCCATCATCGTTCGATTGAGCAGCCACCATGTGACGATTGCCGCGATCACGAGCGCCAGCACCGACACCGGAAGGACCGCCCGCAAGCCGTCCGCCGTGTGGTAATAGAAAAGCGGTAGGCGGCCGAACACATCCATGCTGTGCGGAATGTTCATGAAGAACTGCGTGCCGACGAAGGTCAGCAACAAGCCGCGAAACAGATATTGTGTGCCGATGGTGACGATCAGCGAAGGCGCCTTCAGGCGATGCACGAGCATGCCATTGACGACGCCGAGCAGCACGCCGCCCAATGCGCCCGTCAACACGATCAGCGCGAACGGACATTCGGGCCACCATGCGAATACCGCCTTGGTAATCGAATACATCGTCAACGCAGCGATGGCGGTGAACGATACGTCGATCCCGCCCGACGCGAGCACGACGAGCGTTCCCAGTGCAAACAGCGACACCGTGGTCGCGGAGTGCAGCATGTCGAAGAGCGTCGCGAACTGGAAGAAGCGCGGGTTGAGGCTGCCCACGATCAGACACGTGACCAGGATCAGCCCGACGGTGAACCACTCCGGCTTGCGCATCAACTGCGCGTAGAGACTGCCCTTGCGCACGCGCGGCGCGACATTGCTCACGGCTTGCGGCACGGTCTCGCTTGCGGCGCCGCGGATGGATTCGCTCATGCTCATGCTGCCTCAGAAAGTAGCGCGTGATACAGATCGGCCTCGCTCAGACGATCGGCGCGGTATTCGCCGGCGACGCGGCCTTTCTTCATCATCAGAATGCGATCGCAGTTTTGCAGCAGTTCGGGCAGATCATCGCTGATCAGAATGATGCCGATGCCCTCTTTCGACAGCCGCTGCATGATGCGGTAAATGATGTCTTTCGACCCTACGTCCACGCCGACGGTCGGCCCATGCAAAATCAACACGCGTGGATTGATCGCGAGCCAGCGGCCGATCAGCACGCGCTGCTGGTTGCCGCCGGAAAGCGACTGCACTGGCTTGTCGACATCGGGCGTGGCGATTTGCAGGTCCTTGACGGTGCGCTCGGCCAACGCTTGCGCGCGCTTGCGATCGATCTGCCCGATGCGGTCGCGCAGGCTCGCGATCATCGCGGTCACGACGTTATCGCGGATCGGCTTGTCGAGGAAAAGCCCTTCGTTCAGGCGGTCTTCCGGCACATAGCCGATGCGTTGCGTTCTCGCATCCGCGGGCGATTGCAGGCGAACGCGCATGCCGTCGAGCGTCACGACGCCGCTGTTGGCAGGCGCCACGCCCGCGAGCGCGCGCGCCAGTTCATTGCGGCCCGAGTCCAGCAGTCCCGTCACGCCGAGTATCTCGCCTTCATGCAAGGCGAACGATACGTCCGCGAACTGACCCTTGCGGCCGAGTTCCTTTACATCGAGCACGACTTTCGATGCGCGCGCCTCGCCTTCTTCGCGGTAGCGGTCGGTCGAAAGATGCTTGCCCGTCATGAGCTCGCTGATCTGCGCCTTCGTGTAGTGCTCGATCGGTCCTTGCGCCATCTTCTGACCATCGCGCAGCACGATGACTTCGCCACCGATCGCGTAGCACTCGTCGAGCTTGTGACTCACGAACAGCACGGCCACGCCTTGCGCGCGCAGCCTCGCAAGCACCGCGATCAGGTTGTCGACCTCTTTCTGCGTGAGCGACGTCGTGGGCTCGTCCATGATGACGAACTTCGCTTCGCTCGCAATGGCGCGCGCAATGGCAACGAGTTGGCGCGTCGCCAGGGGCAATTGTTCGATCAGGGTCTTCTGAAACTCGGCATCGCCCGGCAAACCGACGGCTTCGAGCGCGCGAGCCGCAGTCGTCGCGAGCGCGCGCCGGTCGAACGTGCGCGCGAGCTTGCCCGCGTGTTCCGCGAGCTCGGAAGTCAGCGCGACGTTCTCGGCAACGCTCATGTTCGGCAGGAGCGACAAGTCCTGATACACCGTCTCGATGCCGGCCGACAATGCTTCGAGCGGCGAGAGCCGCGCATGACGCGCGCCTTCAATCACGAGCTCGCCTTCGTCGGGCGGCTGCGCGCCCGAGATGATCTTGATGAGCGTGCTCTTGCCACAGCCGTTTTCGCCGAGCAGGTGATAAATCTGCCCGCGCTGAAACGCGAGGCTCACGCCACGCAGCGCATAGACGCCGGTAAAGCGTTTATGAATATCGACGACTTCGAGGAGCGGTGTCTCTTGGGTCATGGCATATCGATTCGGGCGGCGCGCGCGTGTTGGACGCCGCGCGCCGCTAACATCACATCAGTCGCATCAAAACGGATATTGCTTGTAGTTCGTCTTGTCCACGTCCACCCAGCCGGTGCCGCGAACAATTACGCCCTTGCCCGGCCCTTTGCTCACCGTGACCTTGTTATAGCCGGTAATGCCGAGGTCCGCGCCGTTCTCCACCGTCTTGCCGTCGACGAGCATCTGCGCCACCTTGTTCATCGCGATACCGGCGAGCTTCGGGTCCCAGAATGCGATGCCGTTGATCGCGCCGCTTTCGAGGAACTTACCCGCTTCGGTAGGCAGCCCCGTGCCGTACACGCAGATCTTGCCGACCTTGCCGGCCTCTTCCACTGCGCGCCCGATGCCGATCACATCCAGCGACGACGAGCCCTGAAAACCGGTCAGGTCCGGATGCTTGCGCAGCACTTCCTTCGCGACCTGATACGCGCGCTCGCCGTCGTTATTCGTTTCGAGCTTGGGCTCGACGAGATCCATCTTCGGATACTTGGCCTTTGCGTTGCCGATGCCGCCGTCCGCCCATTGCACCTGCGAGCGGCTGCCGAGCGAGCCGACCAGCACCGCCCACTTGCCCTGCTGCCCCATGCACTTCGCGAGACGTTCGTTCAGGCCCGCGCCGTATGCCGTGTTGTCGAACGCTTCGATATCGACCATCGTGTTCTTCGCGTTGTCGGCTTCATGCGTGACCACCTTGATGCCGCGATCCATTGCCTTCTTGAGCGCGGGTTCGAGCGTCGGCGGATCGTACGGAACCACTGCAATCGCGGTGACTTTCTTCGCGATCAAGTCTTCGATGATCTTCAATTGCTGCGCGGCGTCGGCGCGGCCGGGTCCTGTCTGATACACATTGATGTTCGGGTTCGCCTTGCCGAACTCTTTCACGCCGTCGTCCATGCGATTGAACCAGTTGATGCCGGTCACCTTGACGACCGTGACGATCGTTTCGTTCGTCGCGGCCTGAGCGGCCATGACCGCGCCCGCAGCGAGCGCAATGGCGGTCAGCGCGGTGCCGAAAGTCTTGAGCTTCATCGTGTTGTCTCCTTTATGTTTCGAATGTCATTCGATGGTCTTTTGAAGCAATCACACAGCGAGTGGTCAACGTCCCGTCGATGCAGGCGGCGGTGGAATCTTGGATGTGGGTTTGGCTCCGCCGATGCCGAAGATCGCGCGCACGCGTTCGCCGCCCGCGAAGGCGAGCGAGGCGAGCAGCAGGAAACCCCACGCGCAATCGCCGAAAAACTGCGAGACGCCAAGCAGGTTGAAGAGGCTCGACAGGAACTGCAGGACCGTTGCTGCGAGAAACACGCAGACTATGCGTCCGTAGCCGCCCGCCGGATTCACGCCGCCCATCACCGCGATCAGGATCGCAATGAGCAGATAAGAGTTGCCGTAATCCCACTTCGCGCTCGACGTATGCGTCGCGCTGATGAGACCCGCCAGCGATGCCAGCACGCCGCACATGCCGTAAGTCAGAATCAGCATGCGCGCGCGTGGAATGCCTGCATAGAAGGCAGCTTTGGGATTGGTGCCCATGAGGTAAAGCCGCAGGCCGAACGGCGTGCGCTTGAGGACCCAGCCGAGCCCGAGCACCGCCGCAATGAAGATCCACAGCGAAATGGGCACCTGAAGGAACGTGCCGTTGCCGATGTTCGAGAGCGGATCCACATATTCGACCCGCACCGATGCGCCGTTGCTCAAGACGACGGCAATGCCCGTAAAAAGCAACTGCGTGCCGAGCGTGCAGAGAATCGGCGTCAGCCTGAGCTTGGCAATCACAACGCCGTTCAGCAGGCCGCCGACCACGCCCATGGCGACGACGATGCCTACGAAGACGGCCGTATAGAGCGCGGGCGAATCGTCGGCGGAGACCATGTGCGGCAGAGCCATCGCCGCGACCATGCCCGAGAGGTTCGCGAGCCCGACGCCCGAGAGGTCGATGCCGCCATTGCCCGAGACCATCGACAACATGATGCCGAGCGCAAGCAAGCCGAGCTCGGGCAATTGGCCGCCCATCGACTGAAGATTGTCGATGTCGAGAAACTGGCCGTGGGAGAGCCATGTCGCGACGATCACCACCAGCAGATTCACGCCGATCAGAAAGTTGAACTGCCGGTCAGCGAGCCACTTCGACGCCTTCATTGCGTCACGCTCCTTTCGCTCAACAATGCATTGATTTCGTCGAGGCGAGGCATCGAAGGCGCGGTGCCTGCCCGCGTGACCGAGATGCTCGCCAACGCGCATCCGAAGCGAACCGCGTCGAGCGCGCTGTCGCCGCGCGCGAGCGCCGCCGCGAAGCCGCCGGTAAAGCCGTCGCCCGCGCCGGCGGTTTCGACCACGCGCCCGCATTCGAACGCAGGAATCAGCACCGATTCGCTCGCGCTATGCAGAAGCGCGCCCGCCTCGCCCAACGTGATGATCGCCGCGCGCGCGCCTTTGCTCAACAGAACATCTGCCGCGCGACGCGCATCGTCGACAGACTTCACGGCGACTCCGGTCAATGCCGCCGCCTCGGTTTCATTCGGCGTGATGTAGTCGCAAAGCGGAAAGATATAGTCGTCGAGCGCGAGCGCGGGCGCGGGGTTGAAGACGGTCGTCACGCCATGCTTCCGGGCGAGTTCGAGCCCGCGTTTTGCCGCGGGGATCGGCTGCTCCAGTTGCGTGACGAAGACGGCTGCCCTGGCGATGTCGGCTTCGATGGCGTCCACGTCATCGGGGCCGAGCGTGCCGGCCGCGCCGGCCGCGACGATGATGGCGTTGCCGCCGGTGTTCTCGTCCACGTAGATATGCGCGGCGCCGGTCGCGATATCGTCTATCACGCTGGCTCGCGATGTAATGCCTTCGGCCGCCCACGTGGCCTGCGCGATCTTGCCGAACGCATCGTTGCCGATGCGCGTGCAGAAGATGACGTCCGCGCCCGCGCGAGCGGCGGCCACGGCCTGATTCGAACCCTTGCCGCCCGGTCCCATCGCAAACGCGGAACCCGCCACCGTTTCGCCAAGCAAGGGCATGCGCTGCGCACGGAAAGCGAGGTCCGTCACATAGATGCCGAGGATGACGACGCTGCCGCTCATGGTGCATCCCCTTGCGGCGCATCCGGCGCAAGCTGGACGCCTTTCTTGAAGATGAAACAGCCGTAGCCGCGCGTCTCGCCCGTGCGGATGACGCAATACGCGTTCTTCGCGCGTTCATAGAACGCGAAGCGTTCGATCGGCGCGAATGCCACTTCGCGGCCTTCCGCGTGATCGACTTCGCGTTGCGCTTCCCGCTGCACGGCGGGCAAGGCCGTTGCGTCGCCGACGACTTCCATGCGGCCAGCGGGATCGTCCACGAACGTGTCCAGCGGCATCACGGACAGCACCGCGCGCACGACACGCGGCGCATTCGCGCCGTCGATCCGCAAGAGCCTGCCCAGGACCGTCTGGCGCGCGACCGAATCGCCGGGAAAGTTGGCGTCGCAAATGACGACTTCATCGCCGTGTCCCATCGCGGCGAGCGCGTAGAGAATGTCGGCGTTCAGAAGCGGGTCAATGTTCTTCAGCAAGAGCGTCTCCTCCATGCATGGGCGCGTCCTGTTCGCGGATCTGCGCCGTTGAACCTCGGATTACGAGTGCCGCGGATCAATCTCCATACGGCACCCAGATATTCTTGACTTGCACGGCTTGGCGCAAGAAGGGCAAACCTTCACTCGATGCATCATGCCAGTCGAACAGTCGTCCGTGATCGACAAAGGTTCGCTTCAGATTGCCGACCGATTCGCGCTCCGCCATCGCTGAAAGCGCCGCGCCACTGAAGCACCAGAGCGCATCGACGTCATCGTGCTGGGCCAGCGTTTTTGCGAGCGAGCGCGCATCGCCGGTCACGATGTTGAGCGCGCCGCCCGGCACGTCGGACGTATCCGCGACCTGATAGAAGTCTGTCGCCATGAGCGGGCACGTCATGCTCGGCACCGCCACGACCGTATTGCCCAGCGCGAGCGCGGGCGCGATCAGCGAGACGAAGCCGAGCAACGGCGCTTCGTCCGGACAGATGACGCCGATCACGCCGACCGGCTCGTGCATCGCCAGCGCGACGCCGTGCAGCGGCGGCGCATGCACCGCGCCGTCGAACTTGTCGGCCCACGCTGCGTAGGTGAACAAGCGGGCAATCGACGCATCGACTTCGCGCTTCGCATCGCGTTCGCTGGAATTCGCGCGCGTCACGAGTTGGCGCGCGAATTCCTCCGCTCGCGCGCTCAGATTCTCCGCGAGGTAATACAACACCTGCGCGCGGTTATGCGCGCTCGCTGCCGCCCATTTCGCCATGCCGCGCGCCGCCGCGACTGCATTGCGAATGTCCTTGCGATTGCCCTCGGCCACTTCGCCGACGATCTCGCCCGCAGGCGCGCGAACGAGCCGCGAATAGCCGCTATCCGGCCGCGTCTGCTTGCCGCCGATGAAGAGCTTCGCCGTGCGGTCGATCGCGCCCACGTTGGCCGAATCCATCAGCGAGTCGGGCTCGGCGGACGGCGCTTGCGTGTCGCTGCGCATCGGCAGCTTGGACCATGCGCGCGGCTTGAGATATTCGTATATGCCCTCGCGTCCGCCTTCCCGCCCGAAACCGGACTCCCGATAGCCGCCGAAGCCCACTGCCGCATCGAACAGATTGGTGGCGTTGATCCATACGACACCGCATTGCAGGCGCGGCGCGACGTCCAGCGCGCGGCTGATGTTCTCGCTCCAGAGGCTCGCGGCCAGCCCGTAGCGCGTGTTGTTCGCCAGGGCGACGGCTTCGTCGGGCGTGCGAAAGCTCATCGAGACGAGCACGGGCCCGAAGATTTCCTCTTGCGCAAGCGTCGATGCCGGCGCGACGTTGGTCACCAGAGTCGGCGCAAAAAACGCCCCGCCTTCCGGCAATACGAGACGCGAAGGCTGATGAATCTCGCATCCTTCGCTTTCGCCCTTTGCCACGAGCGCGCGAATGCGTTCGAGCTGCACGTCATCGACAATGGCGCTCATGTCGACGCCCTTGTCCAGCGACGGCCCGACGCGCAGCGTTTCCATGCGGCGCTTGAGCTTGTCGATGAAACGCGCTTCGATGCCTTCCTGCACGAGCAGACGCGAACCCGCGCAGCACACCTGGCCCTGATTGAACCAGATCGCATCGACGACGCCTTCGACGGCCGAGTCGATGTCGGCGTCGTCGAACACGATGAACGGCGACTTGCCGCCCAGTTCGAGCGTGAGCGATTTGCCCGAGCCCGCCGTCGTCGCGCGAATCTGACGGCCCACTTTGGTCGATCCGGTGAACGCGATCTTCGCGACGCGCGGATGCTCGACGAGCGCCGCGCCCGTGCGGCCATCGCCGGTCACGACGTTGAGCACGCCCTTGGGCAAGCCGGCGCGGTGCGCGAGTTCCGCGAAGAGCAACGCCGTGAGCGACGTGTATTCCGCGGGCTTGAGCACGACGCAATTGCCGAGCGCGAGCGCGGGCGCGATCTTCCACGCGAGCATCAGCAGCGGAAAATTCCACGGTACGATCTGCCCGATCACGCCGAGCGGCGCCCAGTCCGCGAACTCGCGGTCCTGCAATTGCGCCCAGCCCGCATGATGCAGAAAGTGCCTCGAAACAAGGGGGATATCGATGTCGCGCGATTCGCGAATCGGCTTGCCGTTATCGAGCGATTCGAGGACGGCGAAGAGGCGGCTATGCCTTTGCACCATGCGCGACAGTGCGTACAGGTGCCGCGCGCGGCCCGCGCCGCCGATGCCTTGCCAGGATTCCAGCGCATCGTGCGCGGCTTGCACGGCGGCATCCACATCGCCGCTCGACCCTTGCGCGATCGACGCGAGCACGCGGCCTGTCGCCGGCTCGCGCGAATCGAAGCGATGTTCGTCCGCGCCGTCTCGCCATGCGCCGTCGATGAAATGGCCGAAGCGTCCGGCGTGTTGATCGAGCCATGCGCGCACGGCGCGATCGTCTTCCGGTGCGGGTCCGTATTCCATCGAAGAAAAATAGTGGGCTACGCTCATGAGGCTTGTGTCTGTATTGGGCGGGTTCAGGCGACCGGATGGCGGTTGAACGCCGAATAGCGCCCGCTTACGTGATGTTCGAGTTGCCGCTCGATATCGGCAAGCAGGCCGGACGCGCCAATGCGGAACAAGTCCGCTTCGAGCCATTCGCGCCCGAGCTCCTCCTTCATGAGAATCTGATACTGCAGCGCCGTTTTCGCGGTCGACACGCCGCCCGCCGGCTTGAAGCCGATCGCGATGCCCGTGCGCGCCAGATATTCGCGCATCATGCGCACCATCACGAGCGACACGTCGAGCGTCGCATTGACGCCTTCTTTGCCCGTCGAGGTCTTGATGAAATCCGCGCCGGCCATCATGCAGATCATCGAAGCCTTCGCGACGTTGGAGAGCGTGCGTATGTCGCCGGTGCCGAGAATGGCCTTGACGTGCGCGTCGCCGCAAGCCGCGCGGAAGTCGCGCATCTCGTTGTAGAGCGCTTGCCAGTTTCCGGTCAGCACGTGCTCGCGGGTGACGACGATGTCGATTTCCTTCGCGCCGTCCGCCACCGATGCTTCGATCTCGCGCAGCTTGAGCGCATGCGGATTCAGGCCGGCGGGAAATCCGGTGGACACGGCCGCGACCGGAATGCCGCTATCGGCGAGCGCTTCCACCGCCGTCTTGACGAAGCGGTGATAGACGCACACGGCGCCTGTCGTGATCGGCTGATCCGACATGCCGAGCGCGTCGAGCAGATCCTCGCGCAGCGGGCGGCGCGCCTTGGCGCAGAGCCGTTGAACGCGCGCGGTGGTGTCGTCGCCGCTGAGCGTCGTGAGGTCGATACAGGTGATCGCCTTCAGCAGCCACGCCGCCTGCGCGTCTTTCTTGACGGAGCGGCGCAGGCCGAAGCTCGCTGCGCGGCGGGCGACTGCCGACTGATTGACGCGCAGCCCTTCGAGCCATGCGAGGTCGAACGGGACGCCGGGATTGCGCGCGCGCGTGGCCGGGTGAGCGGTTCCGGGCCACGCGACGATGGACTTCGATGCGGTTTCCAACATGAGATCGAGAGGCTGTGCGCTTGCGCCACGCACAACAGCTTTTTGATAGATTGATCTCAGTCTATCGCAACGTTGTTACGATCGTAACATAGGGAAAGTGCGGAGATGGGCGGGTTCGGCGTACCGCCCGTTCGACGTCAAGCTGCCCGCACTTCCGGCTCGACGGCACGAGCGCCCCGGCCCGCCGGTATCGCAAGACCCAGGTGTCCGCGCAGCGTCGCCCCTTCGTAAGCGCGACGGAAAATGCCCCGCCGCTGAAGGATCGGCACGACGCCTTCCGTGAACGCTTCCAGACCGTCGGGCAGCACGTCCGGCATCAGGTTGAAGCCGTCGGCCGCGCCGTTTTCGAACCAGTGCGTGATGTCGTCGGCCACCTGTTCGGGCGTGCCGACGATCACGCGATGCCCGCCGCCGCCCGCCAGCGCGCGCACCAGCTCCCGCACCGTATAGCCGTGCGTGCGCGCCTGCGCGAGCGTCGCGTGAAAGAACGTGTGATTACCATTGCCGTCGTTGGGCAGCGGGAGATCGGCGGGCAGGCGTGCATCGGGGTGCAGCGAGTCCACGGGCACGCCGAGCGTACCCGCGAGGCGGTTGAGGCTGTAGCGCCACGGAATCAGATCGACGAGTTCATCGCGACGGCGCAGTGCCTCGCTTTCTGTCGCGCCGATGATCGTGGTCAGCCCGGCGAGCACCTTCACGGCGTTCGGGCCGCGTCCGTAACGCGCCGCCCGCTCGTTGAGGTCGGCGCGGTAGGCGCGCGATTCCTCGAAGGACTGCGACGCCGAGAACACGGCCTCCGCGTGACGCGCGGCCAGTTCGCGTCCATCGCCCGATGCGCCCGCCTGCACCAGCACCGGATGCCCTTGCGCCGAGCGCGGCAGGTTGAGCGCGCCTTGCACGCCGAAGAATCGCCCGCGATGCTGCGCCGGATGCACCTTGGCCAGATCGACGAAACGCCCGCTCGCCTTGTCCGCCACCAGCGCATCGTCTTCCCAGCTATTCCAGAGCGATTTCACGAGCGTCGCGAACTCATCGGCGCGGGCATAGCGTTCCGCGTGCTGCGGCACCGCGTCGAGACCGAAGTTGCGCGCGGACGGCAGATCGGCTGTCGTCACGATGTTCCAGCCGGCGCGGCCGCCGCTGATCAGATCGAGCGTCGCGAACCGGCGCGCGATGTTGTACGGCTCGTTGTAGCTCGTCGAAGCGGTCGCGATCAGTCCGATATGCGTGGTCGCGGCGGCCACGCTCGTGAGCAGCATCGTCGGTTCGAGCGCGGTGATCGGACGCATGTCGAGCTGATCGGAGATCGCGGCGTTGTCCGCCAGAAAAATCGCGTCGAGGCAGGCGCGCTCGGCGGTCTGCGCGAGCCGCACATAATGATTCACGTCGATGAACGCGCGCGGATCGGCCTCAGCCACGCGCCACGCCGACGGCACGAAGCCCGAATGCAGCGCGTTGATGTTGAGATGCAACTGGCGCGGAAGAGATGCGCTCATGACTAATCACTCCGTTTCGATGATGATGGCCGCGGCGCTCAGAACACGCGCCCTTCGGTCAAGTGCGTGGTCACGCCGTTCAGTTCGTAATCGCCGATCACCCGCGATTTATGCAGCAGCGGGTTGTGGCTGAAGATGGTGCGCAGATTGCGCCAGTGGCGGTCGAAGTTGTGCGCGCGCGAGGTGGCCGACGCGCCGCCCGCTTCGAACATGCGTTCCGCCGCGTGCAGCGCGAGCTTGCTCACGACGAGCTGCGTGCGCGCGGTGACGAGCGCGCCTTCGAGCACGAGCGCATCGGCACGCGCGTCGCCGTCGCGCACCGCACGCGACGAGCGGTCGAGCGCGCGGGCGTTCTCGCGCACGAGGGCGTCGATTGCGTGACTGTGCGACGACAGATCGCCCACGACCTGTTGGATGAACGCATCCTCGCGCGCGGTCGGCGCGGGACTGTGCAACGCGGGGCGTCCGTGTTGCACCACGTAGCGTTTGGCATCGGCGAGCACGTTGCGCACGATGCCCGCCGCGACCGCCACCAGATGCAGTTGCCGCAGCGCGCCGGCGTGGCGGCCTGCAAGCGTCGTCAGATTGCGCGGCGCGACTTCGTCGGCCTGCACGCGCAACGAATCGAACACGAGGCTGCCGCTTGCCGTCATGCGCTGGCCCATGCCGTCCCAGTCGTCCAGCACGTGCAGACCTTCGCGCCGCACAGGCACGATCGCGACGACCGGTTCGCCGCGATCATCCTGCACGTTGAGCCGCGCATAGTCCGCGAAGGCCGTGCCCGTCGCGTAGTACTTGCGCCCGCTCAGGCGATAGTGGTCGCCGTCGCGCGTGAGTTGCGTCGTGATCTCGCCCGGACGGGACGTGCCCGCTTCGGTCGAAGCGCCGCCGAAGATCGCGCCATCGACGATGCGCTCGATCTGCAATGCGTTGAACGGCGTGCGCGGCGAAAGCAGCAACGCCTCCGTCTGGTCGAAGTGAATGCGCAGCGCATGGGCCACGTTGCTTTCATGCGCGGCGAGCGTCGAGATGACATGGAACACGTCTTCGAGCGAGCCGCCAAGACCGCCCCACTCCACCGGCAGACGCAGCTTGCCTAAGCCGGAAGCCCGAAAGCGCGCGAACGCTTCGAACGGCAACTCGCGGCGCGCCTCGCGGGCGGCGGCTTCTTCGCCGATTTCGCGGGCGAGCGCCGGCAGCGCATCGAGCGCGTCCTGCAATGCGTGATCCGGCTCTGTGCGGATGCGTGCGAGTGTCGACATCTTTCTTCCTTGTTGGTGAATCTTGCAGAGAGGTCAGGCCGCGTGCGCGTTCGGGCGCCCTGCGGGAATCGCATCGAGCAGCGCGCGCGTGTAGGCATGCCGCGGCGCGCGCCAGATATCGCGATGGTCGCCGCTCTCGACGATCCTGCCGCCGTGCATCACATGCACGCGGTCGGCGATATAGCGCACCACGGAGAGATCGTGCGAGATGAAGAGATAAGCGAGCCCCAGGTCGCGCTTCAGCTCGACGAGCAGGTTGAGAATCTGCGCCTGAATGGAAACGTCGAGCGCGGACACCGGTTCGTCGCAGATCAGAAGCGCCGGTTCGAGCACGAGCGCGCGGGCGATGCCGATGCGCTGCCGCTGTCCGCCGGAAAACTCGTGCGGATAGCGAGCGAGCGCGGCGGCGGGCAGGCCGACGCGATCGAGCATGGCCAAAGCGCGAACGCGCCGCGTGCGCCGATCGCCGCCGATGCCGCCGATGCCGTTCACGGCCATCACCGTATCGAGAATCTCGCCGACGGTGCGGCGCGGATTGAGCGACGCATACGGGTCCTGGAACACCATCTGCACGTGTCGCCGGAGCGGCCGCAGCGCACGTTCGGCGAGCGGCACGAGGTCGGTGCCTTGCAGACGGATCGAGCCATCGGTGACGGGCGCGAGCCGCAGAATCGCGCGAGAGAGCGTCGACTTGCCACATCCGGATTCGCCGACGAGGCCGACAGTCTCCCCGGCCGCGATATCGAACGACACGCCGTCCACCGCGCGCAGCGTGCCCTTGCCGTGCCGATGCGCGTAGTCCACCGTGAGCCGGTCCACCGACAGGAGCGGCGCATCGGCGGTAGGCGTCGCTGCATCGAATGTGCGCGGCGCAAGCGGCGTCACGTTGAACCCGGTGTCGCCGTCCTCGCGGCTGCCGCGGCGAATCTCGGGCAGCGTCCAGTCCCGATAGTGAATCTCACCCGACAAATTCAGCGACGCGCCCAGCAGACCGCGCGTGTAGGCATGAGCCGGCGCGGCGAAGAGCGTCTCCACGCGCGCCTCTTCCACCTTCTGGCCGGCCAGCATCACGGCGACGCGATCGGCGTGTTGGGCGACCACGCCCAGATCGTGCGTGATGAGCAGGAGCGACATCGACAACTCGCGCTTGAGTTCGTCGAGCAGTTCGAGAATGCGCGCCTGAATCGTCACGTCGAGCGCAGTGGTCGGCTCGTCGGCGATCAGAAGGCGCGGACGGCACGCCACCGCCATCGCAATCATCACGCGCTGACGCTGGCCGCCCGACAGTTCATGCGGATAGTCGGACACGCGCCGCTGCGGCTCGGGCACGCGCACGAGGTCAAGCAGTTCGGCCGCGCGCCGCAGCGCCGCCTGCTTCGACAGCGATTCGTGTCGACGCAACGTTTCGGCAATCTGCGCGCCGATGGACAGCACGGGATTGAGCGAGGTCATCGGCTCCTGAAAGATCATCGAGATCTGCGAGCCGCGAATCTCGCGCATCTCGCGCGGCGCGAGCGTCAGCAACTCGCGACCGGCGAAGCGCACGCTGCCGGTCACGGTGCCCGGCGCCGGCACGAGGCGCATGAGCGAGAGCGCCGTCGCCGACTTGCCGCAGCCCGATTCGCCGACGAGCGCCAGCGTCTCGCCCTGCGCGATGTCGAAATCGACGCCGCGCACCGCCTGATGCGCGCCGAAGTTCACGCGCAAGTCGCGCACTTGCAGCAGATTGGCTTCGCTCATGCGCGCTCCCGCAAGCGAGGGTTGAGCGCGTCGTTCAGACCGTCGCCGAGAAGATTCAGCGCGAGCACCGCGATCACGATGGCCGCGCCCGGCAGCGCGGTCAGATACCAGGCGGTGCGCAGCGAATCGCGCCCCGCGCCGATCATGCCGCCCCAGCTGACGACGTTCGGATCGCCCATGCCGAGAAACGACAGCGACGATTCGATGAGAATCGCGCTCGCGACCATGACCGAGGCCGTGACGATCACCGGCGGCAGCGCGTTCGGCAAGATTTCGCCGAAGATGATGCGCGCATTCGAGAAGCCCTGACTGCGCGCCGCGAGCACGAAATCGGCCTGACGCAGCGTGCGGAACTCGGCGCGCACGATGCGCGCGACCGTCGGCCATGACGCAATGCCGATGGCGAGCGCGATGACCGTCACGCTCGGCTTGCCGATGGCGACGATGACGATCACCAGCAGAAACGACGGCACCGTCTGAAAGACTTCGGTGACGCGCGCGAGCAGATCGTCGATGACGCCGCCGAAGAAGCCGCCCAGCGCGCCGACGAGCGTGCCGATCACGAGCCCGATGCCGGCCGCCGACGCGCCGATCAGAAGCGACACGCGCGTGCCGTGCGCGATGCCCGCCGCGACATCGCGCCCGAGCGAGTCGGTGCCGAGCGTGTAGAGCGGATCGGCGCCGGGCCACTCGAAGGGCGGCGCGACCATGTCGAGCGGATCGCCGGGGAACAGATGCGGCGCGGCGAGCGCGAGCGCCAGCAGCGCGACGAGCAGCACGATGCCCGCGAGCGCCGACGGATTGCGCAGCAACGCGCGCCACACGCCGCGCGTGGCGCGTGGCGAGGCGGCCTGCGCGCGGCGCGCGCCGAACACCGCGCCCGCGAGTTGACGCCGCCAGGCAGACCCGGCGGGTGCTTGCGCCGTGACGAGTTCGGAAGAGTCGGTTGCCATGCTTGAGCCGAAGAAAGGGAAGGTTTCAGGCGATGCGCGGATCGAGCCACGCCTGCAGCAGATCGATCACGAGATTGGCGGCCATCACGAGCAGCGACGACAGAAGCAATACGCCCAGCAGCACGCTGAAATCGCGCGCCATGACGGCATCGAGCGCCAGGCGGCCGAGGCCCGGCCAGCTGAAGACCGTCTCGGTGACGGCCGCGCCGCCGAGCAGCGTGCCGAAGTGAATGCCGACCATCGTCGTGAGCGGCATCAGCGCGTTGCGCAGCACATGACGCACGCTCACCCGCAACGGATGCAGCCCCTTCGCATGCGCGGTGCGCACGAAGTCCTGACGCTGCACTTCCAGCATCGCGGCGCGCGTCAGGCGGGCGTAGTTCGCCACGAAAAACGTGCCGAGCGTCGCGGCGGGCAGCAGCGCGTGTTTCGCGACATCGGCGACATACGCGAGGCCGTGCAGATTCGCGCCGACCGTGACGTCGCCGCCGCTCGGCAGCCAGCCGAGCCGCACCGAGAACAGGATGATCGCGAGGAGGCCGATCCAGAAGCCCGGCGTCGAATAGAGCAGCAACGCGAGCACCGACAGCACGCGGTCGGGCCACTTGCCGGCCCAGTGCGCCATCACGGCGCCGAGCACGACGCCCGCGAGGATCGCGAACGCGAGCGCGCTGCCCATCAGGATCAGCGTGTTCGGCAAGCGAGAGAGGATGAGCTGCATCACGGGCGCGTCGTATCGCGGCGAGTAGCCGAGACTGAAATGCGCGAGATGCGACAGGTACGCTCCCAGTTGATGCAGAAGCGGCTGGTCCAGCCCGAACTTCGCTCGCAACGCGGCAAGCGTCTCCGCCGTTGCGGAGCCGGATTCGCCCGCGAGCACGTCGGCGGCGTCGCCCGGCATCAGCTTCAGCAGGAAGAAGTTCAGGACCACGATGGCCAACACCGTCGGCACCGCCTGCCATGCGGTGCGTCGGGCGATCGCGGCGAGGCGCGCGCGTCGGTTCCGCTGGTTCATGCCCTTGCCCTCACGCGCTCAGATACACGTCGGCGAGATTGCCTTCGAGACCCTGCGCCGATACCGTGTGATTGCGCACGCGCCGGTTCGCGAGCGTCACCATGCGCGGCGCGACGAGATTCAGGATCGGCAGGTCGCGATAGACGATCTGCTGGAACTGCTGAAAGAGCGCGACGCGTTTGCCCTCTTCCGCCTCGGTCGATGCCGATTCGAGCAGCCGGTCCACGTCGGGATTGCTGTAATGCGGCGCATTGGAGAACGGCACGCCGGGCCGTATGTTCTTCGACCAGTAGAGCCGCTGCACGCCCACGCTCGGATCGAACAGCGTATTGACGCCGATGCTCGTGAAGTCGAACTGGCGGTCGGCATACACGCGCTTGAGGAACGACGGCAAGTCTTGCGAGCGCACCGTCACGTCGATGCCCACGCGCGCGAGCGCCGATTTCACATAGTCCGCCTGACGCCGGTACATGTCGCCGTAAGGCAGGAAGTCGTGCGTGAGTTGAAAGCGCGGGCCACCGTTCTTGCGCGGATAATCCGCCGCGTCGAGCAGCTTCTCGGCGGCGGCGGTATCGAACGCATAGGGCGCGAGCTTCGCATCGTGATACGGCGAGCCTGGCGTGATCGGCGTGGGCGAGAGGTCGGCGTATCCGTACGCGATCGTCTTTTGCACGATCTGCGGATTGATCGCATGCGCGATTGCCTGCCGCACGCGCAGGTCTTTGAGAATCGGGTGATCGAGATTGAAGTCGATCTCCGACAGCGGTTCGAGAAAGCGATAGCCGCGCGTCTCCGTCACGAGTTGCGGCAGTTGCGTGAGACGCGGCAAGTCGGTGAGCGGCACCGGGTTTTCTCCGCCCAGATCGAGCGCGCCGGTTTCGAACGCGGCCGAGCGCGCGGCAGCATCGGGAATCACTTTCAGAACGAGCGAATCGATGTAGGGCTTGCCCGCGTCCCAGTAATCCGGATTGCGCTCGTAGACGATGTTCGCGCCGCGCGTCCACGACTTGAAGCGAAACGGCCCCGTGCCGATGGGCGCGTTGTTGTGAGGATTCGAGAGCGGGTCGCCGGATGCGTACAGATGCTTCGGCACGATGGGCGACTCGCCCGCCGACAGCGCCTTCAGCAGGTACGGCGCGGGTTTGGCGAGCTCGATGACGGCCGTGCGGGCATCGGGCGTCGAGACTCGCGTGACATTGGCAAACGTGCTGCGGCCACGCGGATGCACCGACTTGAGCAGGTCGATCGAGAACGCGACGTCCGCTGACGTGAACGGCTGGCCGTCGTGCCACTTGACGTTCTCGCGCAGGGTGAAGGTGTACTTGAGGCCGTCGTCGGCCACCTTCCATGCGGTCGCAAGCTGCGGCTTCGGCTTCAGATCGAAGTCATAGGCGAGCAGACCTTCGAGCACCTTGGAACTCGCCACGAGCGCGGGGCCGGTCGTCTGGAAGATCGACACCAGCACCGGCGGCTCGGGATTGATCAGCATGTTGAGCGTGCCGCCGCGCCGCGGCGCCCCGGCGTCTTTGCTCTGTGCGAAAGAAAGCGAGGAGAGACTTGCCGACGCCAGCGTGGCGCCCGTGGTCAGAAGGAAGTGTCGTCGGTTGATGCCTGTCATGCGATGCCGTTCTCGTGCGTTGCGTTCGTCGGTTGGATGGGATCGCGACGAACCTTCGCCTGCGGCAGGAATGCTGCGCCGCCGCGTGATCCGCGCAAGCCGACACCATAGAACGGCGCCCGCCGAACGCAAACCAAGCGTTCGGCATATGCAAAGCAGGCCGGGGGAGATTAGCGAAGAAGCATGCTGCCGCGAGGGTGGAAGTCGATCTGAGCGCAAGCGCGGCCAGCATCGACCGATTTGTGAAAATCGATGCGCTACGGTATGCGACGCCTCAATGCCGCTATGATCCCGGTCGAATTGGGTTCATTCGCCGATTGCTTCGGGGTCGCGATGCCGGTCACTGACAATTCCGACGTGCGCGGTGCTCCCGCGTTTCACCGCTTCGCATTGAGCCTCCGCCACAACGTCGTCTTGCTGATCCCGAGCGCCTTGCAGACCGCGTCGCGATCGCCATTGAACGCAGCGAGCGTTGCGCGGATCTGATCCGCTTCGACGGAGCGGCTCATGTCCCTAAGCGACGCATTTGCCGTCGCCTCGGCTTGCGCGGGAAAGAGCTCGGGCGCGATCGCTTGCAGATGATCGAGCGTCAACGCGACGGGGCGATCCTCGTCGAGCGGCATGTCGGATATCTCCACGGCAATCCGTTCCACGATGTTCTGCAACTCGCGGACGTTGCCGGGCCACGCGTGACGCGTCAACGCCTGTTCGAGCGGCGCGAGGACACGCGCCGCCGCTTCGCGGCTGCGCACGCGCAGCGCCAGCGCCTTGTCGCGCCCCGCCGCCTGCATCAACAGCTCGATGGCCAACGGCACGATGTCCGAAGCGCGCGCGCCCAACGGCGGCAACGCCAGGCTCAGAATATTGATGCGGTAGAAAAGGTCGGCGCGAAACGAGCCGTCCGCGACGCCTTCGACAAGCGTGCGATGCGTCGCCGCGATCACGCGGATATCGACGCGCGTCGGCTCCGTCGATCCGAGGCGCATGACCTCTCTCTCTTGCAGCACCCGCAGCAAGCGGCTTTGCAGCGAAGGCGGCATCTCGCCGATTTCGTCGAGAAAAAGCGTGCCGCGATGCGCCGCCTCGATCAGGCCCGCCTTGCCGCCCTTGCGCGCGCCCGTGAACGCGCCTTCCTCGTAGCCGAACAGTTCGCTTTCGAGCAGCGCTTCGGGAAAGGCGCCGCAGTTCATCGCGACGAACGGGAAGTCTTTGCGACGGCTCAGGCGATGCATGCTTTGCGCGACCATTTCCTTGCCCGTGCCGCTCTCGCCGAGAATCAGCACGGTTGCATCGGACTTCGCGTAGCGGCGCACGAGCGCCCTGACCCGCTCGATGGCTTCCGACTCGCCGACGACGTCCTCCAGCCGATACCGCGCGACGAACTCCTGCGCGCCTCGCCGCGATCGGAGGCTTCTGTCGAGCCGCTCGACCGCTCGCGATTCCTGGAACGTGAAGATGGTGCCGTCCGATGCGCCGCCGCTGGCGAGCGGTCCGCGATGAATCGCGTAGCTCACGCCGCGTACGGCGCCGAACACGTCGCCGTCGGCAGCCGGCAACACGCCTTGCAGTTCGGGCGCGACATCCAGCAGCGCCCGGCCGACCACGCGCGATGCATCCAAAATGCCAAGCGCGCCGGCCAGCGGGCGATTCATCGCTTCGATGCGCCCTTCGCCATCGACCGCGACGACGCCATCGCGTAGATGCTGCAACAGATTGTCCAGGCGATTACGGCGGGCAGCTTCGCCGCGCATCGCCTGCGCGACTTCGAGCGCGGTCTCGAACGCAGCGACGACGGACGTGCGCGAATAGAGGAACACGGAGCTCATGCCCGCTTCCGCCGCGAGGTCCGCGACGAGCCCCGGGCCGACCACCACGTCGACGCCGCGGTCGCGCAGGTCCAGCACGAGGCTCTCCGCATCCTGCGCCGACCGGTACGACTCGCAGATCACCTCGATTCCGTAGGCGGCCAGGAAGCGGCGAATCTCATCGGGCGTGTCGCCGTGCGTGACGAGGGCGACGCTCGCGCCCTCGCGCCGCGCCTTCGTCAGCGCGTGCATCACGTCGAAGCCGGTCGGGCTGATGACGACCACCGGCACCGACACCCGGCTCTTGAGATAAGCGCCGTTGGAGCCGCCTGCCACGACGACATCCGGCCGCCCATCGCGCGCGGATTCGATGCTGCGCGCGGCATCTTCATAGGCGAGCGGTATGACTTCGAGCTCGGCCCGATCCTCGTAAGCGCCCGCGAGATCGATGAACAACGCCCTCAGCCGGCTGATCCCCACCGTCCAGATGCGAGGGCGAGACGCAGTTTCGGTTTGCATGGTGTTTTGAATGCCCGGTGCGAACACGCAGTATGCACCACGATTTCAGTTGTGGAATCGTCAATTCACCGTGGGAACCGTTGCGCGAGAGTCATCCGTCCGGAGACTTAGAAATCAATAAGTTACGCGCACATAAACGCTTGGCAAGGTAGTTGCTTTAAAGGCGCACCCCAAGTAGGAGACGAATGTGAGTTCTGAATACCAGATGCCAAGCAGCGCAGGGGCGCGGTTCCGCCGCGCGGTTGAGGAAGAATCGCCATTGCAGGTCGTCGGCGCGATCACCGCCTACGCCGCGAAGATGGCAGAAGCGGTCGGCTTCAAAGCGCTTTATCTGTCGGGCGGCGGCGTGGCCGCCAACTCGCTCGGCATGCCGGATCTCGGCATCAGCACAATGGAAGACGTGCTGATCGACGCCCGCCGCATCACCGACGCGTCGTCGCTGCCGCTCTTGGTCGACATCGATACCGGCTGGGGCGGCGCCTTCAACATCGCACGCACCATCCGCTCGTTCATCAAGGCGGGCGTGGCGGCGGTGCATATCGAAGATCAGGTCGGGCAGAAGCGCTGCGGTCATCGGCCGGGCAAGGAAGTGGTGCCGACCGGCGAGATGGTGGATCGCGTGAAGGCCGCGGTCGATGCGCGCACCGACGACACGTTCGTCATCATGGCGCGCACGGACGCGGCGGCCGCCGAAGGCATCGACGCGGCGATCGAACGCGCGGTGGCGTATGTCGAAGCGGGCGCGGATATGATCTTCCCCGAAGCGATGAAGACGCTCGACGACTATCGCCGCTTCAAGGCGGCCGTGGGCGTGCCCATTCTCGCCAATCTGACCGAATTCGGCTCGACGCCGTTCTTTACCGTCGACGAACTGAGGGAAGCGAATGTCGATATCGCGCTGTACTGCTGCGGCGCGTATCGCGCGATGAACGCCGCCGCGCTCAACTTCTATGAGACCGTGAAGCGCGATGGCACACAAAAGGCCGCAGTCGAAACCATGCAGACGCGTGCCGACCTGTACGAATATCTGGGCTATCACGCCTACGAAGATAAACTCGACCAGCTCTTTGCTGCGAAGAAATAACCCTTTTGAAGGAGACGAACACCATGAGCGAAGCCGATAACAGCACTGCATCCGCGGGCGCATTCAAGCCCAAGAAATCCGTCGCGCTGTCGGGCGTGACAGCGGGCAATACCGCGCTGTGCACCGTGGGCAAGACCGGCAACGATTTGCACTATCGCGGCTACGACATTTTGGATGTGGCGACCACGTCCGAGTTCGAAGAGATCGCGTATCTGCTCGTGCATGGCAAGCTGCCGAACGTCGCGGAACTGAAGGTGTACAAGACGAAGCTGAAGGCGCTGCGCGGCTTGCCCGCGAACCTGAAGGCCGCGCTCGAATGGATTCCCGCCTCCGCGCATCCGATGGACGTGATGCGCACCGGCGTGTCCGTGCTCGGCACCATCCTGCCAGAGAAGGAAGATCACAACATCGCGGGCGCGAGAGATATCGCCGACAAGCTCATGGCGTCGCTCGGCTCCATGCTGCTCTACTGGTATCACTATTCGCACAACGGCAAGCGCATCGAAGTCGAAACCGATGACGACTCCATCGGCGGGCACTTTCTGCATCTGCTGCATGGCGTGGAGCCGTCGCAGTCGTGGGTGCAGGCCATGCACGTATCGCTCAACCTGTACGCTGAGCACGAGTTCAACGCGTCGACCTTCACGAGCCGCGTGATCGCGGGCACGGGATCGGACATGTACTCGGCGATTAC
>NZ_JALQEM010000034.1 GCF_023630705.1 Caballeronia sp. GAFFF1
TCGGGCTGGAGCGCGCACATTATCGAGCAGCGCATCGACAACAAGATCATTCGGCCGAGCGCGAATTACACGGGGCCGGAAAACCTCCAATTCATCCCGCTGGCCAAGCGTTCGTAACGCTTAGCTGAACGCCCCGTCTTAGCCACCGGCGCCCGATTCGATGATGCCTTCACCGAGTCGGGCGCCGGCGGCGCCTACAATAGCCCGAATCTTCGAATGAAGGGTCGCCCTTCCGCACTACCCTTCGAGCGTGGCATGTCAAAGACCATGCAATGACCGAGACACCGCAATGAATAGCGCAAACCGCAAACCTCTCCCCGGCTTCTCGCTCGACTACTTCGATGCGCGCGCAGCCGTCGAAGCCCTCGCGCCGGGCGCGTATGACACGCTGCCTTACACATCGCGCGTGCTCGCCGAGAATCTGCTTCGCCGCTGCGATCCGGCGATCCTCGACGCATCGCTGATGCAACTCATCGAAAGAAAGCGCGAACGCGATTTTCCGTGGTTTCCCGCGCGCGTCGTCTGTCACGACATTCTCGGGCAGACGGCGCTCGTCGATCTCGCGGGCCTGCGCGATGCCATCGCGGATCAGGGCGGCGATCCGGCGCAAGTGAATCCCGTCGTGCCCGTGCAATTGATTGTCGATCATTCGCTCGCAGTGGAATGCGGCGGCTTCGATCCGGACGCGTTCGCGAAGAACCGCGCCATCGAAGACCGGCGCAACGAGGATCGCTTCGATTTCATCAACTGGACCAAGAAGGCATTCAAGAATGTTGAAGTGATTCCACCGGGCAACGGCATCATGCATCAGATCAATCTGGAGCGGATGTCGCCTGTGATTCACGCGGTGGATGGGCTCGCCTATCCGGATACGCTCGTCGGCACCGACAGTCACACGCCTCACGTCGATGCGCTCGGCGTCATCGCTATTGGCGTGGGCGGCCTCGAAGCCGAGAACGTCATGCTCGGCCGCGCGTCGTGGATGCGGCTGCCGGATATCGTCGGCGTTGAGTTGAGCGGCATGCGGCAGCCGGGCATCACGGCCACCGATATCGTGCTCGCGCTCACCGAGTTCCTTCGCAAGGAAAGAGTGGTCGGCGCATACCTCGAGTTCTATGGCGAAGGCGCATCGAGCCTCACGCTCGGCGACCGCGCGACGATCTCGAACATGGCGCCTGAATACGGCGCGACCGCGGCGATGTTCTATATCGACGAGCGCACCATCGACTATCTGCGCCTGACCGGCCGCGACGAGAAGCAAGTGAGCCTCGTCGAGCAATACGCAAAAACCGCTGGCCTGTGGGCCGATTCGCTCGCGCATGCGCAATATGAACGCGTGCTGCGCTTCGATCTCTCGACGGTCGTGCGCAACATGGCGGGTCCGTCGAACCCGCATCGACGCTTGCCGGTTTCGGAACTCGCGGCGCGTGGCATCGCGCGTGAATGGGAGAACACGCCCGGGCAGATGCCGGATGGCGCGGTCATCATCGCGGCGATCACGAGTTGCACGAACACGAGCAACCCCCGCAACGTGATTGCCGCGGCGCTGCTCGCGCGCAATGCAAATGCACAAGGGCTCACGCGCAAGCCGTGGGTGAAGTCGTCGCTCGCGCCGGGTTCGAAAGTGGTCGAACTGTATCTGCACAAAGCCGGCTTGTTGCCCGAACTCGAACAACTCGGCTTCGGCATCGTCGCGTTCGCATGTACGACGTGCAACGGCATGTCCGGCGCGCTCGATCCCGCCATTCAGCAAGAGATTGTCGATCGCGATCTGTACGCCACCGCCGTGCTCTCCGGCAATCGCAATTTCGACGGACGTATTCATCCGTATGCGAAACAGGCGTTTCTCGCGTCGCCGCCGCTCGTCGTTGCGTATGCCATTGCAGGGACCATACGCGTCGATATCGAACGCGATGCGCTCGGTATCGGCAAGGACGGCCAGCCTGTGTATCTGAAGGACATCTGGCCGAGCGATGAAGAGATCGACGATATCGTCAGACAGAGCGTGAAGCCCGAGCAGTTCCGCACGATCTACGAGCCGATGTTCGCGCTGAACGTCGCGAGCAATGAATCAATCAGCCCGCTCTACGACTGGCGCCCGCAAAGCACCTATATCCGCCGTCCTCCGTATTGGAAAGGCGCGCTCGCGGGCGAACGTACGCTCAAAGGAATGCGCCCGCTCGCGGTGCTCGGCGACAACATCACGACGGACCATCTCTCGCCGTCCAATGCGATCCTCGCAACGAGCGCGGCCGGTGAATACCTCGCAAAAATGGGCTTGCCTGAAGAGGACTTCAATTCGTACGCGACGCATCGCGGCGATCATCTGACGGCGTTGCGCGCGACGTTTGCGAACCCCACGCTCATCAACGAAATGGCGGTCGTGAATGGCGAAGTGAAGAAAGGCTCGCTCGCGCGAATCGAACCTGAAGGCAAGGTGACGCGCATGTGGGAAGCCATCGAAACCTACATGGAACGCAAGCAGCCGCTCATCATCATCGCGGGTGCGGACTACGGGCAAGGCTCGTCGCGCGACTGGGCCGCGAAGGGCGTGAGGCTCGCGGGCGTCGAGGCAATCGTCGCCGAAGGCTTCGAGCGCATCCATCGCACGAATCTGATCGGCATGGGCGTGTTGCCGCTCGAATTCAAGCCGGGAATGAATCGGCAGACGTTCGGCATAGACGGCACCGAGACTTATGACGTAATCGGCGAGCGCACGCCGCGCGCGGATCTTACACTCGTCATTCATCGCAAGAATGGCGAGCGCGCGGAAGTGCCGGTGACGTGCCGGCTCGATACCGCAGAAGAAGTCTCGATCTACGAAGCCGGCGGCGTGTTGCAACGCTTCGCTCAGGACTTCCTCGAATCGGCTAAGGCAGCGGCCTGATCGCGCACGCTGCATCCAACCAAGGAATCACATGGCATACGCACCTCAGATCAAGATCGCCGCGACCTACATGCGCGGCGGCACCAGCAAGGGCGTTTTCTTTCGCCTGAACGATCTGCCCGAAGCGGCGCGCGTGGCGGGACCCGCGCGCAATGCGCTGCTGTTGCGCGTCATCGGCAGCCCCGACCCGTACGGCAAGCAGATCGACGGCATGGGCGGCGCGACGTCGAGCACGAGCAAGACCGTCATCGTGTCCAAGAGCACGCGGCCCGATCACGATGTCGACTATCTCTTCGGACAAGTGTCCATCGAAAAGCCGTTCGTCGACTGGAGCGGCAATTGCGGCAATCTTTCGGCGGCGGTCGGACCGTTTGCCATCACGAGCGGCCTTATCGATCCGGAGCGCGTGCCGGACAACGGCATCGCAATCGTGCGTATCTGGCAGGCGAACATCGGCAAGACGATCATTGCACACGTGCCGATAACGAAGGGCGCCGTGCAGGAAACGGGCGACTTCGAACTGGACGGCGTGACGTTTCCGGCCGCAGAAGTCCAGCTCGAATTCGTCGATCCCGCGGCGGAGGAAGAAGGCGCGCAAGGCGCGATGTTCCCCACAGGCAATCTCGTCGATGATCTCGAAGTGCCAGGCATCGGCACCTTTAAGGCGACGATGATCAACGCGGGCATTCCGACCATCTTCGTGAACGCGGAAGACATCGGCTATCAGGGCACCGAACTGCAGGACGCGATCAACAGCGACAATGCGGCGTTGACGCGTTTCGAAACCATTCGCGCATACGGCGCCCTGCGCATGGGGCTCATCAAGAGCCTGGATGAGATTGCCCAACGCCAGCACACGCCCAAGGTCGCGTTCGTCGCGCGTCCGGCGGACTATGTCGCGTCGAGCGGCAAGCGCATCGGCGCGGGCGATATCGATGTCCTCGTGCGTGCGTTGTCGATGGGCAAGCTACATCACGCGATGATGGGCACGGCTGCTGTCGCCATCGGCACGGCCGCCGCGATTCCCGGCACGCTCGTCAATCTTGCGGCGGGCGGCGGCGCACGTCAGTCGGTGCGCTTCGGTCATCCATCCGGGACCTTGCGCGTCGGCGCGGAAGCGGTCGAATCGAACGGTGAATGGTCCGTCAAGAAAGCCATCATGAGCCGCAGCGCGCGCGTGCTCTTCGAAGGTTTCGTGCGCGTGCCCGATCCTCGAGACACCGTGTCTGAGTAGCCGCTTGAGGCGGCGCGCGATGCATCCCTAGGCTCGCTGCGTCGCCGATTCACTGCGTTCTATAAAGAAGCGCGAGACGCGGTGTTAGCGCAGCCCGCCGCTCGCAATGATGCTCTCGCCCGTCAGCCAGCGCGCATCGTCCGATGCGAGGAACACCGCGACCGACGCGATATCGTCCGGATTCCCCAGCCGGCCGAGCGGCGTCTGAGCGACGATGCCCGTTTCCATCTCCGAGCCGATGATGCCCGCCGTGTGCGTGCCTTCGGTCGCCACCATGCCGGGATTGATCGAGTTCACGCGGATCTTTCTCGGGCCGAGCTCGCGCGCCAGCACACCCGTGATTGCATCGACGGCGCCTTTGGTGCCGCTATAGACCGCGCTCGCGGGCGGCGTAATGCGGCTCACGACCGAGCTCACGTTGATGATGCTCGCGCCTTCGCCCAGATGCTTCGAAGCGGCCTGGGTCACGAGTAGCACGCCGAGCACGTTCACATTGAACTGCTTATGGAAATGCTCTTCGGTGATCTCCTCGATCGGCGAGAACTCATAGATGCCCGAGTTGTTCACGACGATATCGAGGCGGCCATAGGTTTCCACCGCCGCATTCACAATGCCTTTGGCGTCCGCTGCATTCGACACGTCGCCGCCGACGGCGATCGCTTTACCGTTAGCCGCGACGATATCGGCCACGACAGCGTCTGCGCCATTCCGGCTGCTTGCGTAGTTCACCACCACCGATGCGCCTTCCGCCGCGAGCGCCTTGGCGATAGCAGCGCCAATACCCTTCGATGCACCCGTGACGACGGCCACTTTGCCTGCGAGCTTGCTCATGATCATTTCCTTGGAATATTGAATACCGCGAAGATGGAGTCGGCGTTCGGCTCACCGCGTCGAAGCGCCACGTCGCCAATGTAGACATCTCGCGCATGGCGATAAAGCGGCCGGAAACGAATTGACTGGCTGGCAATAATGAACAATGCATGCAAAAGACCGAAGACTTCAGACGACCGGGCGTGCGGAAGTCCGCTCGCGTCGTCTCGCCGACGTCTTGCGCCGGCCGCCGCTCGCGGGCGCCGCCAGTTGCGGCGCGGCGAACATATCGACCAGTTGCTCGCGCAGCCAACGGTGCGCGGGCAGCGTTTCGTTGCGCTGATGCCAGAAGAGGCTGATGACGCGATCCGGCGCCTCCAGCGGCGCGCGCACGCCGACCAGCTCGCCGCTTGCCGCCGCCCGCTCGCACAGATCGCTCGGCAATACGCCGATGAGATCGCTCGCCCGGATCATGTCGCACGCCACGGTGTAATGGTTCACCGTCGCGACGAGATTGCGCCGCAGTCCGCGCGACGCGAGAAAGGTATCGAACGTGGGCTGCGTCTGCCCTGCGAGGCTGACATCGACGTGACGCGCGTTCAGGAAGCGCCGCGTCGTCAGCTTGCCCGCTTCGGCGAGCGGATGATCGCGCCGCATGATGCATCCATAATCCACGGTCCACAGCGAACGCGAACGGATATGCGCCGGCGGCAGCGTTTCGTTCACATAGACGCCGATCAGATAATCCACGCGATTGCCCTCTAGCAGCGCGGGCGCATCGAGCAGGATGTTCGGCACCGTATGAAAGCGCACGCCGGGCGCAGTCTTTATGAAGCGCGTGATGAGTCGCGGCATGACGATGCCCGCGACGTAGTCGGACATCGACAGGCTGAAATTCACGTCGGCGAGCGACGGAAGGAAGGTCTGCTCGTCGAGCGCGCCTCGGATGCGGCTCAGCGACTCCCCGATGGGCCCCCACAAGGCCATCGCGCGCTGAGTCGGTGCGACGCCCGCGCCGTGGCGCACGAATAGCGGGTCGCCGAAGGCCTCGCGCAACCGGCCGAGCGCGTTGCTGACGGCCGGCTGCGTGAGCGACAGCTTGGTGGCTGCACGCGTGACCGCGCCTTCGGTCATCAGTGCTTCGAATACTTTCAGCAAGTTCAGGTCAAGCGTCCGGAAGCTCATGTAATCATTCAGCTCGTCAATGGACAGGATCACGATTATAAATATGGTTGAAGATACCCGCGCCATAGAATGAGCGGATCGTCGCCTGCCTGGAGAGCCCTGTGTCGAACGTATCTGCGCGCATCGAACGTCTTCCTTTCGGACGCTTTCATTGGCGCCTTCTGATGATGGGCGGCTTCGGCTACGCCTTCGATGCCATGGACGCGGCCGCGGTCGCGTTCGTGCTCCCGGTGCTGCGGCACGACTGGGCGCTGACCAGCGTGCAGACGGGCGTCCTCGGCAGCGGCAACTTCATCGGCTACTTCTTCGGCGCGCTGTTCGCCGGCACGCTCGGCGACTTGATCGGACGGCGCAAAGTGATGATGTATGCGCTGCTGCTCTACAGCGTCGCGTCGGTCGTCAGCGCGATGACGGATTCGTGGCCCACGTTCCTCGCCTCGCGCATCGTCGCTGGCATGGGCACCGGTGCGGAAAGCGCGATCATCGCGCCGTATCTCGCGGAGTTCGTCGCGAAACGCTATCGCGGCGTCTTCACGGGCGCGCTGGCGGGCTTCTTCTCGTTCGGCTTCGTCGCGGCCGCGCTGCTCGGCTATTTCGTCGTTCCGGCGTTTCCCTCGGGCTGGCGCACCGTGCTCTTCATCACCGCGCTTCCCGTGGTCATGCTCTTGTGGTGGCGCCGCTCGCTGCCCGAGTCGCCGCGCTGGCTCGAAAGCCGCAAGCGCCACGACGAGGCCGACCTCGTGCTCGCCGACATCGAAGCGGATTTCGCGCGGCAAGGCATTGCGTTGCCCGCCGCCGCAGCCGTCGGTCCGACCGGCCCGCCGCCCGCGCCTACCGGCACGCTCGTCGCAAACTTCCGCGCGTTGTGGGCGGGACGGCAGGCGCGCATCACGGTCATGACCTGGCTGATGTGGCTCTCCATCACGTTCAGCTATTACGCGTTCTTCACATGGATTCCCGGCCTGCTCGTGCAACACGGCATGAGCATCACGCGCAGCTTTGGTTATTCGCTCGCGATGTATGTCGCGCAAGTGCCGGGCTACTTTACGGCGGCATGGTTGAACGAACGCATCGGCCGGCAGGCGACGATCGCCTCGTACATGCTGTGCGGCGGCGCCTGCGCGCTCGGCATGGCATTCGCGAGCACCAACGGCGAGATCATGCTGGCGGGCATCTGCCTGTCGTTCTTCATGAACGGCACGTATGCCGGCGTCTATGCGTACACGGCTGAAGTCTTTCCGACCGCCGTGCGGACGACCGGCGCGGGCACGGCGTCGGCCATCGGCCGGATCGGCGCAATCGTCTCGCCGATCCTCGTCGGCTATCTGTATCCCATCTCCGGCTTCGCGGGCGTGTTCGGCGCGACGACCGTCGTGCTGCTGCTCGGCGCGCTGGCAGTCGTGGTGATGGGCGTGCCGACGCGAGGACGCTCGCTCGAAGACATCGCAGCGGGCGAGGCGGAAGACGTGGCATCGGTCACGCACGCTGCCAAGTATTGAATACATGAAGTTGAATACATAACGCCGCATGCAAGTTTTCCCCGGAGACTCACCCGTGCAAAGCATCCTCTTCCAGAACGCCGCCCTGCTCCATCCCGCGCGAGCCGAAGTGCGCGACGCGCATCACGTCCTCGTCGAGAACGGCGTCGTCAAGGAGATATCGGACAAGCCGCTGAAGAGCGCGTCATCGCGCGTCATCGATCTGAAGGGCAAGACGCTGATGCCGGGGCTCATCGACCTCCATGTGCATGTCGTAGCCGTGCAATTGAATCTGTCGCAACAGGTCCATATGCCCAATGTGCTCGTCACGCTGCGCTCGGTGCCGATCATGCGCGGCATGCTGCGGCGCGGCTTCACCACCGTGCGCGATGCCGGCGGCGCTGGCCACCCGCACAAGGTCGCGGTCGAAAGCGGCCTGGCTTTGGGGCCGCGCCTTTTCGTTGCCGGACGCGCGCTCAGCCAGACCGGCGGCCACGGCGATATGCGCGCCCGGTCGGACTACATGGGCGAGAGCGCGCCGTGCGGATGCTGCGTGCGCGTGGGCGCGCTCGCCCGCGTCGCGGACGGCGTGGACGAGGTGCGCCGCGCGGCGCGCGAGGAATTGCAGATGGGCGCCGATCATCTGAAGATCATGGCGTCGGGCGGCGTGGCATCGCCTACCGATCCTGTCGGCGCATACGGCTATGCGGAAGACGAAGTGCGCGCCATCGTCGAAGAAGCGCGCGCCCGCAACACCTATGTGATGGCGCACGCGTACACGGCGGATGCCATCGCGCGGGTCGTGCGCTGGGGCGTGCGCACGATCGAGCACGGCAACCTGATCGATGCGCCCACCGCGAAGCTCATGGCCGAACACGGCGCCTACGCGGTGCCGACGCTCGTCACCTACGAAGCGTTGGCGTCGGAAGGCGCGCAGTACGGTCTCGGCGAGGAAAGCGTTGCGAAGATCGAGGATGTGCGCGAGGCGGGTCTGCGGTCGCTCGAAATCTATCGCGAAGCAGGCGTGAAGATGGGGTTCGGGTCGGACTTGCTCGGCCCTTCGCAGCGGCTGCAAAGCGATGAATTTCGCATTCGATCCGACGTGCTCGGCAATGCCGCGGCGATCGCGGCCGCCACCACGACGGCCGCCGAAGTCCTCGGCCTGCCGGGCAAGCTCGGCTGCATCGCGCCGGGCGCGTGGGCCGACATGATCGTGGTGGACGGCAATCCGCTCGAAGACATCTCCTGCATGCTCGGACAAGGCGAGCGGATACCGTTGGTCATGAAGGGCGGTGAGATCCAGTTCGACGAACTCGAAGCGCGCTGACGCGTCGCGCCCTGGCGCTTATTCCCCGGCGTCTTCGTCGACGAGATGAGCGATCTCGTCGACTTCGATGCTTCGGCCGAGCCGGTTTTTCACGCCATATCCCCAGGCATGCACGTGGGCGCCCGGCGTCAGATAGTCCGACAGCGCCTCGGCCGCATGCGGCGGCATGCGCAGCGACATGCCATCGTCCAGCAAGGCGCCGCGCAGTTCCCCTTTCGGACCGTGGAGCGCGAGCAGCACTTCGCCCGACGCTTCCATCTGGCGCATTTCGACTTCGGGCGGATGATGCGCGCCGCCCGAGTCCGGGCCGTCATCGAGGATAGTGCGGCCCGCTTTCGTCATGACGGCGACGGCCGCGATCATGTCCGCGCCGCGCGGCTTGATGCCGCGCACGGCGACGGCATCGCCGATCTTCACGTTGCGCGCCAATTGCTTCGACAGATGCGGCGGGAAATGGACTTGCCGCGAGTCGTCCAGAATGAATCCGTCGAGCTCGCCGTGGGGATTGAGCAGAAATCGCGTGACCGTGCCGCGCGTTTGCGGCAAACAGTCAGGGTCGATCCAGTGCATCCGTGCTTCTCCTTTCGATAAGATTCGGTCGAAACTTTGCGTTTTGCATGCAGACGCATGCATGCGGTGCGCAGCATGCAAACCGCCCACAGCAAGAGTCTCGCCTTACAGCCAGGAAAGCCGGAGGTCGCGGTGTCAGCCGGCGTCTGAAATTTTCGCCGACGCCTCTTGCGCACGCCGCAGCCGCTCGCGGCTGTTGGAGAGGTGCATGCGCATGGCGGCGCGCGCCGCCTCCGGATCGCGGCGCTCGATGGCATCGTAGATATCCTCGTGCTCGCGATTCACGCGGTCGAGGTAACTGCCCGGATCGTTGTGCGCGAGCGCGGCCGAATTCACTCGCGTGCGCGGAATGATCGTATTGCCGAGCTGGCTCAGAATGCTGTGAAAGTAGCGGTTGCCCGTTGCCTTCGCCAGTTCGAGATGGAATGCGACATCCGCCGCAACGGCGTTTTCCGTGCCGGAAGCGATGTGCCGTTCGAACTCATCCAGTGCGCGACGCATCTGCGCGAGGTTCTCGTCTGTGCGGCGCATCGCCGCCAGCCCCGCAGCCTCCGCTTCGAGACTGATGCGCAGTTCGAGGATCGCCATCACGTCGCGGATCGTCAGGTCGCCGGCGGCTTCGATCTGGAATCGGTCATGGTCGCCCGCCTCCAGCACGAAAGTGCCGATGCCATGCCGGGTTTGCACGAGCCGCGCCGCCTGCAGCCGCGAAATCGATTCGCGCACGACGGTGCGGCTCACGCCGAGCTGCGCCATGATTTCGGATTCTGTCGGCAGCTTGTCGCCGGGCTGAAGCGTCCCGCTGCGAATCCGCTCGGACAGTTCGGCGACGACCTCCTCGGTCAGATTGCGGGAACGGCGAAGCGCGCCAGGCGCGAGTGCAGGAGACATGAGTGAACCGGTCGTAGAAAGGCCAATGGCCCATTATAGGGCGCAGACCCGCTTGTACGATGACTATTGCGCAGCGGCCATACGCCGTCTTCCGCCGCACTTGTATGCAAAGTGCAATCGTTACGGCGGTAATGGATGCCTGAAACTACGCATTGAATCGCCGAAAGTTGGGGCGTAGAGTTCACGTACTGCATGAAGTGCACGCCATGTGGTCCGCTGGCCGGACCGCATATCTTTTGTTCGCTTCCTCTCGGGGCTCGCGAATCCCATGTCCGCATCCCTTGGATTCGCCATCCTCCGCGCACGCGCAAGCTATCGCAAGATGCGGATCTCGGCCGCTGCGGCGACTTGCATGCAAGATGCAAGCGCGGACAAGCGCGCCCGCACTGCGATCGCGGGGTGGCCGGCGGTCCGCTTCCTTTATTCGGCGAGCGATGCACCTGCAATACGGGACGGCAAGGAGACGAGTAATGATGCGTGAAGTAACCGGGGCGTTCTGCGGCCCGCGCAAGCTGGACGAAGCATTGGAAGACCTGCGCGCCGAAGGCATTGCAGGCGACCGTATCCGCGTGGCCTGCGTCGAGCCCCTCGCGGAAATCCAGTTGTCGATCGCGCTCAGCGCCAGTTCGCCCACGCAATGGATCACCGCCGAACATGCCGGTTATGCGCCGTATTTCAAGGACGACGCGATCGACGCCGAATCGCCGCGCGCCGATATTCTTCCGGACTTCCGTGATCGCGATGCGGCCGCCCAGGCGGAAAGCCTCGGCACGGTGACCCGAGTCATTGTCAGCATTCGCGACGACGCGGAGATGCGTGCCGTGTGCGACATCTTCTCGCGTCTCGGCACCGACGATATCGACGCCGAAAGCGCGGCGGTCTGACTCACCGCGCTCGACGCGGGGCTACTGGGGCGTCGTATCGGCAGGTTTCGCCTTCTTCTTGTGCTTGAAATGAAAGCCGCCCTTGTGCGTGCTTCCCGGTGCGGACGTATTGTCTCCGCCTACCGTCGGCGCGGCGGTCGCCGCCCCGTGCGCGTTGCCGCCGCCCGAGCCGCCGTTGCCATTGCCGCCGGCCTGCGCCATCGCGCTGCCCGAGGCCAGTGCCACGCCGGCCGCCAACGCGATCAGCCCTGCCAGTCTGCTCGTTCTCATCTCGTTTGCTCCGTTTGTCGAGGTTGATTGTCACGCGCCTGCTTCTGTCGATTCTTTGCATTTTTTATGCGGCACGCAGCACGCAGTATGGATCCGCGATAGAAGACTGAGCCGGTGGCGAGTTCCAATTCCCTCGCCGACGAGCCGCCATCCGAACCGCCGAGAGACCTACAGCAGGTTTCGTGCTCGTTCCCTCACCCTTACTCAAAGCATGCTTCCGATCCGCGTGAAGCGATCGCTGCATGTCGAAAATCGGCCCTGCCTTACGCATTCGAGAACACTCTATTGACCGCTGACTTTCTGTTTGATTACAGACAGCGCTGTCGCAAGGACGAAGACATCGCTCATCGAAGGCACCGTGCGCCATCGCACGGACGTACACCCCGCGGAATCCGTTAAATACGATCAAACAACCTCGATGGCGAGTGCGAGGGTTCAGTGGATCGAATGTAATTCACTGAGCGAATACACCGCCGCCCGTACGCCCCGGTTTGAATAACGTAAATGGCGTTCGTTGAGGGGAATGCCCTTGAGCGCCTAACTGGCCGGTCGCACCGTTGGCCAGGTACAAGGGACCAGACATAATGAAAACTGAATTGCGCCGCATCCTTTCCGAATCCGCACGCCTCGACGTGCCCATCGATACCCTTTCCGACAGCGACGATCTCTATGCCGCCGGTCTTTCGTCGCTTGCCACGGTTCACGTGATGCTTGCGATCGAAGACGAGTTCGGCGTCGAAATCCCGGACCACATGCTTACGCGCCGGCTCTTTTCCAGCGTGGATTCGCTCGCGGCCGCCGTGGAGGAACTTCGTCGTCAGCAGGCGGCAGCATGAACGCCGCCGCGCAGGAAGTCGAAGCGTCGCAATTGGCGGAACTCGATCGCAGCGCAGGCGCCCGTAGCGAGACTGAGTTGCTCGAAGCCGCGCGTCGCGTCGCCGCGATTGCAGCAAACCATGCGAGCGCCGTCGACAAAGAAGCGCGCTTTCCCGCAGAGGCCGTCGCCGCGATGCGTGACGAACGGCTCTTCTCCGCCATGGTGCCCGTGATTCATGGTGGCGACGGCCTCTCGCTTTCAGGCGTCGCTCGCCTGTGCGAAACCCTCGCGCAAGGCTGCGCGTCCGCCGCGATGATCTACGCAATGCATCAGAGCCAGGTGATCTGCATCGTCGATCACGGCGCGAATGTGCAATGGCAGCGCGATTTCCTGACGCGTATGGTGAGCGAGCAGTGGCTGCTCGCCTCCGCGACCTCCGAGGAGACCATCGGCGGCAATATGCGTACGAGCGCGTGCGCGGTCGATCTCGTCGATGGCGCGTTCACGATCGAGAAGCTTGCGCCGACGATTTCATATGGAAAGTACGCCGACTGCATTCTGGTCACGGCACGCCGTCATCCCGATGCGCCGCCCTCTGATCAGGTACTGATCGTCGCGCCGCGCGAGACCTGTACGCTCGAACAGCGCGGCACATGGGACACGCTCGGCATGCGCGGCACGTGCAGCGAGGGCCATCGCCTCGTCGCAAGCGGAACCGCGGAGCAGATTTTGCCAGTACCGTTTTCGAAGATCGCCGACGAAAGCATGCTGCCCGTATCGCATACGCTGTGGTCGTCGGTATGGATCGGCATTGCATCGGATGCAGTGAATCGCGCGCATCAATTCTTTCGCAATCAGGCGCGTGGCAAGCCGGGTGCGTTGCCGCCGTCGGCGTCGCGGCTCGCACAGGCCGTCACGCTCATTCGCATGATGCAGGCGCGCCTGCGTGAATCGCTCGCGGCGGTCGAAGCGTCGCAGCGTCAACGCGTGATACGTCAGGCAAGCCATGCAGACGACATCGATGCGCCGCTCACCGCATCCATCGGTCTTGCATCGGACCTCAACATGCTCAAGCTCTCGATTTCACAATCGGCTGTGCATGTAGTGCAAGAGACGCTGATGATCTGTGGAATGGCCGGCTATAAAAACGACACGCCTTTCAGCGTGGGGCGGCATTTGCGCGACCTGCATTCCGCGCCGCTCATGATCAGTAACGACCGCATTGAATTGAACACGGCGAATCTGCTGCTCGCGCAGCGCGCCGCAACCGGGGACCTGTAACCATGAACATGCCGACGGAACAAGCCGCGCTCGTGCCGGCTGAAGCAACCGCGCAAACACAATCGAACGCGACGCAAGCACACTACGACAAGTCCGACGTCACGTTGCGGGACCGCCTGATCGAGGCGGGCATTCTCATCGATACTGGCGAAGACGGACTCTATGGCCGCAGTGCGATTTTCGAAGATATCGTCGAACGCCTGAATCAGGCCATTACGTTGCTGGGCGCGGACCAGCATGCAGAAGTGCTGCGTTTTCCGCCCGCCATGCGCCGGCGCGACTTCGAAGATAGTGAGTATCTGAAGAGCTTTCCGAATCTCGCCGGTACGATTCATTCGTTTCAGGGCAGCGATCGCGGGCATCATCGCCTGCTGGAAGCGCTTGAAAAGATCGTTCATATCGGCGAAGAGGAAGAACGCTCCGACGAATGGATGGACCAGCAGAAGCCCACGCGCCTGGTGCTCACCCCGGCCGCCTGCTACCCGATCTATCCGCTCGTTGCCAAACGCGGCAACCTCGCGAAGGACGGCGCAACGTTCGACGCATTCTCCTACTGCTTCCGTCACGAGCCGTCCATCGATCCGGGCCGGATGCAGATGTTCCGCATGCGCGAATATATTCGCGTCGGCAGTCCCGAACAGGTCATGGCATTCCGCCAGAAGTGGATTGAACGCGGCTCGCTGCTCGTAGAACTCTTGCAGTTGCCGTTCGAGATCGATCTCGCCAACGATCCTTTCTTCGGGCGCGGCGGCAAGATCGTTGCGGATAGCCAGCGCGCGCAGCAATTGAAGTTCGAACTGCTCGTTCCGGTCGCGACGCCCGACCGCCCGACCGCATGTCTCTCGTTCAACTATCACATGGAACACTTCGGCGAGCTGTGGCACATTCGCCAGGCAGATGACGCCGTCGCGCATACGGCATGCGTGGGCTTCGGGATGGAGCGCACGACGCTGGCCCTGTTCCGCCATCACGGTCTCGATGTCAAGGCGTGGCCTGCGTCCGTGCGTGAGTTGCTTTGGGGCGATGCAGCGCCGATCATCTCCAAGGGCCTTGCCAAGATGGGTCAAGAGGCATGAACGCGCGCTCGCCTGCAGAAGCGTTGACTGGCGCGGACGACGAAGCAAGCCGCCATGCATTGCATCGCGGCGAGCGCGTCTGGCTCGAAACCAATTGCTATGTCGATTTGTGGATCGAGCTGCTGCATCACTTCGGCTGCGATCCGCATGCGGCGCTCGGCTTCACGGTGACGCAAGCGTTCGAGGGAGACCAGTTCACGTTTCCCAAGTTCTCTCTCGACGATATCGGCAGGCTTTACGGCCTGCAAGCGCAAGAGCTCGCCATCTACGATACGCTCGAAGCACACGTATGCGAGCAGACGAAACGCGGGCATGTGGTGGTCGCCGAAGTCGACGCGCACTATCTGCCCGATACGCGGGCTACCGCTTATCGTCAGACGCACTCGAAGACGACCATCGCGATCGACTCAATCGACGCTCAAGCAAAACGCCTCACGTACTTCCATAACGCAGGCTATTTCGCGCTATCGGGCGAAGACTATGACGGCGTCTTTCGATTGATGCCGAATCTCGCAAGCGATGTGCTTGCGCTATTTCCATACGTCGAATTCGTCAAGCGCGCGAGGGCGCCGCTCGAGGGGCAAGCATTGGTGCAGCGTTCGCTCGAACTACTCAAGCTGCGTCTCGTAGATCGGCCGGGCGCGAATCCCATCACGCAATGGCGTAGGGAATTCCCCGAGCATTTGCAGAGACTGCTCGAGCGCGACGTCGCCTATTACCATCTGTACACGTTCAACGTCATGCGTCAGCTAGGTTCGAATTTCGAATTGCTGTCGAAATATCTGACCTGGCTGGGTGCGAATGGCGTGACTGTTCCAGAGGACATTCGGAGTAACGCACAGGCCATTGCCAGCGAAGCGATGGTGATGCAGTTCCGGCTTGCGCGGGCACGTATGCGTTCGCGTTCGGACTCATGCAACGACTGCCTCGACTCACTCGAAGCGGCGTACGAGAAGGTCATCGAGCCCCTCGCCTCGCTTCTTCTTTAGAACCGGTGCCGCGCCTCGACGCGGCACCGGCTTCTCATTCATCCCCGAAGGTTGTGATATGAATGGCTCCCCGCTCGCGCCTCGCCGCCTGGACGCAGCGTGGCAATGCGCCAGCACGCCTGCCGGCGCATATGCGACACCCATGGCGCTCGACGCCTGCATCAAGTGGCTGGATGCGCAAGTGCCGGGCACGGTTGCTTCCGCACATCGCGCAGCAGGCGTGAACGACGAAGCACTCGCTCAACCGTTCGCGCTCTCGGACCATTGGTATCGTCTGACGCTGCACGCGGAAGGAAAACGACGCGTGCGATTCAAAGGACTCGCCACGATAGCCGAAGTCTGGATCGGCGACCGCAAGCTATTGGAGTCGGACTCGATGTTCATCACGAATGACATCGACTACGAATTCACGGGAACGACCACGCTCCATTTTTGCTTCAGATCTATTACGCCTGCACTTGCAGCGAAACGCGGGCGAGCTCGCTGGCGTCCGAGGCTTGCGCAACCCGCGACGCTGCGCAACATTCGTACGACCCTGCTCGGCCATATGCCGGGATGGTGTCCGCCAGTGCAAGCTGTTGGACCTTGGCGCCCCGTGGAATTGATTGGCGAATCGCCTGAATCCATTGATCGCGTCGATCTAGCGTCGCGTGTAGAAGATGGCGATGGCGTCGTCGATGTAACGGTGCGCTTCTTTCACGCGCAAGCACCGGATGATATGCGCCTGGAATGCGGCGAGGCGTCGGCCACGCTGGTGTGGAAGGATGCGCACACCGTAACCGGCCGCGTGCGCGTGCCACAGGCGCGCTTATGGTGGCCTCATACACACGGACAACCTGCACGTTATGCCGTGCAGCTCGTCGGGGCATCGACGGGGGTCGTCTCTTTGGGCGAGATCGGCTTTCGCAGAATCGAAGTGGACCGCGGTCCAGATAATGCCGGGTTCCGACTGGTCGTCAATGGTGTGCCGATCTTCGCGCGCGGGGCGTGCTGGACATCCGCCGATATCGTCGCACTGGATGCATCGCGAGAGAAACTTGCATCGATCTTCGACGCATGTCGTCGCGCGGGTCTGAATATCATTCGCGTGAGCGGCACCACACTCTATGAGTCGGACACGTTTTACGAGCTTGCCGACGAATACGGCATTCTCGTCTGGCAAGACTTTGCTTTCGCCAATTTCGATTACCCGAGCGACGAGGGCTTCCAGCGCGCCGTGCAGCAGGAAGCCGAGCAGTTCCTCGCGCGCACGCGGCGCTTTGCGTCGCTTGCGGTACTATGCGGCGGAAGCGAAGTGCATCAGCAGGCCGCCATGCTCGGGCTTCCGTTCGACGCCTATCAGCAACGGCTCTTCACGGAGCAATTGCCCTCGATCGTCGCAGCTATGCGTCACGACGTGCCGTACGTTGTGAACTCACCGAGCGCCGCGGCCGGCGATACGTCGTCGATGCCGTTCGGCACGCGTGGCGGCATCACGCACTACTACGGCGTTGGCGCATATCAGCGTTCCTTCGACGATGTGCGCCGTGCCGACGTGCGCTTCGCAAGCGAATGCCTCGCCTTCGCCAATGTTCCCGATAGCGCCGCGTTGCGACTCGCGCCGAACGCGTCGCGACCGCATGAGCCACGTTGGAAAGCCGGCGTGCCGCGCGATCCTGGCGCCGCCTGGGACTTCGACGACGTGCGTGAGCACTACCTGCGCACCGTCTACGGCGTCGACGTGGCGCGTTTGCGGTACGAAGACCCTGAGCGGTATCTGACCTTGTCGCGCGCCGTCGTCGCCGACGTGATGGGCGCAGTCTTTAGCGAATGGCGACGCAAAGGCTCGTCCTGTGCCGGTGGCATCGTGTGGAATCTTCTGGACGTGCGGCCGGGCGCGGGATGGGGAATCATCGATGTCCACGGCGTTCCGAAGAGTCCTCTGCATGGGCTCGCTCGCGTGCTTCAGCCGGTGCAAGTTCTAGTCACCAACGAAGGCCTCGACGGGCTTGATCTCCACCTCGTGAACGAAACGGCGCACGACATTCGCGCCCGTGTGACGCTGAGTTGCCTGCGCGATGGCGCGGTCAAAGTGGCGGGCGGTTCGTGCGAGATCACGTTGCCCGCTCGCGGCGTCGAACGAATCAACTCGAACGGTCTCCTGGGGGCGTTCTTCGATACGACCTACGCCTATCGCTTCGGCCCACGCGCACACGATGCGACTCACGTCGTTCTAAGCGACATTGCCACAGGTGAAGTATTGTCAGAGGCTTTTCACTTTCCCGATCTCGGCGTTGCAGACCGCCGGGATCCTGTCCTCAGCGTGACCGTCGAGAAGCATGCTGCAAGATGGTGCCTCAACATCAGCACCACTCGGCTCGCGCGCTGGGTACATGTCGATGATCCCAACTATTATGCGGAAGTCGACTGGTTTCATCTCGCGCCCGGAAGCACGCGACGGGTTCCGCTCGTCGCGCGTCGCCCGGACGTTTCTATGAAGCCGGAAGGGGAAGTCGTCGCATTAAACGGGACTGCGGGTGCGTCGTACACAGCGTGAGGCGGTGCCATTGTGTTGCTCTACCGGGCTTCTTTTGGGTGAACGCTTCGAGGAACGCGATACAACGCATCCAACGCGTCGGTGAATTCCTCTGTGCACCCCATGCGCAGAAGGAACTTGTCGATGCGAATCATCTCGATGATGCCTTCCGCTGCAATGATCCGATAGAGCGCCCCTGATTCGTTCTTGATTCCGACTCGCATGCGCGCGCGGCGCCCCGGCAAGCAGGTCGCGTGTTTCGACACGAAGTTCAGGATCTGCGCATCGAGCGCCGATCTGGCTGGGCCATTGATCAGATGGCTGCGCATGCGGGTTCGTTACTTTCGGACCTCCTCACAATAGCATGGCTCACTGCGGCTGCCACTATCAGGCAGCGACCAAACGCGTTACCCATTACTTCCAAGCGTAACGAAGCCCGACCCAAACGCCACGCGGCGCGCCTACGCCCAGAAATTGTTCATTCGTCGTATCGGTTCCGCTGAACGTATGGTTAGGTCCATTAAAAGCGTTCTCTCCAAGAATGGCAAAGCTCGCATAGCGCTTGTTCAAAAGATTTCTGACAGTTGCGTAGATCTGCAACTGCTTGGTCACGTTATAAGTCGTGTCGAGGTCTATCAAGAAGTAGCCTGCGACGCTGCCATTCACGTCCTGATTGTTCTCGTCCCCGCGCGAAAAAATATTGCTACGGTAAGTCAGGTTGCTACCGACATTCCATTGCGCGACCGGAGAGTAGTCGACACGAAGCTTCAAGGTATTAGCCGGAATTCCGGGAATGCGGTCGCCCGAATGGACGGTAATGTTGCCGTTACCGTCGGCGCTCGAATTGCTGGGACTCTGCTCGACCCACGTCGAACGATAGGTCGCGTCAACATAGCTATAGCTCGCGCCGACGCTCAGGGGCCCCCATTGCGTCCGGCCTGCGAGCTCGAAGCCCTGACGACGCGTCTTGCCCACGTTCTGAAAATAACCGAGCGTGCTCGATGCGCCTTGGCTGCTGACGAACTGGATATCATCGGACAGAGTCGTGCTGTATGCCGCAGCGCTCCAGCTCGTCGCGTTGCCGATGCGGCCGCGCGCACCGACTTCGAATGTACGCGAGATCACAGGCCTGAGGTCCGGGTCTGCAATGAAGTCATTCGGTAGAGAGCAAGGTGCATTCGGGTCCGCGCAAGCGAGTTCGATGGCAGTGGGCGAGCGCATGCCTTCGTTATACGTGGCGTACGCAGTAAGCCACGGCGTCGGATTCCAGTTGAAGCCAATAGCAGGGTTGAAACGCGAGAACGTGTGATTTCCGTCGAGCAAAGGCTGCACGCCGCTTTCGTCGCCGATAGTCGCCTTCGACCAGTTGTATCGTCCCGCCAGCGTCAACGACCATTGCTCAGTGAAAGAAAAGGTGTTCTCGAAATAGATGCCCCAGTTCTCGTTGCGCGTCCTCGCGTTCGTGCCGGAAACGAACGGGCCTATGCCAAGCGTCGCGCGAGTGTCCGTAAATTCCGCAGGCTGTGTCGCCTGCGTGAAGTGGGTATTGGCGAAGTCGCCTGCCGCCCCGAGAACGAGTTGATTGTCTTTACCGAATAGCTTGTTTAGCAGCGTAAGTTGCAGGCTCGCGCCATAACTGTCGGTCAGCACGACGGATTGCTGGTTGGTCGCCTGTACGAGGTCGACATCGTTGTCGCCGCCGGCCGTTCCCGGGTTATAGGCGTCGTTGACGTTGCTGCTAGTGTTTTTGTTGCGATAGTGCCGGTAATAGACGTTTCCACTCAGTTCAACGTTGGGCGAGAGATAATGCTCGGCATTGATCGTGATATAGCCGAGTTGGTTCTCGTTCGTGTCGGGATAGGTGTACGCCTGGCGAAAATTGTCGAGAAACGACCTGGGGATGGTTTGCGATCCGTTGAGCGTATTGTCGGCGCCGCCGATCGACATGGATACGGTGGTATCCGCATCGGTGTAACGCAGTTTCCCGAATGCCTGACGCAAGCGGCTCGCATTGTGCGCGGCCCAGCCGTTGTCATTCGTGATGTTGGCCGTGAAGTAATAGTCGAGGTGATCGCCAATGACACCGCCCTGTTCGGTTTGCGCCGCTTTTCTTCCCCACGGTCCGCCGCTTACATCGACATTTCCCCCGGGGTTACTACGGCCGTTCTTCGTCGTGACCGCCACCGCACCGCCGAGCGTATTGAGTCCGAACGTCGGGTTCGAGCCCGGGATGATCTGCATCGTCTGAATGGCCGCTTGCGGAATCAGATCCCAGTTAACCACATCGCCGAACGGTTCATTCACTCGCACGCCGTCGAGAAAGACCGACAAGCCCTGCGGTGTGCCCAGCAAAGGCGAAGCAGTGAATCCGCGATAGAGAATGTCAGTCTGCGACGCGTTGCCTTGTGCGTCGTTGGTGTCCACGCTCGTCACGTTTCTCTGCATGTAATCCGCTATGGTCGAGGTGGTGGACGAATGCTGCGCTTGCATTTCACTGCCCTTGATGGTTTGGACATTAGCAGGCACCTTCTCCAGCGGAGTGCCGACGCCCACCAGCGGCGTCGTACCGACGACCACGATGGTCGGCAATTCCGTGGTCGCAGTCGACGCCGCGTCGGGCGCGGTCGTCGCTTGCGCCCATGCCCCCGCCGTCATGCTCGCCAGTGCGCCGCCGACCGCCACCTTATATCCGGCGCGGAGAGTAAGCGAACGCGCCTGCCTAAGGGTGCAGGAATTGCTCCTCATCGCCGTCTCCTGTCATATTATTTTGTCAAGATACACGTGAGCTGTTCTTACTTTGAAAGAGTCGCATGACGAAGGGTGCGCGCGCCGGGACTTTCTCCCGATCGCGCCGGGAATCCCTCCCGAAGGCGGCAGCACGGCTCGGTGCGCATGTCGACGAAAGCAGCCCGCCAACACGAATCGTCGTAGGCCGGTTTGCTGGGCTGCGATAACATGAGTAGAGCTGTCTCAACCGACAACGCAAGGACTGGAATGACCGAACGCTTCCGCCCCGCAACATCGAAGTATGTGTACGGCGCCCTTGTCGGACGCATTACCGATGGCAAAGAAAACCCAAACGGCAGTTCGCCGCATTACGAGATTCTTGTCGATGCCGCGGGCACTCCGTATCGCATTGCGGTCAACATCCGCTCCGTCGAAGGCAGCGAAGTCCTCGCCTACAGCAGCAACCAATACACGAACGAGACGAAGCTCGGCATATCCGGACGGATGTCGGGACCGCACGGTTTCACCCCGCTCACTACAGGCAAGCAAGGTGAGGGACTCGACTATCTGCGCGATAATCTCTTGCCGCTGGATCAGATGAAGCCCATCGCGGCAGATGGTAAGGGCAGCACAATGTCCGCCCTTCTCGACGGACAGATACAGCGCGCGAAGAGCGATAAACAAGCGGTGGTGCTCGCTGTTGGTGACAAGTTCGACGACTACGCGACACGCGAGCCGCTCGCCTTTTCGCTTGGCCGCGGCGTGCACGACATTCATATGATGCAGGGCAACTCAGGCAAATTTGCGGACGACAACCGCATTAACGGCGACGGAGCGCTCTTTATCCGGTTCGCAGGCGGTGAGACGTTTGCCCTTTTTGTACGCTTCGCGACGCAGGCGACTGAGACTGACGAAAACGGTAATCCCTCGAAGCCTGTTTAATGCGCTCTCAACGCATCGACGATATTCATGCGCGATGCCCGGAGCGCCGGCAGAAAGCCGCCTACGATGCCCATGACGAGCGAGAAGACGACAGTCTGGAATACAACCGTGGGCGTGAGCATGAAACGGAACGAGAGGTCGGAGAAGGTCTGGAAGTTCGTTGTGGAGAAGGAGGCGAACTGCATTAACGAAGCGCAGCATAAGCCTGCCATGCCGCCTACTAGGCCGAGCAACAGCGCCTCCAGCAAGAACGCAAGCAGCACGTCCAATCGCTTGAAGCCGAGCGCCCGGAGGGTCCCGATCTCGGCCACGCGATTGGCGACCGACGCATACATTGTGATCATCGCCCCAATCATCGCTGCGATTGAGAAGATGATCGAGAGAGTAAAGCCGAGTATGTTGATGAACGTCGACAGAGCCTTCGACTGATCGCCATAAAAAACCTGCTCGCGCTTGGCTTCGTCCGCGAGGCGCGGGTCCGTGTCGATGTCGGTCCTGAAGCGTTCGAGCGCGTCGCTGCGAACGAGGCGCACGACCATTAAAGAGTAGCTCGTTCGGCGAAACGACTGCATGAGTTGGTCGACATCGCCCCATATCTCCGAGTCGAAGCCGCTGCCGCCTGCATCGAAATGACCGACCACCGTCCAGTCGCGTTGCGCAAAGCGCAAGTGATCGCCAATGCGCGTACCGGCGAAGCCCTTCGCGATATTGCTGCCGACAATGATCTCCGACGATCCACGCCTGAAGATGCGCCCTGCCGACAGCTTCACCTGCGGGCGCAATTCGACACCCATTGGCGAAACGCCGCGTATCACTACGTTGGCGGGCGTATTGGCGCCGAGCTTGATGAGAGAGATCAGCACGACAGTCTCCTTCGAAGCGAGAGGCTGACCATCGCGATTCATTGCGACTGACGGATGCATTGCCATTACGTTCGCTTGCACGCGATCGACGGAACTCTGTATCTCCGTCTCCGCGCCCTTGCGGATCACCACCACGTTATCGCGCTCTCCCGTCGAGACGAGCGTTTTCTTCAAGCCCGCGTCGAACATTAGCACGGTGGCAAAAACGAACACGACGAGCGCAAGGCCGCTAGCGGTCAGAAGCGTCGTGAGACGACGCGCCCATAAGTTTCGTGCGACATAGGTGACAGGAATAGCCATCGCCGTACGTCCTCAACCAATCGCCCGAAGGCCTTCGACGATACGCACGCGGCTAGCTTGCACCGCCGGCACGATCGCCGCGGAAAGCGCAATCACGAATGCGCATGCGGCCTGCAACAGCATGGTTTCATGCGACACCTTGAAGATAGGGAACACGCCGCCGGTTGCATGCTGAAAGACCACGGCAGCGGGCGGAGTGGCGAGCATGCCGATGCCGCCGCCGATCGCACAAATCGCAAGCGATTCGCCGAACACCAGTGCCGAGAGAAAGGCGGGTCCGAACCCGAGCGCCTTGAGCGTCGCATATTCGACTGTTCGTTCGCGCGCACTCATTGCCATGGCGTTCGCCATCACCGCCAGGATAATAAGGATGACTACATAGGACACTACGCGTATCGCCGAGATAATCTGATTCGACATCGCAACGAAGCCGAGTTGGAAAGCCTGCTCCGTTTCGGTCAGTGTCTCCGCGAGCGAGTTCTTGAAAACCGCATCGATGTTACGGGAAACCGTCGCCCCTTTATCCGGATCGTCGATGCCGACGACATAGACGCCCACTTGATCCACGTTGCGCTTCGTGGTCTTTCGAATCGTTTCGTTGAGATATTCCCAGTGAAAGACGAGTTGCCGCGTAATGGTGGATTCGTCGCGCCCTTCCATGATGCCCCGCACCACGAAGTCCCACGTGCCCGGATAGATGGTGCCCTTGAGAGGAATGACATCGCCCACTTTGAAGCCGTATTGCGTCGCAAGCTGACGTCCGATGAGACAGCCTTTGCGATCGCGACGGTAGTCGGCGCGCGCTTGCGGCGTTATGACTAACTCCGGGTAAAGGTCGAGGTAGTTGTCGGATACGGCGAACTGCGCAAAGAAATTCTTCGGGTCCCGGTAGATGCCGCCGAACCAGTTTGAACGCGCAACCATCGTGACGCCCTCGACGCCGCGAATGCGGTTCTCATAGGCGAGCGGCAGCGGGAATACGAGTGATATTGCATTGCGCGTGACGAGCCTCGCGTTGGATGCAGCCGCCGCACCGGCATACCACGCATCGACGACCGTATAGAGCAGGCCATACGCGAGCACGGCGATGGTCAAGCCGAGGACGGTCAACGCGGTACGTAATCGATGGCGCGTCGCATTGCGAAGAATCAGCTTGAGCGCATACATGTGTCAGCGCGCCTCGGCATCGATGAGTTCACCCTTCTCCAGATGCACGAGCTTTCTCGCTGCATTTGCCGCATGCGCGTCGTGCGTCACCATGATGATGGTCTTGCCGAGGCGATCGTTCAGACGCTGCAACATGGTCAGCACTTCGGACGCGGACGTGCGATCGAGGTCGCCGGTCGGTTCGTCAGCGACGATCAACTTTGGATCGGTCACTACCGCACGCGCGATCGCGACACGTTGCTGCTGCCCGCCCGATAGCTCCGACGGATAATGACTCATGCGCTCGCTCATGTTCACCATGTCGAGCACCATCGCGACACGCTCTCGCCGCGCTCCGCGCGAGAGGCGCGTGAGCATCAGCGGAAGCTCGACGTTCTCGAAGGCGGAGAGCACCGGCATCAGGTTATAGAACTGAAAGATGAAGCCGACATTCGATGCGCGCCACTCCGCGAGCGCCGCCTCGGGCAAGCGAGTAATGTCAAGTCCGCCGACGCGCAACCCGCCGCTATCCGGCCGGTCGATGCCGGCAATGAGATTGAGCAACGTGCTCTTGCCCGAACCTGACGGCCCCATCAGCGCGACAAAGTCGCCCTCAGTGATGGACAGGCTTATGTCGGTCAGCACGGGTACCGTTTGCACGCCGCGCCGGTACGACTTCGCGACGTGGCTGATCTGAATCAGGGGCGCTGTGGTCACGCTATTTCTTCGCCACGGTGACGCTCGTGCCGTTCTTTATCTTGTCGCCGGGCGCGAGCACGAGCGTATCGCCAGGCTTGACGCCTGATACGGCCAACAGGTCCCCAATGCGCTCGCCCGTTGCCACTGGCACTTCGCGCACTGTGTCGTTGTCGACCAAATACACCACGTTTCTGCCCTCGCGCGTGACGACAGCAGCCGGTTGGACGGCCACGAGGGCTTTCTTCTGAGCCGCAGGCACTGGCTTCGAGAGAAAGGCGACTTTCGCGCTCATGTCGGGAAGCACGCGCTCATCGCGCTCGACGAAACGCACCTTCACGAGCACGGTGGCTTTGGAGCGATCGACCGTCGGCACGATGCGCGATACGCGGCCCGCAAAACGTGTATCCGGCAACGCGTCGAGTTGAATCTCGCAAGGCTGATCGACGGCGATATGCCCGATGTTCGACTCCGCCACATCGGCTTCGACTTCCAGCGTCTTCATGTCTGCGATCGTGACGACCGCGCCTTTGCTGTCCGATGCTGACGAGAACGGCGTAATGTTGTCGCCGACGTTAGCGTGTTTCTCGATTACGACACCATCGAACGGTGCGCGGATCACCGTCTGATCGACGGCGACCTGTGCCGCGCGCGCATTCGCCTGCGCAGATTGGATGGCCGCTTGCTCGCTGTTGATCGAGGCTTTCGCCTTATCGAATCGGGAGCGGTCGGCGTCGTATTGCGAAGCGGAAATTGCGCCGTGCGGAGCGAGCACGAGTGAACGCTTCAGATTAGCCGATGCGTTTTCGAGTTCGGCGCGCTGCAACTGCAGATTCGCCTGAGCGACTTTCACTTGTGCCTGCGCCTGGGCCAGCGCCGCGGCCACATCCGCGCTCTCGAGCCGCGCAATGACCTGCCCTTCCTTCACCGGCGTCCCCTCGAGTACGCCGAGCCATTCGACCCGCCCTTGCGCCTTGGATGCAACCGCCGCCTTCCGCTGCGGCACCACATAGCCGGTTGCATTCAAAATGGTATAGCTCTGCGATGGGTACACGGACGTAACGGTGGTCGTCTCGACGGTATGGGGCCCAGCCAGCCGAAGAGCGGCGCCGATCAGCGCGAGAACGAGCACCAGGACACCCGCGTATCGCAGCCAATTGCGCCGCCTCCGCGGCGCCACGGCGCCCGGACCTGTCGTCCGATCGATTCTTAATTTTTCTAAGTCGTGTTCAGCCAATTTCTGACGTAAGCGCCGTTGAGTGCCAGCGAGATGGCTGCTTGAGGCAGCGGTCCGGCGCGTGTTGCGGTGAAGGGATGCTCAGTATAGCGCCGGAGCTTACAGGTGCTTACGCTTCGCGCTGGCGGCTTGTCACTGGCTTCGCAATGGAGGCACATCTGGTGGCATTCTGCATGCAACGCGCAAGCGATTGCATTCTCCGTCGCATGGTGCGGCATTGTGATGTTGGACAGCAATCTCGCCGCCGCGCTGGTGGCGGTCTGAGCATTGCGCTGACCGGCAACATCGACCCCGAGCGGCGTATTCGTTCAATGTTCGAGCGCATTCACGGCTCGGCATCGGAATGAATCGGCGCTATCCGGTCCATCGTCTGCGTGAATTCGAAGCGGCACGGCCCGCGATGGCGGCATCCGAAGCCGCGACGGCGGACAGATCGTTGCACACCCGCGATCTCGGCGGTGACGCGACGACTGCGCAAGTGACGGCCGCTGTCGTGCGCGTTCATCGAGCGCGGCGGGGCTGGCGCCAGTGTAGCGGCGTCATGACTAACTTCGTCTAGGCGAATGCGGCTGTCCGACGCGTGAGGCCGGACTGCAATCAGTCACCGGCTTACAGGGGTATATCGGTCGGTCCGGAGAAGGTCCCAGACGCCGCACCGTCCCTCGTCCGCAATAAAAGCTAAACAGCAGTCGCCCCACCAAACGACTCGCAGCGTAATGGAAGCCTTGCCATCCGCCGTAGAGGGCGCAGACGCCGGATCGACTCTGCTCGATTGCATGCAAAGTTCGAAATTCAAACGGCTCGGCCGATTCCCCTGCTTTTATTTTAAGATAGCCGCTTCTCCGTGACTCGGCGACGTTTGCCAGGGGTAGGTACGTGTTTTTCCCACTATCAGGCCGCAACACCGTGGCGTGCGCCGCTGGTACGGCGCTCTGCCTGTCGATCGCTTTGCACGCGCAGGCAGCGCGCGGCGCAGCGCAAGGAAACGGTGCAAGCGCGGGTCTTTCCGCGAGCGCCCCGAGCGCCACCACCGCCAGCATTCTTTCAGCCGAATCGCTGCCGCCTCATTTCGCCGGCGACGATCCCGAGCATGTGCGAGATGCGTTGGCGGCGGCGACCTCGTCCGGACAGCAAGCGGCAACGTCGAGCCCGTCGATTACCAGTCGTGTTCGCAGCTTTCTGTCGCGGCCCTTCGTGGCGGCGGGGCACCGGCCGAAGAGCCCGAGTGGCGCCCAGCCGTCGATCGACGACGCATCGCGTCCCGACAGAACTTTTGTATTCGTTATTCCTGCTGCCTACGGCGTGCGTTTTGAATCCAAGAAGAAGCTCCTGTCGGTCGATGTATCGCTTGCCGCGCCTGATCGGCCGGACGCCATCCTCCTGAAGCGCGAAGTCCACGGACAAAGCGGACGCAAGTTGGTGATCGCACCAGAGGCCAAGGCGAAGGGCTTCGTCCAAACCATCGACACGATCCAGCTCGAAACCGGTGCGCGCGCCAAGACTACTGTGCGGGGGCGGGCTGTCGTACCGACGTTCGACGCATCGCGTGGCAGTGATGATTTCGCGATCGTCATCGTCTGCTTGCTCGAACCACCTTATCTCTCGGACCGAACGGAACACAGCGAGCCGACCGACGAAGAACCCACGGACATCACGAGGAGGACATCGACATTGCACGGCCGCATCGATGCGCTCTGGCTGGTGGACCGGAACGACGGCACGGTCATATCAAGGCGTCTGCGTCTCGTCAAATAGGCGACCGCCCGCGGACAAAACTTCTGCAAGTGCCGGCGGTGTCAGCTTCACTTCTCGAAGTGCATGCAAAACACCGAAGCAACGTCGAAACGCACCGGCACCCATCTACAATCGAGGAATACGAGCGCGTAGGTTCGCTCGTGACCGGCATACGTAGGAGTGCTGCGCCCGGACATCCCGAACGCTAGGACCACGCGTCGCGGATCGATCGGAAACACGCTCGCGTCACGGAGAGATGAATGCGCCGTAAAATCAGGGCCGTACGCCAAAGCGGCCGAGCCGTCCGACGACGGCTATTTCGCCGCAATACTCATGCATGGATGCGCATAGCCGACGTCTTCTCGCAGTTCCCGCTTCTCGCGGGCGCGATTGGCACGGCAGTGGCGCTTTCGATGGCCGTGCTCTCGTTCGCCGCTTTATGGCAAGGTCGCGCACAGGCGCTGCAGAACGCGCACCAGGCATCGTCGAACGTGGTCGCCACACTGAGCGCGGACATTGCACGCAATATCGAATCGAGCGACCTGTCGTTGCGCACCATCGTGAGTGGCAGGCAAAATCCAGTCGTGGCCGGCCTATCTCCGGAACTCCGCCGGCTGGTCCTCTTCGACGGCGCGACGGCCGTGAGCTATATCGGCGGCGCCTTCGTGATGGATGCGCAAGGGCGCATTGTCGACGAACGCGATCCTTCCGGACATGCCGATCTCCTCTTCAACGACCGCGACTACTTCAAGGTCCACGTCGAGCGACCGGACGTCGGGCTATACATCTCCGGGCCGTATCGCTCCCGCTTGCGCAGCGGTCAACGTTCTCTCGCGTTGAGCCGGCGCATCAACGCGCCCGACGGCTCGTTTGCAGGCGTCGCGGTCATCGCGATGAACGTCAGTTACTTCGATTCGCTGCTGTCGCGCGTGAACGTAGGACGCTCCGGATCGGTATTCATTGTGCAACGCGACGGTCTCATGCTCGCTCGCAAGCCGCCGTTGCCTCGCGACGGAGCGAATAACGTATCCGCATCGCCGACGTTCGCCTCGATGAAGCAGGAAAGCTCCGGCTCGTATATCTCCACCTCTCCACTCGATGGCGTGCGCCGCCTTTATACCTTCGTGCGCGTGCCGGGTACGAACCTCATCGCCGCCGTTGCACCCGCAGAAGACGACGTACTCGCAGGCTGGAGGGAACGCAGCACGGTCATCGGCGGCCTGACGCTGATGTTCGGCGGCGGCTTTATCGCCATCTCGTGGCTTCTTGCGATTTCGCTGCGTTCGCGCGCCATCGCGCTCGAGAAGTTGCAGCGGCTCGCCGGCACGGATTCGCTGACGGGCCTGAGCAACCGTCGCGCGCTCGATCGACGTCTCGGCGAAGAGTGGCGTCGCGCACGCCGCGCCGACTATCCGATCTCGGCGCTCTTCATCGACGTCGATCACTTCAAGTTCTATAACGACACCTACGGTCACGCGATGGGCGACGATGCACTGGTGGCCGTTGCCGATTGCATGCAGAACGCCGTCCAGCGACCCGGCGATATCGTCGCGCGCTACGGCGGAGAGGAGTTCGTGATCGTCCTTCCCGGCACCTCAGCGCCCGCAGCCGTCGTCTTCGCGGAGCGCCTGCGCGCCAACGTCGAGGCGCTCGATATTCCGAACAGCAGGTCCCTGAAGGGCGTACTCACGATCAGCATCGGATGTGCAACGGTTCATCCGCGGCAAGGCGACGACGCGCTCAAGCTGCTCAACAGCGCCGATGCCGCGCTTTATCGCGCGAAAGGCGCCGGCCGCAATCGTGCGGTTCACGAAAACAGCATGGCGAGCGGCAACGCGTAGGCACAGTCAACCTGTGCTTACGTTAACACGCCGGCATTTCGCATACGAAGGAGCCACCCAATGACAACGTCGGCGGCCATATCCGCGATTCTGCTGGCGATTCTTCTCGGCGCGATGATTCCCGGACCGAGCTTCGTCATGGTCGCGCGCAACGCGATCAGTCTTTCGCGGGCCGACGGCCTCGCCACGGCGTTTGGCATGGGCCTCGGCGGGATCGCATTCGCCGGTATCGCGCTGGCGGGTCTCTACACGCTGCTATTCGCCGTCGAATGGCTCTATGTCGCGTTGAAAATAGCCGGCGGACTCTATCTCGTGTACATCGCGCTGCGCATATGGCGCGGCGCCTCGCAGCCGCTGTCAATGCAGACTCGCGGCGGACAAGTCACCGGCAGTCTGCGCCGCTCGTTCTGGCTCGGCCTGACCACCCAGCTGAGCAACCCGAAGACCGCAATCTGGTACGGCAGCATCTTCGCGGCGCTCCTGCCGCAGCATCCGCAGCTCTGGTGTTATTTCGCGCTGCCGTCGCTCGTATTCTGCATTGAGTTCGGCTGGTACACGGTCGTCGCGCTCTGCTTCTCGAGCCGTCGGCCGCGCGATGTGTACTTGCGAGCGAAAGGGTGGATCGACCGCATCGCGGCAACGATGGTCGCAACGCTCGGTTTGCGACTAATCGTCGCTGCGGGCAAGGACGGCCTTTGAGCCGGCTTGCATTCAGAATTCCGACACAAGAATGGAGAATTCGGAATACCAATATGCCCACCTGGCTGTCCTTCGGCGTACCGGAAGCGCGCCGTTTCGTGCGCACGCTCGTCGCGTGTGCAATCAGCTATGCGGGCGCGCGCCTGGCCGCGCTTCCAGAAGGCTATTGGGCGCTGATTACGACTCTGGTCGTCGTCACTCAACCGAGTCTGACGCAAGCCCTCGGCACCGCACGCGATCAAGTCATCGGGGCCTGCATCGGCGGCGTGGCGGGTGTGATCGGCGTGATGGCCATTCAGCGCGGCGCTGCGCCGCTCGACGTATTCGCGGTCGCGCTGATACCGCTCGCCGCCCTGACCGCGAAGCGTCCGGCCATGCGGCTCGCCTGCGTGACTCTCGTGATTGTCGTCTTGATACCAGCGGGCTCCGGAGCCCCCTTCCAGCGGCCGTTGCATCGGGTACTCGAGATTCTTATTGGCGTGACGGCGGCATTTATCGTTTCAGCAATATGGCCGAATCGCGCGCTCCTTACCGCTCATCGACGTGTCGCCGACACCCTGGAAAGCCTCCGTCAGCTCATCGACATACAACTCTCAGGACAAGCCGACGAAGACCGGGCCGCCCGGCTTGAAGCACTCAGCGCGCAGGCGCAGCAGGCCCTCGACGATGCGCTTCACGAAGCCGAGCGCGAGCACATCATCGTGCCTTTGCGCAGTCATCGTTCGGATGCAATCGACAAGGCTGCGCCGTTTCTGCGTCGACTACATAGTGACGCGCTGTTTCTTGGAAAGGCGCTGTCGAATGAGCCGACGGGTGAATACAAAATGCATTACCGGGAGATCGGCCGCGCGCTGCAGGCGCCGTTCGCAACTCTTGCGGACGCCCTCAACGACATGAAGCAGGATCCGTCGAAGCTGGAGCGCGTGCGCGAGTGCATGCGCCATCTCAAAGAGGCGCTCGAGCACAATCGGGCGGATGTCGGGGGGCGGGACGTCGCTTACTTCGTCGTCGGCCTCATCGTGACGGACCTCGACGCGCTAACTACGGCCATCTATCCAAGCGACCAACCAAGGAGGCGTTAGCGCGACAGTCCCCGCGCATCTATGGGCCACATATCGACGACGCGTCCGTTACGATGGCACACGTATTCATCGTAGAGATTGACCGTCGGATCGCAATGGCCTGGCGGCAACATAATGCGCGTGCCAAGCAGCGAACCCGTGTCGCCGGATCGCGCAAGCTGTGCTTCCAGCATGCCGTGTTCGTCATTCGCGGCAATGTAGGTGAAGGAGTGCTCGTCGAACGCATCGAGCGGTTGCACGCTGCGCGGCAATCCCGAGTCAACCGCCAGTCCTTTGAGCCCGACATCGCACACGGCGACGCCGGGCCGCGCGGCACTCATAATCGTCGACAATACGAAGAGACTTTGCCGCCAGCGCAGGGAGTCGCTCCATGTCAACTCACCGTAGTCGCCGTCCATGAACAGGTAAGACCCGGGCTGCAACTCGGTATAGACGCCACTGGCGGCATCGAACTCGACAGTGCCCGTTCCGCCGCCGGTGATGACGGTACATTGAATGCCACGTGCCTCCAATGTGCATGCAAAATGCGCCGCGCGTTCAGCGGCACGACTCGCTGCGGTCTTGCGGGCCTGCCAGTCGACAATATGCTGGGCGCCACCGTGGTACGCCTGAATACCCGAGAAGCAGAGCGCCTCCTGTGCGGCGATCGCATCGGCGAGCGACAGCAGCGCGTCGTCGTTGGTCACGCCGCATCGATGCTGGCCCGCATCGACTTCGACCAATATGTCGATGTGGACGCCCGCGCGTGCCGCCGCGTCTCCGAGCGGGGCGACTTGCGTCAACGCATCGACGCAGACCGACAGCCTTACGTGCGATGCCAGTTCGACGGCCATCGACACTTTGTCCACGCCGACGAACTCGTTACTAATGTGGATGCTCGCGATGCCCGCCGCTGCGAACGGGTACGCCTCCGACAACTTCTGGCAGCAAACGCCGACCGCACCGGCGTCCGTCTGACGTCGCGCGATGGCGCTAGACTTGTGCGCCTTTGCGTGCGGGCGCAAGGCGACGCCGTGACGTGCCGCCAACGAGTTCATCTGCGCGAGATTCGAGTCGAATGCGTCGAGATCAAGCACGAGAGAAGGCGTCGCAACTTCGGCGAGCGTGTCGCCGATGCGGGCTGCGGGTGGTGGGGCGAGCGTCATGGGCGCGGGCGAGTGAGGTGGCGGAGAGTCATCTTATCGCGTGACACTCCGCTCGCGAGCATGCTGCGCGCAAAATGCCGCATTCAAAGTGCAGCATTCATAGTGCCCCATGCGGAGCGCGAAGCCGCCAGAGACTTACGCCGGGACTTCCGTCTCCAGAATGGCGCCTTCATCTTTCAGCGCCTGGACACGCTCGTCGTCGAAACCATACTCATGCAGCAGTTCGGACGTGTGCTGGCCAAGAAGCGGTGCCGGACGCGACGACTGAGTTGCAGAATCGGAGAAGTGAATCGGCAAGCCGATGCCTCGCATACGGCCCGCAAGCGGATGCTCCGTCTCGACGATCATGCCCCGCGCCAAGGCTTGCTCATGTGACGACGCCTCGGGAACGCTGAGCACCGGTCCGCTCGGCAAGCCGATTTCGTCGAAGGCGGCGAGCCACTCGTCTGTGGTCCGCTCGACGAGGCGTGCAGTGAGAATTGCGACGAGCGCTTCCCGATGCTTGAGCCGTCCGGCGTTCGTCTGGAAACGCTCGTCCTGAGCCAATCCACTGATGTTCAGTACTCCGACTAATCTCTCATAGTTGCTCTGGTTGGCCGCGCCGATGTTCACCCATCCATCGCGTGTGCGAAAGGCCTGATATGGCGCACTCGTCGGATTGGCCGAGCCTGCCTTCGGCAGCACCGTCCCGTCCGCGAAGTAGTTGGCGAAGGCCCAGTACATTTGCTGCAATCCGGCTTCGAAGAGCGACGTATCGACCATCTGCCCCAAGCCGGTGACCTGTTTTCGCGCATACGCCGCGCTGATGCCGAGCGCGGCGAGAATGCCCGCGTTGATGTCCGTGACAGGGGACCCCGCCTTGATTGGCGCCTGCCCCGGCTCGCCGGTCATGCTCATCAAGCCACTCATGCCTTGAGCGATGAGATCGAAGCCGCCTTTGTCCGCCATGGGCCCACTGCGCCCATAGCCTGAGATTGCGCAGTAGATGAGACCCGGGTTGACGGCGCGTAGCGCTTCATAGCCCATGCCGAGTTTTTCCATCGTGCCGCGCCGATAGTTTTCAGTAACGACGTCGGCAGTCGCGAGCATCGTCTTGAGCACCTCCTTGCCGCCCTCGGTCTTGAGGTTAAGCGCGATGCCTCGCTTGTTCCGGTTCACGATAATGAACGATGCCGATTCGCCGCTCGCGAGAATGGGCGCGAACCGCCGGCAATCGTCGCCGTTCGGGATCTTCTCCACCTTGATGACTTCCGCGCCCATGTCGGCGAGCATCATTCCGCAGATGGGGCCTGACATGATGTGCGCGAGTTCGATCACCCGCATGCCCGCTAACGGTCCCTTCCTCGTCCCTGCCGATTCCGTCGTCCGCTTAGACGCGTCGTCTGGTATTTCGTATGCCATCTCAGCGCCCCTTGAATTCAGGTTTGATCTTGCTCAGAAACGCCTCGTACCCTGCGCGGAAATCATCTGTGCCGAAACAGGCGAATCCTTCGTCACGGTCGTCGTCGCTGAGCGGTGTCGGATCCAACACGCGACGGACGAATTGTTTATGCCAGCGCGCGACGAGCGGCGCACCATCGGCAATGCGGCGCGCGGTTTCATAGGTATGCGGTGTCACGTCGCCATCCGGAACGATTCGTGTGACCAGTCCTTTTGCGAGGGCCTCGCTCGCGCCGAAGATTCGTCCTTCGAGCAAGATCTCCAGCGCGACCGCTGGCCCCGCCAGTTGGACAAGCCCCTCCATTTCCGCATGAGCCATCACTAAGCCCAGGTTCTTGATTGGCGCCCCGAACCGGCTCGACTCGCCGCAGATGCGCAGATCGCACATCGCCGCGATTTCGAGACCGCCCCCGACGCATATGCCGTGGATCATCGCAATCAGCGGGTGACGACAACCCTTCAACGCCGCAAGCGTCCGGTGCATGATTGCGCCGTAGGCCCTCGCCTGCTCCACGTTGGACCGGTCGGTGCGAAACTCCGCAATATCGTTGCCGGGCGAAAACGCCTTCTCACCCGCGCCGCGCAGGACGATGCAGCGCAGCGCATCGTCTCGGGACAGCGCCTCGATGGTTTCGCCCAGCGATTGCCACAAGTGCTTGGTCATTGCGTTGAGCTTCTCGGGCCGGTCGATGATAACCGTCGCGATATCGCCGTCGCGCGTCGTCACGATGGATGCTTCCGCCACTTTGCCTCCTGATTGAATGTTGCATGCACGTCGGGCCGCCGACCCACAGTCGGAGCGGCCCACCCGGCAAGTCACACGAACTTCCTCGCATGCGCTGTCTCATTCTTTTCATCTTCAACTTCCAGCGTACGGTCGGGGCGCATGGCGAACGAGAGAATGATGCCGGCCGCCATCAGGATCATCGACACCGTGAACGGGAGGTTCCAATTGCCGGTGCGATCGATGATCCATCCGCCGACGACCGGGCTGACGATGGCCGCCAGCGCCGATCCCGAATTCATAATGCCAGCGGCCGTGCCCGAATGCTTCGGCGCGATATCCATCGGCACTGACCACATCGGGCCGATCGTCATCTCGTTGAAGAAGAACCCAGCGGACAGGCACAGAGCCACGAGCGTGATGGAGAGATTCGACACCAGCATGATCGGAGCAAGCGATAACAGCGTCAGCAGCATGCATACGCCGACCATCATGTTGCGCGCCAGTCTCACGTTCCCGCTCTTGCGCAGGATGCGATCCGTCAGAGAGCCGCCGAGCCAGTCACCCAGCACGCCCGCGAAGAATACGCCCGACGCGAACAGCGCCGACTTGCCGAGCTGCATGTGATAGTTGTGCAGGAAGTACTGCGGGATCCACCCAAGGAACAGCCAGAGGACCCAGCCATAGCAGAAATAGACGGCGGTCACGGGCGCCATGCGACCGAGCAAGGTGCGCCACGGCACGGCCTTCCGTTCCTTCACGCCTGAGTAAGTGGCAAGCGTCTGGCATTCGCTGTCGGTGATGCGAGGATGATCGCGCGGGTTGTCGCGGAAGTAGAACACCCATGCGAGCGCCCACAGGAAGCTGATGATGCCGGTGATAATGAACGCGCCGCGCCAACTCGTCGCGAGCATCAGCCATACGATCAGCGGTGGCGCGACTGCATTTCCGATGCGGGATGCTGCATGCGTAATACCTTGTGCAAAACCGCGCTGATCGGCCGGCATCCAGTTAGACATCGCGCGCGTTGCGGTCGGAAAGGTAGCGCCCTCGCCCAGGCCGAGAAGAACGCGAGCGACGATCAGCGAAAGGAAGCCGCCAGCCATGCCGGTCAGCACCGTCGCGCCCGCCCAGATAATGGCGCATACCGTGAGCGTTCGACGCGGCCCGAAGCGGTCCCCCACCCATCCACCGATGATCTGGAACACCAAATACGGATACGCGAAAGCGGAGAACACGAACCCGATCTGGGTATGCGAAAGACCGAGCTCCGCGCCGAACTGACTGGCAGCGGTACTGACGTTCACGCGGTCGATATAAGTGATGAAATACATCGCGCATAGCAGCAATAGAACGCGCGTAGTGGCTCGACGGAACATCATCGTCTCCTTGAGTGGTCGCGTGCGTGAGCCGGGCGCACGACGGCGCCTGTCACGACTTACGGAACAGCGTCTTGTTGCTTAGGACGAAAAACTGGCGCGGGCCTATGGCGCTCGTCGGCGGGAACGGCGGCTGTGCGGGTTATACGATGGTTTCATGGCTTCGTCTCCTAATCGCGGATCGATGAAGTGTCCGCTGTCATGGTGTCGATGAATGGATCGTTTATCTCTAAGCTCTATTTCGCTCGCTTCGATTCATGCGAGGGCACGTTCGAGAACGCGGGCTACATGCCACGCTTCGGTCTGTGCGCCATCGCTGATCTGATGTCTGCAACTCGTACCGTCCGCCACGATGATTCCGTCTTGCGCGTCGCGTGCCTGACGCACCGCCGGCAAGAGCGACAATTCCGCCATGGCTTGCGATGCTTCGTAGTGTTCCGCCTCGTAGCCGAAGCTACCGGCCATGCCACAACATGAAGACTCGATAGTTGTGACGTTCAGCTTCGGGATCCACGCAAGCACGGCTTCGACCGGGCGCACGGCGTCGAATGCTTTCTGATGGCAATGACCGTGCAGCAGCGCCCTGGGCTTGTCGAGCGCCTTCAGCGCAAGCTCGAAGCGTCCGGCGGCACGTTCCCGAACGAGAAATTCCTCGAACAAGAACGATGCTTCGGTTACCTTAATAGCCGCATCGCCGTATCCGTAACCGAGAAACTCGTCGCGCAAGGACAACAAGCAAGATGGCTCCAGCCCGACTATGGCCACGCCCCGTTCTACGTATGGCAGTAGTGCATCGAGCGTGCGGCGCGCTTCGGATTTCGCCTCTTCGACGAGTCCCGCCGCAAGGAACGTCCGCCCGCAGCACAGCGGTCGCTCGCCTGCTTTCGTGTTCAGATGCACCGTATAGCCGGCCGCTTGCAGCACCCGCTGTGCGGCCCGAGCATTCTCCGGCTCCATGTAGTTATTGAACGTATCGACGAAGAGCAGCACTTCCTTGGTCGCGGATACGACCCGTTCGCTCGCCGCTGCGTCGAGAAATGGCTTCTTGATTTGTGGAAACGCACGTTGCGGCGCGAGCCCTAGCTTAAGCTTCAACCAGCGCGCAGTGCCCGGCATGTTCTTTTCGAGGGCGTTGCGGAGCCACGGCATGCGGCTCGCAAAAGGCGCGTAGCGAGGAAGATAGGCAATGAGTCTTTCGCGCAGGCGCAGACCGTGACGCGCCTTCCATGCCGCACGCGCTTCGATCTTCATGCGCGCCATATCGACGCCCGTCGGACAGTCGCGCTTGCATCCCTTGCAGGATACGCAGAGGTCGAGCGCCTCTTTGACTTCCTGACTCGCGAGCCCTTCACCGGCCTCGCCGAGTTGACCGGAGAGCGCAAGACGCAGCGTATTGGCGCGGCCTCGCGTGACATGCTGTTCGTCCTTCGTGATGCGGTAACTCGGGCACATCGTCCCCGCGTCGAACTTGCGGCAATGGCCGTTGTTATTGCACATCTCGACGGCTTTCGCGAGGCCGCCCGTGAGGTCGCCACCCGAGCCGGCAACGCCCTCGATGCCCGTTGCCGGATCTCGCGTCACGTTCCATGCGGACCAGTCGAGCTGCGTTGTGGTTTCCCGCTCGCGATACGACGGCGGAAACCTGAATAGCGCGGCATCGTCCATCTTCGGCGGCGCGATGATGCGGTCCGGACTCATGCGGTTATCCGGGTCGAACAGCCGCTTGATGTCCCGGAACGCTTCGTTGATGCGAGGCCCGTATTGCCACGCGACCCATTCGCCACGGCAGAGGCCATCGCCATGTTCGCCCGAATAAGCGCCCTTGTATTCGCGCACCATCGCTGCGGCCTCTTCCGCGATCGCGCGCATCTTCACCGCGCCGTCGCGCCGCATATCGAGAATGGGCCGCACATGCAAAGTACCGACGCTTGCATGTGCATACCATGTGCCCTCGGTGCCGTGCTTCCTGAAGACTTCAGTCAGACGGCTCGTGTATTGCGCGAGATGTTCGAGCGGGACCGCGCAATCTTCGATAAAGGACACCGGTTTGCCATCGCCCTTCATGCTCATCATGATGTTGAGCCCCGCCTTGCGCACTTCCCATAGCGCCTTTTGAGGGCCGGCTTCAGGCATCTGCACGACCGATCCCGGCAAGCCCAGATCGCCCATCCACTCGACCAGTTGTGCGAGCTTCATCAACTGCTTGTCGCGTTCAGCGCCCGCAAACTCCACGAGCAGCACCGCTTCTGGATTGCCGACCAGCGCCTTCTCGATGACCGGACGAAACGACGGATTCGACATCGCGAGATCGATCATCGTGCGATCGACGAGTTCGACGGCGACCGGCCCGAGCTTCACGATGTGCTGCGTCATGTCCATCGCGTCGTAGAAGCTCGGGAAGTTGACGACGCCGAGCGTTTTATGCGCGGGAATGGGCGAGAGCTTGAGCGTCAATTGCCGACTGAATGCAAGCGTGCCTTCGGAACCGACCAGCAGGTTGGCGAGGTTCGGCTCACCGTCGGTGAAAGGCAGCGGGCTCTGGCAATCGAAGAGATCGAGGTTGTAGCCGGCCACGCGTCTCAATACCCTGGGAACGCGCTCGCGCAGTTCATCGTGTTCGCGCATAGCGATGCTACGCACTCCGTCGACAAGATCGCGCATGCGCGCATCGAATTGCATCGCGGATAGCCTGCCGAAGCGCGCTTCATGTCCGTCAGCGAGGATCGCGTCGATCGACTCGACGTTGTGCACCATGATGCCGTATTCCATCGAGCGCGAGCCGCATGAGTTGTTGCCGGCCATGCCGCCTATGGTGCATTGCGCGCTCGTCGATACATCGACCGGAAACCACAGGCCATGCGGTTTGAGCCAGGCATTCAGATGATCGAGCACGACGCCCGGCTCCACGGTCACCGTGCGTGCGTCTTTGTCGAAATGGACGATATTGTTCAGCCACTTCGTCGTGTCGATGACGAGCGCCTCGCCGACGGTCTGTCCGCATTGGCTCGTACCCGCGCCGCGTGCGAGGACGCTCGCGCCCTGTGCACGCGCGATGTCGAGGGCCACGCGAAGATCTTCCTGATCTCTCGGGACCGCCACGCCGAGCGGCATGATCTGGTAGATGGATGCATCGGTCGCGTAGCGCCCGCGCGAAGCGCGGTCGAATAGCACATCCCCTTTCAACTCGCGCTGCAAGCGTGCCTGCAGAGGCGTAGGCGCCGAGCCGACCCGCGCTCGCGCCGAGGCGGGCACCAGATGTATCGGCTTGACTAGACGGTCGGTAGTTGAGTTGAGCATCGTCGCTATCGCTGAGGGGCCGTGGACTTTCGAATGCGTAATGCGTAATGCGTAATGCCTAATCCCTAATCCCTAATGCTTCATTCGAAATGCAGCTGAACGGGAGGAAGACCGTCGATTGCGCCGATCCCTGTGCCTGGTCCGTCGGGGAACGCCATGCCGGTGTAAGAACCGGCCGTGATCGCTACGCCCTTCTCGACGGCGAGGCCCCGGGACACCGCGTGATTGATGGTCCAGGCCAGCAGCCGCCGTGGGTCGCCTGCGGGATTGGCGGGCGTCGCGTCGAAGAGCGGCCGGCCGTCGTACGTAAAGGCCATGGCCGGCGATACGAAGGGGAACGACTCGTCATAGCGCACGCCTTCGCCAAGCACCAACGCGCCGTGGTTTTGCAAATCCGCGAGTTGCCAGAGTTTGTCGACATCGGGCCATGCGGCGAAGCGGCTCGCGACGACTTCGATTGCCGAATGAATGCAATCGATAGCGGCCAGTACTTGCGCGTCGTCGTACGGACCACTACCCGCCTCGAAGCGCCGCTTGAACGTGAACGCCACTTCGAGTTCCAGCGCGGCCTTGCCGAAAGCCTGCATCGAAAGGCGTGCGCCCGAGCGATGCACGCCGTCGGCCGGCAGGAGCGCACCCTGAATGGGACCGTCCGTCGACTTTGCACCGACCTTCCAGCCGCCGATCGACCCCGCATGACCGGCATCCCCGGCGCTTGCTCCGAGCGCGCGCAACGTCGCTTCTTGCACAGCGTAGGCTTCGTCGGCGTTGGTAGGTCGCGCGCCTTGGGGCAAGGTGTCGAGTTTCGCGCGATGCGCCTTCGCTTGCAGAAACAGCAAAGCAGCAGCGGCAGCGTCGAACTGGGCGCTCACGCGGCCACCTTCAGTTCGGGCTTTGCGATATGGCTCGTCAGATGGTTCATCGCTGCGGCCACGCCGCTGTCTCTCAGTGGCACGCCCGCGAGCTTCAGTCCCATTTCGCAGCCCGTGAGTGCGCCCATCAGCGTGAGATCGTTGCAGTCGCCTAGATGCCCGATGCGGAACATACGGCCCTTCAGCTTGCCGAGGCCCGTGCCCAGCGACATGTCGAAATGTTCATAGATGAGCTTGCGGACAGCGTCGGCATCGACGCCTTCCGGCATCATCACGCCCGTGAGCACCGGCGAGTAGACGGCGGGATCGGCACATTGGATCTCGAGGCCCCAGGCCGTGACCGCGGAACGGCACGCCGCGGCAAGCCGCTGATGACGCGCGAACACATTGTCGAGTCCTTCTCCGAGAATCATGTCCAGCGCTTCCAGGAGGCCGTAAAGCAGGTTCGTGTTCGGCGTGTAAGGCCAATAACCCTGCTTGTTCATCTCGATGATCTCTGTCCAGTCCCAGAACGCGCGCGGGAGCTTCGCCTCGTTCGATGCTTCGAGCGCCTTCTGCGAGACCGCGTTGAAGCTGATGCCCGGCGGAAGCATGAGGCCTTTCTGCGAGCCCGACACCGTAACGTCGACGCCCCATTCGTCATGGCGGTAATCGGCGGATGCAAGGCCCGAGATGGTGTCCACGAGGAGCAGCGCGGGATGGCCGGCGGCATCCATTGCGCGGCGCACTGCGGCGATATTGGACGTCACGCCGGTCGACGTCTCGTTGTGAACGACGCAGACGGCCTTGATCGCATGCTGTGTGTCTTCGCGCAGACGCTTCTCGATCATGTCGGGCTGCACACCGCGACGCCAGCCCTCGATGCCCGGCAACCCAAGAAACTCAGGCTTTAGGCCGAGTTTCTCGGCCATCTTCTTCCACAGGCTCGCGAAGTGGCCGGTCTCATACATGAGGACGGCATCGCCCGGACTCAGTGTATTAGAGAGCGCGGCTTCCCACGCGCCGGTTCCCGACGCCGGATAGATCACCACCGGTTGCGTCGTTTTGAAGATCCGCTTAATGCCGTCGAGCACCTTCAGGCCGAGCGCGCCGAACTCCGGACCGCGATGGTCGATGGTCGGGTAGCTCATTGCACGCAGAATGCGATCGGGTACCGGACTAGGCCCTGGAATCTGCAAAAAGTGGCGGCCAGCGGGATGAAAGTCGAGCGTCAGCATCAGTGCGCATCCTCAATAAATTGAATTTTGCATGCAAAATACTTTAACGCAGTGACTCGCGCCGACAAAGGATTTATTAGGCCGAATGGCCTAGGGATAACCCGTTAGCAGTTTTTCGGGCGTTCGGTGAGCTAGAATCAGCGAAACGATATTCGAGGTATTGAATGCAAAACCTGGATCTGCCGGAAGCCCACTTGCCATCCGCTTTGCTGCCCAAGCTGGAACGGCTACGGCTCCACGACACCGTGGTGGACAAGCTGCGCAGCTTCATCGTCGAGGGCTTGCTCGCGCCGGGAGTCAAGCTCAACGAGCGCAAGCTCTGCGAGACGCTGGGCATCTCGCGCACACCGCTGCGTGAAGCACTCAAGGTACTGGCGGCCGAAGGGCTGATCGAGATAGCGCCCAACCGGGGCGCCTCGGTAGCGCAGATGAGCGACCTCGAGATTCGGGAGATGTTCGAACTGATGAGCGGGCTCGAAGCGTTCTCCGGCGAACTGGCTTGCGAACGCATCACGCCTGCCGAGATTGCGGACATCAAGGCGTTGCACGAAGAGATGGTTCAATGTCGCGCGAAAAACGATCTGTCCGGCTATTACGCGCGGAACCGGGTCATTCACGACAAGATCAACGAGGCCGCGCGAAACACTGCGTTGCGGCAAACCTACGTGTCGATCAATCGTCGTTTGCAGGCGCTGCGGTTTCGGTCGAACTTTCAGACGCCGAAGTGGGACAGCGCCATTCGCGAGCACGAGGAGATGATTGCTGCCCTGGAAACGCGCGACGGCCCGCGTATGTCCGCCATCCTGCGTCGCCATCTGCTGGGCAAGCGCGATGCGGTGCTCGCGGAGCGCACGCTTACGACGGTGAAGCCTGCTGTGCCGGCAACGCGCCGCGCCAAAGACGCATAATGAATGCGATGTTGAGATAGAAGCTTCACTGCGGGATCGGGTCGAGATCGGCGGAAGAATGCCCGCAGACCGAAGGCACCTTTTTTCGACGACGCACCCCGCTGATCGACAGCATGCAATGGGTGTGTACGGGGCGCCCATTCTCACCCGTGCGAAGCTCACAGGGCCGCTTCGATAGTTCTCGTCCGTTTTCGCCGTCCTCGGGAACCCTGTCGACCTCGACAACTACCACATACCCATCTCCGGCATTCTTCATTCGGCATTCAGCATGCAATCGACCCAAAGTGTCGCTGCCACGGTGATCGAACTGCCTTTTACCCGGCCTTTCGACTGGACTCGCTTGTGCGCCTTCATCGGCGGACGAGCCTCAACGGGCGTGGAGACGGTCGAGGGCGGCGTGTATCGTCGCGCGATCGAATGGCGCGGCGAGGATGGCATCGTCGAGGTGAGGCCGCATGAGCGTAAGCATCGTCTGGTGGTAACGGTCCAGGGCGATGTTCGTCGGCACGCCGACGAACTCGCGGAGCCGCTGTCGCGCATGTTCGACGTCGGCGCTGATCCGCGCGCTATCGGTCGCTGGCTCACGCGCGATCCGCTGCTCGCGCCGCTCGTCGAGGCTGCGCCCGGCTTGCGTGTTCCAGGTGCCTGGTCGGGCTTCGAGCTCGTCGTGCGAACGATCGTCGGCCAGCAAGTGAGCGTGAAAGGCGCATCGACGATCATGGCGCGGATTGTTCAGCGCGCCGGTAGACGCATCGACGGTCATGCGCATGAAGGCACGGCCTGGCGGTTCCCGACGCCAGCGGAACTCGCGGCCGCCGACCTCGGCCGGATCGGCATGCCGGGCAAACGGGTGGAGACCGTGCAGCGGTTCGCGCGAGCCGTGGCAACGGGCGCACTACCGATCGACACGCCGGGAAACGATCGCGAGCAGCTCAAACATGACCTGCTCGCCATGCCCGGCATCGGACCGTGGACCGTCGGCTATGTCGCCATGCGGGCGCTACGCGACCCCGACGCGTGGCCCGATGCCGACCTCGTGCTCATGCAGGCAATCGCGCGGCGCGAGCCGGCGCTCACCACTTCAGTTCGACAAAGAGCGTACACCGATCGCTGGCGCCCCTGGCGTGCCTACGCCGCGATGCATTTGTGGAACGGCGTTGCCATGGAAGCCGGGCGCGCGCGAGGCGGATAGTTTTGCATGCGGTCGATTGAATACCGCATGCCTGCCGTTTGCATACCGAATGCAACTCATGTTTCCGCGGCATTGTGGACCCGTGAAGCGACGACAACCTCCGACACTCAGTTCACGAATGCCATGCAGGGGTATAGTCTGCGTGACGCACAACAGGAGAACACCATGAACGACGAAACGTGGCAGTACCAGGTGCGCATTCGGCTCAGTCCGTACTACGCGCAATTGGTACGCAAAGAACCGGAACATGCGGCGCTGTCATCGCTGAATGCGCTGCTGAGCAAGCACGACGCGGTGCTGAAATGCCAGTTCGACGCCTTCGCCGATTACGTGGCCGAAGCGGAACGCGAAGGCACGCAGCACTACCCGCTCTATCGATGGACACGCGAAACGATCGAGAATCCCGCTAAGAAAGCGAAGTATCTCGAAGCTTTCACGCTCTATGCGGGTGGCGGCGAGCTATACGACAAGACGATAGCCGATGCGCTCGAGGCCGATCTCTTGCAGCTCAAAGCAGAATTCAGCGACGCGATCATCGACATCAGCAAACTCGATTCGAACCCGGCCCACAATCCGCAGCCGCCGTCCTACGGCAAAGATTGACGGAACCTGCGGTTCGTAAGCAGAGCACTGTGGGGGGGCTAGCGTATTGTGCACGCATCCAGGATGGCATAAACATGCATGCACGCGAAGCGTATGCCGCAGGGCTCATACGGTAATCATCCACAACGAGTTCACCCGAAGATACACATTCGGCTTGCCACAGTCGTGGCGGCCGAATGATCGCTCACTACAGCATGTATCAACCGTGTAGATCCTCGTTAGCGAACCTCGTTTGCAGATGAATCGCCGGCGTCAACGCGAAGCCTACATAACTGCATTCAAACAACCGCCGTTCAATCGCCAAGCGCATCACGCGCCGAAATCGAAGACAAGCGAGCAGGCACGAACGCGCGACTTGCCATCGTCGCCCATGCATCAGCACCGAGACGCTCTTCGCAACGATCGAAGCAACGGACGACACCGCGGAGTCATTATGCGAACGGTAATTCGCAGTGAAGTCACCGTTCGCACCGACGCCCATGACATCGCATGAAACAAGTTCGCGCGGGACATCGCCCGGGCGTTCTCCTATAGTCACCGCGTCGCCACTTGCAACGTCAAGTGGCCCACTCATCGAGGAGAACTACCGTGAACGACAAATCGAATCTCGCCGCCTCATTCTCTTCGAAGGCGGGCTTGCGCCGGCTGCTGATCGCCGTCGCGACGACAGCGCTTGCGCTCTCGAGCGGATCGGCTTTCGCGGGCTGGGCGCGCGGCGGCACGGCATATACCGGCCGCGGCGCCTATAGCGGCGCGCACGTGGGCGCGTGCGGCGGCGGCAGCTGTTCCCATGCGGGCGGGGTCATGAACCCTTGGGGCAGCGTCGCGACGAATTCCGGCACGGTGACGCGCACGGCCCCCGGCCAGTTCTCGAACTCGGGCACGGCCTACGGCCCCTATGGACGGTCCATGCAACACGCTGGCGACACGACATGCGCGGGCGGTTCGTGCTCGCATACCGGCAACGTGACCGGCCCGAACGGCAAAACCGCAACGACCGCGGATACTGTGACGCGTAGCGCGCCGGGGCAGTACTCGTCCTCGGGCTCGGTAACGGGACCGAGCGGGAACACATCCACGCACAGCGCATCGACGACTTGCGCCGGCTACACATGCAACCGCTCGGGCACGATCGACACATCGAACGGCGGCACGGTCACTCATGCGGGCAGCGCGACGAGCGTCGCGCAGGGCGTCGTCGTCACGTCGAGCACCGTCACCGCCACCACAGGCACGCACAGCGCGACGGTCGTGTCAGGCGGCACGGTCACCGGCGGCACCACCGTCGTCGCCGTGCCGCCGCCCTCGTCGACGGCGGTGGTCGCTCCGCCTCCTTCGCCCACGACGGTCGTTGTGGCTGCGCCCCCGCCGCCGCCCCAGCCGGTCGCGGTGTATGCCGCACCCGCGCCGCGTCCCGCCGTCTGGGTTCCGGGTCACTGGGTCGGGACCGTGTGGATTCCGGCGCACTGGGCCTGAATGCAAAATGCCATCGCGAACAAGCCACTGCCGTCGGGGGCCCGCCTGGCGGTACACTGCGAGTCAACGCAGCTCTCGAACGGACTCGACATGCGTGAAGGTTTGCGCGGTATGCAAAATGCAAAGGCGGTCCGCCGATGACGCGGCCTCGCATGTCTCGGTCGCACTTCGTGCGCGATCATGCGAGGCGAGTCCTGCACGACCTCACCTGGTCGGTCGGGCCGCTAATCCTCGCATCGGCTCTCGCCATTGCGCTAGTCGTGTGGCTCGTCAATCCCGCGCCGCCGCGATCCATCGCCATCACGGCAGGGCCGCCCGATAGCTCGCTGTATCAGATTGCCGGGGAGTACGCGAAGCTGCTGGCACGTAACGGCGTCGCGCTGAAGGTGCTGCCGTCCGATGGCTCGGTGCAGAACGTCGAGCGCCTGCTGGACCCGAAGGCTCACGTCGATCTCGGACTCGTGCAAGGCGGCATCGCCACGCCGGAGCAAGCGTCGTCGCTGATGTCGCTCGGCAGCGTGGCTTACGTGCCCTTGGTCGTGTTCTATCGCGGCAAGGGCCTGACGCTGCTCTCGCAACTTGAAGGCAAGCGTGTTGCCATCGGACGCGAAGGCAGCGGCACGCGCACGCTGTCGCTGAAACTGCTCGAAGCGAACGGCATCACTCCCGGCGGCAGCACGCAACTGCTATCGACCGACGGACTTCAGGCCGCCACGCAGCTCGTCAGCAAAGAGGCCGACGCAGTGTTCCTAAGTGGCGATTCCGCGACGCGCACGTTGATGCTGCGTCTCTTGAAGGTGCCCGGCATCTCGGTGATGGACTTCAACGAAGCGGATGCCTATACGCGCCTCTTTCCCTATCTCGACGAGATCGAGTTGCCGCCCGGCGTCCTCGATCTCGGCCGGCGCGTTCCGCCCCAAGCCGTGCATTTGATCAGCCCGACCGTCGAACTGGTGGCACGCACGAGCCTGCATCCGGCGTTGTCCGACTTGTTGATCGAAGCGGCGCAGGAAGTGCACGGCAAGGCGGGGCTGTTGCAGCGCGCGGGCCAATTCCCGAGCCCGGTCGCGCACGAGTTCCCGATCAGTGAAGACGCGAGCCGCTATTACCGCTCCGGCAAGAGCTTCCTGTATCGCGCGTTGCCGTTCTGGCTGGCGAACGTGGCCGATCGCGCGCTCGTGTTGCTGTTGCCCGTTGCTGTGTTGATCTTTCCAGCGCTTCGGATCGTGCCAGCGTTGTATCGGTGGCGCGTGCGATCGCGCATCTATCGCTACTACGGCGCGCTAATCGCATTGGAACGCGGCGCGATGCATCTTTCGAGCGATGACGAACGGCGCGCGCTGCTTGTCGAGCTGGACGACATCGAAGCTTCACTCGATACGCTGAAGTTGCCGCTCGCCTATACCGATGCGCTTTATGTGCTTCGCGAGCACATCGGCTTCGTGCGCTCGCGGTTGAGTACTCAAGGCAAACGGGACAGGCAAGTCGTCTGACGAGGGCCGTGCATCGCGTTGCAGTTATCCCGCTCCCGATCTGCAATCAATGGATCACTTGAAGCCCGCCACCGCGTGCGGCACATACGGCGCTTCCAGTTGCGCAATCTCTTCTGGCGTCAAGTTCAGCGACAACGCTGCGACCGCATCGCTTACATGGTGAGGCTTCGAAGCGCCAATAATAGGCGCGGTCACCGGCGCTTTTTGCGCCACCCAGGCCAGCGCGACCTGAGCGCGCGGAACATTGCGTGCCTTCGCGACGGCCGCCACTGCCTCCACTACCGCGCGATCCGCATCATGTGTTTGATAAAGCGTGCTGCCGAACGTATCCGTTTGCTGACGCTCGGAGGTCGCATCCCAGTCGCGCGTGAGACGTCCTCGTGCAAGCGGACTCCACGGGAGCACGCCGATGCCCTGATCCGCGCATAGCGGCAACATCTCGCGCTCCTCTTCGCGATAGAGAAGGTTCAAATGATTCTGCATGGTCTTGAACTCAGTCCAGCCATTGGCACGCGACGTATAGAGTGACTTGCTGAACTGCCATGCATACATGGACGATGCGCCGATATAGCGCGCCTTGCCGGCCTTCACGACATCGTGCAATGCTTCGAGCGTCTCTTCGATCGGCGTCGTATAGTCCCAGCGATGGATCTGATAGAGGTCTACGTAATCGGTCCCGAGCCGTCGCAGGCTGTTGTCGATCTCGTTCATGATCGCCTTACGCGACAGTCCCGCGCCATTGGGACTCGGCCGCATGCGATTGAATACCTTGGTCGCAATCACGATGTCATCGCGCGTCGTCATTTCGCGCAAGGCGCGTCCGACGATTTCTTCCGATGTCCCGTCCGAATAGGTATTCGCAGTGTCGAAGAAATTAATGCCTGCATCGAGCGCTTGCTGAATGATGGGACGGCTTTTCTCTTCATCGAGCGTCCAGGGATGCGTGCCGCGTTCGGGGATACCGAACGTCATGCAGCCAAGGCACAGGCGCGACACTTCCAGACCGGTTGTACCGAGTTTCACGTAGTCCATTGGGACATTCTCCTTGCAGTCGATTGGTTTTCGAAAGATGGCGTCATCGCATGTGAGGCCGAGACAATGACATTAGCGCAGGTTGCAATGCGTTGCTTGCCGCGACCTTGTCGTCCGTACAAAGGAGTCAGTCCTTCCCACAAAGAAAAGTGCCCGCACGGTGGCGGGCACTCGGAACTACGCAGATGAGAAGCGGTATTGGATCAGGACCTCACCGGCTCCCCTTCTTCCATATTCTGCGGGCCCGATATGGTTTCGAGCGCCGTATCGTGATGCAGCAGCAACACAGCCGCCACACCGATCAGCCCCGCTCCGGACAGACACAGCAGGCCCGCGCCGAAGCCGCCCGTGCTGTCCTTGATCCAGCCCATCACATACGGACCGAAGAAGCCCGCCAGATTGCCGAGTGAATTGATCGCTGCGATGCCGCCCGCAGCCGCCGCGCCGGAAAGAAACGCAGCAGGCAAGGTCCAGATCACCGGCAGGCAGCCGAAAATGCCGAAGCCCGCGATCGACAGCGCAATCATCTTCAGCACCGGGTTATCGAGCCCGGCCGACGCTGCAATGCCTCCTGCGGCGACCAGGAGCGCGATCGCGACATGCCAGCGTCTTTCGAGCTTGCGGTCCGAATGACGTCCCCACAGCACCATGCTGATGACGCCGACTGCATACGGCAGCGATGTCACGAAGCCGGTCTGTACGTTGCTCAAGCCGAATGCCTTGACGATTTGCGGCAGGAAGAAACTCAAACCATAGTTGGTTGCATTGGCGCCGAAATAAATCAACGCAATGGCCAGCACGCGACGGTTGAAAAGCGCCTCTTTGACGCTGAACGAATGCACCGCCTCGCGATGCGCGCGCTCGTGCGCTTGCCGGTCCACGAGCCACTGACGCTCGTCGTCGGCCAGCCAGTGAGCGTCCGCAGGCCTGTCCGTCAGATAGAAGTACACGACGAACGCGAGCAGCAGCGCGGGCAAGGCCTCGATCAGATAGAGCCACTGCCAGCCCGCCATGCCATGGAGGCCGTCCAGTTGCAGAAGCGCGCCGGAAATCGGCCCGCCGATTACCGTGGAAAGCGGAATCGCAGCCATGAAGTATCCCACCACGCGTCCGCGATATTTGGCGGGGAACCACAGTGTGAGCAAGAAGATGATGCCGGGGAAGAAGCCGGCCTCGGCAATGCCCAACAGGATACGCAAGCCATAGAACACGTACGCATTGGACAAGCCGGTCGCTTGCGCGATGTGCGGGATATACGCCATCGCCGCCGCCAGAATGCCCCATGTGAACATGATGCGGGCGATCCACCGCCGCGCGCCGAAGCGTTCGAGCAAGAGATTGGACGGGACTTCGAAAAAGAAGTATGCGATGAAGAAGATGCCCGCGCCGAAGCCGAATGCGCTCGCCGAGAAGCCGAGCGCCTTGTTCATCTGCAATGCAGCGAAGCCGACGTTGACGCGATCCAGATAGGCAACGAAGTAACACACGATCAGGAACGGAACGAGCCGTACCATCACGTGCTTCATGGTGCGAGTTTCAAGGTCCATCAAGTTCTCCTCCGAATGGGCAAGCGGACGGTCGTTGATTTAGGTTACGACTTGCCAGCCTACTCTTTACGGACGGAGTACAGAACTGGTGTTTAGCCTGTGCTGAGGTAGCCGACCACACGCTTCGCGGGCGTCGGTCGCCGCGTTTTCATGGCATTTATGCGACCGGTAACATACCGGCATACTCCGGTTCCGGTAATCCTTGCACACCGGGGCGCAAAGCGAAGACGCAACCGTCGTCGTCTGTCGCGTTGACGGCTGGACGAATCGACGTGACGTAAAGCGTCGAGAGATCGCCGCCGCCGAACGCGCACATCGCCGGCTTCACAGCGGGCAACGCGATGGAGCGGTCCAGCTTGCCGTCTGGGGTGAAGCGCAGCAGGCGGCCCGCATCGTTGGCGCAAGTCCAGTAACAGCCGTCCGCGTCGACAGCGGCGCCGTCGGGACGCCCCGCGTGGTGATGCAGATCGGCGAACACGCGGCGATGATGCGGCGTGCCCGTCGCGACGTCGTAATCGAATGCCCAGATCAGGCGCCTCGTCGGGTGGGAGTCGGACAGGTACATCGTGGCGCCGTCCGGGGAGAACGCGAGCCCGTTCTGCGTGACGAGACCATCGACGACCGGCTCGGACAACACGCCGTCCGCGCCGTAGCGATAGAGCGCGCCCGCCGCGCTGGCGAGCGACATGTCCTGCACCATCGTGCCCGCCCAGAAACGCCCTTGCCGGTCGCATCGCCCATCGTTGAAGCGCATGCCGGGCGCGGCGAAACGGGGCGCGGCAAGCGGCGTAGCCCGAGCTTCGCCAGCATTCTCCAGCGTCACCGCGTGCAGCCCGGTTTCCATGCCGGCGACGATCGTGCCGGCGGCATTGAATGCAAAACACGCGATCTGCTCGGGAAGCGTCCAGTCCGCGCGCCGCCCGCTTTCGACGTGCAGCCGCATGATGCGCCGGTCCGGGATGTCTACAAAATACAACGCGCGGTCTTTTGCATGCCAGACCGGACACTCCCCGACCGTCGCGCGCCCGGCGGCCTCCAGCCGCTCGACGCGCGGCGCGCCGCTCATTGGCTGCGCTCCATCGGCTCGCCGAGAACGAACGCGCCGCCCTGGAAGCGCTGCGCGGGATCATCACGCTCGGCCGTCGGCGCCGTGACCGGGAAGCGATCGTTGAATTCGGCCGAGCTGTCTTGCGGATTGAATCCGAGGAACGCCGCCTTCGTGTTGTCCCACCACTTCAGCGGATTGTTGGATGCGCCATACACGACCGTGTGTCCGACGCGATTGGTGAACAGCGAACAACGCACCAGTTCGATGAAATCCCGGTAACTGAGGTACGTGACCAGCATGCGCGGATTCTTGGGTTCCTCGAACGAAGAGCCGATGCGCAGGCACACCGTCTCGATGCCAAAACGGTCGAAGTAATAACGCGACAGCGACTCGCCGAAGCACTTTGTCACGCCATAGAGGCTGTCGGGGCGCTGCGGCGCGTCGGCGTCGAGCACTTCGGTGACCGGATGGAAGCCGATCGCGTGATTCGAGCTTGCGAATACGACGCGCTTCACGCCATGACGGCGGGCGGCCTCATAAATGTTGTACGTGCCGCGAATGTTCGCTTCGATCAGGTCGTCGAAAGGCGCTTCCACCGATATACCGCCGAGATGCACGATTGCATCCACGCCTTCTACCAGGCGCATGACCGCGTCGCGGTCCGCGAGATCGACCGAGCTGACTTCTTCATGCGCTGCGGCATCGTCGAGCGGGGCGATATCGGATGCGCGCACGACGTCGGCCCACTGTGCAAGCGCGCCGCGCACCTGGCGGCCGAGATTGCCGGCGGCACCGGTCAGCAGCAGACGCTTGAAGGGTTTCCCCGTTGCGTTGGTGTTGTTCATCGAAACTCCTCTACTAAAATTGAATGCAATACGGTAAAACGTTTTTCGGCTGCGTTGCGCCGGGCAAGTACCCGTCGGCGCTCAGCCGGCGTGTTGCATGCGGTATTCAAAACACCATTCTACTTCCCAGTTTTCTGCGACAATTCGGAAACTTGGAAAACCTAAGAAAACGTTACCCGACATGAAAAAGACCTCTCCGACCATTCGCGATGTTGCCGCCGCAGCGGGCGTGTCGGTCGCGACGGTATCCAAATACATGAACGGCGCGCAGCGCTTCTCGGCGCCCGTCGAAGCGCGACTCAAAGCCGCCATCGACACGCTCGGCTACCGGTCCAATCCTCTCGCGCGCTCGATGATCACCGGCCGCACGCGCACCATCGGTCTCACGATCCTCGACATCAGCAATCCGCATTTCACGAACGTCGTCAAGGGCGCGAATCGCATTGCGCTGAGACACGACTACACGCTGCTGCTCGTAGATATCGACGAGAGCCAGGCGCGCGAGCGTCCGCTCATCGAGGCGTTGTCGCAGCGCGTGGACGGCCTGATCGTCAGTTCGCGCCTCTCCGACGAAGACGCGCGCTGGATGCTCGATCTCGACAAGCCGGTCGTGCTTCTGCGCAATGCCGAGGCTCTGCCCATTCCGAGCGTCGGCATCGACAACCGCCTCGCCTCGCACATGCTCGCGCGGCATTTGCTCAATCTCGGGCATCGGCATATTGCATACCTCGGCTTCGGCCAGGCGCGCATCAACGATGAGCGGATTCGCGGCGTGCGCGAATGTCTTCAAGATGCAGGACTCGAACTCGACGTTCACGATGCCCACGCTCCCACCTCGCTTGCCGGCGAACACGCCTGCTCGCGCGTGATGCTCGGCCCGAAACGCCCGCAAGCGGTGATCTGCTACAACGACCTGATCGCGCTCGGCTTCATGAAGGAAGCCGCGACGCTCGGCATTCGGGTGCCTCAGGACGTCTCGGTCACGGGCATCGACAACGTGCCCTATGGCGCATACGCCGCGCCCGGACTCACCACCGTCGATATCCAGAGCGAGAAGATGGGCGAACTCGCGATGCAGAAGCTGATCGACGCGCTCGCCGGCCATCCCGACCCCGGCAACTCCATGTTCGAGCCGCGATTGATCGTGCGCGAATCGACGGCTCCGGCCGCGGCCATGACGACCGAGTGAAACGCGACGCATCGTGTCGATGTCGTTCACGATGCGTCGCACGATGCGCTCAGGCGTCGAGTCTGGCGGGCGCCATCTTCGGCGTCAGCACATGCATGACGGCAAACGCGACGAGGTAAGCCAGCGCGCCGATCGCGAAGAGCGCCCAGTACTGACCGGTACGCTGCAGAACCTGACCGATCACTTCCGAGAACAGCACGCCGCCGATCGAACCCGCCATCCCGCCGATACCGACCACGGCGCCCACCGCGCGACGCGGGAACAAATCCGAAGCCGTCGTGAAGAGATTCGCCGACCATCCCTGATGCGCCGCCGCCGCGAGTCCGACGATCGCCACCGCGAGCCACAGATCGTGCACCTGCGAAACGAATGCAATCGGCAGTACGCAGCATGCACAGATCAACATCGCTGTTTTGCGTGCTGCATTCACGCTCCAGCCCGCGCTCAGCAGCGCCGATGAGATCCAGCCGCCGCCGATGCTGCCCACCGTGGTGATCGCATAGATCACGACGAGCGGCAGGCCGATGTGCTGCATGTCCATGCCGCGCGATTCGTTCAGCCACTTCGGCAGCCAGAACAGGTAGAACCACCACACGGGGTCGGTCAGGAACTTGCCGATGAGGAACGCCCACGTTTCGCGCTTGCGGATCAGCACCTTGAAGCCGGGCGCGCCCGCCTTCGCATGGCCGGCGTCCGCAGCTTCCGCTTCGTCCTTTTCGTGCGCGAGGTCGTCGTCGTGCGTGCGGCTGTCCGGCTGGCGATACATGAAGAACCAGACCACGAGCCATACGAGGCCGATTGCGCCGACGATCACGAACGCCGCGCGCCAGCCCATCGCCACGGCGAGCGCCGGAATGATGGCGGGCGCGAACACCGCGCCGATATTCGCGCCTGAATTAAAAATGCCAGTGGCGAGCGCGCGCTCGTGGCGCGGAAACCATTCGGCCGTCGTCTTGATCGCTGCCGGGAAGTTGCCGCCCTCGCCGATGCCGAGCAGCGCGCGAACCATCGCGAATCCCATCACCGAACCGACCGCCGCATGCAGCATGGCGGCCAGGCTCCAGACGAACATCGCCAGTGCGTAGGACAGGCGCGTGCCCAGCCAGTCGACGATGCGTCCGAAGCACAACAGCCCGACCGCATAGAACGCCGAGAAGGCGATGACGATGCGCCCGTACTGAATCTGCGTCCAGCCGATGTCATGCTGAAGCAGAGGCGCGAGCAGACCGAGGATCTGCCGGTCCATGTAGTTGATGACGGTCGCGAAGAAGAGCAACGCGCACACGATCCACCGATACCTGCTGGCAGTGCGTGCGACGCCGACGACGGCTGTTTGCATGAATGTCTCCGGTACGCGGCGGCGCTCGTCGTGCCGCGTGTCAGTTCGTGAAGGCGACGGGCGCCCTTTGCATGCGTCGGCGTGGACCGCCGCGCTGCGCTTTCTTGGAAAACGTTTTTCGAAGGATATAGCGATCGCACCGGTAACGCCTACCCCGGGACTTACCCTAACCATTACGTGCGCCGTCAGACGTCGCGTCGCTACGACGAGTCCGTGTTAATCGTTTTTCTGTCGACGCGGCACATTGGCGTTCTGCGCGCCGCATGCCGCATGCAAAATGCCGGCGGGATAGCGCGGTCAGCCGTGACTGGAAGGGTCTCGCGATCGAAGAAAAAGCTCGATCCATTAAAGGAATGTCCAGTTTTTGCCGATAGTCACCGGACACCTTCCCAAGATCTAAGTACTTATGCTCTTCCAACGTCTCGCCCGCATGAATGCCGGGACCCAGTTTGCCGTCCTCGCGTGCACGCTCGCCGCTATCGTCGTCGCCTGTTTTACGCTTGCCGTCACGCGCTCCGCGGGCGAGCAAGTCGACGCCCACGCGCTCGCCCGCGTGGAAAGCGACAATCGCTCGATCGTGACGATGATTCGCCTGTACGACACGGCAGTGAACGCCGAAGTCACGCGCTTCATGACCATCTTTTCGCATCGTCTGCCTAACGAATTCACGCTCGACGACACGCACACGGTCGAGGTCGCCGGCACAGCGACGCCGCTCTTGAGCGCGGGCGACAAGCCCTTGAACGGCGACTTCTCACTGCCCGATGCGTTTCTCGAAGAAAGCGGCGCAATCGCGACGATCTTCGCCCGCACGGGAGACGACTTCGTCCGCGTGACCACGTCGCTCAAGAAGCAGGACGGTTCGCGCGCCGTGGGCACGATGCTCGACCGCAAGGGCCCCGCTTACGGCCCGGTGCTGGCCGGGAAAAGCTATATCGGCATGGCTGCGCTCTTCGGCAAGCAATACATCACCGAATACAAGCCCGTGAAGGATGCGACAGGCCGCGTGATCGGGGCGCTTTTCGTGGGCGTCGATGTGACGACAGAAATGACCGCGCTCCAAAACGACATTCGCAAGTTGACAGTTGGCGAGAGCGGCTATCACTTCGTCGTCGATGCGTCGAACGGGCCGAACCGAGGCAAGCTGCTCGTACATCCCGGCAACGAAGGACAAGTGGCCGATGAGCGCGTCGCACCGTTCGCGCACATGCTCGAAACCCGCGAAGGCCAACTTGCGTTCGATGGCGCCGACGTCCCCGGTGCCGACGCGCATGTCCACGGCGGCGCCAAGGAGATCGTCTTCACAACGGTGCCGGAATGGAACTGGATGATCGGCGGCATCGCTTATCGCGATGAATTGCTATCCGGCATTCGCGCAAGCCGCAATCGCTTCCTGTTGCTTGGCCTCTTCGTGATCGCCGCGCTCGTCGCCGCGCTGCTCTATGCCGTCTCCAGGCTCGTTGGCGCTCCTATCGACGAAGTGACGCGCGCTTCGGAACGCATCGCCGCGGGCGATCTCACCGTGCGCATCGACACGGCGCGCCAGGACGACATCGGGCGTCTGATGCGCGCCATCGACGGCGTATCGCAAGGGCTGGCGGGCATCGTCGCGCAAGTGCGCAGCGCATCCGCCGATATGACGGACGGCACCGCGCGCATCGCGTCCGGCAGCAGCGACATCGCATCGCGTATCGCGACGCAGGCATCGAGCGTCGAGGAGACCGCGGCGAGCATGGAACAGATCACATCGACCGTTCAGCAGAACGCAGCGAACACCGAGCAGGCGGGCACGTTGGTGGCATCCGCATCCGACGCGGCACGCGCGGGCGGCGAAGCCGTTGCGCGCGTCGTCGAGACGATGAGCGACATCGATGCATCCGCTCGACGCATCGCCGACATCACCGCGACGATCGAGAGCATCGCATTCCAGACGAACATTCTTGCGCTCAACGCAGCCGTCGAGGCGGCGCGTGCGGGCGAACACGGCAAGGGCTTTGCTGTCGTCGCATCGGAAGTGCGCGCGCTGGCTCAACGAAGTGCCGGCGCGGTCAAGGAAATCGACGCGTTGATCTCGGAGTCCGCGACCAAGGTTTCGCACGGCTTCAAGATTGCAGAGGAAGCGAGCGGCACCATGCGCGGCATCGTCGACCAAGTGGCGCGCGTGAATGCGATCGTCGGTGAGATCGGCGTCGCTTCACGCGAGCAGGCTTGCGGTATCGAGCAGGTGAACACGGCCGTGATGCAGATTGGCGAAGCGACGCAGCAGAACGCGTCGCTTGTCGGCGAAGCGGAGCATTCGACCGCCGAACTGCGCGAGCAGGCCGAGCGGCTCGCACATGCAGTCAGCATGTTTCGCGTGTGACGCACGCGTGACTTGAAACGTCTGTAAGCAAGCGGCTCACGTCGCTTGTCGAACGCGCTCGCAGGCGGCGTCTCGGGCGTCGCCGCGCCTCAGTCTTCCGCACCCCCGCCTTGGCACTGTCCTTGCTCCTTCGTCGTCGAGCCATACCCGGCGCGACCTTGACCTGCGGGAGGCAACCTAGTATTTAAACGACGACCACGCATCCTTCTTTTAGAACGGCTAGGATGCTAGGAGCCAGTGAATCGACGCATCGGCGCGATCTTGGGCTCGTTCGGGGAACCCACCGCAGCGAAGATGCTCTATTGCGTGGCGCGGTCGACGTGATGTGCATCACATCGGGGCATGCGCTTCGATGCAAAGGCATCGACCGGGTCGACCACTGCCTTGACATGCGGCCGGGTCCGCCAGCATGTATAACTAGACATCGCAACCAGCAACGTGCCGCTTGTCGGGCGGCATGCCACGCCAATGTCTGCGATGCGACCGACCGCATGATTCGTCCGGGGAGCGCGACGTTTCGCGCCACGGCGTCGCCCTTTCGGCGGCGCTTCCTTCAACCCGATTTAGACGGAGCGTCCCTATGTCTTTCGAGCGTGACCCTGGGTCAGACACAAGTCCGCTGCTCACCATCGTGGTTGCAGCCTATAACGTCGAGGGGTACATCGAAGAAGCGCTCGAGTCGCTACTGAGCCAGCCACACATCGACGCGATGCGCATCATCGTCGTCGACGACGGGTCTCATGACGAGACCAACTCCGCAGTCCAACTGATGGTCGAACGCGACGGCGGCGCGCATATCCAGCTCATCCGGCAGCAGAACGCCGGCGTCAGCGCCGCCCGCAATCTGGGTCTTGCCGCGGTAAAGACGCCCTACGTCGGCTTTCTGGACGGCGACGACATCTACCTAAAAGGATTCACCGAGGCCATCATTGCGCGCCTCGCGGAAGGTAAGTACGACATGGTCGAGTACAACGTGAGCATCATCGACGACGACGGGCGCCAGCTGGATGAACTCGTCCTGGTGAGCGAAACGGAAGGCGGCGATCATGCGGTGGATCGCGATGCGCGACTGCATTTCGCCGATACGTTTCACACGTTCGTCTGGGCGCGCGTGTATCGCACGGACCTGTTCAAGACCACGCAGTTTCCCGTCGGCCGCCATTACGAAGACATGGCGCTCATGCCGTCGTTGTATCTGCTCGCGAATCGTATTTACCGCATTGCAGAGCCGCTGATCGGCTATCGCAGACGATTCGGCAGTATCACGCAGAAAGCCACGCTGCACGATATGCGCGATTTGCAGGTGAATGGCGTCGAGGCGCTCGCGCGCTGTGACGGCGGCGACATGGACGATTTCTGGCTCGCCGTGTTCGACAAGGTTTTTCAGCGCGCCTGCCACGTTTGCGCGCGAGTCGATCGCGCTTCGTTTCGCGAGGCGTCGGAAATCCTGTCCGCCATGGCGGCCGATCACCGGAGCACGCGCGCAAGGCTTGCCGAGCGCAGCGGACGCGCAGTGGTCGAACTCAAGCCTTTCGACCTCAATGTGCGTACTGACCGGTCGATTCACTTCCTCAAGTCGCTGGTGAAGAAAGTCCTGAGGCGCAGCCTCGATCGTCATCAGCGGGAGCGGCGGCCGCTCGGGAGGGAAAGACTGCGCATCACCGAACGATCACGCGTTTGAGGTCGCGCGAGGCAGCGCGGGCGAGCATCCCGCGTTTCGCAGTAAACTGCACGCATGGAAAAGTGCCCCTATTGCGAAAGAATCCGCGACGAATGGGACTGTCACGGACAAACATGCCGCACCGCCATCGCCCGCGCGCTGCGCAGGCAACGCATGGGCTTGCCTATGGTTGCCAAGGTCATACGCAACGAGATTCCGGCGGGCGCATCGACGGGCGAAGTCATCGCCCAGTTGTCGCGGCAACGCCTGCGCGCGCGCCGCGCGAACGAAGAGCGCCGCGAGCGCAAGGCCGCCGACGATCTGGACGTCTGAACGTCAGTGGGTTGGCGCGTTCAGCAGGCGTCGAGCACCGCGCGAAAACCGTCGGCGGTGAAAGGCTTCAGGAAATAGCCGTCGAAATGCTCATGCAGTTCGTTCCTGTGCCGGTCGTCGCCGGTGACCGCCACGACGCATGCAAGCTGGCTCGGTCCCGCCGCCCGCAATCGCCGGCACAGGTCGCGGCCGTCCACATCCGGCAAGCCGATGTCGATGAAGATGGTGTCGTAGCGGTTCTCCGCTGCGAGCAGCATCGCCTGATGACCGTCATAGGCCACATGCGCGACGTGCCCGAGAGACACGGCGAGGTCTCTGAATGCATCGCAAAGACGGGCGTCATCTTCTACAAACAGGACATACATGATCGGGCATCCGGAAGGCGTGGTTCGCGTCGCGCTTGAGGCCGAGGCGTCAGGCAATGAACGCACGCAAGAACCGAGCCATTTTTCTGGCCTTTGAATCAGGCCGTGGTATCGGGCCGTGAGAGAGGAAGCTGATGCTGCAGGGCGTGAAGCCGAGCGGCATCGATATAGCCGCGGGTGACCATCAAATTCAGCGCGTCGAGCGTCGCTTGCGAGCCGCAAAGGCGCGTGGCCTTGGCATCCGCATCCCGTTCCAACATCGCCGCGCGCGCGTCGGCACGGGTGCGCCTCGCCCTTCGTGACGCGAACACAATTAGCGCGAAGCCTGCACCGGGGACGGACACGCGCCAAAGCTCACCGTCCGGCGACGCCGCGAACAGGGCGCATGGCACCGCGAATACCAAGCTCACGCCGAACAGCGTTGCCACGAAGTCCGCGAGCAACGCGGCGCGCTGCGTCGCGTGAGCGACTTCGTGCGCGAGAACGAGGCGAAGCGCGGGCTCGGGCATCCCGAGCGTGCGGGAATCGATTTCGATGCGATTGAACAAGGCGTCATAGCACGGCCCGCACGACGTCTCCACGAACCGGACGCCGGGCGTCGCGATGCCCAGCGCCTGCGCATAGTGCGCGACGAGCCGCAATGCCAGTTGCTGCGCCTTGTCCATGTCGCAATGTCATTCCACCGGGTTGTCGCTCCACGCGCTGCGAGCCTGCCATGCGTCGAGGTCACGCGCGAGCCGCGCGAGTTTGGCGCGCACGAGTTCCATGCCGGCGTTGCCGAGCACCAGATGCGCGGGCGGCTCGGCGGATTGCGCCGCTTCGATGATGACTTGCGCTGCGCGCACGGGGTCGCCCGGCTGCTTGCCGCTCGTCTGCGCGATGCCCGCGCGGCGACGGCCTGCGACTTCGGCGTAATCGTCGATCGGCTTGCGGGTCTGACGCAACGAGCGCCCCGCCCAGTCCGTGCGGAACGGTCCCGGTTCCACTGCCGTGACCCTGATGCCGAGCTCTTCCGTTTCACGTGCAAGCGCCTCGCCGAGCCCCTCCAGCGCGAACTTCGTCGCGGCGTAATAGCCGCTGCCCGGATTGCCGACAAGACCGCCCACCGACGTGATGTTGACGATATGCCCCGCCCGGCGCTCGCGCATGCGTGGCAACACCGCGCGGATCATCGCAGCCGCGCCGAAGAAATTCGCTTCGAACATGGCGCGCACTTCGTCGTCCTCGCCTTCTTCCACCGCGGCGAGATAACCGAAGCCGGCGTTGTTCACGAGCACGTCGATATGGCCGAACGATTCATGCGCCGCAGCGACGGCGGCGGCAATGTGGTCCGCGCGGGTCACGTCCAGTTGCATGGGAAGCGCGCGGCCCTGCGCGCGCTCGATCAGATCCGCGACGCTCTTGGGATCGCGCGCAGCGACCACCGCCCGCCACCCGCGCTCGATGACGGCCGTGGCAAGTTCGCGGCCAAAGCCGGTCGAACAGCCTGTGATGAACCATACGGGTGAATCGCTGCTTGATGCTGACATAGCGTCTCCTCCGTGGGAGATAGCGGTATGTCAGTCATTCTGAGCGCAATGCCGTGAACGTGCTTGCGACGCTGCCGCTGTACGGCGTAATCAACGCATCTAATGCTTCCCCCAACCAAAAGCGGCAAATTGAACCGACGCCTGAGAGAGGCCAAGTAATTTTGTTTAATGTGACGTGCGTAAGTCCACATGCTTAGCAGAAACGCGTATTGGACCAAAATCACGAGTCATGGTAAAAATGTATTCGCTCGACATCACGGGCGCATCTTCAACGAAATTCGTCTCTTAGGGTTGGAAAAATGGCAACAGGTACCGTCAAGTGGTTCAACGATGCAAAGGGTTTTGGTTTCATTACGCCGGATGACGGCGGTGAGGACCTGTTTGCACATTTCTCCGAAATCCAGTCCAAGGGTTTCAAGTCGCTTCAGGAAAACCAGAAGGTGAGCTTCGAAGTCAAGCAAGGCCCGAAGGGCAAGCAGGCTTCGACGATCCAGCCGCTGTAAGTCAGTAATCAGCAGGCTGCCTCGGCGCACAACGGCCCTTCGGGGCCGTTTGTTTTTTTGCACTGCAGCCTCTTTCTCTTCGCGATGACGCCGCTTTGTCAGCGTCGCGGCAAGGGCAATAAGTCAGTAGAATTCACGCATCACATTCAAAGCTGCGATTTGAAGCAGCGACCTTTCTGGATCTTCATTGGCGTGAATCCGCGAAGCAGCCTAGAAAAGCGCCGTGTCTGGCCACGGTACACCGCTCATGCGTTGCTCATCATGCTCTGGTGTGTGTTCGCTAACGCACATGCGCAATCGTTTGCATTAAATGCGCGTGCAGCGCGTTTCGTGAGCGCGGTCGTGATGGACGACTTTCATACGGCTCAATCAGGCGGCGGCTATCTGTTCTCCTATGACGCTCACGAGACCGATTCCACGCTCAAGATGAAACTCGCGCGCTGGTTTTCCGGCGTCGATCCCGACGCGATCCGTATGGCTCCAGCCGAAAAGAGAACGCTCTTCGGCTTTTATTGGGCGGCGAGCATGATGTCCGAGAAGTCGGCCTGTTTCGACTCCATCGCGCAGGCCGCTTGCAGCGAAGAGCTCGGCGCGTGGATGGCGCGCGAAGCGGCCGACGACCCCCGTTTCGTCCGCGCGTATGAGTCGGCGGCGAAGGCCCTTGGCTTGCCCCCTTACGCAAGTCCGCTTCAATGAGCGGCTGATCTTCGTGCGCCGTTTCATCGGCAGGGTCGCGGGCCCACGCGATTTTCGCCGCCACGCTCGCGAGCACGGACAGCGCGCCAATCGTTTCCAGTAGAGCGGCGATCATGATGTTTCATCGATGCGAAAGCATCGGCCCATACGTTCGCAGGAAGAAGGCGATGGTGATGCCTGCGCTCAGAAGCAGCGTTACGGCCTGAATCGCGCCAGGCGGAGCACGACGCCCCAACTGCGCGCCGCTATAACCGCCCGCGATGGCCGCGACGAGCATCGCAAGGGTCTCCGGCCAGCGCACCGCGTGCGCCAGCGCAAACGTCACCACCGCGACCGAGTTCGCTGCGCTGACGAGCAACGTACGCGGCGCGTTCAGGCTCTTGAGATCGCGCGCGTCGAGCAAGCCCCAGACGGCCATCATCATGATGCCGACGGCTCCGCCAAAGTAGCCGCCATAGACGCCAAGCACCAACTGAATCGCGAGAACCGACGGCGCGCCGATGCGCCAGCGTCGCCGCAAGGCTTCGCCAAGCGTGCGGCCGAATGCGAGCGCGAGACTCGCGCAGAGCATGAGCCACGGCAACAGGAACGAGAACGTGGATGACGACGTGCAGAGCAGCAGGGCCGCGCCGATCAGCCCGCCGATGACGGTGATCAGAAGCATCGCGCGAAGCGACACCGGGCCGACCGGACGCAAGCCGTCGCGGTACGCCCACGCGCTGACCACGCCGCCGGGAAAGAGCGCCACGGTCGACGAAGCGTTCGCCTGAACCGGGGGCAAGCCCGCTGCAATGAGCGCGGGCAGGCTCACGAACGAGCCGCCGCCCGCCAGCGCGTTCATCGCGCCCGCGAGGAAACCCGCGCCTGTCACAACGATAAGAGGTTCCATGCGGCAGATCGTAGCGGGCGGCCTGCGCGCTTACAATCTGGCAATTCCAATGCGAGGCTTCGGCGCGACCGAAGGCACGGCATGCGCTTCGACCTCACCGACATGCGGCTTTTTCTGACCGTGCTGGAGCGCGGCAGCATCACGGCGGGCGCGCAGGCCATGCATCTTGCGCTGGCATCGGCGAGTGAACGCATTGCGGGCATGGAAGCGGCGCTCGGCGCACCGCTTCTCGAACGCAATCGCCGGGGCGTGCAGGCGACCGCCGCCGGCGAAGCGTTCGTGCGGCATGCGCGCATGATTCTGTCTCAGGTCGAACAGATGAAGGGCGAGCTGCGTCATTACGCAACCGGTCTCAAAGGCCGCATCAAACTGCTGTCGAATACGGCTGCCCTCGCCGCCTTCCTGCCGAAGCAACTCGCGCGCTTTCTGGCGGCGCATCCCGATCTCGCCATCGATCTCGATGAACGGCCGAGCGTCGATATCGTGCAGTCGCTCGCCGAAGGCCGCGCGGACCTCGGCATCGTGGCCGATATCACCGACCTCGCCAGCCTGCAGACGCATGTGATCGCGCGGGATCAACTCGTCGTGGTCGCGCACTGCACGCATCGCGTGGCGCAGCAATCAGCCGCGGCGTTCGCGGATATCGTGAGCGAAGCGTACGTCGGACTCGCGGATGCCGCGCTGGAGATGCATCTGGCCGAACGCGCGTCGCGGCTCGGCAAGCAACTGGACTACCGCATCCACATGCGCAGCCTCGACAACGTCGGCATGCTGGTCGAAGCGGGCATCGGCATCGCGATTCTGTCGGACGTCTCGGCGCAGGCGTTGCGGCGGCCCGGTCTCGCGATCGTGCCGCTATCGGAGCCTTGGGCCACGCGCCGCCTGCTGCTCTGCGCGCGCGCTTTCGATGCGCTGACGCCTCATGCGAGTCTGCTCGCGCACCAACTGATCGAGGCTGCGGCTTAAAACGCCCGTCCGACGATCAGCGGATCGACCGGACCGATCGTCCTGATATCGCGATTCGCATAGGGCAGCCGATGCAGCACATAGCGCATGGCATTGAGGCGCGCGCGCTTCTTGCAATCGGAGCGCACGACGGTCCACGGCGTATCGGCGGTATCGGTGTGCGCGAACATGGCTTCCTTGGCGGCGGTGTAGTCGTCCCACTTGTCGAGTGAAGCGAGGTCGACGGGACTGAGCTTCCATTGCTTGAGCGGATGCACTTGGCGCTCCTTGAAACGGCGGCGTTGTTCGGCGCGGCTCACGGAAAACCAGAACTTGATGATATGCACGCCGCTTTGCGTGAGATGCCGCTCGAATGCCGGCACCTGCTGCATGAAGGCGTCGTACTCCTGATTCGTGCAGAAGCCCATCACGCGCTCGACGCCTGCGCGGTTGTACCACGAACGGTCGAACAGCACGATCTCGCCGGCAGTGGGAAGGTGTTCGACGTAACGCTGGAAATACCATTGGCCCCGCTCGCGTTCCGAAGGCTTCTCCAGCGCGACCACGCGCGCGCCGCGCGGATTCAGATGTTCCATGAAGCGTTTGATGGCGCCGCCCTTGCCGGCCGCATCGCGCCCTTCGAACAGGATCACGACGCGCTGACCCGTCTCTTTCACCCACGCCTGCAGCTTCAGCAATTCGACCTGAAGCCGGTACTTCTGCTTCTCATACGCCTGGCGCGACATGAGATGCTTGTACGGATACTCCCCGTGACGCCAGCCGGGCGACAGTTCTTCGTCCTGACGCTGCCTGCGCGATGCCGGCGCTCCGACGAGCGATGTCGCCTCGAAGAGATACGCGCGCAAGGTGGCCGCTTCGTCCGGAGACAGACCGCCTATGATGGCTTTCAGCGTGTCGATGCGCGTTTCGGTGCTTTCGCTGGTCGAGGCGGCATACGCGAGCACGTCCGCCATGCCGCTCGTGATGAGTTCATTGGCCGCATCCACTGCGTCCTGCGTTTCCTGCTTGAGAATGGCCTCGGACGCTTCGGCAACGCTCACGTCGCCGTCGTGTTCCTGCGGTTCGCGTCGAGAAGTCGGGCCTGCGGACGTCCCGGTTGGTCTTGCGTTTTTCAAAGTCCTTTTCTCCCTAATGCCGCAGCGTATGCGGCGGCGCGTGCTCAAGCCGTCTCGTCAAGCCGCTTCGGCGGCCTTACGCAATACGACGTACAGCTTGTCTTTCAGCAACAGCTTTTCTTTCTTCAACGCTTCGACGGCAAAAGGATCGGCCCGGGTGACGCCGGTCTCCATATTGCGGATTTCATGATCGAGGGCATTGTGCCGGTCGAAGAGCTTCGAGAAGTGCGCGTCTTCAGTCTTGAGCCGGGATATCAGGTCACGGTATTCGGGAAACATGCTGCGATTCTCCATGCGGTACGGATGAGAACGTCATTCAACACTACGTAGTACATCTTACCGATTGGCGCCGCTGTTTCGCCGCTCGCCGGCCGCTTCCATGCTGCGTAATATCGCCGCATCCGAACGCGTCGCATCCGAACGCCGCATGCGAGTCGTAGGCGAAAACCCTTCTGCCCGCCGACCCGTCCGCCGCGCACAATGGTCGTTCTGGGACGGCGCGTTCCCGCAGGGAGACATCATGAAGACAACCGTTACCTCCGTCGTCGCGTTAGCGATTGGCGCTGGCGGCCTCGTTCTTGTCACCGCTTCGCAGGCGGACAATTCCGCTGCCCACAAGCTCGGGCAGATCGGCGTCATCAATCAGACGCTTCAGCCGAAACCGGCTAAATCGGCGCCCGCCTATTCGAATTCCAATACGACCTCCACCGGAAGCACTTACGGGAATACGGCGAACGGCGTCAACGGTCAGAACCCGTCGAATGCGGCCGCGAACACCGGCGCCGCCGCTCGCGCAGGCGCAGCCGCAGGCAGCGGCAAATAGACCAGACTGCTCCGCTTTGCGCGGAGCCGGTGCGCTTCGTTATCATGTTCCGCCGATCGGGCGGACGCCCCCGGTCGGCTTCGAACGCGAACGTGCCGGCGGCCAGGAGCGCATGGAATGAACCTCCGGGGATTGCAGTGCTTTATCGTGCTCGCTGAAGAGCTCAACTTCAGCCGTGCAGCAGAACGCCTGCACATTGCGCAGCCCGCGCTTTCACAACAGATCCGCTCGCTCGAAGAACGTCTCGGCAGCCAATTGGTCGACCGCGGCAGCCGGCCCTTGCGTCTCACGGAAGCGGGCAGCTATTTCTATACGGAAGCGCGGCAGATTCTCGAACGCTGCGAGCAGGCGGCGCTCGGCGTGCGCGCGATCGACGCCGGCACGCTCGGCTGGCTTGCAATCGGCTTTACCCGTTCGGCCATGTATAGCGTGCTGCCGCCGGCGCTCAAGGCATTTCACGCAGCGTATCCGAAAGTCGAGCTCAAGCTCTTCGAAATGTTGACCGAAGAACAAGCCGATGCCTTCCGCGATGCGCGCATCCATATCGGCATCGGCAGACAGGCGCCGGACCGGCCCGGCTGCGCGACGCGCACGCTGTTGCAGGAACGCGTGATGGCCGTGCTCGCATCCGATCATCCGCTCGCGGAACGCGACACGGTTCGCATCGACGAACTCGCGCAAACGCCGCTCATCGTTTATCCGAAGCATCCCGCCGCGCATTTTCCGCGCTTCATCGCTTCGCTGTATCGCGATGCGGGCGCCACGCTCAACGTCGCGCACGAGGCCTACGAGATACAGACCGCCATTGCGCTCGTCGCCGCAGGACTGGGCGTCACGTATGTAGGCGAATCGGTGGCGCTGCACGGCCGCTCCGACGTCGTCTATCGGCATCTTGCGGGACCGGGCGCGGCGCAGGTCACGTCGCTCACGGCGACCTTTCGAAGCACTGACGCCTCGCCGCATGTGCAGGCGTTTCTTGCGTGCCTTCCTTTTGCCGAAACGCCACGCTGACCGAACGCGGCACCGCTTACGGCCGCTATAAGCAAAAGCCTATGGAAGCATGCGGAATCCGTCTTGGACGGCGGGCCTGTCGCGTTTCATGATGAGCGTTCGTGGCCGAAGCGCAGAAGCACTCACTTCGACCATCGAACAATCATCAAACAGCCATCGAACGACGTCGGCCAAGAAGCCGGCGCATGGAGACGACGATGACACGCGCGCCTGCTTCCGAGATCGAGTCCGCGACCGCATCGGCGACGATGCATAAGGTGTACCGCCGCCTCATGCCGTTGCTCTTCGCGATGATGTTCTTCAATTATCTCGATCGCATCAACATCGGCTTCGCTGCGCTCGACATGAATCACGCGCTCAACTTCAGCCCCGCCGTGTTCGGCTTCGCGGGCAGCGTGTTCTTCGTGGGCTACATGCTTCTCGAAGTGCCGAGCAACCTGCTATTGCATCGCGTCGGCGCGCGAAGATGGATCGCGCGCATTCTCATCACATGGGGCGCGGTCGCGGCGGCGACGGCCTTCGTCTTCAACGACACGAGCTTCTATACCGTGCGCTTTCTGCTCGGCGTCATGGAAGCGGGCTTTCTGCCGGGCGTGGCCGTCTATCTGACTAAGTGGTTTCCCGAGCGCTACCGGGCGCGCGCAGTGGGCGGCTATATCATCGCGGGCTCTTTTTCGGCGGTATTGGGCGGTCCCATCTCGACGGCGCTCATGACGTATGCCAACGGCCTGCTGGGCCTCGCGGGCTGGCAATGGATGTTCATCTGCGAAGGCGTGCCCGCCATCCTGCTCGGCCTCGTCACTTTGAAAGCGATGCAGGAGCGCCCTGCCGATGCCGACTGGCTCACGGCCGAAGAGAAGCAATGGCTCGAAAGCACGCTTCAGGCGGAACGCAAGCAGCTAGGCGGTGACGCGCATGTGTCGATGTGGCGCGTAGCCGGCGATATTCGCGTGTGGAGTCTCGCATGCCTCTTCGGGTGCGCGCTCGTCGGCATCTACGGGCTCTTTCTGTGGCTGCCGCAGATCGTCAAGGGACTCGGCCATCTCACCAACATCGAAGTGGGCTTTCTGTCGGCGGCGCCGCCGCTCCTGGGCGTGCTCGGCACCTTCATCATCAGCCGCAGCTCGGACCGCACAGGTGATCGCAAGAAGCACCTCGCCTTCGTCTATGGCATGAGTGCGATTGCGATCGCCGCGAGCGCCTACGCGCCCTCGCCCGTCATCGCGTATGTGCTGCTGTGCGTGACCGGTCTTTTCATCTATGCAGGCAATCCGCTCTTCTGGAGCCTCGCTGCGTCGTTTCGCACGGGCGCGGCCGGCGCCGCGACGATTGCGCTCATCAACACCATCGCGCAGTTCGGCGGGCTCGTGGGACCGTGGAGCATCGGGCTCGTGCGCAATGCGACCGGCAACTTCAAGCTCGCGCTCGTGACGATCGCCGCCTTCCTCGTCGTCGCGACGATCATTGCGCTCGTCATGCGCGTGCGTCCATCCGACGATGCAGCGGTCGAGGAACGCACCGACGACGCGCGCCGCAGCGCCTGAGCATTCGTTTCGAATCCACGACACTTACACGAGCCATTCATGATTATCGACTGTCACGGTCACTACACCACGTCGCCGCCGGAACATGAAGCGTGGCGAACGCGCCAGATACAGGCGCTCGCCGACGGCACGCCGGTGCCGCCCCGCCCGCGTATCAGCGACGATCAGATCCGCGAGAGCATCGGCAATGCGCAACTCAGAGTGCAACAGGAGCGCGGCATCGACCTGACGATCTTCTCTCCTCGCGCCGCCGGCATGGGCCATCACCTGGGCGATGCACAGGCCAACGCGGCATGGTCGAGCGAATGCAATGACCTGATTCATCGCGTCGTGTCCTTGTTTCCGCAGCATTTCGTCGGCGTGTGTCAGTTGCCGCAAGCGCCGGGCGTCGATCCGAGGAACTGCATTCCCGAATTGCGGCGCTGTGTCGAAGAGCTGGGCTTTATCGGCTGCAATCTCAATCCGGATCCGTCGGGCGGTCACTGGTCCGGTCCGCCGATGACGGACCGCCATTGGTATCCGCTCTACGAAGCGCTGGTCGAACTGGACGTGCCCGCGATGATTCACGTGTCTTCGTCGTGCAACCCGAATTTCCATGCAACGGGCGCGCATTACATCAACGGCGACACGTCCGTCTTCATGCAGTTGCTCACCGGAGATTTGTTCGCGGATTTCCCGACGCTCAAGCTCGTCATTCCGCATGGCGGCGGCGCCGTGCCGTATCACTGGGGCCGTTATCGCGGGCTCGCGCAGGACATGAAGCGCCCGCTTCTCTCCGACTACCTGCTCAACAACGTGTTCTTCGACACCTGCGTCTATCACCAGCCCGGCGCCGAGCTGCTCGCGCGCGTGATACCCGCGAAGAACATTCTCTTCGCTTCCGAAACCATCGGCGCGGTGCAAGGCATCGATCCCGAGACGGGCCATCACTTCGACGATACGCGCCGCTATATCGACGGCATTCGCTGGCTGAGCGACGACGACAGGCAACGCATTTTCGAAGGCAATGCGCGCGCCGTGTATCCGCGCCTTGCCGCCCGGCTCGAACAGCACACACGCATTCAAGGAGTCGCATGATGAATCGTCCCGGATGGCGGCACAATCCGTCCGCGCCGCAAGCGAGCGCCGAGTTGCTCGACGCGCTGGCGTCACTTGCGGTATCGCTCCTCTCGGACAACATGGCGCGCGCGTCGGGGACAGTGGGCCTCGTGCCTTACCATCGCCCCCGCGTCATGGCGGGCACGGCGGTGACCGTGCGCACGCGTCCCGGCGACAACCTCGCGATTCACGCCGCTTTCGATTTCTGTCGCCCGGGCGACGTGCTCGTGATCGATGGCGGAGGCGACCTGCATCAGGCGCTCATGGGCGACATCATGGCCAGCTATGCGGAAAGTATCGGCGTCCGGGGTCTCGTGATCGACGGCGCGATACGCGATGTCGCTTCGCTGCGTGCCCGCGACTTTCCGGTGTACGCGCGCGGCGTCACGCATCGCGGGCCGTACAAGAACGGCCCCGGCGAGATCAATGTGCCTGTCACCGTCGGCGGCATGGTGGTGCATCCGGGCGATATCGTCGTCGGCGATGAAGACGGCGTGCTCGCCATAGCCCAAGCCGACGCGCAAGACGTGCTCGAAGGTGCCCGCGCTCAAGGGATCAAGGAAGCGCAGGCGTTGCGTTCCATCTGCGAGGGCGCGTTCGACCGGTCGTGGGTGAACGGCCAGATCGAGCGGGCGATGAAAGTCTGACCGCATGGTTTGCGCAGACGTATCGAAAGTCAATCAGTAAAAGCGCCCGGTTCGCGAAGCGCTGCGCGCCTTTGTGCGGCGTGCCTCACACCGGGAATCGCACGATGGTTCGCAGAAGAGACTGACGTTCACCTTGCAAAATATGCTCAAGCTTTCTTAATCGTTTCACGCGAAGCCATTCAAATAATCAACATCGGGTTATCGTTTGCGCGGCTTTTTCCCTCGGTAGTGTCGAAGGCATACTGTGCCTACATACAAATAAATGCTGAGAGAAAGCCATGTACGGGGAATCGAGAACACTTTACTTCGCAGGACGGGCAGCGTCGGACGATCTGACCGAACGACTGCATGCGCGTGGCTGGGCCATCGAATACGTGACGCCTGCCAAGCCGCCTAAAGCCGCCAGGCACGACAAGCGCGCCGCGGCAGGCGTCATCGATCTGACGAGCCGTGGCTATGCCGGGGACACGGCCGCGCTCGTGGGCTTACTTTCGAGCCAGCGCATCGGCTGGGTCGCGACAGTCGATCCCGATCATGCGGAAAATCCCGATATTTCCCGCCTGATCCGCGATTACTGCTTCGACTACGTGACGATGCCGTCGGCATCGGACCGTATCGTCGATGCGGTGGGCCATGCATACGGCATGGTCTCGCTGCACGACGCCGCTTCCAACGATGCCTACAAGACCGATGGCCAGGAAGTCGGCATGGTCGGCACGTGCGAAGCGATGCAGGGCTTGTATCGCTCCATCCGAAAGGTCGCCATGACCGATGCGCCAGTCTTTATCTCGGGCGAATCGGGCACCGGCAAGGAACTGACGGCGCTCGCCATTCACGCGCGTTCGGCGCGTCGCGATCAGCCGTTCGTGGCGATCAACTGCGGTGCGATTCCGCCGCATCTCTTGCAGTCCGAGCTCTTCGGCTATGAGCGCGGCGCGTTCACCGGCGCGAACCAGCGCAAGATCGGCCGCGTCGAAGCGGCGGACGGCGGCACGCTCTTTCTGGATGAGATCGGCGATCTGCCTCTCGAAAGTCAGGCTAGCCTGCTGCGCTTCCTTCAGGAACGCAAGATCGAGCGCCTTGGCGGGCAGACGTCGACGGCGGTGGACGTGCGCATCATTTCGGCCACGCACGTCGACATGCAAACCGCGATGCTCGAAGGACGCTTCCGCGCGGACCTGTATCACCGTCTGTGTGTCTTGCAGATCGATGAGCCGCCGTTGCGCGTGCGCGGCAAGGACATCGAGTTGCTCGCCAACCATATGCTCGAACGCTTCCGGCGCGATGCGAGCCGCCGCCTGCGCGGGTTTTCGCCCTGCGCGATCGCCGCGCTTCACAACTACGCCTGGCCCGGCAACGTGCGCGAACTCATCAATCGCGTGAGGCGCGCCATCGTCATGAGCGAAGGGCGACAGATTCTCGCGAGCGATCTCGAACTCGGCGACTATGTGGAAGCCGCGCCGACCACGCTTGCGCAGGCGCGCGAAGCGGCGGAGCGGCAGGCCATCGAGGTGGCGCTCTTGCGGCATCGCGGACGGCTCGGCGAAGCCGCCGACGAGCTCGGCATCTCGCGCGTCACGCTGTATCGCCTGCTCACGGCCTACGGGCTGCGCGCGAAAGAAGAGCGCACGTTGCAGGTATCGAGCGCTTAAAGCCGCACGGCGACGTGCATCGTCAGAAGGGCGGCGGGGCGTCCTGCCGCAGGAAGCGGAGAATCCGGCTCACCACGGTTCGCGCCTGCTCCTGCTGGACCCAATGCCCCGCGCCTTCGATGAAGTGCGCCGCGCGAAAATTTGTGCAGGCGTACTGGCGCATGGCTTCGAAATCGCCCGGTCGCTGATAGCAGCCCCAGTCGCTGCTTCCCGCGATGAAACACGCGGGCACGTCGATCGTGCGCCCTGCCCACAGGCGCAAGCGCGCGCTCTGCGCTGCGTCGTTGCTCGCGCGATACCAGTTCAATCCGCCCTGAAATCCCGTTCGCGCGAATTCGCTCGCATAAACGTGCAGTTCGGCGTCGTCGAGCCACGCGCACGATGCGACCTCTTCCGCGGACGGCATGGCTTGCGCGACCGTCTGCGGCATGGTCTTGTCCGCGTCCATCACGTAATAAGCGGGCAGCAGAGCGAGTTCTTCGACAACGGGCGCGACAAGCGGATGCGGCCGGTTGCCGGACCAGTCCGCGCTCTTGACATGCCAATACGCGCGCAGGAAATCGGCAAGTCCTTGCGGCGCGTGCCGCATATCGTCGTTGGCTTTCGGCTCCGCGAAGTAGCGTTGATAGTGCTTGCGCGGCGGATCGAGCAAGGCCAGATCGTTCATAGCATCGGTCATCGCGGGTGAAGGCGGTTCGTCGAACGCGAAGCGAGGCGGTCCTGCAAACGGCGCGCTCATCATGACGACAGAGCGGAAGACGTCGGGCCTCGTCAGCGCGCACCAGGCCGCCACGGGCGAGCCGAAATCGTGCCCCACGACAGCGGCAACAGACCGATGCCCCAGCGCGAAAACGAGGCCCAATGTGTCGAGGACGAGGTTCGGCATGGCGTAATCGGCGAGATCGGCGTCGAAGCCCGTGTCTGCCCCGCTGGTTCTGCCATAGCCTCGCTGGTCCGGCGCGATGACGTGATAGCCGGCATCGGCAAGCGGCTTCATGACCTTGCGCCAGCTATAGGCCAGTTCGGGAAAACCGTGCAGCAACACGATGCACGGCGCTTCCGGCGTGTCATACCCCGCTTCCAGCATATGCATCGACAGGCCGTTGCCGTTATCGACCATGCGCGCGCGCACGCCATCGGGCAAAGGCATATCCGGCAGCGTTTCATTCATGCGCGGCTCCTTTCTGCGAGAGCCCACATGATGCCATTTTCGGCAAGCGCCGAGGCGCTGCACGCTTTAACATGGCGAGTTATGAGGCAGCTATCAATGCTCGCCTCAACGCCTTACGTCTACTTCCGGGATTCTTCAGCCATGACAACCTCTACTTCCCGCCGCCGCGCCGCCTTTCGCGAACTCGTGAATGCCCGCCGTGGTCTGCTTCTGCCCGGCGCATTCAACGCGATGAGCGCGAGCCTCATCGCGGACCTCGGCTTCGAGGCGATCTACATCACGGGCGCGGGCGTCACCAACATGTCCCTCGGCATGCCGGACCTCGGATTCATGGGACTTGCGGAGATTGCGGAGCATACGAACCGGATTCGCGATGCAGTGGACCTGCCGCTCGTCGTCGATGCGGACACGGGCTTCGGCAACGCGCTCAACGTGCGCCATACGGTACGCACGCTCGAGCGCGCCGGCGCGGATGCCATCCAGCTCGAAGATCAGGTCATGCCCAAGAAATGCGGCCACTTCGCGGGCAAGAGCGTCATCTCGACGAGCGAAATGCTCGGCAAGATTCGCGCCGCCGTGGACGCGCGCGAGGACGAGAACCTGCAGATCATCGCGCGCACGGACAGTTGCGCGGTGCACGGTTTCGATGCCGCGATCGAACGCGCGAATCAGTTCGTCGAGGCAGGCGCCGACATTCTCTTTATCGAAGCGATCGAAACGCAGGAGCAGATCGCATCCTTGACCCGGCTCGTCGCCGCGCCGCAACTCATCAATATCGTGATCGGCGGCAAGACGCCGGTCACCGGCCGCGACGACTTGCAGAACCTCGGCTTCAGTCTCGTGCTCTATGCGAACGCCGCGTTGCAGAGCGCCGTGCGCGGCATGCAGACCGCGCTGACCGCGCTCAAGCAACAAGGAAAGCTGGACGAAGATCCGGCTGTGGTCGCGCCGTTCTCGGAGCGTCAACGGCTCGTGAAGAAGCCTCTCTTCGATGAGCTCGACCGCAAGTACGCAGCGGATTAAATCTTTGCGGGAATGCGTTGGGTGCATGATTTCATCGAAGAAGCGCGACGACAGTGCGACGACAGCGCAAGGCGTGAGCCGAATCTTTGCTATGCTCGCCTACGCAAGAATGCATGCGTTGCACACGCGTTGCATTCGCCTCATGGCGCATGGCGCTCAACGAAAATCAGGAGATTGCAGATGGCAAAAGGCTATTGGGTCAGCGCATACCGCAAGATTGCAAAGCCCGATCAGGTTGCTGACTATTCGAAGCTCGCAACCGTCGCGATTCAGGAAGGCGGCGGCCGCGTGCTGGTCCGGGGCGTGGCGTCGACGGTGCACGGCGCGGGCATCGCGGAACGCACGGTGCTCGTCGAATTCGACTCGCTCGATCAGGCGCTCGCCACGTTCAACGGCGAGAAGTATCAGGAAGCGCTGAGAGTGCTGGGCGATGCATGCGAACGCGACTTCCGCGTGGTCGAAGGCATCGCGTAAAGCACGGTGAGCCGATGGCGGCGTGCTCGCGCCGCCATCGCTCGCTCACGCGTTCATTGACCCGGCGCGTAAAGATCGAGCAGGCGCAAGGTCACGCCATTGGTCCATCCGAAGCCGTCCTGTAGCGGATATTCCCCGCCGCCCCCACCGCCTGTCCCCGCCCCTTCCACGACATACTTCTCGACGAGCTTTTGCTGCGTCGCATAGACATGGTTCACGTCGGAGAGAAAGCGCGTGCCGATTTGCTGCGCGAGATCGCCGCGGCCATAGCGTCGCAAGCCCTCGACCGCTATCCAGTGCAGCGGCGCCCAGCCGTTTGGGGCATCCCATTGTTGAGCCGTATTGAAGGTCGTGGTCGTCAGGCCGCCCGGCTTGAGCAATAACGTTTCCACCGTCCGCGCCGTGGCGTGCGCGCGCTCGGGCCACGCCGCCCCTGCGAACAACGGGTAAAGCATCGCCGCCGAGGGGTTGTTGCGCGGCTGACAGAGCTGCCAGTCGTAGTCGCCGTAATAGCCGTTGTTATTCCACAGATACCGGTTGATGCCGATGGCACGCTTCGCCGCCTTGCCGACGAACTCCGCGACACAACCGAAGTCGCGCGCCTCGCCGCAACCGCGTGCGATGGTCGTTTCCAGATGGAACATCAGGCTGTTCAGATCCACCGGAATGATGGACGTCGTGCGGATGGTGGCAAGCGTCTGGTTGTCGCCGAACCATCGCGAACTGAAATCCCAGCCGCTTTCCGCTGCCGCGCGCAGATCGCGATACACCTCGTTCGCGGGACGGTTCGTCACGAGCCGGGCGGTCTGAACGTCTTCCAGATACGACTCGTCGCGCGGCGTGTCGCGTTCGTCCCAATAGCGGTTGAGGACGGTGCGATCGGGCAGCATCACGACATTGCGCACGGCCTCGCCGGGTTGCAGCGAATGCGCGCCCTTCATCCAGTAGTGATATTCGCGGCGCAGTTGCGGCAGATACTTCTGGTACACGCCTCCGCCTTCCTTATGCGCGGCAAGCTCCACCATGTAAGAGAAGAACGGCGGCTGCGAACGGCTGACATAGTACGTGCGATTGCCGTTGGGAATATGGCCGATGGTATCGATCAGATACGCGAAGTTGTCGAGCATGTTATCGACGAGATCTTCGCGGCCTGCTTCCTGAAGGCCCAGCATCGTGAAATAGGTGTCCCAGTAGTAGCCTTCGCGAAAGCGTCCGCCCGGCACGACGTAGGGCTTCGGCATGGGAATCAGCGTGCTGTATGGCGGCACGGTTGCGGAGTTGCGCGTGAGTTGCGGCCAGAGCCAGTCGATATGCTCGCGCAAGGTCTGATTAGGCGGCGGCGTGATGACCTGATCGGTCGGCGGCGTGAAGTACTGCGCGACGAATGCGGAAAGACTGAAGCCGGGAACGATACGCTGTTGCGCGTAGAGCTGATTGATCTGCGCCGGGTCGATCTTTGGCGTCGCATCGACAAAGGTCTTCTGGTCCGGATAAATCTTCTGCGTTTGCACTGCGATGAAGAGTTCGCCATAGAGTTCGCTAGGCGGTGGCGGCACGACATAGCTGCTCTGGGCATCGGCATAAGCGACGCTCGCCGCGCCGAGCAAGGCCCATGCGCCGAACAGCCGGCGCGCGTTCAACGAATGGTGCTGCGACGCGTCAAGCGTCATGCGATATCGCGACAGTACGATCATGCTCACTCCTTCGAAGGGTGATGAACCGGACTGGTCTCGCTCGTGCCGCTGTTTTAGTCAGAAGCTGCAGCAGGGCGAAGCATCGCATGCACGGCGCTGTCGTGGCAACCGGCGGTGTGGCCGAAATGAAAGCGCGCCTAGCGCACGCCGAATTTCCACACGGTCACTTCGTGATACTCGTCGCCGGGCCTGAGTTCGGTGGAGGGGAACGAGGGGTGATTGGGCGAATCAGGAAAATGCTCGGCCTCGAGCGCGAACGCGTCCGTCTGACGATACGCATTGCCCGATACCCCGACCGCGCTGCCATCGAGCCCATTGGCGGTGTAGAACTGCAAGCCCGGCTGCGTCGTATAGAGATCGAGCACGCGCCCGCTCATCGGGTCGTACGCGCGCGCGGCGAACGAGGGCTCGCCTTCATGCTGGCTGCTCTTGTTCAGCTTGAAGTTGTTGTCGTAACCGCGTGCGTAGTGCAGTTGCGGAAAGGCCGAACGCAGACGCGCGCCGATCGGCGTCAATGCGCGCAGATCGAGCGGCGTGCCTTCCACGGATGCCACTTCACCCGTCGGTATCGAATCGGCGCGCGTCGGCGTATAACTGGAGGCCGCGATCATGATGAGTTGCTTCTCGACGCTGCCGCTGTCCTCGCCCGCCAGATTGAAATAGCTATGGTTCGTGAGATTCACGACTGTCGGCTTATCCGTTTTGGCGCGATAGTCGATACGCACTTCGTTGTCGTCGGTGAGCGTGTAGGTCACGTCGACCGTGAGCGTTCCGGGGAAACCGTTCTCGTTGTCCGGGCTCACGTAACGCAGTTGCACGCCCGCTCCGCTTGCGTTCTGGAACGTGCGCACAACCGTCCAGACCTTCTCGTCGAAACCGTGCGGACCGCCATGCAGCGTGTTCGGCGCATCGTTGATCGGCAACTGATACGTGTGTCCGTCGAGCGTGAAGCGCCCTTGCGCGATGCGGTTCGCATAGCGGCCGATCAGACTGCCGAAGTGAATATCGCCGTTGTATCGCTCGTAGTCGGCAAGCGATGCGAAGCCGAGGACGATGTCCGCGCGCCGTCCGCGCCGGTCCGGAACATCGATTCGCGTCACGATGCCGCCATAGGTGATGCAGCTCAGCGAAACGCCGCGCGCATTGGACAGCGTGTATTGAACGACAGGCTGGCCTTGCTGCGTCGCGCCATACGGCGAAGACGTGATGGTCGCCGCGTTCGACATGAACGGCACCGCAGCGGCGCAGAGCGCAGCAACGCTTCGGGAAATCTGTTTCATGGAATGGATGTCGGGGTGGAAGCCAAATGTCCGACGAAGCATCGGCCATACCCGCGCGGACCGTCCAAACGATAGCGGGCACGTTCGATGCAACCCGTGGGGAATGCACTCACCATTTGAAGTCCGAGGGAACGCACCATGACACAAGAGACCGAACGTTCGACTCCGCCGAAGCAAACGCCCAACGACGCCAACGCGGCAGACCGCCGCTTGAGCGACGAGCAGAAGGAGAACCTGACTAATGAGCCGGCGCCGCCGACGGGCGCGGGCAAGCCGTTGCCCGAACCGAACGACGTCGGCGAGGATGGCTAAGTAATCCGCAGCGCGCAGACGCAGCGCAGCGCTCTGCGCCTGCCTCAGTTCACTGTCATTCGTACAATGTTGCAGGCAACGCCACCACCGACACTGCGCTGCGTCCGGCGATAAGACCCGTCGCCGTTCAACCGAAGCAAGGACGCTCATGCACGATCCTGCTCACTTCCTGCCGTCGTTCGTGTGGCGCGCGGCGCGCGACGGGACCATCCAGTATGCCAATCCGTGGGCGTCCCGCTATCTCGGCTTATCGTCGGATGATTTGGCCGGACGACACTGGAAAGCCTTCATTCATCCGGACGACGAACGCACGGTTCTCGACGCGCTCAGGCAAATGCGCGACGGCGTGCTGCTTCGCAATGTCGATGTGCGTCTTCTGCGCTCGGACGGCGCGTTTCGCTGGCATACGCTCCACTTGCAGGCACGCCGCAACGAGGACGGGAAAATCGGCGATACGGTTGGCGTCGCGATCGACATTCACGAGTGCCGTCACGCCTGGGAACTGTACGAGGCAAGCGAGCGGCGTCTGCAGGCAGCTTTCGCGGGCGCGCGCATGGGCGCGTGGGAATGGGACATGAAGGAGCGCGTCGTGCGCATGACGGCGCAACTTGCTGACCTCTATGCATTTCCGCCCGGGACTGATTCGGTGATGCTCTCGGAGATATGGGACCGCGTGGCGCCCGAATACCGCGAGCCGTTTCAACGCAAGCTCGCCGACGCCCTGCGTTATGGCGGCCCGTTCGAATTCGACTTCATGCTGGACTGCCACCGCAATGGCGAACCTGCCTCGCGACGCTGGCTGCGCATGCGCGGCAATCCGGAGTTCGATGCGCAAGGCGTGCTGACGCGTGTGCATGGCGTGAGCTTCGACATCAGTCAGCAACGTGCCGACATGGAGCGCCTGAGCCTCAGCGAGCGCCGTTATCGCGCGCTCGTGGAATCGACCGGGGCGCTCGTATGGTCCGCCGATGCGAACGGAGAGATTCGGCCTTCGGGCGGCGAATGGGAGATGTTCACCGGCGAGCGGCGCGACCGGCTGTCGCGTTGGGGCTGGCTCGATTTCATTCATCCGGACGACCGCGAGCGAACGCATCACGCATGGCTGGAAGCGTTGCATCAGGGCGGCCCGCGCACGCTCACCTTCCGCATGTATCGCCGCGATGGCGCGTATCGCATGGTGCAGGCACACGCCGCCCCGCTGTACGACGAGCACGGCAAGCTGCAGGAATGGTTCGGCACGACAACGGATGTCACGGCGACATACGAAGCGCAAGCGGCAATCGAAGCGCGCAGCCTGCGCCTCACGGTTGCAATGCAGGCAGCGAAGATCCACATCGTCTCGCTGGAACTGGCGAACTGGACCATGCTGTTCGAAACGAGCGTCGAGCATCGGCCGGATCAGGCCGAGACGCTCACCTATGAAGCGGCGCTTGCACGCATTCATCCCGACGATGCCCCCGCTCTCGACCGCTATGTCCGGCGCCTCGCTTCCGGCGACGATCCTCACGAGCAATTCGAGTTTCGCGTGCAGAACATACACGGCGAACAGTGGATGCAGGGCAGCGCGCTGCTTCAGCGCAGCAACGACGGCAAGCCGCTGCGGATCATCGGCAGCCTGATCGACATTACGGACCGCAAGCAGATGGAACTGGTCTTGCGCGAATCGGGCCGCCGCAAGGACGAATTCCTCGCCATGCTCGCGCATGAATTGCGCAATCCGCTCGCGCCGCTGCGCACCGCCATCGCGTTGCTGCAAAAGGATGAAGGCTTGTCCTCGCAGACGAACGACCTTGTCGAACTCATGCGCAGGCAAGTCGAGCACATGACGCGCATTGTCGATGATCTGCTCGAAGTGTCGCGCATCACGCAGGGCCGCATCGCGTTGCAGCGCGAGCCGGTGCTGGTCGGGACCGCCGTTTATCACGCGGTGGAAGCGATCGCGAACATGGTCGAATCGCGCGGACAGCACATACAGGTCGACGTGCCCGATGCAACCACGTGGGTGTGCGGCGACGTCACGCGGCTCTCGCAGATACTCGTCAATGTGCTCAACAACGCAAGCAAGTACACGCCGGAAGGCGGCGACATCTCGGTGAGCGTGGATGCCGATCAGGACTGGGTGTCCATCGTAATCGCCGATACGGGCACCGGAATTTCCGGCGATCTGCTGCCCAAGGTGTTCGAACTCTTCTCGCAAGGCGAACGCACATTGGACCGCTCGAATGGCGGCCTGGGCATCGGGCTGTCGCTCGTCAAGAAGCTCGTCGAGATGCATAACGGGACCATCACGGTTCAGAGCCCTGGACCGGGGCTCGGCACCACGGTCAACGTGCGCTTGCCGCGTCTGCATCATCACGAACGCCACTCGGCCCTCGCGCTGTCCGAAAGCAGCGCGCTCGAAACGCATGCGGCGCTGCGCATTCTTGTCGTGGACGATAACCGCGATGCCGCCGATTCTCTTGCGATGCTGTGCGAATCGGAAGGACACGTTGCGCGCGTGGCGTATTCATCGGGAGAGGCGCTGTCCGCCACGCCGTTTCAGGCAGACGTGGCGTTGCTCGACATCGGCTTGCCCGATATCGACGGCTACGAACTCGCGCGACGCCTGCGTCGCAAAGGCGAGAGCGCGCCGCTTCTCATCGCCATCACCGGCTACGGGCAGACCGACGACCGCTTGCGCGCGCAATCGGCGGGCTTCGACTATCACTTCGTAAAGCCGGTCAACGTGGAAAGCCTTCTCAAGCTGCTGTCGTCGCTCACCGTGACTCGACGCCCGGAACGCTGATTGCTCGCTACACGGCATCGCAACCAGAAGGAGGCACGCATGGCCGAGCAACACAAACCCGGTGAAAAAGTACAGACCTCGGGAATCTATCGCGTCGTGAAAGAAGGCGACGGCGGCTCCGCATTCGAAGTGACGTGCGTGGAAGGCGAGCACTTCCCGCCGACGAGAAGCGGCAAGGGCGCGCATTATGAACTCGTGCACGCCGCGACGCACTCGCACAAGCACGGCGAGCTCGGCAGCGCGGATAAGTGACGCCATCGACACGATAGGACGGCGCGCGAGCGTCGTTTCTCACTTTTGCGAGGAGAACGCGATGAACCCTGAACCCTCCGATCCGGTCGAGCGCGCGGACAAGCGCCGCGAGGCCATCGGCGAAGGCGAAGTCAAGGAAAAGCCGGACGGCACCATTGAACAGCGCGGACATGGCAGCATGGACCCGACGCTCGTTCCGAAAGGCAAGGACCATCCCGAGCAGGGGCCTTATACGCCGGAAGACGATCACATCGACCCCGATGTCGATCCCGCTGCGAGCAGCGACCATCCACGCAGCAAGCCGGATTCAGAAGCGTAAGCAGCGGCGCGGGCGCATGCAGCATAATGTGCGCTCGCCCATTCGCCCCAACCGATCATGCAGATTCTCGTCGATGCCGACGCTTGCCCCGCTGTCGTGAAAGACATGCTGTTTCGCGCGGGGCCGCGCGCCGGAATATGCGTGACGCTGGTTGCGAACCAGTTTCTTCGCACCCCGCCCTCGCCTTATATCAAGGCCGTTCAGGTGCCTTCGGGTTTCGATGTCGCAGACGCGCGTATCGTCGAGATGGCCGCGGCCGGCGATCTCGTGATCACCGCCGACATACCGCTCGCAGCGGCGGTCCTCGCCAAAGGCGCGCATGCACTCGACCCGCGCGGCGAGTGGTTCAGCCCGGACAACATCGAAGAACGCCTGACCATTCGCTCGATGATGGACCAGTTGCGCAGCACCGGCATCGCGACGGGCGGACCCTCGCCTTACAGCCCGCGCGATGGCAAGCATTTCGCCGCTCAACTGGACAAATTTCTCGCGCGTCAGCGCGCCGTCAAATAATCCCAGTGTGTTTCAATGGCGCGGGCCTTCGCTTTTGCGGTCGGTCACCCGGCGCTTGTCGCTCGGGCTATTGTTGAAATGATCCGGGTACTCGGTGCCGACGAGCGCATCGTACTGGTCCGGCTGCGCCTTGACGATTGCGTGCAGCATCTTGATGAAGGCATTGCCGTCCGCAAGGTTGTCGACGATGACGCGCGCCGTTCGGAGCGAGATGGATTCTGTCAGGGGCGGCGCTGTCCCGTCGTCTAGCTTGAATAGAAACCGGTGAATCTCAGCCGACGATGCTTGCGGCGGCACTTCATGCGAGATGATCGTTGCTTTCATGTTCTCGTTCGGTCATTCATTTGCGTTGGTCTGACAGCAAGAAATAAACCACGACGCGACGGCACGTGATCTGCTGAGTGGACTTGCCATGTCAATCAGCACGGAGGCCACATGAACAGCGAGAGTTTTTCCTTCAAAGGCTACGACGTTACGGTGACTCTCCAGCAGAACGAAACCGGCGACTGGGTGCCGCAGATCGCTGCACTGCGCGACGGAACGCCTGCGGATCTGCCGGATGTCGAACCTACCGGCCCGAGCTGGGCAACGCGCGCGGAAGCCTTGCGCGCCGGCGTCGAGCAAGCTCATCGTCTGATCGAACGTTATGGCCTTGGCCACGACGACCAACATACCGATGGCGCCAAGCGCGAGTTCTAGACGCTGGAACGCGGTATGCGTAATTGTCAGTCCCTAACCACGTTGCAAAGGAGTGAGCAATGCCATCGTCCAAGCTTGGAAATTCGAACCCGACCAATCCTCGTAACGACCAAGGGAAGGCCCAAGGGCAACAGCAGCAGAATCAGCAGAAGCAGCCGATGCATCAAGGCGGCCAACGGCAGCCGTGATCGCGTCGAGTGGAGCGAAGGTCCGCTCGCGCTCGCGTCGTAAAGCAGCGCGAGCGGATCGCATTGATTGCGTTCGCAGGAGACATGACTCATGAAAGCGCGGGCATCGATCGCGGCAGTGGCTCTCTCTTTGTCGGGCACCGTGCTGGCCGCCGGGAGCGGCAGCGGAAGCCCCGGCGCCGGTCCTTCGGTAAATACGTCGGCCGCGGGCCGCAGCGGCGCTGATCAGGGCCCCGCGTCCGCCATGCGGCCGCCCACGCCGGGAGGCGGCACCGGAGGCGCGGGCGACGGCATGCGTTCTCCCGGACAAGGCTCCGCAGGCGGAATGCAGCCGATGCTAAAGAGCGGCAGCGGCAGCACCACCAATCAGTCCGGCGCGCCTTCCACGACAAACGGCGGCGCTCAAGGTCAATAGACCGCCCGTACGTTCGCTAACGCGGCGCGAGTCTGCGGCATACTTCGTCAACGAGCCCGCTCGAGGCTCCAACGGAGACGTCATGCCAACTCTGCCCATCAGCCGTTTTCCCGTTCCGAACCCTGAAGCGTGGCCCGACGACATACGCGAGCGCATACGCGAAGTGCAGGACAAGGCGGGCTTTGTTCCCAATGTATTTCTTGCGCTTGCGCACCGACCCGACGAGTTCCGGGCCTTCTTTGCCTACCATGACGCGTTGATGCTGAAGGAAGGCGGCCTCACGAAAGGCGAGCGCGAAATGATCGTGGTGGCCACGAGCGGCGTCAACGAATGTCTTTACTGCGTCGTCGCGCACGGCGCAATTTTGCGCATCTATGAAAAGAACGCGCTGCTGGCTGACCAGATCGCGGTCAATCATCGGAAGGCCGACATCACGCCGCGACAAAAGGCGATGCTCGATTTCGCGCTGAAGGTCTGCCGCGAAGCCGGCGCAGTGGACGATGCGGATTTCGCCGCGCTTCATGCCCACGGCTTCAGCGACGAAGACGTCTGGGACATTGCGGCCATCACTGCGTTCTTCGGCTTGTCGAACCGCATGGCGAATGTCACGTCCATGCGGCCCAATGACGAGTTCTATCTCATGGGGCGCGTGCGGAAGGGTTAACCCGACCCGGCGATACCTGAAAATTTCTCAGCATGAGTTGAACCGAACCGCGTTGATCGCTGCGTCGAACGCGACGAAACTGCCTCCACACCGAACAGACCATGGAGACAGCAATGTTGCTCGACAATCGTGTAGTGATCGTGACCGGCGCGGCTTCGGCGCGTGGCATCGGCAAGGCGACGGCAAAGGCGCTCGCCGCGCAAGGCGCACGCATCGTCATTCTGGACCTGCGTGAAGCGGACGCGCAAAGCGCTGCACGCGATATCGGCGAAGACCACCTGGGCCTCGCATGCGACGTCACCGACAAGGACGCATGCGTCGCCGCCGCGAACGCGACCATCGAAAAATACGGTCGCATCGACGCGCTCATCAATAACGCCGGCATCACGCAACCCATCAAGACGCTCGAAATCAGCGCGGCGAACTTCGACGCCGTGATCGACGTCAATCTGCGCGGCACGCTCTACATGTCGCAAGCAGTCATCGGGCAGATGAAGAAGCAGCAGAGCGGCAGCATCGTGTGCATGTCGTCGGTATCGGCGCAGCGCGGCGGCGGCATCTTCGGCGGGCCGCATTACAGCGCAGCGAAGGCCGGCGTTCTTGGCCTCGCGCGTGCCATGGCGCGCGAATTCGGCGGCGATCGCATTCGTGTGAATTCCATCACGCCGGGCCTCATTCAGACGGACATCACCGGCGACAAGCTCACGCCCGAGATGCGCGCGGACATTATCAAAGGCATTCCGCTCGGCAGGCTGGGCGATGCAGCCGACATCGCGAATGCGTGTCTCTTCCTCGCCAGCGATCTGTCCAGCTACCTCACGGGCGTCACGCTCGACGTCAACGGAGGCATGCTGATTCATTGATGTCGCGTGCGCCCGCCTCACGCGCAGGCGCATTCAGCGCACCCGGACTAACCGGGGCGTAACGTCAGCCATGCCAGTCATGGCAGTCATGGCAGGAGACAACCATGAAACCTCGCTTCACCGCGCCGCCGCTCGCCGCGGATATCTCGTCGTCGGCCGACACCGCCACCTTCGAAGCAAAGACCTATGCAAAGGTCGGACGCCGCCTCATACCGTTCCTGATGCTGTGCTATCTCGGCGCTTATCTGGATCGCGTCAACGTCGGATTTGCGAAGTTGCAAATGCTCAACGACCTGCGCTTTTCCGAAACCATCTATGGCATTGGCGCAGGCATTTTCTTTCTCGGCTATTTCCTTTTCGAAGTGCCGAGCAACGTGATACTGCACAAGGTGGGCGCGCGCAACTGGCTCGCTCGCATCATGCTGACGTGGGCCGTAATCTCCGCGAGCTTCGTGTTCGTGAAGTCGCCGACCATGTTCTATATCCTGCGCTTCCTGCTCGGCGTGGCCGAGGCAGGCTTCGCACCGGGCGTGATTCTTTATCTGACGTACTGGTTTCCCGCCGCGCGCCGCGCCAAAGCTCTGTCGTTGTTCTTCATGGCGATCCCGCTCGCGGGCATCATCGGCGGGCCGCTCTCGGGTTACATCATGCATGCGCTTCAGGGCGCGCACGGACTCGCGGGATGGAAGTGGCTCTTCATCCTCGAAGCGTTGCCATCGCTCGTGCTCGGCGTCGTGATTCTCTTCTACCTCGACAATGGCATTGCCAGCGCGAAGTGGCTCACCGATGCAGAGAAGACGCTCCTGGCTCGCAACGTCGAGAAGGACAACGCGCAAAAGTTGGAACACGTGTCGATCCGTTCGTTCATCGGCGACCGGCGTCTGTGGCTCATGGCCGCGATCTACTTCTGCGTCGTGCTCGGTCAGTATGGCCTCACGTTCTGGCTGCCGACTATCGTGCGCCGTGCCGGCGTCGCGGACCCGCTGTGGGTCGGCATCTTCACCGCGATTCCGTATCTGTGCGCCATCATCGCGCTGCCGCTGATCGGGGCGAGCGCCGACAAGCACCGCGAACGCCGTCTGCATCTCGCGATCCCCATGCTTGTCTCCGCCGCCGGCTTCGCCACCTTGCCGATGCTCGGCAGCGTGGGCGCGTCGATCGCCTGCGTGAGCGTCGCCGCTGCGGGCATCCTCGCTTCGTCGTCGCAGTTCTGGTCGCTGCCTACTGCCGTGCTCGGCGGAATGTCGGCGGCGGCAGGCATCGCCGCGGTCAACTGCTTCGCCAATCTCGCGGGCTTCTTTTCGCCTGCCATCGTCGGCTGGCTCAACGACCTCACGGGCAAGTCCACGGCAGGCCTGATCTTTATCTCGGCTGCGGTCGTCGTCGGCGCGGCGCTGGTTTTCCTCGTGCCCGCCAAGACGGTCAATCGCTGAGCATCCCTTTCATCACATCAAGGAGACGAACATGAGCAGTCCCGTTATCGAGGAGGTGACGCTCGCCGAGCGCGCCTATCGCATTCGCCGCAACGCCCTTTTGATGGGCGAAGTGCAGGGCCAGGGCTACATCGGTCAGGCATTGGATATCGCCGATGTACTGGCAGTGAGTTACTTCGGCGCGATGAACTACCGCCCCGAAGATCCCGAATGGGAAGAGCGCGACCGCTTCCTGCTTTCGAACGGTCACTATGCGATTGCGCTGTATGCGGCGCTCTTCGAAGCCGGCATTCTGCCGCAAGAAGAACTCGAAACGTATGGCAGCGACGACAGCCGTCTGCCGATGTCCGGCATGGCGAGCTATACGCCGGGCATGGAAATGTCAGGCGGCTCGCTCGGACAGGGACTCACCATTGCAGTGGGCCGCTGTCTGGGACTCAAGCGCAAGAATTCGAAGTCTTTTGTCTATACGCTCTTCTCCGATGGCGAGCTCGACGAAGGCGCGATCTGGGAAGGCTTGATGTCCGCCGCGCACTGGAAGCTCGACAACCTGATCGCGATGATCGACGTGAACAATCAGCAAGCCGATGGTCCGTCGACGCAGATCATGGCCTTCGAACCGCTGGTGCCGAAGCTCGAAGCGTTCGGCTGGTACGTGCAGCGCGTGAACGGCAACGATATCGACGCCGTGAAAGAAGCCTTCGACAACGCGCGCAATCTGAAGGAAGCGAAGCCGCGCATTATCGTATGCGATACGAAGATGGGCTGCGGCGTGCCGTTTCTTGAACAGCGCGAGAAGAATCACTTCATCCGAGTCGATGCGCACGAGTGGCAACTCGCGCTGCAAGCGCTCGAATCGAGCCGGTAAGACAGGAGAACAGCATGAGCACCATCGAAAAGAAGCCGCGGTTGAAGACCTCCGCAATGATCGCCTCTATCGCAAGCGAGGGACAAGTCACGCGCTCGGCGCCGTTCGGGCATGCGCTCGCCGAACTCGCGCGCACGAAGCCGAACGTCATCGGCATGACCGCCGATCTCGGCAAGTACACCGACCTGCATATCTTCGGCAAGGAATTTCCGGAGCGTTATTACCAGATGGGCATGGCCGAACAGTTGTTGATGGGCGCGGCCGCCGGCTTCGCGCATGAAGGCGCGCAGCCGTTCGTCACGACGTATGCCGTGTTTGCGACTCGCCGCGCGTATGACTTCATTCACCAGACGATCGCGGAAGACGACCTGGACGTGAAGATCGTCGCCGCGCTGCCGGGTCTCACGACGGGTTATGGCCCGAGCCATCAGGCAGCCGAAGACCTCGCGTTGATGCGCGCGATGCCGAACATGATCGTTATCGACCCGTGCGATGCGCTCGACATCGAGCAGATGGTGCCGGCCATTGCCGCGCACAAGGGGCCGGTCTATGCGCGCCTCTTGCGCGGCAACGTGCCCGCCGTGCTCGATGAATACGGCTATCGCTTCGAACTCGGCAAAGCGAAGATGCTGCGCGACGGCTCCGACGTACTCGTCATTTCCTCAGGCATACTGACAATGCGTGCGCTCGAAACAGCAAAGGCGCTGGAAGCGGATAACGTCGACGTGGCCGTGCTTCATGTGCCGACGATCAAGCCGCTGGACACCGAAACCATCATTCGCGAAGCGCGACGCTCGGGCCGGCTTGTCGTGGTCGCCGAGAATCATACGGTGATCGGCGGTCTGGGCGAAGCGGTGGCGTGCGCACTAATGAGCGCCGGCGTGACGCCTGCATTCAGACAGATCGCGCTGCCCGATGCGTTTCTCGATGCGGGCGCCTTGCCTACTCTGCACGACCGCTACGGCATCTCCACGAACGTGATGGCGAGCACCATCAAGGGCTGGCTCGACTAAAGCGCGCTGCGGCCGCGCGCAGGCTTTCTCGCGCGCGGCGCTTCTTTTCCGGCAGACGCGTTCGCGCCTGTCATCTCTTCCATCCATGAGAGCGTGTCGACGTACGCGAGGAAATGCTGCAAGTATTCCGGCGAAGCCTCACGCATCAAAGCAAGCGAACGATGCACGAGGCTGCTCGAATTAAGCGGACCCGCGTTCTTGGGCACCTTCTGCTGCGATTCGCGCAACTGCCGCTCGGCGCTGACTTTCGACCAGACGCCCCGCAAATACTCCAGCAATTCTTCATGCGACGGATGCGTGGCCGCGTGACGCGCCATGTCGTCGAGCAACACGGCAAGCGGTCCTTTCGGCGCATGCGCTGCAACAGCTTGCCGGGCCGCTGCTTGCGTGACCGTATCCGCGTAGTCGTTTAAGAGCGATGACAGGCGCGCGTCGATGATGCGTCTCGCCTCGCCTTCATGCGTCATGGCCCGCCGCGCCAGCGCCTCTATCAAGCGATAACGCACAGGGTTCACGCGATGCTCGCCACGCGCGCGCCATGCATCCAGCATTGCGCGGGCATTCATGCCGTCATCCACGAGGCTTCACCAGCGAGTTTGTCGGACGCGGCACAGCGGATATCTCGACGCGGCGATTCTTCGCGCGGCCTTCGTCGTCGGCATTGGAACTGACGGGCTGCTCGGAACCGAAGGCCGCCGCGAATACCGATGACGGCGCAACGCCCGCATCGATCAAAGCGCGCGTCACGGTCAGCGCGCGCTTGGCCGACAGCTCCCAGTTATCCGCGAACCGGCGATTGCCTTCGCGAACCTGCTGGTCATCGGCGAAACCGCTCACCATCAAGACTTGATCGTGCGTGCCGAGATACGCGGACAGTGGCCCGGCGAGGCTCTTGAGCACATCACGACCTTGCGGTTGCAGTTGGTCCGAGTTCAGCGCGAACAACACGTTTCCGCTGATCCCGATGCGCCCGTTCACGAGCGTCACGCGCCCGGACGCGAGTGGTCCGGCGAGCGCCTGTTCCAGCGTCTTGCGCCGCTGCGCTTCCTGTTGCCGTTCTTTCACGGCCTGTTCGAGCTTGGTCGAAAGCTGCAACTGCACGCCGATGACCGCGACGAGTATCAGCACGAACGCGCCGAGAAGCACCGACATCAAGTCCGCGAATGCCGCCCAGATGGGCGCGGTGCTTTCGATGCCGCCATCGAGCTCCTCGTTCATGCGCGCGCTCCGTCCAACTCACGCTGTCCGGCAATGCGTTGCAAGTCTTCGACGATCTGCTTCTGCGACATCACGCTCAGGTCGATGACTTCGCGCGCCTGCGCGACGTAGTATGCAAGCTGCTCGTCGCTGCGCGAGAGCGTCTTGTCGAGCGCCGTTTCGACGCGCTGCAGATGCGTGACGAGCGTCTCGTTCGCCGCGCCGAAAGACTCGACGGCCGCGCTCAACGCTTCCCCGAGACTCGCCACTTCGACGGCACTGCCGGTGACCTGCGCCGCCACCGCGCTGATCTTCGCGCCTTCGCTTTCGATCTTGTCGCTGAATCGCGTGCCTGCGCGCGCGAGCAGATCCGCCGACGTGGAGATGAGCGCATCGACGGCCGTGCGTTGTTCGGTAGACGCCAGATTCACCGCATCGAGCAGCGTGTGGAGCGTGGCGAGCAGGCGGCTGCGCTCCTCCAGCATGGCGGTGTCGCGCACCATCGAATCGGAGAGCATCTGCCGCATTTCCGCGACCACTTCAGCCGCGGCCTTGGGCGCTTGCGAAGCAGCCTGCATGAGCTTTTCGATTTCAGCGATGAGACCGTTCGCATGCGAACGCGACGCGTCCGACATCTCGCTCGCCGTACTCGCGAGCGTGTCGCAGATTGCCTGCTGACGGCGCTCGACGAACGTGCTCGTCTGCTGCCATTCGTTGCGCAAGGTTGCGGACACCGCGCCGAGGGCTTCGGTCCACGCGTTCAGGCGAGCATCGTTGTTCGATGCGAGCGCTGCGGCGAGTTTCGCATGGGCTTCATCGACTGACTTCAGAAGCGATGCGGAGTGTGCCTCGAAGCGTTCGGTTGCCTCGTTCAGTGCGCCTCGATGCTGCGCGGCGAGTTGTTCGCCCGCCTGCTGTTGCGCGGCAAGCGCGCTGCGCCAGGCGTCCGACATGCCAGCCGATGTGTTTTCGAGCCGCGACGAGATTCCGTCGAGCAAGTCACTCGCGCGTGCCTCGAAACGGCTGGCGAAGCCATCGAGCGAAGCGCCTGTCTGCGTGGCGAGCGTCGCGCTCGTCTGCTCGTGCTTCACGACCGACTCATTCAATGCGGCGGCAATCTTCTCGACGCAAGCATGCAATTCGGTCGCTACGCCGTTGATGTGCGTCGCCATGCCGGCGGCAAGATTCTGCGACCGCTCGTCCACAGCTTGCGCGAAACGATCCAGCGAAGCACCCGTCTGCGTGACGAGCGCCGCGCTCGCCTCTTCATGTTTGAGAAGCGTTGCGTTGAGTCTGTCCGCTGTCTGCTCGACCGAGCTTTGCAGCGCGCCCGAGACGCTGCTCATGCGCGACGACACGTCTTCGACCAGCGTCGAAGACCGTTCTTCGAAGCCTTGCGCGAAGCGTTCCAGCGACGCATTCATCTTGTCGACAAGCGCCTCGTTCGACGCCTGATGCCCTTGCAGCGAGCGATCCCAGATGCCGGCGATCTTCTGCGCGGACGCCTCGAAGCCGCTCGACAAGCCATCGAGTTGTCGCCCGACAGCTTCTTCGATACTGCCGTGCAACGCCTTGGTTTCGCGTGCAATGCCGTCCATCGTCGCCTGCATCACGGGCTGCAATGCGGCGCTCGCTGCGCGCGCGCTGTCGGCCACGCTTTGCTTCAACGACAGTTCCACCGAGGTCGCGAGGCGCCGATACGCCGTTTCCGTGTTCGCATGAAACGCTGCCTGATTCGCCAACTGCCGCTCATTCGCGGCGACGCTTTGCTGTTCGATGGCGCTCATCATCGCGTGAAGACGATCGACGAGCTTCGGCATGATCTCGGTCTGACGCGCAAGCAATCGGAACGTCTGTTCGCGTTGATGCGTCTGCGTGAAAGGCCGCAACGTCGTCGCGGTCTTCATGTCGAGCAGTTGCGTGACGTGCAGGCGCTCGCGACGGCATAGCGTGGAAAGCAGCCCGAGCATCGCGGAGGTGGCGACGCCCGCTATCGACGTGCCGAATGCGAAGCCGAGGCCCGTCACCGGCGCGGCGAGCGATGCGCGAATGGCCGCGAGATCGGTCGAGCTTTCGAGCGCGGCGCCTGTGCCACGCAGCGTCGCGACCATGCCGAGCAGCGTGCCCAACATCCCGAGCAAGACGAGCAAGCCCGCGAGATACGGCGCGAGCGCGGGACCGGGCAACGCAGCGCGTTCGCCTTCGACGCGCGAACGCACCGCATTGCGCAGACTCGCAGGCACGTGTTCGAGCCACGACGCGAGGCTCGACGGCGTCGCGGTCAATGCGCCGACTGCCGTGGCCAGTTCGCGCGTCGTTCGCTCATAGCGCTGCAACTCCGACGCGCCTACGAGATAGCACGCGCCGATTACGAGCGTGACGACGAGCGCGAGCGCATTCGAGCCGATATAACCAATGGCTATACCGCAGACGGCCAGGAGGCCCACGAGAAAGACAGCGACATTCAGAAGATAACGGGGCATAGCGTTCAGTGAGCGGTTTGACATGCCGCGAGCAAACCATCGACCGGTTGGAAACGTACTTGAAGTTCGGCGCGCAGGACGCTTTGCATGTCCTGTTCGAAGACGCCGAGCCATGCCGATGCGTCGTCGGAAAACGCCTGATGCGCGCTGCGCATGCGCTGGAAATGCTTGCCGAGGAGCGCCGGCACTTGCGCCAGCAGCGCGCGTTCGCGCGCGGCGAGCGCCTGTTCCATCACGGCATCGACGACGGCAAGACGCGCCATGCGCGTCGACTTTGCCGCGAGCGTCGCGCGCACGCGGGCGCGCAGCGCGCCGATCTCGGCTTCCATCGCCTGTTGCAGCGACAGATACCGTTGTCGGTAGACGGCGTACTCAACGGCCAGGTCAGGAGGCGGCGCCTGCACCGGCGCGCGTCGCCGGTGAGCGCCCGGAGCGTTACCTTTGTCGCCTACGATGGCGCTCGTTAGCGACGCACGCACGCGCGCGCAGGCCGCTTCTTCCACATCCGATGCCGGTCGCGCCCCCGACGCGGCCGGCGGATCGCCGCCGAGCGCGGTGGACAGGGCGATGGCGTCGGTCCAGCCGAGCCACTGGCTCAGACGGTCCGACAGCGAGGAACCGGGTGCGTGAACATCGAGGTCGGCGAAACGCGCGAGCAGGCGCACGAGCGCCGGCCCGCTGATCGCCGTGCGCGTGGGGGCTTGCACGATAACACCGCAGGCAAAAACCCGTTAGTTTACACGGTGACGGGCGTCTGCCTAGTTTCGAGGCGTTTTTGTCATTCTTTGCGGCTTCTCGACGCCCGTTGCCTTAGACCGCGCGCTTGCTGCGCCTGAACTGGTCGAACAGCACGGCGAGCAACAGAATGCCGCCGCGGATGAGGTATTGATAGAACGTCGGGACGTTGAGCAGGCTCATCGCGTCCTGCACCGCGCCCATGATGAGCACGCCGACGAGCACGCCCGAGATCGTCGCCACGCCGCCCGTCAGCGACACGCCGCCCAGCACGCACGCGGAGATCACGCCGAGTTCGAGCCCGACCGATGTCTTCGGGTCGCCGAGACTCATGCGCGATGCGAGCATGACGCCTGCGAAGCCGGTCACGAGCCCTTGCAGCACGAACACGGTGATCTTGATGCGCGTGACCGGCAGGCCCGCGAGCACGGCCGCCTCGCTGTTGCCGCCGACGGCCAGCACGTTCTTGCCGAACACCGTCTTCTTCAGCAGGAAGCCGAATACGACGAAGCCGATGATGTTGCTCCAGATCGGATACGAGATGCCGAGGAACGAACCGCCGCCGAGCTCGAAGAACCGCTCTTCGGAAATCATCACGGCGTCGCCGTTGGACGTGAGGAACGCGAGACCGCGCACCGCTTCCATCATCGCGAGCGTTGCGATCAGCGAATTGATCTTGAAGCGCGCGATCAGCACGCCGTTCACCAGTCCGACCGCGCCGCCCGCAAGAATGCCCGCCGTGACGCCGAGCATGACGCTATGCGTCGCGGTGATGACGGTCGATGCCATGACGCCCGCGAACGCGACGATGGAGGCCACCGAGAGATCGACTTCGCCGAGCGCGAGCACGAACATCATCGTGACCGCGATGGAGCCGATCAACGTCACGGAGAGCAGCAGCCCCTGTATATTGCGGGGCGTGAGAAAGCCCGGCACCGTGACGGAGAGCACCGCGAACAGCACCAGGAACACCACGACGATGCCCGACTTGTTGATGAGGTCCCACATGCGCGCCTGCGAGGGCGCAATGGGCGCTTGAGCATCGCTCGTGGAGGAAGTGCCTGGAGTTTGCATGGCTTGGCTCTAATTTGTTTCGTCTTTCCGGGGCCGCCGCTGGGGTCAGCAGTCAGCGGGGCAATGCGAGCTTGATCAGTTCGTCCGGCGTCGCGTGCGACTTCGGCAGCGCGCCGGCAATGCGCCCTTCTTTCATCACGATGATGCGATCCGACACGCCGATCACTTCGGCCAGATCGCTCGATACGAGAATCACCGTGCGTCCCGCTTCGGCGAGCTCATACAAAAGGTTGTAGATCTCGGCACGCGCGCCGACATCGATGCCGCGCGTGGGTTCGTCCATCAGGAACACGTCGATGCGTTCCGCGAGCCAGCGCGAGAGAATCACCTTCTGCTGATTACCGCCCGACAGCGTGCCGATAGCGGTTTCGCCGCTGCGCGTCTTGATTGCGAGCTTCGCGATGTATTCCTGCGCGAGCGCGCGCCCCCGGCGCGCATCCAGCAGAAAACGCGCGGGGCTGAAATGACGGCGCGCGCTGATGTTCAGGTTATCCGCGACGGACGCAATCGCAACGATGCCTTCCTGTTTGCGGTCTTCGGGGCACAGCGCGATGCCCGCGCGCACGGCATCGCGCGGACTCGAAAACGCTACGCGCTTGCCCTTTAGTTCGACATGGCCTTCGCTGGCTTTCGTCGCGCCGTAAAGCAGTTTCATCAGCTCGGAACGCCCCGCGCCCACGAGACCGAAGAAGCCGAGAATCTCGCCGCGCCGCGCGCTGAACGACACGGGCTCCGAGAGGCCTGGCCCGAGCAGCCCCTTTGCCTCGATCATCACGTCGCCGGCTTCGCGCGAGCGATAGCCATAGACGTCCGCGATCGAGCGGCCGACCATGCATGCGATCAGCCGGTCGCGCGAGAGGCCCGCGACGGAATCGAAGGTCTCGATGCGGCGGCCATCGCGGAACACGGTCACGCGGTCGCACAGTTCATACACTTCGTCCATGCGATGCGTGACATAGATGATCGCGCGGCCATCGGCGCGCAGTGCGTCGATGATGCGGAACAGTTGCTTCGTCTCGCGCGCGGAGAGCGAGCTCGTCGGCTCATCGAACGCGATCACGCGCGCGTCGCGCATCAACGCCTTGCCGATCTCGATCATCTGCCGCTGGCCGATGGAGAGGTTCTTCACCGGCGTGCGCGGATCGATCCGCTCGCCGAGACGCTCCAGTTCCGTCATCGCGCGCTTGACGAGCGCGCGTTCGTCGAGCACGCCCGCGCGATTCGGCAATTGCCCGAGCATCAGGTTCTCGGCCACCGTCAGTTCCGGCACGAGGTGCAGTTCCTGATAGATGATCGCGATGCCCGCGGCGATCGCCTCGCGCGTCGTCGTAAAGCGGTGTTCGGCGCCGTTGAGCTTCAGCGTTCCCGCTTGCGGCTTGTTGACGCCCGAAAGCACCTTGAGCAAGGTGGATTTGCCCGCGCCGTTCTCGCCCATCAAGCCGTGTACTTCGCCCCCGCGCACCGACAGCGACACGCCGTCGAGCGCGCGCACGCCCGGGAAGCTCACGGTGATGCCGTCGAGTTCCAGGTATGCGCCGCGCTCGCCGTGCGCCGGGGCGAGGGTCACGTCGTCCGTCGTCGTATCCATGCGTGCTTAGATACCGAGTTCGGTACGCACGGACTTCCAGTTCTCGCGCGTCATCAGCTTGCCCGTGGTTTGCGTATCGGCGGGCGGCTGCTTGCCGCTGCGAATCCAGTCGACGAGATTCTGCGCGCTTTGCTTGCCGTGGTTGGTGGAGCTCACAGCGATAGTGCCGAAGAAGCCGGTTTGTTCCTTCTTCTGGAACTCGGCGAACGCTTCGCCCGCGCCGTTGATGCCCACGCCGATCACATCCGCCGAAGGAATGTGCAGCTGCTCCGTTGCGCGCACGCCGCCCAGCACCGACTCTTCGTTCAGCGCGAAGATCACCCACTTCTTGATGTTCGGATGTTGCGCGAGCACCGGCGACGCCGCGTTGAAGCCGCCTTCATCGTCCGTGGTCTTCTGCGGGGCGTCGAAGATGTTTTCCTTCTTGAAGCCGTTCGCAACAAGCGACTGCGTGGCGCCATCCGTGCGCAGCTTCGCGGTCGGCAGTTCGTAGTCCGTAATACGCAGCGCTCCGACTTCTTCCGGCTTCCAGCCGCGGCGCTTCATTTCGCCGGCAATGGCGTCACCGACCTGATTGCCGATCTTGAACGCCGACATGCCGAGGTGCGGCACGTTGGACAACGGCTTGCCCGACGAATCGACGAGCTGGTCATCGACCGAAACGAACTTCATGTTGTAGCGCTTCGCGCGCGCGGCGATGGCCGGTCCCAGGCGCACGTCCGGCGCGCAGATCACGAAGCCCTGCGCGCCTTGCGCGCCGAGGTTGTCGATGGCGGCGAGCACTTTTTCCCCATCCGGCGTGCCGATGTTCACTGACGTGAAGTTCTCTTTCTGTCCGAGCGCGGCCGATGCCTTCTGCTCGTTGATGAACCATGCCTGCTCCGGCATCTTCACGAGGAAGCCGATCTTGAGCGGCTCGTCGGCTTGCGCCGCGCCGTGAAGCGCGAACGGCGCGACGCACATCGCGGCCATGATGGCGCGCAGAGTCAGGCGGCGAAATTGTTGGTTCATGACGTGTCTCCTTGGTATGGCTTTTGTTGGTGAATGTCGTTTGATTTAGCGGCCGAATGGCTCGGTTTCTACGTGCTTGCCTAACAGAAATGCGTCCGCGACGAGCCTGAGCGGGCGCACGTCCACATCGCTCTCGCCGCGCTCGATCAGTTCGCGGAATCGCTCATACAGCGCCGGATACTCGCGCTCCGGGCCGAGCGAAACGGCCTCGCCTGCAATCGACAGGCGCTTGCCGCCCTCGCGGATCGACAGGCGGCCGCCGTCCGTATCCACGTCGATGTCCCACTCCTCGACCGGGCCATGACGCCAGTCGAACGACGCGCGCACCGGCGCGCCTTTCGTATCGATGCAATCGAGTTCGGCGGCGATGGGCGTTGCCGTATCGCGCGGAATGGTGAGCGTCGCCGCGCGCAATGCGATCTCGCGCGGCAGGATGCGCGTGACGATGGAAAGCGCGTTGATGCCCGGATCGAACACGCCGAGGCCGCCCGGTTCCCAGATCCATTGCTGGCCCGGATGCCAGCGTCGCACGTCTTCTTTCCAGCGTATTTCGACCGCGCGCACCGCCCCCGCTTCCTTCGACGCAAGCCACGCACGCGCCGGTTCGACGGCGCTCGCGGCGCGCGAATGCCAGCTTGCGAAGAGCGTGCGGCCATGCGTTTGCGCGATGTCTCTCAATGCCTCGACTTCGCTCACGCTCGCGCCCGGCGGCTTTTCGAGCATCACATGCTTGCCCGCTTCGAGCGCGGCGCGTGCCTGGGCGAAGCGCACTTGCGGCGGCGCACAGAGCGATACCGCATCGAGCGAGGGCTCGGCGGCGAGCAACGCGTCGAGGTCCGCGTAATTGCGCACGCCGTCGACGCTCGCGTTGCGGCTCGCGCATGCGACCAGTTCGAAGCCGGGCTGCGCGGCAATGGCGGGAAGATGCTGGTCGCGCGCGATCTTGCCGATCCCCGCGACGGCGAGTTTATATGCCGATGTCATGCGTGTCCTCGTGGTCAATGCGAGTGGCGTGGCACCGCTGCTCCGCGCTTGCCGACGAGGAAGTCCAGGTCGCAACCTTCGTCTGCCTGAAGGACGTGATCGACGTACAGGCGCTGATAACCGCCATCGCCATGCACGCGCGGCGGCGCGTGACCGCTCATGCGGCTCGCCAGCTCTTCGTCGCTGATGTCGAGATGCAGCGTGCCCGCATCGCAGTCGAGTTCGATCCAGTCGCCATCGCGCACGGCGGCAAGCGGACCGCCCGCCGCCGCTTCCGGCGCGACGTGCAGCACCACCGTGCCGTATGCGGTGCCGCTCATGCGCGCATCGGAAATGCGGACCATGTCCTTCACGCCCTGGCGCAACAGTTTGGGCGGCAGGCCCATGTTGCCCACTTCGGCCATGCCGGGATAACCCTTCGGTCCGCAGTTCTTCATCACGAGCACGCAGTCCTTGTCGACATCGAGCGATTCGTCGACGATGCGCTCCTTATAGTGTTCGAGGTTCTCGAACACGACCGCGCGTCCCCGGTGCTTGAGCAGTTCGGGCGTCGCTGCCGACGGTTTGAGCACGGCGCCGCGCGGCGCAAGATTGCCGCGCAACACGCGAATGCCGCCGTCCGCGATCAGCGGGTTGCTCAGTTCGCGGATCACTTCATCGTTCGTATTGGGCGCGTTCTTCACGTTCTCCCAAAGCGATTTGCCATTCACCGTCAATGCGTCGGGATGCGGCAAGAGGTTCGCTTCTCCGAGGCGCCTCAGCACGGCGGGCAAGCCGCCCGCGTAATAGAACTCTTCCATCAGGAAGCGGCCCGAGGGCATCAAGTCCACGATGGTCGGCGTGTCGCGACCGATGCGCGTCCAGTCTTCCAGTTCGAGCGGCACGCCGATACGGCCCGCAATCGCCTTCAGGTGAATGACCGCGTTCGTCGAGCCGCCGATAGCCGCGTTGGTGCGGATCGCGTTCTCGAACGCTTCGCGGGTCAGGATCTTCGACAACGTGAGGCCTTCGAGCGCCATCTCCACGATGCGAATGCCCGACATGTGCGCGAGCACGTAGCGGCGCGCATCGACGGCCGGAATCGCGGCGTTGTGCGGCAGCGATGTGCCGAGCGCCTCGGCCATGCAGGCCATCGTGGAGGCGGTGCCCATCGTGTTGCACGTGCCCGCCGAACGCGACATGCCGCCTTCCGCCGAAAGGAACTGATGCAGGTCGATCTCGCCCGCCTTCAGCGATTCGTGCAGTTGCCACACGGCCGTGCCCGAGCCGATGTCCTTGCCGTTGAGCTTGCCGTTCAGCATCGGCCCGCCTGTGACGACGATAGCGGGCACGTCGCAACTCGCCGCGCCCATCAGGAGCGCGGGCGTGGTCTTGTCGCAGCCGGTGAGCAGCACGACGGCATCGATGGGATTGCCGCGAATGGCTTCTTCCACGTCCATCGCCGCGAGATTGCGCGTGAGCATCGCGGTCGGTCGCAGATTCGATTCGCCATTGGAAAACACGGGGAATTCCACGGGAAAGCCGCCCGCCTCGTACACGCCGCGCTTCACGTGTTCGGCGATCTTGCGAAAGTGCGCATTGCACGGCGTGAGTTCAGACCATGTGTTGCAGATGCCGATGACCGGCCTGCCGTCGAACTCGTGATCGGGAATGCCCTGATTCTTCATCCAGCTTCGGTACATGAAGCCGTTCTTGTCGGCGGTGCCGAACCATTCTTGGGAGCGCAGCTTGGGCTTCGATGCCGACATGTGTTTCGTCCTGGTTCATAACGCGATTGCCGCGAAGTCTATGAGGGCGCGTGATAATCTACTAATGAATTGTTCGACGCCACCGATACCCGAAACGGCATTCGTAGAAACCCCTAAAAATGTTGCTGAATTCGACCCCCTGGTACATCCGGAGCCGGCTCAAGACGCGGCAGTTGATGCTCGTCGTCGCGCTCGTGGAGGAAGGCAACATTCATCGCGCGGCGGCCGTGCTCCATATGACGCAACCGGCCGCGTCGAAGCTCTTGCGCGAACTGGAAGAAACGCTCGGCGTGACGCTTTTCGAGCGCGAACCGCGCGGCATGCGCGCCACGCTTTACGGCGAGGCCATCGTGCGTCATGCGCGCGCGGTGCTGGGCAGCCTCGATCAGGCGCAGGAAGAACTCGTCGCGCTGAAGACGGGCCGGCTCGGGCATGTGGCGATCGGCGCGATCACGTCGCCGGGCGTGCGGCTCTTGCCCGCCGCTGTCGCTTCGGTCAAGCGGCAGCACGCGGATATCCGCATCTCCGTCGAGATCGACACCAGCAACGTGCTGCTCGAGCGCCTCGCGCAGGACAAGCTGGATATCGTCATCGGAAGGCTTTCAGTCGAACACGACAAGCTGCGGCTTCGTTACGAACCGCTGACGGGCGAACCGGTGCGCGCGCTGGTGCGTGCCGGTCATCGGTTGCTGAATGCGCCGGCGTTGACGCTCGCCGACGTGCAGCCGTGCGAATGGCTCGTGCCGCCGGCGGGCAGCGTATTGCGGCATCGCTTCGAATTGATGTTCCAGCGCGCGAGTCTGCCGCCGCCGTCGAACGTGGTCGAGACCGCAGCGATTCTTTTCATCACGCGCCTGCTGGAACAAAGCGACATGATCGCGGTGCTCGCAGAAGACGTGGCGCTTTACTATGCGCAGCACGGCATGGCCGCGGTGCTCCCCTTGCCGATGGAATGCCAGATGGACGACTTCGGCATCGTCACGCGCGCCGACCGTCTCTTTGCGCCCGCCACGAGCGTGATGGTCGATGCCTTGCGCGCCACTGCCGCCGAAGTGTACGAGAGCGCATCGCGCTAGGGTTTCGTCGTTCCGTCTGCCAGCGCTGTCACGATCGCATAGGCGGCCCGCACGCGGTCCGCGTTCGGTATGTTCTTGTTGGCGAGCATCACGATGCCCACATGCTTCGCCGGAACGAACGCGACGTACGCGCCGAAGCCGTTGGTCGAGCCGGTCTTGTTGATCCAGACGTCGCCGCGCGGCGCTTGCGGCGGATCGATGCGCTCAGCGGCGTGGCCATCCACGATCATCGAGGGGCTGTTGCCATCGAGCAAGGCGGTCAGCGGCGCCGGGTACGGATACTGTTCCCAGATGAGGTCTTGCGTCATCGGCCCCGACCGGAAATACGCGGTATGCGTGGCCGTGATCGCGCGCTGCAGCGTTATATCCACATGCGCGGCGTCATTCATGTTGGCTTGCAGAAAGCGCGTCATATCCCGCGCCGTCGATCGCACGCCATACGCTTCGGATGAAAGCACGCCCGGATTCATGCGGACGGGCTTGCCGTCCTTGGCATAACCTTCGGCATAGTCGCCCATGCGAGCGGGTGGCACCTGCATATAACTATTGCTCATGCCCAGCTTCGCGAAGACGCGCTGCTCGATGAGCGAGTCGAAATCCTGCCCCGTGCTTCTTGCCGTGATGAGACCGAGCGTGCCGATGCCCGGATTCGCATATGTCCTGTAAGTGCCCGGCGCATAGCGCGGTTTCCAGCTCTTGAAGTACCGCATGAGTTGCGCGTTGTCGTGAACTTCGTCGGGCACTTGCAAGGGCAAGCCGCCCGGCGTGTGCGTGCCGAGATTCAGCAGCGTGACGTCGTCGCCGAACGCGCTGCCGCGCAATTCGGGCAAGTACTTGCCGACCGGATCGCTCAGTGAGAGATGCCCGGTCTCCTGCGCATACGATGCGAGCGTCGCGGTGAACGTCTTGCTGATCGAGCCCAGTTCGAACAAGGTGTCGCGCGTAACGGGCGTGCCGCTTTCCTTCGAAGCCACGCCGTAATCGAAGACATAAGGCTCGCCTTCCACGACGACGCCTATTGCCATGCCCGCGATGCCGTCGCGCGCCATCAAGGGCACGATGCTCTCATCGACAATGTGCTTGATGTCATCGCGGCCGAGGCTTGCCGGCTGACCGAAGACGGATAACGAGCACGCGGAAAGGAGAGCCGCTGCGAAAAGCGTTTTGAGGTTCATTATTTAAGTTGTTTGCCTGAATACGGGAGCAATACTGAATCGATTGGCGGAGGCGGCGCGCGCACGCACGCCGTGGCGAGACTATCCGCCCTTTCTGCGTCCGCCACAATCGAGCGGAATTTGCCGCAGCGTCATCAATCTACTGGCAGACGCGATACGTCGTCGCTTTCGTCTCAGCGCGCTGCGCGCCCCGAAAAACGGCTCGGAAAGCGCCTTTCCCCAGGTTGCAATCCTCTCACGACTCGATACGCGCTGAATCCGCGCCGCTTGAGCGATCCATTCATGGCCGTGTCCGCAGCAAGCGACGAAACATAAATTGATAGCACGCTAACGAATAAAACAATCGCTATAATCCCGGCCCATGACTCCCATTGATCTCCTGCGCCGGTCAGTCAGTAGCACGCTCGTGCTGGCGGCGCGCCGCTGGCGGCGTACGAGCCACGGCGTGCTCGCTTCGTATGGCGTATCGGAGGCGTGCGCGGTGCCGCTGCTCACCGCCAACCGGCTCGGCGAAGCCGTGCGGCAGGTTACGCTCGCGGAGCACGTCGGCATCGAAGGGCCGTCGCTCGTCAGATTGCTGGATCAGTTATGCGCGGCGGGCCTCGTGCGGCGCGACGAAGATCCCGAGGACAAGCGCGCGAAGACCATCACGTTGACGGACGAGGGCCGCGCCGTGACCGCGCGCATGGAAGAGCGGCTTGTCTCGCTGCGCGCCCGCCTGCTCGGGGACGTGAGCCGCGAAGACCTGGAAACGACGCTGCGCGTGCTCAATGCATTTACGGCTTCCCATGCGTCGCTGGATGCACAGACAGTCACGGCGGCGCTCGCGAGCAACAAGAGCCGGGCCGACGCGCCATGAAGTTCGCATCCGCACGCGAGTGGCTGTTCTCGGCCAAGACCTTCGCCGCCGCGATGATCGCGCTCTACATCGGCCTCGCGCTGGAACTGCCGCGTCCTTATTGGGCGATGGCAACGGTCTATATCGTCTCCAACCCGTTCGTCGGCGCGACGCGCTCCAAGGCGCTGTATCGCGCGCTCGGCACCGCTATCGGCGCGGCGGGCGCGGTGGTGATCGTGCCGCCCTTCGTGGAGTCGCCGTTCCTGTTCAGCGTGATCGTCGCGCTTTGGACAGGCACCCTGCTATTCCTCTCGATGTTCGACCGCACCGCGCGCAGCTACGTCTTTCTGCTCGCGGGCTATACGCTGCCGATGATCGCGCTGCCCGCCGTGACGAATCCAGCGGTGGTCTTCGATCTCGCCATCTCGCGCACAGAAGAGATTCTGCTGGGCATCGTGGTGGCGAGCATCGTGGGCAGCGTGGTGTTTCCGAGCCGTCTTGCGCCCACGCTCGTCGAACGTACCGATGCCTGGTTTCGCGACGCCGCCTTCTATGCGAGCGAAACGCTCTCCGGCCGGCTCGCGGGTGCCGCGATCTCCGCGTCGCGGCAGCGGCTCGCGGCGACCGTCAACGGCCTCGAAGTGCTGTTGAGTCAACTCACGTACGATCACGCACGGCCCGATATCGTCCGGCGCGCGCGCGCGTTGCAGGGCCGCATGCAGATTTTCTTGCCGCTGATTTCGTCGCTGGCGGATCCGCTCGTCGAACTGGTCGACAAGCGCGGCACGCATCCGCCCGGGCTCGAAGCGTTGCTTGCCGACGTGGGCAAGTGGATGTCGCTCCCCGCGCCGCAGATTCACGACGCCGCCGAGTCCGATCGCGAGCCGAACGCGCTGCGTGAACGCGTCGCAGCGATGCGGCCATCGGCGCACGCGCTCGCGAGCGAAGACGGCGCGTTGCTTTCGAGCGCGCTGTGGCGTCTTTCGCAGGTCATCGACGTATGGCAGGACATTCGCACGCTGCGCGCCGCCATGCTGCATGACGAACACGAGTGGCGTCCGCGCTTTCGGCACTGGCGGCTCGGCGGCACCGAGCGCTTTTTCGATCGCGGCATGATGCTGTTTTCGGCGGGCGTCGCGGTCAGCGCGATCATCGTCGCGTGTGCGTTGTGGATCGAATCGGGCTGGGCCGACGGCGCGGGCGCGGTCACGCTCGCCGCCGTCGCGTGCTGCTTCTTCGCGGCGCTCGACGAACCCGCGCCGCAAGTGTTCGTCTTCTTTCTGGCGACATGCATGAGCGTGGTGTTCGCGGGGCTCTACGTGTTCGCGGTGTTGCCGCACGTGCATGACTTCCCGATGCTCGTCGTCATCTTCGCGGGGCCGTTCCTCGTCGTCGGCACCTTGATTCCGCAGCCGCGCTTCACGCTCATCACCATGCTCGTCGCGGTGAATACGGCCACGTTCATCAGCATTCAGAGCGCCTACGAAGCGGATTTCTTCGTCTTTCTCAACAGCAATCTCGCGGGCGTGGCCGGGCTTCTGTTCGCGTTCGTGTGGACCCGGGTGACGCGGCCGTTCGGCTCGGAACTCGCGGTCGCGCGGCTCACGCGCTCGGCATGGCGCGATATCGTCGCGTGTTCTTCCACGGCGACGCTCGACGATCAGCGCAATCTCTACTCGCGCATGCTCGACCGCCTGATGCAGGTGCTGCCGCGCCAGGCCTCGACCGATTCGCACCGGCACCCGTCCATCGAGAGCTTCCGTGATTTTCGCGTCGCGCTGAATTCGCTCGATCTGCGGCGCGCGCATCGCAAGCTCGCGTCCGACATTCAGGCGTCGATCGACGAGGTGCTCGCAGGCGTGCGCGATTACTTCGGGCATTGCATCGAGCGGCGCGAACGTCAGCCTGTGCCGTCGACGCTCGTGCGCTCGATCGACCGCGCCGTCGCACAGGTCGCGGCGCACACCATCGCGGAGGCGGAAAAGCACGGGCAGGCGGCATTGCCGGGGGAACGATTGTTGCGCGACACGCTGCACGCGCTCATCGGCGTGCGCTTGTCGCTGCATCCGCCCGCAACCGATACGCAGCCAGCCGCGCGTGGCGACGCGCCACGGGAAGAACCCGCCTGATGCTCACTTCATTCACATCACCGGACCCGCTCGCATGATCGGCGAAATCGACATTCTCGGCGTCTTCGTGCCGGCCGTTCTCGTGCTGATGTTCATCGCGTATCTGCTGAATCTGGTCATCCGCACCGTGCTCACGCGCGTGGGCTTTTATCGCTTCGTGTGGCATCGCTCCGTTTTCGATCTCGGCATCTATGTACTGGTGCTGGGGCTTGTCGTTATCGTTTCGCATCGGCTCATCACGTGAAAAAAACCTGGTTCTCCGTCGGGCAGATCGTGCTCACGCTCATCGTCGTCGCCATTGCAGCCGTCGTGTTGTGGAAGCTGGTCGATTACTACATGTTCGCGCCGTGGACGCGCGATGGCCACGTGCGCGCCGACGTCATCCAGGTCGCGCCCGACGTGTCCGGCCTCATCACCGATGTGAAGGTGCTGGATAACCAGCAGGTGAAGCGCGGCGACGTGCTCTTCGTCATCGATCGCGCGCGCTATACGCTCGCCCTGCGCAACGCCGAAGCCGCCGCGCAACAGCGCCGCGCAACGCTCGATCAGGCGCGGCGCGAGGACGCGCGCAATCGCTCGCTCGGCAACCTCGTGGCGCGCGAAGTGGTCGAGGAAACGCACTCGCGCGTGGAACAGGCGACGGCCGCGCTCGCCGATGCCGAAGTCGCCATCGACACCGCGCGCCTCAACTTGCAACGCACCCAAATCCTGAGTCCGGTAGACGGCTATCTCAACGATCGCGCGCCGCGCATCGGCGAGTTCGTCTCGGCGGGACGCGCGGTGCTGTCCGTCGTCGATATGCATTCTTTCCGCGTCGATGGGTACTTCGAAGAGACGAAGCTGCACGGCATCGATATCGGGCAACCGGTCGATATCAAGGTGATGGGCGAGCCCAACCTGTTGCGCGGACACGTGCAGAGCATCGTCGCGGCCATCGAGGACCGCGACCGTCAGCAGAGTTCGAGCCTGCTGCCGAACGTAAACCCCGCCTTCAGCTGGGTGCGGCTCGCGCAGCGCATTCCGGTGCGCGTGACGCTCGATGAAATCCCCGCAGACTTCCGCATGATCGCCGGGCGCACGGCCACTGTCTCGGTGCGCGGCGTCGGTCCCACCATCGGATCGCGCGCTGCGTCCGGCAACATGACCGCGTCCGCAACGGCGCCGGCATCGCCGGTCGCGGCGCATGTGCCGGCTTCGGGTGCATCGCAATGAAGCGCACAGCACGCATGAGAAGCCCGCGCCTCGGCCTGACGCTGATCGCGTCGATGCTCGTGCTCGGCGGCTGCATGACGGTCGGCCCGGACTACAAGCTGCCCGGAGGCGCAGCGGTCAATGCGCCGTATGCAAACGCGCCCATCGACGGCGCGGATCAGGCGCCCGTTACGCAAGGCACGGCGCCTTCGAAATGGTGGCGTCTCTACGACGATCCCGCGCTCGACGAGCTCGTGAGCGAAGCGTTGATTTCGAACGCGGACATCCGCGTCGCTGCCGCGAACCTCGCGCGTTCGCGTGCCGAAGTCGAATTCGCGAACCGGCAAGGCGGCTTTTCGAGCCGCAGCTCCGTCGCGTTTCAGCGGGCGCAGGAATCGGCGGAACAGTACTTGTTGACCGAGAAACTGCCGGTCGTGAACGAAGGCGCGCTCGAACTGAGCGTGTCGTATGAATTCGATCTCTTCGGCAAGCTGAAGCGCGGCGTGGAAGCCGCCCGCGCCGACGACGAAGCCGTCGAAGCCGCGGTCGATCTCGCGCGCATCACGGTCGTGGCCGACGTCGTGCGCGCGTATGTCGAATCCTGCTCGGCGGCGGAAGAACTGCGCATCGCGCAGAAGTCGTTAGCACTCCAGAGGGAACGCGTGCGGCTCACGCAGCGCCTGCGCGAAGCGGGCCGCAGCAATCAATCCGAAGTCACGCGCGGCCAGACGCAATCCGAGACGCTCGCGGCCGACATTCCGCGCTTCGTAGCGCGCCGCCGCGTGGCGCAGTATCGGCTCGCGATGCTGCTTGCACGCGCGCCGTCCGCGTTGCCGCCCGCCGCGCTCGCGTGCAGCAAGCTGCCGAAGCTGCGCGAGCCGATCCCTGTCGGCGACGGCGCGTCGCTCCTGAAGCGCCGTCCCGATGTGCGGCAAGCCGAGCGGCAACTGGCGGCGTCGACCGCCCGCATCGGCGTGGCGACTGCGGCGCTGTATCCATCAGTGAGCTTCGGCGCGTCGGTCGGTTCGGTGGGCGTCGCGGAGGACTTGCTCGGCGCGACGACGAATCGCTGGGCGTTCGGGCCGCTCATCAACTGGAGCTTTCCGATCAACGGGCAACGCGCCCGCGTAGTGCAGGCCGAAGCGGCATCCGGCGGCGCGCTCGCCCACTTCGATGGCGTGGTGCTCAACGCGCTGCGCGAAACGCAAAGCAGTCTTGCAACGTATGCGTCGGATGCGACGCGCGCCGACAATCTGCGCACCGCGTACCGGTCGGCGGTGGAATCGGCGGACGAAACGCATCGGCTGTACACGGCCGGGCGCGAGTCGTTCGTCGCGGACCTGGATGCCACGCGCACGCTGACGAGCGTCGCCGCGCAGGTGGCGGCGGCGGAAAGCCAGGTCGCGCAAGATCAGGTGAACCTGTTCCTTGCGCTCGGCGGCGGCTGGGAACGCGATGAAGACCTGGCGAACGCGCAGCGCAAGTAGTTGCCCGAGCTTATCCGGCCAGACCGTCCGCCGGCTGCTTCGGCAAGCGCGCTCGAAAGATTGCGAGCTTGCCTTCGCGAGGATAACCGTTCGAAAAGTTCAACTCGTGCAGATGCGAGTCCGCGATATACAGGTATCCGTTCGCAATGGCAAAGCCGTCGGCCCATGAAAGCTGCGGATGCTTGCCGACGAAGGTCTTCTGCGCGAGCGCCGGCTTGCCGTCACGCTCGACGACATCGAACGCAACGACGGTGCGGTTCTCCAGATCGCCGCCGTACAGCACGCCCGCGCCGCTCATGATGAGTCCGCCCGTCTCTGCGCCATCGCCGAGATACTGCACGCGCTCTGAGAGGTCTTGCGCGGAGAGCGATGCATCGATGAGCGCGGCCGTCGGCACGCGCCAGTAGTGATGGTCCGTCAACGGCCGGTAATACAGCCACTCGCGATCCGGCGACAGCGCGATGCCATCGGTTTGCAGCACGAGCACGCCGCCATCCAGCTTGCGTGCAATGCGATCGCCGAACATCAGATGCTGGTTCGGATCGGCGACGCTCGACCGGTCGCCCGCCAGCACGAGCCGCGATTCGCCGCTTTCGAGGTTTGTCACGACCACGCCGCCCTGATTGCCCGCATTGCTAATGAATGCGTAGCCGTGCTTATGATCTATACGGATATCGTTCAGCGAGTCTTTCTGCGTGACGCTCTTGCCGTAGTCGAACCGGCGCACGATCTTGCGCGTGGCAAGGTCTAACTCGATCAGCTTCGGCGGCTGACGCGTCTGATCGACGGACGCGAGCGATGAGTCCAGCGCCCACAGATGGTCGCGCTCATCGACCCACAACGCCTGCACTGAAACCCATTGATTCGAGCCATCGTCGTCGGACTTATAGACGTTCCAGCTCTCGTCGGGAAAGGGCATCAGCGCGCCGGTCTTCGTATCGACTTCGACCATGCTGTAGCGCGACCGTTTGACGGAGGCCGGCGCCGTGGCGAACACCCGCCCCTGCCGCGAGACGCCGATTCCGACGAGCCTGAAGTCATCGCCGAACGTGGCCACGGTTTCGAGGCGCTGTTCGCTTTCGGCCGCTTCGCTGGCGGGCAGACCAACGCTCAGGACACCGGCCAGGCCCGCACACAAAGATGCAAGAACGTGCCGCCGCATGCGCTGCCGGGAATCGTTGTGACTCATTGCGCATCCCTCGTGTTTCCGCTCCTCGCTTATGGTTTGTAAGCGATTAAGAAACGGTGGTTCACTGATGCTAGGTACGCGGCAAACGCCTGTCAAGCTGGCGTGCTCGTCGCAGGCCAGCTTCAATGCCTGGCTTACTGCGACATGGCACCGGACGCAGGATGCTCCTTGCTCATCGAGTCGTGCTTCTTCATCTTGTCCTTGCTCATCGAGTCTTTCTTCATGCTGTCGTGCGACATGGCGTCCTTGCTCATCGAATCGTGCGACATCGCATCGTTGGACATCGCGCCGCTCGCCTGCGCGTGAGCCGCCGATGCGCCGATTGCCAATGCCGCCGCGAACACTACCGTCATCACTCGTTTCATTTCACTTCTCCTTATTGGACCTGCGGACCTGCGTTGAGAAACTGCTCCGGCCGGGCCGGATTCGAAAGCACGGCGGTCATGAACCGCCGAACCAGTTGTAGCCCTGGTCGACCCAATAGCCGCCGGGATACGTGTTGGTGACGAAGATTTCGACGATATGCTTCGGGTTCTTGTAGCCGAGCTTCGTCGGCATGCGCAGCTTCATCGGATAGCCGTATTTCGCGGGCAAGCGCTCGCCGTCATACTCGAACGTGAGCAGCGTCTGCGGATGAAGCGCGGTGGGCATGTCGATGCTTTCGTAATAGTCATCGGCGCAGCGAAAGCCGACGTACTTCGCAGTCGTATCCGCGCCGACGCGCCGCAGAAACTCGCGGAACGGCGTGCCACCCCAGCGCCCTATCGCGCTCCAGCCTTCCACGCAGATATGCCGCGTGATCTGCTCGGCATGAGGCAACGCGTAGAGTTCCGGCAGCGTCCAGACGCGCTGGCCCGTCACGAGACCACTCACCTTCAGCCGGTAGTCCGCGCCATGCACATGAGGCACGTCGTCGATGCCGTAGTACGCATTGAACGGGAAAGGCCGCGTGATCTGCGCCTCGCTGTACGTGGGCGCGAGACGCGTCGGATCGAACAGCAACGCCTGCACGCGATCGTTCAGGCGCGAGACGGCGCCCAGAAACGTGTTGACGGAGTCTTCGTCGGTGATCGAGCAACCGGTCAACAGCGATAGCCCGCCGAGCGTGAGCATGCGCTTGCCGAAGAGGCGTCGCGACGGCATGGCGAGTTCGCGCGTGGCATCGGCGAGCACGGATGCGCGGTCGAGCGTGGCGATCTTTTTACGTTGAGTGTTCATGGCGTGGGCTCCCTTCGTTCAACGACCGCGCAGCATGCTAAGCAGCGAGCGCGGCACGAGCGCGACCATCACGACGTGCACGACCACGAACGCCGCCATGACCGCCATCGCACAAAAGTGAACGACGCGCGCGTTGTCGTAGCCGCCCATCAGTTCACGCAGCAACGGAAACTGCACGGACTTCCAGATCGCAAGACCGGACAGCACGAGCACGATGAGATCGAGCACGACCACGAGGTACGCGAGCTTCTGCACCGCGTTGTACTCGCGCGGATTCTCGTGCGAGAGCTTGCCGCGCATCGCCGCAACGAGGTCATGCACGACCGCGCGAGGCGATAACGGAAAGAACTTCGAGAAGAAGCGTCCGCTCGCGACGTTCAGCGCGAGATAGACGAGTCCGTTGAAGACGAGCAGCCACATTGCGGCGAAGTGCCACTGGAGCGCGCCGCCGAGCCAGCCGCCGAGCGTGATGGAAGGCGGAATGACGATGCGCGCGAAGACCGGCGACGCGTCGTAGATGCGCCAGCCCGAGAACATCATGATGAGCGCGGCCACGGCGTTGAGCCAGTGCGTGATGCGCAGCCACAGCGGATGAACCGGATGCTTGCGTTGCAGGCTGTCGGGCGGGGCGTCGAGTGTCGTGTCCATGATCGTTGCCGATAAGGGTGATGTACTCGTGAATTCGCTCGCCGCGTCGGCCCGGTTACAGGGCGTGTCGGGAAAATTTTTCGATGCAAGTTTCACGTTGCGCTGTAACCGCGCGCGCTTCGCAAGCGAACTAACGTACGCAAGCAACGACCCGCTCCCAGCAACGCATACGATGAAGACGATTGGCGCAAAGGCAGCCGGCATTGCCGCTCGCCGTGGCTTCGGCTATTCTGAAACGCTCGATCTAAAATGCGGTCGGGCTTACGCCGCGCTTGCTGTTTGCATCGCGCCGCGTTCGCTCGCATCGTCCTTCCGTCGCCTTGCCTTCACGGGACTCGCCTTGCATGACGCGGAACATCGCCTGAAGACGCTCCTTAGCTCCGGCCTCGAAGGCGACCAGAACGCCTATCGCGGTTTTCTGCAGACGCTGACGCGGCATCTGCGCGGCTATTTGCGCAAGCGCATTCCTCAGCATCGCGATGACGTGGAAGACCTCGTGCAGGAGATCTTGCTGGCGGTGCACAACGCACGTCACACCTACCGCATGGAAGAACCGCTTACTGCATGGATTCATGCCATTGCGCGCTATAAGCTGATGGACTTCTTTCGCGCGCGATCGCGTCACGAGTCGCTCAACGATCCCCTCGACGATCACGACGATCTCTTCGCCGTCACCGACGACGAACCCGCTCAAGCTCGCCACGACCTAGGCAAGCTCTTGCAGCAGCTGCCGGACAAGCAGCGGCTGCCGATCGTTCACGTCAAGCTGGAAGGGTTGTCGGTCGCGCAGACCGCACAGCTCACGGGGCTTTCGGAATCCGCCGTGAAGGTGGGCGTGCATCGCGGACTCAAGGCGCTCGCCGCACGCATTCGCGGCTTTAGAAGCGAGGAATCCGATGCGAACCGATGATCTGATCGATCTGCTCGCCGCCGGCGATGCGCGCGTCGATCGCGCGGCCGTCGCCCGCCGTTTCGCGCAGGCGCTGCCGCTCGGTTTCGTCGGCTCGGTGCTCTTGATGTTCGTGGTCTACGGACTGCGCCGCGATCTGGCGAGCGTCGCGCAGACGGCCCTGTTCTGGGCCAAGGTCGCGTTCCCGCTATGCGTAGCGGTCGGCGCGCTGATCGCCGTGATGCGGCTGGGTCGCCCCGGCGCGCGCGGCGGTTACGCGTGGCCGATCATCGTGCTGCCTTTTATCGCTGTGTGGCTGGCGGGCGCGCTCGTGCTTGGGCAGGCGACGCCCGCTGAACGCCTGCCGCTCGTGCTCGGGCAGTCGTGGCGCACGTGTCCGTTCAATATCGTGCTGCTCTCCGTGCCCACGTTTCCCGCCGCGCTGCTTGCCGCAAGAAGTCTCGCGCCCACTGATTTGCGCATGGCGGGCGCGGTGGCCGGCCTGCTGTCGAGCGCGCTCGCGACCATCGCCTATTGCCTGCACTGTCCGGAGATGAGCCCCGCGTTCTGGAGCCTCTGGTATGCCATCGGCATGCTGTTGCCGGCCGGCATCGGCGCATGGCTCGGGCCGCGCGTGCTGCGCTGGTAGCGCTAGCTCGCGCGGCGGACTCTCGCGCGGCTCTTGGTTGCGCCCAGCATGGCGAGCACCGGGCGCGCCGCGCCTTCGAGCAACTCGCGCCGCGGGTTGACCCGCGCCAGCACGCGCAAGCCCATGAGCGAAGCGAGCAAAGCCTTGGCGATATCGTCGGCCGATAAGGTCGCCGCTATGGTCCCGTCGTCCTGTCCCGCGCGCACGCAGCGCGTGAAAAAGCCTTCGATCTCCTTGAGCACCGCGCTCAACGCGCGATGAATCTGACGGTCGTGCGGCGCGAGTTCGAGCGCCGAATTAACAACGAGACAGCCCTTGCGATGCGGATCGCGCACCGACAGTTCGATGATCTCGTCGAAGAACGCGAGAATCGCATCGCGCGGCGGCAGACGATGCTCGAAGCGCCGCACGCGGTCGCGAAAACCGTGCTCCACATAGCGTTTCAGCGCGCGTTCGAAGAGCGCGCGCTTGTCGCCGAAAGCGTTGTAAAGGCTAGCCGCCGTGAGGCCCATCGTTGCCGCGAGATCGCGCACGGAAGTCGCTTCATATCCCCGCGACCAGAATTGCGCGGTGGCCGCATCGAGCGCGGCTTCCTCGTCAAATTCACGCGGACGCGGCATGATCGAGCTTCTCCTTCACGCCGTCTTCGGATAGTTCGACGGGAACAACGCGCGGCGCGTCTCTTCGTCGTTGACCATCTTGAACGCGTGCTGCTTGTTCAATGCGCGAGCGCGCGCAACGGCAGGGCGTGCGTCGATGGCGGCGAACCAACGCTGCAACTCGGGATACGCGGCCAGCGGCGCCTCGGTCGTCTTGAACACACGCGATGCCCGGTCGATCCAGCCCCACGCGGACATGTCGGCAATGGTGAAGCTATCGCCGACGATGTACTCGCGACCTGCGAGCCGATCATTCAGGACCTGATAGTGCCGGTCCGCTTCGCGCCGATAACGGTTCACCGCATAGTCGAGACCTTCGGGCGCCGCATGCTGAAAGTGCACGGCTTGCCCGGAGAACGGCCCAAGGCCCGTGGCGATGAACATGAGCCACGACAGAAGCTGCGGGCGGTCTTCCCGCGTGCCGAGAAACTGGCCGGTCTTTTCCGCGAGATAGAGAAGGATGGCGGTCGAATCGAACACCACGGCTTCCTTGCCGCCCGGGCCTTCCGTATCGACGATGGCGGGCACCTTGCCGTTCGGGTTGATCGCGCGGAATGCGGGCGTATGCTGCTCGCCTTTGCTGGTATCTACTGGCTTCAGTTCATAAGGCACGCCCGCTTCTTCGAGAAACAGCGCGACTTTTGCGGGGTTGGGCGTGGGATGGAAGTAGAAGTGGATCATGCGAGCGCGCTCCGGTTTGGCAGGCGATCATTTTAGATCGCTCGCTCCAAAACGCGCAATGACGCCTGCTTCTCTTAAGCGCAGAGCTTTCGCACGACCGACTCGATACTGACTTCACCCTTCACGATATCTTCGCCAGCTCCTTCAAAGTCGATCCATCCTTCATTGAAGCCGTCGAGCATGCGGATGCGCGGCATCGGATTTCTCATGCCTTGCTGCTCGAACATGTCGCGCCAACTCTCACGCGGCACGGCTTGCGCGGCGACCGGCTTGCCGAGCACGGCAGAGAACGCCGCAGCGATATCGCACGGGCTGACGCGTTGCGGGCCTTCGAGTTCGACGACCCGCGTGCCGTGCGATTCGTCCTGAAGCAACCGCGCGGCGGTTCTGCCGACGTCTTCGGTGGCAACCATCGGAATCGCGCGATCCAGCGGTTGCAGGAACGAGTGGACGACACCTTCTTCGCGGGCCGATTGTACGTCCCATGCGCTGTTCTCCATGAACCAGCCGGGGCGCAGGAAGGTCACGGGTATCGGCTGCGCGATGAGCGCGTCTTGCAGCAACGTGTGCTGCGTGAGCAGATTCGTTTCCTGCGCCTGGGCGCCGATGGTCGACAGGCACACGATCTTGCGCGTCTTTGCACGCTGCACCGCCGAGACGATGACTTCAATGACTTCGCGCGTTTCCGGAAAGCCGGGCGACGGATCGAACTGCGGCGGCAGCAGAATGAACACGCCATGCGCGCCTTCGAACGCCTGCGCCAGCGCGTTCGCATCGTTCATGCGCGCGTTCGCGACCTCGCAGCCACGCGCCGCCCAGCGCTCGCCCTTTTTCGCGTCGCGCACGACCGCGCGAACGCTCTGTCCCGCTTGCAGCAGCGCATCGGCGAGCGCGCCGCCCACTTGTCCGCTGATACCCGTGATGGCGTACATGTTTGCTTTCTCCTTGCGAATCGGTTGATGTCTTGCTTCGACGACTCGCATGGTAGGCGGCGGCCCGCGCTGGTGAAATGCCGTCCGCGTCATTACATTGATAACGCGGCAGCACGAATGAAAAAGCCCCGCTCGCGAGAGGGCCGCGAACGGGGCTTCGACACCAAGAGGACGACGCGTGCTTCAGGTCACCGGCGCCGGATTGAACAGCACGAGCGCGTTGTGCAGCTTGAGCTTCTCGGCGCGCGTTTGCTTGCGCCCGCTCGCAACATCGAGCATCAGACGGAACAGTTCCCAGCCCACGTCCGCGATGCTCGCCTCACCCGTGGCGATCGTCCCGGCATTCACGTCCATCAGGTCATGCCAGCGGCGCGCGAGATCCGAGCGCGTCGCGACCTTGATAACCGGCACTTCCGCGAGACTGTACGGCGTGCCGCGCCCTGTGGTGAAGACATGCAGATTGATACCCGCGGCCAGTTGCAGCGTGCCGCAGATGAAGTCGCTCGCGGGCGTCGCCGCGTAGATCAAGCCCTTCTGCTTGACCTTCTCGCCCGGCGACAGCACGCCCGAAATGGTGGAGCTGCCCGACTTGACGATAGACCCCATCGCCTTCTCGACGATGTTCGACAGCCCGCCCTTCTTGTTGCCGGGCGTCGTGTTCGCGCTGCGGTCCGCGCCGCCGCGCTTCAAATAATCGTCGTACCACTTCATCTCGCGGATGATGGCCGCGGCCACTTCGCCGTTCGCGGCGCGCGCCGTGAGTTGCGCGACGCCGTCGCGCACTTCGGTCACTTCCGAGAACATCACGGTCGCGCCCGCGCGCACGAGCAGGTCCGTCGCGAAGCCGACCGCCGGGTTCGCCGTGAGACCGGAGAACGCATCGCTGCCGCCGCATTGCACGCCGACGACCAGATCGGATGCCTGACACGTCTCGCGGCGGCGATTGTTGAGCCGCTTCAGGTGCGTTTCGGCCATGAGCATGATGGAATCGATCATCGACTGGAAGCCGACGTGTCCCTCGTCCTGCAGCACGACCGCGCCACCGTTCGCCTCGCTTTCCATGTCGCCGATATCGGCAATGGCGTCGTCGAGCGCGGCGGCCGCGATCGGAATCGTGCCGGGCGGCATCAGGCGTTCGGGCTGGAGCTTTTCGCAGCCAAGGCTCACCATCATCACTTCGCCGCCGAAGTTCGGGTTCAGCGCGATGTTGCGCACGGTGCGGATAGGCACCATCGCGTCCGGCGCTTCGATCGCGACGCCGCAGCCGTACGAGTGGCCGAGGCTCACGACATCATCGACATTCGGGTAGCGCGGCAGCAGTTCCGCCTTGATGCGATCGACCGCGTGCTGCACGACATCCGCCACGCACTGCACGGTGGTCGTGATCGCGAGGATGTTGCGCGTGCCCACGGTGCCGTCCGCATTGCGATACCCCTCGAACGTGAAGCCTTCGAGCGGCGAGGTATCGGGCGCCTTGATGGTCGCGATGGGCAGATCGTCGAGCTCGGGCGGCGTCGGCATGCGCAACACGTGCTCGTTGATCCAACTACCTTTGGGCAGGTCCTTCAGCGCATAGCCGATGACCACGTTGTAGCGGATCACGGCATCGCCTTCCGCGAGATCGGTGAGGGCCACCTTGTGACCTTGCGGCACCCGTTCGCGCAGCACGAGCCCATCGGCAAACGTCGCGCCTTCGCCGAGGCCTCCGTCGTTCACGACGATCGCGACGTTGTCATCCGGGTGCACGCGAATATAAAGCGGCGGCTGATTCATTCTCGACAATCCCTGGTGCATGACGGCCCGCGCCGTCGTGGAGTTATGTCATCCTACAACATCTCGATCGTGTCCGGCTCGGTGTTTACCCGAAAAATTCGCCGCTATGCCGCGCATCAGTTGCCGCAAGCACGGTCGTGTTGTACGATGACCTATAAGCGCTGCATTCGCCGGACGCTGCCAAACGAGACATAGATCATGACGACACCGCAAGAACTCAAGCAAATCGTATCCGAGGGCCTGCTCTCTTTCCCCGTGACCGACTTCGACGCGCAAGGCAACTTTCGCGCCGATACGTATGCGGAACGTCTCGAATGGCTCGCGCCGTACGGTGCGTCCGCGCTGTTCGTCGCGGGCGGCACGGGCGAGTTCTTCTCGCTGACGCAGCCTGAATATTCGCAGATCGTGCGCACGGCCACCGAGGTCTGCAAAGGCAAGGTGCCGATTCTCGCGGGCGCGGGCGGCCCGACGCGCACGGCCATCGCCTTCGCGCAGGAAGCGGAGAAGAACGGCGCGCAAGGCATTCTGCTGATGCCGCACTATCTGACGGAAGCCTCGCAGGAAGGCATCGCGGCGCACGCCGAACAGGTGTGCAAGGCCGTGCCGAACCTGGGCGTCATCATCTATAACCGCGCGAATTCGAAGCTCAACGCCGATATGCTGGAGCGTCTCGCGGACCGCTGCCCGAACCTCATCGGCTTCAAGGACGGTGTCGGCGAGATCGAAGCGATGGTGACGATTCGCCGCCGTCTCGGCGACCGCTTCTCGTACCTCGGCGGCCTGCCGACCGCGGAAGTCTACGCGGCGGCGTACAAGGCGCTGGGCGTGCCGGTGTACTCGTCGGCGGTGTTCAACTTCATTCCGAAGACGGCGATGGACTTCTACCGCGCCATCGCGGCCAACGACCACGAGACCACCGGTAAGCTGATCGACGAATTCTTCCTGCCGTATCTGGCCATTCGCAATCGTCGTCCGGGCTATGCCGTGAGTATCGTGAAGGCTGGCGCGAAGCTCGTCGGACACGATGCCGGTCCGGTGCGCGCGCCGCTCACGGATCTGACCGATGAAGAAATGAGCCAGCTCGATGCATTGATCAAGAAGCTCGGCGCGCAGTAACGCACGTTCGCCTCGAAAACACGCCCCGAGCGCCGGACTTGATGCGGCGCTCGGGGCGTTTCAACTGGCGCTCAAGAAGCCGCGACCACGCGCAGCTCGACTGCATCGCCGCCCGCAGCGATCTCGAGCAGGCGATCCACATTGGGATGCGCCCCCGGACGATTGCGCGCGTCCGCCGTATGTTCCGCGAATACGAGCAACCCGTGCTCGGCGGCTTGCGCGTTCAGCGTGCCGAATGTCTGTTTCAGGTAGTGATAGACAGCAAGCGAGCCTTGTTTACCCGGCTTGTTTTCGATGCTCGCGACGACATCGCCCTTCGCATCGATCAGATCGATGCGCTCGATGCCTTCGATCGAAGGCAGTTGCGCCAGGTTGTCCTTGAATACGCTGCTCGGCTGAATCACGAAAGAGGCTCCGTCATGGTCGGTGAATGAGGCGGAGTATCTTAATCGATTCACGCATCAGAAGACGTGCATGAGGCCGACATATGCACCGGTCTGCGATTCTCCGGCGAGCGGGCTCGTGCTCGTGCTGGCGTCCGAGTTGCGGGGCGTCGCGAATACGGAGAACGTCCCGTTCGCGCTGTTGCGCACATAAGCCACGGTGCCGTAGACGAACGTGCGCTTCGTGAAGTTGTAGGTGGTGCCGAGCGAATAGAGCATGGCGTGACTCGCGGGATCGTGCGAGGCGTCGCCCGCGCCCTCGCCTACATGAACATAGAAACCCGCTGCCGTGACGGCCCATTGCGGCGTCGCCTGATAGGTCGCGCCGAGCCAGTAGTGGTCCGCGCTATCGGCGATACCTGCTGGCGTATCGGGCGCCGCGTAGTGCGTATAGGCAGCCTGAATCTTGAACTTGTCGACCTTCAGGTTCGCGCCGACGAAGTATTCCCGCGACGACGCGAAGATATTGCTCAAGCGCCCGTTCTGGTCGCGCAACTCGTCGTAGATGCCGCGCACATCGAGAAGCGGCGTATGATAGGTGAGCATGATGCCTTCGGAACGGCCGAACTCACCCGGTGCGCCGCTGTTGAATGCACCGGGTTGATTGCCGAACGCATACTGGCCCTGAACATCGAAGCCATGAAACACGGGGCTATGGTATTCGACGTTATTGCTTGTCTGCTGCCAGTTGCGTCCGCGCACGAGCGATGCCGAGGACACCGCTTCCTGCACCATCGGATCGAATTCCCAGACGCCGTCGCTGTCGATGAAAAGATTGCGGCCCGCCTGAATCTGGCCCCAGGTTTTCGAATTGATGCCCACATAGGCGCGCCGCGAGAACATGCGGTCGCCGCCCGTTCTGCCGTTCATGATCTGCAGCGCGGTCTCCAGGTCGAAGACGGCGCTCATGCCGCCACCCAGGTCTTCGACACCTTTGAGACCGAACATGCTCGTGCCCCAGTCGCCGCCTTCCGCGCTCCATCGCGTGGCATTGCCGCCCGCGCCGTTCGCGACGTGATTCAAATATTCGATGCCGCCGTCGAGCCGGCCGTATAAGGTGACGCTGGATTGCGCGCAGGCGGTGGACGTGAATAGAAGAAGGCCGGCCGCTTTGCAAAGTCTGATTGTCGTGTCTTTCCTCATGTGCCGCTCCATGTCCGTGGCGTTCGCCAACGCTGATTTTCGTTCGGCACGAACATAGCACTATCTCGTGAACATCGCAGAAGCGGCCCGTGCGATGCGCGTCGACTTCGGTGCGTGCATTAAAAAGAAAAAAACGGGCGGGCGCGGCCCGAAAGCCGCGCACCGCCCGTCAAGATGAAGCCGCGTCTACAGTATCAGCCGATGCTCAACGCTGCGAGATGGTCGCCGTGTTCTTCGAGCCGGCTTGCGTCAGCACCGCGCTGTTGCCGGAGCCGGCTTGCGCGACCGAGCCCGTGTTCGCATAGCCGATCTGCGTGATCACGCCCGTGTTGCCCGAGCCGCTTTGCGAAGCCGTCGCGCTGTTGCCGATGCCGTTCTGCGACAGCAGAAGCTCTTCGTTCTTGCCCGACTGCGTGGCGGTCGCCACGTTGAAGTCGCCGTATTGCGCCGACAACAGCGTCGATTCGATAGCGGCTTGCTGCGTCAGGGTCGCGTTGTTGTTCGTGCCCGATTGCACCGAGGCCAGAACGTTGTTGCGGCCGCCCTGTTGCGTGGCGATCGCTTCGTTGGTGCTGCCGTATTGCGTCACCGACGTGGTGTCGTTCGACTCGTTGTACTGGTTCACGTACGTCTTGTTGTAGAGCGCGCCGCTCTGGACGATCGTCGTCGTTTCATTGACGGCATTGCCCTGATTCACTTGCGCGAAGTTCGGTGCGAACGCGCCGCTCTGGTCGATGCTCGTCTTGTTGCCGCCGCCGTTCGACGAGAAGACCTTCGCGATCTCCGAGCCGTTTTGCTTGATCGACACCGTATCGCCGAGTTCGTTCGTCTGGCCGACATACGCGTCGGTGCCGCCGCCCGTCTGCGTGATCGTCGTCTTGTTCAGACCGCCGCCGGTGGTTTCGACGTTTGCGATACCGTGATCACGGTCTTGCGACACTTGCACGTTGTTGCCGAACGTCGACGTCTGCGTAACGGTCGCGCTGCCGCCGTCGAGCTTGCCGAGGTTCTGGCCTTGATCGATGTTGACCGTGTTGCCCTGCGCATTCGTCTGCGTGATCTTCGCGGCGTTGTTCGAGCCGTTCTGGCGGATGCTGTCGTTATCGAAAGACGACGTCGTCTGAGCCACGTTCGCCGACGAGTTGCTACCCGTCTGGGTGATGCTCGTGCGCTCGGCAAACGCGCGGTCTTGCGTGACCGTCGCCTTCAGGTTCGAACCGCCGCTGCGCGACGACACGCCGTTTTGCGTGATGTTCGTGGTGTTGTAGCCGCCATCCTTCGAGGTGACGCTGGCAGCGGCGCCATCCGCGGTTTGCAGCACGTTCACGCGGTCGCCGATCGACGATTGTTGATCGACCGTCGCCTGATTCGCGTTGCCGAATTGCGAAACGGTAGCCGATTCGCTCGTCGAGGAGCCGGCTGCCAAAGCCGACGTGGAAGCCAGCGTTGCCAGACCCATAGCGATGATGATTGCCTTGACTTTCATTTTTATAGCCTCGTGGTTTGAGTTTTGAGTAACTTCTTTATTACCGACGGCTGGCAGCCCCTGCTGCCCCCGTTGCGACCGAACTGCGCCCTCTTATACCCTACGTACTGCTTACTACGGTCTCCTCGCGCCGTGACATGTCGCCAAGGCCGAAAAACGGGTTACTTCATCAGCACCGACGCCCGCGCGCCGTTGCCGTTCTGCATGACCTGGAGCCCCGCTCCATTGCGGCTTTGCAGGATGGACACTTCGTTGTTGTTGCCGAGTTGCGTCACTTGCGAAGACATCGAAGATCCGATCTGCGTCACCGTTGCTGCATTGCCGCTACCGCCTTGCACTGAGATCGACCGGTTGTACTGCCCGGCCTGATAACCGTTGTACTGATTGGCGTTGCCGCCTTGTTGCACGACCGACCAGTTGTCGTTGCCGGCCTGCGCGGTCACGGCTGCGTTCGCGATGCCCGCCTGATTCACGACGAGGCCGTTCTGCCCCGCCTGAATCCCGGTGACGCGATTGTTGGCGCCGTGCTGCGCGACGCGCGCAACCTGCGTCGCGCCGCCGAAGCCCGGCTCCGCGGGACCGAAGTCCGACACCGGCGAAAGGTCCGCTGCGAAGACGGCAAGCGAGAGGCTCACGACCGCGAACACGCCGGCGCACAGCGCGACTTTCGACGCCCGCCACGGCGCGCGCGGCGGTATCACTTGGTTAGGCTTGTTCATCGAATCAGCTTCCCAATGTTTTCGGCGGATCGATCTTCACCGCGCTATACGGCGGGTTCACGTCTTCCATCGTCTGCACGTAACCCTGGTTTTCCTGGAGATAACGCTGCATAGTCGGGTCGTACCAGTCTTTCATGTCCTTGAGCGCCCACGTCTGGTTCGCCACGCCCTGCACGATCAGATGCACGAGCGCCGATTCGATCGCCTCGTTCACGCACAACTGTTGCGGCTCGTTGCGCGTCATGCCGATTTCGGCCTGCAACAGATCCTTGAAGCCGATGAAGCGATACACGCCCGTATCGACCTGAATCGAGTAGATGGTCTTGGTCGTCGATACGCTATTGAGAATGGTGCCGTTGCGAATATCCACCGCGCGTAGGTTCACGGTCACCTGATCGACGCGATACTGCTGCGACGCCGAGATCCCGAGATACGCGACGCCCGCGCCGCCCGTGCGAATGTTCGAGTCATAGCCGACGATGCCGCCTTCCAGCACGATGTTCGCGGGCGCCAGCGCGCCGATCTGCGTGATGTTGGCGCCTGCACGGTTCTTGTCGTCGGGCGTTTCGAGCGCACGCATGATCTTGCGTTCGGTCAGCAGGTCCTGAAGATTCTCGCGTTCGACGGGCTGAAACCAGCCGGAATCGCGCATGGCCTTCACGAGAAACGACGCGCCGCCTTGCGTGACTTGCGACGAGAACGAGCTGTCCGGCGACGGCTTGTATTGACCCGTGAGGTCGCGAAAACCGTACACGGCCGCGTAGATCTTGCCCTTCGGCGGCGGCAGGTGCGTGAGATCGCGCGTGACGCGTGTCGGCGGCGTCAGCGTGGCATTGCCTGCCGAGGGCATCGGCGCGGTCACGCAGCCGGTGAGCAGCATCGCGGCAGCAAGCGTGGCGCCGAGCGCGGCGGTCCGGAATGTCTTGTTGTTCATGGCTTATGTGCGCTCGTCTTACTGGCCGTTGCCGACGATGAAAGTGGTGGATGCGCCGGTCGTTTTGTCGGTCGTCGTCACTTGCAGATTGCCGCCCGTGACTTGCGTGATCGCAATCGAGAAGTTGCCCGTGTTGATGGTCCCCGGATGCAGCGTGCCGTCGGTGCCGACGATCGAGCTCGAAATCGACGACGCCACGCGCGACAGAATCGCCTGCTGCAGTTGCGTGTTGAACTGGTCGAGCGTGGACTGTCCGCTCGTGCCGTAATCCGCGAGCGACGGATCTTTGTATTTGTTCTGCGCGTTCGCTTCGTTCAGCAGATTCACGCCGTTGAGCGGATTGCCGCCGAAGTTGGGATTCACCGGCTCATAGACGAGCGTCGTCGCGTGAGCGGCAAGCGGCGTCAGAAGCGGCATCGAGAGCGCGCAGGCGAGCATCGCGCTGCGGACAAGCGCCTTGGTTTTCATCGTGTTCCCCGTAGTTGGCCGTGTTGCTTTTATCAGAGTTCGTCGTTCGCCATGTCGGCGTCGCGAAAGAGCAGACGTGTGAGGTCTGCCTGCATGACGTTCTGGAACGCCACCTGTGCCGCGCCTTCCGCGACCGGCCGCACGTTGGCCCGCGCGATCGGCAAGAACGCCTGAAAGACGCGACGCTGACCGAACTCGACCCATACGAGGCTGCCGTAGCGCGCGGAAGGACGCTCGTGAACCGACACGACGTAACGCTCGCTCAACGGAATCGCGCTCCATGCCTGCGCGAACCAGTTATAGAAGTCCTGCCCTGCGAGCGTCACTGTGTCGGTGGTCACGACACCGCCGAGCGCATCGTCGAGCGGCTTCTGGCCGGTAATATCGGCTGTACGGGCGCGTGGCGTTCCCGCGAGCGTCGCGCTCTTTTCCAGCGACTCCGATGCGTTCACCGTGCCGCGTGGCGAAAGCGGCGCACCGTTCGCGGCTGGCAGGGGCGTCGTCTTGCCGACCGGGCTCGGCGTCGGCGTCGTCGGAAGCGAAATGAGCGGCTGCGCGGCAACGGACGGCTCCGCGTGCGCGGCGGGAACCGATTCGGCATCCTGAGCAAATGCACGGCTTGGCACGACCGATAAAGCGATGATGCACACTGCGATTGCACGCCCTTGGCTAGGCTGCTTTCTCTCTCGCTGCATGACTTCCCCGTATGTCCTTGGCCGCTATGGTGCCGCCTTCAGACGTTGCTTGTTGTTATTCGTTAGACGGAACGAATTTTGCGCAAAAGGGCCGAGTCGATATGTGGCATGCGCCACATTAGTCTGAGGAAATATTCGATTTCTGTAATGCGCTCGGGGATTGAATGAAGGCAAGCGAGTTCGATCGCCGACGAAACGTTTGCGCAAACGATAGTGTCGGACAGAGCCACGCTTTCGGTGCGGAGCTGTCGGTTGCAGCGCGACATTCGCGCTAGCGCGCGTGATCGCTCAAGCCGTTTCGATGCGCGAGGAGGCTTACATGGCGCGGCTTCGAAGTCTTCGACCTGCGCGCTGGCACAGGCGGTGCATGATGAACAGGGTGACCACTCACGCGTCACGACACCCAAACACTTAAGGGGCACTGCCATGAACACGCTCACCATCAAGGACCTGCCGATCTCCGAAGACCTCGACCGCAACGCTATGAAAAACGTGCGCGGCGGCGCGAAGACCGTCAACGAGGCCATCGGCGATACGGTCAAAATGCTGCATCAGATCGGATCGGTGCAATGCGAGTTCGTTTCGCATTCCTACGTGTGCTTTTGAGCCACGCGGCCGGCGTGGCGCTTTCTCTCACATGCGATCCACCGCGATCACCGCATCGGCGAACGCCTTCGGCGCTTCCTGCGGCAGATTGTGTCCCACGCCGCCCCCCACGTCGATATGCCGGTACTTGCCGGTAAACTTCTTCGCATACGCCGAGGGGCTCGGATGCGGCGCGGCGTTTGCATCGCCTTCCATCGTGATGGTCGGAACCGTGATCGGCGGCGCGGCCGCGAGGCGCTTCTCGAGCGCGTCGTATTGCGGCTCGCCTTCCGCAAGCCCCAGCCTCCACCGATAGTTGTGAATGACGACCGCGACGTGATCCGGGTTATCGAACGCCTGCGCGGAGCGCTCGAACGTCGCGTCGTCGAAATGCCACTCTGGCGATGCCGTTTGCCATATCAGCTTCGAGAACGCGCGGCGATTCGCTTCATAGCCCGCGCGGCCGCGTTCGGTCGCGAAGTAAAACTGATACCACCATGCGTACTCCGCTTTCGGCGGCAACGGCGCGCGATTCGCTTCCTGACTGCCGATGAGATACCCGCTCACGGACACGAGCGCCTTGCAACGCTCGGGCCACAACGCCGCGACGATATCTGCGGTGCGCGCGCCCCAGTCGAAGCCCGCGACGAGCGCCTTTTGAATGCGCAGCGCATCCATGAGCGCGATGATATCCACGGCGACGACCGCCTGCTGTCCGTTGCGCGGAGTATCGGCCGAGAGGAAGCGCGTCGAGCCGTAGCCACGCAAATAAGGCACGATCACCCGGTACCCCGCGGCCGCAAGCATCGGCGCGACTTCGGCGAAGCTATGAATGTCGTACGGCCAGCCGTGCAGAAGGATGACCGGCGGACCGTTTTCCGGGCCGGCCTGCGCATAGCCGATATTGAGCGTGCCAGCATTGATCTGACGGATATCGCCAAAAGAAGCCGCGCTCGCTGTGCCCGCCGACTGCGCGCGAACGAGACCGCTGAAGCCCAACTGCATCGCGCCGATACCTGCAATCGTCGCACCGAGCAAGCGGCGGCGCGAGCCGTTGATGTTCTCCGTCATGTCACTCTCCCGAAGGTGTCGTCGATGAAGCGCATGATGGACGCGTCGCGCCGTCCGAGCAAGAGCAACAAAGTTCACGTATCGTTGCTCAGTGAACAACGCTCACTGACGGGGACATGGTCATGCGAGAGATCAATCAGCAGCGTCTGCGCTACTTCAATGAGGTCCTGGCGCACGGCACTATTCGCGGCGCGGCGGATCGTCTGAACACGTCGCCTTCGGTGATTGCGCGGCAGATCAAGTTGCTCGAAGACGAACTCGACACGCTGCTCTTCGAACGTCAGGCGCGCGGCGTTCGTCCGACGGAGGCTGCGTTTCATCTGCTCGAATTCTGGCGCGGGTATCGTTCGCAGCAGGAGAAGCTGGAGGATCAGCTTCATGCGTTGAAGGGGCTTCAGCAAGGCAAGATCAGGCTTGCCGTGAGCGAGGGCTACGTCGACATGCTGGTGGACGACGTTCTCGCGCGGTTCTGCGCGCGTTATGCGGGCCTCGACGTAACGGTGGAGATGCTGGCCGTCGATGAGATCATCGAGGAAGTCGCGCAAAGCCGCGCGCATATCGGGCTCGCGTACAACCCGCCGCCGCACCCGCGCATCGAGGTCCGCGCAAGCTCGGCGCAGCCAGTGGTGCTGCTTGCACGGCGCGATCATCCGCTCGTCGAACGCGGCGGCGTGGCACGCATCGACGACCTGCGCGATTATCCGCTCGCCCTCATGCCGCCCACGTTCGGCATCGGCCACGTCGTGAAGATGGTGGAACTGGCGGAGGGCGTCTCCATCCGCGCGACACTCACGACCAACTCCCTCACCGCATTGAAGCGCATCGTGAGCGCGGGGGACTTCATCACGTTGATCGGTGCGTTCGCTGCGTATCGCGAGATTGCGAGCGGCGAGATGAAGACGGTGCCCATTGCGCACCCCGTCTTCGAGAACATTCAGGCGCGCGTGTTGTTGAAGGCGGGCAGGCCGCTCGCAGCCGGACCCCAGGCGCTGCTCACATGGCTGCTGGACGCCATGCCGATGTTCGCGCAACGTGACAAGCGTCGCAAGCGCTCAGCAAAATGATGTAACGGCGCTGCCCGCAGCCTTAACGCACGCCGTCTGCTTCCACGCAAGCGGCCTGCTCAAGCAATGCTTCGAGCGCAACCGGCCGCGAGCGGAGAAAGCCCTGCATCTTGTCGCAACCGGCTTCTTTGAGGCGTTCCAGTTGCTCCTGCGTCTCGACACCTTCGGCCACCACGATCACGCCGAGCTTGTGCGCGAGATCGATCACGCCTTCGACCACCGTGCGCGTCATCGCGTCGGTGGCGATGTTATCGACGAAGGACTTGTCCAGCTTCAGCACGTCCGGCCTGAAGCGCGCCAGATAACTCAGGCTCGAATAGCCGGTACCGAAATCGTCGATGGCGATGCGCACGCCAAGCGCGCGCAGTTTCGACAGGACGCCCTGGGCGTCGTCGACATTCTCGATCAGCGCGGACTCGGTAATTTCGAGCGTAATGCAATTCGCGTCGATGCCGGATCGCTTGATGACATGCTGAAGGACGGGAACGAGCCGTGGATCGCGCAACTGCTTCGGCGAGACGTTCACCGCGACCGACCGCACCTCGGGCACGGATGCGGCAAGGCGCCTTGCCGCCTGCACGGCTTCGCGAATGATCCAGTGCCCCGCCTCCACGATCAGCCCGCTTTCTTCCAGCACGGGCACGAACGCCGCCGGCGAAATGAGACCGATCTGCGGATGCTGCCAGCGCAACAGCGCCTCGACACCGACAAGCCCGTCCGTGTGGATGGAGTATTGCGGCTGATAGTGCAGAACGAACTGGTTGTCGCGAATGGCGCCGTGCAATTCGGTCTCGAGATGCGCGCGCGCGAGGTCGTCCTTCTCGCGCTCGCCGAACACGCGAAATGCGTTGCGGCCGGCGCGTTTTGCGGCATACATGGCCATGTCCGCGCTGATGAACAGCGTCTCGGGCGTGCGGCCATGTTCGGGGTACAGAGCAACGCCGATCGAGCATGTCATGTTGACGGTCTTGCAGCCGGTCTTGATCGGCCGGCTACAGGCAAGCGCAAGCCGTCTGCACGCGCGCTCGATCCGTTCCTGATCGAATGCGCCGGGAAGAACAATGGTGAATTCGTCGCCACCGGCACGCGCCGCGACTGCGCCTTGCGGCATAGCCTCGCCGATGCGTTCGGCAATCGCCTTGAGCACGGCATCGCCCGCGCTGTGGCCCGCCGTATCGTTGATGGACTTGAAGCGGTCGATGTCGATGAACAGATACGCGAACGGCTCGCCCGACGCGCATCGCTCGACGAGCGCATGCATCATCGCGTTGCGGTTGTGCAGTCCGGTGAGGCTGTCGGTGTTCGCGAGGCGATTGAGCGCCTGCAAGTTCATGCGTTCTTCGGTCGCGTCGACGCATACGCTGACTACGCGCGAGACCGCGCCGTCTTCGCTGACAGGATAGATGTCCGCGCGCACCCAGCGCGTGCGGTCGCCGGCAAGACACAAACGGAAATAGCTCTGCGACGGCGCGCCGCTATTCACGGCATCGCGCATCTTGGCGCGCAGGCCGGGCATGTCCTCGGAATGCACGCGCTGCATCCACGCCGTCTTGTCGGTTTCGAGCGCGGCCACGGGCATTTCCCACATGCGTTCGAACGCCGAGCTCACATGCAATAGTTCCTTGAAGTCATGGCTCGCGGTCCAGAAGACGGCATCGACGTGGTCTTCCATGTCCTTCTGCACGCGGGCATTGCCGCGCAGTTCCTCGATCAGATCGACTTCCGCCGTGATATCGCGCGATTTGCAGAGCACCGCGACGACGCAGCCTTCTTCGCCATAGACCGGCGCGAACGTGGACGTCCACCACTTCGGCGAGCCGGCCATCGTCGGGCATGCGCCCGAGAACGAAACGGACTGGCCCGCCTTCGCGTGTTCGAATGCCGCCCGCGCGTCCGCGCCGTCCCACAGCGCGAGCCAGTCGATGCCGACAATTTCCTTCGCATCTGCCGCTTCCAGCAGCCGCGTGCCGACATCGGAGATGCAGGTCACGCGGCCATCGAGATCGAGCAGCTTGATGCAGTCTTCGGCGATGGAAAGCAGCCCGTTCGAGAACTGCTGCGCGGCGAAGAGCTGGCGTTTGGACCGCAGCATGCAATGCACGACCGCCACGGCTGCGGCGCACGCGGCGCTCAGGACAAGCGCGCACGCATGCGGCACGAACGGCGTCAGGCACGCGACGAGCGCCGCGCCCAGCACCGCCAGCGCGTAGGCGTCGAACCGGCGCGCGCGTTCCACGTACGGCAGTCGCCGCGCGACGCTATCGCCGATCGCTCCGAGAAAATCGCTCGCTCTTTCCTGCACTGCTGTGGTCCCTTTCCGCCGTGAGTGCGGCGTTACTCGCTGCTTAACGGCGCGATGCGGAAAGTCTTGAGCCGGGCAATGCTCCGGAGAAATGCGGACGAAACCTGCCTCTGCGCGTGAATCAATGCGTGAGCGGCGCGCCTTTCAAGGCCGACGCGATTTCCCTCGCCAGCGTCTCCGCGCGATACGGTTTGCTCAACAGCGTCACGTTCGGACGCAGCACGCCGTCGCGCAAGATGATGTCGCGCGTGTAGCCCGAAACGTAGATGACGGGCACGGGCCGTGTCTGCGCGAACGCCCATTCCGCGAGATCGGCGCACTTCGTCTTGCCGGGCATCACCACGTCGGTCAGGATGAGGTCCACGCCGACGCCGCTTTGCAGCACGCTCATCGCGGCATCGCCGTTCGCGGCCTTGAGTACGGTGTAGTGCAAGGCTTCGAGAATGGCGACTGTCGACGAAAGCACGGCGGCATCGTCATCCACCACGAGCAGCGTCGCGCCGCCCGTCTGCGTGGCGAGCGGGCCGCCGGGCACGGCCACGGATTCTGGTTCGAAGCTGCGCGGAAAGTACAGTTCGACCGTGGTGCCCGAGCCTACCGTGCTCGATATGTCGATATGTCCGCCCGATTGCTTGACGAAGCCGAACACCATGCTCAAGCCGAGGCCCGTTCCGTGCCCTTCGGGCTTGGTCGTGAAGAACGGCTCGAACGCGTGTTCGAGCACGTGAGGGGCCATGCCCGAGCCGGTGTCGGATGCGCAAAGCCGCACGTATTCGCCGGGGCGCACGTCCTTGCCTTCGCACGCCGCTTCGCCGAGCACTTCGTTGGAGCATGTCAGCGTGAACTTGCCGTCGCCGCGAATCGCGTCGCGTGCGTTGATCGCGAGATTGAGCAGCGCATTTTCCAGCTGATTGCGGTCGACGCAGAAGTTCCAGGCATCGTCCGGCCAGTGCGTGCCGATGGACACCGACGCGCCAACGGCATGCTGCAACAGTTCGCGGATTTCACCGAGCAGGCGGCGCGGATTGATGACCACCGGCGACTGCGGCTGCCGCCGCGCGAACGACAGCAGCTGCGAGGCGAGTTTCGCGCCGCGCTCCACGGCCTCCATGGCGGCATGCACGCGCTCGGGCACGCGCGGGTCCGTCGGCGGAAGATACTGCAGCAATTGCAGATTGCCGCTGATGGCTTGCAGCGTATTGTTGAAGTCGTGCGCGACGCCGCCTGTCATCGCGCCGAGCGCCTCCATTTTCAGGCTCTGGCGCAGTTGCGCTTCCACCGCGATGCGCGCGGCGACCGCCTCCGATATCTTGTCTTCGAGGCCGCGCGTGAGTTCCTTCAGGCTCTCTTCCGCAATCTTGCGGTCGTGAATGTCAACGAGGACGCCGGGAAAGCGCAAAGGCCGGCCGCGTTCGTCGTAGTCGCAGCGGCCGCTCGCGAGAATCCACATCCATCCGCCGCCGGGCGTGCGAATGCGGTATTCCGCGCGATACGGCACGCCGTCGCGCACAGTGCGCTCGATCGACTCGTGCACATGCTCGCGATCCGCCGGATGCATGATGTCGAGCGCGGCCTCCAACGGCCAGCCCTCCGCCATCTGTTCGAAGGGAACCGAGAACGTGCGGGCGAAGCGTTCGTCGCCCAGAACGCGGTTGGACCCGATCTCCCACACGAACACGCCGAGCACGGCGCCCGAGTTCAGCGCGAGATTCAGGCGGTCGTTGGCCTCGCGCAAGGCGGCCTCCGCGACCGCGCGGTTGTGTTCGAGCAGCACGCGCTCGGTCGTATCGACGACGATGGCAAGCACGCCCGCAGGCGTGCCGTCGTCCGAGGCCACGGGACTGTAGTGCAGATCGAGCCACACTTGCGCCGGACGGCCGTGGGTCGCGAGCACGAAGCCGATGTCGTGGTACGACAGCGATTCGCCGCTCAAGCACGAGTCCACGACATTGCGGTTGAACTCCGACGCTTCCGGCCAGGCCTTTTCGATCGGCATGCCGAGAATGCCGGGATGCCGCGCGCCGGAGAACTTCGCGTACGCGTCGTTGTAGAGCAAGGTACCCTCTTCGCCCCATAGCACGGCCATCGGCAACGCATTGCGCAGCATCACCTGCACGACGGAGCGCAGCGCCTGCGGCCATTCGCCGATGCTGCGAAGCGGCGTGGCCGACCAGTCGAAATCGCGGATGGCGCGGGCTGTCTCCCCGACCCATGAATCGAGTTGAATTGAATCGATGGTGGTGGAAGTCAAGGCCGGCCTTTGTCGAGTTTTTGCGCAGGGAGCCTCACTCAAGAGCCGCGCGCTTCATGCGAGAGCATAAGGGCTATTGCGCTCGCACGCGCGAAAAAGACGCTCGTCGTCATGCGCGCCGCGCTGGACCGTCAGGAAGAATTGCGTGGCTTAAGGCGTCTTCGGCCGACGCACGACACGCACTTTGGCCGAGCGTCCGCCTCCGCAAAAGAAGCGGTCATGCCCGTCCGATTCCAGCCCCGAGATGCTCGCCCCCTCGGGCATGTCGAGCCGTTCGAGCACATGGCCCGTAGCCGGATCGACGTGCCGCAATTCGCTTTCATCGCCTTCCCATGTGGCGTGCCACAACTCGCCTTCGACCCACGTAACGCCCGTCACGAACCGGTTCGATTCGATGGTGCGCAGAACCTCGCCGCTCGTCGCATCGATCTGATGGATCTTGCGGTCACGGTACTGGCCGACCCAGAGCGTGCCTTCGCCCCACGCAAGGCCCGAGTCCGCACCGCCGCCGGGCGCCGGAATCGTCGAGACGACGCGGCCCGTTCGCGGATCGATCTTGTGAATGCGGTCTTCCGCAATCTGATAGAGATGCTCGCCATCGAAAGCCGTTCCCGCATGAGCCGCGACATGAAGCGTGCGTTGCGGCTCGCCCGTCGCGGGATCGAAAGCGTTGAGCGTATCGCCTGCCGCGAACCACACGGCATGACCGTCGAACGTCACGCCGTGCACGCCTTCCACATCCGGGAAAGGCCCGTATTCACGGATGATTTCTGCTTTCGCGCGTTTCATGGCTCGGTCCTCTCGTCGCGCATCGTTCGATGCATTGCGATGATGCTAGCCGCTCGCGAGGTCGGCGGGGAGTAACAAGGCCGGCGTGAATCCCGGCGTGGGCGGCGCGAGCCACCGGCGCGCGCGGCCGCGCCCGAACGACTGCACCTTGCCCGACGCGGCCAATGTTTCCAGCGCGCGTTGCACCGTGCGTTGGCTGGCGTTGAGCGCAAGGGCCAACGCGGAACTCGACCACGCTTCGCCGTCAGCCAGAAAGGCGAGCAGCGGCGCGTGCGCGTCGTCCAGAGGCCGCGCGAGCACGGCAACATGTGCCGCTCGGTGCGGCGCGAGCGCGTACCCGTCGCGCGTCGCCCGAATCTGCGCGAGCGGTCGCAGCAGCGTGCGCAAGCGTCCCATCTCGACTCGCAACCGCGCGCGATGCGTCTCGTCCGCGTGACGCATGCGAAACGCCGATGCAATCAGTCGATCGCGCGGCACGTCGTCGGGCGATGCCTCGCCGAGCAAGCGTGCGAGCGTGAAGAGCACCGGGCGCGTCGCGAGCGAGACGACTGTGTGCGCATCGCGCACGGCATGGCGGCAGGCGTCGATGACGAGCGTGTTCGATGCGAACAATGCTTCCACATCGTCCAGCAGGACATGACGCGTGTCGCCCTGTGCGATGAACCGCGCAGCGGGCGTATCGAGCAGCGCGCGCGCATGGTCGACTTCCGCGGACAGCGCTGCAATGCCCGCGACTCGCGCGGCTTGTCTCGCACGATGCAGCGCGGCGCGCGCTCTTTTCGCCTGAAGACGGCGCATGGCGATGCCCGCTTCGATCAGCGCATGCGCGGCAAGCAACGCGGGCGGCAGCGCGGACGCACCGAGCGCGCGAAGCGTCTCTTCGGCTTCGTCGATGCGCCCGATGAGGAGCGCGCGTCGCGCGTCGAGATAACGCGCGTGCGCCGCGTTGATGCGATCGCCGTGCGCTTCGAGCGTCGCGCGCGCGCGGTCCAGCGCCTTCGCGGGCCACGCGAGTTCCCGCGATGCGAGCGCAATCTCGGCTTCAGCCACGACGCAGCGGGCGCGCGCCACCGCTTCCTTCACGCCGAACGCGCGAGACGCGCGCCTGAGCAGCGTCTTCGCCCGCGGGAAGTCGCCGAGCTGCGCCATCGCGATGCCGCGCAGCGCGAGCGCGGGGGCATCGTCGCGCAGCGCCACGCGATTCAGCGCGCCGAGCGGATCGCCCGCCGCGAGCGCGCGCGCCGCCGCCGTCATCAACGAATCCATGCGAATCCCGACACGCTTGTCACTCCCCCGCGTCCGATGCCCCGCACTAATCTAACACCATGCATGGCGAGCCTTGCAATGATCCCAAACCGGTGCGCACGCACCGCCGCACAACGGAGGCAACGCAAATGACGACTCACACCACTGCGACACACAATGACTGGCTCGCCGCACGGCTCGATCTGCTGAAAGCGGAAAAGGAACTCACGCGCCGAAGCGACGAACTCGCGCGGCAACGTCAGGCTTTGCCGTGGGTTCGCATCGACAAGACGTATCGCTTCGATACCGAAGCCGGCGATGCCACGCTCGCCGACCTCTTTGGCGGGCGCTCGCAACTGCTCGTCTATCACTTCATGTTCGGACCGGACTGGAGCGCGGGCTGTCCGTCGTGCTCGTCGATTGCGGACGGCTTCGATGGCTTCGCAGTTCATCTCGCGCATCACGATGTCGCGCTGTGGGCGGTCTCGCGCGCGTCCATCGACAAGGTAACGGCCTATAAAAAGCGCATGGGATGGCGCTTTCCGTGGGCGTCCGCGAAGAATGGCGAGTTCAACTACGACTTCAACGTGTCGTTCACGGAGGCGCAGCAGCGCGCGGGCGACATCGAATACAACTTCGCGCGCGGCGGCCACGCGATGGACATGAAGGACGCGCCCGGACCCGTGAAGGCATTCGCCGCCGCTTGCGGGACGGACGCGCCGACCTTCACGCGCGATCGCCCCGGCATGAGCGCATTCGCGATGGAAGACGGCGTCGTCTATCACACGTATTCGGCGTATGCGCGCGGGCTCGATGCGCTGTGGGGCATGTATCAATGGCTCGATCGCGCGCCGAAAGGACGCAATGAGAACGGCACCTGGTGGAAACGCCATGACGAGTACGCGGACTGATTTCGGCATGCTGAGCGATGATGAGCGGCGCGGACTCGTCGCGCTGCTTGCCTTCGCGTTCGCGCTCAGTGCCGGGATGCTCGCCGCATGTCACGCGTGCATGCCCTCGATGGACTAGGCGCGTCCTTGCGGCCAGACGCCGCTCGGCGCGGCAGTCGCCTTCGTCGCGGCGTGGGCCGTCATGATGAACGCGATGATGCTGCCGCCCTTCGCGCAGACGTTGTGGCGCTACCACCGGTGCGGTGCGGCGGCGCTTGTCTCCATGACGGCGGGTTATGTCACGGCATGGTCGATAACCGGCATCGCGATGTATCCGATTTGCGCGACGTGGAGCGTGCCTTTCATGGCGAAGCCCGTCACGGGCGGCGCGGTGATTGTGCTTGCAGGCATCGCGCAGTCGAGCCGATGGAAGGCGCGCCGCCTCGCGCGTTGCCGCGCCGCCAGAGAGCATCGCTCGACGCTGCTTGCATCGTATGGACACGGCATGCGGCACGGCATGCAGTGCATTGCATCGTGCGCGGCGCTCACGGTGGCTTTATGCGTCGCGGGCATGACGGACCCCCGAGCAATGGCTGCGGTGACGTTCGCCGTCGCCGCCGAACGCCTGCTGCCTTTCGGGCATCGCGTGGCCAAAGGCATGGGTGTACTGATGATCGCAGCGGGCGCCGCGTGGATGCTTCACGCAGTCGCATGAAATAAAACGATCGGCCGTACGCTTTCCTCATCCATGTTTTCCCGGACTCAAGCGCGGCGCGATGCGGTCGATATACAAAGGTCGATGGATTCCCTCGGCCGCGCAGTGGGCGCAGCATCGCCGCCTCCGCGTGAATGACGCGATGCAGCCATTTCGGGGAATTCATGTTTTCGACTATCAAAGGGCGGCTGGCTCTGGCCATGACGCTGCTGAGCGCGCTTCTGATCGGTATCGGCGTGCTCGGGATCATCGGCATGACACGCGCGAACTCGGTGACGCATGACCTGTTCACCAATGAAATGCCGAGTGCGGTTTCCGTCGGCAACGCCGAGATGTTCATGGCTCGCGAGCGTCTGAGCTTCGACCGCGCCGCCTTGAACGTGGGCACGAGCGCGGCCGAAGACGCCATCGGGCGCGGCGCGATCATGCGCAAGACCTCGGACGAAGCCTGGGCCAAATACGCATCGCTGCCTCAGGATCCGGAAGAAAAGGCGCTCGGCGAGAAGTTCAATCAGCAGCGTCTCGCAATGCAGAAGCTGATCGACGAAGGTTATGCGGACGTGCGCGCGAAGGATCAGGAGAAGATCACCGCCGACGCCAGCACCATGCAGGCGGCGTTCAACGAATTTGCGAAGACGGGCGTCGCGCTGCGCAAGCTGCAGTTCGAATCGGCGCAACGCGCCTACGACGCGGGACAAGCCCAGTTCGAAACCTTCCGCCTGTTGAGCATCGCGGCGATCCTAGCTGGCGTGGCTGCCGCGATTTATTCGTGGGCGTCGCTGCGCCGCCGCATCGCGCGTCCGCTGGATGCCGCGCTCACGCAGTTCAGCGCGATTGCATCGGGCGATCTGCGCCGCGAAGTAACGGTCAGCTCGAACGATGAAATGGGCCAACTTCTGCGCGGCCTTTCGACGATGCAAGCGAGCCTCATCGAAACCGTGCGCTCGGTACGCTCGGGCAGCGAGTCGATCGCCTCTGCAACGAAAGAGATCGCAGCGGGCAATATCGACTTATCGTCGCGCACGGAACAGCAGGCTTCGGCGTTGCAGGAAACGGCGTCGAGCATGGATGAACTCACGGGCACCGTCAAGCAGAACGCCGACAACGCGCGGCAGGCGAGCACGCTGGCCGCCAATGCGTCGGAGATTGCGAGCAAGGGCAGCCATGTCGTGTCGCAAGTCGTCACGACAATGGGCGAGATCAATCAAAGCTCGGCGAAGATCGCGGACATCATCACGATCATCGAAGGCATTGCTTTCCAGACCAACATTCTTGCGTTGAACGCAGCCGTGGAAGCGGCGCGCGCAGGCGAAGAAGGACGCGGCTTCGCTGTCGTGGCGGGTGAAGTGCGCTCGCTCGCGCAACGTTCGTCGGCGGCTGCGAAGGAGATCAAGGAACTCATCGACACATCGGTCGAGCGCGTGCAGTCGGGCAGCGCGCTCGTCGACGAAGCCGGGCGCACGATGACCGAGATCAGCGGCGCAGTGCAGCGCGTGACCGACATCATGGGCGAGATCGCGGCGGCATCGGAAGAGCAGAGCAGCGGCATCGATCAGGTGGCGCGCGCCGTGACGCAGATGGATGAAGTGACGCAGCAGAACGCGGCGCTCGTCGAGGAAGCGGCAGCCGCCGCGCAATCGCTGGAAGATCAGGCGGCGGCGCTGCGCGCGGCGGTGGAGACGTTCCGGCTGCATGAGGTTGCGTGAACGCGTAAGGGGCACGCGCGCACTTCGCTTATGGACCGCACCGCCCGATCGCTGGTGCAGCGTCGCGCGTGTTGCCCGCATGTACCCGAATACGCTCGGCGAGATTCACTGATGGCGCTTCGTACGAGTAGCAGTACGGCGGCTTCGGCACCTTGCCGGGCTGCTCGTCTTGCAGCACTGCTTTCGCGTCGCCGAGATACAGGTTGTCGCGTACCGCAAGAAACGCCTGATAGCCGTGCGTGTACCCGTAGAGCGATTTCGTGCGCTCATAGTGTTCGCGATCCGCTTCCCCATTGACGAGCGCGCTACGTGTGGGCGCCTGCGGAATATAGCGGCAATAGTTCGCGTTGACGCCTTCGACCGTCGGGAAATAAGCCGGCTCCGTGCACGCGCGATGCGCGGCGTTCGAGAAGATGTTGCCTTCGACGAGCGCCCTCGCCTCCAGGCTGAAGCTCATGCCGTAGAAGTCCCAGTTCTCGATCAGATTGTTATAGAGGTGGATCGTCCCGAACTGCGCGCGCGGATTACGCTGCATGGTATCGACAAAGTAGCTATGGTGAATCGTCACGCGAGCGATCGCATCACGCTCGTAGTTGGCGAAGAGATTGTCCTCGGTGATGTTATTGACGAGCATGACCTTGTCATCATCGTGGAACCTCACCCACGAGACCGTCACATCTGTCGAGCCGTTCTTCACGTTGACGAGCCGGGCCGCGAACCGCGACAGATCGAGGTGATCGATCCAGACATCGTGCGATCCATTGGCGATATCGATCGCCTGCGCGAACGTGCGCAAGCGACCGTCTATCGTCAGATGCGTCACGATGACGTTCGCGCTGCCATAGATGCCGAAGCCGTAGTCCAGCAGTTCCACCATGTGTCCGCGCCCGTCTATCGTCACGTTGGACGGCACGCGAAGCATGGACGCGAGCGCGATTTTCATATCGGACGCGAAGCGAATCCAGGTCGGTCCGCGCGCATGCGCAAGTGCATCGCGCAACGTTCCCGGCCCGCCGTCCGCCGCCGACGACACAACCACCACTTTGCCGTCCAGCCCGCCGGTCGCCGCGCGGCCATAGCCTTCTCGCTGTTGAAGAAGCTCGGACACCATTGCGCAGTCCACGGTCGCACGCTCGCATGAATCGCGCGGCGCGGCGGATGCCGTTATGCACGCAGCCATCGACGCACACGCGATCACGCGAACGACGCACGTCCGCAGCGCCCAGCGAAGGCGCTCGCTGTAAGCGTAGGTCCTCATGACGCACGCACGCGCTTCGTGTTCGTCAGGAAATCGACGTACCACGGCAACGCCTCCGTCATTCCCGCGCGCAGATCGACGAGCGGCACGTGGCCGAGTTCCCGCTGCGCCTTCGACACGTCCGCTTGCGAATGGCGCACGTCGCCCGCGCGGAAATCGCGGTGAGCCGGTTGCTTGTGATAAGCGTAGCCCAGCCCCGCGAGTCCGTCGCGGATTACATGAAAAAGGTCGTTGAGCGTCGTGCGTCCGCCCACCGCGACGTTGTAGACCTCGCTCGAAGCGAGCTCCGCGCGAAGCGCCGCACGCAAGTTCGCCTGCACGACATTGCCGACATAGCAGAAGTCGCGGCTCGTTTCGCCGTCGCCGTTGATCTGCACGTCTTCGCCCGAAAGCATCGCGGCAATCCACTTCGGAATCACCGCCGCGTAGGCGCCGTCCGGGTCCTGCCGCGGCCCGAACGCGTTGAAGTACCGCAAGCCGATGGATGCGAATCCGTAAGTTCGCGCATATACGCTCGCGTAGATTTCGTTCACGAGCTTGGTGACGGCATACGGTGACAACGGATTGCCTATGCGCTCCTCGCGCTTCGGAAGATTGGGTTCATCGCCATACGTGGAACTCGACGCCGCGTACACGAAGCGGCGCACGCCGGCCCGCCGCGACGCATCGAGCATGTTGAGAAAGCCCGTTGCATTGACATCGTGCGACGCAATCGGATCTTTCACCGAACGCGGCACCGACCCGAGCGCAGCCTGATGCAGCACGAAATCCACGCCGTCTACCGCCGCATCGCATGCGCGCGCGTCACGGATATCCGCTTCCTGAAAGCCGAAATTGCGCCAGCGCATGTCGCCGACGCGCGACCTGATCTCATGGAGATTGCGCCGATGTCCGGTCGCGAAGTTATCCATGCCGCGCACTTCCTGCCCGAGCACGAGAAGCGTCTCGACAAGATTCGATCCGATAAAGCCCGCCGCGCCCGTCACGAGCCATCGAAAGCGCTGCGCAGCGAGCGCCTCGCGCAAGCCGGCTTGCGACTCGTGCAGCAACCACGCCGGCACCGGCGACTCATTCAACAGGGTTTCTTTCTGCATAAGGTTCTGCTCAGTTGATACACGTTAGGTTTTGATCGCATGCGGCGCTCGTTGCATGCGCACACGGATCGACCGGACGCACATGACGCCACAGCCCGCCGCTCAGGCGCAGATCTTCCGGCGCTCCGGAGAGATGCTCGCGCAGATGGCCGAGATAAGCCTCCTGCCATCGAAGCGCATAGCGCTCGACATCCTCACCGGGTTCGGCGGCGGGCAGCAGTTCGAGTGTCTGCACGATCTTGCCGTTTCGCCATCGCGGCGCATAAAAGACTGAAGGCGAGCCGAGCCGGTGCGCGGCCCGCGCCGCGAACGACGAGTAGGTGATCTCTTGCCCGGCGAACGGAACGCGAGGCGCGGCGGGGTTCGGCGCGCCATCGACCGCGATACATACCGCGAAGCCCGACTGCAGGGCGCGAAAACACTGCCGCGCCACTTGCGCTTCGGTCTGGTCCGCCGTGGAGATGAGCGCCGACGCGTAATGCGCCGTGGCGACGCCCGGCATGCTCGCCACCCAGCGCGACGGAATGCCGAGCAGTTCGAGCACCATCAGGCCCGCGTACATGGGGCCGACATGCGCGGTCGCGACCACGACGCCCTTTCCGGCGGCAAGCAACGGCGCGAAGCGCCGCTCCGTTTCGCCGAGATCGTCGAGCAAGGTCATGGCATCTTCAATCAGATCATCGCGACATTCGAGCCATTCGAGCAGCAGATGATCCACGAGATGTCCCCAGCGCGCCGCCCGCTCCCATGCTTCACGCGTCGTCGCGTCCGCATGGCTGCGCAGTGACCACGCCCAGTCGAGTCTTTCCTTCGGAATACTGATTTCATCGATGCGCTCGTCAATCTGCGCCATGGCGAGCGCAAAGCTCGATGGCAGCAGGCGGTCTCGCGCGTCGAGACGCCTGCGGTAAAGCTCGGACGCTTCATCCCTTCTCCCGGCCTGAGACAGCGCCGCGACCGCGAGACGCTGCACGCGTTCGTCGTCCGGGCGCTGCCGAGCAAGCGTGAGCATGTGGTCAGCCGATTCGGCGTGTCGGCCGCCGTAGCGCAATGCCCGGCCGAGTAACGTTCGCGTGTACGCAAGATCGGGACAACGCTCGCACGCGTCTTGCAAATGCGTGACGGCATCTTCATAGCGGCCCGCGCGCAGCAGCGTCTCGCCATAGAGCGTCATGAGCCGCACATCGTTCGGCGCGAGCGCGACGCCGCGCGCGAAATGTTCGAGCGCTCGCGCATGGCCGCCGTTCGAGACGCCGCTTTCCAGATACGCCTGCCCCAGTTGCGAACGCAGCGCGGCGCCGTCGAGTCCGGCGCGCAACGCGGCCTCTCCTGCGGATATCGCAAGTCGGATACGGTTGTCGCTCGCGAGCGCCTGCACGACGGCCGCCGCAGCGCGATCGTTCGGCATGTTTGCCACGTCGAGCCGCGATGCGAGCCGCGCGGCGAGTTCCGTATGCCCCGCGCGCGTAAGTGCAGTGAGCCACGCGTGCGCATGAGCGGCGTACGCCGCCGCCATGTCGATGCTCGCGCGCGCCAGTTCGGCCGCCTCTGCGACGCGGCCCGCCTGGAGCCGCAACTGGATGCAGGCCGCACGCGCAGCCGGCGCATCAGGTTCGATCCGCGCTGCGGCATCTGCATGCGTCACCGCTTCGTCCCAGCGCTGCAAGCGGCCGAGGACGCTCGCGAGCATCCGTCGCTCATCGGCGAGCTCGGGCCAAGCGTTCACCAGTGCGTGGAGGACGGCGGCTGCGTCGTTCAGCGCGCCGTCCCGGATCAGCGGCGACACCACGAAGCGCTTCACGTCGATGCGGGCATCGGCGTCGCGGATGAGCGATGCATCCAGTGCATCGATCGCGGCCGCTCGGCGCTCGGCGGCGCGAATCTGCGCAATGGCGCGATACAGGCGCGCCGCTGCATCAGGCACAGCGCCGGCTTGCACCGCATCGGCATAGGCGGCAAGGCCGGCAGTCCACTCGCCTCTTTTGACTAGCGACTTGCAGGCATCGAACAGAGTGCGGCCGTTCGGCTTGTTCATCGGCTTATCCATTGAAGAACTCGCGCCCGAGCATCACGGCGACGCGTACGACAAGCGCGAGCGCAAGACCCGCGGCCAGCGACGCCAATAAGAGAAGCGGCATGTTCGGGCTGGTGGGCCGGTCCGTCGGCAAGGGGCGCGTGATGACCGTTAGATATCGCTGGAGCTTGAGCGTATCCGTGAATGCCTGCTGATAGCTTTGCTGGGTCGCGGTGAGATTGGCATCCGCGAACGCCTCGGCGTTCCTCAACGATTCATAGTCGCCCAACTGGCTCGCCTGAGTCTTGCCCTTGCCGCTGATGCGCTCTCGCGTCTGCGCGAGCCGCTCCGTCAATGCCTGCACCTGTGCCGTTGCCGGAGCCAGCATCGGGTGCTGCGGATTGCCGAGCGCGCGGATCTTGTCGAGGCTGATCTGTGCCGTGTTGAGTTCGGTTTCCAGTTGAGCCGAGAGATTGAGCAGCATGGCCGCGCTCGCGGCGGGATCGAGGTTCTGGTTCACGATTCGCCATTTCGTCAGGGCCGCGCGCGCGGACTGCGCCTCTTTTTGCGCGAGCGCGACGGCCTGCCGGCTGACCTTGAGCGCATCCTCCACGCCTTTTTCATCCATTCGTTGTACGAACTTTTCCGCGATGTCGAGCAGCGCATCCGAGATTGCTGCGGCATCGGCCGGCGAGTACGCGCTCACCTGCATGACATCGACTTGTTCCATGATGTTGTACGCGACCTTCACGGACGATCGATACGCGCGATACAGATCGTCTTCGGATGCGTTCGACGGCAGCCGGTTAGGCAGGTCGAGACCGTTCAGCGTGAGGCGGCGGCGCAGTCCGATCCTGTCGTCGAGCTGGCGCATGCAGTCGCGCGAAGCGAGAAAGTCGCTCACGGCCCAGCCATCGACGAAGCCGGCCGCCACGCCAGCCCCGCCGCCAGTCGTGAAGAGATTCGCTGCGCCGCCCGCGAGAGGCGCAGCGCTCGAACTCGCGCGCACGGAGAATCGCGCTTCAGCGGAATAGCGCGGTTTCGCAACGAACGTCGCGTAGGCCGCGCACAGCGCGACGGGCACGAGAACGAGCGCGAGCATGATCCAGCGAGCCCTTCGCCGCACGAGCCTCGCTGTGTCTCGTTCGCGGCGGCGCGCTTCGATGACTGATGCGGACTCAGACATCGAACGCTCCTCCGGGAGCGGCGTCGAGTCCGTTGCCGTCCGCGCTTGCGGAAGACTCGCTGTTCGCCCGGCGCGGAGGGAATCGACGGAGGCACTCGTCGAGATCGGCGTCGATTCGCAGGCTGCTTCCTTCATAGACCAAACCCTTGACGCAATAATCCGCCATCTGCTGACGACGGTAAGTTGAGAGAATGAGCGTGCGCCCGACCAGTCGTTCGTCGAACAGCGCGCGCCAGAGACGCGCAAAGCGGCTCGCTTCGAGTGGCAGGGCGCCGTCGACCACATAGACATCGAAGTCGGGCGCGAGCGCGAGCGCAAACGACACTTCCTGACGGGTCGCAAGCGGCCAGTGTTCCATCGGCAGTTCGAGATGCGCGGGGCATGTAATCAGGTCCGCCACGAGTTCGATGGCCGCCTTCGCAGGCAGACCATGCAGCGCGCACACGAACTCGATCATGCGCAGCCCGTTCGCCTTGCCGCGAATGAATCCTTGCCGGCCGAGCGGCCACGACACGCGACCGCGATGCTCCACGAAGCCGTGGCGCGGCCTGCGCAGCCCGGCCAGCACATCGATCAACGCGCGATGGGCTTCGGGCGTTCGCGACAGCAACGCATAGCGTCCCTGCGCAATGTCGAGATCGGCGTTCGAGAGCAGCGGCGTGAGCGAGCCCGAAATCGTCGATGAACACGTGACGGCGTGCAGGCGAATCATGTCGGTCACATCGGCTGGACGTTGCATCGGGCGAACCGTTCGGCGCAAAGGGCCACGGCCGCAAGAAAGACGAGCGACGTGACGAAGTAGGACAAACGCGCATCCGTCGAGCGATAGCTTTCGAAATACGCCGAACGCAATAGCTGCATGCCGTGCGCAAAGGGCGACCACAAGAACCAGCCGCGATACTGCTCCGGCAACTGTTCCGACACGAAGAACACGCTGCTGAAGATCTCGAGCAGTCGTTCGATGGCCGTGGCGAGTCGCAAGAAGAAGCGCCACTTGCTCGCGATAGTGCCGAAGAGCACGCCCGTCGACGCGCCGCCGAAGCCTATCGCTACCACATAGCCGAAGAACGCGGGCCAACTCGCCGGCAAGCTGATCAGATCGAACGCGTGGCCGACGAGAATCAGCGTCGTGAACACGAGGGCAAAGATCGCCTGATACAGCACGGCCTGCACGCACGCGCACAAGAGCGGCGTGACGCCCTGAAGGTTCAGCCATCCGCGAGCGGAGATGTAGCTCGTGCTGCTTCGAAAGATGATCTGCCGGAACATGATCCACGTCGTCGCGCCCAGCAGCGAGAAGGTCGGCACGTCCATTCCCAGGATGAACTGGGTCCCCGTCAGGAAATACAGCGACGAAATGAGCGTGAGCAGCACCGCCGGTCCGAAGAACGCCCACGCGAGCGCGAAGCGGCTTTCGCCCTGCATCGTGTGGAGTTGGAAGATCAACATCGGCAGCAACGCGCGAAGGTCGGAGCGGCCGGCTGGCACCGCCCGTGGCCGTTGTCTCGCATGAAGCGAGGCGATGCGAGACTTCAGCGCCGCAAGGTCGCTGGCCTCGCCGGCGCTGAAGTCCGGCGTCAGCGCGCGGTCCTCGCGCGACGCACTGCGGCGAGCCTCGCGCGCTTCTTCTTCGCGACGGCGGCGGACGCGCTTCTCGTGCGCATCCGCCAGATGCGCTTCGTTTTGCGCGAGGGTGGCCGGCGCGTAGCCGGGAGCGAACACATCGACGCCCGCGCGAATGTCGTTTTCGACGAGACGAATCGCGGTGCGCAGTTGCCGTCGCCGCAGGTCGAGCGTTTCTTGGTCCGCGTTGGACACGCCATCCGTAAGACGCGCCTCTAGCGCCGCATACACCTGCCGGCGTTGCACGGGCGTCTCGCGCGGTGACCGGCGCAGCGCCGCGAGGATAAGCGCAAGCGTTGTCGCGGGCGCGTGCGGCCCGGCGTCTTCGATCTGCGCGCCCGCGCCGATCCTGTAGCCGTTTGTTCGCCGACGCGCTCGCCAGTCGTCTATCCGCCTCTGATTGCTCATGATGCCGCGTCAGTCCGCCAGCGCGCTCACCGAGCGCGCGGTGCCGAGCGACGCGCTGAAGGTGGACAGCAGCTTCTGCACTTGCGTGAACGGGGCGTCGGATACCAGCACGGCATCGCCGTCATGCACGACGAACTGGCCCGCGAGCGCGATCTGCTCCGGCCGCGTGAAATCGAATTGATAGACGGTGGGTCGCGCATCGCCCGGCTCGCGCTCGCTCGTTCCGGCTCTGCGCAACAGATAGACGCCGCGCGGATTCGCGAGCGCGTCGCTGAGTCCGCGCGAATCGCCGAGCGCATCCAGAAGCGTGTAGTCGCGCTTGGGCACCTTGATGCGCCCTTGCACGCCCGCCGCGCCGAGCACCACGACCTGTTCGACCACGTCATGCGCGATGATCGAATCGCCCGGTCGCAGCGGAATATCGTTGGCGCTCGTTCGATACACGTCCGCAAGCCGGATGGTGGCTTCCGTGCCTCGACGTCGCACGGAAATGGCCAACTGTTCGGGGTTGACCTGACTGGGCGCGGCGAGGCCGAGCACATCGCTCAGGCGGGACATGTCACGGCCGAGCGGATACACGCCGGGCTTCTGAAGATCGCCCTGAACCGTGACCGTCTGACCGCGCCGCGTCGTGGGCCGCACGACGACGTCCGAAGCCGTCATGAGCCGGCTCAGGCGCCGCATGATCGCAGTGCGTACCTCGGCGACGGTCAGCCCTTCTGCGCGGATGCTGCCCACATAAGGCAAGTAGATGTCGCCTGCACGGTCGACGATCATCTCGCCCAAGTCAGACGCGCCGTTTGGCCCGGCCGGATAAACGGCGAGACCGTCGCGCTCGAAGACGGTGACGTCGATGCCATCGCCTGGCGCAAGACGTTCGTAGTCGAACGCGGCGGCGTGCGTGAACGCGGGCGGAAACGTCGAAGGGCGCACGCTTGGTCCGGCGAGGACCGTCTTCGGTGTCGCGGGAACGAGCACGACGTCGCCCCGTGCGTCCGATGCGTTGATCTCGCTCATCATAGGCCCGCTGCGCGGCAAGCCGCATCCCTGAAGGAAGCACGCGCTGGCGAGGCCGAGCAGCAACGCCGCGCACGGTCGCGCGCGGGTGACTTTCGCCGGGAAGATTTCACGAGCCAACGATTTCATCGCTTCCTTCTTTCGACCATCAAACGAAATGCGTCCGCTTCGTGCATACATCACGCGACAAGCGGACTCTCCTGCTTGTCGGTCGGCGCGACCGACTCAGCGCCTTGTGCCGTCGACGCGCAGAGTTCGGTGAACTTGCTGAGCATTGCGTTGACCGAGAAGAGCATGCGCGCCCGCTGACGCGCATGCTCACGCGTCGCGCTGTGCGCCTTGCAGCGATCGACGAGCGCGGCGAGCGTGTCGCAGGCGGCCTGCAAGTCAGGCTGATCGGCGCATTCGAGCAAGTGCCCGGTCACGCCATCCACGAAACACTCGCCCGCGCCGCCTGCCGGAGTCGAAAGCGTGGCGACGCCGAGCATCTGCGCTTCGATGAGCACGTTGGGCAGCCCTTCGAAGCGCGACAGCAAGACTTTGGCGTCCATCTTCGAATACCAGTAGCCCACATGCGACGACAAGCCCGCGAACAGAAGCCGGCCGGAAATGCCCAGTTCGTTCGCGAGTTCGACGGCCTTCTGCTGCAACCGCCCGTCGCCGACGATCACGAAACGCGCGCGCGGCCGCTTCTTCAGATACCGCGCCGCGAGCCTGATCCATGACGACGGCCGCTTGTCCGGCTCGAAGCGAAAGACGCCGCCGATCGTCTCGGATGCGTCCGCGGTCTGCTTCGCGAACGCCTCCCAGCGCTGCACGTCCTCGATCGAACCGGTGGTTTCGAGCTCCGGCACGCCGTTATAGAGCACATGGAACCGCGCGAGCGGCAGATCGAGCCATGCGGCATACGCCTGCGCGCCCGCGCGGCTGTTACAGACGAAGTGGATGCCGGGCACTTCGGCCAGAGCGCGGTACAGCACCGCGTATTCGGGGCGGTCGCGCTCCCGGCGGATGTTCGGCGGCAATCCGCGAAACACGAGATGGATGACCGGCACGCCTGCCAGCAAGGCGGCGAGCGCGCCGAACAGGCACGTGCCGTCCTGCCAAAGGCTGGCCACATCGAAGCGGCGCTCGCCAAAGTACGGTGCCAGGCGCCCCACGCCGTAGTGCACCGGCGGCGGCAGGTGAGCGAGCATGCGCAGCAGGGTGGCGTCAGTCACGGATTGATCGCCGGCCGCGACAACGGGCAGGTCGTTGATCTGCGTGACGGGCACGCCCGCATCGCTCAACGTGCCGAGAAAGAAGTCGAGCCGCTGGCCGTTCGGCTGACGCGTGGCTTCCGTATGCTGCCTGACGAGTACTTCGACGCGGCTCGCGGCCGCCGACGCGCCGCCATGCAGCGCTTGCTTTTGCAGGAGACACGCGAGCCGCGTCAACTGACGTTCCGCGCCGCCCGGTCCGAGGCTGCCGGTCACGAGCGCGATGGCTTTCGCGCGTTCGCCGTCCGCGCAGCGCACAACGCGCTGGCGGAAGGACAGGATCGCGTGCTTCATCGCGACGATCTTGATGTCGGCGCTCGCGAGCACGTCGTCCGATTCATACTGTCGATAGAACGCGTAATCGCTTGCCAGCGCAGCCGCCAGTCGCGCGGCCTTGCTGTCGGGCGCGAGCGACGCGGCGATCGGTTCCAGCACGGCGACCGCCTGCGCCAGCCGTCCGCGCTTGCTGAGTCGCTTGGCGAAGGCGATGCGAATATCGCGTCGGTCGTGCCGCGCGATCAGGCGCTCGAACAACGCATCGGACGCCTCGTGCGCCCGCACGTCCGCGAGAAGCTCGGCGCGCGCGAGACTCGCCGACGCGTCGTCGAGCGATTCCGGCATGCAGCGGTCGATGTGTTCCAGCGCCGCATCGGCCTTCTTTTCCTTGACGAGCCGCAGAGCGTAACCGCGCGTTATGCCCGCATGGTCCGGGCAATCCGCCGACAGCGCATGCCAGGCGTCCAGCGTGCCCTCGGCATCCCCGGCCATTTCCATCAACTGCAACAGCAAAAGGCGCGAGTCGGCGTCTTGCGCGTGGTCGCGAACGAGGCTTCGCGCCTCGGCAAGCGCGTCTTGCGCAAGACGTGCCGTGCGGGCGTGCGCCACCAGCCGGGCAAGTTCTGCGCGCACGGTGTCGGTTTCGGTTTCGGTGTCGGTGTCGGTTGCGCGGCTCGATTGCCGCGATGCGCCCGAAACCTGTTCGTTCGCCGCTGATTCGGCAGCGATGCCTGTCACCGGCGAGTCCGCGGCTGTGGTACCCGCTTTCGTTACTTGAGTCATTATTTAGGACTACAGCTATCTTTCAGACGCACGGACGGGAGCCGTACAGCGCGAGGCAAACGCCGCGATACCGTCAAGCGGCCTTCTCAGGCTCCGGCAGGGAAATCGTCTTCCGCCTGTCGCGTTCGGCCCACAGCAGGCACTTGCGGATGTTGGCGTCGATCTGCTCGACATCGCCGGACTGCTGGCGAAGCGCCTTCCAGTACGGCAGCGCCTGCGCGAAGCGATGCAGACGCATGGCGCCCGACGCTGCCGCCTTCAGGCCGACCGGATCGTTCGGCACGAGTTTTAGAATCACTTCGCCGAGCGCCTGGCGTTCCTCGCCGCTCGCCGAATCGAGGCCGCGCAACTGCGCACGCAACGCCGCGACGACGCGCCTTTTCTCGACAGCGACATCGGCGCCCGAGGCGTCGGCTCTTTCGATCAGATCGAGCAGGGCCCACGCCGCGTCGTATTCCTGGCGAGCCAGCATGTCGCGGGCGGCGCGAATCGAGCGCCCTCGCAACGTCGAGATCTGGCGTGCTGCGTCGTCGCGCATGGCGCGGTCCGCTTCGGGCTTCGCAGCGATCTGCGAGAAAGCCTCGATCGCTTCGGCGTAACGTCCGGCCCGAACGGCCACGCGCGCGAGATGAAGACGCGCTGGGAGCGGCGCGCCGGGCTCGTCCGCAGCCAGTCGCAGATGACGAAGCGCCGTCGGCGTATCGCCGAGCGCTTCCGCTGCCCGCCCACGCAGACTGTGGAGGTCGGGAAACGTGAGGCTCGTCTGCAAGGCGAGGTCGATCAGGCTGACTGCCGCGTGAAAGTCCTGCTCGACGATGGCCGCGCGAGCCGCTTGACGCATGTGCCGCTGGAGCGCCCGGCGCGCGCGCAATGCGTCGGCGTTCGCGGGCTGTGCGACGCACGCCGCCTGAATCCGGTCGGCCGCCACGCGCAGATCGCCCGCGGCCACTGCCGCTTCGCCCTCGGCGAGCCACCGCGCGATCTGGCGGGTCAGCCAGCCCGCCACATCGGCCGCATCGTTGTCGTCGAATGCCGGCGATACGGCCAACGCGGCCGCGGGCGCCGCGAAGCCCTCGCCGACCGCGCGCTGCGCGAGCGCCAGCGCTTCACGCGCGGGCAGCCGCGGCGACTCACCGGCAAGCCGCATCAGCGCCGCGCGGTTCTTCGTGTCGAGCTTCCGGTTCCACAGCAATGCATAGCTCGGAGCGTGCGCCGGCAGCGTGGCGCGCACTTCTTCGGCCCAGCTTTCCGCGCTTTCCGCGCTTTCCGCTTCGCCAGCCGATTGCAACAGGGACAGCGCCGCGCTGGCGGCTTCGGCGTCGCCGTTCGTCAGGCGGAACAGGCGCTTCCAGCTTGCAAGCGCGGTCCTGGCGTCGCCCAGGCGCGTGGCGGCAACGGCGCTGATGCGCAACAACTCGGGCGTTTCCACTTCATCTCCAAGCATTGCAGTCGCGAGCGCCAACGCGTTCGTGAAATCGCCGAGTTCGAAGTAGCAGCGCATCAACACGCGGTTCGCGTTGTCGTCTGAGCCGTCGTCGGCCTCTCGCCGCTTGAGCACGCTGATCGCGCCTTCGTAATCGCCCAGTTCGAATTGCATGCGCGCGAGCAGCAGGCCGTGCTCCGCGTGCGTCGGGTCCGCGCGCAACACGGCGCGCACTCGCCGCGACGCCTCGCACAGGCGTCCTTCGTTCCATGCCAGTTCGATGATCGCGGCTTCGTCCACCGGCCGCGCTTCTTTCTGCAAGCGCGCGCCGCTGTCGCGCACGCCCGATGCGGCGATATGCGCCGAGAGAAAGCAGCGGTGCCAATCGTCCACCAGACGATCGGCGAATGCATCGGTGAAATGCGTGAGATCGAGTCCGCCCTGCTCCATCGCGTCTGCCTGGCCGACCTCATGCATCAGCGGCGTGGGATCGTAGCAAGGCACCTGCATGCGCCGCGCGATGTCGCTCACCGTCTCGATCAGGCGGTGCCGCTGCTCGATCACCGGACTGTCGGGCGGCGCGGCGTCAACGTGCGTGACGAATACCAGCTTCTCGCTTCCGACGAGCGCGGCAATCTCCCGCATGTCGCGCTCGATCTCGTCGTCCGTCTGTTCCCTTCGCACGATGCGCGCGAGCAGCGCCTGATCCGCCGTCGCGAGGCGCCGGAAGTTCGGCTCCTGTTCGAGCCATGCGCGCCGCTCGGCCATCTTCCTGACCGATGCCATCGACCAGAAGGTCCGCGAGCGCGCCCGGTCCGCGAAGAAATCCGCGAAGTACCGGCCCATGTAGTTGATCTGGATGGGGTAGCCGTCGACCGTCAACAGCTTGCGCGAAGACACCTCCACGATGGTCAGGTCAGCGTGCGCGCAAGGCTTCGCATAGCTCGCCGCCGCGACGCCGGGCCGGAACAGCAGCGCTTCGATCGCGGCCGGAATCGACTGCTGACCGAGCATGAAGCGCAATTGCTGAAGCGCTTCCGCGCTCGTGTGGACGAATCCATAGTTGCGCGCGCTCTGCGCCCGAATCGGATACCGCGCAGCGCCTTTGCGCAGCGGCGTATGAATGCGGCACGTCCCGATGGGACTGACCAGCAGCTTCGATTGGCTCATACCGGGTCTTGAGTGACGTGGACCAAGCCGCTTACAGCGCCCAGTACTGCACGCTCGCGGGCAAGCGCGTCTTGTCCAGCGACGACTTGAGGTCACACAGCAATGCGTCTTCCGTCAGCATGTGCGGCAGGTCCTGCCAGATCGTGGCCATGATGTCGCGATGAGGCACGGCGAGAACGACGACATCGAGATTGTCGAGGTGAGACTTGTCGACGAGCGAGATGCCGTACTCGTGCTCCATCTGGCTCTTGTCCGCCATCGGGTCGAAAGCAAGCGGCGCAATGCCGTATTGCTGCAACGCACGGTACAGATCGACCACCTTCGAGTTACGGATATCAGGGACGTTCTCCTTGAACGTCATGCCCAGAATGCCGACACGCGTGGACCCGGCCAGACGGTGCTTGCGCGCGAGCATTTGCACGATCTTCGCGGCGACATGCTGCGCCATGCCGTCGTTGATGCGGCGCCCCGCCAGAATGACTTCCGGGTGATAACCCATCTCCTGCGCTTTCGACGTCAGGTAATACGGGTCCACGCCGATGCAGTGGCCACCCACGAGCCCCGGCGTGAAGCGCAGGAAGTTCCACTTCGTGCCTGCGGCTTCCAGCACCTCGGTCGTCGAGATGCCGGCGAGATCGCAGATCTTGGACATCTCGTTCATCAGCGCGATGTTGATATCCCGCTGCGTGTTTTCGAGCACCTTCGCGGCTTCCGCCACCTTGATGGACGACGCGCGGTGCACGCCCGCGTCGATGATGCCGCCGTAGACTTCGGCGATGATGTCCGCGCTTTCGTCGTCCTGTCCGGACACGATCTTGACGATCCGCTCCAGCGGATGCTCGCGATCGCCCGGATTGATGCGCTCGGGACTGTAGCCGAGCTTGAAGTCCACGCCGCAGCGCAAGCCCGACGCCTTTTCGAGTTCCGGCCCGCAGATTTCTTCGGTCGCGCCGGGGTGAACCGTGGACTCGAACACGACGATACTGCCCGGGCGCAGCACGGGGCCGATGGTGCGGCAGGCGCTCACGAGCAGCGAGAAATCGGGGATGCACTTCTCATCGACGGGCGTCGGCACGGCGACCACGAAGAAGTTGCAGTCAGCGAGGTCCGCTGCGTTGTCGGTGAAGCGCATGGTCGACGCGCGCAACACTTCGCTCTCGATTTCGCCCGTCCAATCCTCGCCCTTGTTCAGATGCTCGATACGGCGACGATCTACGTCGAAACCGATGACGTCGTAGCGGCGTGCGAACGCGACCGCGACAGGCAGGCCCACATAGCCCAGACCACACACTGCAATTTTCTTGATTGCCACAGAATTATCCTTGACGCCCGGCTATTCGACGCTGACTGCCTGCATTGAATAGCGTGTTGCTACCTCACCGTTGGCAGCCAACTGCCTCGAACCCTGTTATTCGTCCGGGTTTCTTTTCGCTAAAAATATCCAGGTCCAGCGAATTGGGAACGAATCCTATAGAGGTGATAAAGACGGCGCAAGGGATATAGAAGGACTTCGAAACAATGTTTCAGATAACACTGTTTTACGAATGGGCGATCGTAAGCTCGAAAGGGGCCTTAAAAGGCGCCCATTAGAAACAGTAATGGCAGCGACAGATTCTGCCCGTTCAAACATTAGTCGCGTTGTAAATAGGACATCACCTATATCAGGCTTCAGTCCATGAGCGGCCTGAATCCGACTTCTGCCTAATATCAACCATTTCCAAGATTAATTCTGGAATGCTGCAAACTGCACAGAGATCGTCGACTGCGTATTTTGTTTATATTTGTCGCGAGTCAATCGGTTCGAAAGCCCTTTTACTGAAGGCGTAAGGGTCAACGAAGTTTTCATGCGCCTTTACGCGCACCTGCGCGAGCGCCGACGCCAACAATAGGGCGTCGCGCGATTATCTCGGCACTCCTACCGCGCAGGCTCCATTCCATAGCGCCGCCTGATTTCATCGTTGCCGGGCGCGGCCATGAACGCCAGCAAGGCTCTCGATTCGACCGGCGCACGCGCTGTCGCGCACACGGCGCCTTCGAACACCGTCAGCGCCTGCACGTCGTCCGGCAACGGACCGACGACGTCCACACCAGCGACGCCGATCAGCTCGCTCATCTGCTGAAAGCCCAGCTCGACTTCCCCGCGCGCGATGAGCGTGCCGACCGCGACGCCCGGCGGCGCCTGCACGATGCGCGAACCGATCACGTCCGCAATGCCCCAGCGGTCGAACAAGCGCAAGAGGTGCGCGCCGCTCGGGCCCGTCGAATAGCCGATACTTCGCGCGCCAAGCACGGCCTCCCGCACGGCGGCGCCGCCGTCGATCGAAGGACGCGGCGCGCCCGCCGCCACCGCCACCGCAATGCCCGAACGCGCGATGCCCACGCGGCTTGTCGCATCCGCGAGCCCCGCCTCGGCAAGCCGCGCAATCACGTCGGACGCGAGCACCACGATGTCGAATGCTTCGTTGGCCTCAATACGGCGTGCCGCCGCGACTCCGCCGACCGATTCGACCGTCACGCGCTGCCCGGCTTGCTGCATGTAGACGTCGGCGAGATCGTTCAGGACCTGGCGCGTCGCCATCGAGGAAATGACCGTGATCGGCGCGGCGGTGTCGTGCATCGCGAATCCTTGCATTAGTCGATATAGCGCAGGCCCGCGCGTTGCAGCGGCTCGCGCATGCTGTACATGTCGAGACCGAGCACGCCGCTCGCCAGCTTCGCGCGCTTCTCTTCTTCGAGCGCCTCGCGCGCCGTGGCCTTTTCGAGCACCTTTTGCGCCGATGCCGACGGCACCACGACCACGCCGTCATCGTCCGCGACGATCACATCGCCCGGCGTGACCCACGCGCCCGCGCACACGACCGGAATGTTGACGGAGCCGAGCGTCGCCTTGACGGTGCCCTTCGCCGAAATGGCCTTGCTCCAGACGGGAAAGCCCATCTCGGTCAGCACGCGCACGTCGCGTACGCCCCCGTCGATGATGAGCGCCCGCGCGCCACGCGCCTTGAAGCTCGTCGCGAGCAGATCGCCGAAGAAGCCATCGGTATTGTCGGTCGTGCACGCGGCCACGACGATATCGCCCGGCTGTATCTGTTCGGCTGCGACATGCAGCATCCAATTGTCGCCCGGTTGCAAGAGCACCGTCACGGCCGTGCCGCTCGCTTGCGCGCCGAGGTATATCGGGCGCATATACGGCTTCATCAGGCCGACGCGGCCCATTGCTTCGTGAACCGTGGCCGAGCCGAGCGCGCCGAGCTTCGCCGCTGCGTCGCCATCGGCGCGATCGATGTTTCGATACACCACTCCGAGTTCATACATGTTCATTGTCCCTTTGCCTTGAGCGCCGCATCGAGGCGCGGATACACGCGGCGCGCGTTGCCTTCGTAGATCTTGTAGCGCGCTTCCGGCTGCATCGACGCCGCTTCAATATAGCGTTTCGTATCGTCGAAATAGTGTCCGGTTTCCGGATCGATGCCACGCACCGCGCCGATCATTTCACTGGCGAAGAGAATGTTGTCGACGGGTATCACGCGCGTAAGCAGATCGATGCCCGGCTGGTGATAAACGCATGTGTCGAAGAACACGTTGTTCAACAAATGATCCTTCAGCAAGGGCTTCTTCAGTTCCTGCGCGAGCCCGCGGAAGCGTCCCCAGTGATAAGGCACCGCGCCGCCGCCGTGCGGGATCACAAAGCGCAGCGTCGGAAAATCGCGGAACAGGTCGGACGTGAGGCACTGCATGAACGCGGTCGTGTCCGCGTTCAGATAGTGCGCGCCCGTCGTGTGAAAGCACGCGTTGCAACTCGTGCTGACATGAATCATCGCGGGGATGTCGTACTCGACCATCTTCTCGTAGATCGGGTACCAATAACGGTCGGAAAGCGGCGGGCTCGTCCAGTGACCGCCGGACGGGTCCGGGTTCAGATTGATCGCCACGTTGCCATACTGCTCCACGCACTTGACGAGTTCGGGAATGCACGTCGCGACATCGACACCGGGGCTTTGCGGGAGCATCGCCGCCGGAATGAAACTGTCCGGAAAGAGCTGGCTCACGCGATAGCACAGTTCATTGCAGATGGCGGCCCACGTGCTCGACACTTCGAAGTCGCCGATATGGTGCGCCATGAAGCTCGCGCGCGGACTGAAGATGGTGAGATCGAGCCCGCGCTCGCGCATCAGCCGCAACTGATTGCTTTCGATGGATTCGCGCAGTTCGTCGTCGCTGATATGCAACTCCGACGGGCGCGGCATCTCCGACGGATTCTTGATGCCGGCGATCTGCCGGTTGCGCCATGCCTCCAGCGCCTTCGGCGCGGTCGTGTAATGGCCGTGTATGTCGATGATCATCGTGACTTCAACTCCAGGACTAATGTGCGGCTGTCGTCTGCGGCGCGGCGTCGACCGTGCGGCTGCGCTGCGCGACGAGAATGGCGATGGCGGCGAGCGTCGCGGGAATGGCGAGCATCGCGAGGATGGCGCCGAACTGCCAGCCGAGGCCGAGCAAGGCGCCGCCGAACGCGGAACCGAAGATGCTGCCGAAGCGGCCCATGCCGAGCATCCAGCTCACGCCGGTGGCGCGCGCGACCGTCGGATAGCGGCCCGGCGCGAAGGCGTTGAGGCCCGTTTGCGCGCCGCTCATGCAAAAGCCGGCGGCAAACACGAGAACGGCGAGCGACGACGACAGCGCGCCGATCCACGCGAGCCCGAGCACGCACACCGCGCCGCCCAGATACGCCGCGCTGATGACCGGCGCGGGGCGCACGCGGTCCATGATCCAGCCGACGATGATCGCGCCGATAGTGCCGCCGATCTGGAACATGGCCGTGATGTTCGCAGCGGCCGTTACCGTGAGGCCGGCGTCTTTCATCAGCGTCGGCAGCCAGCCGGTGAGCAGATAGATCACGAGCAGGCCCATGAAGTACGTCACCCACAGCGCCGCCGTCAGAAGGCCATAGCCGTGGGAGAACAGCACGCCGATGGGGCGCTTGGTCGGCAGCGGCGGCTCGGTCGAGACGAAGGTTTCATCGCCCACGAAGCGCGCGCCGCACACACGGCCCAGCACCTTGCCGATCTTTTGCGAGGTCGCGCCGCGCACCGCGAGCAGACGCGCCGATTCGGGCAGCAGCCAGATTTGCAGCGGAATCAGCACGAGTGGCAGGCCGCCGCCGAAGATCAGCACCGAACGCCAGCCGTGCGTCGGAATGAGCCAGCCCGCGACGAAGCCGATCAACGCCGAGCCGAGATTGAAGCCCGTGAACATGATGGTGATGAGCAGCGCGCGCTTGCGTTGCGGCGCGTACTCGGAGAGCAGCGTCGTGGTGTTGGGCATCGCGGCGCCGAGGCCGATGCCCGTCAGCACGCGCAGCAACGCCATGCTCGTCGGCGTAGTGGTGAACGCCGTGGCGATGGTGAACACGCCGAACAGAAACACCGAGGTAATCAGGACTCCTTTTCTCCCGATGCGGTCCGACGCCGGGCCGGCGGCCAGCGCGCCGATCACGAGTCCGATGGGCGCGGCGCTCATCACGAGTCCGAACGCGGGGCGCGAGATGTGCCAGTCCGCGATGATCGACGGCGCGACGAAGCCCATGATGGCCACGTCCATGCCGTCGGCCGTCACGACGAGAAAGCACAGCGCCACCAGCAGCCACTGGTAGGCGGAAATGGGCCGCTCGTCGATAAACGCCTTGATGTCGATGGTTCTACCGCTAGTCATGTGATGTCTCCGTGCGTCTATAGTTTTATTGCTTGCCCTGCTCGGCCTTGTCCCAGTCGAGCTTGCCGCCGCCCTTGCCCGCGACCGAATACAGCGCGCCCGGCGCATTGCGCGTCTTCTGGAATTCTTCGAGCGTCTGGCCGCGCATCGCGGCATAGATGTGCAGGTTCGACACGCCCGTTACCGCGCCGAGCTTTTCGAGCATGAAGAAGATCACGCCGTAATGCAGCAGCGCGCGCCAGTCGCGGCGGCGGATCATGTCGCGTTCTGCTTCGCTGAGGCCGGCGGCCTCGAAGCTCGCTTCCGGGTCTTGCTGAAAGGCTTCGCGATGCGCGGGCTCGACCATGCGATGCAGATAATCGTTGATGCGATACGCGCGCACCGCCGTTTCGATGCTGAACGGATACGTGCCTTGCAGCTTCTCCACATCGGTCAATTCGATTGCCATGCGCTGACGATGCCGCTCGATGATCGCGGGCTTCGTCTCGCTGTCCTCGCCTTCGTAAATGGCAGTCGCGATGCCGGCCATCGACGGCAGGTAGTAGCTGCGATGCTTGCACACCACGCTGGACGACAGCGCGCCGCGCATGGTGAGCCACATGATGACTTCCGCGCCCTCGTAGCCGCCCAGTTCCGCGTACTCGGCAATCGTCATCTCGGCGAGTTGTTCGGGATCACGTTCGAAGAGATCGAGGAAACGCTGGTCCCACTCGGTGTTGTTGAAGCCCGCGCGCTCGCCATGCACCTGATGCGAAAGACCGCCCGTCGCGAGAATGGCGACCTTGATGTCCTCCGGATAGCTCTCGATGGCGCGGCGCAGCGCCTGTCCGAGCTTGTAGAAGCGTCGCGCGCTCGGTATCGGCAATTGCAGCACGCCCATTTGCAGCGGGACGATCTTCACGGGCCACTCGGGCTTGTGCGGGCACAGCATCGAAAGGGGAGAGAAGCAGCCGTGATCGAGCGCCTTGTTCTGGAAGAAGGACATGTCGAACTCGTCGGTCATCAGCGAGCTGCCGATGTGCGCGGCAAGCGCAGGATGTCCCTTGATCGGCGGAAGATCGCGCGCGCCGCCGCCCTCGTCCGCGACGCGCCATTCAGGACCTACGCCCAATGCGAACGCCGAATAATGATCGAAGAAGAAAGACGTGACGTGATCGTTATAGATGGTCAGGATCACATCGGGGCGCTTCTCTTCCAGCCACTTCGCGAGCGGCGCGAAGTTTTCGAAGATCGGCGCCCAGACCGGGTCGTCGCGCTTGTTCTTGTCGAATGCGAAGCCGATGGTGGGCGTGTGCGAGGCGGCAATGCCACCGATGATGCGGGCCATGTCGAAGGTGCTCCGTGAGGTGCCGGGCAGTCAGGCGCTCGTGGAATGCACGCGGCCCGGTGTGTTGCGAGAACGTGAGCCGACGATACGGGCCGGACGGCACGCGCGGTACTGCGCGTAAACCATGAGTCGGGGAGAGATGGGACGCAGCGAAGATGATGGACGACCGGCCGGCGCGGGCTTGCGGGCGGGGTTTCGACGCTACGGATCACGCGGCGCGATAAATAAAACCGATGGCCAGACAAAAAGGACGCAAGGGGACGGGGAACAGCCGGTTGTTCGAGAACCGGACCTTCACCAGTAATGGCCTTGTACTGACCGCGGGAAGCCGATGTCGAGCGGTCCCTTGTCGTCGCGAAACGCGCGACTTCTCGTCCGCGCCGACCGTGTCACGAGTGCATTAGTAGTGAATGGTCAACGGCTCGGGATGTTCCTGTGTAATCACGCAACTGGAGTCGACCGGCCAGCCCGCCGCCGTGAGCGGCGGGTTATAGCGCTGGCATTGTCCGTTGGTGCCCAAGGTGTAAGACGAGACGGTCAGGAATTGCGAGTTCGTTTCCGGCGCGACATACACCGTGACGTCGGAGCCTTTCCTCACTGTGAATGCGGGCCGCGATGCAGTCGTGCTGGGGATGAGCGGCGCGCCGCTGCAATCGCTCGAATAGAACTGGTTCATGAAATACCATCCCCATGTGAACTCGGTCGCCGAATAGACGATCTTGTTGCCGGTGCCGGAGACTTGCCGCCGCATGATCGGCACGAAGACCGGCGCCCCGTTCACCGACTGGAAGACACCTGCGCTGCCTCCTGCGTACTTCAATGGGCCGACTTCCTTCCCGTTTGCATCGAAGACACGGAGTACGTGCCGATGATGATGGTGGTGTTCGACTTCATCGGCATACGACGTCATAGCGCCCGAGCACAGCAGCGTCAACAGAATCATTCTGCGCATGGCATGCACCTCAAGCCCATAGTCATGGTTCAGTGGGACGCGCTTACGAAGTCCCTCGGCTAACGTCACCGCGCGGGCGTGTTCCCGGTCGGAATACGTACGGTGAGCGGCTCGGGATACGCGCCGGTCAGCGAGAAGGTGCTCTCAGTCGGCCAGCCGTATTCCGTGACTGGCGTGCTCGATGCGGCGCACGTAAAGGTCGGACCCGACCGCACGGACCCGATCACAATCGGTGCGGAGTTAGTGGCAGGCGCGACGTACAACGTGACGTCATGGCCTAGCCGTATGGTGGTCGACGGCCGCACGCCTGTCGTCAAGGTGATGACCGGGGTGCCGCTACAGTCCGTCGACGTGAAGTCGGCTACGTTCATACCCGACCATCTGAATTGCGTCGCGGAATAAACGGTCTGAGGACCGCCGTCGCCCGACACGATCACGCGCTCGATGGGCACGAATGCGATCGCGCCATTGACGGTTAGATAAACGCCGGGGCCGCCGTAATCGTCCAGTGGTCCGACGAACTTGCCTTGCGCGTCGAACACCAAGGGCGTCTCGCCCGCGAACGAAGCCGTCAATTGCAGCAGCAAGAGCACCGAAACGACGAAAGCACGCATGTCTCCACCCCTTATGTCAGTTGCGGGCATTGCCGAATGAGCAAACGATCTGGCAACCGTATGCGTTAGGATAGAACGACTGCGACATATTGCAAAGTAAAAGAGTCAGAACGCACGAGCAGGCTGACGCTTCGTCGAGCTGAGAGTCTTCTTTCGGCACGGTCGAACTATTCGACTATCGCTAGCCGATGTGAGACGGTGAATGCGCGGTTAGATGACCGAAGGGTAGAACATTCGATACTGCTGCGCCGCACGACAAACCACGACGTTCTGTGATGCCTGAAGTATGAGGTTTCGCCGCGTGGCTCGTCCGAGCGTCGCTACCGACTCGAACGGTTTCGACAAACGCTGGTCTGCTCGTCCGTAGGGGTATCCGTGAATGCCGGCAACGGAGCACTATACTGGACTACGCAACGGGAGCCAGTCATGAAACAGCCAGTGCTTGTTTTCGCCGCATTGTGCGTTGCAACGCCGTTCGCTTTTGCGCAGTCGCATCCGAGCGCGGAGACGGATATGCGCGCGCCCCACAACAACCCGAAGCTGATGCCAAACGCGCCGCTCGGCAGCGAATATCCCTCGCACGGCAATGTGCAAGCGGGCGAGTTGAACCTCAACCCGGCCGATCCCCGCGCCCAGATGGTCAACGGCCTGCCCAACAATGCGAACGACGGCGGATATGGCGCGCCGCTCGCCGGCAACAAGGCAAACGTCCCGCCGCGCGACTGACCGCTATCGGTAGCGGTCGCATGCAATGCTAAGCAGTCGCACTCGTCAGCCGGAGTTCGTTTGCGTCGATCGACTCATTGCTGGACCTGCTTAGAGCCTCGCGCGCCTGCGACGCAGGCATCGGTCGTCCGGTGAGAAAGCCCTGTACTTCATCGCATTCGTTGTCGGCGAGGAAAGCAAATTGCTCGATGGTCTCGACACCCTCGGCAACGACGTGCATCCCCAACGTATGGGCCATCGCCAGCACCGCTTTGACGATGACCTCATCGATCGTCGACTTACCGATGCCCTGAACGAACGACAGGTCGAGCTTGATGCAGTCGGGCTTGAACTCCCGAATGTAGTTGAGGCTCGAGAAGCCCGTGCCGAAGTCGTCGATTGCAATCGATACGCCCATTCGCCTGATCGCGTTGAGCGCGACAAGCGCTGCCGGCGTCATTAACACGCTCTCGGTCACTTCGAGTTCGATGTTGCGCGGACTGACGCCGATTCTCGCAAGCGTCCTTTCTACGGTGCTTGCGAAGTCGGAATGCAGAAACTGCATGGCGGACACATTGATCGAAACGACGATGTCCGGATAGTCTCGCGCCCAGTCTTTTGCCTGAAGGCATGCCTGTTCGAACACCCACTCGCCGATCGGCACGATCAGCCCTTTCTCCTCGGCGAGCGGTATGAAGACAGCAGGGCTGATGAGTCCGTGCTCACCATCGAACCACCGCAACAGCGCTTCGAACGCGACCGGTCGGCCACTCCCCAACGCGACACGTGGTTGAAAAACCAGTCGCAGCGCGTCGGTCTGAGCGGCACGGCTGAGATGCTTCGCAAGCTCGACACGCTCGGCGTCGGCAGTCGCAATCGACTCGTCGTAGACCACGAGCGCGCTCTGCCGGGAACGCTTCGCGTGATACATCGCCGCATCGGCGTAGCGAATCAGCGTGCTCGCGTCGATCGCATGATCGGGAAATATCGCTACTCCGGCGCTCGCATTCGAAGCGACGAACTCACCGCCCACGCGCAGATTCGCATTCACCGACGCATGCAACGCCTTCGCCCTGCCGATCAGTTCTTCGACGCCCGAGCGCCCGACAACCAGCGCGACGAACTCGTCGCCGGCGAAACGCGCCACGACGTCGTACTCGCCGACGCTGCGCGATAGTCGCCGCGCGACCTCCTTGATGACCTCGTCGCCGCATACATGGCCAAGAGAATCGTTGATCTCCTTGAAGTTATCGAGGTCGATAAAGAGGATCGCGATTTGGCCGGCAGATGTCGAGGCCGTGCAGAGCAGGTCTGACAACCGTGCATATAACGCCGATCGGTTGAGCAAACCGGTCAATGGATCGAGGCTTGCCTGCAACTGCAATTGCTCCTGATCCCTGATCCGGTCCGTGATATCGCTGAACACTGCGACCGTGTGCGTCGTTCTGCCATGCTCGTCGAGTACGGGCGAGATCTGACGCTGCGCCCAGAAACGCGATCCGTCTCGACGACGGCCCTCGACGACCCTGGCCGCTTTCAGGCGATCTGCGGTCGATGACGTGCCATCGAGCGAAGCAGCGTCATTCATTCTTCCGGGAAGGATGTCGGCCGCTTCTTTGCCGAGAACGTCCGCAACAGGCAGCCCCGTGAGCCGTTGAAACGCAGGGTTCGCGTAGATCACCTGCGGAGCGTCTTCGGCCGTGGTTTGCAGAAGGACGACGGCATTGTCCGACGCGTCGAGCGCCCGACTACGGATTCGCAACTCCTGTCTTGCCAGTTCGTGCGCGCTGACGTCGGCTGCCGTCACGAAACACGCTTCATGGCCGGCATAGTTCAGAAGATGGTAGGAGACATCGACATGAATGATGTGACCGTCGAGGCGCGTATGCCTGCGTACGCCGCCCGACCCTGCCGGGGCGCTTGCCGCGATATACATCTCCAGGTCTTGTCGGAATTGCTGTCTATCCTCCGGCGGACGCAGGTCGTCGGCGGTGATTTGCATCAGCTCGCTGAGACTGCCTCCGTACTGACGCTGCGCCGCTGCGTTGGCGGTGAGCACGCGCCCCGTGTGAATGTCGAAGATGAGCATTGCCAGCGGATGCTGGGCGAAGTATTCGATAAAGCGGTCATGTGCTTCGCGCGCAACGATCCGGGCCGCGCTGCTGGCGAGCGACGCGCGGTGCGCGATCACCAGCGCGTAAGCGAGCAAGATCAAACCCGTGGCGAGCGCGACGGCAAACGTGACCTTCTGCCGAACCAGTTGCGCTTCCGCCGTAAGCTGCATCGTTGCGAGCTTCGACCTCTGCGCGAGTTGCAGTTCGGAGAGCCCATGCATGATCGACTGAAGCGTCTTGTTGGCCTTTTCCAGTTGCGTCGAATCGACGCTTCGGCTTGCGCCAGGGCCGCGCGCGCTCGTTGCGGCCAAGTCGAGTTGCGATGCCCAAAGGCTGGTGTCGCTTCGCAGCGTGGATAGTTGATAGAGCGATGCCTCGTCGTCGCTCAGGAAGCGCTGAAGCAGGTCGTATGAGCGCATGGCTTCGACGGCACGCGACACCGGCCAGGCGAGCGATCGAAACCGCGCGCTGCCGACGCCGGTAAGAAAGTCCGCGTTCGCGTCGATATGCAGATTGGCGATCAATTCCAGTTGCGAACTGACCGTGAGCGCTTGTCGCAGCGCGTCCTCCTGTTGCGACCGCGATCTCGCTGCGAAATAGCACGTCAGCGCAGCGAACGATGCCACTGCAAACAGAAAGATGGCCGCTCCGAAGAGCCGGCCTCTTTTGGAGCCTCGAAGGCCCCGCACGAACCGCCGCACGTCTTTTTTCATTGCCACTTGCCGAACGCCAGATCTTTTGTAGTGGTGCGCGATGCGATGCCCTCAATGCGACTGGCGTATCGAATACGCACGTGACTCGCCCGACTGCCGATGACCACTTATGGAAAACGGCCTATCTCCGAACACTCTTATCGGCTGCCTATCTGCTTAGTTAAGTCAGGAGTTGTCCGTTTCGCGAGCCCGCGAGGGGCTAACAAGTAAATCGTGCCGGTCACGTGCGCAATCATCGGTAAAACAGGGTTTTCATCAATGCGCGGAGCTGTTCCTTACGACGATACTCAGTCACACCCTTTCGTCGGAGCAGAGCATGTCCCAGTCGTTTCTCTCGCATCAGGAAATCTTTGAACGAAGCATCGAGCACCTTCTCACGCAGGGGTCGGCTTCGCTGCTGCCGCGCGGAGGCGGTGCTTACCGGGGACGGTGCGGCGGCTGCCCCGTTGGCGCGCTGGTGCGGCCCGGTGACTATCGCACTGCCATGGAAGGCGTGCCCGTTCGCTTCATCCTCGCCGACCCGACGCGGGTTCCGGCGTACATGGATGTCGGCGTCGCCGCGCTCAGAAAGGCGCTGCTGCGGGCAAGGATCAACGTGTTCTCGCAAGAAACCGTCGAACTGCTGAGCTGCCTGCAGAACGTACACGACGTTTTCGGCATCTGGGAGTGGGAGGACCGCTTGCGCTCCATCGCGCGCCAATTCGGCCTGTCGGCCGAGCGGTTGCAGCGCGCGGCCTAGTGAATCAAGGCAACGCATCATGAAAGACCTGACGGAAATCTTCGCAAAAGTGCGGTCGCATCTGCTTGCGCAGCAAGCCTTATCCGTGGATGACGACGGAACCTGTCGTCTGCGCGGGCAAGACGGCCGCCGATGCGCGATCGGCATCCTGATCGATGACGCGCACTATGGCCATCCGCTGGAAGGCCTCGGCATCAGCTATTACAAGCCGGGGCAAGACGGTCCGCTACTGCGCGCGCTGGCGATGTCCGGTGTCGACGTCTATCGCGCGGAAACGTTAGCGCTACTTCACGACCTCGAAGATCTGCATGATGCAGGAGACGTCGCAGACTGGCCGCTTCAGCTTTCTGTTGTGGCGAAGCGTCACGCCATAGCGATGACCGAGGACGCGATGGCTTGACCGCCGGAGGCGCGCCGACGGGGCGGCGCCTTCATGCCTTTGCATCGGCATCTTCCTAATCGACGATTAGCGGTGAGATCGGCCGCCAGTTCTGGGAATTCGGCGATCACAAGAAACATCTAATCGCACGATAATACGCACCGCTCTCGACCTGTCTGCGCGGAAAGCGTCCCGCTCTATCGACCGGGTCAGGCTAAGAACTCAAATCTCGCGTCGAACGCATGCAAATCAAAAACTCCAAACGGTGGGCGCCGCGCGGAGCAAAGAGGTGGCTCATCGCCGGAGCAGCACTTTTTGCCGCCGGCATCATCAGAACGATGCTGCACCCGTTGCTCGGCCCCGTCATGCCCGGCGCGGCTTTCCTCATCGCTGCGGCGCTCGTCCAGTACTATTGCGGCCTCGCGCCCGCCTCGTTCGTGATGTTGGCGGGACTAGTGATCGCCGACTATCTGTTCGTCCCCCCGTACGGACGCATCGACGTTATCGACGCATCCGACTTCCGGCTGCTCATCTCCTATCCGCTCATCACGATCGTCGTCATCACGCTGATCGAGCGCTTGCGACGCGCGCAGTATCGCGCCGAGTTGCTCGCGGCGGTCGCGCAGTCGCGATATGAAATGCTGCTGCGTCATGACAACGAGCGGCTCATCGCGCGTCGCGCCACGGACGAAATGCATCGCATGCTCCATCACATCGCGCAATACAATCGCTCGCTCATCGTCATCAAGGCGCTCGACCTGGCGAACGGCGTGTCGCCCGGCAGTGTCGTGGCGGCGGCGACTGCCGCGCGCAACGGCGTCTTCGACGACACATCGTTCGGCTCAGGCATCGCGTACGGTACGAAGCATGCCGAGGCGCACGAAGAAGATCTTGCCCGGGTAAGCGTTCGCCTGACGCCGGGGCATCACCGAATCCGTTTCCGGTCCGGCGGCCGCGACGACTGGCAACCCGTCGAGTGCGTGTGTGAGCGCTTCGTCACGCCGTCGGGCGACTTCCTGATCCTGCGAGCAGAAGACTGACTATGAACGCGCCCGAGTTTTCGTCGGCACACAGCCACGATCACGCCGTCCTGCTTCTGCACGGCCTTTCCAGTTCGCCGCTCGAACTGCGTTTCCTCGCGCGCTTTCTTGCCGACGAAGGTTTCGCCACGCATACGCCGGAATTGCGCGGATACAGCGCGGGCACCGGACACGAAACGATGGAAGGATGGATCGATGCGGCCGTCAAGGAATTCGACGCGCTCGCCGCCCGCTATCGCCACGTCTCCGTATGCGGGCTTTCGATGGGCGCGACGCTCGCAGCCGCCGTCGCGCAACGACGCCCGGACGCGCGCGCCTTGTTGCTGCTGTCGGTCACGCTCGACTATGACGGCTGGGCGATACCGTGGTACCGCTTCCTGCTCGACTACCTCTACTACACGCCGTTGCGCTCGCGCTACCGCTATCGCGAAGAGGAGCCGTACGGCTTGCGCAACGAGGCGTTGCGCTCGAAGATCGCGCGCGCGATGCAGAAGAACGAAATCAGCGAAGTCGGTCCCGCGTCCATCGCCATGCCGGCGCTGCACGAAGCAAGCCGCCTCGCTCACGCCGTACGCAGGGAGCTCAAGGGCATCACGACGGACTGCCTCATCATTCACGCCATCGACGACGAGACGTCGAGCCCGCATAACGCCCGCTTCGTCGGCAAGAACGTCGGGGCGTCGTTCCTCCGCACGATCTGGCTCGACGATTCATATCACATGATTACGTCGGATAACGAGCGCGAAGTCGTCGCGCGTGAATGCGCGCTCTTTTTGCGCGAAAGCGCGGCAGCGTCGGAATCGAACAATGCGCCGACGCCGGTCGTGTCGCGCGCACTCGCGCGCCGTTTGCGGCAACTGGCGACCGTTGCGAGGAAAGCATGAATCGCACGTGCGCGCTCGCGGCGGCACTCGCCCTCATGCTAACAGGTACTGCGTACGCGGCGCACGCTGACGAGCCGCCGCCCGCCAGTGACTGGAAGGTGTCGATCGGGCCCGGCCTCTACGTCTTTCCGAAGTATCCCGGCTCGTCCAGATTGCAGGTGCTGCCGTTCCCGGTCCAGGACATATCGTGGAAGGAGCGGATCTTCTCGCAAGGCCCGGACGTGCTCGGCGTGAATGCGTTGAAGGGCGAGAACTATCACGTCGGTGCATCGCTGAGTTTCGATTTCCAATCGCGCTCCGCTTCCGACAACTCCCGTTTGAAGGGCTTGCCTGATGTTCACTACGGCCCCAAGCTGCGGCTTTTTGCTGACTACACGTGGTGGGCGTTCACCGGCGCGGCTTCGGTCTATCAGGACATCGCCGGAACGGGGCAAGGTCTCACCGCGATGACGGACCTCTTCGTCTCGGCTCCGTTAGGCAAGCTCTTGCTCTCCGTCGGGCCGGGTCTGACGTGGGCGAACGCAGCTTATACGAGGACCTTTTTCGGCGTCAGCGCGCAGGAAAGCGCCGCGTCGGGCTTGCCTCAGTACGCGACGGGTTCCGGCTTGCGCGATATCCACCTCGGCCTGAACGCCACGTACACGATGAACGCCCACTGGTCCGCCGATGTGACGGCGGAAATCGGACGGCTCGAAAAGTATGCCGGCGGCAGTCCGATCACCGAGCGCCGTCTCGATCTCAACGGCATGGCGTCTGTTTCATATCACTTCTGATGCCGCGATGCGCGGCGATAGTCGCGCGAAACTAAGCGTTCCCCTGCGCTTCCAGATGCCGCAGCAGCTTGCCCACCATCCATACGACGGTGATCCCGACCAGTACGAAAAACGCGGCGAGCGGCGTCAACACCTGCACCGAGACGAAGCCCGCGAGTCCCATCATGGCCGACGACACCAGCAGGAGCGCGCAACCCAGAATCGCGCTCGTGAGCCCCGCGATGTGCGGGAACAGCGAATTGCCTTTCGCCATGAGCGTCGGATACATCGCGCCGGCGCAAAAGCCCATCACGAGCACGGGCAGAGCGAGCGTCCATACGCGAAGGCCGACGGTCAACGCGAGAAGCAGCATGACGGCAGACGCAGCCGCCATCGTCCATGAGCCGATGCGCAAGCGCGCTTCGGCGCTCGGCAGACGCGGACCATGCACGCGGTTCGACAGACCGCCGAAGAAGTACATCATGCCGATGCCGAGCGCGAGATAACCGAAGTACGTCGGCGGCTTGTGCAGCGTGTTCTGGACCATGAACGGTCCGACGATATTGAACACGAGCAGAATGCTGTAGCACAGGCCCTGCGCGAGAAAGCAGTTCTGAAACACCGGACTCGCGAGCACCTTGCCCGCGTTCGCCATCAGCGTGCGCGGCTCGAGCCGCACCGGCCGCCGCAAAGTCTCGCGATAACGCCACACGAGCGCCCACATCACAATCGAATAGATGAGCAGGAAGACGAGGCACGCCTTCCAGCCGAACAAGGTTTGCAGATGCGCGCCTATCACGGGCGCGACAATCGGCGCGAGCCCCCACGCGATCGACATGTACGTGAACGCGTGCATCAACGCATGGCCCGAGAACGAATCGGTGATGATGGCCTTGGCGAGCAGGTTCGTCGCCGCAATGCCGAAGCCTTGCAGGCAGCGCGCGATGAGAAACGTTTCGAGGTTCGTCGCGGCGAGCGACAGCAGGCAGCCGAGCGTGAAGACGACGAGCCCGAACGCGAGCACGCGCTTGCGGCCGTACGCGTCCGCCACGGGCCCGAGCGTCAGTTGGCCGAGCGCGTAGGCCGCCATGTAGCCCGAGACGCTCGACTGGATCGCTTGCGGCGAGGTCGCGAAATAGCGCGCCATCGCGGGCAGCGCGGGCACGTAAATGTCGATGGCAAGTTGCCCTGCCGATGCGAACAGACACACGAGGAACAGCAGAAAGCGCGGCGAGTTCGCCGGGCGCGCGGCGACGAATGTGCCGTCCGGATGAGCAGGGTTCATGAAAGCAACGAAAGAGCGGATGCCGTGACGAGGCATCCGCCGGTTCAGATGGAATGAGGCTTCGAAGCGGCGTCAGCGCGTATTCTGCCTGTCATCGCGCGATGCCGCCGAACGCGCCTCATCGGCTATGCGCCGCTGCGGTTCGCGGCGACGCGTTGCGCGTCGGCCTCGCGGGTCGATCCTTTCGCCGGACGCCCCGCCCAGTGGCCGGCGAGCATGGAGCCCGACAGGTTGTGCCACACGGAAAAGAGCGCGCCGGGCAGCGCGGCAATCGGCGTGAAATAGAGCTTGCCGAGCGTCGCGGCGAGACCCGAGTTCTGCATGCCGACTTCGATCGCCAGCGTGCGGCAGACGGCTTCGTCGAAACCGAGCAGACGCCCGCCCCAGTAGCCGCCGAGCAATCCGATGCCGTTGTGCAGCACCACGCCCAGCGCCACGACGACGCCGACCGACGCAATGCTCTTCTGCGTTCCGCCGACGACCGCCGCGATGATCAGCAGGATGGACACCATCGACACGAGCGGCAGCACCGGCTCGATCTTGCGCACCAGCTTGCCGAAGAGATGATTCACGATCAGCCCGACGATGATCGGCAGCGCGACGATCTGCAGAATGCTCATGAGCATGCCGTGGACATCCACGGCGATGGACGCATCGACATAAAGGCGCGTGAGCAGCGGCGTCGCGAACACGCCGACGAGCGTGGACAGCGCGCTGATCGTCACCGAAAGCGCGACGTCGCCGCGCGCCAAATAGATCATCACGTTCGACGCCGTGCCGCTCGCGACGCTGCCGACGAGCACCATGCCCGCGGTGAGATCGGGCGGCATGCGCAGCGCCTTGGCGATGACCCAGGCGGCGAGCGGCATCACGAGATAGTGCAGGACGATGCCGGCGACGACCGGCGCGGGACGCGTGAAGACGCGCCGGAAATCGTCGATGGAAAGCGTCACGCCCATCGACAGCATGATGATGGTGAGCAGCGTCGTCACGTGCGGCGCAATGCCGGTGACCGATGACGGCGAGAAGTACGCGGCAACCGAAGCAAGTACGGCCCAAAGCGGAAAAAGACGGGTAATGCGGGCAAGCATGTGATGCGGTCCTCGAATGTCGTGGCGTGTGTGTTCTGAGCGAACGTCGAGCGCAGTAGCCGGCGCGTGATGCCCGAAGGCGTCACGGCGATACGGTCTGCTGGCGTCGGATGGCAAAGCGCGCGGCATGGGTCGCGGGCCGCGTGTGGGACGAAATGCTTGCCTTCGTGGGGCGAATGCCCGTTGACGATGCCGCGCCGCGCGGGTCACGCGCGACGCGGCCAGTTGGCGGGCAAGACTCGTATTTTACCGGCGCCCGCCCGGAGTTCGCGCACCGCCCTGACAGGCGGTGTCGCTTCAGCGCGCCGACTCGATGGCTGCGGGGCTCAGATCGGTCGGAAAGCAGTGGGGATGTTCGAATCCCATCGGCGAGGCGCCCGTCGAATAGATGATGTTGTCGGTGTTGTTCGGGCCCTGCCCGCGCGGCACGTTGCCGAGCCCCGCGAGCTTGCGCATGCGGTATGCAATCGCATGATCCGCGCAGGCGCTGTCGCCGCTCACACCCAGACCGCCGATCACCTTTCCGCCCGCATAAAGCGCCACGCCGCCGCCGAAGGTGATCACGCCGCCGAGGGTGCGCCCGATGCCGCTGCCCTGTTCCAGAAAGCGCGCATCGAACGGATTCGAGTTGTTCAGACCGTACAGCGAGCCGCCCGGCTGCGTGGCCGCGTAAAGATTCGCAGTGGAAAGCGCGAGCGCATCGTTGGAGAAGCCGTTCGCGGTGTAGGCCTTCGCAATGGCGATGGCCCGGCTGCCGGGCCACGCGTCGCCCGTCTTGATGACCGAGCACAAGTGTCCTTCGCGATCCACGACCGCGGCCCACATCCGGTTGGGCTTGAAGATACCGCCGTTGCCGTCGCTCAGATTGACGACTTTCGCCAGTTGATTTTCTACCAGCGAGACGGTTCCTTGGGGAAGCATGCAGCGTCCCTGCGGATAGTCGTCGTAGCCGTACGCGTGAGCGAGCGGCGACACGAGTGCAACGGACATTGCGGCGGCCAACGAGTAAGACGCGATCATGCGCATGGCGATTCTCCCGACGTATTCACGATTTAACGACACGAGTGAAGCACTAAACCGATCGCTGCCTAACAAGATAGGATGCCTTAGTGAATAGAACGAACGTTGTCTCTTCGTCGTAAACCCTGAACGAAGAAGAGCGCGCTGCCGGCGCAAAGCTCGTAGAAAGCGCGCTGTAATCGGAAGAAAGTCAGCCCGACACCGACGCTTCCACCACGGCCAGATAGGCCGCCAGCGCCCGCTTGACCTCGCGCAGATAACGCTTCGCGAGTTGCACATCGCCCATCGCGGGACGCAGCTTGATGGCGAGCGCGCCGCTCGCGAGCGCGCGCAACATGTCGACGTAAAGCGCGCGCTCGGCGGGCTTTACGCTCGCCATGCGCACGTCGATCACCTTCCGGAGCGTGCCGGACTCGCGCTTGGTCTTGTCGTCGTGCGGCATGGCGGACATCAGGATGAGGCAGTCCGGGTGCTGCTCCAGATACGTGATGTAAGGGGTCATGATGCGGTCGATCACCGCCTCCGACGACAACGCGCGCCACGTCTCGGCATCGATCTGGCCAAGCGCGCCGTCGATCTCGCCCATCGCTGCCTTGTGACGGTCCCAGAGCGCGCTCAACAGACTCTCTCGGTCCGGGAAGAAGTGATACATCGAGCCGATCGGCGTCTGCGCGCTGCGTGCCACGCCATGCATGGTCACGCCGGCGAGACCTTTTTCCACAATCAGATCGGCCGTCGCGTCGAGCACCGATTCGATGCGCGCGCGCCCGCGCGCCTGCAATGGCGAACGGGCGCTGCCGGCGCGTTCAGGTGCATGCGGGTCGTGATCGTGTGGCTTCGTCATCGGGTCTCCAATTCGTCGAACGAAACTAGACGCATGCGTCTACAATCGTGCATACTAGACGATGCCGTCTAGTTTGGCGAGCGTGCCGGTCAAGTGTCGCGGCCGCCCCATCGGATGCAGATACATCACGGCTGCGCTTGCAGCGCAGTCATATCGAGGTTGGAGAAATCATGGCAGTTACAGCGCCTGCACAGGGCGGCGAATCGAACGAGTCGACCCAACGCAAATCGTCGCGGCGACGCGTGCTGTTGCTCACCGTCGGCATCATCGCCATTGTCGCAGGCCTGATCTGGGGGCTGCGCTGGTGGACGGTCGGCCGCTTCATCGAGAGCACGGACGACGCGTATCTTCAGGCAGACAGCGTGACCATCGCGCCGAAGGTAGCCGGTTACGTGACCGAAGTGCTCGTCGCCGACAATCAGGCGGTGGCGGCGGGCGCACCGCTCGCGCGGCTCGATACGCGCCAGTATCAGGCGTCGCTCGATCAGGCCAAGGCCACGCTCGATGCGCGCGCCGCCGACATCCAGCGTGCCGAGGCGGAGCTCAGGCAGCAGCACGCCAATGCCGACCAGGCCAAAGCGCAAGCCGAGGTATCGCGCGTGAGCCTCGCGCACGCGGAAGACGACGTGCGCCGTTATCGGCCGCTCGTCGCCACCGGGGCGGAAACCGAGGAGCGGCTCGCGAGCCTGGTGAGCACGCGCGATCAGGCCCGCGCCACGCTCGCCGCGAATCTGGCTGCGGCGCGCTCGGCGGCCACGCAAATCGGCGCGACAGACGCGCAGATCGTGCAGGCCCGCGCGCAGATGGAAGCCGCACAGGCGCAGATGAACCAGTCGAAGCTCGATCTCAACGACACCACGCTGTATAGCCCGCTCGCCGGGCGCGTCGGCGACCGCACCGCGCGCGTCGGCCAATACGTGCAGCCGGGCACGCGTCTGATGACGGTGGTGCCGGTGCAGAGCGTGTATCTCGAAGCGAACTTCAAGGAAACGCAGGTGGGCCGCATGCGCGTCGGCCAGCCGGCGACGCTGCATGTCGATGCGCTGAAGGGCACCGACCTGCACGGCGTCGTCGAGAGCTTCTCGCCCGGCACCGGCGCGCAGTTCGCGCTGTTGCCGCCGGAAAACGCCACCGGCAACTTCACGAAGATCGTGCAGCGCGTGCCGGTGCGCATTCGCATCGACACCGGGCCGCAAACGCGTCAGGTCCTGCTGCCGGGGCTCTCCGTGACCGTCGACGTGGAGACGAAGTCGGCCACCGATGACAGCAAGCGCATCGCAGCCGAGAATCGCCATGACTGAGGCAAGCGCGAACGCGCCGGCACGCGCCACCGCGACGGACTGGATCGCCGTGACCGCCGGCGCGCTCGGCGCGCTGATGGCCACGCTCGACATCTCCATCACGAACTCGGCGCTGCCGCAAATCCAGGGCGAAATCGGCGCGACCGGCACCGAAGGCACGTGGACCTCCACCGGCTATCTGATGTCGGAAATCGTGATGATCCCGCTCGCCGCCTGGCTCACGCGCGTCTTCGGCTTGCGCAATTTCCTGCTTGGCAACGCGGTGCTGTTCACGCTCTTCTCCGCCATGTGCGGCCTTTCGCATTCGCTGCCGATGATGGTGGCCGGCCGCATCGGCCAGGGCTTCACCGGCGGCGCGATGATTCCCACGGCGCAGACCATCATCCGCACACGGCTGCCACGCGAGCAGATGCCGGTAGGCATGACCATCTTCGGCCTGATCGTGCTGCTCGGGCCGCTCATGGGGCCGGTGGTCGGCGGCTGGCTCGCGGAAAACATCTCGTGGTCGTGGTGCTTCTTTCTCAACTTGCCGGTGGGCGTCGCGCTGGTGGCGCTCCTGCTTTCCGGTCTGCCGTCCGAGAAGTCCCAGTGGGACGCGTTCTTCAAGGCCGACTGGATCGGCATTGCAGGTCTCGCTATCGGGCTCAGTTCGCTCACGGTCGTGCTCGAAGAAGGCCAGCGCAATCAGTGGTTCGAATCGAGCGAGATCGTGCTGCTCTCGTGCGTGGCCGCGTTCGGCATGGTGTTGATCGCGGTGTCGCAAGTGGTGGCGAAGCGCCCGATCGTGCGGCTCTCGCTCTTGCGCAATCCGCGCTACGCGAGCGTCATTCTCATCGTCTTCGCCGTTGGCGCAGGACTCTATTGCGTGTCGTTTCTGCTGCCGCAGTTCCTGAGCATCGTCGCGGGCTATAACGCGCTGCAATCCGGCTCCATCATGCTGATTTCCGGCGTGCCCGCGTTTCTCATCATGCCCGTGCTGCCGCGCCTGCTCGGCAAGGTGGACTCGCGCGCGCTCGTGATCGCGGGCCTCCTCTGCTTCGCGGGAAGCTGCCTGCTGGACATTTCGCTGACCGCGCAGAGTGTCGGCCACGACTTCTTCTGGTCGCAGATTCTGCGCGGCATCGGCCAGATGCTCGCGATGATGCCGCTGAATCAGGCGTCGATGGCCGCGGTGTCGCGCGAAGAATCGGGCGATGCGGCCGGGCTCTACAACATGGCGCGCAATCTCGGCGGCTCGGTCGGGCTCGCGATTCTCGGCACGGTGATCGACCGGCGCAACGACTTTCATAGCGCGGCCATCCGCGAATCGGTGACGGCGAATTCGGTCATCGGCCAGGAGCGCATGGCCGGCAGCGCCGCGAGTTTCTTCGCGCAGACCGGCGACATGGCGCACGCAAAGTTGCAGGCGCTTGGGCAACTCTCGATGCAGATCGGCCAGCAAGCCGTCGTCATGACGTACTCCGAAACGTTTTACGTGCTCGCCATCGCGCTGCTCGCCTGCCTGCCGCTTGCGATGTTGCTGAAAACGCCGTCGTTCAAACCCGGCGAAGCGCCGTCCGCCGGACACTGAAGCAATGAATCCCCACACGATGTCCCGTTCTCATTCTGGTTTCACGCGCCTGCTGCCGCTCGCGGCGCTCGCACTCGCGGCATGCACCGTCGGACCCGACTATCACGGCGCGCCCGAGGTCGCCGCGCAATCGGCGCAAAGCGGCACGTTCGTGCGCGCGCCGTCGCAGGGCGTGCTCGCCACGCGCGCGCCGGCCGCATGGTGGCGCTCGCTGAACGATCCGCAACTCGACGCGCTGATCGACGCCGCGCTCGACGGCAATCTCGACGTGAAGATGGCGCAGGCACGCTTGCGCCAGGCGCGCTCGCAATTGCGCGGGGAACGCGCGAACGCGTTGCCGAAGGCTTCGGCGTCCGCGGCGGCGTTGCGCATGCGCTCGCCTGACACGGCGATTCTCGGGGAATCGGAAGGCTCCGGCGGCCGTGGCCCGCTGGACTTCTACACCGTCGGCTTCGATGCATCGTGGGAGATCGACCTCTTCGGCGGCACGCGCCGCGCGATCGAAGCGGCATCGGGCGAAGCGCAAGCCGTGCAGGCCGATCTCGCCGATACGCAAGTGTCGCTGGCCGCCGAGGTCGCGTCCGCCTATATCGACTTGCGCGACGAGCAAGAACGGCTCGCGCTCGCGCAGCGCACCGCCGACTATCAGCAGCAGATGCTCACGTTGACCGAGCAGCGCCGCGCACGCGGCACAGCGGCCGAAGTGGATGTCGAGCGGCTGAACACGCAGGTCAACGCGACGCGCGCGACGCTCGTGCCGCTGCAAGTGCAGATTACCGATTCGCTGGATCAACTCGCGGTGCTGACGGGCCGCGCGCCCGGCGCGCTCGATGCCGAGCTCGCGCAGCCCGCTCCGCTGCCGGCGCTGCCCGCGTCGGTTCCGATCGGCGATCCCGCGACGATGTTGCAGCAGCGCCCGGACATTCGCGCGGCGGAGCGGCGTCTTGCATCGAGCAACGCGCAAATCGGCGAGCATATCGCGGATTACTTTCCGAAGGTCTCGCTGCTCGGCGATATCGGATTCTCGGCGTCGGAGCCGGGGCATCTGATCCGCAAGGAGAACTTCTCGTGGCTCGGCGTGCCGTATCTGCAATGGAACGTGCTCGATTTCGGCCGCACGGCGGCGAGCGTCGATGCAGCGAAGGCATCGCGTGACGAAGCCGAGGCGCGTTACGGCAAAACCGTGCTCGCCGCGCTGAAGGACGCGAATTCGGCGCTTTCACGTTATGGCAACCAGCGCGAGCACGTCGTGCGGCTTCAGGAAGTGCAGGCGTCCTCGGAGCGGTCGGCTACGCTCGTGCGTCAACGGTACACGGCGGGCGTTTCCACGCTCATCGACTTGCTCGACGCACAGCGCACCGAATTCGCCGCGCAACAGGACGTGGTCGCGGCGCGCGCTGAGTTGCTGAAAGATTTCGTGTCGCTGCAAAAGAGTCTCGGCCTCGGTTGGCAACAAGCGTCAGATTCGACTTCCTGACAAAAACATTCGATTGCTCTGCGGAATGCATCTTGCAACAGCGTTCAGCCTTGGACCCTGTGCTTCCGGCATCACGCGGAGAATCGAATGCATCGAGCGAAACACCCTGACACACGACTTAACACTCTTACACGCGCATTGCTGATCGCGGCGAGCGCCGCGGCCTTCAGCACCGCCACGCAGGCGCAAACGGCAACGCCGATCAACACGCAGGCGGCGCCGGCAGCCGTGGCGGCGAGCGCGCCCGCCTCGTCGCCGCTGCCGCCGTCCGAGCTTTACGGCGAGCTGTATCGCGAGGTGCAACTCGCGCACGTCTATCCCGATAGCAAGACCTTCGCCGACATGACGCCGAACGTGTCGCCGCAGCAGGTCATGATCGACTATGCGAACAGGACGCAGCCGTTCGATCTCGCGCGCTTCGTCGGCTCGCACTTCACGCTGCCGCAGCGGGAAACCAAGGGCTACACGTCCGACCCGAACGAGAGCGTGACGCAGCATATCGACACGCTCTGGAACGTTTTGCGCCGCAATCGGGATGCGAACGCGAGCCCGTGGTCATCGCTGTTGCCGCTGCCGTACGCGTACGTCGTGCCGGGCGACCGCTTCGACGAGATCTACTACTGGGATTCGTACTTCATCATGCTCGGACTGCGGCAAAGCGGGCAGCGTGAGTTGATGAAAAACGAGCTGGATAACTTCGCGACGCTCATCGACCGATACGGGCATATTCCGAACGGCAACCGCAGCTACTATCTGAGCCGCTCGCAGCCGCCCTTCTTCGCGCAAATGGTTCAGCTCGCGGCGGAAACCGACGGCGACAGCGCGTATCTGCGCTATCTGCCCGAACTCGCGCGCGAATACGCGTACTGGATGGACGGCGAGAACAAGGTCGCGCCCGGCGAGGCGTATCGGCATGTCGTGCGCCTGTCCGACGGCACGCTCCTGAACCGCTATTGGGACGACCGTGCCACGCCGCGCGACGAGTCGTACCGTGAAGACGTGGAGACGGCCAGGCAGATGCCGCAACGCAATTCCGAAGACTTGTGGCGCAATCTGCGCGCAGGCGGCGAAACCGGCTGGGACTTCAGTTCGCGCTGGTTCTCGGACGGCAAGTCGCTCGCGACGATCGAAGTCACGTCGCTCGCGCCGGTCGATCTGAACGCGCTGCTCTACGATCTCGAACGCACGCTGGCGCGGGCGTATCGCGTGAAGGGCGATGCGGCGCAAGCCGAAGACTTGGAACAGCGCGCGCACGCGCGGGCGCAGGCGATCCGCAGCCATCTCTGGGACCCGCAACTGCATGCGTTCGGCGATTACGATTTCGTCGCGCACGCGCTCACGCATCGCCTGAGCGCCGCGACGGTGTATCCGCTGTACGCGGGCATCGCGACGAAAGCGCAGGCGGGTGCGGTGGCATCGACGATTCGCGGCAAGCTCCTGCGCGCGGGCGGGCTCGCGACCACGACGGTGCGCTCCGGCCAGCAATGGGACGAGCCGAACGGCTGGGCGCCGCTGCAATATCTCGCGGTCATGGGCTTGCGCCGCTATGGCGAGTCCGCGCTCGCGCGGCAAATCGCGGAACGCTGGATTCAGACGAACGTCGCGTATTACCAGCACACCGGCAAGCTCGTCGAGAAATACGATGTGGACGCGAAAGCGGGTTCGACCGCGGCGGGCGGCGGCGAGTATCCGTTGCAGGACGGCTTCGGCTGGACCAACGGCGTGCTGCGCACGTTGATGGTCATGTATCCGTCGGCGGCGGGCGCGACCACGCGTCCGGTCGATGTCCCTTCGGGCGCGGCCGGCGTCGCGGACGCGGCGGCTTCGGCGGCCAAGGCGTCGAAGAATACGCATCGGCTGGTTCCCACGCCGAGCGGGGAATAAGCGATTTAGGATCGTCGGAAATCGGGACCGTGCGCGGCGCTATACTCACGCGCTTTTGCGCCACGCACGGCCCGAAGGACAACCGATGAACGCACTTCCCCCTTGCCCGCACTGCCATTCCGCATTCACGTACGAAGACGGCGGCGCATACGTCTGCCCGGAGTGCGCGCACGAATGGACCGCAAACGCGGATACCGCTGCCGAAGCATCCGCGAAGGTTTATCGCGATGCGGCGGGCAACGTGCTCAACGACGGCGACACCGTCACGGTCATCAAGGACCTGAAGCTGAAGGGCTCGGGCGGCGTCATCAAGATGGGCACGAAGGTCAAGAATATCCGCCTCGTGGATAGCGACCACGATATCGACTGCAAGATCGACGGCTTTGGCGCAATGAGCCTCAAATCGGAGTTCGTGCGCAAGGCCTGACGATTCGAGCCGCGCGGCCGGCAAGCGCATTGTAAAGATGCGTTACGATGCGTGTTTTCCACGCCCCGCCCCGTCGTTTCGTCTTGACTGCGCCTGAAATCAAAGTCATCGCCCGCGCGATGCTCGCCCGTCTCGCGGCCCGGCTGCGTCCGCACGTCCGGCCGCGCACGCTTCTTCTGCTGCCGGCGCTCTTCGTCCTGTACGTGCTCGTGCTGATTCCGTTCACGCCCGGCATCAGCGATATCCGCAAGGCCAAGGTCGATCAGCCCGCGCAGATCCTTTCCGCCGATGGCAAGCTGCTCGCCGAGTTCAAGCCGACGCATCGCGAATGGGTGAGCGTGAAGCAGGTCTCGCCTTACGTCATCGACGCGCTCATCTCCACCGAAGACCGGCGCTTCTACTCGCATCACGGCATCGACTGGCGGCGCACGGCGTCGGCGGCGCTGCACACGTTCTCGGGCGATCGCCAGGGCGGATCGACGCTCACGCAGCAACTCGCGCGCAATCTGTATCCCGATGAAATCGGCCGCTCGCAGACGCTCACGCGCAAGCTCAAGGAAGCGATTACCGCGTTCAAGATCGAAGCCGTTTATTCGAAAGACGAGATTCTCGAAACGTATCTGAACACGGTGCCGTTCCTGTACAACGCGTACGGCATCGAAATGGCCGCGCGCACGTACTTCGGCAAGTCCGCGGGCCAGCTCGACGTGCTCGAAAGCGCGACGCTCATCGGCATGCTTAAGGGCAACAGCTATTACAACCCGGTGATCAACCCCGAGCGCGCGCTGGACCGGCGCAATATCGTGCTCGGGCAGATGGTGCGCTTCGGGCATCTTCCGCCCGCCAGGCTCGACGCGCTCGCGAAGCGGCCGCTGCGCATCGACTTCGAGCGGCAGACCGAAGAGCCGGGACGCGCGCCGCACTTCGCGCAGCAGTTGCGCAAGTGGCTGATCGCGTGGGCCGACGACAACGACTTCAATATCTATTCGGATGGCCTCGTCGTACGTACGACCATCGACTCGCGCCTTCAGGCGATGGCCACGCAGGCGCTCGCGTTGCAGGGCAATCAGTTGCAGTCGATCGCCAACGCCGCTTGGAACGGACACGGCGGCTGCGCGAACGCGGACGCCGATCTGGCGCGCGCGTTCGTGCGCGAGACGAGCGAATACCGCGCCGCCCGCGATGCCGGCGCGACCGACGCTGACGCCGTCAAGCATCTCATGGCGGACCGCGCGTTCATGCGCAACGTCTGCGAGAACAAGACGCGCGTGCAGGCCGCGTTTCTCGCGCTCGACCCGCGCAACGGGCAGATCAAGGCGTGGGTCGGCAGCCGCGACTTCACGCAGGACCCGTTCGACCATGTTCAACAGGCGCGGCGTCAGCCGGGCTCCACCTTCAAGCCCTTCGTCTATGGCGCGGCGTTCGAGCGCGGCGCGCTGCCGACTGACACCTTCATCGATCAGGACGTGACCATTCCCGTGAAGGGCAACGAGACCTGGCATCCCACGGACGAAGCGCCGCCGAGCGGCCGTCCGGTGAGCCTTCGCGACGGCATCGCGTTCTCGAAGAACCGCATCACCGCGCAACTGATGCAGTCGGTCGGCCCGGCGCGCGTCGCACGCCTCGCGCGGGACATGGGCGTGCGCGAGAGTCATCTCGACGTGGTGCCGTCGCTTGCGCTCGGCACGAGTCCGGTGACGCTGAAAGAGATGGTCTCGGCATACGGCACCATCGCCGACAACGGCAATTACATGGAGCCGCTACTCGTCACGCGCATCGAGAACCGCAAGGGCGACGTGCTCGCGCAGTTCGAGAGCACGCCGGAGCGGGCGCTGTCGATCGATGCGACGCACAAGCTCGTCGACGTGATGCGCGATGTCGTGAATCGCGGCACGGGCACGGCCATTCGCACGCGCTTTGGCATTCGCGGAGATGTGGCGGGCAAGACGGGCACGACACAGGACAACGCGGACGGCTGGTTCATTCTGATGCATCCGCAACTGGTGGCGGGCGCGTGGGTCGGCTTCAACGACAGCCGCGTGACGCTGCGCAGCGACTACTGGGGGCAAGGCGCGCATAGCGCGTTGCCGATGGTCGGCGACTTCGTGCAACGCGCGTTGCGCTCGCATCTGATCGACTCGCGCGCGCGCTTCGACATGCAGGCGCCGCCGAGCGCGTGGCAGACCTTCGTCACGCGGCTGCGCGGATGGATGGACGAGACGTTCGCGAAGAAACCTGCGCCGGGCGCGGCGAAGCCCGCGCAGACGGCGGTGCAAAAGCCCGCGCGCGTGAAGCGGGCGCCCGCCGAACCGGTGGCGGAAGTGACGGAAGAGCCGCCGCAGCCGCCGATTCTGCCTGCCGAACCGCCGCTGCTTCCTGCTTCGACCGCTTCGACGGCGGTTGCCGCGAGCGACGCGCCCGCGGCGGCATCCGCCACGGAGCCGTAAGCTCAGGCTTCGGAGAAGAACCCGGCGACGATATCGTCTTTCAGGCGCGCGAGTCGCGCATCGGTGCGCTGGCGCGGACGCGGCACGTCGACATCGACGATGTCGGCGATGCGTCCCGGCCGCGCCTGCATGACCACGACGCGATCCGCGAGCAGCACCGCTTCCTCGACATCGTGCGTGACGAGGACCATCGTGATCCGCTCGGCGGCCCAGATGCGTTGAAGTTCGTCCTGCATGCGGGCACGCGTGAGCGCATCGAGCGCGCCGAACGGCTCATCGAGCAGCAACAGGCGCGGCCGATTGACGAGACCGCGCGCAATCGCCACGCGCTGCGCCATGCCGCCCGACAGTTGATGCGGATAGTGCCGCTCATACCCGCGCAGCCCGACGAGCGCGATGTGCTCGGCCACTGCCCTCGCCTTGTCGCCCTTCGACAAGCGCGCATTGCGCAGCGCCACCGCCACGTTCTGTTCGACATCGAGCCACGGAAACAGGCGGTGATCCTGAAACACGATGCCGCGTGATAAATCTGTCGAAACGACGCGCGCGCCGTCGAAGTCGATCTCGCCTTCGAAACCGTCGTCGAGCCCCGCGACGAGCCGCAAAAGCGTCGACTTCCCGCATCCGCTCGCGCCTACGATGCTCACGAACTCGCCGCTTCGCACGTTCAGATCGATGCGCTCGAGCACTGGCGGGCTGTCGTCGCCCGCGAAACGCTTGCTCACGTGCCGCAAGGCGAGGCTGCCGTCCTGCGCTGCTATCGCTTCCATTCGTTCTTCTCCTCAAACATAGCGCGATGCATCGAACCATCGCCGCTGTATCGCGCGGGCGAGCGCATTGAGCGCCCAGCCCGTTATTCCGACGACGACCACGCCGAACAGAACGAGGTCCATCCGAAACTCCTCGCTGCCGTCCACGAGCGTATTGCCGATGCCGCTGCCCGCGACCAGCAGATACTCCGCGCCGAGCGTGGCGAGCCACGAATAGATGAGCGCGAGGTAAATACCCGTGAAGATGGACGGCAACGCGGCGGGCAAGACCACATGCGCGAGCATTTGCAGCTTGCCGTAGCCGAACGTGCGCGCGACCTCGGTCCATTGCGGCGGCACGGCGCGAATGCCGTCGCTCGTATGCACGACGACCGGCACCAGCGCGGCGAGCGAGAGGAAGACGACCTTCGCGACATCGCCGAGTCCGAACCACACGGAGATGAGCGGAATCCACGCGAACAGCGACACCTGCTTGAACGTGTCGAAGCTCGGCGCAATGGCGCGATGCGCGAGCCGCGAGATGCCGAGGAGCGCGCCCAAGGCGAGGCCGAGCGTGGTACCGATCACGAAGCCCGTCAATTCCCGCGCGAGCGATGCCGACAACGCACGTGCGAGCGCGCCGCTTCGGGCCTGTTCCAGCGCGACATGAAGCACTTGCGCGGGCGAGACCATCACGCCGTGGCCGGGCTGCGCGTGACGCGACACGAGCCACCAGAGCGCGAGCGCCGCGAGCGGCAGCACGACGCCGCGCCAGCGCTGCGGACCGGCGGTACGTGGCTTGTCGGGCGTTCCGGCTTCGAGTTCGAGTGTGGACATGTCGGCTCCTTAGCCCGCGTTCGCGCGATTCAGCCTGCGTTCCACTGCGCCGAGCGAGCGATCCGCGATGAAACCGATCGCGCCCACGATCAGCACCGACGCCAGAACGAGATCGAGCTGGAAGAGCTGGCGGCCGTAGACGATCAGATACCCGAGCCCTTCCGACGACGCGACGAGTTCGACAACGACGAGCGTGAGCCACGCCTTCGTGAACGCGAGGCGCACGCCGGTGCCGATCATCGGAATAGCGGCGGGCAGCGTGACGTGAAGAATGGTCTGCCAGCGCGAATAGCGATACACGGACGCGACTTCGCGCAGCGCGGGCGGCGTATTGCGGAACCCCTGAAGCGTGCTCAGCGTGACCGGCACGAGCGCTGCGTGGCCGATCAGCAGATACTTCAACGGCTCGCCGATGCCGACGACGATCATCAGAAACGGAAGCCATCCGAGCACGGGCACCTGCACGATCGCATTGAAGGTCGGAAGGACATACGCTTCGAGCGAGCGCGACAGACCGAGCGCCGCACCGAGCGCGACGCCGAGCGCCACGCCGCCGATGAAGCCGACCGCCACGCGCGAGAGGCTCGCGGCCAGATGCGTCCATAGCTCTCCGCTTCTCGCGAGCGCGCCGAGCGTTTCGAAGACGAGCGCTGGCGCCGGCAAGACCTGCGCGGAAATCCATCCGAAGCGCGCGCCGAGCACCCACAGAACCGCGCACAGCACGGGCAAGAGCCAGGGAAGCGCGGTCCATCCGGCCGCGCGCAGCGTCTGCGCGCTGAACACGCGAGAGCGGGCGCGCTCGGCCGTGGGCAACGCGCGGGACAGTGTGTTCACCATGAGCCTGTTCTCCGTGAAGGTTGAGCGCGTCACGCCTGCGGCTTGCCGGACGCTTCGAAGCGCGGCCAGTAGCCATCGAGCTTCAGCGACTTGATGGCCTCGTCGAGATACTTCGGCTCGAACCAGCCATTGACGCTGACGGGCTGACGGATCAGATTGAGGCGCAGCGCGTCGTCGGCGACGGCCTGATAGCGCGCGACCAGAAACGGATCGATGAGCGGCGACATGCGTTCCTTCATCGGCTGGTTCGCGTATTCGGCCTGCCACGATTCGACCGGCACGCCGCTTTTCGCCCACAGCGCGAAGAGCGCGTTGCGGTTCGCTTCGTCCGACGACCATTGCGCCGCCTGCACCACCGCCGTCACCACTTTCTGCACCGTATCGGCATGCGCGTGCTCGAAGTCTTCCAGCACGAGCAGGTGCGCCTGGCGCGTCAGCTGCAAGCCGTCATTGCGCGACGCGTAGACGATCTTCGCCAGACCCTGACGCTGCAATTTGAACAGCGAATAGTCGAGGAACACGGCATCCACGCCCTTCGAGGCGAGCGCCGCCTGCGCCGCCGCCGTATCGAGGTTGATGACGCGCAAGTCGCGCTCGCTCAGTCCGTTCTCCTTGAGCACGTTGTCCGTCACGAGCTGTAGGTTCGTACCCCGAAATATTCCGACGCGCTTTCCCTTCAGGTCCTTCACGCCTTTGATGTCGGAGTCCGGCGGCACCGCGAGATAAACGCCGGTGCGAACGTTTGACGCGAGCAACAAATGCGTCTTGAGTCCGTTGGCGCGTCCGAGCACCGAGGGCAGGTCGCCCTGATACGCGAAGTCAACCTGCTTGTTCGCGAGCGCCTCGTTCACGGCAGGTCCCGCGCCTTTGAAGAAGAGCCATTGCACATTGATGTGCTCGGGCTTGAGCGCGTCTTCCACGCGATGCTGCAATTGCGCGGTCGCGGCGGGCGATCCGCCGAACGTCGGGGGATCGCCCATGCCCTGCTGCGCGACGCCGATTCGCACCACGTCGGGCTGCGCCGCATGCGCGGCGCATAACAAGGCCGCGCCGAACCACGCGGCCAGACTGCGTGTGATGAGGCCAGAACGTCTGCTCGATTTCATCGCTTGATCGCTAAAGTGGAGGGCGTCGGCAAAAATCAATGCGTGCGCGTCTCGCGCTTCACAATGCGGCTCGTGCGTCCGTCGATGCCCACGGGCACATCGCCATGCACGGTCGCCCGCCGCACCACGCGATGCGCGTCGCCGTAATCGTTCACCGCGTAATGCTGCGTCGCGCGGTTGTCCCAGATCGCGACGTCGCCCTGCGTCCAGCGCCAGCGCACCGTGTTCTCCAGTCGCGTGACGTGATCGTGGAAGATCCCGAGCAGCCGGTCGGAATCCCGCTGCGACAAGCCGATGAAACGCTGCACGAAGTGGCCGAGGACGAGCGTGCGCTCGCCCGTCTCCGGATGCACGCGCACCACCGGATGCTCGGTCTCGTACAGCGTGGAGGTGAACTGCTGGCGGTACTCGCGGTCCGCCTCGGTGTCCGGCGTATTGCGCGCGGCGGCGTAGTCGTAGGCGTTCGTATGCAGCGCCCACAAGCCGTCGGCGAGTTCGCGCAACGCTTGCGGCAAGTGCTCGTATGCGGCGGCCGTGTTGGCCCAGACCGTGTCGCCGCCCGCGGGCGGGATCACCACGCCGCGAAGAATCGAAATCTTGGGGTAGGCATCGACGAAGGTGACGTCGGTATGCCACGAGTTCGCGCGCGCGCCGTGCTTGGAGTCGAGTTCGAGCAGGCGGCTGCCGCTCGCGAGCGAGGGCACGGTCGGATGCGCGACCGTCTCGCCGAAGCGCGCGGCGAAGGCTTCCTGCGCGGCGTCATCCAGATGCGACTGGCCGCGGAAGAAGAGCACCTTATGCCGAAGCAGCGCCGCGTTGATGACGCCGATGGCGGCATCGTCGAGATCCGCCGAGAGCGTCACGCCACGCACTTCGGCACCGATGCGCCCGCCTATCGGGCGGACCTGAAACGGCTCGTGTGACGTGGCGGGCTGGCGTGCGGTGTCGTTGGAAGATTCGTTGGCGAGCGAAACGGTATCGGACATCGTGGGCTCCGTTGATCCTGGTGTCGGCTGGGAGAAAACATTGAAGCATCCCGCAACCGCCTGACCAACGAAGCGTTTCGACTTAGCTTTACAGCGTCGATGTCATGCGCAAAGCATGTGCGTATTGCTGAAGCCCGCCGATGTTCTCCTCCAGTTCCGCGCTTAAGCGCTCCATCAATTCCGCAGCCGGCATCTCGCGCGCGAGCGCGGCCGCCTGCCCCGCCCACTGCGCGCCGTAGCCGAACTCGCCCTTCGCCTTGGCCGCCGCGTGCAATGCCTTGCCGGCGTCGTAGGTGATCGGATAATCCGGATTTGCCGGCGCGCCCGCGCTGCGGCCCAGCTCCGTGAACTTGTTGACGAGGCCACGCGCGACGCGTCCCGAGATCGCCGCTGTGAACGTCGTGCGGTTCGCGGCATCGCTCAGGATGGCACGGCGAAAACCCGCGTCGATCGACGTCTCCGTGCAAGGCACGAAGGCCGTGCCCATTTGCGCCGCCTGCGCGCCGAGCGCGAGCGCCGCCGCGATGCCCGCGCCATCCATGATGCCGCCCGCCGCGATCACGGGCACGTCGAACTTGCGCGCGATCAGGCGCGTGAGCGCGAACGTCCCGATACGGTCGTCGTCGGCTTCGGTGTCGAAGACGCCGCGATGCCCGCCCGCTTCGATACCCTGCGCGATGATCGCATCCATGCCCGCGGCGGCCACCTGTTCCGCTTCGCGCAGGTTGGTGGCAGCGGCCATCAGCGTAATGCCGGCCTGTCGCAATGCGTCTATGGCGTCGTTAGATGGTAGTCCGAAATGAAAGCTCACGATGGCGGGCTTCTCTTCGACGAACACGTTCAGCATGGCATCGTCGACGACGAAGCTCGTATAGATTTCGGCGAGCTTTTGCGGCGGTTGGGCGTCGTACTGCGCGAAAAGCGGCGCGAGCCAGTCGATCCATGCCTGCTCGACGGCCTCGTTCGCCTGCGCCGGACGATGGCAGAACACGTTGATGTTGAACGGCTTGTCTGTCAGCGCGCGCGTTTCGCGGATCACGTTGCGCGCGCCTTCCGCGTTCATCGCGCCGACGCCGAGCGACCCGAGCCCGCCCGCATTCGATACGGCCGCCGCGAGCGCGGGCGTGCTGACGCCCGCCATCGGCGCCTGAATGATCGGCTTGGTGATGCCGAGGAGCGGCATCAGCGTGTTGCGCTTCATGTGCTGGTTCATGGAAGGGTCCTCTCGACGGCTGGGGCATCAATACGCGGTCAACCGCATCCGAAAGCAGCAACGCCCGCTCATTCCAATGGAACAAGCGGGCGCTGATTTCAAACACTCACGTATTACTTCGCGGTGGGCATCACGAATTCCGCGCCCTTCTCGGTGCTTTCGGGCCAACGCTGCATGATCGACTTCTGCTTCGTGTAGAATCGCACGCCCTCTTCGCCGTAAGCATGCGTGTCGCCGAAGAGCGAACGCTTCCAGCCGCCGAAGCCGTGCCATGCCATCGGCACCGGAATCGGCACGTTGATGCCCACCATGCCCACTTCGATGCGTCGGCCGAATTCGCGGGCGATGTGCCCATCGCGCGTGTAGCATGCGACACCGTTGCCGAACTCGTGCGCGTTGACGAGATCAACCGCTTCGCTGAAGTCCTTCGCGCGCACGCACGCGAGCACCGGCCCGAAGATCTCTTCCTTGTAGATGCGCATCTCCGGCTCAACGTGGTCGAACAGCGTGCCGCCCGTGAAGAAGCCGTCTTCGTGGCCCGGCACTTTCAGGCCGCGGCCGTCGACGACGAGTTGCGCGCCTTCGTCCACGCCCATCGCAATATAGCCCTCGATGCGTTCGAGCGCGGCGCGCGTGACGATCGGGCCCATTTCGGCGTCCGGCTCCATGCCGTTCTTTACGACGAGCTGGCGGGCGCGTTCGGCGAGGCGCGGCACGATCTTGTCGGCGACATCGCCCACCAGCACGGCGACCGAGATCGCCATGCAGCGTTCGCCCGCCGAGCCGTACGCCGCGCCGATCAGCGCATCGACGGCCTGATCGATATCCGCATCCGGCATCACGACCATGTGATTCTTCGCGCCGCCGAGCGCCTGCACGCGCTTGCCGTGCTTCGCGCCCGTTTCGTAGATGTAGTTCGCGATAGGCGTCGAGCCGACGAAGCTGATCGCGCGAACGTCCGGATGTTCGAGCAGCGCATCGACGACGACCTTGTCGCCCTGAACGACGTTGAAGATACCGTCGGGCAAGCCGGCTTTCTTCAGCAGATTCGCCATGAAGAGCGACGCGGACGGATCGCGCTCGCTCGGCTTCAAGATGAATGCGTTGCCGGTTGCAATGGCGACCGGGAACATCCAGCACGGCACCATGCACGGGAAATTGAACGGCGTGATGCCCGCGACGATGCCGAGCGGCTGGCGCAGCGTCCAGTTGTCCATGCCCGTAGAGACTTGTTCCGTGAAGTCGCCTTTCAGCAATTGCGGAATGCCGCACGCGAATTCGATCACTTCGATGCCGCGCGTCACTTCGCCCTGCGCGTCAGAAAACACTTTGCCGTGCTCGGCCGTGATGATCGCGGCGAGTTCGTCGCGGTGCTGATTCATCAGTTCGAGAAAGCGCTGCATGATTCGCGCACGGCGGATGGGCGGCGTGTCGCGCCACGCGGGAAACGCCGCCTTCGCGCTTTGCACCGCTGCTTCGACGTCCGCCGCTTCGCCCAGCACGAGCTTGCGCGGACGCTCGCCGGTCGCGGGGTTGAAGATGGGCTGCGAGCGCGCGCCCGATCCGCTCACCCGCTCGCCGTGGATGAAGTGGACCACATCGGCGGTATCGTTGAAGGCTTGCATTTCGTCTCCTGTCTCGAACGTTTCGGCAATACGACAAGTGTAGGAAGCGAATCGAGCCGTGCAAAGGCGCTATGATTGAACTCGTTGTTCACTATGGCAAACAATCCGCGCATGGACGAGCAAAAGATCGAAGCGCTCTGGACGCATCTGCACTGGCTCACGGTGCTCGCCGAACAAGGCAGCTATACGGCGGCGGCGGCGCGGCTCGGGGTGAGCAAGGCGGCGATGAGCCAGCGCATCGCGGAACTGGAGCGCGCGGCGGGCGTGCCGCTCGTCACGCGCACGACGCGCAGCGTGCGCTTCACGGAAGCGGGCCGCCGGCTCGTCGACGACACCCGCGCGCATTACGCCCACATCGCGACGAGCTTTTCGAGCGTGCGGGAGATGGCGGGCGTGGCGCGCGGCCTGATTCGTATGACGGCGCCGGTGGCTTTGGCGCGGCAGCAGATCGTGCCGAAGCTCGCGGGCTTTCTGCACGCGCATCCGGAAGTGCGCGTGCAACTGGAGGCGTCGGACCGGCTGACGTCGATTGCGACGGAAGGCTTCGATCTGGCCATCCGTCATAGCGCGCAGGCGCCGGAAACGCATGTCGCGTGGAAGCTGTGCGATACGCATTCGGTGATCGTCGCGACGCGCGCCTATTTGCGGCGGCGCGGCACGCCCGCCACGCCCGCCGATCTCGCCGTGCACGACTGCCTGTACTATCCGCGCACGCAAGCCGCGAGCATCTGGTCGTTCGTGCGCAAGGGCGCGCGCAAGTCCACGGCGGGACCGTTCACGCTCGCGATCAACGGCGCGTTCTCCGCGAACAACAGCGAATTGCTGCGCGATGCGGCGCTCGACGATCTCGGCATCGCGCTATTGCCGGACTTCACGGCGCAGGCAGCGGTGCAGGCGGGCAAGCTCGTCGTGCTGCTGCCGGACTGGCGGCCCGTGGGCGCGTTCGCGGATCAACTCTACGTGGTGCGGCCCTATGCGACGCATGTGCCGCGCGCAGTCGCGCTGTTCATCGGCTATCTGCGCGAGGCGTTCGCGGGCGGCTTTCCGCTTTGAGGCGGTCGCTGCGTCCTTTGGTGGTCACGTCACATAGAGCAGGCATCCCACCGAGGTGAGGCAGGCGCACGCGCTCGCGTAAAAGAACCACGTCGAGCGCAAAACGCGAAAGCGCGCGCGGTCTTCGTCGGGCCGGTCGTCGGGGAGATGCCAGAGGTCGAGATAGGTCGCGATCGTGCAGGAAAGCAGCGCAACCGCCGATAGTGAGGAGACCAAAAAGAACAGGCCCCAGGCGAGATCGTTCATAGTGAGGGCGTCGGCTATGTTTCGGCACGCGGTGCCGTGACGAATGACGACCGCAAGCTGACGAAACGCGTTGCGTCTCGCGGTTCGTGTCCCATATGTTGAAGTATAGGGACCGAGCATACGCGCCACAACGACGGCAAACCCCAGTTAATAATTGGATGGATTGCGCACGGCGGCTGCCATGAAAAACGCGCCCAGGGCGGGCGCGTTCACTGGAAGCAGTCAGTCGATGCTTAGACCTTCTCGACCGACGCCTCGTAGATTTCGTCGATAGACTTGGCGAGCGTCGCGTTGAATTCGCTGTCGCTCATCGACTTCTGGAGCTCGTTGATGAGCGCGCGCGAGAAGCTCGCGATCATGCCGTGGTTCTCGGCGAGGCGCTTGCATGCGTCGGTGCGCGAGTAGCCGCCCGACAGCGCGACCACGCGCACGACGCGCGGATGCTCGATCAGCGGCCGATAGAAGTCCGCTTCGTCCGGAATGGTGAGCTTGATCATCACATTGCTCGATTCCGGCAGCGCGTTCAGGCCCTTGAGCAGTTCGTCGCGCAGAATCTTCTCCGCGCCCTTCTTGTCCGGGCTCTTGATCGAGACTTCCGGCTCGAGAATCGGCACGAGACCCTGCGCGATGATCTGCGCGCCTACTTCGAACTGCTGCTGCGCGACCGCCGCGATGCCCTTCTCGTTCGCCTGATGGATGACCGAGCGCATCTTCGTGCCGAACACGCCGAGCTTCGCCGCGCGCTGGAGCAGCTCGTCGAGACCCGGAATCGGCTTCATCACCTGAACGCCGTCAGCTTCAGCTTCGAGGCCCTTGTCGACCTTGAGAAACGGCACGACGCCACGGTCTTCCCACAGGAACGTGGGCACCGGCTTGCCTTCGGCTTCGCCGTCCATCGTGCGTTCGAACAGAATTGCGCCGATCACCTTGTCGCCCGTAAAGGCGGGCGCGGTCATGATGCGCACGCGCATGTCATGCATCAGCTTGAACATTTCGGCGTCGCCGTTGTAGGCGTCGTCCGGAATGCCGTATTGACGCAGCGCGCCGGGCGTCGAACCACCGCTTTGATCCAGAGCGGCGATGAAACCCTGCTTTTCCGCCATCTGCGCCAGCATCTTCTCGTTAGCCACGAGCTTTCCTCCTCAAAGTTCAAACACCGGAGCGCGCAAGCACGGTCCGGGCTTTTGGTTCAACTCCTTCAAGTTTAATGGTTTTGAGGCGTGGCTTTCTCGTGCAAATCCGCCAATTCCCCGGCGTTGCGGCCATTCAGCAGGCGTTTTCGCGCCGAAAAGCTCAGGAAGCAGCGGAATTCAGGTCGCCGGGCGCGACAGGCTCGGCCGTGCTCGCGCCCGCTCGCCGGAGCGCGCTGGCGGCGCGGCGTAAGAATGACGGCGTGGCGGATTGCGCCGGACGAGATTCCGGCAGTTCCGGCGCCTGCGATCGTTCCGGCGCTTCGGGAAAGCGCGCCTCGCGGGCATCGGCGCATCGCCCGTTTAGTTGGCGGCGCATTTCCGGATGGTCGATGAGCGCCTGCGCGGACGCCATTCCGTGCTCGAACTGCAGCGCGTAGGCGATGTCGGCGAAATTCTCGTAGCGGCCGCTATCGGCCAGTTCCAGCGCCAGCGTGACGGTGCGCTGGCGGTTCCATGCGGCGAGATCGTCGTGGCCCGTGCTCACACATGCCTCTTGTCGGCAATGAGGTGCGGACGATGTTAGCCCGAGCGCCGCCCGTTCTCCGTTGTCATGTCACAACATTCAAACAAAAAGTACGACGAGAAGCGGCGACGCGCGCCGCACGATCGTTCGATGCAGCGGATTACCAGGCCGCCGCGAACGCCCGCACCGCGCGGTTGAACGCGCCGGGACTCGCGACATTCATTCCGTGCGATGCCCCGGCAATCGTCTCGCGCTCGGCGAATTCGATCCACTCTCCGAGCTTGTCGACGTTGTTGCGGAACATGCGCGGACTCTTCTGCCCGTCGATCAGGAGCGTGCGGCACTTGATGTCGCGCGCCGCCTCGCGGGTGTAGGCGGGCAGCGGATCGCGGAACTGCTTCGGCAGCGTGAGCGCGTTATCGAGCGACATGCGCCGGAAGCTCTCCGTGCTCTTGCGCCAGAAGCCGGGCATGCTGACCGAATCGACGAACATTTCGAGGCCCGCGTCGAACTCGCCGGCTTCGATCAGTTCCGCGACGCGCGTGCGCAGCGCGTTCGTCGCAGGCGGCAGCGCGGCGGGCGCAGCCTGCGCGGACGTTTGCAGCGGCCCGCCGGGGTCGGCGAGCGTCAGCGTCTTGACGAGCCGCGGATACTCACGCGCCAGATGAAACGCGATGCAGCCGCCGCGCGAATGCCCGACGAGATGCACGGGCGCGAGGTCGAGCGCGGCGATGAAGTCCGCCATTTCCGCGACGTGCGCTTCCCAGCCGAAGTCGCCCTGCACGTAGGCGTCGACGGCGGGCCAGTAGTGGCTCAGGCTCGGCGCGATGCAGCGAAAGTCTTCGCCGAGCGGCGCAAGTTGCGCGCTCCACCAGCGGAAATCGCACAGCGAACCGTGAATGAACAGCAACGGCTCGCCTTCGCCGCATTCGACGTAAGGCACGGAGATGCCCGACGCCACCGTCGCAAACGACGGTTCGGGCAGGGTTTGCACTGCGGCCAGCACGGCGGGATCGGTACGCGCGTTCATCGGTTCGCTCCTTTCCTGCACTATGCCGCGCCCCGATGCAAAAGAAAATCGCATAATATTGATAGAACCGTTCAGCTTTTCTGATGGCGCGCCCTTTTTGACCACGAACGTAAAAGCCCTCGACCTCGACGTTCTTTCGATGATCGTCGCCGTCGCCGACACCGGAAACATCAGCCGCGCGGCGGAACTGGTGCATCGCTCGCAGTCGGCCGTGAGCATGCAGATCAAGACGCTCGAAACCGCGCTCGGCAAGGCACTGTTCGTGCGCAAGCCGCGCAGCGTGGTGCCCACGCAAGACGGCGAAGTGCTGCTCGCCTACGCGCGACGCATGATTGCACTGCGCGACGAAGCGTGGGCGGCGGTCGTGCGGCCCGACGTGACCGGGCGCGTGGTGATTGGCGTGCCGGACGACTACGCGTCGTCGCTCTTTCCGCCGATCCTCAAGAAATTCTCCGCGACGTATCCGAAGGTCGAGATTCAGGTCGTCGGCCTGCCGAGCGCCGCGCTCGCGCCCATGCTGAAAGACGGCGCCGTCGATCTCGTCTGCGCGACGCGCATTAAGGGCATCACGGGCGAATTCCTGCGGCACGAGCCGATGGTCTGGGCCGCCGCGCCGAGCGCCAATGAGATATGGCGCGAGCGGCCGCTGCCGATCGCGGTGTTCCTGCCCGGCAGCGTCGCGCGCGAAAACGCCATTCGCAGTCTGGAGCGGGCGCGCATCGGCTATCGCACGTCTTACGAAAGCCCTAGCCTGCTCGGACTCTTGACAATGGTGGAGGCCGGTCTCGCCGTCGCGCCGCTCGCCAAATGCGCGGTGCCGTCGCGGTTCACGCTGCTCGGGCAGGCGCACGGGCTGCCGGAAATCGCGGCGCTGGAAGTGGTGCTCGCGCGCAGCGCGGCCTCGAAGCGTCCGCCGTGCGATTTTCTGGCGGAGCGCATCATCGCGGAGTTGCGGCGTTGAGTTCCGCTTCGATCGCGCCTATGCGACGCAATGCCCATGCGCGCAGCAATCCGTTCGATGCCACCAGCGGCAGCGACGCAGCCATGATGCGATAGACGTCGTTGCGGCGAACCTTCGAAACGCGCGCGGGGTCGAGCCACGCGTCGTTGCGCGCGAGCAGCACCAGCGTCTCCAGGCCGATCATGATCGGCCACAGGCACGCAAGCCGCAGCCGCACGGCGCTCGCGGGAATGGCGAACGTGTAGTCGAGCGCGTCGCGATACAGCGCGAGTGTCGTGCGCAGAAGGTCCGCGAGCACCGGCCGCGCACGCGCCGACGCGCTCGAATCGAGCAGATCGGTCGGCGTCAGGCCATGACGCGCGAGCATGTCGCCGGGCAGATAGCATCGGCCGATGCGCAGATCGCGCGCGCAATCGCGCAGCACGTTCGTCATCTGCAACGCCCTGCCGAAGCGCACGCCTCGGGCGAGCATCGCGTCGGGCGCGGCCTTGAGCGTGGCGGGGCTGTGCGCGTAGGTCATCTTCGTCCAGAACTCGCCGACGCATCCCGCGACGAGATACGTATAGCGGTCGAGTTCGTCGAAGCGTTGCAGGGCGATGACTTGCCCGGACGTCTCGTCGGGAAACGTGCGCAGATCGAATTCCATGCCGGTGGTCAACGTCGTGACGATGTCGCGCACGGCGGCGCCGTCGGCGGCGTTCGTCTCGCGCAGGATCGCGAGCGCCGCGCCGAGCGATTCGAGCAGCGTGCGTTCGTCGGGCTGCGCCTGCTGCCCCGCCACTTCGCTTTCGATGCGCGAGAGCGCGCCGTCGTCCGGCTCGCCGTTGACCTGCGCGCGCAGCGACAGCAGCAACGCAAGACGCCGCTCCGGCGCAACGAGCGACGTATCCGCGATGGTATCGGCAGCCCGCGCGAGCAGATACGCGAGCCCGATGGGATCGCGCATGCCGGGCGGCAGGATGCGCAGCGTCAGATAGAAAGACCGGGAAACGCGCTTCAGCAATGGGCCAAGCAAAAACGCGCGGCGTGATGGGTTCATGTGTCGGATCGAAGACTCGGCGAGGCGCGCGGCCGTGCGCGCCGCCGCATTGTATCCGTCCGTGCGGTTTTGCTAGCGCATTCGCTGGGCCGTGGGCTAGTGCTTGTGCGCCGGCACGCGATGCCGGACATGTGAGATATGCAGCATCACCGGCTTGACGGCCGCTCTCGCGTGGCGACCGCGCGAGCGGCCCGGCGCGGCGTGGGCGGCGGAAGGAGGCGCCGGCGCGAGCTCCAGCGCGACCGGCGTCACCGGTTCGAGGACGACGCGCGCGCGTCCGGCCTGCTGCAGGCCAAGCACGCTCGCGGCGGCGAACGACAGATCGATCACGCGCGTCTTCACGAACGGCCCGCGATCGTTGATTCGCACGACGACCGACTTCGTTCTCGACAGATTGCTGACGCGCACATACGTCCCGAGCGGCAGCGTGCGATGCGCCGCCGTGAGCGCATGCAAGTCGTACCGCTCGCCGCTCGCCGTGCGACGGCCCTGAAACTTGCGGCTGTAATACGACGCCTCGCCGACTTGCCGGAACCCAGGCGATGCGTCGTCGAATGCCGTGTCAGGCAATGACGACGGCGACGACGACGGCACGGGCGCCGCCGCCGATGCGCCTTCAGGCGCCGACGCCATCACCGCATCCACCGCCGACGCCGCTGCGGGCGCGCTTTCCTCTTGCGGTTTTTTCTGCGGCGGCGGCGTTGCGACCGCGGGCCGATGTGCCGCGCAGCCGCTCAGCAGCATCCATGCGCCGACCGATGCGACACCGGCCGCGCGCGAACGGCGAATCCATGCCTTTGCGACCATGAGCGAGCTTCTCCATGTAACGCCGATTCCCCGGAACCGGCTCGCCCATAACGCAAAGTCGCTGCGGCAGTTGACCCGCGTCGCTCAGATATGACTCAAGTTGACAGATACGCCGCGGGAGCCTCAGACGTATTCGAGCTTCGGATACCAGTCCGTGCCGCGTCCTTCCGGCGTCATGTCGAGCACGGTCCAGAGCGGCATCGGATCGGGCGCGCCGCGCGGATCTTCGCCCGGATCGGCCGTCGCGAAGTCCATTTCGCCGCTCCAGAAATGGCGGATCACGCCGTCGCGCCGCGTGAACACGTTGATCGCCGGCTCGTCGCCGCCTTCTTTCGAAACGGCGTGGTAATCGCGGCTGAAATTACCGTTCAGATCGGAGTACAGCTTGAGATCGCGCCAGCCGCGTTCCCGCTTGAAGGCAAGAAGCCGTGGCAACGGCGAGCGCGCAATCACCGCCAGCGCGACGCGCTGTTCGATATCGCGCGCTTCGCCTTCCCACGCCGAGAGCAGCGACGTGCACATAGGACACGGGCGCTCGCGTTGCGGTCCGAACATGTAGCTGTACGTCACGAGCGTTTGCTTGTCGCCGAAAAGGCCGGCCATATCGACGACACCGTTTTCCCCTTCGAAGCGGAAGTCGCCTGTCACCTCGCCGCCGGGCGGCAGCGCGCGCCGCATCTGCGCGACGCGTTCGACATGCCGCCGCAATTCGATCTCCTCCGCGAGCAACGCGGTGCGCGCCCGGCGATATTCGGCGCTTTCGTTCGGAAACCGCATGCTGGCGCGGTTCGCCAACTCGGCGGCCGGAACAGGTGTCGTCGTCGGTGATGTCATGCTGGCTCTCCTGAGTTGAACTCGGCTTAATCGCGATCCGGCGCGCCGAGCGGAAAGAGCGGCCGATACGGCCGCGCCTCGTCTACCGCCCGCGCGAACGACGGCCGCGCGAGCAGCCGTTTGCGATACGCGATCACGTTCGGATAAGCGTCGCCGATCCGATGCGTCCAGTCCGCATAGAAGAGGAACGGCGCGGCGGCGCAGTCGGCGAGGCTGAACGCATCGCCCGCGGCCCATTCGCGGTTTGCCATCACGCGGTCCAGATAGGCGTACGACGTGTCGAGCATCGCGCGGGCGTCCGCGACGCCTCGGGTATCGCGTTCATTCTCGGCGCGCATGCAGTCGAACACGATCTTTTGCTGCGGCGTGGACACATAATTGTCGAAGAAGCGGTCCATCCAGCGCACTTCGAGCGCCGCGCGCGGATCGTCCGGAATCAGGCGCACGGGGCCGGGATAGAACACGTCCAGATATTCGATGATGATCGTCGCTTCGATCACCGGCTTGCCGCCGTCCACCAGCACGGGGAATTTTCTGACGGGCCAGATTTCGGCGAGTTCGCGCATGGATTGCGGCGCGTCGGGCGTGAGCGGCCGCCAGGCAAACGGCGTCTCGTTCTCGTAGAGCGCAATCAGCGCTTTCTGACAGTACGACGAAAAAGGGTGGGCATATAGGATCAGACTCATCGGCAGACTCCGCTGGACGAATGGACGGCTCGTTGCATGGCCGGCTACCTGAACGACGAGCGGCGTGGCAGCGAATCGACAACTTCGCGCACGCGAACGAGAAAATTTTGTTGTGCGATGCAGCGTCGGCGCGCGCCGCATTGTCGCCGGACCGGGCCTTTGCTACCGTGCGGGGTTCCGCCGCGAAGCTGTCACGAGAACCGCTCGTCCGGAAATGACGAAACAATCAATGGGTCGAGGCAAAAAATGTTACGCAAAGACAAGATAAGGGTCGTGGTCGCAGACGGGCAACCGGTTACCGTGCTGGGATTACAGACGTGGTTCGAGACGCGCGAACGTTATCGCGTGGTCGCCAGCGCAACGTGCGAAGAGCAGTTGCTGTCGAAGCTGCGCGACGCGGACGGCGAACTGGTGATCGTCGGCTGCGCGCTCGGTGCGCATGCGCGCCCGGCGGCCGACCAGTTCGGCATCCTGCGCAAGCTCCGCGAATGCGTGCCGCACACGCCGCTCGTCGCGTTGACTACCGACAGCCGTACGCTCGCGGTGCGTGCGATGCAGCGCGCGGGCGCAGACGGCATAGCGAGTACGCGCGACGACTTGAAGGACCTCGGGCGCGTGTGTGAGCGCGTGCTGTCGGGCGTGAAAGGCGTGATTTCGCCGCGCATCGCTGCTGGCCTCGAAAGCGAGCGCCGCAACGCGCAGGCGTTCCATCCGGACACGATTTATCGCGAAGTCCGCCTGAGCGCGACGACGCTCGCCGCGCGCATGTGACTTCGCCCGCGTGACTCCCGGCTCACGCGGACGGCGAAGCGTCGCACGGGACCTCGCGTGCCTTCTTGTTGGGGTAGCTGACGTCCTTGCCGTCGTCGAACCCTTTCTCGTACGCGCGTTGATCGAGCGCGCGGAAAAGCGGCGCAAGTTCTTCGACTTGAGCGCGGATCAGTTCCATCAGCGGTTTGGCGAGCGCGGGCGAGCACTCGCTCGCGCCGTCGATATGGCCTTGCGCGCTGCTTACGACTTCGACCATCGCGCGCAACGTCTGCGCGCGCTTCACGCAGTAGTCCACCAGCGGCATCGCGTGCGTGATGACCGCATGGCCGTTTTCGTTAACCGACACCGTCACGTTCGACTCCACGAGCGTCTCCTTTCCGAATCTTGAGGGACTGAAACTCTAGAAGCCGCGCGTCGGCGCGCGCCAGCGGACGAATCCTAAACGCCGCGCTCTCTTCCATCGCACGTTCCTATCGGCGATGAAAGCCGCGTCGCCATGACCGCGTCCCGTCAGCAAGGATGCGCCAACTTCGCTACGATGCTCGCTTGACCCTTCCCCGGCGCGCGCCGCCGACCTTCGACCACACCATGCCCACGCCGCCAGACGCCATCGGTTTCACGCAAGATCCGCTCGACCGCATGTCCGAGAAGCGCGACGACGAAACGTTTCTCGCAAGCCTCAGCGAAGACGCCGCGACGCGCTTTCTGCTCTTCGCGAACAACAACGTGCCGCTTTTCAAGCGCGCGGACGGCCACGATCCGCTCTTTCTCGCGCACGAAGCCGCGCAGTTCGGCACGCCGCTGCAGACCGTGCTGCTCGGGCGCGACGCCGACCGGCGCGCGCTCTTCGCCTGCTCCGTCGATACGACCGCCGAGGCCGCCGCCGATGCGCTTCCGGGCGCAAGCGTCGAAGCGATCGAACTGCGTCCGGTCGCCATGCAAGGGCTCGTCGCGCCGCCGCTCGTAAGCGCGCTCGGCGAGGCGCGTTCGATGCTCGACTGGCATCGGCGGCACCGCTTCTGCGCGAACTGCGGGAATCCGACCGACAGCGCGGGCGCCGGCTGGCGGCGGATTTGCGGCCAGTGCGGCGCGCAGCACTTTCCGCGCGTCGATCCGGTCGTCATCATGCTCGTCACCGATGGCGAGCGCTGCCTGCTCGGCCGTCAGCCGCAATTCGCAACGGGCATGTACTCCGCGCTCGCCGGCTTCATCGAGCCGGGCGAGACGTTCGAGCATGCGGTGTATCGGGAAGTGCTGGAGGAAGCCGGCATTCGCTGCGCCGACGTGCGTTACTTCGCGTCGCAGCCGTGGCCGTTTCCGTCCTCGCTGATGATCGGCTGCTTCGCCCGCGCGACGGACACGGAAATCACCGTCGACGAAAAAGAGCTCGAAGACGCCCGCTGGTTCAGTCGCGATGAAGTCCGCGCCATGCTAGACGGCACGCACCCGCAAGGATTGAACGCGCCGAAAGCCTTCGCCATCGCGCATCACTTGCTGAAGGCGTTCGTCGAAGGCGACTAAAGCCTCAGAGCGTCTCGCGCTCGATGATCTCGAAGCCGACATCGACCGGCGCAACCGGCGCGGCGCCGCCGAGCCGGTCGATCAGGCAGCGCGCCGCGGTGGCGCCGATGCGCTTGCCATCGACGCGCACCGTAGTGAGCGCGGGCGTCGTGTCGGCGGCGAAGTCGAGGTCGCCGAAGCCGCACACGGCGAGCCGCGCCGGTACGTCGAGACCGAGCCGCCGCGCCTCCGAGACCACGCCGAGCGCGAGCAGATCCGAACTGCAAAATATCGCGTCGACCTCAGGCGTCGACTCCTGAATGCGCCGCAGCGCGTCTTTCCCGAGCGCCACCGACGAAGGCGGCGGCATCAGCACATCGGCGACGTCGCGCAGGCCGCGCAAAGCGAGCGTGTCGATGAAACCGCGCCGCCGCGCGAGCGCGCGCTGATCCGTCGCGCAGACGAGCGCCGGATGCGCCGCGCCACGCGCGACGAAGCGCTCCGCCACCGCCGCGCCGATCCGATAGTGCGAAAACCCGACGAGCATGTCGATCGGGTCGTCGGTCATGTCCCACGTCTCGACAATCGGAATGCCGATCTTGCGCAGCCGTTCGCGCAGCGTCGGCGTATGCGCCACGCCCGTCAGCAACACGCCTTCCGGACGGCGGCTCAGCACGGCGTCGAGCAGCTGATCTTCGTTTTCGTCGCTATACCCCGACAGGCCGAGCAGCACCTGATAGCCGGCGCGCGACATGGTATCGCTGAACACCTGCACCGTTTCCGAGAAGAGCGAATGCGCGACGGTCGGCACGATGGCGGCAATCAGCCGCGATTTCGCCGACGACAAGCCGCCCGCCAGCCGGTTGGGCACGTAGCCGAGCTCGCTCACCGCGCGGCGCACGCGGGCGAGCGTCTCGGGCGCGACCGTATCCGGCGCGTTGAACACGCGTGAGACGGTAATCGGAGAGACGCCCGCAGACGCCGCCACGTCCGTGATGCGCACGCCCTTCGATGTGCCGCGCGTGCGGCGCGGCGCGGGGCTCGCCTTTGCGGCGTCGTCAGAGATGTCGGCGAGCTTGGTCATGCATGGATTGGCGCGTCAGAGCCGGATCGGAGAAAGCGCGCCATTTTAGGCCTTCACGGGGGCATCGACGGCGGCGTCGCCGCGCGTGTTCCCGCGCCGCATCAGCAGCATCGTCACGACGGCGAAAATCAGCAGGCACGCAGCCGGAATCAGCATCGGCGCCTTCACGCTGCCGCTCGTCTGCCGCACCCACGGCACCAGATTCTGCGCGATAAACCCGCCGACATTGCCGAGCGAATTGATCGCCGCAATGCCCGCCGCCGCGCGCGCGCCGGTCAGGAACTTCGGCGGAATCGTCCAGAAGCATGGCAGCAGCAGATACATGCATGGCGCGCCGAGGCAGAGCGCGATGAAGCGCAGCGTGTTGGTCGGCAGGAAAACGCTCGCCAGGAAGAAGACGACGCCGAGCAGCGCGGCAGTCAACATCGCCACGGTCGTCCGGCGGTCGGAGCCGTTCGCCGCGCGCAGCTTCGCGGGCAGCCACGCCAGCACGACGGTCGCCGCGAGCCACGGCACGATGTTGAGCAGGCCGTTGGTCGTGTTCGACACGCCGAAGCCCTTCACCAGCGTCGGCAGCCAGTAGCTGACGCCATAGACGGACATCGACAGCATCATGTAGTAGAGCGCCATGCCGATCACGCGCGGCTCGGTCAGCACGCGCATGACGTTCGCGTGGCTCGTCTCGGCTTTTTTCGCCTGCTGGCGTTCGGTTTCGAGCGTGGCGTCGAGCCAGCTCTTTTCACCGTCGGAAAGAAAACGCGCTTTTTTCGGCGATGCCGGCAGCCACAGGAGCACGACCACCGTGAGCAGCACCGACGGCACGCCCGTCACGATGAACACCAGCTGCCAGCCTTGCAGGCCGAACCACGCCTTGTCGAGCAGATAGCCGCAGATCGGCGCGCCGACCATGTTGCCGATGCTGCTGCCGAGCGTGAAGTACCCGAGCATCCGCACACGATGCCGCTGCGGAAACCACAGCGTGAGGTAATAGATGACGCCGGGATACAACCCCGCCTCCGACGCACCGAGCAGGAACCGCAAGATGTAGAACATGGTCGCGTTCGTGGTGAACGCGAGCAGGATCGTGACGACGCCCCACGTCAGCATGATCCGCGCGATCCAGCGCGGCGCGCCGTACTTGTGCAGCAGCACGTTGCTCGGAATCTCGAAGATCAGATAGCCGATGAAAAACAGCGACGCACCGAGCCCGTACGCCACTTCGGAAATGCCGAGGCTGCCGAGCATCTGCAGCTTGGCGAAGCCGATGTTCGAGCGGTCGATATACGCGACGAGATACAGCAGGCCGACGAGCGGCATCAACCGCCATGCGAGGCGGTTGATGAGACGCGGCTCGTCGACGGTCAGCGGCGCGTTGCGGGAAAGCGGCGATCGGGTGTTCACGGTGTCTCCAGTGCGAGGCGGTCGGCTGCGGTCGGCAGCGCGCCTTGTCGTATGCGTTTCCTGCTGGCCCGCCTAAGAACTCAACCGCGCTGCTTGCGCCATTCGGCATACGCCGCGAGCGTTTCCTCATTCGGCGGATACGTGCCGCGCAAGAGCGCGCCCGCTTCCACGCGCGTCGTCACGAACTCTTCGAGCAGTTCCTGCTCGGCGGCATCCTTCGCGACCTGCTCGGCCATGTGACGCGGCACGATCACGACGCCATCGACATCGCCGACGACAATATCGCCCGGATACACGGCCACGCCGCCGCACGCGATCGGCACGTTCATGTCCACCGCGTGATGCTTCGCCAGATTGAGCGGCGCGCTCGCGCCCGCGCAGAAAAGCGGCAGCCCGATCTCGCCGATGGTGCCGCTGTCGCGCACGCAGCCGTCCGAGACCATGCCCGCGACGCCGCGCACTTTCAGGCGCGTGGTGAGAATGGATCCGGTCGATGCCACCGTGCGATCGCCGCGGCAATCCTGCACGAGCACGCTGCCCGGCGGCGCGCTCTCGACCGCCTTGCGCTGCGGATGGTCCGGGTCCTGAAACACGCCCACGTGATCGATATCTTCGCGCGCCGGAATGTTGCGCAGCGTGAAGGCCGGACCGACGAGATTCGGCGCGCCCTTCGCGGGCTTTACGAGCGGCGCGACGCCTTGCAGGAACACGTTGCGCAAGCCGCGCTTGAAGAGTTGCGTCGTGAGCGTCGCGGTGCTGACGTGGCGCAGCAGGTCGAGCGTTTCGTCGGAAATGGCGATGTCTTGTGTCGTCATGGTGTCGTTATCGTGTTCAGTGGATTTCCGGCTCGCCGCCGTGCGCGGCCGACTTTTCTTCGAGGAAATCGAAGTCGCAGCCCTTGTTCGCTTGCGTCACATGCAGTTGATGCATCACGCCGAAGCCGCGTTCGAACGGGCGCTTCGGCGGCGTCCAGGCGGCTTTGCGCGCGGCGAGTTCTTCGTCGCTGACTTCGAGATGCAGGCGGCGCGCGGGCACGTCAAGTTCTACGATGTCGCCGTCTCTCACCAGCGCGAGCGGCCCGCCGACGAACGATTCCGGCGCGACGTGCAGCACGCACGCGCCGTAGCTCGTGCCGCTCATGCGCGCGTCCGAGATGCGCACCATGTCGCGCACGCCCTCTTTCAGGAGCTTCTGCGGAATCGGCAACTGGCCCCACTCCGGCATGCCCGGGGCGCCGACCGGTCCCGCGTGCTGAAGGACGATCACGGAATCGGCGGTGATATCGAGGGTTTCGTCGTCGATGCGCGCCGCCATGTCGGCGTAGTCCTTGAACACGACCGCCGGCCCGCGATGCTTCAGCAGATGCGCTTCCATCGCCGCCGGCTTGATGACGGCGCCGTCAGGCGCGAGATTGCCGGTGAGCACGGCGAGGCCATCGTTCGGCACGAGCGGATTGCCGAACCGGCGAATCACGTCGTCATTGAAAATTTCGGCGCCCGCGATGTTCTCGCCGAGCGTCGCGCCATTGACCGTTAGTTGCGAACCATCGATCAGGTCGCCGAGTTCGGCGAGGAGCGCGCGCAGGCCTCCGGCGTAGAAGAAGTCTTCCATCAGATACTGGCCGGCCGGCCGCAAGTTGGCGATGACCGGCGTCACGCGCGACAGTTCGTCGAAGCGAGCGGTCGTGAGCGGCACGCCCGCGCGCCGCGCGACCGCCACCAGATGCACGATAGCGTTGGTCGAGCCCGACATCGCGAGCACCGTGGTGACGGCGTTGTCGAATGACTTCGGCGTGAGAATGTCGGACGGCTTCAGATCGGTCCACACCATCTCGACGATGCGCTGTCCCGTGAGCGACGCATACTGGGCATGCCGCGAGTCCACCGCCGGAATCGACGCGAAGCCGGGCAACGTGAGGCCGAGCGCTTCGGTGGCGCTCGTCATCGTGGATGCCGTGCCCATCGTCATGCAATGGCCCGGCGAGCGCGCGATGCCGCTTTCGACGCCCTTCCACTCGTCCTCGGTGATCTTGCCCGCGCGCAGTTCCGCCCAGTACTTCCACGTGTCGGACCCGCTGCCGAGCGTGCGGCCGTTCCAGTTGCCGCGAAGCATGGGGCCGGCGGGCAGATAAATGGCGGGCAGGTCCATGCTGATCGCGCCCATCAAGAGGCCGGGCGTGGTCTTGTCGCAGCCGCCCATCAGCACGCAGCCGTCGAACGGATATGAGCGCAGCAGTTCTTCCACTTCCATCGCGAGAAAGTTGCGATAAAGCATGGTCGTCGGCTTCTGAAACGGCTCGGCGAGCGTCATCACGGGCATTTCTACCGGGAAGCCGCCCGCCTGCCAGATGCCGCGCTTCACTTCCTCGACGCGCTGCTTGAAGTGCGTGTGGCACGAATTGATCTCGCTCCACGTGTTCACCACGGCGATGACCGGCTTGCCCATGTAATCGGACGAGTGATAGCCCATCTGCGCGGTGCGCGAGCGGTGCCCGAACGAGCGCAGATCGTTCACGCCATACCAGCGATGGCTGCGCAGTTCTTCGGGCGTCTTGCGTTTCGTGGGGTCGTAGGCCAAGCGATGTCTCCTTGATGGTAGCGTTACCATGTCGATGCACGCGATGGTAGCGTTATCATCGGCGAGCGTCGCTTGGGGTTTCTACGAGCAGCAGACGCTATTTGACGATGGAATGGACGGAGCCGAGCAGCTCCGAGAGTCCGAGCCAGAGAATCTGCACGCCGATGCAGAATATGACGAACGCGAACAGCCGCATGGCGACCTGCGTGCCGACGGTGCCGAGCAACCGTTCGAGATACCCGGCGAAGCGCACGCAGACGTAGATGCTCGCGCACAGCAGCACGAGGCCGACCGTCACGCCGACGATATGAACCGGCTGCAAGCCGTGGCGCGGCGAGCCGGTCCCGAGCGCGATGGCCACCGCAATCGAGCCCGGTCCGACGGTGATCGGCAGCGTCAGCGGGTAGAACGCCTTCGCGCGCAGCGTTGCGCCGCTACGCGGCGTGGGCGTGGGCGCGGGCTCGGTGGAAGCGTCTTCGTCGGGTGCCTGAAGGAGGCTCCAGCCCGCCATCGAAACCACGATGCCGCCCGCCACGCGCAGCACCGGAATCGAAATACCGAAGAAGTTGAGCACGTACGCGCCCACCGACAGCGACACGAGAAGAATGACGAAGCTGTTCAACGAGATGCGCCGGGCGAGCTCCTGCCGCTCGGCATCGCTGATGTGCGGCAGCATGCTCAGCACGACGAGCGCGACCGCGGGCGGATTGATGATGGGAAACAGCCCGGCGACGATCACGAGCACGGTCTTGACGAATTCGTTGAACATGCTCGATAGGTTTGGGATGTCGATTCGGTGACTAGTCCTCAGCCCGACACGAGCGGCGCAGTCAGAATCAGCGCGCACTCCGTCAGAAACGAGCCGAGCCCCACGCCGATCAGCACGCGCGCTACGTACGTCCACATGCGCCGGTCGACGTTGCCCGAGCAGCGCCACGCCGCCGTGCACCACGCGAGATAGAGCGCGCCGCACGCGGCGAACAGGCCCAGCGTGCCGGGCCAGAACCAGATGGTAATCAGCAGAAACGCTTCGGGAGCAACGCCGCTGCCCCAGAGGTACAGGTAGACCGCCCACCATGCGAGATGCATTGGCAGGCCGAGCAGCCACCAGACTTTCCAGAAACGTTCTTCTCCGCGCCAGGCCTTGCGCAACATGCGTCGCCGTATAAAGAAAGGAGGCTGGCATTTTACTTCACGGGATGCGGCCGCACGCCCGGCGTCTCGCGGCCGACGACGCCGGTAACGACTAGGTTCTCGTGGCATTTCAGCCTATTGCGTCGCGGCAAATGCCGATTTCCTGCTATGCGCGGCGCTCGGTGAGCATTTGACTCGCCAGATCGCCATGATGCATGGCGAGCGCGCGCAGCGACGGCCACATATGCATGTGGTGAACCATGAAACTGTCCGCGCGCTGAAGCTGATAAGGCGTGTTCAGCGTGATGCAGTCGACGAGTTCCGCAGCGCCTGCCATGCCGTGACGCGCGAGCACCCTGATGAACGTGTCCTGATCGCCGCCGCTCGCGTACGTCGACGACTTGTCCGCCACGCCGCCGATTGCATGCTCCACTTCGCCCAGCACGTCGAAGTTCGCCTGCGTGCGCCGAAAGCCCATGATGCCGGAGTTGAACTGCCAGCTCATGTCCATCGCGATCAGGCGGTCGCGATTGTCGAGCAGCCGTTCGAGCGGCACCCACTGGTCGATCACGAGCACGTCCGCGTCGATCCAGAACACCCATTCGTGCTGAGGCAAATGGCGACGCAGCACCCACGGCTTCAGCCAGTTGCCGCTCGCGCCGTGCGGCGATTCCCGCGGGATATCGCGATAAAGATGCAGCGCATAGCCGTGGCGCGCGCAGTAGCGCCGCAGATTGCGCTCCGCGATGGCGCCGTATGCGCGAATGTTCGGCGTGTAGAGCATGGCAATGGCGATGCGCGCATCCGGGCGCAGCGCCTCGTACGCGTCCTCCGCGATATCTGAAGCAGGCAGCGTCAGATACGCCTCGCCCTTCGCCTGACACGCGTTGACGTGCGACGCGATCAGATCGCGCAGGTCGGCGTGAACCGGTTCGTTCGGCGGCCCGTCGGGAATGTCGGCGAGCGCGATGGCGAAAACGCGCAGCCGCGCCCACAGCGGATCGATATGCCACGCCGCGGGCACGACGGCATGCACGCCGTCGATCTGCGTCATGTAACCGAGCGGCGCCGTCATGCGCAGAAGGGCCGACTCGCTCGCGAGCGCGCCGCCGAAGCGCGCGCCCGCGCACAGGCGTTCCGCCATCGCACGCGACGCAGGCGTATTGCGCCAGAGCTGGAACGCGCCGATCACCGTATCGCTTTCGGCGTCGCCCATCGAGACGATCAACGCGTCGCGTTCAGCATCCGCCATCAGCGATTCGCAGGCGATATCGCTCAAAATCAGGCAGTCCTGCGTGAGCAGCAGCACGAAGTCGCCGTCGGCAGCGGCGCGCAGCGCGCGCAACAGCGTCTGAAACTTCAGCAGCATGCGCAGATGCGTCCAGCCGATGCCGCTCGCATCGACAAACTCATGGGCGTAACCGCGATGCGCGCAATAGCGCCGATGGTTCTCGAACGACGCGTGCGCGTCCCGGCTCGCGAAGAAACTGATGACTCGGGTCGTCATGGAATGCTCGATGAGAGATGCAGGCAATCACCGATTCTGCGTTCGCATTCGGGGCGTGGGCAAGCGGCTGGACACTTTGTTTCATGCTGCGTGACGTGGCGCCGACTCGTATCGTCCGCGCGTGCAACAGGATTCAAGACGCCGCGCGGGCGCGCCTCGACAATTGCGCTTTCTGCCAACCGAACGGGGAATCTATGACAAACGAGACGACAGAAACCAGCGCGCGAGCGCAACGCTGCGTGATCGTGGTGGATCGCGCGCTGCCCGCGGGCAAAGCCGCGAACGCGGCGGCGGTGCTCGCGTTGACTATCGGGCAGCGGCACCCGGCGCTCGTCGGCGAACCGCTCGTCGATGCGTCCGGCGTGGCGCATCCTGGGCTGATTCCGGTCGGCATCGCCGTGCTCGCGGCCAGTCAGGACGAACTCGCGACCATTCGCGGCAAGGCGCTCGCGGCCGCTTGCGATGTCGTCGCGTTCCCCGAGCAAGGCCAGCAGACGACGGACTACGCCGCCTTCCGCGACGCCGTCGCGACGGTCGCCACCGATGCGCTGCGTTATGTGGGCGTCGCGCTGATCGGCGACAGAAAGCCGGTGAGCAAGGCCGTCGCGAATCTCGGCCTCTTGAAGTGATGCGCGTCAGCCGCGCGTCGCCGCCTTGTACGCGCCGGGCGTCACGCCGAGCATGCGGCGGAACGTGCGCGTGAGATGCGCCTGATCCGCGAAGCCGGTTTCGGCGGCGATATCGGAGAGCGCATTGCCGCGCCGGATGAGCGCCATCGCGCGACGCACGCGCGCCTGCCGCTGGTATTCGTGCGGCGTCATGCCGGTTTCACGACTGAACGCGCGAAACAGGCGATACGGCGGCAAGTCGGCCGCCGCCGCGATTTCATGCAGACGCAGTGGCTCGGCGAGACGATCTTCGAGAAAGCGCCGCGCCGTGACAATGGCGCGCGGCTCGCTCGTCTCGCGCGGCGCCGTGCTCTGCTTCATGTGACGTTCAGCGAGCCGCGCCGCGAACGACAGATACCGCTCGTCGCGATACAGCGACGACCCGCGCACTTCCGACGACCGATGCACGTCCTGAAGCGCCATGCTCAACACCGGATCGCGGATGATCGGACCGATGAGCCCGCCCGCGCGCTTTTCGCCGGTCAACTCCAGCAGATGCGCGACGTCCACATACAGCGTGCGCTGCGTCCAGCCGGCGCCGTCGACGGGCCAGCCGGCGTGCGGCTCGTCGGCATCGATGGCGTACAGATCGCCGCGCCGCGCGACGAACTCGGTGCCGCGCATGCGGATGCGAATCGCGCCGCCCGTGAGCAGCGCGAAGCAGGCGGTCTCGTGCGCGTGGACGTCGTAGGCGAAGTCCGCGAAGCGCCCGCGCAGCAGTTCCGCGCCGAGATCGGGCGCGCGCCAGATGCGGATGTCGGACGTGGGACGGGGGTTCATGGATCTTCGCCTGCGCTGCGTTACCGCTCGATCGTCGACATGTCGATCACGAAGCGGTACTTCACGTCGCTCTTCAACATGCGCTCGTAAGCGGTGTTGATCTCGTCCATCCGGATCATCTCGATATCGGACGTGATGCCGTGCTTGCCGCAGAAGTCGAGCATTTCCTGCGTCTCCGCGATGCCGCCGATGAGCGAGCCCGCCAGCGACCGGCGCTTGAAGATCATGTTGACCACCGACGGCGACGGATGCGGGTGCTCCGGCACGCCCACGAGCGTCATGGTGCCGTCGCGCTTGAGCAGCGTGATGAACTGGTCGAGATCGTGCGAAGCGGCCACCGTGTTCAAGATGAAATCGAAGCTGTTCGCGTGCGCGGCCATCTGGTCCGGGTCCTTCGACACGACGACATCATGCGCGCCCAGACGCTTGGCATCCTCGATCTTGCTCGGCGACGTCGTGAAGAGCACGACATGCGCGCCCATCGCGGCAGCCAGCTTCACGCCCATGTGGCCGAGGCCGCCCAGACCGACGATGCCGACCTTGTCGCCCTGCTTCACGCCCCAGTGACGCAGCGGCGAGTACGTGGTGATGCCCGCGCACAGCAGCGGCGCGACCGCGGCCAGTTCGAGATTCTCGGGAACGCGCAGCGTGAAGGCCTCATCGACGACGATGGACGTCGAATAGCCGCCGTACGTCACGCCGCCCGACTTCTTGTCCGGCGAGTTGTAGGTCTGGACGAAACTCTCCGGGCTTTCGCAATACTGCTCCAGTCCTTCCTTGCACGCCTCGCAGACGCGACACGAGTCCACCATGCAGCCGACGCCCGCCAGGTCGCCCGCCTTGAACTTCGTCACGTCCGAGCCGACTTCCGTCACGCGCCCGACGATCTCGTGCCCCGGCACGACCGGATAGTTGGTGCCGCCCCATTCGTTGCGCGCCATGTGCAGATCGGAGTGGCAAACCCCGCAAAAGAGAATGTCGATACGCACGTCGTTCGGGCCGACATCGCGGCGTTGAATTTCGAGCGGGCCGAGCGGCTTGTCGGCTGCGGACGCTGCATAGGAATAGGCTTTGAACATGGTCGCTTCCTCTTGATCTTGATGCGTGGACAGGGTGCCGGCGCCTTCACGCGGTGGGAAGGCGCGGCTGAAAAGACGTGTGCGCTCGGGTCGCGCGGGCATTTTTATGTGCGGCAGCGAACGCTCGCCACCGCGCTCCCGAGCTGCTGCTCCGTTCTTGCCGATCCCGCCGATACTTCGGCGGCGGCGCGCAGCCTCGTTACTGTATGCCTATCGGAATATCTTTGCTGAGACGGTGAAATCCGCGGTAGTCGGGGCGTTTCGCGGCGCGGAGGCGTCGCGTTTCGTCGTCGTGCGGAAGCCGATACGGCGCGTTGCGAGCGGCGCAAGACAGTGGCGCTCGTCCTCTGCGTCCTACGATCGAGAGAGAGCCGGACGCCATGCACGCGGCCGGCGCAACACGCGCAACGCAAGCAACACGAGGGGGGCCACGACGATGAAAGCGAATGCAATGACGGTGAGCATCGATTTGCCGACCGGCGCGGTCAGCGCCGAGTTTCACCCGGACACGGGACGGCTGCGGATTCTGGAGCGCGACGTGTTGCGCGTCGAGCTCTTTCCGCCGCACTCGTGGTTTACGGTTGCATCGGTGGCGGGCAATAGCCGATGGGGCACGCGACCGCGCGAGTCGGATCTGTACCTGGTGCTGCAAAGCTTCATCATGCAGCGGTTCGGCATGGCGGCGTTGGAGAAGGCGATGGCGGTGGCGCATTGAAGGGCTGGCGCCGACTGGGCCTGCATGCGAAATGGTGGATGGAGACGGCCGCACGTTGAGGCGGCGCCCGATGCAACTCGCGTTGTCCGCTTTGATCAGCTTTTGCGCGGGAACCGGCGCGCCCGCCACCGCAACACACGCTCCGTTGCGACGTGGCATCATGAAGTCGCTGTCCGCCATCCACGCAACCGCTCGCCGGAGACGCCATGGAAGTGACCATCAGCGAATTGACAGGGCTGCTCGAGGAACTGGAACGTGAAGATCCCGTCGATTACGGCGACCTGCCGTTCGGCGAGCCGGAACTGCGCGGTCTTGTGTTGACTTCGCTTCTGGAGAGGCATCGCAGCCTGCAGGCGAGCGGGCTCAATCCCGGCGATGTGAACCTCACCTACATGCTCACCACGGCGCTGCTCGTAATCGAGAACCTCGTTTTGCACGCGCGGCTGCTGTTGCTGCAAGGGCAGCGCATCGATGTGAGCGCGCTGTTGCGCAAGTATTCGGGCGGGTAGATGTGCGCTCGTTGTGCGTTCCGTTTGCGCTCGGCGTGGCGTCGCCGATCAGTCGCTCAGGCGGCTGGGCGGCCGGTAGCCCGGAATCTGCCGCAACGCCTCATGACAAGCCGCCGAGAGCGCGGCCAGCCGTTCGACGCTCGCGCGCAGTTGCGCATGCGTCCGGGCAATGTCCTCGCGAAGCATCTCGATTCGAGGCGTGATTCTGTCTTCGATAGCCTCGCCGATTGCGCCGCACGCGAGGAGCGCCTCGGCGTCATGACGTGCTTCGCGAAGCTCGATCACATGAAGCTTGTTCTGCGCGATCAACCGCGCGTGCGCTTCGGCGAGTTCGCCGAGCCCCATCGACCGCATGCGCTCGATGAAATCACGCATCGAGCGCAATGTGGCTTCGCCGGCGTCGTAGGCCATGAACTGAACATCGTCGATCGACAGTGACAGACGGCCTTCCGGGGTTTCGAATTCGAGCTTCGTGCGCATGATGGTGGCAACGCGTGATGTGAGTTGCCCAAATTCTAGGCACGCGGCGACGCCCGGCACTTAGGAGAAGGCCGAATTCGACGCGCGAGTTGGCGATCGCTGCGTTTCCGTTTCCGCGTCGATGCAGGCGTCAGCGCGAATTCGCCACGGCAGGTTTGATGGACGTCGCATCCTCCACAATGTCGAGCCCCCAATCACCGAACGTGTACCAGTCCCGCCCAACAGTTCTGCCGGATGCTGCGTGCGGCTCGATCCGTTTCCGCAACGCAGCGCCTCCGCTCCGCAGTAATGGTCGCAGCCCCAGCAATTGCGTTCCGGGTGCTTGGGATGAAGGGGAAATCGCTTTGCCATGTCTTCTTGCTCCTCGGTCCGATGCGGCTCGTAGCTTCGAAAGAGGCTACGACGCGCTCGACAGCCGGCCAATAGGACGAGTTCGAACGTTCGCGGACGGCGGCTTAGTCAACTTCCTCACGAAGCCCTGCCGTTCGTTAGTCAACAGGCCGCGACCGCCGCTTGTGTGTTGCCGGTGAGCAGCAGTTCGATCAGCTCCCGCACGCTGCGAATGGCGGCGCCAAAAGGCAACTTCTCGCGTCCACGGAAGAACAAGCCGTTGCCCACGTCGCCGCGCAGCGCCGCCGCAAGCCGCGTGTCGATGCAGAAGTGCCCAAACTTTTCGATGCCGTCGCGCAGTCCGCACGCGCTCAGGCATTCGAGCGCCGTCGGGCAGGTCTGCTTGCGCGCGCCGATCTTCGTGCGAATGCGCTCTTCGTTGCGCAAGTAGCGCATGAGCCACGGCGTCTTCACGGCTCTCGCGGGCAAGCCAGTCACGCTGACGAACTCGACGATATCCTCCGGCGTCGCCTGCGCGAGCACGCGCTTGAATTCGGGATGCGCGTCGCCCTCCTCCGTCACCGCGAACGGCGTGCCGACCTGGACGCCGTTCGCGCCGGCCGCGAGCCACGTGCGCACGGCTTCGTGGCTGTTGATGCCGCCCGCGACGATCAAAGGCACGTCCGCACGCGCCAGTCCGAGCGACGCGAATACTGCCTCCAGATCTGCGAGCACGCGCGCAAACTCAAAACGCTCGTTGTCCATGTCGGAGACGTCGTTCACGCCGAGGTGTCCGCCGGCATGCGCCGGATGTTCGATCACGATGGCATCCGGCAGGCGTCCCTTCTTCATCCACTTCTTCAGCACGAGCGCCACGCCGCGGCTGTCGGAGAGAATCGGGATCAGCGCGATATCGCAGCCTTGCGTGAGATCGGGCAAGTCGAGCGGCAAGCCTGCGCCCATCACGATTGCATCGGCGCGCTCTTCGCAGGCCACGCGCACGTAGTCGGCGTGGGCGCTGACCGCTTTCATCACATTCACGGCGACCATGCCGCGACCTTCCGACAGTTCACGCGCGCCGCGAATCTCGCGTCGAAGTGCGGTGAGATTCGCTCGCTCCAGCGTCTCGCGCGACGGATCGGCGCGGCACATGTCGAGCAGATCGGCGTGATGATGGCGCAGATCGATACTCGCGATGGTGCCCACGGCGCCTTCTCGCGCCACGCTGCCAGCGAGCCGGTGCGCCGAAATGCCGACGCCCATGCCGCCCTGCACGATCGGCAGCATGCTGCGCCCGCGAATGACGAGCGGCGCGAATGCGTGCTTTCCCGCGCTCGGAGAAGTATCGATTCCAGCTTGATTTCGATTCATGATCTGACTGCCTGATGTGATCGGCAAGAGCCGTCGATACGCCGCTAGGTTCTCGCGGCGTTCATGATGTTTCGTAGGAGATCGGCGCAGTGGCCGCCTCCGAACGGTCGGCGTCAGGTTCCGCAGCATACAGCGCGACTTGGACGCGACTCGTGAAGTCGAGCTTGCGCAAGATGTTTCGCACGTGAATCTTCACGGTGCTCTGGGCCAGCGAGAGCGTGCGCGCGATCTCTTGTTGCTCGCCCCGCGCGAAAGTTGCGAATGATGCCCTGCCCGCGCGACGTGAGCGGATCGGACGCCGGCGCCAATGACCAAGCAGAGTGCTTTCGCTTCGATGTTCTTCAGCAGATAGCCGCACGCGCCTTCGCGCAGCGCGACCGTCAACTCGTCGACGTCATCCGATACCGTAAGCACGACGACAGCGGCGCACCACGAATCTGCTCATGTCATCAAGATCGTAGCCCTGACCATTAGCGTCGACAAGCCGCCCGAATTTGCTTTCATTGACGATCGTCACAGGAAACTCAGTTCCTTATATGCGGTCCTCGTCCGCGATCGCCCTGAAAAGAAATTGCATGAGCCTCAGGCGTCAGCACGGCACCGAGGCATTGCGTCGCGCGTAGATCAAGAATTGACCTCAGCACACACCGCATGCAAAACGATGAGGCGCTGCACTCTTGCATCAGCCGTTTCGTTGCGATTCCTTCGGCACAACGTAGCGCCCGTCGCGATAGGCGAGCGTCAAGCTCTTTTGCTTCTGCGCGCCGTTTCTGTTCACGCACACGCCCTTGGCAATGCGCGACGTGCTATGCACCGTCTTCTCGGCGATATGCAACGACGCATAGCCTTCCACGCCAGGCGCGCCCATCGAAAGCGTCCGCGTGGTCGAGTCGTACCAGCCGTCGCAATGCGTGTCCCATTCGCCGCGCGCCTGCGCAGTCATGAGTCGATCGAGCACGGGGCGCAGCGCCTGGCCGTCGAATGCATAGAGACTCAGCGATGTCTCGCCACGTGGCTTAGGCCCCGACGCTCCGTCGAGACTCGTGCGCACGCCGAACGCGCGCTGCGTCGGCGCCAATTGGTACGGCGCGGTGTCGAGCGCGATATCGGCCAACGCGCCTGCGTCTCGTCTTATCGCCCCCGGCTGATACACGTGCGCGACGATTGCGCCGGTCGCGGTATCGGCGATGAGCACTTCGAGGTTGTCAGCGTTCTCCTTCGCTTGCGTGTCGTCGCCAGAGAACGCAAGCGCCGCCAGCGTCAACGCCGGGCTCGCGGGCCACGTTGCGCATACGCTTAACGCGCTATCGAGCGTCTTCTCGGGGTGCAGCGTATTCGCCCACGTCTGCATCATGTCCTCGCAACCGGCGTGTGCGAGCATCGGCGCGAGCAGACTGGCGGCAAGGAGGATAAGTTTCTTGTTCATGTTGTGGTATCGGCTCATGGGCGTAGGTCCGCCTGCGATTCGAGCCTCGCATTTTGACGGCTTGCGTTTCCGCTCACGCCATGCGCAACACCATTTGACAAGAAAAGTCCTTCGCCATGCAAAATTTTGATGCATTCGACATAGCAAGCTGACAACGCTCGCATGTGTTGCGCGGTGCGGGCACAATGGCGAGTTCCGCTCTCCCCAAGCTCTGCTAAGAGACGCTCTGAGCGTCGCTTTTTTCGAAGCGCGCAACTCGCGCGACACAGCGTCGCAACGCTGCGTTTTACGACCAAATTCCATAAATTCGCAACATCGCGATAAATCTCGCGTGGCATGATCGCGTCGCGGCGCAACGCCGTGAAACGGCGTTCTTCCCAGGACGCTTCGATCCAGAAAACCAGCGAATGCAATGAATGAAAATACTCACCGTTTAGCAGCGCCATTGTTATCGGGTTTGTTGGCCAGTGTCTGTTTATCGGGATGCAATCTCGAGGTGCTCGATTCGAAAGGCGTCATCGGCGCGGCGGAAAGCTCGCTCATCGCCACCGCGACTTTCGCAATGCTCCTCGTCGTCGTTCCGGTGATTCTGCTCACCCTGATCTTCGCCTGGCGCTATCGCGCATCCAATACGAACGCCACGTACGCGCCGAAATGGACGCACTCCACGGCCATAGAGGTTGTCGTATGGGCGATTCCTGCGGCCATCATCCTGTTTCTCGGCACGCTGACGTGGAAGAGCACTCACGAACTCGACCCGTACAAGCCCATACAGTCGAATGTCAAGCCGATCGACGTGGAAGTCGTCGCGCTCGACTGGAAATGGCTCTTCGTCTATCCGGATCTCGGCATCGCGTCCGTCAATCAGGTCGCGTTCCCGGTCGGCACGCCGGTCAACTTCCGCATTACGTCGGACTCCGTGATGAACTCGTTCTTCATCCCGCAGCTCGGCAGCCAGATCTACGCGATGGCGGGCATGCAGACGCGTCTGAACCTGCAAGCCGACCACGCGGGCGACTACGCGGGCATTTCGGCGAACTACAGCGGCGCGGGCTTCTCCGACATGAAATTCCGCGCGCTCGCGCTGTCGCAGGCCGACTTCGATTCGTGGGTCAAGAAGGTCAAGACCGCGCCCGAGGCGCTAAACATGGATGTCTATGCGGGCGTCGCGCGTCCGAGCCAAAAGGTCGCCGTCCGCTATTTCTCGACCGTCGATCCGAAGCTCTTCAATAACATCGTCGGCAAGTACAACAACGGGAATGTCACCGTTGGCACGAATTGCGTAACCAAGGGGTAAGCCATGTTCGGCAAATTAACGCTTGAGGCGATCCCGTACCACGAGCCGATCATCATGGGGGCGACCGTCCTCATGGCGGTCCTGGCGCTCGGTACGGCCGCCCTTCTCACCAAGTTCGGAAAATGGGGCTGGCTATGGCGCGAGTACCTGACTTCGACCGACCACAAGCGCATCGGCATCATGTATCTGGTCGTCGCCGGCCTGATGCTCGTACGCGGCTTTGTCGATGCGGTCATGATGCGCGCGCAGCAGGCCATCGCGCTCGATTCGCCGGGCTTTCTGCCGCCGCATCACTACGACCAGATCTTCTCGGCGCACGGCACCATCATGATCTTTTTCATGGCGATGGCCCTGCTCGTAGCGTTCTTCAACCTCGTGGTGCCGCTGCAGATCGGCGCGCGCGACGTGGCGTTTCCGTTCATCAACTCGCTGTCGTTCTGGATGACGGCGATGGCCGCGGTGCTGATCAACCTGTCGCTCTTCATCGGCGAGTTCTCGGCGACCGGCTGGCTCGCGTATCCGCCGCTGTCGGAAACGCAGTTCAGCCCGGGCGTCGGCGTCGACTATTACATCTGGGCGCTGCAGTTGTCCGGTGTCGGCACGCTGCTCACCGGCGTGAACTTCTTCGTGACCATCGTGAAGATGCGCGCGCCCGGCATGACGTGGATGAAGCTGCCGGTGTTCACGTGGACGGCCTTCTGCTCGAACGTGCTCATCATGGCGACGTTCCCGATCCTGACCGTCGCGCTCGCGCTGCTCGGCCTCGACCGCTATCTCGGCATGCACTTCTTCACGAACGATGCCGGCGGCAACCCAATGGTGTATCTGAACCTGATCTGGGCCTGGGGTCACCCCGAGGTCTACATCCTGGTTCTGCCCGCGTTCGGCATCTACTCGGAAGTCGTTTCCACGTTCTCGAAGAAGCCGCTTTTCGGCTACAAGACGATGGTTTGGGCGACGTGCTGCATCATGGTGCTGTCGTTCCTCGTGTGGCTGCACCACTTCTTCACGATGGGCTCGGGCGCGAACGTCAATGCCTTCTTCGGCATTATGACGATGATCATCTCGATCCCGACGGGCGTGAAGATCTTCAACTGGCTCTTCACGATGTACCGCGGCCGCGTGCAATTCACCACGCCGGTTCTGTGGACCATCGGCTTCATCATCACGTTCACGCTCGGCGGCATGACGGGCGTGATGCTGGCGATCCCGGGCGCGGACTTCGTGTTGCATAACAGCCTGTTCCTGATCGCGCACTTCCACAACGCCATCATCGGCGGCGTGGTGTTCGGCTACTTCGCGGGCGTGCAGTTCTGGTGGCCGAAGGTGTTCGGCTTCAAGCTCGACGAAAAGCTCGGCCGCAACGCGTTCGTCTGCTGGTTCGTCGGCTTCTTCGTCGCGTTCGTGCCGATCTACATTCTCGGCTTCATGGGCATGACGCGCCGCCTGAATCATTACGACAACCCGGCATGGCAGCCGTATCTGGTGGTCGCGGCGTGCGGCGTCGGCATCATCGCGCTGGGTGTCGCGTTCCAGGTCGCGCAGATCGTCGTGAGCGTGATTCGCCGCAATCAGCCGGCTTATCGCGATGTCACGGGCGACCCGTGGGGCGGCCGCACGCTCGAATGGTCGATCAGCTCGCCGCCGCCGGTCTACAACTTCGCGCATGTGCCGGCTGTCCGCGAACTCGACGACTTCGCCCACGCGAAGGAAACGAACCGCGTCGAAACGCGTCCGTTCCGCGACATTCACATGCCGTCGAACACGAGCGCCGGATTCTTCGTTGGCGTGTTCGCGCTAGCGTTCGGCTTCGCGGCGATCTGGCATATCTGGTGGCTGGCTATCGTCGGCCTGATCGGCGTCGCTGCGGTCGTGATCGGCTACAGCTTCGGCGAGAACGCCGGCTACATCATCCCCGCCGCCACCGTGAAGGCGACCGAAGAGCGGAACCGTCCGCCGAAGTCGCCTGCCAAGACCGGCGCGGGGCGCGAACTGGAACTGGAGGTGCTGTAAATGTCGCAATCGACGCTTTCCGCGCATGACGCGCACGAGCACGAACACCAGCCGTCTCATTCGGTGTTCGGCTTCTGGTCCTACCTGATGACCGACTGCGTGCTGTTCGCGTCGCTCTTCGCGACCTTCGCGATGATGGCGAACCAGTTCGCGGGCGGCCCCACGGCCAAGGATCTCTTCAACCTGCGCGATGTCGCGATTGAAACCGGCCTGCTGCTCACGAGCAGCCTGACGTTCGGCTTCGCGATGATCTCGGCGCTTCGCAAGCAGACGGGCGGCGTGCTCGCATGGCTCTTCGTCACGTTCGTGCTGGGCGCGGGCTTCCTGTGGCTCGAAGTGCACGAGTTCGCCCATCTCATCGCTGAGGGCGCGGGTCCGCAGCGCAGCGCGTTCTGGTCGTCGTTCTTCACGCTCGTCGGCACGCACGGTCTGCACGTCACGCTCGGCCTCGTGTGGCTCGTCGTGCTGGCGCTGCAAATCATGCAGAAGCCGGAACTGAACGAACGCCAGATCCGCCGGCTCGCCTGCCTCAGCCTTTTCTGGCACTTCCTCGACATCGTCTGGATTTGCGTGTTTTCCTTCGTCTACCTTGCGAGCGTCGTCTAATGGCTCATACGCATACAACGCATAGCGATATTCCGCACGTCACCGTGGGCGGATATCTCGCCGGCTTCGTGCTGGCCGTGGTACTCACGGTGGCTTCGTTCTGGCTCGTGACCGCGGGCAAGGTGTCGGGCGAACAAGGCATCGTGTGGCTCGCCGTGCTGGCCGCCGTCCAGATGGTCGTCCATGTGGTGTTCTTCCTGCACGTGAACACGTCGAAAGGACAACGCTGGCATGCCCTGTCGTTTGCCTACACGATCCTGATGTCGCTCGTGATCATCGTCGGCACGGTGTGGGTCATGCATAACGTCCACATGCTGATGATGGCGCGCTAACGCTGAACGCATCGGCGAGAGAAGCGGGTCCGGTTTCCGGGCCCGTTTTTTTTCGTCCGCCGATTTCTGCGGTCGCTGACAAATCTTGACAATTCGCCGAAGCGGCGCGACCATTTGTCCATAATTTGATTTCACGATCCACATTATGGACACAGGAGACACGATGCCCGCGCCAAAACCGTCGGCGGACGCAATGACGCCGTACCAATTTCCCAATCCCAAGGAAGCGCAGAAAGAAATCGTGATCGGTCATGCGATTCCGACCGACGAGCGCGAATGGGTTCCGCAAGCCGAGAACGTCTGGTTCCGCCCGCTCTGTCTGAACGTGTCCACCGGCTATTGGATGAACCTGCTGCGCGTGCGCAAGTCCGGCGTGCTTTCGCGGCATCGTCATCCGCAGGCCGTTCACGGCATGGTGCTGAAGGGCCGCTGGCGGTATCTGGAGCACGACTGGGTCGCCACCGAAGGCAGCTATGTTTTCGAGCCGCCCGGCGAAACGCATACGCTCTACGTGCCGGAAGACGTCGAAGAGATGATCACCTACTTTCAGGTGAACGGCGTGATGTTCTATTGCGATCCGTACGGCAATTACACCGGCTACGAAGATGTGTTCACCAAGGTCGACATGTGCCGCAAGCACTATGAATCCGTCGGGCTGGGCGCGGATTTCGTCGATCAGTTCATTCGCTAGTTCTTCCATCCGATAGCCAAACCATCATAAGCAGCCGAAGCGTCAACGAAACGCATTCGGGGAGACACCATGCAGAGCAAATCGCCACGCATCAAGCGCATTCAATGGGTCGCGCTCACGTTCCTCACGCTCGCCGGAATCGTGAATTATCTGGACCGCAGCACGCTGTCCATCGCCAATCATTCGGTCACGCAGGAACTCGGGCTCTCCGCATCGCAGATGGGCCTGCTGCTCTCCGCGTTCTCGTTCGCGTATGCGTTCTCGCAATTGCCCATCGGCGTGATGCTCGACCGCTTCGGCGCGCGCATCATGCTCGGTCTCGGCATGTTCGTCTGGTCGGTCGCGCAGTTGTTCGGCGGTCTCGTCACGAATCTGCATCAGTTCCTCGCCGCGCGCATCGCACTCGGCATCGGCGAGGCGCCGCAGTTTCCGGCCGGCGCGAAGGTCGTCTCGGAATGGTTCGCGCAGCACGAACGCGGCAAGCCGACCGGCATCTTCGTCACGTCCTCGACGATCGGCCCCGCGCTTGCGCCGCCGATTTTGACCGTGCTGCTGTTGAGCTTCGGCTGGCGCAACATGTTCGTCATCATGGGCGTGCTGGGCATTGCGGTGGCGATCGGCTGGTACATCGTGTATCGCAACCGGAAGGACATTGCGCTGGAGCCGCAGGAAATCGCGCATCTGACCGAAGGCGAGCCCGCGCAGCGCAAGGAACGCAGCATGAGCTTCGCGGAATGGCGCGGGCTGTTCGGCAAGGCGACGACGTGGGGCATGATTTTCGGCTTCATGGGCGTCATCTACATGGTGTGGCTGTATCTGACGTGGCTGCCCGCGTATCTCGAACACGAGCGGCATCTGACCATTGCTAAGACCGGCTGGATCGTGTCGATCCCGTATCTCGCGGGCACGCTCGGCATGCTGTCGTCGGGCTTCATCGCCGATGGACTCATGGCGCGCGGCGTCGCGCCGATCCGCAGCCGCAAGTGGCCGATCTGCACGGGTCTGATCGGCGCGGCGCTCTTCACGGTGCCCGCCGCGTTCACGCCGAACCTCGCGCTCGCGATCACGTATCTCTCGGCGGCAATGTTCTTCGTCAACATGGCGAGCGGCGCCGCGTGGGCGCTCGTCTCGGTGGCGGCACCCCGTCACATGGTGGCGTCGCTCGGCAGCATTCAGAACTTCGGCGGCTATTTCGGCGGGTCGTTTGCGCCCTTCATCACGGGGCTCGTGGTCGACAAGACGCATTCGTTCGTCAACGCATTTCTGATCAGCGCGGGCGTCGCGTTTGCCGCGGCGCTCGTCTATATGTTCGTCGTCCGCGTGCCGATTCAGGATTCCGAGCAGCCGGCCTCCGCCGTCCCTGTCGTTTAAGCGTGACCTATATGACTTTCCAGACTGATCTCTTCAAGGGCAAGACCGTCGTCGTCACGGGCGGCACGCAAGGCATCGGCGCGGGCATCGCGCAGCAGTTCGCCGCGCTCGGCGCGCGCGTGATTGCCGCGGGCATCGCGCCGACGGACGCACAACGCGACGCGCTGGGCGGCGGCATCGAAGTCGCGGCGCTCGATGTAGCGGACGCCGCGAGCACGGCCGATCTCATGAGCCGCATCGACGCGCTCGACGTGCTCGTGAACTGCGCAGGCATGATCAAGCGCGGCGACGAGCACGACATCGAAACGTTCGAGCGCGTGATCGCCGTGAACCTGAACGGCACCATGCGCCTGTGCGCTGCCGCGCGGCCGCTGCTCGCGAAAAGCGGCGGCAGCATCGTCAACACGGCGTCGATGCTGACGTTTTTCGGCGGCGGCCTCGTGCCCGCGTACAGCGCGAGCAAGGGCGGCGTCGCGCAGTTGACCAAGTCGCTCGCCATCGCGTATGCGGCAGACGGCATTCGCGTGAACGCGGTTGCGCCCGGCTGGATCGCCACGCCGCTCACGCAGGCGCTTCAGGACGACGGCGGCCGCTCGCAAGCCATTCTCGACCGCACGCCGATGAAACGCTGGGGCTTGCCGGAGGACGTGGCGCGCGTCGTCGCGTTTCTGGCGTCGCCAGCGGCGGCGTTCATGACCGGCGCGATCGTGCCGGTGGACGGCGGCTATCTCGTGGCGTGAGCGGGCGTCGATATAATCGCCGCGCCGCGCTTTCTAGCCGCTATCCATCGCTATGTCCGCTGATCCCGCCTCTCTCGACGCCGCAAAGGCAACCGGCACCGCCGCGTTCTCCAAGTTCATGGCGGTGCTGCAACTGATCGCCGACGCCGCCGAGCCGCCGACCATCGCGCGTCTGACGACGCAAAGCGGCTATCCGCGCCCGACGGTGTACCGCATCGTCGGCGCGTTGATGGCCGAACGGCTCGTCGTCGAAAGCGCGCGCGGCGGCTGTTATACGCTCGGCCCGCGCCTGATGTCGCTCGCGAGCCGAAGCTGGGAGCGGTCCGACTTGCGCATCGCCGCCGCCGACGCGTTGCAGGCGTTGCGCGATGCCACGCAGGAAACCGTGCATCTGGCGGTGAGAAGCGGCGCGGAAATGGTGTACGTCGAGAAGCTCGAAAGCCCGCACGCGGTGCGCATGGCGTCGCGCATCGGCACGCGCGTCACGTTGTATTCGAGCTCGGTCGGCAAGGCGTATCTGTCGACGCTTTCGCGCGACGAACGCGACACGCTTCTCCAAGGCATCCTGTTTCAGCGATTCACGCAGAACACCATCGTCGACCGAAGCGCGCTCGATGCCGAACTGGACGCGTGCCGGACGCGCGGCTACGCCGAAGACCGCGAGGAGAACGAAGCGCAGATTTTCTGCTACGGCAGCGCGATCGTCGGCGCGAACGGCGCGCCGCTCGGTTGCGTCAGCGTGAGCATTCCGCTCTTCCGAAAAAGCGGAACGCCGATGGAAACCTATGTCGCGCCGCTGAAAGCCGCGTGCCGCGCGATCGCCGAGCGCATGAGCCCCGGCACGCGCTGAGCGTCAGAACGCGTTGCCTTGCGAGGCGCCCGCGCGCTTCGCGATGAGCGTCGGCAGGCGCGGCAATAATTGCGGCCAGTGCGTCGCTTCCTGCGCCAGATGCGCGAGCAGACCGTGGCAGCCGAACTGGTCCGCCGCGAGCCGCGCGATCACGCGCCGCGCGATCTTCCACACATCGACATCCGGCGCGACCGTGTGCGCCATGCGCTCGATTGTTTCCATCGAACGCGACAGCAGCACCGCCCGCGACGCGATGCGCCCGTGCGCCGCGCTGAACATGTGCTCGGCGGGCGCCTTGCCGATCGCATCGAACAAATGCGAGACGTGCGCGCCCCGCCGCGCATCCGGCGACGAAAACCGCTCCGCTTCCCTGCGATACGTCGACTCGACGCGCACTTCGTGATGCGCCGCGTGTTCCTCCGGCCGCCCGTGTTCAAGGTGCGTGCGTGCCGCCGCCTTGTGGTCGCCTTCGAGCAGCGAATTTGATACACCGACGATGAAATCGCGCTCATGCGCAGCGAAGAACGAAATCGCGTTGTCGGCTTCCAGCACGATCTTGCCGCGCGTGCCCGGATCGATGCTGACGCGCGCGCCCGCCGCGTCCAGCCCCGCGTGATAAACGCCCTGCCCGAGCGCCATTTCGAAGAACGCTTCGATGAGCGTCGCGATGAGGTCTGCCTGTTTGAGACCGTGCGATGCGAGCGCGTGGCCGTCCGATAGCGGCACGGTGTCGATCGCCCGCGTCGTCAACACGGCGTCGTTGCAAAAGTCCCAGAGCACTTCGGGCACTGCGAGCCGGTCGTCGTCGCGCAGGCGGTAGCGCAGATAGCTCTGATCGGCGGCGCGCTGGCGCAGGTCGATCATCGAATGCACGCTCTCGCGCACGCGGCTCAACCACTGCACCGCCTGCAGCTCGCGGGCCGTCGCCGAACGCCGCTCGGCGAAGCGCGCAGCGGCGAGCGCCAGATCGAGATCGTCGGCGAGTTCCTGGCGCGCGTCCGCGCGAAGCAGCGTGATGCGGACGGGCAGGCCGTCGATGCATGCCGTATGCGTCTGCTCCGCGATGCCCGAGCGCAGCGGCGCGGCGCTGATCTCGGTGATTTCGGCGCGCGGCGCGGCTGCGAGCGCGAGCGCGCACGCGCTGCGAAAGCGCGCGGCATCGTATGGCGTGAAAAGACCTTCCATCTCGGACAGCGCCACGCGCACCGCGGCTTCCGCGAGCGCGGGATGCCGCGTGAGCGCGTCGGATGCCAGCGAAAACACGCGCGGCAAGTGGCTCAACGCCGGCACGCCGCCCGCGAGCGGCGCGGCGCGCGCGCCATGCATGGCGAAGAAGCGCGCGATGCGTTGCATCGACGCGCCGTCCCTATCTGAATGGCTTTCGCGGACGAACGCCCGGCCAAGACGCCAGAGCGTTGCGAGTCGTCGGACGGGCAAATGAGGTCCTTTTGGCTTGAGTGTGCCGTGGCATTCGGCTTGCTCGAGTGCAGCATCTTGCAGCACTTCGCAGCACGATTCGAACCCGCGCTTTTTTCTGCGCTCTGCCTCGAACCATCATGCACATGAATACGGAAGGCGCTTCGGCGCGCGGTTCCGTCGACGAACAAGGCCCGAGCGCCTTGCGCGATGCGCTGCAAAGCGAGGACAGCGGCGTGCGAACCTTCGTCGTCGTGCGGGACGGCCGCATCGAATTCGAACATTACCGCAGCGACGCCGCGCCCGATACGCTCGAAAACGTCAATTCGGTCACGAAGAGCGTCGTGGGGCTGGCCGTGGGCATCGCGCTGACCGAGCGGCTGCTCGCGGATCTCGACACGCCAATCGGCGACATCATCGAAAAGGCGCGCGATCCCGCGCTGGATGAGCGCGTGCGACGCATCACGCTGCGCCATCTGCTCACGATGACTTCGGGCTTCGACTGCGAACCGGGCGCAGTGGACAAGTGTCTGCTCGGCGCGTGCGAGCGGCTCGCCGGCGAGGACGACCGCCTCAATTTCGTGCTTTCGCGTCCGATGGCCGACGCGCCCGGCACGCGTTTTCGCTATGACTCCCATGCGGTGCAGTTACTCTCGCTCGCCATCGAAGCGGTGACGGGCGCGACCGTCGAAGCCTATGTGCGCGACAAGCTCTTCGCGCCGCTCGGCATCCAAACCAGCGAATGGATCGCCGACGAAGCCGGCCATACATTCGCAGGGCGCGGACTCATGCTGCGCGCCCGAGACATGACCAAGCTCGGCACGCTGATGATGGATCGCGGCACATGGCAAGGCACGCAACTCGTGGATGCGTCTTTCATCGACGACGCCATGTCCGTGCACAGCGAGGGCGGCCCGCCGATGCAGGACGCGCAGTACGGCTACCTGTGGTGGATCGCGCCGCGCTATGCGTTCGCGGCGGGCTTCGGCGAACAGTTTATCTTCGTTGCGCGGGAGGCGCGGATCGTCGCAGCCGCGACATGCGACAACACGGCCGCTAACAAAGACGTCCGCGCGCTCTTCGAAGAACACGTGCTCGGCCTCGATGCGCGCTGATCCTCGCCGGCGTTGTTTCGGATTGCTCGCGGCTTCGTTTCCGAACTGAGCGCAGATCAAAGCCTCGCGTGCAGGTAATCTCGCTTTGCGTCCGTCGTCATGGCGGACTTTCGAGGCAAGCGAGGTATCGCATGAAGTCCTTCGACATTACGGTGGATGCGCAGGGGCGCGTCGTCGTTTCGCATGCCGAGCCCATCGGCGAGCATTGCAAAAGCCGCGCGCGACTGCTTTCGTCGCTGGTCGGCATGATCGCCGCGCCCGGCGCATTCGAGCACTTCTGCGCGTTTCCCGAGCCAATGAAGCGCGACATCCTGCATCTCATGCATTCTCTCGCCGAAGAAAGCGTTCCGCTGCTCGCCGCGCTCGAACAACACACCGCCCAAGCCTTCTACGACAAGGGCGTCCACGCTGCCACCGAGCAGCGGCGCCAGGAACTGGCGGCCAACGCGCCGCCCGAGCCGATGGATTACACGCAGCGGTGATTCGTGACCGGCGGCAGCAAAAAGCGCCCTTCGTCAATGTAGATTTTTGTCGATATGCGATCCCGATTATTTTCGTTACGGTATCGTAATACGCTCACGCTATAACGTATCAATATCGCGATGCCGGAATCCGTGTGGCGACGGCTTCCTGCTGCACGTGAGGCAATCGAGAGCGCCATGAAACAACCATCAGAAAAAGGACGCGCCATGCAGCAGCCGGCCGGTGAGAGTATCGAACGAAGCATGTATATCCTCGGGCAGATCGGCGCGATCGTCTGTCACGAGCGCGGGCCGCGCCCGAACACCGCGATTCTCACGACCATGGCTTCGCATCCGGCCGAAGGTCTGTGGCTGGCCATCACGCGCATGAACGAACTGTGCCCGGCCGTGCGCGGCCCGCGCCGCACGCTGCTGCAGTGGAAGCGCAGGGAGATCGCGCGGCTCGCTCGCATGCTGCCGCATCCGCTGCCGGCCGATGCCTGCGCGCGAACGCAAGTCCCGTTCTGGGCCGGCTACTGCCAATATTGGGAAGACGTGTTGAAGCAGCATGTCGATCGTGAGATGGACGCGCCCGCGGTGGCGGTGGACGAAGTTCCGGCACGGCGCGTCAACGCCTGAAACGCTGCATCTCCGAGCCGCGGCAGTTGCCGCCGGCGATCGACTCGGGCACACTTCGCGCGGCCGCGCGCAGCCGTTCGTCCGGATGCACAGAAATGCTTTCTCGCGAAGGAGGTGGCGCGTTGCGCCGTGTACCGAGCAACGAGGAAGAGCAGATGGACCAAGTCAAGATCACGACCAACCCTGAAGGGCATCCTGTCATCGCGCATCCGGTGGCGATCGAAAAGCGCAGCAACGATGTCGCGCGCGCGGTCGCCGCGCTGTCGGATGCGCTCGCGAGCGGGGACGGCGCGGGCGTCGGTCAGCCTGTGTTGATCGACTTGCTGCGCACCCTCGCGCACGAGCAACGCGCGCTGACCGAGGCGCTGTCCGACTACACCGGCGAAGTGTCGACGGAAGAAGCGTACCGCCGAACCTACCGCCGCGCGTTCAGGAAGGGCTTCAGCGCCGGATTGCAACGCACGCTGCCCGCGCGGCCGGTCGACCGGAACGACAGCGCGCTGCTGAGACCGCCAGCCGCCGCCGGCACTTCGCGCAACGACGCGCTGCGCCGTCTCAAGCAAGTCTAGTCATCCGCTGCGGCGCGCCTTCAGCACTCGCGCTCGCGCCGCGGTTCGTGCGTCGAATAATAGGCGCGCATCACGTCGATCATGCGTTCCAGCGGACTCGGCTTCACGAAATAGCCGTTGAACCCGGTGCGGCGCGCCCGCGCGCAATCGTCGGGGCACGTGCGGCTGGTGTGCGCGAGCAGCATCATCGACGTATCGAGCGCGCGAATCGCCTCCGCCGCTTCCCAGCCGTCGCCGAGCGGCATCATCAGATCGAGCAGCACGACGCCGGGTCGCCACTTGCGCGTGAGCGCCACGGCGTCGAGCCCCGTGTGCACCGCGCGCACGTTGAAGTCGGCGTCCTCGAACGCGAGACAGATGGCGCGCGTGGCGTTGAGGTCGTCGTCGGCGATGAGCACGCGCGGTTCGTCGTGATGCGCGGCGCGAACGGGAATCTGCCACACCGCCTCTTCCGGTACGCGTGCTTGTCGTTGCGTTGATTGCATTTTTTGGCCTCGGATTGACCGACTGTTTCAGCAACGCGCGTTCCGCGACGCAGCATGCAGGGGTTTGCCCCGACAATGCGGCGCGCGCCAACGTTGGACCTCGGGATTACCCGGACGCCGCGCGGGCCGGACGCTTGCACCACGAAGAACCCAGTTCACCAGCGAGCGACACGCTCGCTCCCTACGGAGGCACATGATGTTCGTCGTCTACTGGCTCGAAGGCGACGCGGAGGCCGAAAGCCACGCGCGTCACCGGCAGTTCGACGCCGCCGCGCTCGCCGAGGCGCTTCGCTTCGCCGAAGCATTGCGCAAGCGCCAGGCGCAAGGCGAACCGGTCGGCTTCGTCACGCTGTGCAGCGAGAATCCCCAATCGGTCGGCAAACCAGGCGTCGCCGATCCGCCCGCCGACTACGACTGGAAGAAGCGCCGCCGCTAGCCGTTGCCTGCATCGGCGTTCTTGCTGCCACCGTCTTGCGCATCGTCCTGCCATCCGCCGCCGAGCGACTTGTACACGGCGATGAGATCCGTCGTCACGTTCACCGTCGATTGCGCGAGCTGCTCGCGCGTTTGCGCAAGCTGGCGCTCGGCATCGAGCACCGTGACGAACGCCGTCAGTCCCTTGCGATAGCTGTCCGTCGCGAGTTGCAGGCTCACGCGATTCGCCTCCACGGTGCGCACCAGCGCCGCGCGCCGGTCCTGCTCCGTGCGATACGCGACGAGCGCGTTGTCCACATCCTGAAGCGCCGTGAGCACCGTCTGCCGATATTGCAGCGCGGCCTGCGCGGCCTGCGCCTTCGCCACGCGAACGTTGGAGCGCAGCGCGCCGCCTTCGAAGATCGGCAGCGAAATGCTCGGCCCGACCGACCAGAAGAGACTCGACCAGCGCGCGAGGTACTTCGCTTTGGTCGCTCGCGTGCCGACCTGGCCCGTCAGCGAGATGTCCGGATACAGTTGCGCGACGGCCACGCCCACTTCGGCGGTGGCCGCATGCAGTTGCGCTTCGGCGCGGCGGATGTCGGGACGGCGGCGCGCGAGCGTCGACGGCACGCCGACCGGCACCGTCGGCGGCACGGGCGGCACCGCGCGGGCATCGGACAGTTCGGCGTCGAGCGTGCCGGGCGTGCTGCCCGTGAGCACGGCGAGCCCGTTCATCGCCTGCGCGATCTGCGCCTCCAGCGACGGCACCTGCGCCTGCAGCGCGCCGACTTGCGCGCTCGCGCTCTGCACGTCCTGCTGGCTCGTCAGGCCGACGCGCGCCTGCTCGCGCGTGAGGTCGAGAATCTGCTGTTCGGCGTCGATCTCGTCGAGCGTGATCTGGCGGATGGACTGCGCGCCGCGTAACTGCGCATACGTACGCGCGACTTCGGCTTCCAGCGAAACGAGCGCATCGTTGCGGCTTTCGATTTCCGCCTGCGTCTCGGCATCCGCCGATTCGACCGAGCGCCGCACGCGCCCGAAGAGGTCCAGTTCCCACGACGCATCGAAGCCGTCCTGAAACAGCGTGACGGGCCCAGTCGCGGAGTCGAGGCCTTGCCGGATCGGCGCGCCGTTCGCGCCCAGCGAGTCGATGCGGCTGTACAGTCCTTGCGATTCGAGCAAGCCCTTCAGCCCCAGTTGCTCGCGCATGACGCTCGCGTTCGCGCTGATCTGCGGCAAGCCTTGCGCCGCCGCCGACACGCTCTGCTCGCGCGCCTGCGCAATGCGCAGCACCGCGCTTTGCAGATCGAGATTGCCGGCGACTGCGCGGTCGATCAGCGAATCAAGCGTCGGATCGTCGAACTGCTTCCACCAGCGCGGGTCGGGATCGGCCGATGTGCTCGCCACCGAGGGCGCGTCGGCGTGCGGCGCGCGCGCATCCGGCGTTGCGTTCTGCGCGCGCTGCATGTCGTTCCAGTTGCCGGGCGCATCGGCGGCGGGCGGCTTGAAGTCGGGGCCGACCGTGCAGGCGCTCATCGCGAGCGCGAGCATCGGAATGCAAAGTCGAGCGGAAAGTCGCTGCGTCATGTCAATGTCCTCCCGCCTGACCGGACGCCTTCACCGGCGAGAAGAAGAACGTGATCGGAATGAAAAGGAACGAGAAGATCGCGCACGCGGCGAACACATCGAGGTACGCGAGAATCGTCGCCTGCGAGACGAGCGTCGTGTACATCTGGCCGGTCGCCGCGCTCATCGCCTGCGACATGGTGTGGCCCGTGTCCATCAGCGTTCGCGCGATGCGCTGCACCGTGTCGTTGTACGGCTGGTTCAGCGGCGTCAGATGCTCGACCATATGCGCCATGTTCGCCTGCGTGCGCTCGCGGATCATCGCGGTGGCGAGCGAAATGCCGACGGACCCCGCCACGTTTCGGAACATGGTGAACAGCGCGGAGGCGTCGTTGTTCATCGACTTGGGCAGCGAGAGATACGCGAGCGTCGTCACCGGCACGAACAGAAAACCGATGGCCGCGGACTGCGCGCTGCGCATCATCGTGAGCGTTCGATAGTCGACGTTCGGCACGAGGTGATGCGAATAGATCAATGCGCAGCCCATCAGAAAGAAGCCGAACGCGACGAGATAGCGCGTCTGCACCCATAGCATCAGCTTGCTGACCACCGGAATGAGAAACACGATGAGCAACGCGCCGGGCGACAGCACGAGGCCCGCGAGCGTCGCGGTATAGCCAAGTTGCTGCTGCGCAAGCTGCGGAATGAGCACCGCGCTGCCGTAGAGCACGGAAGCGAAGCCGACAATCGAGAGCGAGCCGAGCGCGAAGTTGCGGTCCTTCATCACGCGCAGATCGACCACGGGCTTTTTCGCGTACACGAGCCAGAACGTCGCGCCGACGATGCCGATCGCCGCGAGTACCGCGAAGGTCACGATGAAGTTGGACGCGAACCAGTCGTCGTCCTCGCCGCGATCCAGGAACACTTGCAGGCAACCGAGCCCGAGCGCGATCAGCCCGATGCCTACCACGTCGATGCCTACGTCCTTATGACTCTGCCGCTTCTCCCACGGCGGATCTTCGACGAACTGCATCACCGCGATGGTCGTCAGCACGCCGACCGGCACGTTCAGCAGAAACACCCAGCGCCACGTGAAGTTGTCGGTGATCCAGCCGCCGAGCGTCGGCCCGAGCACGGGCGCCACGACGATCGCCACCGCCGAGATCGAAAACGCGCGGCCGCGCTGCTCCGGCGGAAACGTGTCGAGAATGATCGACTGCTGGCTCGGCTGCAAACCGCCGCCGAAGAAGCCTTGCAGAATGCGAAAGACGATGAGTTGTCCGAGATTCGTCGCGATGCCGCAGAGAAACGAGCACACCGTGAACGCCGCGATGCAGATCAGGAAGTAGCGCTTCCGCCCGAGAATCTTCGAGAAATACGCGGAAAGCGGCAGCACGATGCCGTTCGCGACGAGATAGGACGTGAGCGTCCACGTCGCCTCGTCGTAGCTCGCGGACATGGTGCCGGATATGTGCGGCAGCGCCACGTTCACGATAGTCGTGTCGAGCACTTCCATGAACGCCGCGAGCGTGACGACCACGGCGATGAGCCACGGATTCGCGCTCGGCTTCCAGCCGCTGTGATCCTGTTCTGTGGGTTCGCTCATGGTTCAGTGGCGCAGCATGACGGTCGGCACCACGGAAAGCCCGAGCGGCAGGGAAGTGTCCGGCTTCATGCCGCTATCGATGACGATCTTCACCGGCACGCGCTGCACGATCTTCACGAAGTTGCCGGTCGCGTTTTCGGCGGGGAACGCGGAGAAGCGCGAGCCGCTGCCTAATTGGATGCTGTCCACATGGCCGTGCAGCGAGAGGCCGGGATACGCGTCGACGTCGATATCCACCTTGTCGCCCGGATGCATGCGCGAAAGCTGCGACTCCTTGAAGTTCGCCGTCACCCACATGCGCGTCGTGACGAGCGTGAGAATGGACGTGCCCGCCTGCAGGAACGTGCCGAACTGCACGTTGCGTTTGGTGACCCAGCCGTCGGAGGGCGCGCGCAGTTCGGTGTACGAGAGATTCAACTGCGCGGTCTCCACTTGCGCCTGTGCCTGCCGCACTTGCTGGCGCCGCTCTTCGACGGACGCGACGACCTGCGCGATCTGCTGCGGCACGAGGCTCGCCGTGCGGACCTGCGCGCGCGCCTCCGCGACGTTCGCTTGCGCGCTCTTCTGCTGCGCGGTCGCGGCGTCGATGTTCTGTTGCGACGTCGCGCGAACGTCGACGGACTGCTGGCGTTGGTAGGCCGCGCTTGCCTGCGCGAGATTGGCGCGCGCGCTGGCTTCCTGCGCCTGCGCCTGCGCGAGTTGCGCGGGATATTGAACGCGCGCGACCTGCAACTGCACTTCGGCGGCATGAAGCTGGGCCTGCGCGAGGCCGAGTTGCGCGTTCGCCTGATCGAGTTGCGCCCGATAGTCGCGCGGATCGATCCGGATCAGCAGATCGCCCTTGTGCACGAAGCGGTTGTCGTCGATGTTCATCGTGACGACATAGCCCGATACCTTCGGCGCGATGGTAACGGCGTCGCCATCGGTATACGCGTCGTCAGTACTTTCCTGATTGCGCGTCATGAACCACCAGACGATCGCGCCTATCGTGAGCACCACCACGACGATGCCGAGAATGATCAACGGCTTCTTGCCGGGCTTCTTGCGCTCTTCCTTGCCATTGCCGTTCTTCTTCTCGCCGTTCTTGCCTTTATCGTCCTTCCCGGCCTGGTCGTTCTTCTCCGATGACTCGCGCTCGCCGTCTTTCTTCGCGGCGCCGGGGCGTGCATCGTCCTGGGTTTCGTCTCGATCTGACATCAGCGTTCGCTTTGCGGTTGGAGTCCGGAGTTCGACTCGGGGTGAAATCCCGGCGCGGCCGGGTGGACCTCGTGCGGATACTGCGTGACGAGCGTGACCGGTGTGCGACTGTCGGTCAGGGCATTCGAGCGGAAGCGTTGAGCAAGACGCATTCCCAAATGTCCGCGAATCGGCCGAACCGAACGCCCGTGCGCACTGGCACGAATCCGCGCGTCTTCGAGGCGCCGGCAGCGCGGCGCCGTTTTCAATCAGCTGGAAAAAGCTGCATGCGTGCAGATGCCTGCCGCGACCGCGCGATTGCTCAGAGCGCCTGGCGCAGCTTCGCCGCGAGTTGCACGATGCCCATCGAGATTTGCTTCTCGCGCTTTGCGTCGAGTCGTCCGACAGGCACGCTCGTCGATACCGCGACGCGCTTGCCCGCGGGCGTGACGCCGACATACGCCGCGAAGCACGCGAGTCCTTCGGTCACTTCCTCGCGCTCGACAGCGAGCCCGCTCGTGCGTATGGCGGCCAGTTCGCGCAAAAGCGCCGCGCGGCGGGTGATGGTGCGCGGCGTCACCGCTTCGAGGCGCTCGGGCAGCCGCTCGATGACCGCTTCGTCGGCCAGTCCCGCAAGCAGCGCCTTGCCGAGCGCGCAGCAGTGCGCGGGCAGCCGCGAGCCCAAGTCGGACACGAGCCGCACCGGCCGATGCGCGTCCTCGCGCGCGACATACACCACCTGCACGCCGTCCAGCACGGCAAGCTGCACGACTTCGTTGTGCGTGTTGATGAACGCGCCCGCGCCCTCGCGAAACGCCGCCTGCAGCGCGTCGTGCCGCACGTAGGCGTTGCCGAGCTCGAACAGCCCGACGCCGATCACGTAGCCATCGTCGCGCTTCTCGATCCACTGCATGCGCGCGAGCGTTTCCAGCATCAGATAAAGCGTGCTGCGCGACAGGCCGGTGCGCTCCGCGAGCGCGGCGGCGCGCACGGGCTTGGCGGCGTCGGCGAGCGCTTCGAGGATATCGTTCGCGCGGCGCAGCGCCGGAACGTCGTAGGTCTTTTCCATGTGAGTCGTCGCGTCGGGATGTTCGCATCGTCCAGTATGTTGGACAAACATGCAACCCGATGGACAGTCACGGAGCGCCAAGCTACGATCATTTTCCCTTTTCCGATGCCCGGTGACCCTGCCATGCCGCCCGTTTCCGTCTCCTCCTGCCTGCCCGAAGACCTCGCCGACGCCGTGTTGGTCGGCCGCGTATGGCGTCCCGCGCCGGTCGATGGTCCCGCTGTCGTCGCGGTGCGAAACGGCGAGGTGTTCGACATCACGCGCGCCGCGCCGACTACCGCCGATCTCTTCGACCGCCCGGACGCGCTCGACATCGCGAAGAACGCACAGGGCGAACGCCTCGGCACCGCGCAAGAACTGCTGCAAGCGACGCTCGACGCCGCGCCCGGCGGCTTGCGCCTGCTCGCTCCGTGCGACGTGCAGGCCGTGAAGGCGTGCGGCGTGACGTTCGCGGTGAGCCTGCTGGAGCGCGTGATCGAAGAGCAGGCCGGCGGCGACGCCAGCAAGGCCCAGGAAGTGCGCGACACGATCAACAAGCTGATCGGCGCGGATCTTTCCAAGATCAAGCCGGGCTCGGAGAGCGCGCAGAAGTTGAAGGAAGAACTCGAGCGGCGCGGCGCGTGGTCGCAATACATGGAAGTCGGCATCGGGCCGGACGCGGAAGTGTTCTCGAAGTCGCAGCCGATGTCCTCGGTCGGCTTCGGCGCGGACGTGGGCCTCTATCCGACCTCGCAGTGGAACAATCCCGAGCCGGAAATCGTGCTGGCGGTGAACGGGCGCGGCGAGATCGTCGGCGCGACGCTCGGCAACGACGTGAATCTGCGCGATATCGAAGGCCGTAGCGCGCTCTTGCTCGGCAAGGCGAAGGACAACAACGCGTCGTGCGCGGTCGGCCCGTTCGTGCGGCTCTTCGACGGGCAATTCACGCTCGACACGGTGCGCGGCACGAGCGTGTCGCTGCGCATCGAAGGCGCGGACGACGGCTTCGTGCTCGAAGGCGTGAGCCACATGACCGAGATCAGCCGCGATCCTGCCGATCTCGTCGCGCAGACGCACGGCGCGCATCACCAGTATCCGGACGGCTTCATGCTGTTCCTCGGCACCATGTTCTCGCCGATCAAGGATCGCGACACGCAAGGCGGCGGCTTCACGCATCACCTGGGCGATGTCGTCACCATCTCGACGCCGGAACTCGGCGCGCTCGTCAATACCGTGCGCCTTTCGACGGAAATCGAGCCGTGGACCTTCGGCGTGCGGGCGCTGTATCGCAGCCTGGCGGCGCGGGGCCTGCTGGCGGCGGACGCTTAAGCGCGCGGGGCGCGCGTCTTCTCGCGCGTCACCACCTGCACCGGCGTTTCCATGTACGGCGACAAGTCGCGCTGACGGCGCCGTTCGACGAGCGCCTTCACCGCGACATCCACGCCGAACACGGCCTGCCGCGCGCCGAACTGCTCGACGGTCGCGAGCATGCTGCCGTTGTCGAGAAGCGGCTGCACCGCGCTGATGTTGTTGTAGCCGGTCACGAGCACGCGGCCCTTTTTGCCCGCGATGCGAATGGCGTCGATCGCGCCCATCGCAATGTTGTCGTTCGCGCAGAGCATGCCGCGCAGCGCCGGATGCGCATACAGCATTTGCAGCGCGATGGACTTGCCGCTCGGCGCGGTCCAGTCGCCGGTGTCGACGGCGCTCACGCGCAGTTGCGCGGCGCTCATGGCTTCCTTGTAGCCGATGGTGCGTTGCTGCGCGTTCCGGTCATTCGGCGGCCCTTCGATGATGCCGACCTCGTCGCCCGCCTTCAGCTTCGAGGCGAGATAGGCGCCGACGAGCCGCGCGCCGCGCCGGCTGTCCGGCCCGACGAACGGAATGGTGACGTTGGCGGCTTCCTGCGCGTCGTCGTCGAACGGATTGTCGATGGCGATCACGATGACGCCCGCCGCGACCGCTTTAGCGGCCACCGGCACGAGCGCCCTGGAATCGGTCGGCGCGATCACGATGGCGTCCACTTTCGCCGCGACGAGCGATTCGATGATGCGCCTCTGCCCGGTCACGTCGTTGTCCGTGAGCGTGCCGTAGGTCGTGAGGTCGAGTTGCGACGCGTAGTGCCGCTGGTAATTCTTCGCGCCGTCGATCATGGACTGGACGAAGGGATCGCCGAGCGACTTCATCACGAGCGCGACGCTCGCCTTGCCTCCGGGCTGCGCGGCGGCCGGGCGCACGGACGCGAGCCCGCTCGCGGCGAGGGCGCACGTGGTGAGCAGACGGCGGCGAGCAAGGCTGATCATGGAGGCGGGTCGGAGATCGACGGTCGCCTCATTGTAGACAAACGACAGCGACCACGACTCACGCTTGCGGACGCTCCTCCCACGCCAACCCAATGAATTCGGCGCATAGGGCTTCCATGCCGCGTGCGTCTTCTTCGTCGAAGCGGCCGGGCACGGGACTGTCGACGTCCCACACGCCGATCAGCGTGCCGTCGCTCCCGACGAGCGGCACGACGATTTCCGAGCGCGACGCCGAATCGCACGCGATATGGCCGGGAAACGCCTCGACGTCGGGGACGACCTGCGTTTTGCGTTCGCGCGCCGCCGTGCCGCACACGCCGCGTCCGAGCGCGATGCGCACGCACGCGGGCTTGCCCTGGAACGGCCCGACGACGAGTTCGTCGCCATCAAATAGATAGAAGCCGGCCCAGTTGATATCCGGCAGCGAGTGATAGACGAGCGACGAGAAGTTCGCCGCGTTCGCGATGAAGTCGGCTTCGTCGCCGATCAGCGAACGGGCCTGTTGCAGCAGGTCGTCGTAATGCGTGGACTTGCTGGCGTGGGAAGTGGTGGAAAGCGTGAACATGGCGGCGGCCCGAAGTGCAATCGAGGTGTAGCTTAGCGTGTATGTGCTGATCGCCGCACGCCGGATGCCGAACCGGCTTCGGGATTTCCCTGCTTTACACCTCGTCGCCCGCGGTATTAAATAAATCAACTTGATTTAATTAATCGTCACACAGATGACGGTTGCCAGCATAACCGGAGACAGCCAGTGAAAGTGCCGAGCGGCAGAGGAAGCAATTCCGCGTCCGTGCGCCGATACAACGAGCGCTTGCTGTTGCAGGCGCTGCGCCGCACCGAACCGGCGTCGAAGGCCGATCTCGCGCGTCACGCAAATCTGACGAGCACGGCGGTCGGCAGTATCGTCGAGTCGCTGGAACGCGCCGGGCTGATCGAATACAGCGGACGGCGGCTCGAAGGTCAGCGAGGCCAGCCCGCGTCGCTCATCCGGCTCGATCCGCGCGGCGCGTTCGGCATCGGCGTGCGGCTCGACCGCACCAGCATCGAGACGGTGCTCGTCAATTTCGCGGGCGACGTGCTCGCCCGAAGCGCGCTGGACCGCGTGCTGCCGCATCCGTCAGCGGTGCTGGAGATCGTTCAGCGCGACATCGAAGGCATGCTCGCTCTCCTGAGCGAGGCGGAGCGCGAGCGTCTGACCGGGATCGGCGTCGCGCAGCCGTACAACCTCGGCAGCTGGCTGCGCGAACTGGGCGTGAGCGCCGATACGACGAACGCCGACATCTTCCGCGCGTGGGACCAGACCGACTTTCCCGCCGCGCTGTCCCGCGCGCTCGCCCTGCCCGTCTTCGGCGAAAACGACGGCAACGCCGCCGCGACCGCCGAGCTGTTCTACGGCCACGGCCGCCACTGCGACGACTTTGTTTATCTCTTCCTCGGCTCGGCCATCGGCGGCGGCGTCGCCATCGACGGCGACTGTCTGCGCGGCGCGACCGGCAACGCGGGCGACATCGGCGTGATGCCTGTGCGGCCGAGCCGCCTGCCGTCCGCGCCGCAGCCGCCCGGCCAGTGGGACATCCTGCTTTCGCGCGCATCGCTTAATGCGCTCGTGCGGCATCTCCACTTTTCCGGCGCGCCGGCGGCGAGCCGCATGGACGTGCAAGCGTGCATCGAGCGTCGTCTGCCCGCGGTCGAAGAATGGATCGACGACTGCATCGAAGCCCTGGCTCCCGCGTTGCGCGCGATGCTCTGCGTGCTCGACGTGCCGATGGTCGTGCTCGATTCCGATATCGACGGCGGCCTGCTCGACCGATTGATCGACCGTCTCGCCGCGACGATGGCCGCGAACGCGCCCGAAGCGCGCGGCACGCCGGAGATCGTGCGCGGCAACTTCGGCCCGGACGCGGGCGCAATCGGCGCGGCCACGCTGCCGATGTTCTTCAACTTCTCGCCACGCGTGGGGCTGCATCGCGGCGCGGGTGTCAAATCGCAGGAGGTGAACCATGCCGCATGACTCTGCTCTTTCGCCGGAGGCACGCACGCCGCTGCTCGAAATGCGCGGCATCAGCAAGACGTTTCCCGGCGTGCGCGCGTTGAACGACGTGCGCCTGTCCGTGTATCCCGGCGAAGTGCATTCGCTGATGGGCGAAAACGGCGCGGGCAAATCCACGCTGATGAAGATTCTCTCGGGCGCGTATCAGGCGGACCCCGGCGGCCAGATTCTGATCGACGGCAAGCCGGTCGTCATCGACGGGCCGCTTGCCGCACGCTCGCTCGGCGTCGCCGTGATTTATCAGGAGCTGAGTCTCGCGCCGAATCTCTCGGTGGCCGAGAACATCTACGCCGGGCGCGAGCTGCGTCGCGGCAAAGGCGCGTGGTCGCTCGTCGACCGGCCCGGCATGGAGCGCGGCTGCGAAGACGTGTTGAAGCGCCTCGGCGCGGCATTCAAGCCGCATACGCTCGTCGGCGACTTGTCGATTGCCGAGCGGCAACTGGTCGAAATCGCGCGCGCGGTACACGCGCACGCCCGCATCCTCGTGATGGACGAGCCGACCACGCCGCTCTCGTCGCGCGAAACCGACCGCTTGTTCGAGCTCGTGCGTCAACTGCGCGAGGAAGGCATCGCGATCATCTATATCAGTCACCGGATGGCGGAAATCTACGAGTTGTCGGACCGCGTCTCGGTGCTGCGCGACGGCAGCTACGTCGGCACGCTGATGCGCGACGAACTGTCCGCCGAAAGCCTCGTGCGCATGATGGTCGGCCGCGACATTTCCGGCTTCTACAAGAAAGAGCACGCGCCTTACGATCCCGGCCACGTCGTGCTGTCCGTGCGCGACATGGCCGACGACAACCGCGTGCGCGGATGCAGCCTCGATCTGCACGCGGGCGAAGTGCTCGGCATTGCGGGACTGGTCGGCGCGGGCCGCACCGAGCTTGCGCGCCTCATTTTCGGCGCGGAGGAACGCACGCGCGGCGAAGTGTCGATGCACGGCAAGCCGCTCGCGCTGCGCACGCCGCGCGACGCCATCGACGCGGGCCTCGTCTATCTCACCGAAGATCGCAAAGGCCAGGGTCTTTTTCTCGACATGAGCGTGCGCGACAACATCAACATCGCGGTTGCCGGGCGCGACGCGAAAGCCGGCGTGATGGACATCGCGCGTGGAAACACGCGGGCGCGCGACGCCATCGCGGCGCTTTCCATTCGCGTGCCGAATGCGCGCGTGAACGCGGGCGCGCTTTCGGGCGGCAATCAGCAGAAGGTGCTGCTGTCGCGGCTGCTCGAAACGAAGCCCGAAGTGCTGATCCTCGACGAACCGACGCGCGGCGTGGACATCGGCGCGAAGTCGGAGATTTACCGGATCATCAACGACCTGGCGCGATCGGGCGTCGGCGTCATCGTGATATCGAGCGAACTGCCGGAAGTGATCGGCGTGGCGGATCGCGTGCTGGTGATGCGCGAAGGCGTGATCGCGGGCGAACTCGGCGGCCATTCGGGCACGCCGATCTCGCAGGAAGGAATCATCGAACTGGCGACGGGCTCGCGGGCCGCGCTCGGTCAGGCGGCTTGACGTTATCGGGAGACAGACATGGCTAACACGACGAAACACCACGACACGGGCGCAGCCCCTGTTTCAAGCGCGGAAAGCGTGACGCAGCGGCAACGCCGCATCGAGCATCGCGAGCGCATGCAAGTGCTGATGCGCACGGCGGGCATGTTGCCCGTGCTGATTCTGCTGTGCATCGGCTTCGGCGTGGTCACCGACGGCTTTTTCAGCTTGCAGAACATCTCGATCGTCACGCAGCAGGCGTCGATCAACATCGTGCTCGCGGCGGGCATGACCTTCGTGATTCTGACGGGCGGCATCGACCTGTCGGTCGGCTCCGTGCTGTCGGCGGCGGCGGTCACGGCGCTGCTCGCGTCGAATCTGCAAGGCATGGGCTGGCTCGGCGTGCCCGCGGCGCTCGGCGTCGGGCTCGGCTTCGGCGTCATCAACGGCGCGCTGATCGCGCTGCTGAAGCTGCCGCCCTTCATCGTGACGCTCGGCTCGTTGACCGCCGTGCGCGGCATCGCGCGGCTGATCGGTCACGACACGACCATCTTCAATCCGCAACTGTCGTTCGCGTTCATCGGCAACGATTCGATTCTCGGCGTGCCCTGGCTCGTCGTGATCGCGCTCGCGGTGGTGATCGTCTCGTGGTTCATCTTGCGGCGCACGGTGCTCGGCCTGCGCATCTATTCGGTCGGCGGCAATCCGGAGGCGGCGCGGCTTTCGGGCATCAAGGTGTGGGGCATCCAGATGTTCGTCTACGCGATGTCGGGCCTGCTCGCCGGACTCGGCGCCGTGATGTCCGCCGCGCGGCTCTATGCGGCCAACGGCCTGCAACTCGGCCAGTCGTATGAACTCGACGCCATCGCCGCAGTCATTCTGGGCGGCACGAGCTTCGTGGGCGGCGTCGGCTCGATCGTCGGCACGCTGGTGGGCGCGCTCATCATCGCGGTGCTGTCGAACGGCCTCGTGCTGCTCGGCGTGTCGGACATCTGGCAGTACATCATCAAGGGCCTCGTCATTATCGGCGCGGTGGCGCTCGACCGTTATCGCCAGCGCGGATCGGCGCGTACGTAATGAGATCTTGTCGGTTCACGCCGCTTGGAATCGCCTAGAGTCGCAACCATCAACATCAACATCAACATCAACGAAACAACCGGAGACAACCCTATGCGCAAGCACAACACGCTGTTCGCGAGCATGGCCCTCGCGCTCGGATGCACGATGACGTTCGCCGCGCACGCCGCGGATAAGCAGCTGAAGGCCATCGGCATCACGGTCGGCTCGCTCGGCAACCCGTATTTCGTGACCATTTCGAAGGGCGCGGAAGCCAAGGCGAAGTCCATCAATCCGAACGCGAAGGTCACGGCCGTCTCGTCCGATTACGACATGAACAAGCAGTTCACGCAGATCGACAACTTCATCTCGGCGCACGTCGACATGATCTTGCTGAATGCCGTCGATCCGAAGGCCATCGAGCCCGCAGTGAAGAAGGCGAAGGCGGCGGGCATCGTCGTGGTCGCGGTGGACGTCGCGGCGGCGGGCGCGGACGCGACCGTGCAGACCAACAACGTGCAGGCCGGCCAGATCGCGTGCGACTTCCTCGCGAAGAAGCTGAACGGCAAGGGCAATGTCGTGATCGAGAACGGGCCGCAAGTGTCGGCGGTGATCGACCGCGTGAACGGCTGCAAGTCGGTGCTGGCGAAGAACCCCGGCATCAAGGTGCTCTCCGACGATCAGGACGCGAAGGGTTCGCGCGAAGGCGGCATGAACGCGATGCAGGGCTATCTCACGCGCTTCCCGAAGCTCGATGGCCTGTTCGCGATCAACGATCCGCAAGCTATCGGCAGCGATCTCGCGGCGAAGCAGCTGCATCGCTCGAATCTGGTGATTACGTCGGTGGACGGCGCGCCGGATATTGAAAACGCGCTCAAGACCGATACGCTGATTCAGGCGTCCGCGAGCCAGGACCCGTGGTCGATGGCGCAGCAGGCGGTGAGCGTCGGCTATGACCTGATCAACGGCAAGAAGCCGAGCAGCACGATGATTCTCATGCCGTCGACGCTCGTCACGCGCGAAAACGTTGCCAATTACAAGGGCTGGTCGGCGCCGCATTAAGGTCGCGTCAAGCCTCGTAATCGCCGCTCGCTTTGTCTAGCGAGCGGCGCGTCGTGCACTATTTCTCCGGCATGCGGCTCGGGCCCGCATCCAACCTCGGCCGCCATTCGAACCGCGCGCCGCCTGCTCATCAATCCCAGTCATCCTTCAAACCTGTCGATGCCGTCGAGCGCAGCTTGCGCGGCGAGGCTTGGCACGGACACGCACGCACGCTGCGGACACGGCGTATCCTGTGGCTTCGACGCGGCCGGGCTTCGGTGAACGGTGACGCGCGTCCTCAATCGATCAAGCAGCGCAGACAGGAGAAACTGAATGGCCAGGGTTGAAGTCAAGGTTCCGCAGCTTTCCGAATCCGTCACCGAAGCGACGATGCTGCCGTGGAAAAAGAAAGCGGGCGACCCCGTGACGCAAGACGAGATTCTCGTCGAGCTGGAAACCGACAAGGTCGTGCTCGAAGTGCCCGCGCCTGCATCGGGCGTGCTGGCGGAAGTGCTCAAGCAGCAAGGCGATATCGTTCACGCCGACGAACTGCTCGCCGCCATCGACACCGAGGCGAAAGCCGCCGCGCCGGCTGCGCCCGCGCCCGCGCCTGCTGCTGCGCCTGCTTCCGAAAAGCCCGCCCCTGCTCCGGCGCAACAGGCGAGCCCGGCAGAATCTGCGGAAGAGAAAGCCGACTTCGACGTCATCGTGATCGGCGCGGGCCCCGGCGGATACATCGCCGCGATCCGCGCGGCGCAGCTCGGCATGTCGGTCGCGTGCGTCGAAGAATGGATCAACCCGGCCGGCAAGCCGAAGCTCGGCGGCACGTGCCTGAACGTCGGCTGCATTCCGTCGAAGGCGCTGCTCGCGTCGTCCGAAGCGTTCGAGAACGCGCAACTGCATTTCGGCGATCACGGCATCTCGATGGACAACCTGAACGTCGATATCAAGAAGATGGTCGGGCGCAAGGAAGCCATCGTCGAGAAGATCACGGGCGGCGTGGAGTTCCTGTTTCGCAAGAACAAGATCACGTGGCTCAAGGGCCACGGCAAGCTCGCGGGCAAGGCGGGCGGCGCGTTTCGCATTGAGGTAAGCGGCGGCGAGCAAGGCGGGACGCATACCGCGAAGTACGTGATCATCGCGACGGGTTCGAAAGCGCGGCATCTGCCGAACGTGCCCGTGGACAACCGCATCGTTTCCGACAACGAAGGCGCGCTCGCCTTCGACTCCGCGCCGAAGAAGCTCGCCGTGATCGGCGCGGGCGTGATCGGCCTGGAACTCGGTTCAGTGTGGCGCAGGCTCGGCGCGGAAGTGACGATTCTGGAGGCGCTGCCGGAATTCCTCGCGTCCACCGACACCGCGATTCAGAAAGAAGCCGCCAAGCTCTTCAAGAAGCAAGGGCTCACCATTCACCTCGGCGTGAAGATCGAGAACGTGAAGTCGTCGGATGCGGGGGTGTCCGTCTCCTACACCGACAAGGACGGCGCAGCGCAGACGCTCGACGCGGACCGCCTGATCGTGTCCATCGGCCGCGTGCCGAACACCGACAACCTCGGCCTCGATTCCATCGGCCTCGCGACGGACCAGCGCGGCTTCATTCCTGTCGACGGCCATTGCGCGACGACGGTCCCGAATGTCTACGCGATCGGCGATGTCGTGCGCGGACCGATGCTCGCGCACAAGGCCGAGGACGAAGGCGTGCTGGTGGCCGAGATCATCGACGGACAGAAGCCGCATATCGATTACAACTGCATTCCGTGGGTGATCTACACGCACCCGGAAATCGCGTGGGTCGGGCAGACGGAACAGGCGCTCAAGGCGGAAGGCCGCGCGTACCGCACCGGCCAGTTCCCGATGATGGCGAACGGCCGCGCGCTCGGCATCGGCGAGACGGACGGCTTCATCAAGATGATCGCCGATGCGAAGACCGACGAGATTCTCGGCGTGCACATCGTGTCGGCCAACGCGTCGGATCTGATCGCCGAAGCAGTCGTGGCGATGGAGTTCAAGGCGGCGTCGGAGGACATCGGCATCATCTCGCACCCGCATCCATCGCTCTCTGAAGTGATGCGCGAGGCGGCGCTCGCGGTGAACAAGCGCGCGCTCAATATCTGAGTGAGCGGCGCGGGCCAAGCCGGGCTCGCGGTTCCGCCTTCGCGTTGCACGTTCGCTGAACGGTGGCGCGAACCGCCATACAATCATCGCGCGGCGGCCTTGTCGATCACGGCGCGCCGCGCATCGTCCGATGTTCCATGTAATCTAAACCTGGAGAGGATATGAACGTAACGCTTGCCAAGAAGCTTGCCGTCTCGATGATCGTGGCCGCCTTCGGCGTGTCCGTCGCCGCCGTGTCGTATGCGCAGGACAACAGCAGCACGACCGACGCCGCGCCTTCGGCCAAAGCCCAGCACAAGGCCGCGCGCAAGGAAGCGCGCGCGAAGAAGAACGCCGAGCTGAAGAAGCTCGAAGGCGCGGGCTACAACCCGGCGCAGCGCGACGACGCGTCGTATCCGCAAGACATTCAGAACGCCCAGAAGAAGGCCGGCATCGGTCAGTGATGTCGTAGCTGAACGTGCGCCGCATTGGACGCGGCGCGCTGCGTTGCTTTTCACTTCTGCGCATCGGCGTTTGCAGTTCCTTCGCCGGCCGCGCCGCAGCCATTGATCTATTACGCTAATGATCAGGTGTACTTAGTTCTGTGTGCGCGCCGATGCCGCCGCTTGCCACGGTACCGATGGGCGAAACGATATCCGACAAGCTGATCGTGACCACCGAAACGATGCTGCATCATCTGCATGGGAAGCGCGAGCGTCGTGGACGCGATGCAATACGGCATCACATTCGTGGCGTTTCCGGCTTGCGCGGCCGATCGCGCCCTCGCTCCACATGACGCGAATCTCGCCGCCAGGGCGCCGAATTGCTCGCGCATGCGCGGCAAAGCGCGTGCGGGCTCAGTCGCTGGCCGCTTGCGTCGGCTGCGGGACGCAGGTGAACGTCACCGTGGAGGTCTGTTCTTCGAGAGATCGCACGCCGCTCGTCGATTCCGATCTGACGAGAACGCGCTGTGAACGCTGCTTGCAATAGTCGTCGGCGGCGTCCATCGCCCGGTTACGCGCCGTGACCCAGGACATGCGCGTGCCGGTGGCCTTACCCGTGACGGTGAAGACGTTGGGCTGCGGGCCGGCGGTGACTGCGGTAGTCGTGCCGCACGCGGCGAGCGCGAGCAGCCAGCCTGCGCTGAGCGCGGCAGCCACGCGCCGAGCGAATGAATGGTGGGATGAATGAGGCATACGCGTCGTGTCGTGATCTCGATGAGGCACGCATGGTAACGCCGTACGCCGAATCCTTCACGGATCAGACGATTCAGACGATTGGGCGGCACAGTAGCCGCCCTTCTTCATCGCTCAAGACTCGCGGATGCGATCCAGCAGCCGTTGCAGCCGCGCATGCTGGCACGGCGCGAGGCCCGGCGTCGACAGCGCCTGGTCGACGCGCGAACGCCAATACGTCTTCGAGAACAGCGAATTCGCGCCATCCAGATTCAGCACCTGTTCGAGATGCGTGATAGCCGCGTCGAGATGATTCACGTGGTAGGGACGTGGGCCCAGGCGGAAGTCTTCCATTGGCGAGATCCGGCCGCGCGTCGTGGCGACGCCCGGCGTTCGGTTTGGACAAACGAGGCGCACGCGAAGCGTCTGCTCCGCGTTGCCGTAGACGATGAACGCGGTATGCGTTGTCGCGCGAAGGCGATCAATGCATGTGCTGGCCGCCGTTGATCGCGATGTTTGCGCCAGTCACGAAGCCCGCATCGTCCGAACACAGGAACGCGACGAGCGCCGCGACCTCTTCGGGCTTGCCGAGACGGCCCGCCGGGATCTGCGGGAGGATCTTCGAATCGAGAATCTCTTGCGGAATCGCGGTCACCATTTTGGTCGCGAGATAGCCCGGCGAGATGGTATTGACGGTCACGCCCTTCTTCGCCACTTCCAGCGCGAGCGACTTCGTGAAGCCGTGCATGCCCGCTTTCGCCGCCGCGTAATTGGTTTGCCCGATCTGCCCTTTCGAGCCATTCACCGACGAGATATTGACGATGCGGCCCCAGCCGCGCGTGACCATCTCCTCGCAGACGGGCTTCGTCATGTTGAACACGGAATCGAGGTTCGTGCGCAGGACGGCGTCCCAGTTCACCTTCGTCATCTTCTTGAAGGTGGTGTCCTGCGTGATGCCCGCGTTGTTCACGAGAATGCTGATGGGCCCGACTTCGCGCTGAATCTTCGCGATGCAGTGCTGGCTTGCTTCGTAGTCGGCGACGTCGACGGGATACGCGCGGAAGTTGCGCCCCTGCCGGTCCATGCTGGCGAGCCAGTCGGAGACGATGGTGTTGCCCGGCGAATGCGTGACGACGACGGCATAGCCCGCGTCGTTCAGCTTGATGCTGATGGCCTCGCCGAGGCCGCCCATGCCGCCCGTTACCACTGCAATACGCTTAGTCATGCTAATAGTCCTCTCAGGTTCTATGGTGCTCGAATGCCTCCCGGCGGCGCGCTTCTAGTGTAGTGTGGTGCGCGAAGCCGGGATGTGTTGCCCGTCGATGCCCGTTGTGCGGGCGATGTACGTTACAGCCGCTCGACCGCCAGCGCGACGCCCATGCCGCCGCCGATGCACAGCGACGCCAGGCCCTTCTTCGCGTCGCGCTTCTGCATTTCATGCAGCAGCGTGACCAGAATGCGGCAGCCCGATGCGCCGATCGGATGCCCGATCGCGATCGCCCCGCCGTTCACGTT
>NZ_JALQEM010000035.1 GCF_023630705.1 Caballeronia sp. GAFFF1
GCCGGGTTCTGGCCCGAGCCCGCGGTCAGCACCTGACCCAGAATGACTTCGCTGATTTGCTCGGGCTTCAGACCCGCGCGTTCTAGCACCGCGCGAATTACGGTGGCGCCCAGTTCCGGCGCTGCAATCTTCGCAAGCGAGCCGCCGAATTTGCCGACCGCGGTGCGCGCGGCCGATACGATCACTACGTCATTCATCTTCAATCCTCGTTGAACAGCAGATCTCGTGAATCACGGTTCTCATGCGCTTCGTCCACGCACTCAATCACGCGCTTTCGATGCAAACGACGCAGCCTATTTACACGGGCTTTTGATTAGACTCTCAGGTCGACAACGGCCTTCTCCCGATTGCATTGATGCGCGGAAAACACGCAAGCGCAGATTCGCCGCATGCAATGTTGCACGCGTTAATTGCATCCGGTCGGGGAAGTAAGTCAGGGCGTACGCTTGTGCGCCGCACCAATCAGAAGTCATTCTAAACGCAAAACATCGACAAAAGTTTTCATATTCCTAGGTAATAACCCTATGTAAGGTAAGAAGTGCCGCATAAAAGATGCGGCTACTTCGGGGAAAGGTCGAACGGCCGTGCAATAAAACTGCTGTTTAGCAAGGGAAATTGTGCGCTCGTCTGATGAATGCTGGATGAAAGCTCGGCGTCCGCCCCGCGCAAGGACTTAATCGGCTGGTGCGTGCAGCGCCAGCCGTTCCGTCGGGCATCGGACCACTTCAATGCACCTTTTCATTATCTGCTTAGTATTTGCCGATTTTGTCTACGTCAACAAGCCGACATGTAGCGACTTTATGACATGCCGATGTATTGCGGCAATTTGCCCTATAAGGCTAAATCGCCAATACCAGTTTGATACCTTTCGCTCGCGAACAACACGCCATCATTCTCGTATTGGTTAATCGTTCTTCTTTAGTCAATACGACGTCGCGATGATCGACTTCACCGTCGAGCACGCGAATCTCGCAGGAACCGCATAGTCCTTCTTCGCAATCGCTTTGAATATCGATGTTCGCGCGTCTGAGCGTGGCGAGGAGCGTTTGATCGGGCGGAACGGTCACCGTGAGACCCGAATCCCGCAGTTCGACTTCGAATGCGTGCTCACTGGACGGGTCCAGCGCGCCCAGCGTGGATTCGAAATGTTCGATCTTCAGCGCGCCTTCGGCCCACCGTGCGCTCGCGGTCGAAAGCGCGTCCATCATGCGCGCCGGACCGCAGGCATAGACTTGCGTGCCCGCTTCGATGCGAAGCGCCGAAAAGTCGTTGCGCGCGCCCTCCTCCGATACGTACACGCGCAGCCGTTCGCCATGCAGCGCGCGCAGGTCGTCGAGAAAAGCCATCGACGCGCGGCTGCGACCGCTGTAGTGAATCTGGTAGTCGATGCCGTGCTCGCGCGCGTGACGCGCCATCGCGCTGATCGGTGTAATGCCAATGCCTCCGGCAATCAGCACGAGCCTGCGCGCAGCGGGATCGAGCCGGAAGTGATTGCGCGGCCCGCGAATGCGCCAGTGCGCGCCCGGCTTCACGTTTTCGTGTACCCATGCCGAACCGCCGCGGCTCGCGGTCTCGCGCAACACGGCGATCTCGTAGGCGGCCGAATCGGCAGGATCGCCGCAAAGCGAATACTGCCGTGAGAGGCCGCTGTCGCCGCAGATGACGTCGATATGCGAGCCCGGCGTCCAGCGCGGCAGCGCGCGACCATCGGCTGCTACGAGACGAACGCGCGCGATGCGATCGGCGCATATCGACACCGACTCGACGATCACCGCGCGACTCACCGCATGCGACGACGGCTCGCCGATGCGCACCGTCGCGCGCGGCTCCCGCGCCGACGGATTCGTGCGCTCGGGGTTCAGCGCGGGATCCCATTCGACGTAGAGATGCTCGGGCCCGCGAAACGACGTGTTCGGCACGTACGTGAAACGCTGATCGGCGAGGCGCATGTGCGGCAGGCGGCGCGTCAGTTCGTCGAGGAAAACCTGCATCTCCATGCGCGCGAGATTCTTGCCCATGCACTGATGCGCGCCGTAGCCGAACGTCAGCTGATCGCTGGCGTTCTCGCGGCGGATGTCGAGGAGATCGGCGTCCGCGAACTGATGCAAGTCATGGTTAGCGGACGACGTTACGATCAACAGCTTCGCGCCCGCCGGAATGTCGATGCCGCCGATCTTCACGTCGCGCGTCGCGAGCCGCCGCCACGCCGCGACCGATCCGTTGTGCCGCAGGCATTCCTCGACTGCGTTCGGAATCAGGCTCGGGTCTTCGCAGATGTCGCGCCACGCCTCGCCGTGTTGCAGCAGCAGCTTGATCGCGTTGGCGGCCGCGTTGGCCGTCGTCTCGTGCGCCGCGACGATGCCCGCCATCATCATCGAATGCAGATAGGAGTCCGTCACGACGTCGGGCAAGGTCTGCTGCTTGCGAATGCCGTACTGCATCCAGCCGGGGCCGGACGGGTCCTCGCGCATCTTGTCGAGCACCTTGCCCGCGTACTGCCAGAACTTGCCGACCGCATGCGCGACCGCGACCTGCTCCTCCGGCTTCGGTCGGCCCCACGTGTTCACCGTATGCGCGATGGAATATTCGCGCAGCGTGTCCATGTCCTCCTCGGGCACGCCGAGAAAATGCAGCGCGACGGTCAGCGGCACTTCCCACAGCATCTGATCGACCAGATCGGCGCGGCCATCGTCGATGAAGCGATCGACGTACTCGCGCGTGAGCGCGCGCACCATCGGCTCGTGATGCGCGAGCGCCTCGGGCGTGAACGGGTCCATCAGCGCGCGACGGCGCGGCATGTGCGCAGGCTCGTCCTCGTTGACGAGCGTGCGGTTGAGCGCGAAGCCGTACGACGCGAGCACCGCGTTCGCTTCCGGCCCGGTGGGCGTGATCTTCTCCAGCGCGATGGACGGGCTGAACGTCAGGTTGTCGCGGAAGATCGCCTTGATGTCGTCGTAGCGCGTGACGACCCAGTAACCGAGCTTGGGGCTATAGAACACCGGCTCCTGTTCGCGCGCCCAGCGCACGTACTCGGGCGGGTCTTGCTGATAGCCGTCGCTGAACGGATCGAAATCCGCGGCGCGCGCGCTCACCGGGCAGCCGTTCGGCGCGGTCGAATGGAAAGGGCATTGCGTCGCGGGTGTCGTCGCGGGCGTCGCGGTGTTTGCGTCGGTCATCGGGTTCGTCTCCTTATTTTATATATGTGTCAGACCGGCTTTCCTTCGCTCGATGCCCAGTTGCGCATCAGCGTGTTGCTCGGCCGCGTTTCGTCGATCATCTTCTGCGCCGTTTCGCGACCGGCGACAGGCAGGCCGGTCGGATCGAGCACGCCGATCTGCACCAGCACCGACGCCTGATCCCAATAGATGTGTTCGTTATAGAGCTTGTCGCCGCGAAAGCGGACCACCGCGAGCATCGGGACTTCGAAATAGCGGCCCGTGGGCGCGAGGCCCGGCAGCAACCAGTCGATCTCGCGATCATGCGTCGCGCAGAACACGAATTCGTCGACGATCCGGTCCGCGCCGATCGTGCGCGAGACCGGGATCAGCTTCGTGTCGTCCGGGTTCGAGTGAACGAAGTGGTATCGGTAGAAGCGTTTGAGCTCGTCGTATCCGACGCCGCCCGTCATCGTCGGCACATGATTGACGTACGGTTCGGCGACCATGGTCGGCATGACGGCGTCGACATCGCGCGTCGCGAATTCGAAATAGCAGTGCTGTTCCCACAGGCGGTCGAGGTCGTAGACCGGACCGAGCACCTCGCGCAGCAAGCCGAGCGTGCGCGAGTACGCCATCAGCCCGGCGGGTTTGTCGTACGGCGAGTCGGCGGACGTGGCGGGCACGGCGAAACCCGGCGCGCAGCCGCTATATATATAGCGCTGTATTTGCGGCTTGCCGGCAAACGCGTCGCTGGATTGCGTTTGCGCGAAATGGAAGACCATCGGACAGCGGATGGTGCGCAGGTCGTCGAGGCAGGCGGCGAGGTCGTCGGGATAGTAAGCCACCGCGCAGTCGATGTCCGCGTTCGCCGCGGCCTGCACGGCAAGCCGTCCGCCCGCGCCGAAGCCGACCGCGCCCACTTTTCCCGCATGTTCCGGCAGCGCGCGCAGGGCTTCGATGACCGCCGCCAGGTTTTCCATCGACACGCCGCCGCCCCGCAGCTCGCGCCCCGCCAACTCGGGCGCCAGCACGACATAGCCCTCCTCGGCGAAACGCTCGGCGGTCGATTGCGCGAAGTCGTCGAGGCCCGCGGAGTCGTGCAGGAGCAGCAGTCCCGGTCCCGAGCCTTGCGCCGGGCGTGTCACGTACGCGCGAATCGGGCCGCCTTCGCGGGCGGCGATGTCGATGAAAGTCCCAGCCATGTCAGGCGTCTCCGGAGTCGTCGGTCAGGAAAGCAGCGTATCGGCAAGCAGCTTCACATTCAACACGACAATGACGCCGGCGACCAGCCACGCGAGCGCCGCCAGCCATCTGCCGATGACGAAGGCGCCCATTTTCCTGCGGTCGGAGACGAACCGCACGAGCGGCACGACGGCGAACGGCAGTTGCATCGACAGGATCACCTGGCTCAGGACGAGGAGTTGGCCGGTGGCTCTTTCGCCGTAAATCGCGGTAACGGCGATAACGGGCGCAATGGCGATGGATCGTGTCACGAGGCGGCGCGCCCAGTTCGGCAAGCGCAACCGGAGGAAGCCTTCCATCACGATCTGGCCGGCGAGCGTGGCCGTCACCGTCGAATTCAGACCGGAGGCAAGCAGCGCGACCGCGAACAAGGTCGACGCGATGCCGAGACCGAGCAGCGGCGACAGGAGATGGAACGCGTCGGCGATTTCCGCCACCTGATCGTGACCGCTGCTGTGGAAGACGGCCGCTGCCACGACGAGGATCGCGGCGTTGATGAACAGCGCGAGCGTCAGCGCGAGGGTGCTGTCGATCGTCGCCCAGCGGATGGCCTCGCGGCGCGCATTCACCGAAGCACCATAGGCGCGCGTCTGCACGACCGACGAATGCAGATACAGGTTGTGCGGCATGACCGTCGCGCCGAGAATGCCGATCGCGAGGTACAGCATCTCGCGGTTCGCCACGATTTGCGGGGACGGCACGAAGCCGCGCAGCACTTGCGCGACCGGCGGCGCCGCGGCGGCAATCTGCAACGCAAAGCACACGGCGATGACGGCCAGCAGCGCAATGACGAATGCTTCTAGAAAACGGAAGCCTCTGTTGACGAGGAGCAATAGAAGAAAGGCGTCGAGCGCCGTGATCAGCGCGCCGAACACGAGCGGAATGTCGAACAGCAGTTTCAGCGCGATGGCCGTACCGATGACCTCGGCGAGATCGCACGCGATGATTGCCATTTCGCAGGCGAACCACAGCGCCAAATTGACGGGCCGGGAGTAATGTTCGCGACATGCCTGCGCGAGATCGCGCCCCGTCGCGACGCCGAGCCGAACGGCCAGTGCCTGCAGCAGGATCGCCATGAGGTTCGACAACAGGACGACCGCGAGCAACGTGTAGCCAAAGCGCGATCCGCCGGCGATATCCGTCGCCCAATTGCCGGGGTCCATGTAGCCGACCGAGATCATGTAGCCGGGTCCGGCGAACGCGAGGAGTCGCCGAAACCAGCTGCCGCCGACCGGCACTCGCACCGACGCGTAGACCTCCGGCAAACTCGGGCGCAAATCGTCCTGTCGAGCATCTTTGTACGCGGGGCGAGGGTCGCGCATCGGCACGGGCCTCCGGTAAGGCGCTTGTCAGTGGACGAATATGCGCCGGGCGGATTAAAGATACAAGTTCCGGGCGGGACGTCGGCGCTGACTGCTGATAATGCGACTTATCAGATGTAGCGATTTAGGTTGTCAATTTCACACCTAGTTGATAATCTCGCCGCAAATGACTGATATCAAAGACAAAATTTCCCGTTCTCAAGGCGCGTTGCATGAAGGGCCCGCAATGCCTCGCCTCACGCGACAACATTTTGCCCTGTATCGCGGTTATCTCGACGGCGTGTCGGAGGCGCAGCTTCATGCATCGTATGGCGATTCGGGCAGCGACGTGCGCAGCACTCGGCGGCTCATCGCTGTCCTGCGCGACACGCTGTCTGTGCTCGCGCGCCGTGCGCACGACATCGAAGCCGCGCATCTTCTTCGATTGCGCCCGGGAAGCATTCCGTCGCCGCCCGCCGAACTCGCCCGAGGCGCGCCTTCGCTCGAGACGTTCCGCGAGCGCATCGATCCGGATGGTGTATTTGGCGAAGCGGAACTTCTCGCGTTGTATCGGGAGGCATATCCCGCGGATGCGTCTCCGACGGTGGATCGGCGAAGCGCGCGGAACATGCGACTGCGTCGGCGCCAGGCGGATGCGCTTGCACGAATGGAAGCGACGCTCGTCCACGATCCGCGGCCGGCACATCCGGTCGACGGATGGTTCGAACCGGCAGTCGCGGCGCGGCTCGCGGCCGCTGGTATCGAGACGATCGCGGACTTGATCGCATTGGTCGAGCGCCGACGACATCGGTGGTACACCGCAGTGCCGCGACTTGGTCCCAAGGGCGCGCAACGCATCGTCGACTGGCTGCAACTGCACTCGGACGCGCTCGGGCACAGGCTTTCGCCGTTGGCATTGATGCCACGGCGGCAGTGGTCTGAGGAGACGCCGGAGCGGCCCGTTTCGAACGGTGACGCGGTTGCTATCGCGCCGCTCGAAGCGATTCGCGTCCCTGCCCCGCTCGACGGCTCGAACGGGACGAATCGGGCGGGTGGCTCGAACTGTCGTTTCCGCACCGATATCGAAGCGGTCAAGGCGTGGCTCGACGCGCGTGCGGCGAGCGAGCACACCCGGCGGGCCTATCGGCGCGAGGCCGAGCGACTGCTGCTGTGGGCGTTGATCGAGAGAAATAAGCCGCTGTCGTCACTGACTTCGCCGGACTGCCGCCAGTATGTTCATACTTTTCTCGTCAATCCGAGTCCCGCGCGTTGGGTGGTGAAATGCCGCGTCGAGCGCTGCCTCGCGGTATGGCGGCCGTTCGCGGGTCCGTTGTCCGATCGAAGCCGCGAAACAGCCCGCTCGATATTGAACGCAATGTGCGAATGGCTGGTCGAGATCGGTTATCTGGCGACGAATCCGTTCAGCGGTATGGAGCGAGCGGCGACGCCGTCTATCTTCGACGCAGAGACGCGTTCGCTCGATTTCGAGCAGTGGAGGCTCGTTTTCGATGCCGTGACCCGGCCTCAGTACACGTTCGTGGAACACCGCGACCGGCTCGCGCTGCTGCTCGCGTACGCCACCGGATTGCGTCGTTCCGAGTTGGCTAGCGCGACGACCGACATGCTGTCAGTCGGGCGCCTTCCCGGCGTCGATGCGCCGGTGTGGCGGCTGAGCTTCCAGCATGCGTCGCGGAGAAACGGGGACCGGTCGGTGCTTCTGCCGCCAATCGTGATCGAGGCGCTTGAAGAAAACCTCGCGATGCGCGGACTCCCCGACGCGCTGGGCTGCCCGGAAGGCACGCCACTGCTCGCTCAGTCGCGAAACGGCGGATCGATTACGCCCGACGGCATCGGCAAGCTGTTTAAGGCGATTTTCGCGAGCGCCGCCGCTGCTGCGGAAAGAGACGTCCCGGGATCGGGGCGTCGCCTCGCGCTCGCGAGCACGCACTGGCTGCGGCACACGCATTCCGCGCATGCGCTCGCGCACGGCGCGGACATCGTCGAGATCGGCAAGGGACTCGGGCATGCGAGCCTCTCGACCACATCGCTGTACTTACAGGGCGATGGCTGGAGACGTTTACTTGGCGTCGAGCGGCTTTTACGGGACACTTTCGCGCTCGGAACATCTTAAGAGTCCGCTTAGCACAGCCTTGCGCACGCCCGGGCGTTGTAAAAATGCCTGAAAAGGCGCGGAAACGACTTCAGAGTTTACTTGAGGTTTACCGGTTGGGCGTTTATTCTTCGGTTTGCAGCATGTTTTCCACAAACCGAAGAATTATTTGCTTACCCAGGCCCGCCAGTGACTGCGAACTCCATGTTAAGCGCCCGGCTTCCCGAAGTCGATCAATCCGTTTCCATCGAAACGCTTCTGGGGGTGGCCGCTCAAGCCACTGACATCCTCAATCAGATCCGCGACGCGATGCTGGAGCCGTACCCGCGAAAGAGCGCACCGACTTTCACGAGCGCGCAGGTCGCATCACTGTGCGGTATCGACAAGCAGCGGTTTCAATACCTGACGACAAAGGGCGAGCTGCCGGCGGGAACGTCGAAAGGCGCGGGACGAAGCAAAGAGTTCACGCTGGAGGAAACGCTGACCTGGATCCGGGCGACGAAGGAACGCGTCAGGCGTCCCGAGGGCAAGCGCGGACGGATCGTCACGGTGGCGAACTTCAAGGGCGGCGTCGCGAAAACGACGACCGCCGTTTCGGCTGCGCAGGCATTGACGCTCCTTGGCCGACGCGTCTTAGTGATCGACTGCGATCCGCAGGGCACGACGACGCAGCTGTGCGGCTGGGCGCCCGACGCCGAGATTTCCGACGACCAGACACTCTTGCCGCTGATCTATGGTGACCAGGAGACGCTCCGCTATGCCGTCCAGGAGACTTACTGGCACAACCTCGATCTCATCCCGGCTTCCTCGTCGCTCTTCGACGCTGAGTTCGAGATACCGGCGAAAGTGCTGAACGACAGCACCTTCGAATTCTGGGAAATCGTCCGCAAGGGTTTGCTGCCATTGACGGACGACTACGACGCAATCGTGATCGACACGCCGCCCGCGCTCAGCTATCTGACGATCAACGCGCTCCTTGCGTCCGACGCCATTCTTCTGCCCTGCCCGCCCGAGGCCCTCGACTTTGCGAGTTCGACGCAGTTCTGGCATCTCTTCGCGGACATCGCGAAGAAGCTGCCAGGCGTACTCGAGCAAAAGCGGTTCGACTTCGTCAACGTGATCTTGACCAAAGCTAAGTCGGACGATGTATCCCGGGTAGTACGAGGCTGGCTGCAGAAAGCCTATGGCGATCGAGTGCTTCCGTTCGAGATTCCCGAGTCCACGGTGCCGAAGGGTGCGTCTGCGCAGCTCTCCACCGTTTATGACTTGTCGAAACCGGACGGAAGCACGGCCGCTTACAACCGGTTCAAGGAGCCGCTTGATCGGCTTGCAGAACATCTCGACGCGCAGTTCGTCCGCGCGTGGAACCAGAAGGAGGATTAAATGGGGATTGGGGACAGGCTTCTCGCGAAGACAGCGAACGTCGGGAGTAAGCCGACTGATTCGGCTCAGCGACCAACGAACACCGAGCCGCGCACGTCGCCTGGAAGGCTGATGGATGCGCAGCATCGAATCAACACAGCGCAGGCGCGGATCAAGGAACTCGAATCGCAACTGGAAGAGCGAGCAGCACTCGAGGTATCGCTCGACGCGCTGGTTGAGGTGCCGGGGCGTCGCAGAAAGCTCACAGCTGAACAATTTCAGGAGTTGAAGAGCAATCTCGCGCAGCACGCCCTCGCAACGCCGATTCTCGTCCGGTCCATCGCAGACGGACGTTATGAAATCGTAGCGGGTCACAACCGGGTCGCGGCTTACCGTGAATTGGGACGCAGCAGCATTCGTGCGAACGTTGCATCCATCGAGGAAGGCGAGATCGAGTTCGCCGCTTTTTTCTCCAACCTTCTGTCGCCGTCACTGACCGACTTCGAGAAGTATTGGAACTTCAAGCGGCTCCAGGAGTTAAGCGGACTTTCGCGTACCGAGATCGCCGAGAGCGCGGGTTTGAGCAAAAGCCATGTGAGCCGGATCTTCTCGTTCGACGCACTACCGGACGAGGCCAAGGAGGTTTTGGCGACGAAGCCCGAGCGTCTCGGAAGCAATGCTGCCCAGAAGCTCGCCGCGCTGGCGGAAGCGGGCAAATCCGAGAAAGTCGTCGAAGCGGTTAGACGTCTTGTGGACGACGAGAATTTCACTCAGGACAGGGCCGTTGCGCTAGTTGCCGAGAAACCGAAGGCAGCCCCTCCCAGCTCGACGGTCGTTCGCGCCGGACGTCGAAAGGTGTGTGAAGTCACAACGCGTAACGGAGTCGTAGGCGTCCGTTTCTTCGAAAAAGATGCCGACGCGGCGAGCGATTGGGGACAGCGCATAGCGGATTTCATTAGCAAATCACTAAGCGAAGCAGCCCCCGATGAGTAACCTAGTAGGTAATCGTTAAAAATCAAGCACTTAGGGCATAGGTCAGCCAATCACGCATTGACATCCCTCTAGCTTGATACCAGTGATGAACTGGCCGAGGTAACCATGTAACCGACACGCTGTAGAAAGACAAAAGCCTTCGGCGCCAACCGAAGGCTTTTGAATTCGGGCTTAACTGCGGTTCGCCCGGTTCGCTTCCCGACGCCAATCGGGTCACGAGTGCACATCTCGAAGTTTAGCGGATCGCGATCGGCAGTCAAGCATTTGCCCGCCATTTCTCGAAATGGACACACTTGACATGCATATCGCGCAACTTTCCGTTGCAGGCGAGGGTGATTCTCGTCCGCAAAACCACAACTCGCTCGGTGGCCCAGCAGATCAACAGGCACTGGACGAATACGCTTGTGACCGGTCGAACCTACCATGGGTGATCTTTCGCGCAGCGCATCGCGCCAGTCACCTTTCAGCGCTACCTGCTCGCGCCCGCGCCGTACTTGCCGCCCTTGCGCGGACAGTCGATGCAAACCGGCCGTTCGCAGCAATCTTCGCCCGTCGCGAACTCTTGACGGGCCGAGCGCTTCAATCCATGCGCACGTTCTATCGCAGCCTCGAAGATCTGGAGGTGGCAGGGTTCATCACGCGTCCTCCGCAAACACGGTACGGCAGTGCCGGTCTTTTCGGTCGAGCCTATCTGTACTTGACAGCTAAGGCGGCCGACGTGCTCGGGCTGACCGAGAGTTCCCAACAGGCCACTGACTCGCTGCATAAGTCAGAGGGGGCGCCTGCGCGCAACACAACCGCCCCATTCTTGACCGCACCGTCTGTCACCCTGGCAGACGGTGCTATATATAAGGATCTATCCCCTACTAATCAAAAGAGACAACCGGGCCGCCTCCCCGCCGACCTCATGCGCCTGCAGCTTCTGGGATTTCGTGATTTTTTGATTTTCAAACTCATGGCCGAAGCTCGCCGACACGGAAAGCTCCTCTCCGACGTCGTAGAGACGACCTGGGAGCATCTGAAACGCGCCCGGCACCCGATTAGCTATCTGCGCGCTTTGCTGCAAAAGCCGGTCGACTACGCCTATCGGGTCCGCACGATTCGCGCTGAGTCCGCGGAACAAGAGACGCGCGCCTCGAACGACTTGCACGTCCAGCAGGCCACAAAGGCCATCGCCGGCAAAGTGTTTGCAAGTCGCGACGGACTTACGCGCTATGTTGTTTCCGCGAACGCAATCGAATTGACCGCGCATCACCGACATGAAGCGCGTCCTCGCGTGCGCGTTGGATCGTGGGCCAGGGAATTCATCGCTGCTTTGGACGCCGGGCACATCGTGCCCACTACGGTTAGCGCTGCCAACGTCGCGGCAGCATCGCCACGTTGCGCGCCCGCCGAACAATGCGAATCGGCGGCCACGAGGCACGCCTCGCGAAGCAAAGAACAGGTCGACGCCCTCAAACAAATGCTCAAGTTGAAAACAGTCGGTCTCGCCCTCAGATCGAATGGGAGCGAGAAGTCTAAGACGCTACGGGCAAAGGGCCACGCAACGTTGCGGCCCATGCTGTCTGACCTTTCGCCGGAACGAGCAGACCTTCTGAAAAACCTGCTGCGTCGCAACAAACCCTGATACACTCTAAGGTTCCGCCTCTAGAGGCGATTGAAATATGCAAGCTGCGCGACTAGCCGGTTTGCGCGCTTTGCTCGATGCGATTCTCAGCAAGCCGTCCGTGATCGAAAATAATTCGATATCCATGCGGGCCGAACGCTCGCTTCCGGGGACCTGTCATCGCCGAGCAAACCTGTCGAGGAGAAAGTATGGCAAGTTTTGATCGGGAAGATTCGGAGCTGGATATCGTCGCGCCGGCGCGCAAGTCGCCGGGCCGACGCGCAGGCAAAGCAAAGGGCCAGACCGGCAACGTGCAGCCCGATGTCGTGATGACGGCGGAGCAGGACGAAGAGCGCCAGCGTCAAATGCGCGCGTTGATTCAATTGGGCAAGGAGCGTGGCTATCTGACGCATGCCGAGATCAACGACCATTTGCCCGACAACTTCGCGCAGACGGCGGCGATGGAAACCATTGTCAGCACGTTCAACGACATGGGCGTGGCCGTCTACGAGCAAGCGCCGGACGCCGAAACGCTTCTGTTGAGCGACAACGCGCCGACCGTCGTGACCGATGAACAGTCGGAAGAGGAAGCGGAAAACGCGCTTTCGACCGTCGACTCGGAATTCGGCCGCACGACCGACCCGGTTCGCATGTACATGCGCGAAATGGGCGCGACGGAACTGCTCACGCGCGCCGGCGAAATCGCTATCGCGAAGCGCATCGAAGACGGCTTGCACGAGATGATTCAGGCGATCGCCGCGTGCCCGTCGACGGTGGCGAGCATTCTGGCAGACGCCGCGCAAGTCGAATCCGGCGAGCTAAAGATCGACGAACTTGTCGACGGTCTCAAGGAGGACGACGCCGCGGAAGAAGAACTTTCGGCATCCGAAGTTACGGATTCGACGGACATCGATACGGACGCCGAAGAATCGGATAGCGACGAAGACGACGACGGCGACATCGAAGGTGGCGACGCGGGTGCATCGAACGAAGCGCGTTTGAAGCAGCTGAAGGCCGACTGCCTCGAAATTTTCGCTCGCGTGCGCGAATTGGCCGAACAAGCCAGTCATCCGAAAGGTTCGGGCGCCGCAGCAACGAAGGCGGTCGAACGTGCGCGCGCCGAGATTCAGCGCGAACTTGGATCTATCCGCTTCACGGCGAAGACCATCGACCGTCTGTGCGCGAACGTTCAGCAGCAAGTCGCGCAAGTGCGCGAGATCGAACGTCGCATTCTGCAGATCGCCGTGGATCGCTGCGGCATGCCGCGCGAGAAGTTCGTCGAGTCGTTCCCGGGACATGAGACCGACCTCGAATGGACGGCGCGCACGGCGGCAAGCGCCAAGCAATACGGTGCATCGCTCGAACGCAGTTTGCCGGCCATTCAGGCAGAGCAGCAAAAACTCATCGACATCGAAGCCGCAGTCGCGTTGCCGCTCAAGCAGCTCAAGCAGATCAACCGTCAGATGACGGCTGCCGAGTTGAAGATGCGTCAGGCGAAGCGCGAAATGATCGAGGCGAACCTGCGCCTCGTGATTTCGATCGCGAAGAAGTACGTCAACCGCGGCATGCAGTTCCTGGATCTGATTCAGGAAGGCAATATCGGTCTGATGAAGGCGGTGGACAAGTTCGAATATCGCCGTGGCTGGAAGTTCTCGACGTATGCGACGTGGTGGGTTCGTCAGGCCGTGACGCGCTCGCTCGCCGATCAGGCCCGCACGATCCGCGTGCCGGTTCACATGATCGAAACGATCAACAAGCTGAACCGCATCTCGCGCGAGATTCTGCAGCAGACCGGTCAGGAAGCGCATCCGTCGGTGCTCGCCGAGCGTATGGAGATGCCCGAGGAGAAAATCCGCGGCATTCTCAAGATCGCGAAGCAGCCGGTGTCGCTGGAAACGCCAGTCGGTGAGGATGCCGATGCAACGCTCGGCGACATGATCGAGGATCAGGGCGCCGCGTCGCCGGCGGATGCTGCCGTGCACGCGAACATGCGCGCCGCGATCGACGACGCGCTCAACGCGCTGTCGCCGCGCGAAGCGAAGGTTCTGCGCATGCGCTTCGGTATCGACACGGCGTCGGACTACACGCTCGAAGAGCTTGGCAAGCAGTTCGATGTGACGCGCGAGCGTATTCGCCAGATTGAAAGCAAGGCGATGCGCAAGCTTATGCATCCGAGCCGCGCGGACAAGCTGCGTCCGTTCCTGGATCGCTAAGCTCAGAAGCAGCAGGTCGAAGAGGGCTACAACGCGCGCCGTCCAATGGACGGCGCGCGTTTTTTTGCCTGCGCCGCTCAACCGCGCGTCGTGCCCTTCGGCGCCGATGCCGCCGCGCACGCCTGAAGCGCGACGATCGCCTTTCGCGCAAGCGTCACCGTCTCTTCGCAAGCGTGGACGTTGGCGAAGATCGAGCATCCGCCGCCCGCATCGATTTTCGATACCGCTCGGCGCACGCGCTCCAGCGCCGACTGCGGCGAGCCACTGTCCTTCACGATGGCGGCGACGTCGAATGCGCTACCGCCATCTGTTTCGACATAGCCGGGGCATTGACCGACCGCCTGCGCGTGCGCGCCCGCGCATACGGAACCGACGAGTGCAGCGGCGGCGAGCGTTCGCGCGCTGCGCCTACGAAGTTCAAAGAACGGAACAGTGTTCATGGCGTCGCAGTCCAACGGAGCATCTCATCGAGACATGGCGCGCCGGGCTCGTCCACAGGTGTCGCAAAGCACCGCGTTGTCCACAGTTTCCGTGCACAAGCGTGTGGATATCTTGAGCATCGCCGAGCCAACGCGTTGATGCGAAACGTGTTTCGCCCGTCGTGCGAAATGCGCGCGTGAAACGCCTATTGTGGACCGGTTGCAAAAAGCGCGTTCGCTCTCGTGTCGTTCGAGCGGCTCCCTCGCGACAACGCAAAGTCGTTGTCCACAGTTTCAGTGATCAACCATGTGGATATCCTGAGCATCGAGCGGCTAAGCTCCTGACGTTCCACACATTTCCTCAGACGTCGCGCAATCACGCGTCGCGCGAAGATCGCAGTGCATCGTCGGTACTTCGCGTCATCCGCGCTTCGGTATGTCGAGCCCGCGTTGCACCGCCGGCCGCGCGACGAACGCATCGAGCGCGCGCTGCACGTGAGCGTAGGTGTCGAACTGAACGAGATCGCGCGCCTCATAGAAGCCGACCAGGTTACGCACCCACGGAAATACCGCGATATCCGCGACGCTGTAGTCGTCCCCCATGATCCACTCGCGGCCGGCGAGCCGCGCGTTTAGCACGCCGAGCAGACGCTTGCTCTCCGCTACGTAGCGATCGCGCGGCCGCTTGTCCTCGTAGTCCTTGCCTGCGAATTTGTGGAAGAAGCCGAGTTGGCCGAACATCGGACCGACGCCGCCCATCTGAAACATGAGCCATTGAATCGCTTCATAACGCCGCGCGGGGTCTTCGGGCAGCAACTGGCCGGACTTGTCGGCGAGATAAATCAAAATCGCGCCCGACTCGAACAGCGCGAGCGGCTCACCGCCGGGTCCGTTCGGGTCGATGATCGCGGGAATCTTGTTGTTCGGATTCAACGACAGGAATTCCGCAGACATCTGATCGTTCGAATCGAAGCGCACCAGATGCGGCTCGTAGGGCAGGCCGGTTTCTTCGAGCATGATCGACACTTTGACGCCGTTCGGCGTCGGCAGCGAGTAAAGCTGGATACGGTCGGGATGCTGCGCGGGCCATTTGCGGGTGATCGGAAAGTCGGAGAGCGCGGGCATGGCGGGTCCTGTTTAATGGGAATTGCTCAATATAACGAGTTCGCCCTCTCGACGCAGAATCGCGCGAATGGCGTTCGCCATGCTGCCGCAACAGTCACCGTCCCGCATTTCGCGGAAGCTGGCTCAAAAAATGCGACATCCGCCACGCTTCCGCGACAAAACCGGCGCCGACAGCCGGGATTTCAACGACCAGACTCCTCAACCGCTGCCTTGCCGCTGCCTTGCCGCTGCCATGAAAACCGTTCCTCTCGCAACGCTTACCGCGCTCGCCGCTGTAGCTGGGGGATTGCTGCCCAGCGTGTCGCAGGCTTACCCGCTCGAACAACAGCTCGACTGCAAGTCGAGCGCGCATCGCTTCATCGCGCCGCTGCGCGACGAGCAATACATCGACGCCAGCCCGATGCGCGTCGAAGCCAACTCGGTGAACGCGTTTCGGCCGACGCACGGCAGCGATCTCACCGCGTACGGCTTTCGCGTCTACGCCGTGCTGGGCTACGAACAAGGCGACGCGCTCTTCAGGCAGGGCAAGGGCGAGCCGATCAACGATTCGGCTTACGGCGTCGTCGTGGTCGGATCGAAGGAGTCGGTCGAGGCGCGCGTGCGCGATGCAGGTAGCACGGCCGTCGTCCATGAGGTGGTGCCGATGCTGATGACCGCCATCTTCTGCAACGGCAGCCCCATGCGCAACACGGCGGGCACGGTCGCGACGGATACGACCAGCAGTCATTGAAACGGCGTTGCAAGGCGTTTCGCCGATAATACTCGCCAGATCGACGACGCGCGCACTGTCGCGCGCCACCCAACACTTCCACACACGGAACCGGAGAACGACGCTCGCGCGCCCACTCCGGTCGACAGGAGAACGGAGACATGCCTGAAGCAGCCAACAAGAATTCGAGGATCGCGGTCGTCACCGGAGCGGGTAGCGGCATCGGACGCGCGGCGGCGCTCGCGCTGCTAGGCGATGGCTGGTCGGTGGCGCTGGCGGGCCGCCGCGCCGCGCCGCTGGAAGCCGTCATCGCTGAATCCGGCGCGGGCGAACGCGGTCTGGCCGTGCCGACCGACGTGGCCGATCCGCAATCGGTCGAACGGCTCTTTCAGGCGGCGGTGAAGCGCTTCGGACGCGTCGATCTGCTGTTTAACAACGCGGGCGTGAGCAATCCGCCGGGCCCGTTCGAGGACTGGACGCCGGAGCAGTGGCAGGGCGTCGTCAACGTCAATCTGAACGGCATGTTCTATTGCTTGCAGCAGGCGTTCCGCACGATGCGCGCGCAGTCGCCGAGAGGCGGGCGCATCATCAATAACGGTTCCATTTCCGCAAGCGCGCCGCGTCCGAATTCGGCTGCCTACACCGCAACGAAGCATGCGGTCGCGGGCCTGACGAAATCCGCATCGCTCGATGGCCGCAAGTACGACATCGCGGTCGGGCAGATCGATATCGGCAACGCGCTGACCGAACTCTCCGAGCGCATGTCGCGCGGCGTGCCGCAGGCGAACGGCGAGATCGCCGTCGAGCCGATGATGGATGTGAAGATCGTCGGCCAGTCCGTGTTGTACATGGCGAACTTGCCGCTCGAAGCGAACGTGCTGTTCCACACCGTGATGGCGACCAAAATGCCGTTCGTCGGCCGCGGCTGAACGCGCTATTCGGTGCGATACCAGACGCGAATGCCTGAGTACCAGTGGCTGACGCTGGTATCGTCACCGGCGCCGAAGGTCGAGAGACTTTCCACGTTCAACACGTCGATGCGGTTCTCCGCGATCCACCGGTTCGCGCGTTCGACGAGCGCCGCGCCGTTTTCGTACACGTTGCCTTTGATCAGGTGATGCTGCACTACCTGCCGCTCGAAATCTTCGTAGGCGATCTTCGTCATCGGTCGTCTCCTTCTTGATGTTCTTATCGCCGGCCTGGGCAAGCTGGCGCATGTCTCGTGTGCTGATTCGAGCATCATATGGCCTGAACGATGAAGCGCGCGGGGCGGTTTACCCGGGGTTCGAAAGCCTGCGGCTTGTGAAGATCGCTCCGGGCGCGGCGTCCGAACCGGTATCACGCGAAACCGCTGCACGCATTTGGTCGCCGCCGCCGATCTTCGCTACCATCTCCCGGTGGCGTCGATACCGGCGCGGCCCTCACCTGATCCCATGCCCTTCGTTTTGCTCGATCCCGCGATGCTTGCCGGCGATCCGCTCGACGCCGAGGAAGCACTTCTTGCGCGCGCCGGGTCGGGCGATGCGGTCGCGCACATCTGGACGGCGCCCGTCTCGCTCTCGGTGCCGCGCAGCTATCAACGCTACCCGGCGCTCGCCGATGCCCGCGCGAGCTTTGCGCGGCGCGGCTGTCCGGTGTGGCAGCGTCTGTCGGGCGGCGGCCTGGTGCCGCAAGGACCGGGCATCGTGAACCTGAGCCTTGCCTATCCCGTGCGCGCGCCGATGGGCGCGCTCGCCGACACGGTCTATCTGCACCTGTGCGGCATTCTGGCCGACGCGCTGCAAACACTCGGCGTCCTCACGCATCATCAGGCGGTGAACGGCTCCTTTTGCGATGGACGCTTCAACCTGGCGTGGGGGCCGGGCAACGATGCGCGAAAAATCGCGGGCACCGCGCAGTACTGGCGGCGCGCGCCGCAACCCGCCGATGAACGCGATACGCCGCTCTACGCCGTGCTCGCCCACGCCGTATTGCTGATCGATGCCGACCCGGTCGAAATTAACGAGCGCGCCAACGCGTTCGAAGCGCTCATCGGCAGCGGACGCCGCTATCAGGAGATGAAAGCCGTCACCGTTGCGCAGGCGCTCGCGTACGAATGCTTCGAGATTCCCGCCGACCTGCACGCGCGCGTGTGCGATGCGCTCGCCGCGCGTCTTGCGCGGGCTTCGCTGCCCGAGACAGGTTGAGCGTCTGGTTGCTGTCCGTTTCAACCGCATCGAGGTGGCCATGCCGCTCAGACGTGCATCGAACGGCTTCTTTTTTGCGCTGTGGGTCGCCGTCTGCGCGGCCGCGCCCGAGTTTCTGTGGCAAGGACTCGTCTCGCTTGTCGGACACTTCTCGCTGACCGACGCCGCCGCGGCGCTTCTGATCGGCGCGATTCTCGCGTTCTTCGTCGATCCGGTGCTGGAGCGCGTGCGCGCGCTCGGCGAGGATGCGACGCACCGACGGCACAACAAGTCGCCCGCCTTCGCCGCGTGCGAAGCGCTGAGCTTTGCCGTGGTGGCCGTCTGCGTGCACGAGGCGATCACCGTGTATGTCGCCGCGAGCCATTCGAACGAGCAGGCCGGCGCGAATCTCGCGAAAGCGGTCGCGCAGGCGCTTCAATGGGCGGCGATGCCTTTCTTCATCACCATCGCGTGGCTCACGGCGCGCGGGCCGCGCTGGACGGCATGGCCGGCGGCATTGCTCGCGGTCGTGATCGGCTACCTATGCGGTCTGGCCTTCGAGTGGGGAGGGCGCGTCATCGCGACGACCTTGGTCCCTTCGGTGCTGATTCTGATCGCGGGTTCCGTGGTCGTGCGCGAGCATTGGGACCCGTCCACGTTTCGCCGCTGCGCCCGCGCGACGGCTGTGGTCGCGGCGACATGGCTCGCGCTGACCGGCGTGCTGCAAGTCGCGCTGTGGCTTGCGCACGTACAGAGCTTTCGCATCTACACGAACGCGGAGTTCTGGAGCGACCTGCGGTTCTACATCGGCTGGGTAACGGGGCTCCTGGTCGCGCCGGGGATGGTCGCTCCGCTCGATCCCCACGCGCGCCCCGCCGACGATAGCTGGCGCCGACGCCGTTGATTCGGCTCAGGTCGAAGGCGGCGGAGGCGGCTGGATGCCGGGCGGCGGTGGCGGCGGCGGGGCCGAGTAAGCGCCGTTCGGCGGGACGGTTCGCACGGCGCCGCTGACGGGCACTTTGTCGCCCGCCGCGTACATGCACTGGAGATACGCGTAGTCGTAGCTGCGCTGCGCGCCGTAGCCGGACGACTGCGCCGCGCCGACGCCGAACGCGCTGCCTGTCAGCAAGCCCGCGCCCGCGCCGATGGCCGCACCCGAGCCGCCGCCGAACGCCGCGCCCGCCGCCGCGCCGATCGCGGTGCCCACGACCGCGCTCCCGACCGCACTGTTGGTCGCGGCCTGATCGGCGCTGACGCCGCCGACCTGCTGGAGCGCGAACTGACGGCACGAGGCATCGTCGGCCCGGAACTGGTCGAACGTCTTGGTCGAGCCGGGAAGCGCCATGACGCTCGGCCCGCTCGGCATGACGGTGCAGGCGGACAGGCCGGTGAGCGCGAGAAGAAATACGAGCCTTCGGTAGTTCATGAACGTGAATTCGTTAGCAGTTCATCATTGGGTAGAGGGCGGCGACGGTTGCGCCGGCACTTCGCGCCAGCCGCCGGGGCAGTCCTTCACATACGGGTAGTACGTGCGCGATCCGTCGCAGTAGTACCAGGAACCGCTCGGCTGCGCGGGAGCGGCCGCGGCCTGTCCTTGTTCGACATACGTGGTCGGCGCGGCGGGCACCGCGACCACCGGCGCGGGCGGATAGTAGTAGTACGGCACGGGCGCCACCGGGTAATACAGCGGCGCGCCGAACCAGATACCGACATGGCCGCCATGCGCGCTCGCGGTTGTCGCCACACCAGCGGTAGCGAGCACCGACATCGCGATAAGAGCCTTCAGGCGATTCACGACTTTCTCCAAAAAATTTCTTGCTCGGTTGCTTCGCGACAGGAAACTTCCGGCTTCCACATGGCCGCGACGCGTGCATTCTTCTACGCTATTCCAGTCGCGGAAGAATTTCAATTACGGCACGGCGACGCATTCTTTCGGCGTGTTACCCGGTAATAATGCGTGACAAGAACACCCGAAACCGAGGCGATCATGACCGATGCAGGCGGCACGAAAGAACGCGTTCGCGTCGTCGAGACAGTCACGCTGTCCGACGACTGGTACGTGCTCAGAAAAGTGATCTTCGATTTTCGGCGCCGCGACGGCACGTGGCAGCGGCAAAGCCGCGAGACGTACGACCGGGGCAATGGCGCGACCATCCTCCTGCACAACCCGCGTACCGGCACGGTTCTTCTGACGCGCCAGTTCCGCATGCCCGCGTTCGTCAACGGCCATGACGGAATGCTGGTCGAAGCGCCCGGCGGTTTGCTCGACGACGCAACGCCCGATGCCCGCATCCGCGCCGAAGTGGAGGAGGAGACGGGCTACCGCGTGGGCCACATCGAGAAGATTTTCGAGGCGTTCATGAGCCCCGGATCGGTGACGGAAAAGCTCTACTTCTATATCGGCGAGTACGACGGCGCGATGCGCGTCGGCGACGGCGGCGGCGTGATTGACGAGGGCGAGGAAATCGAGGTGATCGAACCGCCGCTCACCGAGGCCATGGCGATGATCGAACGCGGCGAGATCATGGACGGCAAGACGATCATGCTGTTGCAGCACCTCGCGCTCAGGCAAGCAGCGACACGGCCTTGACCTGCGCCCACACGGGCATGCCGGGCGCGATATGCAAGCGATCCAGCGAGTAGCGCGTCACGCGGGCGAGCAGCGGCGAGCCGTCCACGTCCAGCCGCACGACCGCCTGCGACGGATTCGCGTCTTCGGCAATGGCCGTTACCGTCGCGGACAGCACGTTCAGCACGCTGCTTAGCGTATGGTCATGGCCGCCGGTGATCAGGCTCACGTCGCGCGCCTTCACCGCGACGCGCATCGGCTTGCCTTGCGCGACGGGGTCGTGCAGCACGCGCAGCGTCGCGCGTTCTCCCGGCAGCGCGAGCGTCAGCAGCCGATACCGCGCGTCGTAGCTCGCGACGATGCCTTCCAGCACCACGGAGGCATCGTCGGCGAGGGCGATCGGCAGGTCGAGCCGGGCGAGCGTCTCGCTAATCGGACCGCTCGCCAGCGCGCGGCCCGCGTCGAGCAGCACGAGATGATCCGCAAGTCGCGCGACTTCCTCGGGCGCGTGGCTCACGTAAAGCATCGGGATATCGAGCTCGTCGTGCAGGCGCTCGAGATACGGCAGGATTTCGAGCTTGCGCTTGTGGTCCAGCGACGCGAGCGGCTCGTCGAGCAGCAACAGACGCGGGCTCGTCAGCAGCGCCCGCGCGATGCCCACGCGTTGCCGCTCGCCGCCCGACAAACCCGCCGGCATCCGTTCGAGCAAATGCGCGATCCCGAGCAGTTCCGCGGCCTGCGCGAGATCGACGCGGCGTGTTGCGGGCGGCACGCGCTTGAGCCCGAATCGCAGGTTCTCTTCGACGCTCAGGTGCGGAAAAAGGCTCGCTTCCTGAAAGACGTAGCCGAGCGCGCGCCGATGCGTCGGCAGGAAAACGCGGCGCTCGGCGTCGAGCCACACGTCGCCGTTCACGACGAGCCGCCCGCGCGTCGGGCGCGCGAGCCCGGCGATGCAGCGCAACAGCGTGGTCTTGCCCGATCCGGACTGGCCGAAGATCGCGGTGACGCCGCGCCCCGGCAGGTTCAGGTCGACATCGAGCGAAAAGCTGCCGTGTTCGACGACGAAGCGCGCTTCGATGGCCGCGTGCGTCGCGCCGCTGCGCGCGCCGTCGAGCATGAGCGGAGATGACGTGAGTTCAGACATGCGCCGCCGCCGTCCGGCGAGTCGAATAGAGCAGAAGAAGCACGACGAACGAGAACAGCACCATGCCGAGCGCGAGCCAGTGCGCCTGCGCGTATTCCAGGGCTTCGACGTGATCGAAAATCTGCACGGAGACCACGCGCGTGCGCCCCGGAATGTTGCCCCCGATCATCAGCACGACGCCGAATTCGCCCACGGTATGCGCAAAGCCGAGAATCGTCGCCGTGACGATGCCCGGCCGCGCAAGCGGCAGCGCCACCGTGAAAAACGTGTCCCAGGGACCCGCGCGCAGCGTCGCGGCGGCTTCGAGCGGCCGGCGGCCGATGGCTTCGAACGCGTTTTGCAGCGGCTGCACGACGAACGGCAGCGAATAAATCACCGAACCCACGACGAGCCCGGCGAACGTGAACGGCAAGAGACCGATGCCCGCCGCCTGCGTGAGCTTGCCGACAATGCCGTTCGGCCCCATCAGCACGAGCAGATAGAAGCCGATGACCGTCGGCGGCAGCACGAGCGGCAACGCGACGACCGCGCCGACCGGGCCCTTCATGCGCGAAGCGGTGCGCGCGAGCCACCACGCGACCGGCGTGCCGATGACGAGCAGCAGCACCGTCGCGAGCGACGCGAGTTCGAGCGTCAGCGCGATTGCCTGTAGGTCGGCGGAATCGATCGGCATGGTCCGCTCAGAGCTGATAACCGAACGATTTGATGACCGCCGCAGCCTTCGGACCCTTCAGATAGTCTTCGAACTGCTTCGCGACCGGATTGTCCCGGCCCTTGCTCAAGATCACCGCGTCCTGCTTGATGGGCTCGTGCAGCGAGGCGGGCACGATCCACGCCGAACCGCCGCTGATTTTGCCGTTCTTGTAGATCTGCGACAGCGCGACGAAGCCGAGTTCCGCGTTGCCCGTAGCGACGAACTGGTGCGCCTGCGAGATGTTTTGTCCTTCCACGATTTTCGACGCGACGGCTTGCGTCAACCCGAGCTTGTCGAGCGCCTGCCTCGCGGCGAGCCCGTAAGGCGCCGCCTTTGGATTCGCTATCGCAAGGTGCGCGAACTGGTTCTTCTTTAGTACTTTGCCCTCGTCGTCCACGTAGCCGTCTTTCGCCGACCACAGCGCGAGCGCGCCCGTCGCGTAGGTGAAGCGGCTGCCCGGCACGGTCAGACCTTCGGTTTCGAGTTTGGCGGGCGTGGTGTCGTCGGCGGCGAGGAACACTTCGAACGGCGCGCCGTTCTTAATCTGCGCATAGAACTGCCCGGTCGCGCCATACGAGGCGACGACCTTGTTGCCCGTGTCCTTCTCGAAGTCGGCGGCAATGGCCTGCATGGGCGCCGTGAAATTGGCGGCGACCGCGACCTGCACTTCGCCGGCGAACGCAGCGGACGCGGCCATGCAGATTGCGAGCGGAAGCAACGTGCCAAGCATTCTGCGCATGAAACGGGTCTTCACGTAACGGCTCCTGTTTTTCTTCGTCGTATTGGTAGGTCGCGGCATCTTTGGCCGGACGAGGCTGCGTAATATAGCCGAATATATTACGCGCGTTCGTGACATGATGAGGATCCAGCGGGCGCTGGCTTCGTGTGAGCCTGCCTCACAGGAAGCGGTTGACCGCGATTACGGTTATCGACGAAACTGTGCCAGATGGCGCGATTCTCGCGCCCGTGAGAAATGAGTGCTACTCACATGCTGCGGCAAACGAGGAGACAAGACATGAGCGATGCAATGAACCTGCAACGCCTGAAACTCGCCGTCGATGGCCCGATCGCCCGCGTGACGCTCGATCGGCCGGACGTGCGCAATGCGTTCGACGACGCGGCTATCGTCGAGCTGACCGCCGCGGTTCGCGCGCTCAACGACGACGCCAACGTGCGCGCCATCGTCCTGGCCGCAAACGGGCCGGCATTCTGCGCGGGCGCGGACCTGAACTACATGAAACGCATGGCGGGCTTCACCGACGCCGAGAATCGCGCCGACGCGCTCGGTCTCGCGACCATGCTGAACACCATCTATGCGAGCGCGAAGCCGGTCATCGCGCGAGTGCAGGGCGACGCCTACGCGGGCGGCGTGGGCCTCGTCGCCGCGTGCGATATCGCGGTGAGCGTGGACACGGCGCATTTTTGCCTGTCGGAAGCCAGGCTCGGCCTGATGCCCGCGACCATCGCGCCCTACGTGATCCGCGCGATGGGCGCGCGCGCAGCGCACCGCTATTTCGTGACGGCCGAGCGCTTCGACGCGGCCGAGGCGCTTCGCATCGGTTTTGTGCATCAGGTCGTCGCCGCCGATGCGCTCGACGCCGCCGTCGACGCGATCGCCGCCAGCATCGCCGCGAACAGCCCGAACGCGGTGCGCGAATGCAAGCGGCTCGTCGCGGATCTCGCGGGCAGCGCCATCGACGAGACGCTCATGTCGGACACGGCGGATCGCATCGCGCGAATACGCGCATCGGAAGAAGGGCGCGAGGGCGTGCGCAGTTTCCTCGAAAAGCGCAAGCCGTCGTGGCTCGCCTGAGCGCAGACGGACGGCGATGATCACGCTCCACCACTGCGTCAGCGCGCGCTCGTTCCGGCCGCTGTGGGCGCTCGAGGAAATCGGCCTGCCGTATGAGTTGAAGATGCTGCCGTTCCCGCCGCGGATGATGGCGCGCGCCTTCATGGACGTGAATCCGCTCGGCACGGTGCCCGCATTTTCCGACGATGCGCTGTTCATGACCGAATCCGCCGCGGTCTGCCAGTATCTCGCGGCGCGCTATTCGCCCGGCGGGCTCGATGTCGCGGTGCACGAGGCCGACTTCGGCCGCTATCTCAACTTTCTGCATTTCGGCGAGGCGACGCTCACGTTCCCGCAGACGCTCGTGCTGCGCTACACGCATTTCGAGCCGCCAGAGCGCCGGCAGCCGCAAGTGGCGGAAGACTACGCGCGATGGTTCCACGCGCGGTTGCGCGCGCTCGCGCCGCTTTTAGAACGCCAGGACTTTCTATGCGCGGGCCGCTTCACGGCGGCCGACGTTTCGGTCGGCTATGCACTGATGCTGGCGGAGCATCTGGACTTGAGCGCGCGCTTCGCCGAACCGGTCGCGCGTTACTGGGCCCGGCTGCGCGAACGCGACGGTTTTATCCGCGCGATGCGCGCCCAGGACGCCGCCGCCCGCGCGCAAGGCGTCTCGCCGGTGCCCGCGCCGGACACGCGCTGACCGAGCGCTTCCCTCCTTCACGTCCCTCCCTCCGTGGGGCTGTGCCATCCGCCGCGACGCTTTACTCTGCGCGTCAGGCGCTGACGTTCGACGCGCCTTTCCAGACGAAGCGTTCTTTGGCGAGGTGCCGGCGATGTACGTCTTTTCGTGGTTCTTATCGATGATCGTGGCGCTCGTCGCGACGGGCACGATCCTTTACGCGCTGCCGGGGTCGGCTGCCGAAGAGTTGGGCATCGCGACCGCGCCGCAAGCGATACTCGCCGCCGACGTGAGCCGCGCGGACTCGATGGTGTTGTCGTGCGTCGGCGACGGGAAGTGAGCGGGTGCGTTGTGAAGCGTCGGTGGTAAGTGCTTTCGGGTCAACGGCTTAGGCCATTCGTCAGTGCGATATCCACAGGCTTTTCCCCGATTTCTGTGGATAGTCTCGCCGCGACACCTAAAAAAAAACCCGCTCAAGAGAGCGGGCTTGAATCCACATCGGTTGAGACATGGAGGAGACAAGGGCTAGTATAAACCCTTAGTCCACCAAGTCAAGCGTTCGTTTCGAAAAAATTCGAACGCCCTCACTGCTTGCCGAGGCTGTGGTAATAGCTCGCCAGATTGGCGACGTCCGTATCTGACAGGCCTTTCGCCACCACGGACATCATCTCGTTCTGCCGCGCGCCCGAGCGAAAATCGTTGAGCGCCTTCACGAGGTATTCCTCCGTCTGGCCCGCCAGATTCGGCGCTTCCGGCAGCTTCGACATGCCGTCGAGCCCGTGGCACGCCTGACACTGCGCCGCCTTCGCGCGTCCCGCCTTGATATCGCCCGCCGCGAGCGACGCGTCCGATATTGGCGCAAGCATCGCCACCCATGCCGCGAGGGCCGCCGTCTGCTTCACGCGCCTCATTTGGCCCCCGAGTACGAGATGCGGTAAATGGCGCCGGCGTAGTCGTCCGAGACGAGCAGTGACCCGTCCTGCAGCATCTGCACGTCGACCGGACGGCCCATGTATTCGCCGCTCTGCGTGAGCCAGCCTTCGGCGAAGACTTCCGTTTCTCCGGCCGTGCCGTCGTCCTTGATCGGCGTGTACATGATGCGCGCGCCAATCGGCTTCGTGCGGTTCCATGAGCCGTGCTCCGCATCGAAGATACCGCCCTGATACTTCTGCGGGAACATCTTGCCGGTGTAGAACGACATGCCGAGGTCGGCGGCATGCGCGGCGAACTCCACTTGCGGGAACACGACGCCCGCCGGCGGGTTCTGATCCTTGTACTCGACGGTGCGCACCTTCCCGCCGCCGTACCACGGAAAGCCGAAGTTCTCTCCGGCCTTCGTCGCGTGATCGAGCTCACCGGGCGGGGTGTCGTCGCCCATGCCGTCCACCTGGTTGTCGGTGAACCACAAGGTCTTGTCCTTCGGATTGAAGTCGAGCCCCACGGAATTGCGCACGCCATGCGCATACACTTCGCGGTTCTTGCCGTCCTGATCCATGCGGATGATGCCCGCGAGTCCGTTGCGGTCGAGTTCCGCGAGCTTGTCCTTAGGCGGCACGTTCCACGGCTGCCCGAGCGCGATATACAGCTTCTTGTCCGGTCCGATGCGGCACGCGCGCGCGCCATGATTGAAGCTCTCGAACTGCGTTGGAATCAGCTTGCCTTGCGGCACCACGACTGCCGCCGCAACGTCCGGTCCGCCTTCGCCGAAGAACTGCGCGGCCGGAAAACCGAGCACGCGGTTCTGCTCGGCCACGTAGAGCACGCCGTCCGGCGAGAAGCACACGCCGTTGGGCACCTTGAACGTCACCGACGAAGCGAACTGCACAACGTCGCTCGCGACACGCTGCTTCGTCCTGTCCGTCACCTGCCACACGCGATTCTTGCGCGTGCCGACGAACACCACGCCCGTGGATGGTTCGATCGCCATGTGCCGCGCTTCCGGCACGACCGCATACAGATCGATCTTGAAGCCCGGCGGCAGCTTGATCTGCTTCAGGTTTTCGCGAAGCGCGTCCGCAGTCTGACCGGTTTGCGGAACGGTTTCGGCCGGCTGCGTATTGCCGGTCTGACGGAAGTTGGACAGCGTGCCGACGTTGTCCTGCGCTGCGTCGGCGGGCGGTATGCAGGCGAGCATCGCGCCGAGGGCCAATGGCAAGAGCTTGAGCGTTGCGTTCATCCGGTTGTCTCCTTTTTTTACGGCATCGGAAGATGGTGTTCAACCACAGGCTTTCTTAGCCGAGCTCTCCGCGTTGTTGCGCCGGCAGGTACGGCGCCGCTGGCCCGGTAAAGCAATGTTAGGACACGAAACGCCGTATGTAAGCGGCGCGTGAATAAAGTCGATGCCGCCGCTACTTCCTGCCGTCGAAGATGAAGACGTTCGAGCGGTCCGGGCTCGGCAGCGCGACCAGAAGACGCGCGCCGTCGACGATGGCGCTGCCGTCCACCGTCGCGTCGGGAAGAGGGCAGGGCGCGGGACCGAAGGTGGCCGACACCGCGTAGGCGTTGACGCCGGGGCGCGGGCGCAGCGTTCCTTTGAAGATGCATCCTGCGCTGGTGGTGCCGGCGGCGTAGCCATCGGCGGCGACAGTGATGCGCGTCGTCGTCGAGCCGCCGAGCGCCATGCCGCGTCCGCTGTAGAGGCCGCCCGCATTGGCCAGCGTGGGCGCGGTGTCGAGCAGCGGCGCCGCCGTCGCGGAGAACCTGCGGCTCTCTGCGCCGTTGTCGCGCGTGATCGACCCTTCGACGGCCGGCGCATGCGCGAAGTCCGCCGTGAACGACACCGGCGACGGCGGCGCTGCGCCGATGCGGTAATTTAATGCAGAGGCGCTTGCGAATCGTCCGTCGCTCGTCTGCGCGCCGTTCGTCGCAATGACGACGCCTCCGACGCCCGCGCCGCCGCTCGCATAGAAGAGGTAAGCGGTGCCGTCGAAGAGCACGAGCAAGGTGGCGTCCGCGTCGCCGAGCATGCCCTTGTAGACGCCACCGGATGGCAGCGTCGTCGTAACGGCCTGCGCCGGCGCGGCGGGTGGCGGGCTGGTCGAACAGGCGGCGAAGAACACGACGAAGGGTAGGGCAAGCGAGGCAGGGAACAGCGCGGCGCGTGTCGTGCTCGTCATCGAAGGCTCCGGTCGCGGTCGTCCGCTTCGCGTGCTCGAAGCGGGAACGTCCTGTATAGGCGCAGGACTGCGGCGCGTCAAGCGAACGAAGCCGGCTCGTTTCGCGCACGCATCGCACATACAGAGGAAGCTCATTGATCAATGCCACCGTCGTGATCTTCGGCGCATTCGACCGCCACAACTTCGGCGACATGTTGTTCGCGCATATCGAGCAGCGTCTTCTTGCGGAACGCCTGCCTGACGCCAAACCGGTTTTCGCAGGACTGGCCGCGCGGGACCTGCGCCGATACGGCGGCCATGCGGTCGCGGCGCTGGGCACGCTCGCCGGACGCCTGGGCGATAAGCCGGTCACGTTCGTGCATGCCGGCGGCGAGCTCTTGACCTGCGACGCGTGGGAAGCCGCCGTGATGCTCAACGAACCCGAAGACGCGCAGACGGTCATCGCGCGATACGGCGCGCGGGCCGAGGAGCGCTCAGCGTATGCGCGCGCTCTGTTGAATTCCGACGCGCTCGCGCCCTATGTCGTCGGCCGGGAGACATGGCCGCAGGCGTCGTCAGTTCGCTTCAACGCGGTGGGCGGCGTGTCGCTCGACACGCGCGAGGCTGCGCTGCGCAACGAGGTCCTGACCAAATTGCGCTGCGCCGACGACCTCAGCGTGCGCGACGCGCACACGCAAGCGATGCTGCGTGCCGCGGGCATCGAGGCGAGGCTCGTTCCGGACCCGGTGACGATGATCGCGGAACTCTTCGATTCACGCATCGCCTCGCGCGCCCGCCACGGCCCGGCGGCCGACGTGCGACGCGCATGTCCGCGCGGCCATCTCGCGGTGCAGTTCAGCGCCGACTTCGGCGACGACGCCACGCTCGACCGGCTGGCGCGCGAACTGGATGCGCTCGCCGCATCGACCGGCCACGGCATCGCGCTGTTTCGCGCAGGCGCGGCGCCGTGGCACGACGACATCGACGCATACGAGCGGCTTGCGGCCCGCATGCATCATCGCGCGTTCGTCTTCCGGTCGCTGGACATTTGGGACATCTGCGCTTTGATCGCGACGAGCGCGGGATATGCGGGCAGCAGCCTGCACGGACGGATCGTCGCGATGGCGTATGGGCTGCCTCGCATCAGCATGCTTCATCCGGACGAAGCGGCGCGGACCGGCAAGCAGGCCGCCTATGCGCAGACGTGGGACGACAAGAACGCGCCGGGTGCCGTGTCGATCGACGAACTCGAAGCGGCCATGCGCCATGCGATGAGCGCCGATCGCGAGGCGCTCAGGCAGCGTGGTCTGGAACTGGCGCGCTCGTATCGGGCTAGTGCCACGCAGCGCGATTGAATCGGGCCCGCGGACTAGAAGCGCGCCGTGCGGCGCAGGTCAGCGTTCGTCGGAGAGCATCGTGCCCCGGCAATTAGCCGCGAGGCAGCGACACGCGTAGAGGCGCTTGAGCGCCGCTGTGCGCCGTCCTTCGACGGTGAGCCGATAGTCGATGAACAGTTCCTGTCCTTTGCCGATCGGAAGAAGCGAACGGATGAAGACGCGCTCGCCATCCTGCTCCGCCTCGCAATTCGGCGCGCAACTGTGGTTGAGCCAGCGCGCGGAATTCCCGCCGCGAGCACCGTCGATCACGCGGCCGTCGTCGAGTCCGAAAAGAAACGTATGACCGTCCTCGGCGTTGGAGCGCTCGTACATGCGTTGCGCTTCCTTCCACGAAAGACGCTTGCCTTTGTATTCGAAGAGCAGCGCGCCCGCGGGCAGATCTGCGAGGGCGAAGACGCCCCGGCCATGAACGGGCGATGTTCGGACAGTGATTCGACGCATGGTGTGGCGAGTCGCAGTGTTGAAGTATGAAAGTCGGCTGTGAAGGAGCCGCATCGCCATGACGGCGTCCTCATGGACCGGCGTCACGGTCGCGCACGCAGCGATGGACGCGCCGTGCTCGCGAGCTATCGTAACTGCATTGCGGGGGGATGGGGTGGCGCGTGTGACGATTCGTTCCGTTTCCTCTGGTGCTCACCGCCGTTCGCGGCTTGACGCGGGAGTCTCGCGCACGAGCGAGCGCGATACCGCTGCCCTGCATTCCCGTGCGACCGGTCGTGTGAGCCCGCTTCGCAAGGAAGCGAAAACGATTCGTTTGCGCCGCGCGGTCACGCTCGACTAGGCTCGGGGAACAAAGCGCATTGCGCGAAAGGAGCCGCGATGAACTCACCGATCGATCTGACGACGCTCGCTCTCACGCCGAACGACGGCTATCTCAATCGCGTCGTCGCCACCGTCAACGATCACGAGGTCCACGTAAGCGTGATGACCTTTCCATACGAATGGCATCTGCATCCCGATTCGGACGAGACATTCATCGTCACGGAAGGCACGCTCGTGATCGACCTCGAAGCCGGCTCGATGCACGTCCACGCCGGGCAACTGCTGACGGTCCCGGCGGGCGTGCGTCACCGCACGCGTCCGATGGGCGCGCGCTCGGTTAACCTCACCGTGGAAAGAAAGCACGCGACGACCGTGTTCTGCGACGATCCGCGCGCATAGGCCGGGGCGCGTCATGGACAGCCGATCCGGCTTGCCGATTGCTCAATCTGAATGCAGCGGCATTTCCTTTCCTACGTTCTTTTCCGACGGCAGGCGCGCAGCGTGGTTCGCATCGGATCACGACGAACCGCGCTCGGGCTGACTCGTCCGAAACGAACGCACAGGTTCACGCGTGTTCAACCGGTGATTTTCGTGACGTATTCGAGTGGCAGACGCCCCAAGCTAGTCTATTTCCCAACCCGCATCGTCGCGCCGACGCCAGGCGCGAGCGAGAGCGATTTTCAGATTTACGCCTCGTATCGCGGTAGTGCGGCAAGCGGCTATTACGGCACCTTGAAGGTCGTGCGAAAAACGGACGGTCGATTGCTCTTTCCGTTCGAAGGCGCGGACACGCTTGGGCCCTACGCGTCGAAGTCGGATGCAATCGAAGCGGCGCAGCGCCGCGGCGAGGAGGTCGTACACGCCGATCTCGCCCGTCCCGAGCTTTGATCGAATATCGTGTGTCGGCGGAACCCGCAAAGCCACTGCTGCTGAAGCGGTGGCTAGGCGGGAGCGCGACTTGCTAACATGTCGCTCTTCGCGCTTATCAGTGCTTCTCCCGCCGGCGGCCAACATGACCACTCAACTCAGTGACGTATGCAAATCACGGCTTTTCCGCGTGACGCTGACAGCGCCTGCCGAGGGCATTGCGTTCGTCCTGGCCGACAGCCGCGAAGCCGCCTGGCGCATGGGAAAGACGGTCATCGCGGTGGTGCATGGCGTCGGCGTGCAGAATGTCGCCATCGCGGGCGTGCATTCGTTCGGCGAACTCGTGAGCATGGGCACGTGCGATGACCTGGACATGCGCGTCTTCGAAGTCGCGAGCCCGGACGGCAAGAACACGGATTATGCGGAAGCGCCTTACTTCCTGACCAACGATGCGTCGCTGCTCGGCAAGTGGGCCGAGCTCCGCGCGGATCTCGCGGCCAATGTGGCACGCGCGCTGATCCGGCGGGCGAGATAAGCGCCGCTCGGTTAGCTCACTCTTGGCTGACGCCCGCTGGCACAGCGTGCGTCGATAGGCGGGAAACTACGGCCGTCAAAAGGCTCAGGCGGCCACGCGGCGGTTCTGCTTCTCTTGAGCATCGGCGGCGGCGGAGCCGAGCGCCGAATCGAGCAAAGCCAGCTTGCGTTGCAGCGTGGCGACGCGTTGGCTTTGCGAGGGGACGAGTTCGTAGTCGCTGTCGAGTTGCGCCACGCGCATGTCCCAATACTTCGTGGGCAGACGTCCCGGTGCGGCGCTGCCTTCCACGAAACTCGCCAAGATTAGTTCCAGATGCTTTAGTTCTCGCTCTGCGAGTTGCGCTGGGCGACGCTGTCGGAAGGCGGGGGCGGCGGCTAGGGTTCGTGTCATAGGGAAGCGTCCAGCGTGAATTCGGAAAACAACTACATGAGCAAGGTGCGTACCTTCGCAGCTTTTTCGCACCGATAAATGTGTTTCCAAATGAAACGGACGTGCGCTCACGCCCGCCGGTATTAAGCGTTCACCCTTATTTGTCTGGAAGAATTTGGCCGATACATCCGACGCCAAATGCAGCCGTGCGTCGGCTAGCGCACGGACCAAAGCGAAAAGTTTTACACGCGGCGTGGTGATTTCTTCAACGGTTTGCCGTGGGTCTGACGCTTGCTCCTTTCGCCGCGTGCCATCCCTCCCTAGTGATTCCAGCGGATGCGAACCGCGCAGCGCGCCAATCGAACTCCATCGACATGAACGACACCACCCGCAGCATCGCCACCCGCGCGCGCAAACCGCTCGACCGTGAACTCGAAACCGCTCTTCGCAAGGTCTTCGGCTTTCCTCATCTGCGGCCGGGCCAGGACGAAGTGATCCGCAGTGTTCTCGACGGCCACGACACCCTCGCCGTCATGCCTACTGGCGCCGGCAAGTCCCTGTGCTATCAATTGCCGGCGTTGCAACTGGACGGCATGACGGTCGTCGTGTCGCCGCTCATCTCGCTCATGCGCGATCAGGCCGCAAAGCTGACCGAAGCCGGTGTAGCAGCGTTGGTCCTCAACAGCACGTTGTCCACGACAGAAGAGCGCGAAGCCATGCAAGCGGTCACGCAAGGCGAGGTCCGCATTCTGTTTGTCACGCCGGAGCGGCTCGTGAACGCGGAATTCACCGCGACGCTCACTTCGAAGCACATGCCGTCGGTGCCGCTCGTCGTCATCGACGAGGCGCATTGCATCTCGCAGTGGGGCCACGACTTCCGCCCGGCCTACGTCGAGCTGATTCACGCCGTGAAGACGCTCGGCCGCCCGCCCGTGCTCGCGCTGACCGCGACAGCGACGCCCGCCGTCATCGAGGACATCGTGCGCGAGTTGCAGATGCGGCACGCCAACGTGATCCATACGGGCGTGTATCGCGACAACCTGCATTTCTCGGTCGAGCAACTGACGAATCCCGAGGACAAGCGCTCGCGCGCCATCGAACTCGCGAGCACGCTGGAAGGCAGCGGCATCATCTATTGCGCGACGGTGGCCGAATGCGACGCGCTGCACGCCGCGCTCGGCGAGGCGGGCGTCGCGGCGCAGCGATATCACGGCAAGATGGCGGCGGGCGCGCGGTCCGAAGCGCAGGACGCGTTCATGGCCGCCGACGCGCGGGTCATGGTCGCGACCAATGCGTTCGGCATGGGCATCGACAAGCCCGACATTCGCTTCGTGCTGCATGCGCAGGTGCCGGGCAGCCTCGACGCGTACTATCAGGAAGCAGGCCGGGCCGGTCGCGACGGCGAGCCGGCCCAGTGCATTCTGCTTTTCGAACTGAAGGACAAGCAGGTTCAGCAGTTCTTTCTCGGCGGGCGCTATCCGAGCGCGGAGACGATCCGCCGCGTGGCCGAGACGGTGCGCGACCTCGCGCGCGAGAACGCGAGTCAGACGCTCGAAAAGCCGCTGGAACGACTGCGCGAAGCGTTGCCGCACATCGGCGTGAACAAGCTGCGCGTCGCGGCCACGTTGCTCAACGACATGGGCGTGACACGTCGCACGCGGCGCGGCGGCATGAAGCTGATCGACGACGGCGCGGCCATCGCGCAACTGGACGATGCCGCCCAGGGCTACGCCGCGCGGGCCGGACGCGATCGCGCGGTGCTCGAACGGATGATTACCTATGCGCAGAGCGCGCGGTGCCGGTGGCGCATGCTGCTCGACTACTTCGCCGACGACGTGGACGACGACGTTCCTCCGCAGCCCTCAGCCGGCAAGCAGGAAGTGAACTATCGCGCGCCCGACGACGAACTCGGCGGCGGCGCGTGCGGTTCCTGCGACAACTGCCTGCATCCGCCGGAAGTACAGGAAAGCCCGCGCGAAGTGCGCGAACAGGCGCTGTTGGAAGAGCACGAGAAAGAAGCGAAGCCGAAGCGAAGCGCACAGACGTTCAGCCAGGGCGACCGCGTGCGCGTGCGCCGCTATGGCGATGGCGTCGTGGAGATGGTGAGCGCAGATCGAGTGGCGGTGCGCTTCCCGGACGACGAGACGCGCACCTTCATCGCGCGCTATGTGAAGCGCGCGGCGTGACGGGAAAGAGCGGGCTTACGTGTTGGTCGGCTCGCCCGGATCCTCGACGCCCTTCTCGATGTTGTCCTTCTGATCGCCGTAGTCTTTACGGTTTGCGCCGTTGGTGATCTCGACGTCGCCCTTGAGCTTGCGGTCCTCGTCGCCGGTCACGGTGCCGATGGCCGTATCCACCCAGCCCTTCACCTGTTCCTTGATGCCTTCGGTCGTGTCCTTGTTCATGTGACTCTCCTGTCGGGATTAGCGGTTTCAACATACCGTTTGTCGCAACGGTTATGCCCGAGCTTACGGGCGCGCGTGTTGCTGAATCACCGTTCGATCAACCTTTCCGGGAGTCAGACGATGAAAGCAGTCGTGTTTCACGGCATAGGCAACATATCGCTCGACAACGTAGCGGACCCGACGATTCAGCACGATCACGACGCGGTGGTGCGGCTCACCGCGAGCGCCATCTGCGGCACGGACTTGCACATGGTGCGCGGCACGTTTTCCGGCATGGTGCCGGGCACGATTCTCGGTCATGAAGGCGTGGGCATCATCGAAGAGATCGGCAAGGGCGTGCGCAACCTGAAGCGCGGGGACCGAGTGCTGATTCCGTCGACCATTTCATGCGGATGCTGCGGGTACTGCCGGCAGGGCTACACCGCGCAATGCGACCTCGCGAATCCGAACGGTCCGTCCGCAGGCACGGCGTTCTACGGCGGACCGAAAGCCACCGGTCCGATCAACGGCCTGCAAGCCGAATTCGCGCGCACGCCGCTCGCGAACGCGAGCCTTATCAAGCTGCCGGAGAACGTCGATGACGAGCGCGCCATTCTCATCTCCGATATCTTCCCGACCGGCTTCTTCGGCGCGCAACTGGCGGAAGTGCGTCCGGGCGATACCGTCGCCGTGTTCGGCGCGGGGCCGGTGGGCCAGTTTGCGATTGCGAGCGCATGGATGCTCGGCGCGGGCCGCGTGATCGCTGTGGACCGCTTGCAGGATCGTCTCGACATGGCGCGCGCGCAGGGAGCGGAAACGGTGAACTTCGATCAGGAAGACCCGGTGCAGGCGATTCTCGAACTGACGAACGGCAGCGGCGTGGACCGTGCGATCGACGCGGTCGGCGTGGATGCGATGCATCCCGAAGGCGGGCCGGCGGCATCGGAAGACAAGACAAAGCAGGCAGAACGGGAAAGCCGGACCGTGACGCCCGAGCGCAATCAGGACGGCAACAACTGGACGCCCGGCAATGCGCCGACGCAGGCAATTGACTGGGCCGTTGCCGCGCTCGCAAAGGCGGGCACGCTCGGCGTGATCGGCGTGTATCCGCCGAACGACCGCTTCTTTCCGCTCGGCATCGCGATGAACAAGAATCTCACCATCAAGATGGGCAACTGCAACCATCGCTCGATCACGCCGCCCCTCATCGAGCGCGTGAGCAACGGTTCGTTCGATCCGCTTCGCGTGTTGACGACGCGCGAGCCGATGATGAACGTCATCGACGCCTATAAGGCATTCGATCTGCGCCAGCCGGGATGGATCAAGGTGAAACTCGATCCTGCTGCTTGACGAGCAATAGAAGAAGCGGGGCGGTTCCCTCTCGCGAAACCGTCCCGTGTCCTCAGACTGCAACTCGTGTCGAAGACTTCAGACCTTCGAAAGATTAGCGAGCGCGATCGCGTCGATCAACGCGCTTATCTGCAAAGCACCTCTCCAGATGGCGCATGAATAACGTGGTCCCTGTGCAACATTCAAATGACCGACTGTCGGGTTTCAATGACACTAAGCGATTGACCGTAAAGCATTAACAAGCGCTCAAGCAGTCTCTTTCCATTTTTAGCAATAGATTCTTACTCGGCAAAACGCGTCGAATAACGCGACGTATAAGAGCGCTTTGCTTAAAGTGTGTCGAGCCTCCCGGGGACAAGGCGCATCGCCTCGGGAAGCCTTCGCTCTAAATCAGGACACACAGCAACCATGAAAAGAAATCTCCTCATTGTGGGCGTGCTCGGCGCCTTTGCGGCTTCGGCACAGGCACAAAGCAGCGTCACGCTATACGGCATGCTGGACGCCGGCATCGTGTACGCCAATAACGCCGGGGGCCACAGCAATTGGCAACAAGGCAGCGGATCCGTCTCCGATACGTATTTCGGCTTGCGCGGCAGCGAAGACCTGGGCGGCGGGTTGCACGCGCTCTTCAAGTTGGAGAGCGGCTTCAACCTGAATAACGGCGGCTTCAATCAGGACGGCATGTTCAATCGACAGGCGTATGTCGGTTTGCAAAGCGATCAGTTCGGTACTGTCACGCTTGGCCGTCAATATGATTCGATGGTCGATTTTCTCGGGCCGCTTTCCGAAGCAGGCGCGGGCTATGGCAATAACCTGAGCGCGCATCCGTTCGATAACGACAATCTCGACAACTCGTTTTCGATCAAGAATTCGGTCAAGTATCGCAGCGCGAATTACGCGGGCTTCAAGTTCGGCGGTCTGTACGGCTTCAGCAACGACGCCGGCCAGTTCTCGAATAACCGCGCATGGAGCGCCGGCGCGTCGTACACGGCTGGCCCGCTGAACTTCGCGGCGGCTTACCTGCAAACGAACAACTCGCGCAACTTCAACACGGGCGGCGCGGTCACGGCGGGACAGAGCAACAAGGGCAACCTGACGGCGGACCTGCAACGCACGTTCGGCGCAGGCGTGAACTACGCCTACGGTCCGGCGACGGTGGGCTTCGTGTGGACCAACACGCACTATGACGGCCTGATCGCGGCGTCGCAGGGCGGCACGTCGTTCACGCTCCCGACCGGCACGAACCTGCATCTGAACAACTTCGAGTTGAACGGCCGCTATGCGCTGACGCCGGCGCTGAACCTCGACGCCGCCTACACGTACACGGACGGCAAGCTCACCGGCTCGAACGGCACGGGCGATCCGAAGTGGCATACCGTCTCGTTGCAAGCCGACTACTCGCTGTCGCGCCGCACGGACGTTTATGTCGAAGGCGTGTATCAGCATGCGTCCGGCCAGCTCGGCAACGCAGGCGCGAACGTCGCGATCATCAACACGCTGTCGCCGTCGACCTCGCAGAATCAGGTCGCCGCTGCGGTGGGTCTGCGTCACCGGTTCTAAGCACTCGGTTTCACGAAGGCTTCACCAGCGCTTCACAAACACAAACGGCCGCGATCGTCACGATCGCGGCCGTTTGTTGTTGCGGCGCCGTCGCGCGATGTGCGCGTCAGACTGCCTTGCCCGAGCCCAGGTCCGCGCCCGTCACCGGGTCGGCGGAGGGGTCGGACGCAGTGCGCGTCGCCATCGTGGTGAGCGCGTCTTTCTCCATTTCGCTCACGGTCACGCTCGCGGTGCCGTCGCCGCCATCGACTGCGGGCTGCGGATCTTCGACGAACTTCCAGTCGCCGCCTTCGTTCCACGGGCC
>NZ_JALQEM010000036.1 GCF_023630705.1 Caballeronia sp. GAFFF1
GTGAAGTAGCGCATGGCGGCGGCAAGCTCGCCTTGCGGGCCGCCGAACTGCTCGAGGAGCAGATTGGCGAGGCCGGGGTTGGGCGCGGCAACGCGCACCGTGTACTGCAGACGTTTGTTGTGGATGAACATGGCAGGCTCCTTCGATGAAAGTGCGAGAGGTCCAAACAAGCGATGCGGGGAAGCGCCATCGAGCGTCCAGGGCTAGAACCGGATGGGCGCATCGAGTGAATAGCAGTGGGTATTCCCACGGCGCGCCGCGCCGTTGGATTTTTCCAATCGCGCCGATAGGGGCGACGCGCGGCGCGGTTTGCGCGGGCGTTTCCCAGGCGTGGGGCATTCGCCCCTCAAGGGGTGGACCCCGCTGCGCCGTTCGCGTTATTGCATCGCTTACGTACTGCGCGCAGTCGATGCCGTCATGGACATCCTGCGGCCGCCAACGCGGAACACGCGTTGCTGACCTTGTTTGCGGTCGCGGCATTTCCGCCGCTCACCGATGCAACACGCGATCCGACCTTTCACTCCCGCTGGAGGCAACAATGAAGGCGCTGATTTGGCAAGGCAAGAAAGACATCCGATACGAGACAGTCCCGGACCCGGTCATCGAGCACCCGCGCGATGCCATCATCAAGGTATCGACGTGCGCAATTTGCGGTTCGGACCTGCATCTCTTCGACGGCTTCATGCCTGGCATGGAATCCGGCGACATCATGGGCCACGAGTTCATGGGTGAGGTGGTCGAAGTCGGCGCCGACAACAAGGCGCTCAAGAAAGGCGATCGCATCGTTGTGCCGTTTACTATCGTTTGCGGCGAGTGCGATCAATGCAAGCGCGGCAATTTTTCGGTCTGCGAACGCAGCAACCGCAACAAGGATGTCGCGGACAAAGTGTTCGGCCACACGACTGCGGGCCTCTTCGGCTACACGCATCTGACGGGCGGTTATCCCGGCGGACAAGCCGAATACGTGCGCGTGCCGTTCGCGGACAAGACGCACGTCAAGATTCCGGACGGCCTGACGGACGAGCAAGTGCTCTTTCTCGGCGACATCTTCCCGACCGGCTGGCAGGCCGCCGTGCAATGCGATATCGAGCCGACCGACACGGTCGCGATCTGGGGCGCGGGCCCGGTCGGCCAGATGGCGATTCGCAGCGCGGTGCTGCTCGGCGCAAAGCAGGTGATTGCGATCGACTATATTCCCGAGCGCCTCGCGATGGCGCGCGCGGGCGGCGCGACCGTCATCAATTTCAAGGAAGAGAGCGTGCTGGAGCGCCTGCGCGATCTGACGCAAGGCAAGGGTCCGGAGAAGTGCATCGACGCAGTGGGCATGGAATCGCATGCGACGCGTTCCGTCGATGCCATGTACGACCGCGCGAAGCAGGCCGTGATGCTGGAGACGGACCGTCCGCATGTGCTGCGCGAGATGATCTACGTATGCCGTCCGGCGGGCACGCTGTCGGTGCCGGGTGTGTACGGCGGGCTCATCGACAAGATTCCGTTCGGCGCCGCGATGAACAAGGGACTGACGTGGCGCATGGGTCAGACGCACGTGAACCGCTGGACGGACGACTTGCTCAAGCGCATTCAGGACGGACAGATCGACCCGTCGTTCGTCATCACGCACACGGTGTCGCTCGCGGACGGGCCGGCCATGTACAAGACCTTCCGCGACAAGGAAGACGGCTGCATCAAGGTCGTGCTGAGGCCCTAAGCGCGTGATGCGTTGCGCGCGGGGCGAGTCGATTCGTATGCTTACCGTGCGCTTTCGCACATTCATGCCGGACGCGTGCTGGCGGGCCGGACCGCCGCCGATATATAGTCGGCGGCCCAGCAACGGACAGCATCGGAGGCGGCATGACACACGCTGACAACGCGCGGCGCGGCCTGCCTGCCCGCCGCGTCGAAAGTTCGGCCATGCGCATTCGCGGCGCATGACGCGTCTTTTTCCGCCGATGCGCGCGCTGGCCGTCGCGGTGGCCGCGCTGTGCGCGCATATGGGCGATGCCGCAGCGCAGGCTTATCGCGATGTCGCGCCGATCGCGCCGCCCGCCGCCGAGCGCCCACGCGCGCCGCAGCCGCCGCAGCAACCGGCCGACGAGTCGCAGGCCGTCGCAATCGAAGACTTGCGCGGCATGGCGTTCGCGCGCGCAGGCGAGGCCGCATCGGGCAATCGGCAGTCCGCCGCGCAGGGCGCGATCGCGTCCACTGACCTTCCGCTCCTCGACGCCGCGTTTCTCGACACCTTCGCCGCCGATCTCGGCAAGCCGCTTACCTTCGCGCGTCTCGCGCAGATCCGCCGCGCGGTCGTGCAGCGATATCGCGCCGCGGGACAGCCGCTCGTCGATGTCTACGTGCCCGAGCAGGACGTGAGCAACGGCGTGGTGACCATCGCGGTCGCCGAGTTCCGCGCGGGGCGCGTGATGGCGAAGGGCAACCGCTATTTCTCGGATGCGCTGCTCACGCGCGAGATGCCGCTTGCGAGCGGCGAGCCGATCCACGAGGCCGATGTCGCAGCGGGGCTCGCGCTGCTCAACGCGAATCCGTATCGCCGCGTCGATGTGATCTATGCTCCGGGCGAGGCGCAGAACACGACCGACGTCGTGCTGCAAACGGACGACCGCCTGCCGCTGCGCGTCTACGGCGGCTACAACAACGACGGCGTGCGCGATCTTGGACGCGACCGGGTTCTCGCGGGCTTCGACTACGGCAACCTGTTCGGCATCGACGCGCGCATCGGCTATCAGGCGACGGCGAGCAACGACCTCTTCTCGGGCAACCCCGACATCGAAGGACGTCCCGATCGCGCGCGCTTCGTCGCGCATTCGTTCAACTTTTTCGCGCCGCTGCCGTGGCTGGATCGCATCGAACTGTTCGGCGTGTTCGCGCAAAGCACGCCGCGCCTGCCGGACAGTTATGGACAGACCGGGATCAGTTCGCAGTTGAGCTTTCGCTACGACCGCCTGCTTCCGCCGCTGGACCGCGCGGGCGCATGGCAGCAGCAGATTCAGTTCGGCTATGACTTCAAGCGCTCGAACAACGACCTCGAATTCGGCGGCTTTCAGGTATTCAACGCGAACACGCATATCCACCAGTTCGTGTTTGCCTACGATCTGACGAACAGCGACCCGACGGGCGGCACGCATCTGAACGCGTCGCTCTTTGCGAGTCCCGGCCGTCTCGACAGCAGCAACAACGAAGCTGCCTTCGATGCCGCGCGGCTCGGCGCGACGCCGCGTTATCAGTACTTGCAACTGTCGGGGCAGAAGGAGTCGCCGCTGGGCGCGTCGGGATTTTCGGTGTCCGCGCGCGGGCTTTTTCAGTGGACCGGCAACACGCTTTTGCCGAGCGAAGAACTCGGACTAGGCGGCGATGCGACCGTGCGTGGCTACGAGCCGTATGCAGCGCAAGGCGATCGCGGCTGGAACGTGCAGACGGAAATGCGCGCGCCCCCGCTCACCCTAGGCGTCGCGGCGATGCAGCCGTTCGTCTTCTTCGATGCCGGACACGTGTGGAACCGCATTCCCGAAGCGGGCGAGGTCAACAACGCATCGCTTGCGAGCGTCGGCGCGGGCATTCGCTTCCAGATGGGGCGCTTCGTCAGCGTGCGGGGAACGTTCGGGTTCCCGCTGAAAGCGGTCGTGCCGAACGGATCGAAGGCGCCGCTCGGTGAAGTGTTCGTCGTGATCGGCAGTTGAAGGGCGGGCCGCAGCCCGCCCTTCGCTCTGCGCGAGACGCCTCAGGGCCGCGCCTGCTCCCAGCTCAGAACCGGATGCGTCGCGTTGGCGGGCATGGTCCACGCGCCGCCCGCGCCGAAGTTCCACGACTTGAAGTTGCCCGGCACGCGCATTTGCGCGTTGGAGAGCCCGTTCGCGTCGCCCGGCGCGGTGCCGTTGTTGACGGCCACGGCGTTCGTGAGCGTCGTCGTGTCACGGTTCCAGTAGACGTTGCCGATCACGCCCTCGTTCATCGCCGCGATGCCGCCGTACCCGGCAAACGGAGGTCCGCCGCCGCCGACCTGACCGACCGCGAACGATTCGTTGATGACGCCCGCGCTGCCGTTGTCGTAGACCAGTCCGCCGTCGCCGGTCTGGCCGCCCGTGCTGCCGGTCGCGTAGGACTGCGTGATCGTGCCGTTATTGAAGGCGACGAGCCCGCCCACCGATGCATGCGAGCCGCCAGTCAGATTGCCCGTCGCATACGACTGCGCGATGGTCCCGGTATTCACGCCCACGAGACCGCCCGACGGGCCCTGGAAGCCGACCGTCGCGCTGCTCGACGAACGCTCGATGCGGCCGTTGTTCGCGCCGACGAGCCCGCCGTTTCCTCCGCCGCCGAAGCCGCCGTACGACAGGTCGCCCGAAGTCGAGGCATACGTGACGAGGCCGTTGTTCTGCGCGGCGAGCAGGCCGTAGGTTCCGGGCGCGCCGCCGCCCACGCTGGCGTTCGTCAGCTTGATATCGCGCACGACGCCGCTCGCGCCGATCACCCCGAACATGCCGACGTAGCCCGACGACGAAGGATCGCTGACCGCTAGCCGGTCGATGGTGTGGCCGAAGCCGTCGAACTGGCCGGTGAACGGCGTGGCGGGCGTCGCGCCGATCGGCGTGAAGAAGTTGGGATACGCGGTCGCGCTCGCGTCGATGTCCTTGCCGAGCGCATAGTTGCCCGCGAGGTTCTGCGAGACGCGGCCGAGATCGGCGAGCGAGTTGACGAGCTTGTACGCGGTAATCTGCGTGACGACGCCGCTATACGGCGCGGCCGTCCAGCCGGCGTGCGTGAGCAGCGTGCCGGGCGCGTAGCTGCCGTTCATGTCGTAGAGCGCGCTCACGATGCCCGTGCTGCCCGACCAGTCGATGTTGCCGCGATTGGTCACGCTGCCGCCGTTGTCCACGCCCTTCGAATCGGCGCGCAGCGTGAGGCTGCCGCCGCCCGTGTTCGCGATAGTCGATGTCTGCGCCACCGTGACGCCATGCCCCGCGCCGAACGTCAGCGACGCGTTGCCGTTCCATCGCACGTTGCCGTTCACGGTCAGATCGCCGCCGGACTGTGCATTCACGGACGTGCCGTTGCCGAGGCTGCGCGACAACGCGTTCGCGGTGGCGCCGTCGATGGTGAAGGTCGGCGACGCGAGCGACCACTCGCCCGCGACAACGTTTGCGTTCGCGACATCGAGCGTGGCCGCGCGGGTTTCGACCGTGCCGCCGCTGCCGTTGGCATTCGTCGCGGCGAGAGTGCCCGCCGCATGCACCGCGCCCTGATCGGCGACGAGCCACACGTGGCCGTCGCGCTTCGCGGTGCCGGTCGCGCGGATCGCCGCGTTGTTGCCCGCGAGCGCGTAGACGTTGCCGTCGGCGGCCTGAAGGCTCGCTTGCGCCGCGTGGATCACGCCCGCGTTCGCGACCGTGCCGTGGCTGCCCGTTTGCACGAAAATCTGCTGGCCGCTCGATGAATCGTGCAGCAGCACTTGCGCGCCCGCCGCCAGTTCGGCGCTGCCTTTGGGCGCGTCGATGGAGCCGGCGTTGACTGCGGCCGTGCGCGAGACGAGGAAGACATCGCCGCCGCTCGATCCGATTTTGCCGAGATTCACCACGACGCCGCGGCCGTCGCCGGAAAAGGTGAGGTCGCCGCCCGTCATGAAGGCCGCGTCGCTCACGTTCAGCGAGGACGCGACGAAGCGCCCGCCCGTCGCGACCACGCCGCCCGGCCCGATCACCACGCCCTGCGGGTTGATGAGATACACGCTGCCGCTCGCGGTGAGCTGGCCGAGAATGGTGGACGGATCGCCGCCCGTCACGCGATTGAGCGTCGCGCCGTTGCCGTTGTTGAACGTGACCTGCCGGCCGCTGCCGATGGAAAAGCTCTTCCAGTCGATTACTCCGCGCGTCGAGGTCTGGTCGATCACGAGCGACCGGCCGCCGCCGGTGATCGAACCGCTGCCCACGGCGAACTGGCCGCCGCTCGGAAGCGGCGGCGCGGCGTGCGCGGAGTGAAGACCGACGATAAGCGGCACGATGGCCGAGAGCGGCCGAAGCCGCGAGGCGCGACTGAAAGAACCGATGCTGCGCTGCATACACCCTCCGGGCTGTGTCGATTTGTTTTGTCGTTCTTTGGCCGCTGACGGTGTAGCCGCGCCGTCATCGGCTAGCGAGAGGGCGAACATCGATGTGCGAGCAGGCGGCACGAATTTAGCAACGCGCCCGAACGCCGAAGTGTGTGCTACCGCACATTGGGCCCGCAGAAAATATCCGCGCGGCCGAAGGCTTGCTGCAAGGCGCGGACGACCGGCTTGTCAAGTGAAATAAGCGTTTGGAGGAAGGCGTTCTGTCGGACAAATGCAACGCCCGCGCGCGTGGTTGCCCACCGTCAGCGCAAGGGCCGCCGCCGGTCCGTTAGCTGAACCACGCACGCGTGGAAGATGCGCTGGACGAGCTCGCTCTCGTAGTCGAGATCGTCGCCTTCGATGATTTTCTCGATGGCGCTGCGTCCCGCTTCGGTATCGAGCAACGGACAGAAGCGCGACGCGAGCGCCTGAGCGGTGACGGAGAGCTTCGCGGTCTCGATCCAGTCGGCGGCGCGGTTGTGGTTGTCCAGCCAGCGATGCGCCGCGCGCACCTGAAACGACGGCTCGGGCCACGCGCCTTCGAGATAAAACGCGCCGAGAAAGCCGCATGTGAGCCAGCAGAGAAGATGCACCCGGTCGTCGGGTCCGAGCGGATAGCGGACTTGACTCATGATGGCACCACATGACACGGCGACGCGCGACGGCTTGAAGATAGCACGCCGCGGCGTTTGCGCGGGGCCTCAGTCCTCTTCGAACAAGTCTCTATATTGATGCGGCTGTGAGCGCAGATACTGCTTGGGCGCGCGCACGTGCGCGCCCAGTTGCGCCGCCGCGTGCCACGGCCAGCGCGGGTCGTAGAGCGCGGTGCGGGCGAGCGCGATCATGTCCGCGTCGCCCGTTCCGATGATGCTCTCCGCCTGCTCGATGCCGGTGATGAGCCCCACCGCGACGACCGGCATCTTCACCGCGCCCTTGACCGCGCGCGCAAGCGGCACCTGATAACTAGGACCGACAGGAATCTTCTGCGCCGGGTGCAGACCGCCGCTCGACACGTGGATCGAATCGCAGCCGCGCGCCTCCAGCGCGCGCGCGAAGGCGATGGTCTGTTCGATATCCCAGCCGCCTTCCACCCAGTCCGTGCCGGACACGCGGACCGTCACCGGCCGGTCCTCGGGAAAGGCGCCGCGCACGGCGTCGAAGACTTCGAGCGGAAAGCGCATGCGGTTTTCGAGCGAGCCGCCGTATTCGTCGTCGCGCCGGTTCGAAAGCGGCGACAGGAACTGATGCAGCAGATAACCGTGCGCCGCGTGAATCTGAATGAGGTCGAGGCCGAGTCGCGCGGCACGCTGCGCCGAGGCGGCGAAGGCGTCGCGGATGCGCTCCAGCCCCGCGCGGTCCAGCGCGACGGGCGGCGTTTCGTTCTCATCGAACGGCACGGACGAGGGCGCTTCGGTCTGCCAGCCATGCGCGTGGTCGGGCGCGAGTTGCGCGCCGCCTTCCCACGGCACTTCCGTCGATGCCTTGCGGCCCGCGTGGCTCAACTGGATGGCGATCGGCATGTCGGACCAGCGGCGGATGCCCTTCAGCGTGCGTTCGAGGGCGGCTTCGGTCTCGTCATTCCATAGGCCGACATCCGCCCACGTGATGCGGCCTTCGGGCAGCACGGCGGTCGCCTCGATGGTGAGCAGCGCCGCACCCGACAACGCGAGCTGGCCGAGATGGATCAGGTGCCATTCGTTCATGCAGCCGTCTTCGGCCGAGTACTGGCACATCGGTGCAATGACGATGCGGTTCGCCAGTTCGAGATTGCGCACGCGCGCGGGGGAAAACAAAGCGGCTTGTGGCATAGGGGGTCTCCGGAATGACAGATGGTCGGAGAGGGCAGCAATCGATATTCCGGCATGCCGGCGCCGTGTCCGCGCGCGTCCAATAACCATTGAATGCCAAATGAAGGCCGGTTCCTAAGCGTTTGTTAAGGAACCGTTCCGGAAAATGCAGGTTGCCCGCCCGGCGGGCGCCCCACAAAACAACTGCGAGGTCGCCGCCATGCCGCATTCCTTTGCCCTTCGACCGAGCCTGCATGCATGATGCAGCGCGTCTGCACGTCTTTCCCGCTGAAACTGGCCGATGACGCCGTGTGGCGTTATCACGATCTCGCGAAATCGCGCGCCGTCGACCGGCCGCCCGCGAGCGGCGAGTTGTGCGTGTGGCTCGTCACGAGCGAATTCCGCTTCGCGTCGGCGTCGAACGTCGGCAGCTGGCTGAGCGTCGCGGAGCGCAGGCGCGCGCGACTGCATCCGCATTCGGCCATCGGGCGGCGTTTGGGCGTGGCGCGCGCGACGCTGCGGCTCGTCGTCTCGCAGATGTTCGATTGCCGTCCGCAAGAAGTGCAGGTCGAGGACGGCCCGGACGAGCGCATCATCGCCACCGACCCGCGCGGCGAACGCAGCGTTCATGTCGATGTCGCGTATTCGGGCATCTGGATCGTGATCGCGGTGGGATCGGCGAGCGTCGGGATCGGCGTCACGGTGGATGCGCTCGCGGATGCCGCGCGTATCGCCAAGACGCGCGCCGAACGGTGCGAGAGCGGCGCGGATGCATCGTGGCACGCGATCGTGCTGCCGATGCCCGGCGAGATACGCGGCGTCGTGGCGGTCGGCGGTGCGGTGACGGACGTGCAGGCGTTCGGCTGGGAGAAGCCGGCCGTAGCCGATGCGGTGAAGACGGGGCGGTGACGGCGCGAATGCGGCGAAACGCGGTCAGCGCTCCGATGGGATCGTTTGCATGACGAATAAACGAGTCGTGCCTGTGAAGAAAGTTTTCCTAACGAATGTCCGGCCACAATACGGCGCCTCCTAACATTCCGAGCGTCAATCACTAGGCTTTCATCGCGCCGCCCAAACATCAGGCGAATCAGCAAAGCTGACCGTCGAACGAGACGCGAACGAGCTTTCACATCGGACGAAACACCTTAGGCATAATACTCGTTACCCGAGGATACTGAGCGCGCTTGCCTATGACACGCCCCGCCCTGGAATGCCGCCGCCTTCACAAAACCTATGGTCCCGGCAGAACCATTCTTGCAGGGCTGGACTTCACGCTCGGCGCGAGCGAATTCATCGCGATTATGGGCGATTCGGGCGTGGGAAAATCCACGCTGCTCAATCTGATCGCAGGCCTCGACGCCCCCGACAGCGGCGAGATTCTGATCGACGGCGTGCCTATCTCCGCGATGAGCGACGAAGCTGCCACCAAAACCCGGCGCGAAAAGCTCGGCTTCGTGTTTCAGGCGTTTCACGTGCTGCCGCATCTCACGCTGGTGCAGAACGTCGCGGTGCCACTGCTCCTGAACGGCCTGCCGACCACGCCCGCGCACGGCATGCTCGCCGCCGTCGGTCTCTTCAATCGTCAGAACGATCTCCCGCGCCAGCTTTCCGGCGGCGAACTTCAGCGCGTGGCCATCGCGCGGGCGCTGGTGCATCGCCCGCGGCTGATACTCGCCGACGAACCGACCGGCAATCTCGATCCGCAAACGGCTCACGAAATTCTCGGCCTCTTCCACGCCGAAACGAAAGCAACCGGGGCGGCCGCGATCATGGTCACGCATTCGGAAGCCGCCGCCGCGTTCGCGGACCGCGTGCTGATCCTCGCCGACGGCACGCTGCACGAAGCCGCGTCGCTCGCGGCGTTCAACGAGTCGCGCGCACGATGACGGCGCGCGCCGCCGGTCATCGCATGCTCGCGCGCTGGCTGCTGGGCGCTCAATGGCGCAGTCATCGCGGGCGAGCGCTCGTCGCCGTGCTGACGATCGCGCTCGGCGTCGGGCTCGGCTACGCGGTGCAACTCATCAATAGCGCGGCCTTCAACGAATTTTCCGCCGCCGCGCGCAGCCTGTCCGGGCAGGCGGATTTGCAGGTGCGCGGCGCGCAACAGTTCATCGACGAGCGCCTTTATCCGATGCTCGCCATGCGCCGGGGCGTCGTCGTGGCGAGCCCCGTGCTCGAACTCGATGTCGCGGTGCCGAAGCAAACCGCGCCGCTCAAGGTGCTCGGCATCGACGTGTTCCGCGCGAAGCGCATCGCGCCCGATCTGACCGGCGTGCCGTCGCCGCAGACGCCGCTCGACGTCTTGTCGGACGACGCCATCTTTCTCTCGACGGCCGCGCAGCAATGGCTGAACACGCGCGTCGGCGCGGACGTCGATTTGCAGAACGGCACTTCGCCGGTGCGCTTGCGCGTGGCGGGCGGCATCGTGCGGGCCTTGGCCGGCCAGCGTATCGGCGTGATGGATATTGCGGCCGTGCAGTCGCGTTTCGGCGTGCAGGGGCGGCTCTCCCGCGTGGACCTGCAACTGGCGCGCGGGGTCGATCGCGAAGCGTTTCGCCGCGCGTTGCAGGATGAACTGGGCCCGCGCTTCGTCGTCGCGGAGACGCGCGACACCGAAAGCCGCACGGACAGGCTGTCGCGCGCCTACCGCATCAACATGAACGTGCTCGCGCTGGTTGCGCTCTTCACCGGCGCGTTCCTCGTCTTCTCGACGCAGGCGGCGGGCGTCGTGCGACGCCGCGCGCAGTTCGCGATGCTGCGCGTGCTCGGCATGACGCGCGGCCAGCTCGTGCGGCAGATCATGTCCGAAGGCGCGTTGCTCGGCGTGGCGGGCGCGCTGTTGGGCATCGCGCTCGGCTTTGCGGTGGCCGGGCTCGCGCTGCGCTTTTTCGGCAGCGATCTCGGCGGCGGCTACTTCCCGGGCGTGCAGCCGCGCGTGCATTTCGAGCCGGTTTCGACCGCGATCTTTCTGGCGCTCGGCTTGGGCGTCGCGCTCGCGGGCACCTTCGTTCCCGCGCTCGAAGCGGTTCGCGCGCGCCCTGCGCCGGCCCTGAAAGCGGGCAGCGAGGAAGCCGCGCTCTCGCCGCTTTCGACGCCGTGGCCCGCGCTCCTGTGTCTCGTCGCGGGCGCGGCGCTCACGCAGGCGCCGCCCATCGACGATGCGCCCATCGCGGGTTATCTCGCCGTCGCGCTGCTGCTGGTGGGCGGCATCGCGCTGATGCCGCGGCTCACGGCGATGGTCTTCGGCGCGGCGAGCGCGGCCTACGCGTGGCTGCGCCGCAATCATGGTCGCAGCGCGGTGGGCACGCTCGCGCTCGCGCGGCTCGCGAACGCCCCGGGCCAGGCGTCGATTGCAATGGGCGGCGTGCTGTCGAGCTTCACGCTGATCGTCGCGATGGCGATCATGGTGGCGAGCTTCCGGATATCGGTCGTGGACTGGCTGGAGCATCTGCTTTCCGCCGATGTCTACGCGCGGCTCGCATCCACCGGCGATACGGGCGGCCTCACGCCGCAGCAGCAGGCGCAGATCGCGGCCACCGGCGGCGTCGCGCGGGCGGCGTTCTCGCGCTCGTCGCAGGTGACGCTCGATGCCTCGAAACCGCCCGTCGCGGTGATCGCCCGCGAGATCAACGGCGCGGACCCCGGCGCGATGCTGCAAATGACCGGCGCGACGCTGCCGCCCGAAGCCTGGCGGGCCGACGAAACGCCGGTGTGGGCGTCCGAGGCGATGGCCGATCTCTACGGCTATCGCACCGGCCAGCGCGTGACGCTGCCGCTCGGCGGCGCGGACGAACATTTCGTCGTGGCGGGCATCTGGCGCGACTACGTGCGGCAGACGGGCGCGCTGCAACTGCGGCTCGCGGACTATCGGCGGCTGACGGGCGACATGGGCGCAACCGAAGTGGCCATCACGCTGCGCCCGGGCGTGCGGGCAGGGCAGGTCATCGCGGCGCTGCAAAGCCTGCCGTTCGGCGACGCGCTGGAGTTCTCGCAGCCCGGCGACATCCGCTCGCGCACGCTGACCATCTTCGACCGCAGCTTCGCAGTGACATACCTGCTCGAAGCGGTGGCGATCATCATCGGCTTGTTCGGCGTCGCGGCGACGTTCTCGGTCCAGACGCTCGCGCGCTCGCGCGAATTCGGCATGCTGCGCCATGTCGGCGTGACGCGAAAGCAGATCCTCGCGCTGCTCGCCTCCGAAGGCGGCCTGCTGACGCTGCTCGGCATTGCCATGGGCTGCGTGCTCGGCTTCGCCATCAGTCTGATCCTCGTTTTCGTGGTCAATCCGCAATCGTTCCACTGGACCATGTCGCTGCATGTGCCGTGGACGATGCTCGTCGTCATCGGCGTGGTGATGCTCGTGTCTTCCTGTACGACGGCGGTGCTGGCGGGGCGGCGCGCCGTATCGGTCGATGCGGTGCGCGCCGTGCGGGAGGACTGGTGATGCGCTCGTTGCTCGCGATGCTTTCGGCGCTGGCCGCGTTCTTTTCGACGAGCGCGCTCGCCGCCGATGCGCCGTTCGCGGCGGTCGAGCCAGGCCGGGCGATCGACTGGCCGCAGGACAGCGGCGCGCATCCCGCGTACCGCACGGAGTGGTGGTATGCGACCGGCTGGCTGCAAACGCCGGACAAGAAGCCGCTCGGCTTCCAGATCACCTTCTTTCGCTCGAATACCGGCAAGGGCGGCGGCGGCGCGTTCGATCCGTCGCAGGTCATCGTCGCGCACGCCGCGCTCTCCGATCCGGCGTTCGGGCGGCTCGTGCACGATCAGGACATCGCGCGGCAGGGTTTTGGGCTCGCGTATGCGGCGAACGGCAACACCGACGTCAAGCTCGACGCATGGCGCATGGTTCGCGAAGCGGATGGCCGCTACGCCGTGAGCGCAGATGCCGCCGGCTTCGCGCTGCATCTCACGTTCACGCCGACGCAGCCGCCGATGGTTCAGGGCGAGCGCGGTTATTCGCGCAAGGGGCCGTCGCCGGAAGAAGCGAGCTATTACTACAGCGAACCGCAATTGCAGGTGACGGGAAGCGTCACGCGGCCCTCCGCGAAAGGCCGGGGCGATACGGTCGATGTCACCGGCAGCGCGTGGCTGGATCACGAGTGGTCGAGCACCTTGCTCCCCGCGGACGCCGCCGGCTGGGACTGGCTCGGCGCGAACCTCGACGACGGTTCCGCGCTGATGGCGTTCAAAGTTCGCAGCCGCGATGGCCGCGCGGTCTGGGCGCACGCGGCGCTGCGCGACCGCGATGGCCGCACGACGCGGTTCGGCCCCAACAATGTCGAGTTCACGCCGGAGCGCCAGTGGCGCTCGCCGCGCACGAACACGCGCTATCCGGTCGCGATGACGGTGCGCGTCGGCGCGATGCGCTGGCGTCTTGCGCCGCTCATCGACGATCAGGAACTCGACTCGCGTGAATCCACCGGCGCGGTGTACTGGGAAGGCGCCGTGACGGTGAAGGGCGAAGGTCAGGCCGAAGGCAAGGGCGGACGCGGCTATCTCGAACTCACGGGCTACGGCAAAGAGGCCGAAGCAGGGAAGCGGTGACGAAGCGGCCGCCAGCAAGAACCCCAAAATAGGCCGACAATATAGGGGTTTACGCAAATTCACCGCCTCGACTCATCATGTCCGACTTAGCCAGCCCTCTTCGCCGCCGCACCGAGATCAACCCGAAGCCGTTGACCGTGGCCTGCCTCCTTCTACTTGCCGGTGTGCTCTATCTCGCGCAGACTGCGGGCGCGCGTCAGGCCGCGTTGTACGTCGTCGGCGCGCTGCTCGGCGTCGCGCTCTATCACGCCGCCTTCGGCTTCACTTCCGCGTGGCGCGTTTTCATTGCCGATGGCCGCGGCGCCGGCCTGCGCGCGCAAATGCTCATGCTGGCCGTGGGCGTCGCGTTGTTCTTTCCCGCGCTGTCCGCCGGGTCGCTCTTCGGCATGCCTGTGAGCGGGCTCGTGTCGCCTGCGGGAACGTCGGTCATCGTGGGCGCGTTTCTCTTCGGCATCGGCATGCAACTGGGCGGCGGCTGCGCATCCGGCACGCTCTATACGGTCGGCGGCGGCAGCACGCGCATGATCGTGACGCTTGCCGCGTTCATCGTCGGATCGGTGATCGCGACCGCGCATATGCCGTTCTGGACCGGGCTGCCTTCGTTGCAGCCCATCTCGCTCGTGAAGTCGCTGGGCCTCGCGCCCGCGCTCGCCGTCAACTGGATCGTGTTCGCGCTGATCGCCGCGCTGACGGTCGTCATCGAGAAGCGCCGGCACGGCAAGCTCGTCGCCGCGCACGTGCAGCCAGCGCACACGTCGCCGTGGCTGCATGGTCCGTGGCCGCTCTTGGCCGGCGCGCTGGCGCTCGCGGTGCTCAACTTCGCCACGCTCGCGCTGTCGGGCCGGCCGTGGGGCGTCACGTCCGCGTTCGCGCTGTGGGGCGCGAAGGCGGCGTCCGCTATCGGCTTCGACGTTGCGAGCTGGCCGTACTGGATGAGCAAGCCGAACGCCGCGGCGCTCGCCGCGCCGGTTTCGCACGATGTGACGTCCGTGATGGATATCGGCATCGTGCTCGGCGCGATGCTCGCCGCCGCGCTCGCGGGCCGCTACGCGCCGGTCTGGCGCGTGCCGATGCGCTCGCTGATCGCTGCCATCGTCGGCGGTCTGCTGCTCGGCTACGGCGCGCGGCTCGCATACGGATGCAATATCGGCGCGTACTTCAGCGGCATCGTGTCGGGCAGCCTGCACGGCTGGCTGTGGCTCGTGGCGGCGTTCTTCGGCAACGTGCTCGGCACGCGCCTGCGCCCGCTCTTCGGGCTGGAAGTCGAACGCGTCAGGCCGACGGCCTGTTAAGAAGTCAACGCGCCGGCCACCGGTTCTCGAAGACGCATTCTTCGTGCGGCCGGCGCGTGGCCCACCCTTCGGTTTCCAGCATCGGCGCGTCGTAGAACCGCTCGACGTGTCCTACGCAGAGAATCGCCACGGGCCGCGCGCCTGCGGGCATCGCGAGCACGTCGGCAATTTCGCGCGGGTCGAAAAGCGACACCCATCCCATGCCGATGCCTTCCGCGCGCGCCGCCAGCCACATGTTCTGAATGGCGCAGGCCACCGACGCCAGATCCATCTCGGGCAGCGTCCGGCGGCCGAACACATGGCGCTCGCGGCCGTCCATCAGCGCCATGACGAGCACCTCCGCGCAATCGCGCATGCCCTCGACCTTCAACTTCATGAACGCATCGCGCCGCTCGCCGAGCGCATCGGCGGTCAGCAGACGCTCGCGCTCGACCGCCGCATGAAGTTGCGCGCGAATCTCGGGGCATGTGATCCGGACGATACGCCACGGCTGCATGAAGCCGACGCTCGGCGCATGCAACGCGGCGTCGATGAGCCGCTGCATCACGGGCGGCGCAACAGGATCGCTCACGAAATGGCGCATGTCGCGGCGCTCCTGAATGGCGCGGTATACGGCGTTGCGTTCCGATTCGCTGAAGGTCTGGTTATCCATGGTCTCGAAGAAATTGCGGTACCGCCACTCTATCCGCATCGCGGTTTGCCGGACAGCCGACCTTCGCTCAGTACGCCTTGCATTTGCATAACGGTGCGGTAGCCCACCTTCGCGGCGAGGAAAATCAGCGAACATGCGCGAGGCTGTCCGGAACAGTCGCCTGACCGATATCAGTCTCGTGCGAGCTGCGGGGCTGGGTCGACACATCGTCTGGAGATCGCCATGTTCAACGAACCCGTTCTGCGCCGCGGTGTACGCTGGATGCTGCTCGTCGTGATGTATTACGTGGTCGCGGCGGCATCGTACAACGGTTATTTCACGAAGTGGCAATTCCGCGACCAGACGCCGGAATGGGCGTTGCCCGCCATGCTCGATGGCACGATCGATCGTCCCTTCGTTTATCGCCAGTTATTGCCGATGCTCGCGAACGGCGTCGAACGCGCCATGCCGGAGAAGCTGAAGACGAAAGTCGACGCGCTTCTGATGGACGACAACCGGACGCATCACCCGATCACATGGTTCTACCCGAGCGCCGTCGACGCGCGTAATCCCCAGTACGCGCTGCGTTATTACCTGATCTTCGGCATGTCGTTCACCGCGCTTTTTCTCGCGATGTTCGCCATGCGCGCCGTCTGCCTGACCTTGCAGGCGGACAGAACCGCCAGCACGCTCGCACCGATGGCGCTCGCCGCGGTCTTCCCGCTGATATTGACCGACGGCGCCTATTTCTACGACTTCCCCGAACTGCTTTTCATGATGCTCGCGGTATGGCTCGCGGCGACCGGCCGAGCGTTATGGCTAATTCCGCTCACGGCCATCGCGACCTTGAACAAGGAATCGTTTCTCTTCTTCGTGCTCACGTTGTTTCCGTTTCTTCATGCGCGACTTTCTTTGCGTCGTGCCGTGATCGCGCAGGCGGTGTTGCTCGCCATCGCGGCGGCCGTCAATGTGGCCGTCAAGCTGAAATATGCGGGAAATAGCGGCGATGTCGCGCAGTTTCATCTATTTCATAATCTCGACTTTCTGATTCATCCATTGAGCTATCTGCGCTTCGAATACAACTATGGCGTCGTGATGTCGAAGGGTTTCAACGTCATCAACATCGTGATTGCCGTTGTTCTGCTGCGCTCGGGATGGAGCAAGCTGCCGCTCGTATTCCGGCGTCATGTATGGATTGCGCTGGCCGTGAACGTGCCGCTTTTCATCACGTTCGGATTCCACGATGAATTGCGCAATCTGAGCATGTTGATCGTGGGCCTTCTCATGATTCTGTGCGTGAACATTGCACTCCTCTTGGCGTACGAGCGCGCGGGCGCAACCGCGGCGGCGGATGCGCGAAGCGATGTGCCCGACACGCCCGCCGCGACGCCACTGCGCGAGCGCAACGCCATGGCCCGTTCCTCTCGTTGATCCACCGTAGCCGCGCGTATTTTGTCGGGAGACCGATTCATGCCATTCGATCACGGCGTCTTCACCGTTTCTCTCGACTTCGAGTTGCTATGGGGCGTGCGCGAAACGCGCACCATCGAAAGCTACGGGGACAACCTGCGCGGCGTGCGGCGCGCCATTCCCGAGATGCTTCGCGTGTTCGGCGCAAGCGGCATTCACGCGACGTGGGCGACGGTAGGCTTCCTGTTTCATCGCGATGTCGCGGAACTGAAGGCGAATCTGCCGGATGCGCGGCCGCGCTATACGCGGCCGGGCATATCGCCCTATGAGTACATCGAAGCTGCGCGCGATCTCGATCCGCTCTATCACTTCGCGCCGGAACTGATCGAGCGCATTGCGCGCCAGCCGGGACAGGCCATCGGCACGCATACGTACTCGCACTACTATTGCCTGGAAGAGGGACAGGGCCTGCGCGAATTCGAAGCCGATCTCGCGCGCGCCGTCGAAGTGGCGCGGCGCGCGGGCGTGTACGTGCGAAGCATCGTGTTTCCGCGCAACCAGTGCAACGACGCATACCTCGCTTCGCTTAGCCGCTTCGGGGTGCTGTGTTATCGAGGAACGCAAGAGGGGCACGCCTATGCGGCGTCCGACAAGGCAGGACAGAGCCGGCTCAAGCGAGCGACGCGCCTGCTCGACGCATACATCGACCTCTCCGGCCACAACACCTATGCGCTCGACGACTGCTATCGCGCGATGCCGTTCAATTTCCCGGCGAGCAGCTTCTTGAGGCCGTATAAGCGCAAAACGGCGTGGCTGGACAGTTTTCGCCTGAAGCGAATCACCGACGCGATGACCTACGCGGCCATCAACAAGCGGCTCTATCACCTGTGGTGGCATCCGCACAACTTCGGGCGCGACACGGCGCAAAACATCGCGTTCCTGCAGCGCATCGCGGACCACTACGCGCATCTGCGCGACAAGTACGAATTCGTGTCGATGAACATGGAAGAGCTGTGCGCGCTCGCCGCCCATCATCGGACGAACGAGCCCGAGTACAGCGCATCCGAAGCGGCGACCTGAGCCGCTGCTTCCGTTCCGTCAGCGCCGCGTCTCCTGCGACGTGGCCGGCGTGATCGACGAATGGCCGACCAGGAAGCGCGGTGTCCTGAAATGCACGATGCACGTGTAGAACCACACGTAGACGCTCACGAATACGAGGTCGGTGGCGAATAGCGCGACGGGCTCGTTCCAGAACAACGACGCAGGCACGACGCCTACCGAGCACAGCACCCACAGATAAGGCGACGTGCGCGCATTGCGGCGTCCGCGCTGCCGTACATCGCGATAATCCGCGCCCCGTAGTGCAATGCGCCGATACACGAGCGTATGCAGATGCACGCCGTCCGGTTCGCTGACCGGCCGCCCGCGCACCAACTTGCGCCGATAGATCGAGAAGATGGTTTCGAACAGCGGATAGATGGCGACCACGGCCGCGTACCACGCCGAAACCGCCGGGTGGCGCGCGATCAGGAGTACGAGCAGTTCCGCCATGACGAAGCCGATGAAATAGGCGCCGCCATCGCCGAGAAAGATCGCGGCGCCCGGATAGTTCCAGACGGCGAAACCGAGGATGGTGCCGATCATCGTCAATGCAACGCTCATGATGAGCCAGTCGCCCACTTGATGCGCGACAAAGCCTATCGAGCCGAAGATGAGGATGGACGATACCGAAGCGAGGCCGTTCATGCCGTCGATCAGGTTGATCGCATTGGTGAGCCCCGACACCGTGAGCACGGTTAGCGCGATGGCGAGCGGCATCAGCGCGAGACCGCGATCGACGATCGGCAAATCTACGCGCCCGATCACGGCATTCAACGCATAGACGCCGCCGATCGCGCCCGCCATCGCCGCGAGCAACCTTGCGCGCGGGCTCACGCGCTTGGTCAAGTCCTCCACGCAGCCTGCCGCGAACGGCACCGCCGCGCATGCGAGCAGCAACAAAGACTCGCCGCGCGGGTTCGCGCCGAATAGCCCGCCCATGACAAAGGTAATACCCGTTCCTCCGATGATTGCGATGCCGCCGACACGCGGAACCGGAAACGCATGATTTTTCTGCACTCCCGTGAGATCGTTGTCGAGCCATCTCGATCCCGCATGGCTCGTGTATTTCACGATCAGAAGAGTCAGACAAAACGAAGTGAAGCAGCCGAGGGCAAGGTTCAGCATTGTCGTTTACTCATTTTGTCAACAGTGCGGAGGATTCGGTTTGAAACATGCTGCACCTGCGTACGATGGCCGCGATTCGATGCGCACGCGCCCATGCGGTTAAGCAGATGCAACAGACTCGCTTCGGCTCAAAAAAGGAACACCGATAAATAAGGGCTCCGAAGTCCCGTTTAGAAGAAACCTTTATTATGATTAATCAGGGAATTCCCGCGCATTCGCGGACGTTTGGAGTCCGAATATCATCGCGCGGACAGCCGTTTCGGTAACTAGGTTTTTCGTTGACGAAATGTTGGCTAGACCGCGTATTGATCCAAAATTGGCGGGTCGCAAAAGCCTACGTTTGTGCTTTAGCGACCTTGCGGACATATCTCATGTCGCCATCATGACAATCGAACGGTCATGCAATGTCCGGAGCGGCCCATCGGCGGACGATATAGCGGCCTTCGCGCTTTCGTGCGAGGTCGTCGCTCACCACGCGGGCAGGCGCGCCCGCAACCGTGACGTTGGAAGGCACATTCGACGTCACGACGCTTCCCGCGCCGATAGTCACCGAATCGCCGATTAATACGTTCTCTACAATGCACACGTTTGGACCGATATATACGTTGTCCCCAATGGTTGCGGCTTGTCCGTGATTGGAGCCGATGGTGACGCCTTGAGAGAGATTGCAATTGGCGCCGATCAACGTTGTTTCATTCACGACGATGGTGCCGAAATGGCCGATGTAGAGTCCCGGTCCGATACGCGTTCCCACCGGAATGACAATGCCGAATTGACGCTGTTTGCGGCGCAATATGATTCTAAGGAGTACGCCGGACAATCCTCGGGAATACCCCGACGCGAGGCGAAACCACACGGAGTAATTGAATCCTTCGGATGAAACGAATTTGCGAATGAACACGCCGGCACCGATCGATCCGGCGTAGCGGTAGAGATCGCTTCTGATAAGGTCGATGGGCTTCATTGCTCGATTTGTCGTGTGAGTTGAAGAGCGGGAATGGCGGGCGTTGCCGCGTAGCCTAGCGGGGACGAGCGGGCATATAAGTGTGAGAACTCACATTTCGTTTGGCTTATTCGATATGACGCGCGCATGCGCCTGAACGGTATGCAGAGAAGACTCGCGATACAGATGATTGCATCTGGCGTCCTGATGAAAAGCGTCGCGCCGCGGCTCGCGTGGGCAGACGATACGGTCGATGCCGCCACCTTCGGGGTGAAAGGCGACGGCACGACGAACGATCGCGTCGCGCTTCAGAAGGCCATCGACGCATCCGTCGGCAAGACGCTCGTGATCGGCGGACGCTGCCGCATTGACGCGAGCGGCATCGCACTCCGGAGCGGATCGCGCGTGCGCTTCCGCCCCGGCGCATCCATTAAGCTGCTGCGGCACGACACGCCGTTCTATCAGATCGTCCGCATCTGGGACGTGAACGACGTCGTGCTGGAAGGCGCCATGCTCGACGGCAGCAAGGAACTGAACGCCGCGCCCGCCAAACGCCATGAAGAGGGCTACGGCATGGGCATTTCGGTAGCGGGCAGCGCCAACGTGACGATTCGGTCGGCGACGACCATCGGCTGCTGGGGCGACGGCGTGTACATCGCCAACAGCTATCGGCCGAGCGCCACCGCGTCGGACGGCATTCGTCTCGTCGATCACCGCGCGGTCGGTTGCCGGCGACAAGGCGTGTCGATCATCAGTGGCCGCAATATCACCATCGAGCGCGGCGTGTGGGAAGACATCGGCGGCACGGCGCCCTCAGCGGGACTCGATATCGAGCCGAATTCGAATGAGGACGTGCTCGAAAACATCCGCGTCGTCGATCCCGTCACGCGCCGCTGCAAGATCGGCATTCTCGTGTTTCTCGCGCAATTGCCGGGACCGAGGGCGAAGAATGTCGATATTCGAATCACCGGGCATCGCGATGAAAATTCGGCCGATAACGCGTTCAGTGTTTCAGGACTCGATACGAAAGGGTGGATCGTGAAGGGCCGCGTGGAGAGCCGCGCGCCTACATGGGTGAATTCCCGGCTTGCGTCGGTTGAGAACGTGGACTATGACAAGCGCGGTCCCACTGTCGTCGTGACGGACCTGCGGCTCGTCCGATAGCGCCGTCCGCGCGTTGTGTGACAACGTACAGACTCGATGCGTGCGCCGCCGCACGCTCGCGTTAGGCCGATTATTCCTTTGGGAATCCTTAGATGAAAGCACGGGCAATGCGATTGAGCGACGCACAGGCGTCCCGGACAGGGCATCGCGCGCAGAACTTCTTTGCGACGCCGAGCGGCTGGGCTTATATCGCCATTGCGCTGGTCATTCTGTATCTGATGGCGACGAGTCCGCGCGAGGTGTCCACGCTGCTCGACCAGGACAACTACCTCGAATACTTCCGCCGCACGACGTGGGACTGGTTCGTCAGTTCCTATTATCAACGGACATCGACGCTTGCATTTGTCATCAGCACCGTCACCGAGGAGTTCGGCTGGCGCGCATGGGTGGTCGGGCTGAATGCGCTCGGCTTGTCGCCCGAAACGGGCGTGCGCGTGACCGTGGTGCTGCTCAACACGCTGATCTTTATCGCGCTGCTGGAAGTGCGCAGGCCGCTCGTCGGACTATGCCTGTGGGCAGTCGTGCCGATGGCGCTCGCCACCGTCGGCACATTTCAGATTCGTCAGGGCATGGGCTTTTCCATCGCCATGCTGCTCTCGCTGCGGTATCAGCGGCCTGTGACCGGCTGGGTACTCGCGAGCTTCGTTCACACGACGTTCGCCATTCCGGCGCTGCTGCTCATGGCAATTCGCGCGTGCGGCGACCGCCGGCGGCTTTCTTTCGCATGCGCGGGCGTCACGGCGCTCGTGCTCGTATCGTCAGCGGGCTTTCTGTTCCGCAACTTCGGCGGCCGACGCATCGACGAATATGCAGGCTATCAGAACGACTTCACGATGAAGCTCGTGATCTTGCTGGTCGTCTATATGACCGCGTCCATCGTCATGCTGTATTCGGAATGGAAGAACAGGCCGAAGGCGCAGCCCACGGTCTGGACCGAGCTGGCCACCATGCATATCGTGCTGGTCTTTTATCTGGTGCTCGCGTTCGCGCTGTTCCCTTTCGGCAAGGGGCGCGTCTGGTATTGCGTGCAGCTGCTCTTGCCGTTCATCGTGGCGCAGATTCGCTTCCGCAATGCTTTTTCGATCTGGTGGATCGTGGGCGTGTTGCTGGTGCTATCCGCCGAGATCATCAAGAGCTACTTCGAGGGCGTCTACGCGTACTTCATCGGAGGCTAGGCAGCGAGCGGTGGTCATCGACGCGATGTGTAAGCCGATGACGACCGCCCGAGCGCGTCAGATCACGTCTTTTCCGCCGGCATTTTGCGCAGACGCTTGGCGCCTGTCTTGGTCGCGGTCTTTTCGCCGCGCAGGACGGTACGCAGGGCGCCGAAGTCCGCGCGCACTTTCTCGATTTCATAGCGCGTGACGAGACGGCCGCCGAAGCCCGACAGGAAGTCGAGAATGCTGGCGGTGGAAATGCCGTCGAGGTCGAACAGCAGCTTGCGTTCGCGGGCCACGCGCGCCGCTTCCCAGATGAGCAGGCTGATGGCTCCACCGTGCGCTTCCGGAAGACGCGAAGAAAGCAGGTAATAGAGCGCACGGTCGTCCCAGACGAGCGCGGTCTCGGCCACGAGCTTGCCGGTCTGATCGAACGCGCCGAGCAACGTGCCCGACTTGCGCTGGAGCACTTCAGTAAGCAGTCGCCGCATGATCTGCGAGCCATAGACGTTGTTGCGCTTGCGCACGGCGAGGTTATCGTCGTAGAAGCGCGTGAAGCCGTCCGGGCTGTCGATCTCGCGAATGGTGAGCTGCTCGCTCGCGCGCCGCACCCAGTTGCGGGTATTGCGGCGCAGGCCGGACCATGCCTCTTCTTCCGTGCGTTCGGCGGGCATTTCCATCGTGTAGCCGATCGACACGTCGTAGCCGTGAATCATGAAGGCGAAGGCTTCGGCTTCCGACATGCGCGTATCCATCAGTTGATGGAAATGCGCGACCGGCGGGAGCTTGGCGATCAGTTGCCTCGTAATGTCCAGTCGATAACACCATTCGCGGTCGGGGGTGCCCGACTTCTGCGGCTTGATGACGGGCCCGAGCGTGCGGGTCATCGGCGGCAAGGCCGAGATGCGCCAGATGCCCTTGCGTTCGAGCGTGTACGGCATCTCGCCGATGACTTCATCGCCCTGTTTGACCTCGGCGATGCCCCACCTGCCGTCGCTGGTGATATCGAGCCACCACGGCTGATGAAAGATCGACCGTTCGAACGCTCCTTGCGGTCGAGCGTTGTCGTTCGCGCTCGTGACGATCTCTTTTGATTTAGCCTTGGGTTTGTTGGGTTTTGTCTTGGGTTTGGCTTTGACTGCTTCGGTATTCGTCGTATCGGGTAGAGCACTGACAGAAAAGCATTCGTTATCCATTGTCCCTCGCAACTCGGTTCATGATAGCCATGGGGCTAGATTCGGGCCTTTCGGCAGTATCAGGATCAGGCGCTGTGCGCGTTAGTCGACAACTTTCCGACGCCTCGCATGGCGGGATGGAAAGCGTGTGCCGAGATCGGATCAAAGAGGCAATGCATATTTTTCGGCGATGTCAAGTCACGTCATCAGGCGACGTATTACGGTGTTTTACCGCAGGGTATTGAGCATTCGCGTGAACCACTGTACGGCATCGCACGTTGCGCCCCTTGCTCGCCGATGCAAGATTTCAGGCGCAGGACACCCAAGGGTCCAGACTCGCGTACTTTTGTCCAACCCGTCGATCCCTGTTCCACGGGCGATCCTAAACCAAGCAAGGGCTTAGGCACATTCATGATTGCACCAGCACCGCACATCGAGATCATCAAATCACCCGAAGTATTCAAGGCACTCGAACCCGAATGGCAGGCCCTCTGGAGCCGCGCCAAGGGACGCCATCACGAATCGTTCCCGGTTGCGTGGCTAAGTTGGGAGTGCGTCGCCAAACCGCTCGGGCGCGCGTTGCGGCTCATCGCGGTTCGTAGTGAAGGTCGGCTCATTGCGGCATGGCCGCTCGTGCGCTCGCGCAATCGGCTCTGGACCATACTGCGTCCGTTGAGCCCGGAATCCGCTGACTATACGACCGTGCTCGCCGACCCCGACTATGCGTCGCCCGCGCTGACCGAAGCAGTCTGGCGCGCGGCGCGAGAGCAGTGCCCCTCGGACATTATCCTGCTTCCTTATCTGGACAAGAACGGCGATCTGTATCGGCTGGCGAGCGCCCACGACGGCATGATGGTGGCGAACGAGCATCCCTACGCCATTGCGCGACTCTCGCGCGAGAAGGACTGGGAGAGCTTCTCCGCTCCGCTCGGCACGCTATCCGGAAAGAAGCCCGGCGCGTTGCTCAGGCGTCTGGAGCGGCAGGGCAAGGTCGAGATTCGCATTCTTGGCCCCGACGACGCCGACGAAAACGCCCGCATGGTCGACTGGATGCTTGCCTGCAAGCGCAACTGGGCCGAGCGCGTCGACAAGAAGGGCGCCTGGCTCTATTCCCCGCTCTTCCGCAATTATCTAGTCAACATCCTCAACTACCCGGCCGGGCCTGACTCCGAGCCGAGCGCGCGGATGATGGTGCTCATGCTCGACGGCGCTCCCATCGCGGCCAATATGATCGGGATGGGCACCGACAGCATTCTCGGCGCGATGGGCGGATTCGACCGCCAGCACAGCAAGCTCGCGCCCGGCGCGATCACCACCGAGGCGTGGGTGCGCTGGGCGCTCGAACACCAACTGGACTTTGACCTCGGCGTCGGGTCCGAGGCATTCAAGCCGTACTGGAGCAAAGGCAATCTCGCGATCGCAGTCAGTCTTCAGATCGCCCAGTCTCCGTGGGGACGCGTCGCATTCGCCATGCAGGACGGCATTGCGAAACTCGCCGCTATTCGCGCCGGAATGCGCCGGCCGAGTACCGATGCGACATCCGGAAAAACCCGCGGTGAATCAGTAGAAACCCGCACGAGCGAAGCCGCTAAATAATCTGAATAAATCCGCCGGCTGGAAAATCGTGCAATAAAACACGCAGCCGGCGCATTAATTCAGAGGAATATTGTCAGAAAGAATTTCACTTATCTTCAGACGTGAAAACCGTCGTCCTTTTGCGACGACGGATTAATTTCGCCACTCGCGCGAAATTAATATCAATCCTCAGAAGTAATCCCTCACGTTTTCCCGAATCCCCCGCCTGGCGTGCGATTGAGGCGTACGTACGTCCTCGACATTATGACCTGTCCCCGCTATTTCGTTACAGCTCGTTACGAAACAATATTAATGGTCATACAAGGTTATGTATCATACGTCCCCGGTGTCGGTATTAGATACCTTTTTACGCGAGCGTTATGAAGTAAGTTTGACCGGCATATTCGAAGTGGCTTGCTTTGGGCAATTAAAGCCCCGGTTAAACCGCTCGGCAAATGTCACCCGATTTATCGGTCTTCGACGAACGTTCTTTTCCTAGTCGCCTATCAATAACGTCAAGCACAATGTCCTTTTCCAAAAAAACCGTTAATTCCTTCTTCGAGCACACCGCCTCCCAAACCGAAAACCGCGTTTTCACGCGCCGCAAGTTCGTCACCGCGCTTGTCATGGGCGCCGGCACGGCGGCACTGGCCGCGTGCGGAGGCGGCAGCACCGACGACCTCGCCGCCACCGACAAACGCTGGCACCGCGCGTCGACCGCTTCAGGCGCGTCGGCGGCATCGAGCACCAGCGTGGCATCGTCGACGCAAGCGGCCGCGAGCACCTCGACCTCGGGCACCGTCGTCAACGCGAGCTCCTTCGGCGTGAAGGCCGACGGCGTGACCAACGACCGCGTCGCGCTGCAAAAGGCCATTGACGGCTCGGTGGGCAAGATTCTGCTGATCTCGGGCAAGGTGCGCATCGATGCGGCCGGTCTCGATCTGCGCTCCAATTCGCACCTGCGCTTCGCAAGCGGCGCGTCGATCAAGCTGCTCGCGCACAACACGGCGAGCTACCAGATGCTGCGCGTGTTCGACGTCGATAACGTTCAGATCGAAAACGCCACGCTCGACGGCAGCAAGGAGTTGAATTCGGCCACGAACGATCCGAACGACGGCGGCCAGGGCATGGGCATCTCGATTGCCGGCGGAACGAACGTGACGATCACCTCGCCGACTACCATCAACTGCTGGGGCGACGGCATCTACATCGGCAACTCGTATCGCACGGTCACGAAGGCGAGCAACGCGGTCATGATCACCAAGCACGTGGCCACGGGCTGCCGCCGTCAGGGCGCGACGATCACGAGCGGCAGCAACATCACGTTCGACTCGCCGACGTGGTCGACCATCGGCGGCACGATGCCTTCGGCCGGCCTCGACATCGAGCCGAACAACAACAACGCGGTGTTGCAGAACATCAAGATCATCAGCCCGACGACGAACAGCTGCCACTACGGCATCCTCGTGTACCTGGGCGCGTTCCCCGGACCGGTGGCGAAGGTCGTGTCGATCGACATCACGAACCACCACGACAACGCTTCGAACCACGTGGCGTACGCGGTCGGCGGCTTGCAACTGAACGGTCGCTCGGTCACGGGCCACATCAGCAGCGACAACCCGGTGTACACGCATTCGGCGCTCGGCTTCAGCAAGACGGACTGGGATAACGCCGGTCCGTCGGTCGAAGTGACGAACATGACGTACACCCGCTAAGCGGCAGCAGCCGTTGCCGTGGACAGAAGAGCCGCCTTTTTGCCGCGGCTCTTCTGTTTGTCGGCTGTTTCTGATTTCCACTCAGCGCCAACGCACTAAACTTCCAGGGAAATCTGCCGAAAACTTAAGGCATGGATGGTGCTCTAAAAGGGTGGCCCGATTGCGGTTTACCCGGGCACCGAATCATCTGGAGAGTGCATGAATTTCGCCACTACTGTCGGCACGATCGCGTTTTTTGCGGTCGTCGCTCTGGCCTTGCTGGCGCTGGCCGAAGTGCTGCTGCCGTCGCGGCGGCGCAGCCGCCGGAAACCGGAAAACGCGGAGGCGTCATCCGGAATGTTCGGCGGCATGCGTTCGCGGTTCCACAAGTCCGGGCCGCTGAAGCCGAACGAAGCGGCTCAGTCGTCGCGCTCGGGCCACTCCGACTGAAGGCGTGCAGTTTTTTCAAAGTCGGCCGGTCATCCCGTTCAACGCCACCCAAAGCTTCAATCGTCAGTCTGTCGTGTCGTGGGCAACAGCGAACGCACGTAATGGGACCAAAGCGGTGACCCAAGCGGCAACCAAAGCGTCGTTTCAGGCATTGAGCCTTTCCGCACGCGGGCCGCGCGGCATCGTGCGGGTTGTGCGGTACGTTTCCTCATAGCGGCGCCAGGTCGTGTCGATGGAAAACTGACGCTCTATCCGCTCGCGAGCCGCCTTTCCCAGCGCCGCGCGTGTCTCCTCACTCAGCGTCAGCATCGCGATGAGCGCCGTTGCAAGCGCGTCTGCGTCTTGCGGCGGAACCACGAACCCCGTTTCGCCGATGAGCCATTTCGTATCGCCCACGTCGGTCGCCACGCAGGGCACGCCGCAGGCCATCGCTTCTCCGACCACCGTCGGCAAGCCTTCGCTGCGCGACGACAGGCAGAAGACGTCGAGCGCCGCAAGTGTCGTTTGCGGTTCCGGCAACGCGCCGAGCAGCCGGCACGCCTGCCCGACGCCGGCCTCGCGCAAGCAAGCGACGAGTTCGCCGTTGCTCTCGTCGAGGCCGCGCCCGGCCATCACGAAGCGGCAATGCGGGAGCGCCTGAAGCACGCGGCGCATCGCGGCGATGAAATTCGGGTAGTCCTTCACCGGGTGATATCGCCCGACGATACCGATCACCGGCGCATCCGCGTCGAAGCCGAACGTGCGGCGCAAGGTCTCGCGCGCCTGCGGCATCGGTCTGAAGACATCCGGCTCGAAGCCGTTCGGAATCACCATCATCTTGGTCGCGCAATAGCCGCCGTGCGCGTGCGAACGCCTGGCCGCCTCGCCGCAGCAGATGATCGAATCCGGCACGCGCGCCGACAGCAGCGCGCACGCTCGCGTGACCCAGCGCGTCGTGCGGTTGCTGCCGGTCGAGCGCAAGTCGGTGTGGTGGATGCCCCATACAAGCGCGGGACGCGGCGCGCGCAAACCGCGCATCCGTCGCCAGGCGCTCGCGGCATGCACGGCGAGCCCGCCCATCAGATCGCCGTGATAAAGCCACGTCTGCACGACATCCGGATCCAGTTCGCCGAGCCAGCGGATCAGCGTCGCGAACTTGCGCGGACCGGGCGCACCGCGGCGCATGCCGAGGATGCGTACTTCGGCGCCCGCTTCGCGAATGCGCGCCGCCAGCGTGTCTTCGGACGAAAGCGAGATCACCGTATGCCGAACGCCGGTCCCGCGCGATGCGCGTATCAGCCGGTAAAGGAGCATCTCCGCGCCGTCGGCCGGCAGCGCCGTGATGATATGGACGATTTTCACGGCGCGATGTGAAGCGACGAAGGCGCGCGTTCCGGCGCGGGCGCGAGCGTGCGGTACACGCCGATGGTCTTGTCGAGCACGATGGCTTCGTCGAACTCGCGCAAGGCTTTGTCGCGAGCGGCAAGACCCAGCCGGCGCGCGAGCGCGCGATCGTCGTCGAGCAGGCGGATCGCGTTAGCGAGCGCCGTCGCATCGCGCACCGGCACCACGAGACCGTCCTCGCCGTTGCGACTGACGACTTCGCGGCAGCCGGGCGCGTCCGTCGTGATGAGCGGCAGCGCGCACGCCGCCGCCTCGATCAGCGATTTCGGCAAGCCTTCGCGATAGCTCGGCAGCACCATCACGTCGGTTTGCGCGAGCAGCGCGGGCATGTCGCTCACGTGACCGCGCCATTCCACGAGACCTTCGGCCACCCAGCCTTCGATGGTCGACCGCTCGATGGACGCCGGATTGCCCGCGTCCGGCATGCCCGCGAGCACGAAGCGGAGGGTGCGATGCTCGCGCTTGAGTACGCGCGCTGCTTCGACGAATTCGGCGATGCCTTTGTCCCACAACATGCGCGCGGCGAGTAGCACGCGCAGCGGTTCGGACGAGAGCGGTGCGTCGTCGGGCGGCGCCTTGAAGCGCGAGCAGTTCACCCCCGAGCCTTTGATGAGATGAATCGCTTTTTCGTCGACGAGGCGCGCGGTCTTGAACATCGTCACATCGTCGGGGTTTTGAAGAATGAGCGCGCAGTCGTCGCCATCGAGCGCGACGCGCAGCACGCGTCGAACGAGCGGGCGCAGCAGCCGCGCTTTGAGATCGCGGCTCGTGAACACATAGCCGAGGCCCGCCACCGAATTCACCCGTGCGGGCACGCCGGCCAGCTTCGCGCCGAGTGATCCGTACACCGCGCTCTTGATCGTGAAACCGTGCACCAGCGCCGCGTCCTCTTCGCGAAAGAGGCGGGCGAGCCATAACACCAACGCCAGTTCGCGGAACGGATTCAGACTGCGGCGGATCATCGGCACGGCGCGCCAGCGAAAGCCGAGTTCGCACAGCTTCGGCCCGTATTCGCCGGGCGGCGATATCAGCACGACTTCGTGACCCATATCGCGTAACCGGTAGGCCAGCGACAGGCGGAAGTTGTACAGATACCAGTCGGTATTCGCAAACAGGATGACTTTGTTCATGGCCTCGTCCCATGCAGCGTAGTTGTGCCCCGACGATTGCGGACGTTCGCGCTCTGCGGCGCGTGGATGCCGGCTGCCCGCACACCGACGCGCTCGAATAGCGCGTCCCAGAGCCTGAGAACTGCGTCGACCGAGTAACGCTCGCGCATCGACTGTGCGCCTTTGCGTCCAAGTTCAGCGCGCAGTCTTGCGTTGCCGAGCAGACGGGCCAGCGCGTCGGCGAGCGCGTCGCGGTCGTTCGGCGGCACGAGCAGCGCGTCTTCGCCGTTGCGCGTGATGTCGCGCGGGCCGCTGCGGCAATCGACCGCCACGGCGGGCACGCCGAGCGCCATGCTTTCGGCGAGCGCGAGCCCGAATCCTTCGAAGCGCGACGACATGGCGAACGCCTGCGCGCGCCGCATCTCCGCCCACGGATCGCTCGTGACGCCGGGCATGGAAATGCGTTCGCCGAGACCGAAGCCGTCGATCTTCGCCTGTAGCGATGCGCGCTCGGCGCCTTCGCCCCATATGGTCAGGTCCCACAGCGGGAAGCGCGGAGCAATCGCCGCGAACGCGTCGATGAGCAGTCCGTAATTCTTCTGCGGATGGAGACGCCCGAACGAAGCGAGGCGCATGCGTCCGTTCTCGGCCGCAAGCGCGCGCGGCCCGCACTCGCGGAAGAGTTCGGGCGGCAGCGGGTTCGGCATGACCGCCATGTGGCGCACGCCGGGAACCATCGCCCGAAAAGGCTCCACGACATTGTCGGTCAGGACCGTTACCGCGTCCGCGTGCGGATAGGCAAGACGAGTGGCGAGCCGCCAGAACCGCGAGCGGCCGTCGACGGACGGATCGTTGTGCTCGCACACGACGAGCGGCACGCGTTGCCTAAGCGACGCGAGAATGCCCGCGACGTTGACGTTATACAGAAAGCACACGACGACATCCGGCCGGCTCTCGGCGATGATCGCGCGCAGCGCGCGCTGGCGCTCCAGATAACCGAGCGCGCCGCCGCGCGGCTGCTTCACGCGGTCGGCCAGCCGCACGAAGCGCACTTTGTCCGACAGCGCATAGAAGCAGGGCGTGCTACGACGATACGTCGCGACCAGCGTGACGTTGTCGCCGCGCTCGCTCCACGCATTGACGAGCGTGGCCGCGACGCGTTCGGCGCCGCCGCTTCCCATCGAACTCACGAGCAGCGTGATGTTCATGTAACCAGATCTCCCGTGGGACGCGCGGGCGGCACGCGCCTCGCGACGATCATCGAAAGGCCGAAGACCGAAGCGTGCATCATGCCGGTTGCGAGCAGCACGCCCGGCATGCCGATCCAGCGCGTGAGCACGACGTTGGCCAGCACCTTCACGACGAAGGCGAGCGCCGTGACGACCGCCATGTCCTTGTAGCGCCCCTCGACGGCCAGGAGGTTCATCATCACCAGCGCCGCGAAATAGAAGGGCAACTGCACGAGCGAATAACGCATCAGCTCGGCGACGAGCAGCGTATTGCTCGCGGTGAACGCGCCGCGCTGAAAGAGCACCTGCACCATCCACGGCGCGAGCGGATAGGCAATCACGGCGCACACCGTCCCCGCGCCCAGCATCAGCACGGACCATTGGAACGCGGTCTGCCGCGCGCGCGTCACGTCGTCCTTGCCGAGAATGTCGGAGAGCACGGGCAGCGTGCCCTGCGCAATGGCGAGCGCGCCCATGCTGATCAGCAGGCCGAAGACGCGGTTCGCATAACCGAGCGTGGCGACGGCGCCATCGCCCAGATGCGCGACGAAGTATTGATCCAGCGCAGGCGAGCAGCACACCACGAGCTGGCCCAGCATGAAGACGCGCACTGCGCGATAGATGGGTTGCCAGCGCTGCGAACGGAACGTGAGCGAGAGGCGCGCGTAACGGCCTTCCACCTTGCCGCCGAGCGGCCAGACCACCAGCACGAATAGGGCATAGCCGAGCAGCGTGCCCCACATGAGCGGCACCATTGCGCTCTTTTCCGTCATGAACAGCACGAGCAGCAGCGTCATCACGGCGGGCAAGCCGTCGAGCAGCGTGCCGATATGGCGCTCTTTCGACTGCAAGCGCGTGCCGTACGCAGTCTCGATCATGATAAGTACCCCGATGGGCGCCATGACCAGCATCATCTGATGCGCCATCTCCCTCGTCTTCGCGGAGAGGCCGCCCGCCATGAATTGAAGCGCATACGGCCACACGAGATAAAGGATCGCAGTGAAGAGAATGCCGACGACGATTCCCCATGCCACCAGTTCACCGAGAAACTGCGCCTCATCTTCGGCCGACTGGCGGCGCAGATCCACGAACGCCGGAACGAGCACGATTGCGAACACCGCCGAGCATGCGGCCGGCAGCCACGAAACGAGCGTCAGCGTGATCTGATACGCATCCACGACGTGACTGATGCCATAGCGGTACGCGATGACCATTTCCTTGGCCGCGCCCGCGCATCGCCCGAGCAGGACGAAGACGGCGACGCGTGCCATCCCGCGCGCGGCGCGCAGGTGATCCGGGTGAAGCTGTAAAAGCCGTTCTCTCAGTGCCGCAAATTGTGAGATCAACGCAAGGGCCTCATGGTCCGCCGCCTGCGGCCGAAAGCGCCTGTGCGCTGATTGGCTCGCGGTCAGCTTGTTCTGAAAGGAAGCGGACATACCACGGCATGGCTCTCTCGATGCCATCCGCGAAAGCGACCTTGCGTCCGTAACCGAGCAGACGCTCGGCCTTGGAGACGTCGGCTTGCGAATGACGCACGTCGCCTGCGCGAAACGGGCCGTACTCCGGGTCCCGGCGGCTCGTAATGCCATGTCGGGCGAGCGCCCGCTTGAGTTCTTCGTATAACTGCTTGAGCGTCGTGCGGTCCCCGACCGCGACGTTGTACACCTGCCCCTTCGCCTCGCGCTCTGCCATCGCGGCAAGGATATTCACTTGCACGACGTTATCGACATAACAGAAGTCGCGGCTCGTCTCACCGTCGCCATTGATAGTGATGACTTCGTCTTCGATCAGCGCGGCGGTCCACTTCGGAATCACGGCCGCATACGCGCCGTCCGGGTCCTGACGCTTGCCGAAGACGTTGAAATAGCGCAGCCCCGTCGCGTGGAAGTCGTAGGTCCGCGCGAACACCGACGCATACAGTTCGTTCGCATACTTGGTCACGGCATACGGCGAGAGCGGCTGGCCGATGCGATCCTCGATCTTCGGCAAGCCCGGATGGTCGCCGTAGGTCGAACTCGACGCGGCGTACGTGAAGCTCTCGACGCCCGCTTCGCGCGCCGCGCACAGCATGTTGAGAAAGCCGCTCAGGTTGACATCGTGCGTCGCGATGGGATCGCGCACCGAACGCGGCACGGAACCGAGCGCCGCTTCGTGCAGCACATGATCCACGCCTTCGAGCGCCGCCTTGCAATCGCCGGGATGGCGGATATCGCCTTCGATGAAGCGAAAGCGCTGCCACTGCCGCTCGTCGACGAGGCTGCGCACTTCGTCCAGATTGCGCCGGTGCCCGGTCGCGAAGTTGTCGAGGCCGACCACGCGTTGATCGAGCGCCAGCAAGGCTTCGAGCAGGTTCGAGCCGATGAAACCGGCCACTCCGGTGACAAGCCACGTCTGCGGCTTCTTGCGCAACGCTTCGCATACGGATTCGTATCGGTCGAGGTCAAGGTCGGAGTCGGGCATGGTCGTTCTCTGTGAAGGCGTCACAGACGCAGGTCGCTGGCGTCGGCCGGAAGCACGTATTTCAGGTCGTACACCACATGCTGGTCCTTGCCGAGCGCATGCAGCGCGTCAGCGCCCATCTCCGCGAACTGACGATGCGATACCGCCACGATGATCGCGTCGTACGCGCCTTTCGAAGGTTCCTCGATGGGCTGAATGCCGTACTCGTGATACGCGTCTTCGCGCGAGATCCACGGATCGTAGACATCGACGTTCGTGCCGTATTGCTGCAGCTCCGTGACGATATCCACCACGCGCGAGTTGCGCATGTCCGGGCAGTTCTCCTTGAACGCGAGGCCCATCACCAGCACGCGCGCGCCGGGAATGTAGATACGCGCCCGGGTCATCGCCTTCACGAGTTGCGAGACCGCGTAGGTGCCCATGCTGTCGTTCAGGCGCCGCCCCGCGAGAATGATCTCGGGGTTGTAGCCGATGGATTGCGCCATGTGCGTCAGATAATAGGGATCGACGCCGATGCAGTGGCCGCCGACGAGCCCCGGCCTGAAGTTGAGGAAGTTCCACTTGGTGCCGGCCGCAAGGAGCACGGCTTCGGTGTCGATGCCCATCTTGTTGAAGATGATCGACAGCTCGTTCACGAGCGCGATGTTCACATCGCGTTGCGTGTTCTCGATGGCCTTCGCCGCTTCCGCCACGCGAATGCTGCCCGCCTTGTGCGTGCCCGCGGTGATGATCTGCCGATACAACTCGTCCACCGCGTCCGCGACTTCGGGCGTCGAGCCGGAGGTCACCTTCTTGATGTCGGGCAGGCGATGCAGCTTGTCGCCCGGATTGATGCGCTCAGGACTGTAGCCGGCGAAGAAGTCCACGTTGAAGCGCAGGCCCGACACGCGTTCGAGCACGGGCACGCATTCTTCTTCCGTGACGCCCGGATACACGGTCGATTCGTAGATCACGACATCGCCGGGTTTCAGCGCCGAGCCGATGGTTTCGCTCGCGCGCAGCAGCATGCCGAGATCGGGGCGCTTGTGCCGGTCGATCGGCGTCGGCACCGTGGCGATGAAAACGGTGCAGTCCTTGAGCGCTGCGGGATCGTCGGCGAAGACGAGCGATTTTGCGGCGCGCAGTTCGTCGTCGGGGACTTCGAGGGTCGCGTCGTGGCCTTCGCGCAGCGAGTCGATGCGATGGCGGTTCACGTCGAAGCCCACGACTTCATGATGCTTGCTGAACTCGACGGCGAGGGGCAGGCCGACATAGCCGAGCCCGATCACGGCGATCTTCTGGTCAGTAAGCGAACGCATGACGGTTTCTCCAGTCTCTAAGCAACGCGTGGGGTCGGATGGTGCCTGGCGGTTCGTCTGCTGCGGCCCCACGGCGCGGGACCGGGCGAGCTTATTCGGGTGCGGACTCGTAGTTGTGCGCCACATAGGCGCTGCTGCCGTAGCGGCCCGCGAGCGCCTTGTTCGCCGTATGCAGCGAGACGCCGTTGAGCAGCACGCCGGTCACGCGCGCGCCCGTCTGGTTCAGCCGCTTCATCGCCTCCTTGATTTCGCCGACGCGCGTGCGTCCATACAGCGAAACGAGGAAGATGGTGCCGGCCGCCGGAGCGATCGCGCCTGCGTCCGACACGGCGAGCACGGCCGCGGCGTCCACCAGCACGATGTCGTAGCTTCGCGACGCTTCTGCGATCACCTCGCGATACTTCGAGTTCAACAGCAGCTCGGCCGGGCTCGCCGGATACGGTCCGCCTTGCAGCACATCGAGATTGGGCAGCACGTTGCGTTGCACCGAGCCTTCGAAGGTATGCGTGCCGAGCAGGATGTTCGCGAGCCCCGGGCCCGGCTGAATGCCGAACTGCCGATGCAGATAGCCTTTGCGCAAGTCGGCATCGATCAGCAGCACGCGCGTGCCGCCCGATGCGAGCACCGTGGCGAGATTCGCGGACAAGAACGACTTGCCGACGCCCGGCAGCGGCCCGGCGATCATGACGACGTTGTTGCGCGCGCCGACCAGCGAGAACTGGAGCGCCGAGCGCAGAATGCGCAGCGCTTCGACCGTCGGGTCCTTCGGGAACTGAGCGGCGAGCACCGCCTGACGCGGCGACGTGCCGTTCACGACGCTGGAGAGCGCTGGCTGACGCGCGCTCTGCGGAATCGTCGCGAATACGCTCAGACCGGTTTCGACTTCGATCTCCTGCGTATCCGTGACGCCGCGGAAGATGCGGTCGAGCAGCATCGCGAGGCCCACGGCGGCAAAGAGGCCGAGCGCGAGCGCGACGGCGAACGCGAGCCATTTGATCGGCTTGACCGGCAGTTCGGGCACGTCCGCCGTGTCGATCAATTGAACCGACGCGGCCTTGCCTGCCTTGATGAGCATCATCTCTTCGATGTTGTTGCGCAACGCCGTGTAGAGGTCGGTGCTCACCCGGACGTTGCGCAGGAGGCGCAGCGCGCCTTGCTCTTCCATCGGCATGGAACGCGTGCGGTCGTTCAGCTTCGAGAGAAACTGCTCGGTCGCGGCGATCTGCTTGTCGATCGCGACGATTCGCGGGTGCGCGCTCGAAAACGTCGTGGAGAGCTCGTCGCGCGAATGGCGCAAGGTGAGGAGCTGCGCGCTGGTGTCGGCGGTCTGCTTGAGCAGCAGGCGGTTCGCTTCATCCGTATCGAGCAGCGAATTCCTGTCGCGGTAAGTGTTGTACGCGTTCTCCGCGTCTTCCATCTGACGCTTGAGCACCGGCAACTGGCGTTGCAGGTAAGTCAGCGAATTCTCCGCGATGACGGCCTTGCGGTCGCCATTGAGCCGCACGTACTGCCGGCCGATCTCGTTGATGGTCGCGGCCACCTGCACGGCGTCGGCGCTTTCGAGCGTCGCCTTCAGCACGCTCGATTTATTACCCTGCTCGCTGATCTTCATCTGACTCTGGATCGCGTCGATGGTCAGCTGACGCGAGTAGTGCACGACCTCGAAGCCGACGCCCGGATTGCCCCGCAGCGCCGTGACGAGCAGGCGCACCGGTCCTTTCGGCGTCTGCACGAGCAACACTTCGCCCACGGTGCCGATGACCGGCGTGCCGAGCGCGGGATTGCTCAACTCGTACTGTCCGTCCTTGCGCGCCGTCAGCGTGAACTTGCTGCCTTCGAGCTGGCGCGGCACGTCGAGGTCGGGCACGGTGATGGATTCGTCGCCCCACGCGTAATCGCCGAAGCCGAAGAGGCCCGGCTCCGACAACTCGCCGTTGTGATGCGAGAAGCGGTTGCCGAAAATCGGCAAGCGCCGCGGCTCGGCGCTGATGTACAGCTTGAGCGCGTCGACCGCCCGCGAGACCACGAGCTTCGAGCCGAGCACCTGCATTTCGCCTTCCGCCGAGGAGCGATCGTCGAGCGTCGGCAGCATGTTGCTCAGCGGATCGCCGGGGCGCGAATTCGATACGTCCTTGTTGTCTTCGACCTTGATCAGAATCGCGGATCGATAGATGGGCGGGCTCAGATACGCGTAAGCCGCGCCGAGCAACAACGCGAAAAGCACGACCACCGTGATCAGCACGCGGTGATTGATCACCGTGTCGATTAAAGAGGCAAAAGGAATCTCGTCGTCGGTTTCGGTAGCGGCTTCGTCGGACGTTTTAGTTCTGGCAATCATATTCAGCAGTTCCGGGCGCTTATGGTCGGTTCAGACAGAGACGGCGGACTTCTGCAGCGGGATGCTCCGAGTGAGTTTCTAAGGAAGACAGATGAATGTTCCGTGTGCGCTTGAGAGAAATTGCGCGTGACGCAACCGTATCAGTCTGCATTTCACGGGTATGCGCGGAACCCCACACTCCGGCCTGCGGGTATATCGGACGGCGAATCAAATTGCCTGAGGAATATAGAAGAACGCTCGCAGCTAGTTAATTCGGGTTACTAATGCAAGCGTCTTAGAGTCGGTGTTTATACGGACGCCGTATCCATCTAATGAATCGAACGTGAATTGCATGTTCTTATGACTCGCGTATTAATCGAGTCGACTATTTCGCAATAAAGCCGGTTTTGTTCGAACGCTTAAAAGAACGATAATGCGAAAGCTTCGTCGGAAGAATGGACGGTGGCAGAAAGGCTCGATGTACTAATAGAGACCCGGCCCCGGAAGCCCCGGTTGCCTGCGTCCGCTCGTGGCTTTAGCATGCGAAGTCCCTAACGCCGATCCCTAGCCGCCATGCACATCGCCATTCTCACCTTCGAAGGCTTCAACGAACTCGACTCGCTGATCGCGCTCGGCATACTCAATCGCGTCAAGAAGCCGGACTGGACCGTGTCGATCGCGAGCCCGTCGGCGGAAGTGCGCTCGATGAACGGCGTCGTGCTGAAGGCGCAGGCATCGCTGGAAGACGCGGCCGCTGCCGATGCGGTCATCGTGGGCAGCGGCATGCTGACGCGCGAAGTCGTCGCCGACGCGAGCCTGATGGCGCGGCTCGCGCTCGATCCCGCGCGGCAGCTCGTGGGCGCGCAGTGCTCGGGCACGCTCGTGCTCGCAAAGCTCGGCTTGCTGCAAGGCGTCCCGGCGTGCACCGATCTCACGACGAAGCCGTGGGTGCAGGAAGCGGGCGTCGCGATCCTGGAGCAGCCGTTCTTCGCGCGCGGCAATGTCGCGACGGCGGGCGGCTGCCTTGCATCCCAGTATCTGGCGGCGTGGGTCATTGCGCGGCTCGCGGGCGTCGATGCGGCGCAGAGCGCGCTCCACTATGTCGCTCCGGTGGGCGAAAAGGACGCCTACGTGGATCGCGCGATGACCAACGTGACGCCGTACCTAGACGCGGCGAGCGTTGTCGCATGAGCGCTTTCCCCGGTCGATAGCCCCTCAAGCCCGTTAAACATCTGCCGAAAAAAGCGGTATAACCGATTGCGCGGCGCGTCGGTTATGCGTTACAACGAAATGACCGTCAGCGGCCGCAATGCTGACGAGGCAGCCGCGCGAACGGGGCGACGCGGCAATCATTTGGAGATGGGGACATGAGGGTTCGGGCGACGGTGTTGCTGGTTCGCCAACATGCAGTGCTGCTGGTGAAGGAACGGGGCGGTCCGTGGTTTCTGCCGGGCGGCGAAGTCGGTCACGGCGAGCTGGCGATGAGCGCGGCCATCAGGGAGCTCTACGAGGAGACCGGCGCGGAGGCAAGCGCAGCGGCGTTTCTGTGGCAGCACGTGTCGGCGCACCACGTGCATCACGTCTATCGCGTGGCGATTCCGGCCGACGCCCGTCCGCATGCGAACTATCGCGCAGGCATCGACGAAGTACGCTGGGTCGAGCTTTCGCAGCTCGCGGCCATGCCGGTCACGCCGGGCACGCGCGCCATTCTGAATCGCGCGGCCGGCGGCGGCACGACGCGTTCGTCGTGGCGCGACATCGGCTCGGCGCCGGGGGCGTCGGCGGGGTTCTGAGGGGCAAAAGCCGCGTGGCGCGGCTTGCGCTACGATCGCCACTGGCGCGCGGCCGGATTGCAGCGGGATTCCGGCCGGATTGCAGCCGGATTGCAGCCGGATTGTCTCCGCGCCGCGGAGACAATCGGCCAGCGCGGTGCTGCGCCAGATCGCCGATTCCGACCCTCACCCTATGAGCGACCTCATTCCTTCTTCGCTTCTCGACGAAGTCCGCCGGCTGATCGATGCCGCCCGCGAACGCGCGGCGGCCGCCGTCAACGCCGAACTCACGCTGCTCTACTGGCAGATCGGCAGCCGGGTACGCACCGAAGTGCTGCGCGGCACGCGCGCCGAATATGGCCGGCAAGTGGTCGCGACGCTCGCGCGCGAACTCGGCGCCCGCTACGGACGCGGCTGGAGCGAAAAGCAACTGCGGCACTGCATGCGGCTCGCGGAGATTTTCCCGGACGAGCAGAGTGTCTCCGCAGTGCGGAGACAATTGAGCTGGACGCATCTCAAGACCCTGATCTATATCGACGATCCGCTCAAGCGCGATTTCTACATCGAGCTTGCGCGCGTCGAGCGGTGGTCGTCGCGGCAAATGCAGGAGCGCATCAATTCGATGCTGTTCGAGCGCAGCGCCATTTCGCGCCAGCCCGAAGCCGCCATTGCGCATGACATTGCCGCGATGCGCGACGAAGGGCGCATGGAACCGGCGGCGCTTCTAAAAGACCCGTACGTGCTCGACTTTCTCGGGCTGAACGACCATTACCTCGAAAAAGACCTCGAAGACGCGATTCTCCGCGAGATGGAACAGTTCCTTCTGGAACTCGGCGCGGGCTTCACGTTCGTCGCGCGTCAGAAGCGCCTCCAGATCGACGACGACGACTTCTACATCGACCTGCTGTTCTACAACCGCAAGCTCAAGCGCCTCGTCGCCATTGAACTGAAGCTCGGCGCGTTCAAGGCAGAATACAAGAGCCAGATGGAACTCTATCTGCGCTGGCTCGCGAAGCACGAGCAGGAACCGGACGAGTTGCCGCCGCTCGGCATCATTCTGTGCGCGGGCAAAAAGCAGGAGCAGATCGAGCTGCTGGAATTGAACAAAAGCGGCATTCACGTCGCGGAATATCTGACGGTGCTGCCGCCGCGCGAGACGCTCGAAGCGAAGCTGCATCAGTCGATTCAGGCCGCGCGGTCGCGCCTTCTCACGCAGGAGCCGGATTGAAGCGGTGCTTCATCCGACGAAAGCGGGGCGCGAGCGCCAAGTTGTTGGATAATCCTATCTTTCGTCTGGCAAGTCGTTGCCCGATGCCTGTAATTCGAGGCGCCTATGTTCACAGAAGCAGACAACATCACCGATGAAGAGATTTTCTCGACCGTTCAACGCCTGACCGACGCCGGTCGTCCGGTATCGCCCGTGACGGTCTGGTCGGAACTGCGTCGCGGTTCCATCGTATCCATTGCCGCCGCGCTCGAACGCTGGCGCGACGCCCGGCAGCCCGCGCCGCCGGCCGCGCAGCCTTCGGCCGAGATGCCGCAGGAACTGGCCGACGCGCTGATGAGCGCGGCGCATCGGCTGAGACAAGCATCGTGGGACGAGGCGCATAGCGCGGGCGCGCACCGTGCCGACATGCTCGGGCAACGCCTCCAGACGGCGCTTGCCGAGCGTGACGAGGCGCTCGCCGTCTACCAGCAGACCGAGGGCGACGCGGCGAACAGCCGCCGGCAGCTGGAAGAGCTAATGCACGCGCTGCGGGCATCGGAAGAAGCGGTCGCGCGTCTGCAGAATCAACACAATGCCGCGAACGAGCGCGCCGAGGCCGCCGAAGCGCGCGCCGGCGAACTCGCGCAGCGCGTGTCCGCGCAGGACGCCGAACTGAGCACGGCGCGACTGTCGCTCGACGAGGAGCGCAAGGCGCGCGAAGCCGTGAGCGCCGACCTCGCGAACAAGAACGAAGAGCTTGCGCGTATCGCTCACGAGCGCGACGAAGCGCGGCAGCATCACGCGGCGAGCTCGCAGGAAGTCGAGCGTCTGTCGCAGGAGGCCGGCACGGCGTCGGCGCGCGCCGAGACCGCGACCGCGCAGGCGAACGAAGGCGCCGCGCGCATCGCCGCGCTCGAAGCGGAACTGGACGCGGCGCGTCACGCGCTCGCCAGCGAACGCGAAGCCGGCGCGGCGCGAGAAGCGGAAGCCTCGGCCCGCGACGAAGCATTGCAGCGCGCGACGCGTGAACTCGACGAAGCACGCGCGAAGATTGACGAGAACCAGACGCGCATGTCGGCGCTGGAGTCGGAACTCGCGGCACAGCGCGAGGCAAGCGCGGCGGCATCGGTCGCGCACGAAGCGTTGCAGCACGCGACTCGCGAACTGGACGAAGCGCGCGCCAGTATCGACGAGAGCCAGAACCGCATCGCGGCGCTGGAGTCCGAACTGATGGCAGAGCGCGAGGCGAGGGCGCAGCACAGCGCAGCGGCATCCACGGCGCAGGAAGCGTTGCAGCAGGCCACGCGCGAACTGGACGAAGCTCGCGCCCAGATCAACGACAGCCACGCGCGCATCGCGGCGCTGGAATCCGACTTGTCGAGAGAGCGCGAGACGAGCGCGGCGCAGAGCGCGCAGGCATCCACGGCGCAGGAAGCGTTGCAGCAGGCCACGCGTGAACTGGACGAAGCACGCGCCCGCATCGACGAGATCACGCAGGAGAAGCACGTCGCGCAAAGCGAACTGGCGCGCGTCACGCAGGAAGCCGCCGCCGCCGTCGCCCGCGCCGACGAAGCGCAGCAGCACGCGGCGTCGCTCACGCAGCAGCTTGCCGAGCGCGAGAAGAGCGAGGCCGCCATGCGCGACGAACTGCGCGACCACAAGATCGCGTTGCAGACGGCGGGCGCGGCCAAGGAAGAGGAAATCGCGGCATTGCAGCGCCGCATCTCCGCGCAGGCGCAGACGCATTCGAAGGCCTATGACGAGCTTCGCGGCAACGCAGAGCAATGGGTCACGTATGCGCGCGACCTGAAGCAGCGGCTCGACGTGGCGAACGAGAAGATCCTCTTCATCGACGCGCGCAGCACCGGCGAGGTCGCGTTGTTGCGCCGGCTCTCAACGGAACTGGAGCGCCTGAAGCCGGATCACGAACTCGTGTTCCGCGAGGCGCAGCAGAAAGTGATCGGCGAAAAGATCGCGCAGCAGCTTGCGCAGAAGGGCTATCGATACGATCCGACGACGGCCGTCATGTCGAAGATAGAAGGCTAAACGCGCCGCGTGTGGGCGCACCGCTTCAACTGATCGGAGCGGTGCGCGCGTTTCATCACCGCGATGAGGCTTTTGCAATGCAAACGGAACGCAGCGGCCTGGCAGAGATATACCGCGACTACATCGCGTGCCTGAACGAGCAGAACTGGCCGATGCTCGGCGCGTTCGTTCACGATGACGTGATCCACAACGGCCAGTCCATCGGGCTCGCCGGCTATCGGGCGATGCTCGAACGCGACTTCGCGCAGATTTCCGATCTTCGCTTCGATATCCGCCTGCTCGCCGCCGATCCGCCTTTCGTCGCGAGCCGCTTGTGGTTCGACTGCACGCCGAAGCATGACTTCATGGGCCTGCGCATCGACGGCAGGCGCGTTTCGTTCGCGGAGAACGTGTTCTACGAGTTTCGGGAGCGCAAGATCGCGCAGGTCTGGTCCGTGATCGACAAAGCCGCGATCGAAGCGCAACTTTCAACCGCTGCTCCCTTGCCATGATCGACGCTTCCTGTCATTGCGGCGCCATCCGATTCACACTCGACGCTCCGCCCGCCGAAATCAACGAATGCCAGTGTTCGCTCTGCCGCCGCTACGGCGCGCGATGGGCGTATTACCCGTTGCCGGCTGTCCGCTTCGCGCCCGATTGCGGCCCGACCGACATCTACATGTGGGGCCCGCGCCGGCTGCAGTTTCATCGCTGCACGCAGTGCGGGTGCCTCACGCACTGGCGCGCCGTGGACGTGAATCGCCCGGTCATGGGCATCAATACGCGGATGATGCCGCGCGAAGCCGTCGCCGGCGCGCGCGTGTTTCACGGCGGCGAGGCCGCCGAATAGCCGATGCGAGCGATCAATCGATCTGCTTTTGCCACACGGCGAGCACGCTCGCGCAGAGCGCAACGCCGATCAGAAAATAGAAGCCATCGAGCGAACTCAGAAAGCTCGCCTGTTGCGTGACGATGCGTCCCACTTCCGCGAGCGCCAGGCTCTTCGCCTGCTCAGCGCCGTAGCCGAGCGCCGCGAAACCGCCAGTCAATTTCTCGTACGTGTTCTGGAACAGCGGATTGAATGCGCTCACGGATTCCGCGAGCCGCGACTCGTGCACGGCCATGCGATGCTGCTCCAGAATGATCATGGTCGCGGTCGAGAACGAATACGTCAGTTGCTTGACGATATTCTTGAAGCGGTAGCCGTGGTTGAATTCCTCGATCGCGAAGAGGCGAAAGGTGACGTTCGCCACCGGCAGCGCGATGAAAAGCAGCAACAGGCCGCGCAGCACAAGCGGCGCGACGAGCCACTGCATGCTGACATCGGGCGGCATGCTCGACATCCACAACCCGACGAACGCCGCTAGCAGAAAGCCCGGCACGATCATCCATTTCTTGTGCGTGATGCGCGCGGAAAAGCGGAAATAGACGAACGCCATCACGACCGAGAACAGCGACGAAAGCCCGACGAGCCGCCCGGCGTTTTCCACCGGATAGCGCAGGCCGCCTTCGAGAAAGCGCGACACGAGATAACTCATCGCGTTGCTGACGTAATAGAACGCGATGTACAGCGCGATGCCCGCACGGAAGGACTTCTCGCGCAGCGCATGCAGCCGAAGCAGCGGCTGCGGATGATGCCACTGATGCCACACGAACCAGCCGAGCGACAGCACCCCGGCGACTGTGAGCACGATGAGTTCGGGCGATGTGCTGAACAACTCGAAGCGCACTTGCTGCATCACGATCTGCAACGCGCCCTGCGCGAACGCGAAGGTGATGTACGGCCAGAAGTGCGCCTCGCCGCGCTGCTCGCGCTCTACGTGGCCCGTATGCGGCACCGCGAGCAACGCGAACACGCCCATCGCGACGCCGCCCGCCGCGCCGCATGCGAAAAGCGCGCGCCAGCCGAGCCACGCGACGACATATCCGCCGATCAGCGGCGCGAGTCCGCTGCCAAGCAGGATCATGAGAAGGAAGTAACGCACCGCAGTCGCTCGCCGTTGCGACGTGATCTGCGTCTGGATGAGGATGCGGCACGCGCTCATCATCGGGCCGATGAAGTAGCCCTGAAATCCACGGGCGAACGCCAGTTCCAGCGACGATTCCGACGCGGCTGCCGCCACCGCGCCCGCCGCGAACAGCAGCAGGCATCCGCCGACGTAGCGCCGGTAGCCGAGCCGCTCGATCCACCATTGTTGCTGGAGAATGCCAAGAACCGAGGCGACGGCATACGCGCTCGATGCCCACACGAGTTCGTCTGCCGATGCGTTGATGCCGCCCGCGATATAGCTCGTGAAGAACGAAAAGACCGCGTTGTCGAAGTAGTCGAGGCCGGTGGCGAGCGCAATCGCCCACGGAAAGGCGTCGTCGAGAAGGCGCGACGCGAACGAGCTTCGCGCAAGCGGCACGGCGGTCATTCGGCGGCGTCCTCGCTGCCCTCGCTGCCCTCGGTCTTGCGCCGCTGCCGCGCAGCCAGCCTTTCCTGAAAGAGCGTTTCCTGTTTTTCGCCGGCGATGCGCCGCCGGATGTAGTCGAGGTCATCGCTCAGTTCGGCGCGCACGGCCTGCGCCTCTTTCAGCTCGCGCCGGACCCCGGCGATGCGCGCGTCGAGCGCATCCACCTGCTGCGCGAGCGCCGCTTCGATTTCGCGCAGCGATTCGCTGGAATAGCCTTTGCGTCCGTCGCCCATGGGTTCGACCGGCCGCTTCAGCAATTCGACGATGCCTTGCAGCGAGAAGCCGAGCGCGCGAAGCCGCAGAATGCGCGCGAACCGTTCGAGGTCCTGCTCGCTGTAAAGCCGGTAACGTCCAACGCTACGGCTCGGCGCGACGAGGCCGCGCTCCTCGTAGTACTTGAGCGTGCGAGGCGTGACGTTCAGACGCTCGGCGGCGTCGCGAATGGTGAGCAGCGCGGGTTTGCTGGAAGACATGACGGCGAGCGCCCGGAATGGGAGACTTGCCGCGGATTATAGCGCAAACCTGTACGTTCACGTTCACGTTGAGCCGGCGCGTCCGAAAGAGGGCGCGATGATAGACTTGACCCGACTCCGAGGCTTTCCGCGACGCAAATGACCGACATACAGCAAAGACAGAAAGGCATGAAACGTTTTTCGATGATCCGGGATTTCCACCTGGCCGACTGGTTCACGCTGGGTAACGCGATCTGCGGCACGGGCGCGCTCTTCTCGACGATGAGCTACATCGACGACGCGGAAGTCCTGCACATCTATCTCGCGTGCGCGCTGGTGTTCGCGGCGCTCGTGTTCGATGTGCTCGACGGCCGCATCGCGCGCTGGCGTCAGAAGGCGTCGCTCCTCGGCAAGGAACTGGATTCGCTCGCGGACGTGATCTCGTTCGGCGTCGCGCCCGCCATCATCGGCTATGGATTCGGCATGCGCGGGCTGTACGACCGCGTGGTGCTGGCGTACTTCGTTGCTTGCGGCGTGTCACGGCTCGCGCGCTACAACGTGACCACAGAGGAAATGTCGGGCGGCAGCGGCAAGGTCACGCACTTCGAGGGCACGCCCATCCCGACATCGTTCGCCATCGTGCTGATGCTTGCGGTGGCCGCCTGGTCCGGCGCGCTCGGGCCGAACATGTGGTTCGGCGAATGGCGCATTGCGGGCTTCACGCTGCATCCGCTCGTGCTGGTCTACGCGCTCTCCGGCTCGCTCATGATCAGCCGTATCCGGATTCCGAAGCCCTAGCGTCCTGCCGCGTCTATCAAGTTTCGCCCAGCACCGCCGTATACCTGTGGATGAAAGGCGCCCCCGCACGGGTAAGTGCCGCCCAGACGCCGAGGCTCGCCGCGCTTTGCACGCGGCATTCCCCGCGCGGCCGACGGGATTCTGACGAACCCGTCTCACGAGCTCATCCACGCAATGCCATTCATCCGCAAGACTGCGGGCCTTGCCTGCGCCATCGCGTGCGCATGCGCCGGCCTCGCGACCCTTTCGCCGCCAGCGCGCGCCGACGACGCGCCGGAAGCGCCGAACGTGCCGCTCACGGGCGGCAAGCTGCTGCTGACGGGCGGCGTATCGCAAGTCGAAGGCGCGGCCGGCGGCGGCCTCGCGCCGTGGGCCGTCATCGGCGGCTACGGCACCGCGCGCCAACTCGGCGCGAACGTTCACGGCACGTATCTCCACACGCAGGACTACGCGCTCGGCACGTGGGGCCTCACGGTCGGCGTGGCGAACCGCGTGGAACTGTCGCTCGCGCGTCAGCGGTTCGACACGCGCGAAGCCGGCGCGAAGCTCGGCTTGGGCGAGAACTACACCTTCAACCAGAACATCTTCGGCGTGAAAGTGCGCCTGCTCGGCGACGCCGTGCTCGATCAGGACACGTGGCTGCCGCAGATCGCGGCCGGCGTGCAGTTCAAGCACAACGAAGAGGGCGGCGTGCTGAAGGCGATCGGCGCGGCGAGCAATTCGGGAACCGACTTCTATCTCTCGGCGACCAAGCTGCTGCTCGCGCAAAGCCTGCTGCTCAACGGCACGTTGCGCTTCACCAAGGCGAACCAGTTCGGCCTGCTGGGCTTCGGCGGCGACAAGTCGAATGCGTATCACCCGGAATTCGAATCGTCGGTGGCGTATCTGCTGACGAAGAAGATCGCCATTGGCGGCGAATACCGCATGAAGCCGAACAATCTCTCGTTTGCGCGGGAGCAGGACGCGTACGACGCGTTCATTGCGTGGGCGCCGAACAAGCACATCTCACTGACGGCGGCGTATGTCGCGCTCGGCGATATCGCGACGATCAGGAATCAGCGCGGGCCGTACGTTTCCTTGCAGGCGGGGTTCTGATGAGGACGACGATGATCCTTCGCCATGCCGCGCTCGCCGCGTGCGCGTTCGCAGCTCTCAGTGGCACCGCTCAGGCCGGCGACGACATGCTCTATCGCCAGTTCGGGGAACAGGCCGGACTCACGCGAATCGTCGATGATCTGTACGACAACGTGCTCGCCGATCCGCGCACCGCGCCTTACTTCGAGAACGCGCCCATCAAGCGCATCAAGACCAAGCTCGTCGAGCAGTTCTGCGTGCTGCTCGGCGGCCCGTGCGAATACACCGGCCGCCCGATGCGGCGCACGCACGAAGGCCAAAACATCGACCGCGCCGCGTTCGACGCGCTCGTCGAAGACTTGCAGGCCGCGATGGACAAGAACGGCGTGCCGTTTCACGCGCAGAACAAGCTGCTCGCGAAACTGGCGCCCATGTACCGCGACGTACAGGACCGCGAATGACACCCCGCTTCGTTATCTCTTCCCTGCTGTCGGCGATGGCGCTCATCGCGGCCTGCGCGCACGCGGCGAGCGTTCACGTGCAAGTCGTCGATCAGGCGGGCGCGCCCGTGCCGGACGCCATCGTGTATGCGGTGCCGGCAAGCGGCAAGCTGCCCGCGACGAAACCGGCCAGCGCGGTCATCGATCAGGTGAAGCGCCGCTTCGTGCCGCTCGTGTCCGTGGTGCAGACGGGCGCATCGGTCACGTTTCCGAACAAGGACAACATCGAGCACGACGTGTATTCGTTCTCGCCGGCCAAGCGCTTCGAGTTGAACCTGTACCACGGCATTCCGGGCGCGCCGGTCGTGTTCGACAAACCCGGCCTCGTCGTGATGGGCTGCAATATCCACGATGCGATGGTCGCGTATTTGCTAATCGTCGAGACGCCGTATTTCGCGAAGACCGACGCGAAAGGCGCAGCCACCATCGACAACCTGCCGGCCGATGCATACAAGCTGACCGCGTGGCATTTCCGCCAGGCCGATGCGAACGCGCAGCCCACGCAGAAGTTGAGCGCGGTTTCCGACGCGACGGCGAAGTTCTCACTGCAACTGAAGGCCGCCGAATAGCATGCGCCTGCACAGCCTGCGGGCGCGCATCGCGCTGGTGTTCGTGTTGCTGATGCTCGTCGCGCAGGCGGCGGCGTACGTCGTCATCAATTCGGTGATTCTGAAGAACGCGCACCAGAACGCCGAGGAACAGTTGTCGGTGGCCGAGCGCGTCTTCGGGCAAGTGCTGCGCGGCAACAGCCAGCAGTTGACGCAGGCGGCGAGCGTCGCGGCGTCCGACTTCGGTTTTCGCGAGGCGGTCGCGACGCACGACAGCAAGACGGTCGCTTCCGCGTTGCAGAATCACGGCGACCGCATTCACGCGGATATCGTGATGCTCGTCGATCTCGACGGCACGCTCGTTGCCGACAGCGGCGGCGCGGCGCATCAGGGCGCGGCGTTCCCGTTCCCGCATCTCATCAAGACGGTGGCGCAAAAGGGCGACGCGTCGTCCTTCGGCATGATCGGCGGCAAGGCGTATCAGCTCGTCGCGGTGCCGGTGAAGGCGCCTATCGTGATCGCGTGGGTCGTGATGGGCTTCGCGATCGACGACGCGCTCGCCCGCGAAATGAGTTCGCTGACATCGCTCGATGTGTCGTTCCTGACCGTCGACAAACGCGGCGCCTGGGGCGTGCTCGCGAGTTCGCTGCCTGAAGCGGCGCGGGCGCGCCTCAAGAATCAGGCGCAGCTCGCCGAGGATGGCTACGCGACGCGCGTGCTTCATCTGCACTCTGAAGGCGAGACCGTCGCGGTGTTGCTGGAACGTTCGCTCAGTCAGGCGCTCGCGCCGTTTCATCGACTGCAATCGGCGCTGTTGCTGATCACCATGCTGGGCGTGATCGTGTCGATTGCGGGCAGCATGCTAATGGCGCGCTCGGTCACGCGTCCGCTCGCGGCGCTCGCGCAGTTCTCGCGGCGCGTCGGACACGGCGATTACAGCGCGGCGATCGACGTGCGCCATCAGGATGAAATTGGCGAACTGGCGAGCGCGTTCAATCAAATGCAGGAAGGCATTGTCGAGCGCGAGCGCCGCATCACCGAACTCGCCTACATGGACCGTCTCACCGGCCTGCCGAATCGCGCGCTCTTCAACGACCGGCTGCAAGAGGCGATCGTGGCGGCGCGCGTAGAAAGCCGCGCGTTGTCCGTGATGATGATGGACCTCGACCGCTTCAAGCTCGTGAACGACACGCTCGGGCATCCTATCGGCGACATGCTGCTGCGCGAAGTCGCGAAGCGCCTGCGCGCCTCATTGCAGCGTCCGGCGGATACGGTCGCGCGTCTGGGCGGCGACGAGTTCGCCGTGCTGCTGCCCGCCGACGATCTGCCGGCGGCGCGCGTGATCGCCGCGCGCATGCTTCGCGCGCTCGAAGAGCCGATCATGATCGAAGGCCAGCTCGTCGACGTGGGCGCGAGCATCGGCATCGTCGCGTTCCCGGACAACGGCAGCGACATGAACGTGCTCTTGCGCCGCGCCGATATCGCGATGTACGTGGCCAAGCGCGCGAACCTCGGCTATGCGCTCTACGACGAGCGGCACGACGAGAACAGCGCCGAACGCCTATCGTTGATGAGCGAACTGCGGCAGGCCGTCGAGCACGATCAGCTGACGCTCTACTATCAGCCGAAGATCGATCTGGCGACGCATCGCGTGAAATATGTCGAGGCGCTGGTGCGCTGGGATCATCCGACGCGCGGGTTCATCGCGCCGGACCAGTTCATTCCGTTCGCGGAGCAGACCGGCTATATCAAGACCGTGTCGCGCTGGGTCGCGAACAAGGCGATCGCGCAGTGCGCGGCGTGGCAGGCGCAAGGTATCGAGCTCGCCGTGTCCGTCAACGTCTCGGCGCGCGAGTTGATCCAGTCGACGCTGCCGGAGACGTTCCAGAGCCTGCTTGACCGGCACGGCGTGGCGCCGCAGTGGATACGCGTCGAAATCACCGAAAGCGCCATCATGGACGATCCGAATCACGCCATCGAGACGCTCGACCGTCTGCACGCGCTCGGCATTCGTCTGTCCATCGACGACTTCGGCACCGGCTATTCGTCGCTGTCGTATCTGAAGCGCATGCCCGTGGACGAGCTGAAGATCGACAAGTCGTTCGTGATGGGCATGACGCATCACAAGGACGACGAGACCATCGTGCGATCGACCATCGACCTCGGGCATAACATGGGGCTGAAAGTGGTCGCGGAAGGCGTCGAAAACGAAGCGACGATGCAGTGCCTGCGCGCGCTCGGCTGCGACCTCGCGCAAGGCTTTCACCTGAGCCGGCCGCTGCCGCCCGCCAAGCTCATCGACTGGCTCGACCACTGGCGCATGCAGAGCAGCGTCGAAACCGAACCGTCGCTGCCCGCCTGAATCGCGTTCCATGCCCGGCATAACGATGATTAACCATCGGGCATGCCACCTTCGCAACACCGCGTGCGCAAGCGTTTAGAACTCATTCTATGGACGGCAGGCCGCGCATTTGCGATGCGATCCGCATGCCGCATCACTGCCTCTCCGAAAGCCCCGCTGCGCCAAAGGTCTGCATGCTCGATTTAAGGGGGCAGGGTTTTCGACATCGTTCTATATGACCGAAATTGCCGCGCCTTTATCGTTCAATGCAAGTCACGGCCACATGGATGCACGGATCATTGTCGATAGACGGACGCTTGCATCGTATCGCCGTGACGACCTCGCAGAGCGCGCTTATCGCGTTCCTGCGACGCTCGCCGACCAGCCGGGCTAACGGTTGAAAACTGCGCGAGTCAGTTGATGAGGAGGCCATTCGGCCTGTCGGGAGAGGTTAAGGATGGGAAAGACAAAAATCGCCGTCGTCGACGATCATCCGCTCGTGCTGTGCGGACTTCAGAAGACACTGGAGAGCGCGGACTTCGATGTACTGGGCGCAGTCACGAGTCCGGCGCAATTGCTGAAACTGCTGAGCGACGAGCCATGCGATGTGGTCATCACCGACTATTCGATGCCCGGCGACCGGGCGCTCGACGGCTGGCGTTTTCTCGCTTCCGTCTCCAGCCAGTTCCCGGAGACGCGGGTTCTCGTTTATACGGAGTTCGATGACCCGTTCCTTGTGGGCAGTCTCGTGCAGCGGGGTGTCGCGGGGATCGTGAGCAAGCGCGACGAGATGCAGGAAGTGCTTGCCGCGGCGCGCAGTCTCGCGCAAGGCGAGCGTTATCTGTCGCCCATCGCCCGGGCGTCGCTGGAACGCTTCGGTGAGTTGCCGCAATACAAGCGATTCATGGCGCTCACCCGCCGTCAGATGGAAGTGACCGGTCTCATGCTCTGCGGTCTCACTGTCTGCGAAACGGCCCGTCTGCTCGACCGGCGCGTCAACACCATTAGCGCGCAGCGCAGCGAAGCATGCAGGCGGCTCGGCTTCTCGGGCGAGTGGGAGATGTACCGTTTCGCGGTCGGACATGGCTTGTGGCTGGATCGCTCGACAGCCGGGAACGAGCTTTGGCCCGCGTGACGGGGGGCGTGCGTAAGCGTCGCCCGAGTCAGTTTTGGTTGGAGGCGACGGCGAAATTGCCGTCTGAATGGAGAACATAATAATGCTGAAAAAAAAGATCAGCGTCGCGATCGTCGACGATCATCCCCTCGTGGTATGCGGACTGCGTAACGCACTCGAAACCGCCGGTATCGAAGTGATTGGGGCCGTTAGTTATCCTTCTGAATTGATTGAGCTGCTGAATCGCGAGCATTGCGACGTCATCGTCACCGACTATTCGATGCCGGCCGGCGGCGCGCTCGACGGCTGGCGTTTTCTCTCTTCCGTTTCGGTCAAGTATCCGCACCTGCCGGTTCTCGTCTATAGCGAGTTCGACGATCCGTTCCTCGTCGGCACGCTGGCCCAGCGCGATGTCGCGGGCATCGTGAGCAAGCGCGAAGAAATGTCGGTCGTGGTAAACGCGGTGCGCGACCTGGCGATGGGCAAGCATTATCGATCGCCCGTGGCGATGTGCGCGCTCGCGCAGTTCAACGCGGAGCCGGACCTGCGGCGCTTCGCGGCGCTCACGCGGTGGCAAATGGAAGTCACGGGCCTCATGCTATGCGGCATGGGCGTCGTCGAGACGGCTCGGCTCTTCAGCCTCGGCAAGAGCACGATCAGCGCGCGGCGCGTCAAGGCATGCAGACAGCTCGGCTTTTCGCGCGAGGCGGAGTTGCATCGCTTCGCGGTGGACCGGGGATTGTCGCTGGACCGCTCGCGCGCGGCGCGCGACGTGCATTACATCTAGCGCGTGGTTCGACCGGCCGCGCAATGCGAGCCGGTTGCCCTTCAGGGCAGTTTTGCCGCTAGGACATTTCCGGAATTTGCGTTCGGCCCATGCTGGGCGAACGCGCCGCGCCTTATGCGGCGGGCAGGCCGACGCCGGCTGTCAGAAGGCTCGCCGAGATTCGAAGTTCTTCTATATGGCCCAAACCCGCCGCTTTCTACCATTCGTTTCGTGGATTCGGTAAGGCAGTCGGGCGCGCCGATGCGGCGTTAGAAGACGCGACTTGCCAGCCGCCTTCAAAGGCGGCAACGAATCCAGATTGCCGAGGCGCTCAGCCCTTTCTGCAATTTCCCAAGTGCATCGCGCTGAGCGCATCGGTCCGCCGTTGATTGGTCAACGCGGAACGTCTCATCTCTCTCATTTGTGTTTTCCTATGAACAAGAATCGGTTTCGTCGCGTCTTTAGCAAACGACTCGGTATGTTGGTCGCCGTCGCGGAAGATGTCGTCAGTCAAGGCAAGACGCCGGGCGAAGGCACGACTGCTCAATCCTTCCCGAACGAAGGGGTGTTGCGCGTCGTTTCGGCGATGACCGCGTTCGCTGCCGCCATCCTCGCGACGCAACCCGGCGTGAGCTTCGCGCAGGCGTTGCCGACGGGCGGTCAGGTCACGGCAGGTCCGGTCACGGTTAGTGTGCCGCCTGTCTGCGTGAGATTGCCAGCGAAGTCGACACCGGCACCCGTATTGGCCGCACCCGTGATCGAACCGCCGCCGATATTGGCGATGTTGCCAGCGAGGTACACAGCATTAACACCGGCCATACCGTTGCCGTTCACGGTATTGCCAGAGATGGTCAGCGTGCCGCCATCAAGGTCGGTATTCGCACCTTGAATCGTCACTGAACCATTGTGATTACCGCTCATGTCCGCGGTCAGGTTCAGGTTCAGCGCGCTGCCCGTGGCCGTGATGTTGCCGTTGAGCTGGATGCTGCCATTGGCGAGCATGTTCAGCGTCGCGGCATTGTTGCCGGTCTTCACGATGTCAGCGCCTGCGACCTGCGTGATATTGCCCGTCGCCGTGCCCGAGCTCGCCGTCGCGATCGTCACGTTCGTGCCCCCGCTCAGCGCATTGCTGATCGTGGCGTTGTTCACCGTCGCGCTCGTGTTCGAGCCGCCGCTGAAGCCGCTCGACACGTTGCCGCTGTAGTTCGAGTCTGCGCTCGTGCTAATGGTCACGTCCGTCGGATCGATCAGCCATGCGCCAGCCTTGCCGTTCGGCGCCGCTGCGCTCACCGTGCCTTGCACGCTGAGGCTGTGACCCGACGTTTCGACGAAACCGCCATTGCCATGCGCCGAGCCCGCATTGATGCTCGCGCCGCTATCCACTTGCGTGAAGTTCGCGAACGTCACGCCGTCTTGCAGCATGCCGGCGGCAGCCGTGCCGTCGAGCTTCTTCAGACTGTCGCCACCGATGATGACCTTGCCGCCTGCCGTATCGCCGCTGGCATCGATCGTCGCGTTGCCGAACACGCCCACGCGGTCGCCCGACAACACCACCGTGCCGCCCGCGCCCGTTGCGCTCGATGCATCGACCTTGCCCGTGACCGTCACATCGCCCGTGTTGCCGGCATCGGCGACGACCGTGCCTGCGCGCGTCACGCCGTCGAGGTTCACCACCGTGTTGAGCAGCGTGTTGCTGCCGCGCGCGGTCAACAGCACCGAGCCGTCCTTCGCGTTGATCGTGCCGCTGTTTTCAACGAGCGCGTTGGCCGTCGCGTTGGTCAGCGTCAACTGGATGCCTTGGCCGTTCGGCAGCGCCACCGTCGCGCTGTCGCCCGCGGCGAGCACCACTTGTCCGCCTTGCGCCGTGTTGATCGAGCCAGTGTTGCGAACCTGATCGCCCACCAGCGTCACAAAGCCTTGCGCCTGAATCGAGCCATCGTTCTCGACGCTCGCGTTCTTGCCGGTCGAGCTCAGTTGCAGCGGGCCGCCCGCCATGAACTGGTTCGCGTCGATCGATTTGGTCGTCGCGAGCAGCGAGCCGACGTTGACGACCGAACCCTTGCCGAACAGCACGCCGTTGGCGTTCTGGATCAGGATCTGACCGTTGGCGAGGAGCGAACCCTGAATGTTCGATGCACCGCCGCCCGTCACACGGTTCAGTGCTTGCGATTGCGCATTCGGCTGGTTGAACTGCACCGTGTTGCCGGCGCCGACATTGAACGAGTTCCAGTCGATCACGGCGCGTTGGCTGCCCTGATTGATGGTCATCGTGTTGCTGTTCTGCGAGATCGCTGCCTGACCTGCCGTGACCTGACCGCCCGTCGGCAACGCCTGCGCGAAGCTCACGCCGGGTTGCGTCGCGAGGATGGCGGCGGCGAACGCGGTCATCGCGGAGACCGTGCCGAACGCACTTTCACTGGAGGCAGCACCGGAAGCCGTGCCTTCGCCCGGCGTCTTGCCTCGACTGACGACATCTTCCGCGACGGCCACCAACATGCCAAGTCGTTTGCTAAAGACACGACGATACCGATTCTTGTTCATAAGAGAGACAGATTTATAAGAGAGATGAGACGTTGCTGCGTCGATGACTCAACGGCAGTCCAATGCGTTTCACGTGGATGAATCACGAAATGAAAACGCGGCTTGGCAAACAGGATTCGATGCAGCCTTCAAAGGCCGTAAGTTCTTGACTGAATCCTGCGAGGCGAATGGTAGAAAGCAACGCCGCGGATCGATATAGAAGAACTTCGAATCTCGAAGGCACAAAGAAAGCCGGCGCGCGGCGCTTTGTATGCAAGGGCGTGCGCCCGGCGAAACAACCGGCCACCACACGAATGCTCGGCGTCGGCAGGAGAAAGGTTAAGATTTCAGTCGGGCTGAATGAATAGAAGAAGTTCTAACTTTTCTGTGCGGATGTCGCGAGCACGCAAAAAAAAGCCCGGCGCGAAGGCCGGGCTTGGAACTGCGTCAGACACACGACGAGCGTGCTACCTGCCCGTCGTGCGCATCATCAGGCAGAGGCGCCTGCGGTGGCCGCACGGGGGCTTCCGTGAAGAACCGCCATGCCCGGCTTGAGCCAGCCATGCGACTTGACGACGTACGGCTTGCCGTCCTGCATGCCGCTCTCCGTGTAGAAGTACTCACGCGTCTGCATGTTCACCGACAGGTCCGCCTTGGTCTGCTTCTTGTCGTCCTCGAACGTGTAGTGCTTCACGCCGTCCGCGCCGTCACGGTATTGCATGTGACGCGACAAAGCGCCCGCGCGGGTCAGCAAATCGACGTCGGCCGTATCCGTGGTCAGATCGATCGACACTTGCTGCACGGTTGCATCTGCCCAGAAAGCGGCATCGCCCATCTCCATCGTCAGCGGTTGCACGTGGTCCAGATACATGTGCATCGCGTTGTTGTAGATCAGGTACGACAGACCGCCCGCCACGCCGATACCGCCAACAATGGCCGCCGCCGTGCCGCCCGCCGAACTGCCCGAACTGCCCGAGCTGCCGTGGGCATCGGTGTTGCCACCGTTGTCCGTGCCGTTGCCGTTGCCGTTGCCGCCGTTGGCACCGCCGTTGGCACCGCCGTTGGCACCGCCGTTGTCGCCGCCGTTGGCACCGCCGTTGGCACCGCCGTTGGCACCGCCGTTGTCGCCGCCGTTGGCACCGCCGTTATCGGATCCGTTGTGGTCCGTGTTGCCACCGCCCGTATGGATGATTACGCCGTTGTCGATCACGTTGACCGTACCGTTGCCGTCGGTGTTGAACGTGCCGTTGTCGTCGATCACGCCCTGGCCGTTGGTCGAATTGCCCGAGATGTTCGTCGTGCCATTGTCCGTGGTGTTGATCGTGCCGTCATCGATCACGCCCGAGCCATTGGTCGAGTTGCCCGAGATATTCGTCGTGCCATTGTCCGACGTGTTGATCGTCGCGTTCGGCTCGATGTCCGTGCCCGTACCATTGGTCGAGTTGCCGTCGATGTTGGGCGAACCGTTGCCGTCGGTATTCACCGAGCCGTTGATGTCCGTGCCGTCAGCTAGCACGCCCGTCGTGTGTCTGAAGCAGACGCAGTACCGAAGCCCGGCCCTCGCGCCGGGCTTTTTCGTGCGTGCTCGCGACATCCGCACAGAGCAATTTAGAACTTCTTCTATTCGTCAGCCTGCGTCGAAACCTTAATCTTCTATTCGTCAGCGCCAGAGCGAATACGAGCATCAACGGAACGTCAGTCAGCGGCGCGTTGAAACAATCGACCAGGAACCGAAACATGAAATTCAGCATCGCAAAGTTCGAACACCACTGCTATCGCCGCGAATACGAAAAAGCGGGCCGCATGCTGCTCGAGCTGCTCAACAAGATCGATCAGAACTACGGCGTTCTCATGGACATCGACACGTGGGCGCAGTCGGTCGAAGCGCGCGACATCATGGACGATCACCTGCTCACGCGCCTCGCCTCTGCGATCACCGCGCTGGCATCCGATCCGAAATTCACCATTTCCGACCACGGCATCGGCAAACTGATGCTGTTTCAGCGATGGCTCGCCGCGCTATTCGCCGCAAGCTCGTTCCGCAACGCGGACCACGTCCTGCGCTCGTTCAGCGCAAACGAGGAATCGCGCAACTCGCTCGAACTGCGCAACGCAGAATTCCGCAAGTTCCAGCTCTTCTATCTGCCGGAATCGGAAGTGCGCCTCGACTGGGATCTGCTCTGGAAGCACGACAAGGTGATGACGGCCAGCATGGCCACGACGATCATGTCGTCACGCTTTCTCGCGACGCCTTCCGCGCACGCCAAACGCGAATTCCTGCTGCGCTGGCTGCCCGAGCGTCTTGCCGAAGTCGAAAGCCTCGATGTGCTGCCGATGGGCGTTTTCCACGACATGTACATGCATTGCAGCTACGCGGACTATCCGGGCAAGCACGACATCAAGAAGCCGATCAACGCGCTCGTGCGCCGCAAGCTCGCGAGTCTCGGCATCCATGACGTCGAGCGCCGCGCGCAAGCCGTCAAGAAGGGCGAAAAGCCTGTGCTGCTCGTCGTGCTGGAGTGGTTCTCGAAGAATCACTCGATCTACCGCACGCATTCGCAGACCATCGTTGCGATGCGCGAAAAGTTTCATATCGTCGGCATGGGCTTCGACGGCCGTGTCGACGATGCAGGAAAGGCTGTGTTTCACGAATTCATTCCGCTGCAAGGCGGCAATGTCTGGGAAGTCGCCAAGCACGTTCGACGGACCAGCGAAGAGCGCAATGCGCAGATGATGTATATGCCGAGCGTCGGCATGTTCCCGATCACCATGGTGCTCGCCTGCCTGCGTGTGGCGCCGCTGCAATTGATGGCGCTCGGTCATCCGGCGACGACGCACGGTCATGCAATGGACTATGTCGTCGTGGAAGAAGATTATGTCGGCGATGAAGCCTGCTTCAGCGAGACGCTGCTGAAGCTGCCCTCGGACGGCATGCCGTATCGCGCGCCCGCTGCACTGCTGGAGCTCGAATTGCCGCCGAAGCAGCCGTCGGATGGCGTGGTGAAGATCGCTGTCGCCGGCACCACCATCAAGCAGAATCCGGGCTTCCTGAACACGTGCGCGGAGATTGCGCGTGAGTCCAAGGTGCCGGTGCATTTCCACTTCCTGATGGGGCAGGCCAACGGTCTCATCTTCCCGCAGGTGCGCAATCTCGTGCGCCGCCTGATGGGCGACAAGGCGACCGTGCACAAGCACCAGAACTACCACAGCTACATGAAAGTGATCGCCGGTTGCGATCTGTTCCTCAACCCGTTCCCGTTCGGCAATACGAACGGCATCGTGGATACCGTGTGGGCGGGACTCGTCGGCGTGTGCAAGACGGGGCGCGAAGTGCACGAGCATATCGACGAAGGCATGTTCCGCCGTCTCGGCTTCCCGGAATGGATGGTCACGAAGACGAACGACGAGTACAAGGCGTCGGCGCTGCGCCTGATCGAAAACGCCGACGAACGCAACGAACTCGCCGCGAAGCTGGCAGGACCGCAGGCCATCGAAAAGCTGATTTTCAAGGGCCGGCCGGAGATTCTCGGTGAACGCATGCAGGCGCTCTGGCAAGAGCAGTTGCGAAGCGCGACGAGCGTCAAGGCCGAGTCGGAGAACGCGGAGCCTGCCGAGGCTATCGCATAAGCATCCAGCGCGCTAACACGTTTCATCTGTCGAGAGCCCGGCCATCGTGCCGGGCTTTTTTGCATGGGCGGTCCGCATTCGTGGTCCGCGTGCTCGAAAAGCGAAACGCACGCATCGAAACACAGCGTTTCTTGCTTGCCAGAAGGCACTTTAGAACTTGTTCTATTCGGATCGGACAAGCGAATCCTTAACCTTTGATCTGAGGACGATACGCGAACAAAGGTCGATGAACCAGGCGCGACGTTCCAGCGTTCGGGTTCATAGCAAGGATACGTGCAATGTTGAAGATGAATGAGATTGCGGCAGCGGTCCGCCGCATGGTGTGTGTCGGATCGGTCGTGCTGGTCGGCGTGACGGGCGCCGAGCGCGCGGTGGCGTCGGAAGTCACGGAAGCAGACGCGATCGTGCAGAAGGCGATGCCCGCCACGCAGGATGCAGCCGCGAGCGAGTCGCAAGAAACGCACGAAACGCGCGCAAGCGTGAACGTGGTTCCCGCCGAAGGCGCGGATGCGCTCTTCGTGAAGCAGATGCTCGATGCGGACATCAAGAAGCTGGGCGATGCGCCGCATTCGCTCAAGGAAGTCGATCACTGGTCCGACGTTCTCACGACGGCGCTGCGTCAGGGCGGCTTTCCGCTCGGTCAGGTGCTGATGACGGATGCCGACTGGCGCGCGGCGCAGAAGGGCGGGCAGGCGCAGTTCACGGTGTTTCCGGGGCGCATTCGCAAGATTGTCGTCAACAACAAGTCGCGCGCCGCGGATGCGCGCCTGCAACGGCTCGTCACCCATGCGCTGTGCGGCAGCGAAGGCGTGAGCGGCGTGTGCCTGCTGCGCACGTCGCGGCTCGAACGCGCGACGCAATTGCTGCAAGACCTGCCGGGCGTCGCGCTCGATGGCGCACCGCGCTTCTCGCCGGGCGCGGCCACGGGAGACGTCGATGTCGTGTTCAACATCGCGCAGCAAGGCAAGCCGGTCCGTGCGGACCTGATTCTCGACAACAAGGGTGTCGAGTCGACGGGAACGTATCGCGCGGGCGTGACGGCATCGGCGAACAATCTGTTCCATGCCGGCGACGCCTATGCGTTCACCATCACGAGCACGGACAAGAAGATGTGGACCGGCGCGTTGACCGGCAGCGCGCCGATTTTCGACGACGGCCTGCGCATGACCGGCGGCGTCACGCGTCAGCAGTACTTCATCAACGCGGGGACGCCGGTCAGAGGCGTGGCGACGACCGGACAGGCCGGCGTGCAATATCCGTTCGCCCGCGGACTCGACGCCAATGTGTGGGGCGGTATGTCGCTGCTGCACAGCCAGACTTCGACGGACCTCACGGATTATCACGAGACCACGCACAGCAAGCTCGATTCGCTGCAACTTTCGTTGACCGCGGATAACGGCGAACGCGCCCGCGCGCTGCGCACCAATCTCGCGGCAGGGCAGATCGCGCTGACGCTCGGACATCAACGCAACGACGACCCGTCGGACCCGATCACGCAGCGCGCGGGCAACTACGCGAAGTTGAGCAGCACCGCGTTCGGCACCTATGCGCTCTCGAAGAGCGGCAACCTCTTTGTCTCCGGCCGCTTCACTGGTCAGCTCGCGAGCCGCAATCTCGATGCGAGCGAGAAGCTCTCGCTCGGCGGTCCGGATGCCGTGCGTGCCTACCGCGCCGACGAAGGTTCGGCCGATGAAGGCTTCGTCGCGAACGTGGGGCTGTATCAACGCATTCCGGTCGCCACGGGCCATCAAATCCAGCTGGGCCTCTTCAACGACTTCGCCTATGGACGCGTGAACCACTCGCCCTGGGACCGCTGGGAGAACACCTATCCCGGCGTTGACGGCGTGACCAACAACCGCGTGCTCGCGGGCTATGGCGTGAGCGTCGACTGGCTGACGCCGATTGGCGCAACGGTGTCCGCGTCCGTTTCAAGACCGTATCGCTTCTCCGAAAGCTCATGGGTCGAGCCCGGCAAGAAGCCGACGCAGTACTGGCTCTCCGTCACCTGGAGCCATTGAGCTCGCGACCCGCTTCGGCGCGATGCCGGCGGACAACCCTTTGCTGCAACAACCGGGACACAGCATCATGCAATTCAGCATCAATAAATTCGAGTACCTTTGCTATCGTCGTGAGAAGGAAGCCGCTGGCCGCGAGCTCTTGAAACTGCTTGCGCGAATCGACGCCAACTACGGCCTTTTGATGGATGTCGACAGCTGGGCGCAGTCCGGCGAAGCAAGCAACATCATGGACGATCACCTGCTGACGCGCATCACCTCGGCCATCACGGCGCTGATGAGCGATCCGGATTTCCAACTCTCCGAAGTCGGCATCCGTCAGACGCAGGTGTTTCAACGCTGGCTTGCCGGTCTTTTCGCCGCGAGCCCGTTCCGCAACGCCGATCACATTCTGCGCTCGCTCGGTCTCGACGAAGAGGCGCGTCACTCCGTGCAACTGCGCGCGGGCGACATGCGCAAGTTCCAGTTGTTCTATACGCCCGAGTCCGAAGTGCGGCTCGACTGGGACGTGCTCTGGAATCACGACAAGATCGCAACCGCGAGCCTCGCGACGACCATCATGTCCTCGCGCTTTCTCGGCACGCCTGCCGCGCATCAGAAGCGCGAAATGCTGCTGCGCTGGCTGCCGGACAAGCTGGATCAGATCGAAAGCATCGACGCGTTGCCGGTCGGCGTGCTGCACGACATGTACATGCATTGCAGCTATGCGGACCTGCCGGGCAAGCACGACATCAAGAAGCCCATCAACACGCTGATTCGCCGCAAGCTCGCAAGCCTCGGCATTCACGATGTCGAGCGCCGCGCGCAAGCGGTGAAGAAAGGCGAAAAGCCGGTGCTTCTGGTGGTGCTGGAATGGTTTTCGAAGAATCACTCGATCTATCGCACGCATTCGCAAACGATGGTCGCCATGCGCGACAAGTTTCATCTGATCGGCATGGGTTATGAAGGCCGCGTCGATGAAGCGGGTCGCGACGTCTTCGACGAATTCATCGCGCTCGAAGGCGCAGACCTGTGGGACCACGCGCGCCAGGTACGCGATGTCAGCGAAGCGCGTGCCGCTCAGGCCATGTATATGCCGAGCGTCGGCATGTTCCCGATCACGATGGTGCTCGCCTGCCTGCGCGTCGCGCCGCTTCAGATGATGGCGCTCGGTCATCCGGCCACCACGCACGGTCACGCGATGGACTACGTGGTCGTCGAAGAAGACTATGTCGGCGACGATGCATGCTTCAGCGAGAAGCTGCTCAAGCTGCCGTCGGATGGCATGCCGTATCGTCCGCCGGCAGCGATGCTCGAGCTCGACTTGCCCAAGCGCAAGCGCCTCAAGGCCGATCCCGTGAAGATCGCGGTGGCGGGCACGACCATCAAGCTCAATCCGGGCTTCCTGCAGATGTGCGCCGACATTGCGCATGAAGCGCCGGTGCCCGTGGAGTTCCACTTCCTCGTCGGACAGGCGACGGGCCTCACGTTCCCGCAGGTGCGCAATCTCGTGCGCCGCCTGATGGGCGACAAGGCCGTGGTCCACAAGCATCAGGACTACGCGAACTACATGAACGTGATCGCCGGTTGCGACATGTTTTTGAATCCGTTCCCGTTCGGCAACACGAACGGCATCGTCGATACGGTGTGGGCGGGTCTGGTCGGCGTATGCAAGACCGGGCGCGAAGTGCACGAGCATATCGACGAAGGCATGTTCCGCCGCCTCGGTTTCCCCGAGTGGATGGTCGCGAAGACCAACGCGGAGTACAAGGCGGCGGCGCTGCGCCTCATCGAAAACGAAAGCGAGCGGCGTGATCTGTCGCGCGCGCTCGCGGGTAAGAAAGCCATCGAGAAGCTCATTTTCAAGGGCCGGCCGGAAATTTTGGGCGAGCGCATTCAGGCGCTCTTGAAGGACTTGTGTGCCGCTCGGACGGCGACTGTGGCGACTGCGGCGGCTGCGGCTGTCGCTGCGAAGTGAGGCAAACATGAAGGAAACCAGCAAAGCAAGCCAGCGCCGTTCGCATGAACCGGCATTCGTCCAGCACTACTTCGTGGGCGACGGCCTCGATATCGGCGTAACCGATGATCCGCTTTCATCGCATGCACACGTCTTTCCGCGCATGGGCAAGGTCACGTCGTGGGCCGCCGAAAAGGGCGATCTCGCTTCGATGGACGGCGCGAGCGACGCGGGATTCGATTTCGTGCACGCGAGCCACGTGCTCGCCCGCCAGCAGAATCCGCACAAGGCGCTCGCGCGATGGCTCGATCTCGTCAAGCCGGGCGGTCATGTGGTCGTCACCGTGCCGGACGAAGACCTCTACGGCAAGGGCGTGTGGCCGAGCCGCTTCAACGGCGCGCACAAGGCGAGCTTCACCATCTACAAGGCCGAGAAGAAGCTGCCGCGCTCGGTGAACGTGCTGGAACTCGTACAGGCGATGTCGCATGTGGCGGACTGCGAGCGCATTGCGCTCGTGCGCGACAGCTTCAACGCCGCGAGAGCGGACGCGGACCAGACCGCCGACAGCAACGCCGAGTGCGTGATCGAAATCGTGCTGCGCAAGCGCGCCGTGCCAACGGCGCATGAGATGAAGCATGCGATGGAGCACGCGCACAACGCGGCGGACGCCATCGCCGCGGCGCAGGCGGCGGTGCGTCAGTATCCGTATCGCTTCGACATCTATCACCGCGCGATGATGCAGTTCCTGCGCTGGGATGCGCCCGAGCTCGCCGACGCCATCTGGAAGCAGTGCGTCGAGCGATTGCCGGGCGAGCATCTGCCGCGTCTTTACGAGGCGTTGCATCTGATCGCGCGCGGCAAGCTGAACGAAGGCTTCGCGTTGCGGGAAACGCTGATGGCGCCGTTCGGATGGAAGCGCCGCAGCACCATGGAGCCCCCGCAGAACGTGCCGCAGTGGAAGGGCGAATCGTTGAGCGGCAAGTCCATCGCCATCTGGAGCGAGTTCGGCCTGGGCGACGAGATCTTCTTCCTGCGCTTCGCGAAGATCTTCCGCGAGAAATGCGGCGCGAAGCGTGTGGTCGTCGTGTGTCAGGCGCCGCTCGTCGAACTGTACGAGGCGTCGCTCGGCGCGGGCGATGTCGTCAATGTGCAGGACGCCGCGAACATGACGGGCATCGACTACTGGGTGTTTCCGCACGCCATACCGGCGCATATGCCGCTCGAACTCGACGCGCTGCCGCGCACGGTGCCTTATCTGCGCGCGCCCGCAGCCGTTGCGTCGAAGCTGCCCGATGTTGCGCCGGGAAAGCTGAAGGTCGGCGTCGTGTTCAAGGGCAACCCGACGCACGAGAACGATGGCCACCGCTCGCTGCCGTCGCTTGCCGTGCTGAACGATCTGCTCGGGATGGACGGTATCGAATTCTTCAGTCTGCAAAAGGGCGCGGGCGCCGACGAAGCGGTACGATACGCAACCGAACGCGCCAACTTCCACGACGTGGGCGCACGCCTCAACACGATGGCGGAAACGGCGAGCGCCATCGCGGCACTGGACCTCGTGCTGACCGTGGATACGTCGGTCGCGCACGTCGCGGGCGCGATGGGCAAGCCGGTGTGGCTGATGTTGCCCGCCTACGGCGACTGGCGCTGGCATTACACGCGGGAAGACAGTCCGTGGTATCCGAGCATGCGCCTCTTTCGCCGCCGCTTCGGTGGCGACTGGGCGGAAGTCGTCGCGCGCATCGGCGGACACTTGCGGTATCAACGGGCGATGCAGGCCCCGGCCGCAAGCGCGTGATGAAACGCCCTTCGCCGCGTCAGGTGTTCGTGACGTTCATCGGCAACTTCGTGCTTGCATTGGGTGTGCTGCTCGCCGCGTCGAACGTGTTGCGGGACTCGTGCAGCGGCTGTGCGGCGCCACAGCGTGCGTTGATCGTCATTGCGGCGGCGACGTGCATCGTCGTCGCGCGGCCGGCGTTCAGAACGGAGCGCGGCCGCGCGAGCCGCTCGATGTTCGCCTCGGAGCCGGACATCGACGCCCTCTTTATCGGCCGATTGATGGGGCTCGCGCTCGGCGTGATGACTTCGCTTTGGCTCAGCGTGTCGTTCCGCTGAACCGGCGAGCCGGTGTCAACGAATCGAAATCCGTCTATATCGCGCGACGCTGGGGGCGCGTGAAAATGTAAGCGACCTGCGATGTCCGGGAAAGCTTGCCCGCGCGTGCAATGCATGGCGCGTTCAAGCACAAGGGAGCCATCCCGCCCGGACCTCCGGTTCTTGTTCGACCCACTTCGCCGCCTTACCCGGGCGGTTTTTTTTTGCTGGAGAGAAGGGCTCGACGAGCGAAACAGTGCGTCTGCCTCGTTGCTGCACGTTATCGACATTGTTCGATATATCGCGCGACAACGTTTGACTAAAGTCATGGGATTGATGCTGCAGGGGATGGACGCAAGCCATGCATGCGGGGTGTCGGCGATGGCTTCGGTCCTGCGCAGAGGCACCGCATAGGCGAAGCGGCCGCCTCACCGGATGCCAGCCGCATTCCTAGACAGGTGCTCACATGTTCGTTTCAGATTCGATCAGCCAGGCCTTTCGCAAGTGTTGTGAAGCAGTGGGAATCGCGTCGACGTTCCTGGTACCCGCGTTCTTCGCCATGTCGTTCGTCATACTCGCGGTGCTGTGCGTGGGTATGTCGGAGTCCATATTAAATATAACGATCGCAGTCGTGTTCATCGTGGCGATGCTCGTGATTACCGGCATGCTGTTAGCCGAGAGCCGGAAGTACAAGAAACGCGGAAAGTCACATGTTACGTCGATGCCGCTCTGTCGCCTGATTGAGCCCGCGCCGCAGGACGATGAACGCCCCCTTGCGAACAGCGAACAATGCGACTGTATCGAGCCGCGTTGCCGTCTGTGCCGTAGCGGCGGCCGGCGCCTGCGGCTCGGCTGCCTGACCCCTGGAGCCCACTGTGAAGACAGGAATGAATAGCGTCCCATCGGACCAGACCGCGCTTGCGCACGCGCCGTCCCCCGTCTTTCAATGCGAATGCCCTTATCCTAGAATGACTACAGGGCATCTCTGCCCGCTGGGGAGACGTGATGATGAAACAGTCCGTTCGTCTGTTGCACCGATTGCTCCGATTGTTCCGATTACGTCGGGCAGCGCGTCGATTTCATTTTTCGAAGCACATGTCCAACACGCCGGCAACGGTGTGCTCATGAAGGGACACACCGGTCCCATCCGCGTGGTGCTGGCCGATGACCACCCCATCGTACTTCTGGCCGTGTCCGACCAGTTCTCCAAGCTTCCCGGCTTCACGATCACCGGCACGGTGAACTCCGGCGCGGAACTGATCCGCGTGCTCGACAAAGCGCCTGCCGATCTCATCATCACCGATCTCGTGATGCAGGGCGACGAGGAAGTGGAACTCGACGGCTTGCGGCTCGTGAGCAAGCTGCGCCGCTCGTATCCGGATATTCCGCTCGTCGTGCTCACCATGATGACGAGCGGCGGCATGTTTCATGAACTCTGCAAGCTCGGCGTCGCCGCTATCGTGAGCAAGGAAGAGCCCGCGAGCGAGTTGGCGCAGATCAGCATGCGCGCGCTCGCCACGAAGGAAACGATCTTCTCGCCGAAGATCCAGCATCGTCTCGCGCGGGAAGGGTCCACGACAAAAGACCTCGCCCGCGAACAGCCGCTTTCGCCGCGCGAGCTGGAAGTGGTGCGCCTCTTCGCGCAGGGGCTCTCGGTGACCGAGATCGCGCGCACGCTCAACCGCTCGGTGCCGACGGTCGCGACCCAGAAACGCTCCGCCATGCGCAAGCTGCATGTCGAGAATCACGTGGACCTCGTCAAATACGCCGCGAAGACAGGGTTGGCCTGATGGAGCGTTTTTTCGCCGCATCGCAGAATTCTCCTCTGCAAATGCTGCGGATGCTCGAAAGCAACCTGAAGCGCGAGCGGCGCATCTTCGCGATCGCCGTGGGTTTGCTGATCTTCGCCGCGCTGTGCGGCGCAATGGCCAGCGCGTTTTTCATGTTGAACTCGACGTTGAAGACCGAGGCCGAGTTCGCGCAGACGGCCATGCGCGGCGTGAACGTCAGCGTATTCAGCCGATACAACATGCTCACGCCCGGCAGCCTGCTGCTGGAAGTGGGCGCCTTGCCCCCGAAAGACAGCGTGCCCGAGCCGCGAGGCAAGCCTCAGTGCCAGGCGTATCCATCGGGCCGGGAGGACGCGGCGCTCTCCGCCGCATGCGAGGCGGCGCGTCAGATGATCCCCGAGGAAAGCACGCCGCCCATCCTGCAGTACGCGAGGTTCGACGGTAGTGCGTCCCACGGTTTCGCGTTCTTCGAGGGCACCGACAACAAAGTCGCGCCGCCCGAGAGGCTGTCCGCACTCACGGATCTGGCGAAAATCTTCATGCGCACGCGCGGCATCGCGCCGCTCGACGCCGCGCGCGCCCGGCGCGTCATGTGGTTCATGGCGCCGGCGTCGATCGGATTCGCGACGCCGACGGTCATCATGTTCATGGTGGTCGCGCGCAACAACGAGCCTTTCGGACTCGTGTACACGCGGGTCTCGCTTCAGAAGGCGATGGACGCCGCGACGCCGCAATCGATGGAATCGCAGATGGCCATCATGGACGACGAGCATCACGTGCTGGCTGGCGACGACACGGTCTATGTGCGATCCACCAACGCGCAGCTCGCGAAAGCGCAAGCGGGCGTGTTCCACTGGGCGTCCGGATACAGCTGGGGCGCACGGCTCGACACGCTTGCGCTCGGCATCGGGCATATCGTCGTGGTGCTGCCGGTCGCGACCGAACTTACCTCGAAGCGCATCCAGTTGTCCATTCTGATGACCGTCACCGGGGCGCTCATCGCCATGTTGCTCGCGATGTACCGCTACTGGAATTTCCGCTTTCTCACGCGCTCGTACGAGCAGGCGTGCCGCGCGGTCGAAGGCGAGATACTCAACCACCTGCTCGTGCATGCGACGCCCGTGGGTCTGTGCATCGCGCTGAAGGAAGACCTGCATGTGATCGCGGCCAATCAGGTCGCGCGCTCGCTGTTCGATCTGACCGACGCGTCCATGCGCCTGCCGGCCGGTCTCTGCGATGCGTTTCGCGCGCACGGCATCGCGCCGGCGAAAGAGGGCCCCGACGCGACCATCCGGCAGCTTCACTACACGCTCGACAAGCCGGATGCCGGCACGCTGCATCTGAAGGTGTCGTACGCGTCGGCGGTCGTCAACAAGACCGACGTGCTGTTCTGCGCGATCGCCGACATCACCGAGCACCGCGAAGTGGAACGGCTGCTGCGCGACGCGAAGGAAAGCAGCGACGCCGCCGCGAAAGCCAAGCTCAGCTTCTTCGCCTCGATGAGTCACGAGATCCGCACGCCGCTCTCGTCGCTCGTCGGCAATCTGGAACTCGTCGCGCTCGGACCGCTCGCCGCCGAACAGGAAGCCCGCGTTCACGCGATGCAGGCGTCGGCGGGCGCGCTCTTGCAGGTCGTCAACGACGTGCTCGACTTCTCCAAGATGGACATCGGCGAAATGCGGCTCTCGGAGGAATGGGGCTCCATACGCGCACTCGTGGTCCGCGTGATGGTCGCGCATGCGCCGCTCGCGAACCGGCAGGGCTTGCGGCTCTTCGTCGTGATCGACCGCTCGTGTCCCGGGAAGCTCTTCTTCGATCCGATTCGCGTGTCGCAGATTCTGAACAACCTGCTCGGCAACGCGCTCAAGTTCACCTACTCCGGAAAGATCGTCGTGCGCGCCCGATGGCTGAACGAGGCGCTCGAACTCAGCGTCGCGGATTCGGGTATCGGCATTCCGCCATCGCAGCGCGAAAAGCTCTTCCAGCCGTTCATTCAGGGCGACGCCCACCGACTCACGCAGGCGCGCGGAACGGGGCTCGGCTTGTCCATCTGCGTGCGGCTTTGCGAACTCATGAAAGGCCGCATCTCGCTCGACAGCGCCGAAGGCGTCGGCACGCGCATTAGCGTGTCGCTGCCGCTCGCCGCCGACGCAACCGCGAAAAGCGACGACGCGGTTTTGCTCGACGGCAAGCCGGCCGTTCTGTGCCGCGCGAGCGAGTATCGTGAATGGTTCGAGAATCTCTACGACCCGGAGCTCAGTTCCGTCACGTATCTGACACAGCCGGACGCCGCGCTCACGGAGGGCTGCGACTACTTCATCGCCACGGACGAGTTCACCGAGGAAGATATCAAGGCGGCATGGAAGGACGGCACGCGCGTGATCCGCATGACGCAGGACGGCCCGCTCGTGCCGGTGCATTGGGGCGACGGCGTGCTCGAAGTGAGCATCTTCAGTCTCAAGGGATTCAAGGACGCGATCGCGACCATCAAGGGACGGCAGCGCGGGTCGACACTGGCCCGCGCCGCCGACGTGCTGAATTCGCCGGCCGCGCGCAAGGCGGGGCCCACCGTCGTGATCGCGGAAGACAATCTTCTGAATCGCGGGCTCCTGCGCGATCAGCTTCTGACGCTCGGCGCAACCGTGCTGGAGGCGCACGACGGCGAAGAGGCGCTCGATCTCTTGCGCAAGCATCGCGTGGATATCGTTCTGACCGACATGGACATGCCGAAGATGTCGGGAGCCGAACTGCTCGTCGCCGCCCGCGCGCTCGATCCCGCCATGCGCATCTATGCGATCAGCGCGAGCGCAAGCGCGCAGGATGTCGAGCGCGGGCGCGCGCGCGGCTTCACCGACTATCTGACGAAGCCCGTTCCGCTCGCGGTGCTGGCAGGCGTGCTGCAGACAGCGGGCGCGGAAATGGCGCATGCCGCGCAGGAACCGGAGCAGCATGCCGCGAGCGATTCGCACGAAGACGACGATCTTCCGCCGCGCTTCCCGGCGATTCCGCCCGCCTACATGCCCGATCTGGCCGGGCAGATCGACGAAGACATCGTCGCGCTGGACGACATCTGCAAGGAAAAGGACGCGCGCAAGCTGCGCCGCTGGGCGCATAAGCTCGCGGGCGGGCTGACGGTGCTCGGTCCGTCCATGCTGTACGACCAGTGCCAGGAACTGCGCGCGTTGCTGCGTGAATCGGAAAGCTGGGTCGAAGACGTCGATACCTTCACCGCGCTCATTCGCCGCGACCTGATCGAATTGCGCGACATGCTGCATGCAGTGCTGGACCCGCATCCGAGATAGCGAGCCGGATGATTACATCCGCTGCGTCGGCGAGGCGACCGCGTCCAGTTCTTCGCGTGCCGCGAGCGCGTCGTCTTCAGAGAAGCGGTATCCGCCGCGGCCTTCGATCTTCGCTTCGTAGAGCGCGATGTCGGCCCGCTTGAGCGCGCGCTCGAACGATTCGCCCGGCTTCCCAAGCGCAATGCCGATACTCACGCCCAGCGTCACGACCATGCCCGCGTCGAGTTCGTAAGGCAGCGAGAGATCACGCACGATGCGCCGCGCGAACGCGATGCTCGCCGCATCCGCGAAGTAGGTCGCCACAAGGGCGAATTCGTCGCCGCCCAGACGCGCCGCGAGTTCGCCATGCCGCATCGCGTTGCGCAGACGGTCCGCGACGCGCCGCAGCAGTTCGTCGCCCGCATCGTGGCCGTGCGAATCGTTGACGTGCTTGAAGCCGTCCAGATCGACATACATCACCATGACTTTCTCGCGGTGCGCGCTGCCCGCGATCAGGCGCTCGGCGTGGTCGCTCAAGTAACGCCGGTTCGGCAGGCCGGTCAGCGAGTCGTGATGCGCCCAGTGCAGGATCTTCGCTTCCGCGCGGCGGCGCGCGGTCACGTCCTCGACGATGATGACGGCGCTGCCGTCCGGCACCGGATCGCGGCTCAGTTCGAGTCGACGGCCATCGGGCAGCGTGAGATCGAGCGGGGCGTGGGGGTCCTTCAGCCACTCGCCGCAGCGCGCGGTCAACTTCGCGCGCAGGGATTCGCCGTGTCCGGCGAGCGCAAGATAGCCGATGAACTCCGGCAGCGCCACGCCGATGCGCAGCATGTCGGCGCTCGCGCCGAAGAGCTCCGCCACCTTGCGATTGGCGATGACGACCGCGCCCGCCGCGTCGATGGTACAGAGGCCGTGCGGCATGTGCGCGAGCGCGGCGTCGAAGCGGGCGGCCAGTTCCGCGTGCTCTTCTTCGGCCGTCATCAGCGCAACGAGATTGCGATAGTGGCGGCGCACGACGACGCTCATCGCAGCGATATAGACGACGAGCGGCGGCACGAGCATCCAGTAACCGGCGGGGCCCATGAGCGCGCCCGCGCCGATCGGCACGCTGCCCGCGCAGATCTGCGAGATCGCGAGATGCGGCACGCCCGCATTGCGCGACGCGATGCCGCCGAGCATGCCGGCCGTCACCATGATCGCGAGCGAGGCGAGCATGGCGTCGCCGGACATGACGCAGGCCATCGCGCCCAGGCCGGTCAGGCCGCAGGCGATGAGCCCGAACGGCGCATAGCGCCGCGCCCACGGCTCGGGCTGCGGCGATTGCCTGCGCCGCGCGGCGCGGTAGCGGCACACGACCGCCACGCGTGCGGCGAGAAGCAGCGCGTCCGCGACGAACCACGCGACGGTCCACGGCGCATGCGCGCGCACGAGCGCGACCAGCGCGACGAATGCGGTGGAGCCGCCCGCGAGCAGCAGCGGGCGAAGGTCGTCGAGCAGAGTGAAGAGCAGCGAGGAGCGATGGCCCGGCGTGATGCGCCCGTCGTCCGTTGCCGGTGTCGCCAGAAGGGAATCGAGCAAGGACGAGGAGCCTGACATGCGAGATACCGGCGGACCGGAAAAATACTGGGAAGGCATCGGTGAGGCACGGGCTTATCCGGCGTGCACCGTCATATGCGGGTTTACGGCAGGTCGGTCGAAAACTGAAAGAGGCAAGCGGTCAGCAGGCGCTATTGTCATCGCGCGAGCCGGCCTTCAGAATCTGCGCATCCCCGAGCCGCTGCTTATCAATTCAAGGACACACCATGGCAAAGATCCTGACGCTGCACGGCGTCAACCTCAACATGTTCGGCAAGCGCGATCCCAGGCAGTACGGCACCGCGACGCTCGCGCAAATCGACGAGCAACTGGCCGCGCTCGGCAAGGAACTGGGCGTCGAAGTCGAGTGCTACCAGACCAACATCGAAGGCGAGATGTGCTCGCGCATCCATCAGGCGTTCAGCGATAACGTCGATGCAGTCGTCATCAACGCGGGCGCGTGGACGCATTACAGCTACGCGATCCGCGATGCGCTCGCCATTCTGACCGTGCCCGTCATCGAGGTGCACATGTCGAACGTTCATGCGCGGGAAGCCTTCCGGCACGTGTCCGTGTTCTCCGAAGTCGTCAAAGGGCAAATCTGCGGCTTCGGCGTGGAAAGCTATCTGCTCGGCCTGCGCGCGGCGGTATCGGCGATCAAGTGATGCCGCGCCGCGTGTAAGGCCGTTACGCAGCGCGGCTCGCGTCTTTCACGCTGGCGGCGGCGCGGCGCGCGCGGCTTTGCACGGGCACAGGCTTGCGCTCGCGCAGCGTCGCGCCACGGATGAACAGCACAGCGAAGAGCGCGCAAACGGTCCAGACGATGGCGATGATGGTCAAGTAGTTCATTGTCGTGTTCCTGATTCGATGCGTATTCTTGTGAGTCGTGATGCTCAGGCTTGTGCGACGGGCATGGCGAGGAGGCGGCCGATCAGCGTTTGCGCGATCGCGTGCTGCTCGGCCAGCGTTTCGGCGGCGTCGGCGGCATCGGCGTTGGCCTGCGCGCGGACCTGCGCGGCAAGGCGCAGCACGTTGTCCGACGCCGTCCGGAGTTCGGCGAGCAGTTCGGCTTCGAAAGCCGCCACGCCGGCGTGGGATTCGATCGCGCCGAGAATCGCCGTCTGCTGCGGCGTGCTGTTCGTTTGCATCGTCTGGAACATGTTGGCTTCCCCGTAAGTGGATGAATCCATTCTGCGCGGGGAGCGCCCGAATCAATCCTCCGAAAAAGACCTGATTCCCGGTTCAGTTTGATCTCTTGACGGCCCGCCTTCGCGCCCCAGGAGGGTGCGAAGTCCATCCGGCAAGGCTTCCCGGGGCGCCGGGAAGGTAAAATGGCGTGTTTTTCCGCGCGCCGTGAAGCACGGTTCGACGAGTGTTCGCCCTGTACAGTCGCCCGTCGCACGAAAAAACAACACTTTTCGCGTTTTCCCGGCAGGCAGCGGCAGAGCGGCGCGCGTCCTTGGCAGTTCAGGCAGAGATCGACAATGGCTTCAGGCAACAACCCGGCAGCAGCCCAGCACGAAACACTCAGGCGCGGACTCAAGAGCCGCCACATTCAACTCATCGCGCTCGGCGGCGCCATCGGCACGGGGCTTTTCTTAGGCGTCGCGCAGACCATCAAGCTCGCCGGGCCGTCCGTGCTGCTCGGCTATGCGATCGCCGGGATGATGGCGTTTTTCATCATGCGGCAGCTGGGGGAAATGGTCGTCGACGAGCCCGTGGCTGGCTCGTTCAGCCATTTTGCGGACAAATACTGGGGCCACGCGGCCGGTTTCGTGTCCGGCTGGAACTACTGGGCCGTGTATATCCTCGTGAGCATGGCCGAGCTGTCCGCGGTCGGCATCTACATGCAGTACTGGTGGCCGGCGCTGCCGCCCTGGGTATCGGCGCTCGCGTGCTTCGCGATCGTCAACGCGATCAATTTGACGAGCGTGAAGTCGTACGGCGAGCTCGAATTCTGGTTCGCCATCGTGAAAGTCGCGGCGATCGTCGGCATGATCCTGTTCGGCGGCTATCTGCTCGCGTCGGGCCACGCGGGGCCGCAGGCCAGTGTGACGAACCTCTGGCGGCTCGGCGGCTTTTTCCCGTACGGCGCGAGCGGACTCGTGATGTCGATGGCGGTCATCATGTTCTCGTTCGGCGGGCTGGAACTGGTCGGCATCACGGCGGCTGAAGCCGAGGACCCGTCGCGCAGCATTCCCCGCGCGACGAATCAGGTCATCTACCGCATCCTCATTTTCTATATCGGCGCGCTCGGCGTGCTGCTTTCGCTCTATCCGTGGGACAAGGTCGCCACCGGCGGCAGCCCGTTCGTGCTGATTTTCCGCGAGATGAACAGCACGGTGGTCGCGAACGTGCTGAACGTGATCGTGCTGACGGCCGCGCTTTCCGTGTACAACAGCGGCGTCTATGCCAATAGCCGCATGCTGTACGGCCTCGCGCAGCAGGGCAACGCGCCGCGCGCGTTGCGCCAGGTGAGCGCGCGCGGCATTCCGCTCGCGGCGCTCTTCGTTTCGGCCGTCGTGACGGCGGCGTGCGTGCTGATCAATTACTTCATTCCCGGCCGCGCGTTCGAACTGCTGATGGGGCTCGCGGTATCGGCGCTCATCATCAACTGGGCGATGATTAGCATCATTCATTTGAAATTCCGCCGCCACAAGCGCGAGCAGGGGGCGGCCACGACGTTTGCGAGCCTCGGTTATCCGTTCACGAACTACCTGTGCCTCGCATTCGTCGCGGGCATCGTCTGGGTGATGTACGAGACGCCGGACCTTCGGCTATCCGTCTATCTGATTCCTATCTGGCTGGCGATTCTCGGAATCGGCTACTATCTCAAAACCAAGGGCGACGACGCCGGCAAGCGAAGCCGCGCGCCGTCCCGCTGATCCTTCGTGCTGCATTTTCGTCCTGAATCTAGTTCTTATACCCAGACCATGTTCGAACATATCGATGCCTACCCCGGCGACCCGATCCTCTCGCTGAACGAAAACTTCCAGAAGGACCCGCGCACGAACAAGGTCAATCTGAGCATCGGCATCTATTTCGACGACGCCGGCCGCTTGCCCGTCATGCAGGCGGTGCGCGAGGCCGAACTCTCGATCCTTCAGGAGCTCGGCCCGAAGCCGTATCTGCCGATGGCCGGTTTCGCGCATTATCGCGATGCCGTGCAGGCGCTCGTGTTCGGCACGGGCAGCGCGGCGCGCGCCGAAGGCCGCATCGCGAGCGTGCAGACGCTGGGCGGCTCCGGCGCGCTGAAGGTGGGCGCGGACTTCATCAAGCGATACTTTCCGGCGTCGAAAGTATGGGTGAGCGATCCGACGTGGGAAAACCATCGCTTCATCTTCGAGCGCGCGGGCTTCGAAGTGGACACGTATCCGTACTACGACGAAGCCACCGGCGGCCTGCGCTTCGATGCAATGCTCGATGCCATCGACGCGTTGCCGGCAAAGAGCGTCGTGCTGCTGCATGCGTGCTGCCACAATCCGACGGGCGTGGATCTCGACGAAGCGCAGTGGGTCAAGATCATCGACGTGCTGCATAAGCGCGACCTGCTGCCGTTCGTCGACATGGCATATCAGGGCTTCGGCTCGGGGCTCGAAGACGACGCGTTCGCCGTGCGCGAGCTTGCGCGCCGTGGCGTGCCCGCGTTCGTCGCCAATTCGTTCTCGAAGAACTTCTCGCTGTATGGCGAGCGTTGCGGCGGCCTGCATGTGATCTGCGACGATGCCGCCGAAGCCGACCGCGTGCTCGGCCAGTTGACGAGCGCGGTGCGCGCCAACTACAGCAATCCGCCGACGCACGGCGCGAAGATCGTGACCAAGGTGCTGACGACGCCCGAACTCGCGCAGTCGTGGAAAGATGAACTCGCGGCGATGTGCGAACGTATCGCGCGCATGCGCCGCGCGATTCACGACGGCCTGCGCGAGCACGTGCATGGGGAGGCATTGTCGCGTTACGTCAAGCAGCGTGGCATGTTCACCTACACGGGTCTGGAAGCGCCGCAAGTGGACCGTCTGCGCGAGGAATTCGGCGTGTATATCCTGCGCTCGGGGCGCATGTGCGTCGCGGGGCTGAACGAGAGCAACGTGCAGACCGTCGCCGACGCCATCGGCAAGGTACTGGCTAAGTAAGGCATCGCCGGGCGCCGGCCGCAAGCGCCTCACAACGCGGGACAGGACAGCACCTGCTGCGGCGGCAGCGTGCCCGGTCCCGCGTCCACTTTCGAGCCGCGCGGCGGCGTCGAAATCAACCGCACGCTGTTTTCTCCCGCGCCTTCGCCCGCGCTTTCCCCCGCATTCGCAAGCACGTACTGCTCCGCGCTTCCATCCGGCTGCCAGTACACGCGATACACCGCGTCATCCCGATAGATATGTAGCGTGCCGTGCACGGGCTTGTCGCCTTGCACGAGATCGGCGCGCGCGCCTTCCTGCAAGGTCAGCGCGTTGCCCGACGCGCCTTGCAGCACGCCGCAGGCGGGCTGGCCGGCGTGCGCGTGCGCGCATGCAAGAAGCGCCGCGCAGAAGGCCGCGTAGCGATACGGCGAAACGTTCATCGGCGATGCCTCCGAAAAGTGAATCGGCCATGCTCCGCAGCAAGTTATGTGCGTACCGCGTGCCGAGGCGATTCGCTTCGCCGTTCGTCCGCGCGTGTGCTACCTTGAATGAGCAGCGTTCGATGTTGGAGGGCGCCATGTCAGTGATCGCACCCGACGAGAAGGCGGATTTCCTCGCGATTCTCGCGCGCCACCGGCTCGACCCGAGCGATTTCCTCGTGCAGGAGGCGGGCGAATCGGATGTCGTGGACGACGTTTATCCGCTGCGGGGACACGTGAGCATCGTGCGGCGTTCGACGCTCAAGGAGCGCGAATATCGCATCGGGCACGGCACCGCATGGGTGACGGCGTTCGAGAAGGACCTCAATAAGGGCGCGTTTGGCTGATCGCGCGCGCCGCGCAAGTGTTTTCAACGCATCTTTTTGAAGCGGAGCACACGATGAGACCGACCGACTTCACATCGTTCAGGGCGCACCTCGCCATGCTGCTCCGCGATCTGCCGCGCGGCATGACCGCCGATCTGACCGATGTGGCCGTTGCATACTGGAACGGCAAGCAGGTCGTCGGCGCGTATCTGCGCGATAACGGATGCATCGACGAAGATTTCGACTTCGACGAAAACGCCTGGGGCGTATGGCGCGACGAGTTCCTGCCCTGGTTCGACGCCCCGCGTTTCTCGGAACGCAGCGATCTGAAGGCTGCGCTCGTCTCCGGCACGCATTGCGCGACGGTTCACGGCGGACAGTGGCCGCGTCCGCGCTGAAACGGCTTCGCAACGAAGCATCGCCCTACTTCTCATTCGCTCTCCCGCCCGCGAACGGCACGTGACTTGCTGCCCGAGACCGGTCTGGCAACGTCCGAACCACGGCTGACGACGGCCGCGTTCCGCCATTCTTCAGGGAGGGTTGCAGCATGGCGAGTACTTCAAGACTTCATCCGCTCACGTTCGGCACGGCCGTCGCGTTCATCGTGATCGGACTCGTGCTCGCCGCGGGCGGCGCGTATCTCGTGACGCTCAATGGATCGTGGTACTACGCGATCACCGGCGTGGCCATCGTGCTGACGGGTCTCCTCCTGCTCATCCGACGCCGCTCCGCGTTGCTGCTCTTCGCGCTCGTGCTGTTCGGATCGACGATCTGGGCGGTGTTCGAAGCGCGTTTCGACTTCTGGCAGCTTCTGCCGCGCTTGTGGATCTGGGTCTTGCTGGCGGTGTGGCTGCTCATTCCTTACGTGCATCGCGGCGCGCTGTTCGGTCCGCCTTCGACTGCGCGCGCTGCGCGCGTGCCGCTCGCGGCTGCGATCGTGCTGGCGTTGCTGCTCGGCATCGGCACGTACTTCACCGATCCGCACGATCGCGCGGGCAGCATCGACGTGAGCGTGGCCGCCGATCCGAACCAGCCCGACCTGAACGCGGCAACCGGACGGCAGCCCGGCGACTGGATCGACTATGGCGGCTCGCCGCTCGGACAGCGCTACGTGCCGCTCGCGCAGATCACGCCGCAGAACGCGCATCAGTTGAAAACGGCGTGGACGTTCCGCACCGGCGACATGCCCGGCCCCGACGATCCGACGGAGACGACCGACGAGAATACGCCGCTCAAAGTGGGCGACACGCTCTTTCTATGCACGCCGCATAGCAAGGTGTTCGCGCTCGATGCGGCGACCGGCAAGGAACGCTGGCACTTCGATCCGCAGATTCAGAGCGCGGTCGGGTTCAAGCATTGGGAGCACATGACCTGCCGGGGCGTCGCGTACTACGATCCGGCGATGCATGCGGCGGCGGCTTCGCCCGCGGCCGCGTCCGCGTCCGCCGCTTCGGAAGCGTCATCCGATGCGCAGGCGTCCGCGCCGGCCGCCACGAGCGACGGCGCGGCTTCCCTGCCCGCCGCGTCCAGCGATGCCGGTTCCACGCCGGCCGCATCGAGCGACGCCGCCGCCTCCGCGCCCGCGCAGACCGGCGACCAGACCGCCGCGCAACCGGCCGCGCAACCCGCCGCGCCTTCCAATGAATGCCCGCGCCGGCTCTTTCTCCCGACCGCCGATGCCCGCCTGATCGCGCTCGACGCCGACACGGGCAAGCCATGCGCGAGCTTCGGAAAGAACGGGACCATCGACTTGCGCATGAACATCGGGCCGTTCACGCCGGGCGGCTATTACTCGACATCGCCGCCGGCCGTCGCGCGTAATCTCGTGATCGTCGGCGGTCACGTGACGGACAACGAATCGAACAACGAGCCGTCCGGCGTGATCCGCGCGTACGACGTCAACGACGGCCATCTCGTCTGGAACTGGGATTCGGGCAACCCGGACGCCACCGAGCCGATCGCGCCCGGCGGAACCTACGTGCGCAACTCGCCGAACATGTGGTCGATCTTCAGCGTCGACGAAAAGCGCGGCATGCTCTATCTGCCGATGGGCAATCAGACGCCCGACCAATGGGGCGGCCAGCGCACGCAGCAGGCCGAGCGTTTCGGCGCGGGCGTCGTCGCGCTCGATCTCGCAACCGGCAAGCTGCGCTGGAACTATCAGTTCACGCACCATGACCTTTGGGACATGGACGTGGGCGGCCAGCCGACGCTCGTGGACCTGCAAACCGCGCAAGGCATGCAGCCGGCGCTGGTCGCGTCGACAAAGCAGGGCAGCCTCTACGTGCTGAACCGCGAAACCGCCCAGCCGATTATCCCGATCAACGAGGTGCAGGTGCCGCAAGGCGCGGCGCGAGGCGACCGCACGTCGCCGACGCAGGCCGTCTCCGCGCTCAATTTCAATCCGCCGCGCGTGCGGGAGGCGGACATGTGGGGCACGACGCCGTTCGATCAGCTCTGGTGCCGCATCAAGTTCAAGAGTCTGCGCTACGAGGGGCCGTTCACGCCGCCGTCCGAGCAGGGCACGCTGGTGTTTCCGGGCAATTTCGGGGTATTCGACTGGGGCGGCGTGTCGGTCGATCCGGTGCGGCAGATTCTGATCGCGAATCCGGATTACATGGCGTTCACGTCGAAGCTCATTGCGCGCGAAAAGCTGGACGAGCAGGCGGGCGAGAAGAAGGGCAGCGAGACGAGCGGCATCAAGCAGGCGCGCGGCACGCCGTTCGCGTTCGAGCTGAACGCGTTTCTGTCGCCGCTCGGCATTCCGTGTCAGGCGCCGCCGTGGGGGTATATCGCCGGTGTCGATTTGCGCACGGGCAAGATCGCGTGGCAACACAAGAACGGCACGATTCGCGACAAGGCGCCGCTGCCGATTCCAATGCCGCTCGGCGTGCCGAGCCTCGGCGGCACGATCGTGACGGCGGGCGGCGTCACCTTCCTGACGGGCACGCTCGATCAATACGTGCGCGCCTACGACGTGCGCAACGGCAACAAGCTATGGGAAGCGCGTCTGCCGGCAGGCGGCCAGGCAACCCCGATGAGCTACGCCGACGCGAGCGGCAAGCAGTACGTCGTGGTGACGGCGGGCGGGCATGGTTCGCTGGGAACCAAGGCGGGGGATTACGTAATCGCGTACACGCTGCCGTGAAGTCAGCGCAAGGGCGGCGGTGCATTGAACCGCCGCCCTGAGCGAATTTAGACCGCGCGGCGATAGGCTTCGGCCATCAGCGCGCTGACCTTGGCGCGAGCCTTGAGTGCGTCACGAACGGTGTCGGCGATCATCGAAAAAAGCGGGGCGAGGATTCCCATGGCAACTCCTTGAATGTGTGGCGTCTAGGTTAACTACCTAGGTAGTAACCCGAATATTAGCAGGTTTGATGCGACGCAGCAACCGAGCCCGCCGAGTGCTCGCTACGCTGAACGACTCACGGTGCGAAGTTCGCGCGATAATCGACTGAACCGCGTGCTTCGCTCGTTCCCAGAAGGAGAACGCACATGAGTCGGCATTTTTCGGGTCGCGCAGTGCTCTCCTTGCTTGGCGCGGCGATCGTCGCGGCGGCGATCGTCGTGGGATGCAGCGGGGGCGGTTCTTCATCGACGACGAGTTCCGTCGCGGCCGGCGGCAGTGCGGCGGCGCCGGCTTCGAGTTCTGCCCCGGCGTCGGGCGCGTCGGGCGCTTCCGGTGCGACCGCGGGCGGCACTCCGACGCAGCCGGTCACGCACCCGATGGACGTCGCCACGTATCACAACGACATCGCGCGCACCGGCCAGCAACTCTTCGAATCCGTGCTCACGCCCGCGAACGTCAACGCCGCCGCGTTCGGCAAGCTCGCCGTCTTCGCGGCGGACGGCCCCGTCGATGCGCAGCCGCTTTTCCTCGCCGCCGTGCCTATCGCGGGCGGCACGCACAACGTGCTGTATGTCGCGACCGAGAACGCGAGCGTCTTTGCGTTCGACGCGGACACCGGCGCCACGCTCTGGAAAGCGAGCACGCTTGCAAGCGGCGAGACGCCGAGCGACGACCACCGCTGCGGCCAGATCACGCCGACCATCGGCATCACGGCGACGCCGGTCATCGACCGCGCGCGCGGCGCGATGTATGTCGTCGGCATGTCGAAAGACGGCGCGGGGCGCTATCACCAGCGCATTCATGCGCTCGACATTGCCACGGGCGCCGAGCTTTTCGGCGGGCCGACGGAGATTGCGGCGTCGTATCCCGGCACCGGCGTGGGCAGCCAGAACGGACGCGTCGTCTTCGATCCGGGCCAATACGCCGAGCGCGCGTCGCTGCTGCTGCTGGGTGGCATCGTCTATACGGCGTGGACGTCGCATTGCGACATCATGCCGTACACCGGCTGGGTGATCGGCTACAACGCTAGCACGCTGCAACAGGCGAGCGTGCTGAACGTCACGCCCAACGGACAGATGGGCGCGATCTGGATGAGCGGCGCGGGCCTCGCTTCGGATGGCGCGTCCATCTATTTTCTCGATGCGAACGGCACCTTCGACGCGACGCTCGACGGGCAGGGCATGCCGATTCACGCCGATTTCGGCAACGGCTTCCTGAAGCTCGCGACGACGCCGACGCTCGCCGTCACCGACTACTTCCAGCCGTCGAACACGGTGCAGCAGTCGAGCGCGGACGAGGATCTCGGTTCCGGCGGCGCGCTCGTGCTGCCCGATCTTCCTGACGCAAGCGGCGCGATCCACCATCTCGCGCTCGGCGCGGGCAAGAACTCGGTGATCTACGTGGTCAACCGCGATTCGATGGGCAAGTTCGATTCGAACGCGGATCACATCTATCAGGAGGTCGTCGGGCAGATTCGCGGGCCGATGTTCGGCATGCCCGCGTACTTCAACCGGACCGTTTACTTCGGCGCGATTGGCGACAGCATCAAGGCGTTCACGATTACCGACGCGCGGCTCTCGTCCACGGCCGCGAGCCAGACGCCGACGAGCTTCGGTGCGCCGGGCGCGACGCCGAGCGTGTCGGCAAACGGCGCGGCGAACGGCATCGTGTGGGCGGCAGAGAACGGCACGATCGCGGCGCTGCATGCGTACGACGCGACGAATCTCGCGCGCGAGTTGTACAACAGCCGACAGGCCGGCGCGCGCGACCAGTTCGGCCAGGGCAACAAGTTCATCACGCCGACGATTGCGAACGGCAAGGTGTACGTGGGCACGCGAAGCGGCGTGGGTGTGTTCGGACTGCTTCCGCGATAGACCCGGTGCTGTCATCGCTTCGTCGAGAGTGAGAGAGATCGAATGAACGCATCGCAACGCATCGACCAGTTGATCGCCGAACTGACGGACTGGCGCGGGCAGACCTTCGCCCGTGTGCGCGAAAGCATCCTCGATGCCGATCCCGAGATCGTCGAGGAGTGGAAGTACATGGGAAGCCCAGTGTGGTATCGCGACGGCATGATCGCGGTCGCCAACGCGCACAAGGGCAAAGTGAAGGTGACGTTCGCTCATGGCGCGTCGATTGCCGATCCCGACGGGCTGTTCAACGCGGGACTGGAAGGCAACGCGCGACGCGCCATCGATTTCTTCGAAGGCGATACGGTCGATGCGGCGCGGCTATCGCGCTTGGTGCGCGCGGCGATCGAGTTCAATCAGGGGAAAGCGAAGAAGTCGGGGAAGTGAGGGCGGGTTGGGCCGCTTCTGGCGTGAGGTACCGGCTTGGCCGTGCCGCCTCGACCTGTTGCGCGTTCACCCCGGACGGCTCTGATGCAACTGCGACCGAAGCGTTCTCGTAGCCGGCCGGCGTTCGCGAAAGTGCGCACTTCGCCGCGCCGCTTCCCGGCCAACGTCAGTCAAGCGTCGTGAGGCGCGCTTCGCCCGTAGGAGCGAACCTCGGCAACTCCGGCCGCATCGACGGATGCGCTTCCATCGGCCAATCGCACCCTCACCAGCGCGCCTCCGACGTCCCCGGCGGCACCGACGCCCTGTCGTAGCCCGCCGGCGTGCGCGTGAGTTGCGCGCTCGGCCGCACCGCTTCCAGTTCGCCGAATCCCGATGGCACGCGCTCCAGAAACGCCGCGATATCCGGCTTCTTCGCGCCCAGACCACCCTCGATCCGGCCGAGCCCGCGCAGCCAGTGTCCCGTCTGCGCCAGCGATACCTCCACATGCCAGCTTCCGCCTTCCCGCTGCTGCTTCCACAGCGCTGCCGCGGCGCCGAACGCCATCAGAAAGCCTGTCGCCATGTCGAGCATCTGCATCGGCAGCGCGCGAGGCTTGCCTGCGCCTTCTGCCTCGCCTTCGGCCGCGTTGAAGCCCATCGCGGTCTGAACGAGCGAGTCGAAGCCGCGCCGCCCGGCCCACGGGCCCTTCGTCCCGTAAGCCGACAGCGACACCTGCACGATGCCCGGCCGCCGCGCCGCCAGTTCGTCCGGTCCGAAGCCGAGCGACGCCAGCCCGCCCGGCCGGTAGCCTTGCGAGAACACATGCGCCTCCCCGATCAGACGCCACAGCGCCGCGCGCCCGTCTTCCGAGCGCAAGTCGACATGGGCGGAGCGCTTGCCCCGGCTCGTATCGGCAATGGCGGAAATGTTCGGCAGATGCGGCGAATTCACGAGCATCACGTTAGCGCCGAACGCGGCGAGCGCGCGACCGCCGACCGGACCGGCCAGAATGCGCGTCAAATCGAGGACGCGCACGCCGGAGAGCGGACGCGCCGTTTCGGGAAGTGGGGCAAGCGTGAGCGGCGGCGCATCGCCGATGCGCGTGAACGTCATCAGCGGCTGCCCGGCGAGCGCCTGACCTTGCGGCGTCGCGTCCCATTCGTCGAAGCGGCGCAGCTTGGTGACGACGAGACTGCGTTGCGCGCAGGCCTCCTCGAAGTCGCCCGCGCGCCAGTGGACGAGCGCGCGCTCGGCCTCGGCGCGCGTCGCCGTGGCCGGATCGAGACCGAGCACGCGCAACGCGCCGTCCTGATGGTGCGCGAAGTTTGCATGGATGCGCACGTAGCCGTCGGCGCAGCGGTAGAGCCCGGAAAACGGGCCCCACGTTTCCGGCTCCTTGCCGTCGAGCGTGAAGTAGCCGGTGCATTCGACGGCCGCGTGCGTCATATCGACCGCCACGCGCTGACGCGGCGCGCCGCGGATATGCGCGAGCTCGCAGGCGGCGAGGGCCGCTGCGGCGATGGTGGACTGCGCGGCCGTGCCGACCGCGAAGGTCGAAGGAAAGACCGGATCGTGCCCGGTCAGGTCGACGAACGAGAGCGCATCGCCGGGCAGACCGGCGATGCGCCATAGGGAAGCGAGGGTTTCGAAGGAAGCGGTCATGATGGGAGCGCGGCGACGAAAGATGCGCCATTGTCGCGCCGATTGGCGTCGGCTTCCCGCTACAGTGTTATCCGCGCTTGCCGGGCCGCTGGGACGCGGCAGCCGTGCCGTGCCGCCGTTGCGCCCCGGGCTCAGCGCCTTCAGCCGCAGGCGTGCGACGTCGCCGGTTGCGGGTCTTGCCAGAGTGGCTTCGGTCGGGGCCGCGCCATGCCGCCGATTCTGCGCCCCGGGCGTAGCACCTTCAGCTTAAGGCGCGGCGCCGCCGGTTGCGCGTCTCGCCGCACCGGCCTCGGACCGAGCCGAGCCGGCGACGAATCCTGCGCGTGCGCGTAGCGCCTTCAGCCGCGGCCCGTGCCGCGTCGCCGGACGCGTCGGCCGTAGCTTCGACGCGATGAAGCCGCTTTCGGCGCAGGACGTGGTGTTCGGGCAATATGAAGCCAGCGCGGCGGGACCGGGTTATCGCGAAGAGCCGGGCGTCGCGAAGGACAGCCGCACCGAAACCTGTGCGGCGGCGCGCGTCTTCATGGAAAACTGGCGCTGGGCCGGCGGCTTCAGTCCAAGCCGCGCCGTGCCGCCGATTCCGCGCCCCGCCGCAGCGAACCCGGCATGTCGCCTAGTCGACGATGCCCCTGCCCGCGATATCGAGCGGCGAGCACCCGCGCTCGATCACGTATCACCCGCGCCGCGTCGCCAGTTCCGCGCCCTGACGCAGCGCTTCCAGCATGCTGCCTTCATCGGCAATGCCCTTGCCCGCGATATCGAACGCTGTGCCGTGATCCACCGACGTGCGGATCACATCCAGCCCGACGGTCACGTTCACGCCCGCTTCGAGCCCGAGCACCTTCACGGGGCCGTGTCCCTGATCGTGATACATCGCCACGACGAGATCGAAGTCGCCGCGCCCCGCGCGATAGAACAGCGTGTCGGCGGGCAGCGGGCCGGTCACGTCGAGACCGCGTTCCTGCAAGGCCTTCACCGCCGGGATGATCTTCTCCTCTTCCTCGCCATAGCCGAAAAGGCCGTTCTCGCCCGCATGCGGATTGATCCCGCACACGCCGATGCGCGGCCTCTCGATGCCTGCCTTCTTCAGCGTCGCGTCGCCGCGCTCGATGGTGCGCTGCACGAGCCCCGGCTCGATCTTGCGGATCGCGTCGATGATGCCGATGTGCGTCGTCACGTGAATCACGCGCAGCTTCGGCGCGACCAGCATCATCGACACTTCGTCCACGCCCGTCAGATGCGCGAGCATCTCCGTGTGTCCCGGAAACTTGTGGCCGCCCGCGTGCAACGCTTCCTTGTTGAGCGGCGCGGTGCAGATGGCGTCGATCTGATTGGCCTGCGCCAGTTCGACCGCGCGGGCGATATAGCGGTAAGCGGCGTCGCCCGCGACCGGCGAGAGCTGGCCGAACGGCAGGTCGTCGGGAATCAGCCCGAGGTCGATGCAGTCGATCACGCCCGGTTCATAACGCGCCTCGGACGCGTCCTCGACGCGCCGCACGGTGGCCTTCACGCCGGTGATCTCGATGGCGCGCTCGAGGCGGCGCGCATCGCCGATCACGAGCGGACGGCACTGCTGGTAGACGGTGTCGTGCGCGAGGCTCTTGACGACGATTTCCGGGCCCACGCCGCTCGCGTCGCCCATCGTGATGCCGATTACGGGAAGATAGTTGGTCATGGTGATTGATAGATGTTGAGGGTTCGCGTGGTTTCTAGCGGGCGGCAACGGGCGAGGCCGCTGCGGCGTGTTCGTTCGAGAGGCCGCGCAGATGCCGGTACGCGCCATACAGCGCGTGCTCGCTGCCGAACGCGCCTGCCTTCGTGACGATGGCCGCGCCGCCCGCCGTGTCGCCCGCCGTGTTTGATGCGCCCGTCGTGGCCCGGCCGAGCGCGACGCCGGCTTCGATTTCGCGCACGAGTTCGAGGCTGCCGACGTTCGCGGCCGCGAGCATCGCGCGGGCGGTTTCGCCGCCGGTCGCGATCAGGCCGCCCAGCGCGTCGAAATGCGGCGCGACGAGCGCGGCAAGGGCAGTGGAAAGGCGCGCGCCTTCGGCGGGATCGAAGGCATCGTCGCGTCCGATTCGCACGATCAGATCCTGCCCGCCGCGCAAGGTTTCGCCGATGCGCTCGCCCCACGCGCGCCAGTCCGCGTGACGGTCGCCGTCGCGCAGCACCGCCGGCGGCAGGATAAATTCGACGATGCCCGCTTCGGTGCGCAGCATCGCGCATTGCCGCTCGGACACCGCCGACAGACTGCCGACCAGCGCGAGCACCGGGCCGCGCGCCACGTCTGCTGACGCATGCCGCGCCGCCGGCGCCTGGTCCGCAGCCGCTGCGAAGAGATCGGGCAGCGCCGCGAGTTCGCGCGCAAGTCCGCCCGAGCCGACCCAGAAGAACGGCGTATCGAGCGATGCGGTGATGCGCGCGAGCGCGGCGAGATCGTCGCTGGTTCCGGCATCGACGATCAACGCGCCGATGCCTTCTGCCGCCGCCGTCGCGATGATCGCGGCGAGTGACTGCGGCTCGCCGCGCAGCGTGTCGAGCGCGACGTGGGCGGTCGAAAGGCCCGCCGCCTCGAGCATCGGCCCGAGGCGCGCGTCGCGCCCGGCGTGTTCGAGCTGCCACGTTTCCGTCTCTTCGAGCTGCACGCCATGCACGAACACGATGCCGTCGCGCACGGCGCGGCCCGTGGCCGGAAACGCGGGCGCGACGATCGCCGGCCCGGCGAGACGCGCGAGCGCCGCGACTTCCGCGGTCCAGTTGCCGCGCAGCGTCGAATCGATTTTCTTGTACAGACGCCGGCCGGGCGCGCGCAGCGCCTGCCACGCATCGGCCACGCGCGCGCCGGCGTCGGCAGGCGCGAGACGGCGCGTGTCGGTGTCGGCGGCGATCACGGTGGCGTCGTCGAAGGGCGATGCGACGTCCAGCGTCACGACCGTCTTGCGCCCCGACGCCGCGAACGCGATGGCGCAGTCGGCAGCGCCCGAGAGGTCATCGGCCAGAATCAGCATGCTTGCTGCCTGGGCAGGCTGCGCGCTCATTGCGTGGCTCCCCGCTTGTCCCGCGCGCCGACCGCCACGCGCGCTTCGCTGCGTGCGTTCACGCGCTTGGCAATCGCGGCCGTGACGATCGGCGTGACGATGGCCGTCACGACCACGCATGCCGCGACGAGCAGCGTCGCGGACTTCGCCGCCGATTCGTAGACCGGATTGGCCGCCGCGATCAGCGCGGGAACCGCCGCCGCATTGCCTGCGGTATTGGCCGCCGCCGCGCCCGCCACGCCGGTGCCGCCCGTCAGACGGTCCGCGAAGTAGAGCGGAATGCCCGTCACGACGACCACCGCGAGCCCGAGCCCGATGCCGAGCAGCCCGGCCTGCCAGACCTTGTGCAAGTCGAGGCTCGCGCCCAGCGCCAGCGCGAAGAACGGGATCATCACCGGAACCGCGCGGCCGAGGAAGTCGCGCATGTCGCGGTCCAGATTGCCGAGCAACATGCCGATGGCGAGCGGCAGAATGCTGCCGACGAGCGTCGGCCACGGAAACGCCGAGAGGCCCGCGACGCCGAGCGTGACCATCGTGAGGAACGGACCCGATTCGAGCGACATGATCGTGTATGCGCCAACGTCTTCCGAGCGTCCGTACTGGCCCATCAGCGCCATGTAGAGGCCGCCGTTCGTGTCGTTCATCGCGGCGACGACGGCCAGCGTCGAGAGGCCTGCGAACATGCCGGAGCTGATCGGCTGCTCGCCGAGAAAATGCCCGAGCACGATGCCCGTCAGAATCGCCATGCCGACTTTCGTGGCGAAGAGCGCGCCGCCTTTCTTGAGCAGGTAGGGCGTCGCTTTCACGTCGATGCCCGCGCCCATGCAGACATAGAAGACCGCGAGAATCGGCAGCGCGCCGGTGAAGAGCGCGTTCGTGAACGAGCCGAAGAACTTCGGCATGCCCGGCAGGAACGTCGCGATGAGCGAGCCGATCAGAAGCGGAACGATCATCATGCCGCCGGGTACGCGCTCCACCGCGCGTTTGATGGGAATCTGGGCCATGGGTGTCTCCAGGAGGATCTTGTCTGGTTCGATCAAGAAATGATTACATCGATCATTTCCAAGTGTATCGTTTGATCGAATCACGCGCAATTCGACGCCTCTAGGCGTTTACACTGATCGAACCGCGCAAACGTTATGACAATTAATGATCGAACCGATCAAAATCGGTAGCGCGCGCTTTTGAAAACTCGATCAGCATTGCCCGCGCCCGAAAGCGCCGCCCGATTCGCTAAACTTGCGGACCGCCGCACGCAGCACGCGTCATCACGCTCAATCGAACAGGAACCGCATGAAAGTCGAGAAACGCCGCGAAGCCATGTTGAAGGCCGTGCTGTCCGGCATGAACGATGTGGCCGCGCTGTGCGAGCACTTCGGCATGTCGGAGGCGACGGTGCGGCGCGACCTGCGCGCGCTCGCCGAAGAACGCCGCATCGTGCGCACGTACGGCGGCGCGGCGTCGGTGGGCGTGCACGAGCCGGAGGAATCGCTCGATACGCGGCGGGGAAGTTTTCGGGAACAGAAGGAAGCCATCGCGCGGGCGGCGGCGCGGCATGTGCAGGACGGCGACACGCTCTTTCTCGACGGCGGCACGACGACCGCCGCGCTCGCGCGCTGCCTCGCGGGACGCAAGGACATTCAGGTCGTGACGAATAATCTGCTGGCGGTCAGCGCGCTCGCGTCGGCGGACGTGCGCGTGACGCTGATCGGCGGCGACGTGCGGCCGTCCAGCATGAGCACGCTCGGACCTATTGCGCAGCTTGCGCTGTCGCGCGTCACTTATGACCTGGCTTTTCTGGGCGCGGACGGCGTGGTGGCGGGCCGCGGGCTATGCGAAGCCACGGCGGAGCAGGCGTTTCTGAAAGAGTGCATCGTCGCGCAGGCGGCGAGCGTGTTCGTGCTCGTCACATCCGACAAGCTCGGGCGCGCGAGCCAGCAGCACTGGACGCCGCTCGAGCGAGACTGGACGCTCATCACCGATTCGCTGGCTGACCCGGCCGCCGCGAGCCGCTTCACGGAGCGCGGGAACGTGACTGTCGAGCGCGCGGAGAGCGAAGCGCGCTAGCAGCCCGCTCCGGTTTCATTTGGCGGCGAGCGCGAGCACCGCTTCCACTTCGTCGAGATCCACGGGCTTGACGAGATGCGCATCGAAGCCGGCAGCGCGCGTGCGGGCGATGTCTTCGTCCGACCCGAGCCCGGTCATGGCGGCGACAATCACATGTTTGCCGCCGTCGCTGCTCGCCTGCTCGCGGATGCCGCGAATCACGTCGAAGCCCGTGAGCCCCGGCATCGACAGGTCCAGCAGCACGACCTGCGGCCGGCGCGCGCCGAACTGCTGCAACGCCTCTTCGCCGTCGTAGGCCGAGCGCGCGGTGTGACCGAGCATGTCGACGAGCAGCGTCATGCTGTCGGCGGAATCGCGATTGTCGTCCACCACGAGCACTTCCAGTTGCCGATCTGCCGATGCCGCGGGCTGCGCCGGCGTCGCTCCGATGTCCGCGGGCGCCTGCGCGAGCGGCAGCCACAGCGTGAACGCGCTGCCCTTGCCGGTGCCGCCGCTCTTCGCCTCGACGTGGCCGCCGTGCAGTTCCGCGATCGCGCGCACGAGCGTGAGGCCGATGCCGAGCCCGCCTTCGTCGAGATGCGCGCCCGGCGGATGCTCCTGCACGAACAGATCGAAGACCGTGGCGAGCGCATCGGCGGAAATGCCGCGTCCCTGATCGGTCACTCGCAGCATCGCCGCATTGCCGCGCGGGCCGACTTCGAGCGTGACCGTCGACCCGGGCGGGCTGAACTTGGATGCGTTGTTGAGCAGATTGTTGAGCGCCTGAACGAGCCGCGTGGAATCGCCGTTCACGTGCATGCGCTGGCCGCTCTCCTCGACCGCGAGGTGCTGGCCGCGCGCGTCGAACAACGGCTGGCTCGCTTCAACGCTCAGATGCACGACATCCGCGATATCGACGATTTCCGTCGAGAGACGAATCTTGCCCGAACTGACGCGGCCCGCTTCGAGCAGATCGTCGACGAGCTTCGTCAGGTGCGCGAGCTGCCGGTCGACGATCAGCCGGCTGCGGTTGACGTCGGGATCGTCGGACGCCTTCAGCTTCAGAATGCTCACGGCGTTGCGTATCGGCGCGAGCGGATTGCGCAACTCGTGACCGAGCAGCGCGAGAAATTCATTCATGCGCCGGCTCGACGCTTCGAGTTCTTCCAGGCGGCGGCGCGCGGTCATGTCGCGCGTGATCGCGACGAAGTTCTGCTCGCGGCCATTGGTGGACGGCAGCGCGCTCAGAATGGCATGCGCCCAGAACGCGGAGCCGTCCTTGCGCACGCGCCAGTCTTCATGCTCCACGCGGCCGTTTTCGCTCGCGCGGCGCAGCGCCTCGTCGGGACGGTCGCGGCCCAGTTCGTCGGGCGGATAGAAGAGCGCGAAATGCCGCCCGACCGCTTCTTCCGCCGTGTAACCGTAAAGAGCGCGAGCGCCATCGTTCCACGATTGCACGATGCCGTGCCGGTCCAGCATGCAAATCGCGTAATCGCTGACCGAATCAATCAGAAGGCGCAGGCGCTGGTTCGCTTCGGTCGCGCGCAGCCGGTCCGTGACGTCGTGGATGAAGCACGCGAACTGGCGCTGGCCGTCGAACCATACTTCGCTCACCGTCAGTTCGGCCGCGAACTCGGTGCCGTCGCGACGCAGCGCCGGAAGTTGAATGCGGTTATTGATGACGCGGGCTTCGCCGGTGGCGAGATAGCGCGTGAAGCCGGTGCGATGCGCGTCGCGAAGACGCTCGGGCACGATCAGTTGCGCCAGTTCCCGGTTCACCGCCTCTTGCGCGCGCCAGCCGAAGAGCGACGCCGCGGCCTCGTTCCAGTCGACGATCATGCCGGCTTCGTCCATCGAAATGAAGGCGACGTTCGCGTTGTCGATCACGGTGCGGCGGCGGCGCAGCGCATCGGCGAGCTTTTTCTCGTACTCCGCGCGCAGCGACGATTCCACGCTTAAGTCCGCGCTCACGCTCGCGTTGGCCGCCACGAGCTGGCGATTTTCCTGCGCCGCTTCCTCGCGGGCGATGGTTTCCGCGATGCACGCGCAAAACGCGTTCAGGATGGCGATGTCGGACTGGTCGAACTGGTCCGGCTCGCCGGAGATGAGCTTGAGCACCGCCACCGAGCGGCCGTCGTAGATAACCGGCGCAACCACCATGGAAATGGCGCCGACCGCCTGACAAGCCGCGCGATCCACGCGATGGTCGTTTGCAGTATTGCGGCTGATGAGCGCCTGCTGACGCGTGATGCACAGGCCCGACAGACTGCCGGCGCTCGGCAGCCGGACGCCGACGTGCTGCGCGGCCGCGCCGCTCGCTGCGCAATAGACGAGCTGATCGTCTTCGATCCACTCGACGACAGCGGACGCGACGGCCGCGACTTCGCGCAAGGTGTCCGTGACTTTTTGCAGATACGCCGGCAGTGGCAGGCGCGAATGCGCAAGACTGGCGAACGTCGCGAACCACCGCTGGAAATGCGCCTGACGCTGGCGATCGGGCTTGTGCCTCATATCGGATGCGGAAGCCTCATACTGGAAACGCATAGCTCTTTATCCCATCGATGAAGCGCGGAATAGGGCGCGCGGGGAAGTCGGCGTATCGGTGGCAGAAGGGCCTCAATTGAAACACAAATGAATCGCAAACGTTTGCCTAAAACCCCGGCTTTTCGTGTTACGAAAAAAGGGGTGCGGTAAGCGTTTCTCGCCAGCCGTGATTGCGTATTTTGTGCATGCAACGCGCGGCGCGTCGGTAATCTCGTCCGTTGGCAAACAGAGCGCTCATGCGCCCACAGCGCGTCCCGCTTTGGTGATCTCTTCCATCAATAACCGCACGCCGGGCGATAACGGCGCATCGCGTCGCGTGACCATTTCGTACGGCTCGCTCTTCGACGAAAACGCGAGCGGCAGCGTGCACACGACGCCATGCGCCGTACAGAAGCGCGCGACATCGACCGATACCAGCGCCACCAGCGACGGATTCTTTTGCAAGAGCGCGAGCGTCGCGAACGCCGAGGTCGTTTCCAGCAGATGCGCCGGAAAGCGCAGTCCTGCGTCGTGGAACTCGCGTTCGAGCAGAAGACGCATCGGCATGTTCGCGCGATACACGACCCAGCGGTGCCTCGCCAGATCCTTGAGCGCCACGCGCCGCCGCTTCGCGAGCGGATGCGCGGTATTGGCGATGACGGCAAGCGTCTCCTGCTGCACGACCACGCTGTCGTAGAGATACGGCGTCTGGCTCACGCTCGTGCGACAGACCGCGACGTCGAGCCGGCCCGCGTCGATGAGACCGAGCAGCGTCGCGCTCGTGTCCTCGACGATCTCGACCGACATCTCCGGCTGACGCGCGCCGAGCGCCGTGATGGCGTCGGTGACGAGCGGCACCGCGCCCATGATGACGCCCACCGACACGCGCCCGCCAAAGCCGCGCATGATGCCGACGATCTCTTCGCGCAGATGCGCGAGGTCCGTCTGAATGAGCCGTGCATAGCGAATCACGCAATGTCCGACGGCGTTGGGCTCGAGGCCCCGATGCGTGCGCACGAAAAGCGGCGTGCCGAACGTGGTTTCGATCTCATGCAGCGACTTGCTCACGCCCGGTTGCGTGAGGGCGAGCTGGCTCGCCGCGCCTTGCAGTGAACCGCGTTCTTCGAGCGCAATGAGAAGACGCAGTTGCCTCAAGTGCAGCCGTGAAAGAATCGAATTGAGCGATGGCGTCATGTTGCGGTTTGACTTGAGGAAAAATTATACCCCTATCACATGCCGTCAGTATCGCGGACGCACAGCGCTACGTATACTCAGCCGACGCGCCTATAACTTCCTCATCTCGCCATGCCGCTCATCAATTACATCACGCAGATCCAGTTCGACTTCAACGCCGTGCGCCTCCTTGCCGGCGAGTGCGAACGTATCGGTATCCGACGTCCGCTCATCGTGACGGATGCAGGTATTCGCGCTGCGGGCCTGCTCGACAAGATCGTGGATGCGCTCGGTCCCACGTTCGACGCGCCGGTGTTCGACGCGACGCCGCCGAATCCCAACGAAGCCGCCGTGCGCGCGGCGGTCGAGCTGTATCGCTCGAACGGGTGCGATGGCGTGATCGCGGCAGGCGGCGGCTCGTCGATCGATCTGGCGAAGGGCGTCGCGGTCTGCGCGACGCATGAAGGACCGCTGCAGAGCTTCGCCGTGATCGAGGGCGGGCTAGCGCGCATCACGGCGGCGACCGCGCCGGTCATCGCCATTCCCACGACGGCGGGAACGGGCAGCGAAGTGGGTCGCGGCGCGATCCTCATTCTGGATGACGGCCGCAAGGTCGGCGTGATCTCGCCGCATGTGGTGCCGAAAGTCGCCATCTGCGATCCCGAGCTGACGCTCGGCCTGCCGCCGATGCTCACCGCCGCGACCGGCATGGACGCCATCGCGCATTGCCTCGAAACGTTCATGGCGCCGGCGTTCAACGCGCCCGCCGACGGCATCGCGCTCGACGGCCTGTGGCGCGCATGGCGATACATCGAGCGGGCGACGCGCGACGGCTCCGACCGCGCCGCGCGCTGGAACATGATGAGCGCGTCGATGCAGGGCGCGCTCGCGTTCCAGAAGGGCCTCGGCTGCGTCCATAGCCTGAGTCATTCGCTCGGCGGCATCAATCCGAAGCTGCACCACGGCACGCTGAACGCTATCTTCTTGCCGGCGGTGATCGCGTTCAACCGCAGCGCGCCGTCGATGCAGGAAGAAGGCAAGCTCGACCGCATCGCGCAGGCGATGGGTCTGGCATCCGGCGACGAAGTCGGCGACGCGATCCGGGCGATGACCGCTACGCTCGGCCTGCCGCGCGGTTTGGCGGAACTGGGCGTCACGCGCGACCTGTTCCCGCACATCATCGCCGGCGCGATGAAGGATCACAGCCACAAGACGAACCCGCGCGAGGCGACAAGCGACGACTACGCCGCCATGCTGGAAGCGTCGATGTAACGCGTGTCCGAAGCGGCGAATGGCGGATTTGCGGCATTGCAACAGAGAACTAGGGAAAACCCCTAGGCTCTGTTACAATAGCGTGCAAATTCAGGAAGAAACGCCATGCGCCACCGCTATATCATTCTCGAAAAGATCGCTTTTACGTTGCTCACGCTGTCCGCAGTCGTCGATGCCAGCTACATCACCTGGGAAGAGCACCCCAACTTCCGCGAAAACGTCACGGAATTCGTCCAGAAGAGTTCAGAGCTGAATTACGCGACCGCCACGGTCGACGGCTCGACCCTGATGCCGATGGCTTTCAACTAAGCGGCCTCGCAGCTGCCCGCCGCTTCCGAAGCGGCGGGCTCAAGCATTCCCCTCCCGCATACCCGCTATTCGGTCCGCCGTCGCACGGCGCGCGCCGCTTGTCCTATGCTGGCTGCTTCCGTTCAACGCAGCCGCCGCGCATGTCCACCGTTCTTCGTTCCGATGCCCTTCTCGGCGGAACCCTCTTCAGCTTCGCACGCAGCATCGGGCAGATTATCCTCCAGCGGAACGCCGCAACCGGCGCGCTCGTGTTGGCGGGCGTGCTCTGCGCGAGCCCGCGCCTTGCCTGCGGCTTGCTGATTGGCGCGCTCGCGGGGAAGGTCGTGACGCTCATCGCCGAACCTGCCGATTCGCCCGCCGTGCGCGACGACCTCTACGGTTTCAACGGCGCGCTCGCGGCGCTGGCCGCCTTCACCTTCATTCGGGACACGTCGCAGGCGGCGGCCGTCGCGATCCTCGCCGCCGTCTTTGCGACGATGCTCGCGGGCACGCTCGCGCGCGGCCTGTCGCGCTGGAACTTGCCGATTCTGTCGAGCCCGGCGATCATCGTCACCTGGTGCTGGATGCCGCTTCTGGCCGACCGGGGCGAAGTCGGCGCGCTGGGGCCCGTCGCCAAGAGTCTCGACGCACTGATCGAGGCCGCTTTCGCGGGACTCGCGCCCATCGTGTTTGCATCCGGGGCGCTCGCGGGCGGATTGATCGCCGTGGGACTCCTGGCCGCGCGGCCCGCGCGCGCGGGCTGGGCGCTCACGGGCAGCGCGTTGGGCGCGGCGCTGCACGGCCTGGGCGGCGCGAACGACGCCGTGCTGCTGTCGGGCGCCTGCGGCTTCAACGCGGCGCTGGTGGCGCTGGCTGCCGCGCCGCTCGGTGCGCGGCATGCGTTCATCGGCATTGCGGTTGCGGTGGTGATCGAGCGCATCGCGGATAGCGCCGGCATCGCTGCACTGACCGCGCCGTTCGTGCTGGCGTCGTGGGCGGTGATTGCGCTCGCGCGCAGGCTGGAAGCGGCGTCGCGGAACAACGTGCTTCATTCAAGGCCGGAGTCAGCCGTCGAGCCTTGATTACGGTGGCGCGCCGACGCGGCTGGTGGCTTCGCATCGAACTCGAGTACGGTCGGGCTAAAGAGTCAGGCATTGGCCAGGGTAAGGCGCTAACGCGCTAGGTTCTTGCCGACAGCTTTGCGTGGAGCCGCGGTGCGGCGCGAAGCGCCAGCGCGGACCGGCAGTTTTGCACCCGGCCAGAGCAAAGCGCTAACGCGCCAATGCTTGCCGACAGGTTCGCGCAGAGCCACGGTGCGGCGCGAAGCGCCAACTGTGGCGAATCACTCTGCATGGGGCAAGAGTAGGGCGCTAAACCGCGAGCTCTGGCCAGCCGCTCTGCATGAAGCGAAAGCAAGCGCAAGAGCGCCCAATCTGCCCGACCGCTCTGCATCGGGCCAGATAAGGCGCTGAAGCGCCGATTCTGGCTCACAGGAGACCCCTATGTCATTCACTCACACCCCTGAGCGCCGTATCGACGACAACGCGCCGCGTTCCGCCGCCGAAGCGGCCACGCGCGTCGAGTTGGCCGCCGCGTATCGGCTCGTCGCGCTAAACGGCTGGGATGACGTCGTCTATACGCACATTTCCGCGAGCGTGCCGGGCGAGCCGGGGCGCTTTCTGATCAATCCGTTCGGGCTCGCGTTCGATGAGGTCACCGCGTCCAATCTCGTGAAGATCGACATAGAAGGCAACGTGATCGGCGAAAGCGCGCACAGTGTCAACGCCACCGGCTTCGCGCTACACGCCGCCGTGCATGCCGCGCGAGCCGACGCCGCGTGCGTGATGCATCTGCATGTGCGCGAAGTCATCGCCGTATCGGCGCAACCGCATGGTCTGCTGCCGGCGTCGCAGCACGCGATGCGCTTTCACGGCCATCTCGCGTATCACGATTACGAGGGCCTCGCGTTCTCGCCGGCCGAAGGCGAGCGGCTCGTCGCGAGCCTCGGCGGGCATCGCGCGATGCTGTTGCGAAATCACGGCCCGCTCACGCTCGGGCGCACCATCGCGGAAGCCTATGTGCTCATGGACACGCTCGTGAAAGCCTGCGACATTCAATTGCGCGCGCTGGCCGGTGTCGGCAAGATGATCGTGCCGACGCCCGACGTCGTGGCACGCACCGCGGCGCAGCTGCATGACGACGACGCCATAGAAGGCGCGCTCGAATGGCCCGCGCTCTTGCGCAAGATCGACCGCATCGATCCGTCTTACCGCCATTGACTATTCAAGAGGAGAGCGAAGCAATGCCGACTTTCAACATCCAGCTTTTCGAAGGCCGCACGGTGGAAGAAAAGCGCAAGTTCGTCGAGGCGATCACGCGAACCACGTGCGAAACGCTCGGCTGCGAGCCGGGATCGGTGGACATCATCCTGACCGACGTGAAGCGCGAGAACTGGGCGACGGCCGGCAAGCTGTGGTCGGACCAATAGGCCGCAAGAAGAACGCAGCAGCATCGCGCTGCTGCGTTCACGCGAAGACTACTGCGTCTCTTTCGCGGCCAGCCGGAACTTGTGCAAGAGCGGTTCCGTGTAGCCGTTCGGCTGCGTGCGGCCTTCGAACACCAGCGCGCACGCGGCCTTGAACGCGTACGAGCTGTCGAACGCGGGCGCCATCGGACGATAGTACGGATCGGCGTCGTTCTGCTTGTCGACGACGGCGGCCATGCGCTCCAGCGTCTGGCGCACCTGCTCCTCCGTGACGATGCCGTGCCGCAGCCAGTTCGCGATGTGCTGGCTCGAAATGCGCAGCGTCGCGCGATCTTCCATCAGGCCGACATCATGAATGTCCGGCACCTTCGAGCAGCCGACGCCCTGATCGATCCAGCGCACCACGTAGCCGAGAATGCCTTGCGCGTTGTTCTCGATCTCGTTGCGGATATCGTCTTCCGTCCACGACGGATTCTCGACGACCGGAATGGTCAGGAGTCCGTCGAGAAGCCCGTTCTTCACGCTTTCGTAGTCGATGCTTTCCATCTCCTGCTGAACCTGCTGCACATCGACTTGATGGTAATGCAGCGCGTGCAGCGTCGCGGCGGTGGGCGACGGCACCCACGCGGTGTTCGCGCCGGCTTTCGGATGCGCGATCTTCTGTTCGAGCATCGCGTGCATCAGGTCCGGCATGGCCCACATGCCCTTGCCGATCTGCGCGCGCCCGCGCAAGCCGGCGTTCAGGCCGACGAGCACGTTGTTGCGCTCGTACGCGCTGATCCACGCCGACGACTTCATGTCGCCCTTGCGCATCATCGGGCCGGCTTCCATCGACGAATGCATCTCGTCGCCGGTGCGGTCCAGAAAGCCCGTGTTGATGAACGCGACGCGCGCGCTCGCCGCCGCGATACACGCCTTGAGGTTGACGCTGGTGCGCCGCTCCTCGTCCATGATGCCCATCTTGATGGTGTGACGCGGCAGGCCGAGCAGATCTTCCACGCGTGTGAAGAGCTCGTCCGAAAACGCCACTTCGGCAGGCCCGTGCATCTTCGGCTTCACGATATAGATGGAGCCGGTGCGCGAGTTGATCTTGTTCTTGAGATCGTGCATGGCGCCGAGCGTCGTCATCACCGCATCGAGGATGCCTTCGGGCACTTCGTTGCCGTCGCGATCCAGCACGGCGGGGTTCGTCATCAGATGCCCGACATTGCGAATGAAAAGCAGCGAGCGGCCATGCAGCTTGAGCGTGGAGCCGTTCGGCGCGGTGTATTGGCGGTCCGGGTTCAGGCTGCGCGTGAAGGTCTTGCCGTTCTTCGTGACCTGCTCCGACAGTTGGCCCTTCATCAAGCCGAGCCAGTTGCGGTAGAGCTGCGTCTTGTCGGCGGCATCCACGGCCGCGACCGAATCTTCGCAGTCGATGATCGTGCTCACGGCCGCTTCGATCAGCAGGTCCTTGACGTGCGCCGCGTCGGTCTTGCCGATGGAGTCGTTCGCGTCGATCTGAATCTCGATATGCAGGTCGTTGTGCTTGAGCAGCACGGCGTGCGGCGCGCTCGCATCGCCCTGAAAACCCGCGAACTGTTCCGGATTCGCGAGGCTGCTCTTGCCATCACGCAAGGTCACGACCAGTTGGCCGCGCTCGACGCTGTACTTCGTGGCGTCGGCGTGCGAGCCGTGCGCGAGCGGCGCGTTGTCGTCGAGGAACGCGCGCGCGTAGGCGATGACTTTCGCGCCGCGCTTCGGGTTGAACTCGGCGGTGCGCTCGGCGCCGTCGCTTTCGTCTATGGCGTCGGTGCCGTAAAGCGCGTCGTACAGGCTGCCCCAGCGCGCGTTCGCGGCGTTGAGCGCATAGCGCAGATTCGACAGCGGCACGACGAGCTGCGGGCCGGCCTGCTCGGCAATCTCGCGGTCCACGTTCGCCGTGGTCGCGCGCACATGCGCGGGCGCGGGAACGATATAGCCGATCTCCTCCAGGAACTTGCGATACGCGCGCAGATCGCGCACCGGGCCGGGATTGCTGCGGTGCCAGTTGTCGAGTTCGCTCTGCATGCGGTCCCGTTCGGCGAGCAACGCGCGGTTCTTCGGCGCGAGGTCGTGCACGAGTGCATCGAACCCTTGCCAGAAGGCTGCGGCATCGACGCCCGTGCCGGGAATCGCTTCTTCTTCGACGAACTTGGCGAGGCTCGATGCGACCTTCAGGCCGTGCTGTTGAATCATGTCGTTCATGGGCACTCCGGCTGATTGCTGCTTAAAAGAATGGGGGCGGGGTGGCTTATGGTAGCGCGGATCGAGGGCGGGATCGAATCTTGACCGCGCGCAAGCGATGTGCCTGCGCGGGCGGCATTAGGCTGTCGAAGAGAAATGTTGGATCAGTCCGGCCCGTCGCGGGCAATGCGCGACCGGGCCGGGGGATGACTACGCGCCGAGCAGATCCTCGATCATGACCGGCAGTTTCCTGACCCGCACGCCGGTCGCGTGGTAGACCGCTCCGGTGATGGCCGCCGCGATGCCCGCAAGCCCGATCTCCGCGATACCCCGCGCGCCGAGTTCGTTGAACACCGTATCGGGATGGTCGAGGAAAGTCACATCGAGGCGGGGCGTGTCCGCATGCGTCGCGACCACGTAATCGGCCAGATTGTTGTTGACCGGCGCGCCGCTGCGCTCGTCGTAGACCGTGTGCTCGAAAAGCGCCATGCCGACGCCCATCACCACTGCGCCTTCCACCTGATTGCGCGCGGCACGCGGATTGAGAATCTTGCCGCCGTCTATCACGGTGACCACGCGGCTCACGCGCAGCCGCGCCGTCTCCGGCTCCCACGTCACTTCCGCGAAATGCGCGCCGTACGAGTGAATAGACCACTCCTTCTTGAGCGGATCGTCGAAGCCGCCTTTCGCGCTCGCGCTGCCCGACGCCGCGTGCATGCGCGCCGCCTCCAGAATGCGCGGAAACGGCACGCCGTTCTCCGGCGCTTCGTTCTTGCGATGCACCCGCGCGTGGCTGAACGCGAGTTCGTCCGCCTTCGCGCCCGCGAACGGCGAGCCCTCCGCCGCCGCTGCCCGCGAGAGCACCATCTCGACGGCGGCGCGCGTTGCGTCCATCACGGCGGGAATCACCGATGCCGTCGCCGCCGATCCGCCGGAGATCGGGCCGAGCGGCAACGCGGTGTCGCCGAGGCCGACTTCGATTCTGTCGAGCGCGATGCCGGTCTGCTCCGCGACGAGCTGAGCGAGGATCGTGTACGTGCCCGTGCCGATGTCCTGCGTGCCGCACACGACGCGCGCCGTTCCGTCCGCGCGAAGATCGACGCTCGCTTCCGCCGAGAAGCGCAGCCCCGGCCAGCTGCACGCGCCGACGCCCCAGCCGAGCGTGAGTCCGTCGCGCTTCATCGAGCCGACTTCCGGCGTGCGCTGCGACCAGCCGAAGCGTTCCGCGCCCGTCTTCAGACATTCGACGAGATGCCGCGACGAAAACGGCAAGCCGCTGCTTTCATCGAGAGAAGGTTCGTTGCGCAGGCGCAATTCGACCGGGTCCATCTTCAGCGCAATGGCGAGCTCGTCTATCGCGGATTCCAGCGCGTAAAGGCCGGGCACCGCGCCCGGGCCGCGCATCGACGTGGGCGAGCCGACGTGGCGCTTGACCGTGCCGCCCGTCACGCGCAGATTCGCCGTGCTGTACATGTGCGGCGTGGCTTCGCCGCAGTCTTCGGTGTAGTCGTCGGCGAGCGCGCTGTGATTCAGGAAGTCGTGCTGCAAGGACACGAGCTTGCCATCCTGCGTCGCCGCGAGCCGCACGCGCTGCTGCGTCACCGGACGATGCCCGACGTTCTGGAACATCATCTTGCGGCTCACGACGAGCTTCACCGGCCGGCCGGTCAGACGCGTCGCGGCGGCGGCGAGCAGCGAATGCGGCCACATCCACAACTTGCCGCCGAAGCCCGAGCCGAGATAGCGCGAGATCACGCGCACCTTCTCTTTCGGCACGCCGAGCATCTGCACGAGCGTCCCGCGATGGTTGGACACCGCCTGACTCGTCTCGTAAAACGTGTAGCTCTCGCCGTCCCATTGCGCAATGGTCGAATGCAGCTCGATCGGATTATGCGTCTCGACGGGCGTGACATACGTCTCGTCGATCTTCACCGGCGCGCTGGCGAACGCGCCGTCCGGATCGCCGCGTTCGCTCGCGACCTTGGGCGCCTTGTCGGGTGTCAGCGCGGCGCTGACATCGTGCGGCGCGACTTCGTAGCCGACCTTGATCGCAGCGGCCGCCGCGCTCGCGGCTTCGAACGTGACCGCGATCACGCACGCGACGTATTGCCCGTAATAACGAATGACGTCGTCTTCGAACGGCGGGCGCTGTTCATCGACATAACCGTTCTCGAACGAGTTGCCGGGGATGCGATACAGACGCCCGATATTGCCGCGATGCAGAACGAGCTTCACGCCCGGCATCGCTTCGGCGGCGGCGAATTCTAGCGACGTGATCCTGCCGCTCGCGATGGTGCTACAGACCGGCACGGCGTACAGCATGCCGGGCAGATCGACATCGGATGTGTAAGTCGCGCGGCCGCAGACCTTGAGCGGTCCGTCGATGCGCGACTGCGGCCGTCCGATGACGCCGTTCGGTGACGGCTGAATGTCTGGCGCAGTGGACATGGGTCGGTTCCTCCATCAGGTTCAGACGGGTTCAGACGGATTCAGGATGCTTGCGTGGCGAGCTTCAGCGCATGCACGATGCAGCGCTTCGCCAGCTCCACCTTGAAGGCGTTGCCGCTTTGCGGCTTCGCGTCGGCGAGCGCGGCGTCGGCGGCGCGGCGGAAGGCCGCTTCGTCGGGCGCGGCGTTCAGCAGTTCGTTTTCGGCTTCGCGCGCGCGCCAGGGCTTCGTCGCGACGCCGCCCAAGCCGACGCGAACATGCGCGATGCGTCCGTCGCTCACGCCGATGACAATGGCGGCAGAGGCCAGCGCGAATTCGTACGAAGCGCGGTCGCGCAGCTTCAGATACAGCGAACGTGTGCCCGCGACCGGCGGCGGCAGCGTCACGTGCGTGATGAGATCGCCGGGTTCGAGCACGGTCTCGCGATCGGGCGTCGAACCGGGCAGCAGATGGAAGTCGTCGAATGCGATCGCGCGTTGGCCTCGCGCGCCTTCGACGTGAACCGTCGCTTCCAGCGCGGCGAGCGCCACATTCATGTCCGACGGATTGCTCGCGATGCACGCTTCGCTCGTGCCGAGAATCGCCTGCGTGCGGTTGAAGCCGCCGATGGCTGCGCAGCCCGTGCCCGGCTCGCGCTTGTTGCAGGGCGACGCGGTATCGCGGAAATAGACGCAGCGCGTGCGCTGCAACAGGTTGCCGCCGGTCGTCGCCATGTTGCGTAGCTGAACGGACGCGCCCGACAGCACCGCCTGCGAAAGCACCGTATAACGCTCGCGTATCAGCGGATGATGCGCGAGATCCGAATTGCGCGAGGTCGCGCCGATGCGCACGCCGCCGTCGTCCGTCGCTTCGATCTTGTCGAGCGGCAAACGGCTGATGTCGACGATGCGCGCGGGCTGCTCGACGTTGAGCTTCATCAGGTCGATGAGCGTCGTGCCGCCCGCGAGAAATCGCACTTCCGCGCCTTGCTGCGCGGTATGCGCCGTCGCGCCCGTGTGGATGGCGTCAGGCAGGTCGCGCGCGCGGGAAAGCTGGAACATTTCCATGGCGCGCTCCTCAGCCCTTGTTGCCGCGCACGGACTGAATCGCCGCGACGATGTTCTGATAGGCGCCGCAACGGCACAGATTGCCGCTCATGGCTTCGCGCACGGCTTCGTCGTCCGGGCCGATGGGTTCGTCCAGCAGCGCGACCGCCGACATCAACTGGCCGGCGGTGCAGTAGCCGCACTGATAGCCGTCGCATTCGACGAAGGCCGCCTGTAGCGGATGCAGCGCTTCCACTTCGCCGATGCCTTCGATGGTGGTGATCGCGTCGCCGTCGTGCGCGGCAGCGAGGCACAGACACGAGTTCACGCGGCGGCCGTTGACATGCACCGTGCATGCGCCGCATTGCCCGTGATCGCAGCCTTTTTTCGTGCCGGTCAGATGCAGATGCTCGCGCAATGCGTCGAGCAGCGTCGTGCGCGGATCGAGCGACAGCGTCATGCTGCGGCCGTTCACGGTAAGCGTGACGCTGGCGCTCGCATCGCTTGTCTTGGTCGATGGCGGCGTGAGCACTTCGGCCGGCGCGGCGTGCGTCGCGGACTCTGTTTCAGGAACGCCAGGCGGCGTGCGCGGCATGATGCGCGTGGCGTTCGATTGAGGGACGGGGTGTTGCATCGAGCATTCTCCTTTTCGACCGGCGCGGCGGCGCGTCCGGCCCCATGCAAATGGTTGCGGGCAGTGGCGCGACTTGCGGCAGTAAAGCGGCAGGAAGCGTCCAGACTGAAAAAGACGAAGAAGCGGCGACACATGCGGGGCGCGGCGAGCGCCCGCCAGTGCGGAGATGCGGCGCGAAACGGGTTTGCGCATGAAGGCGTCAGGACCGTTCCGGCTTTCGGTGTGATACGAGGCGACACTCAGTCAGTATAGGCAGACGCAGCGGATCTTTCACGATTCGTGCGCCGGGTACTTTGATCTCGGCTCGCGGCAGACTGCATCTCTGTACCGGGGATGGTAGCGTTCGCAGTGTCGCTTCACTGCCTTCACTACTGCCTATTTCCGCCCGATTCCGCCCGATGAACGAAAGCCTTTCCGTCACCGATGCCATCGCCACGCGCCGTTCGATCCGCGCGTTCTTGCCCGATCCTGTCGATCGCACGACGCTCGAAGCGATCTTCACGCACGCCTGCCGCGCGCCTTCGGGCAGCAACATCCAGCCGTGGAAGGTGTACGTGCTGACGGGCGACGTCAAAGCGGCGCTGTCGCAGGCGATACTCGACGTGTTCAACGATCCGGATGCCGACCGCGAGCACGAAGAAGAGTTTCCGTACTATCCGCGCACGTGGTCCTCGCCTTATCTCGAGCGCCGCCGCGCGCTCGGCATCGGTCTTTATACGCTGCTCGGCCTGACACGCGAAAACAAGCAAGGCATGCATGCGCAGATGGCGCGCAATTTCGAGTTCTTCGGCGCGCCCGTGGGCGTCATCTTCACGACGGATCGCACGATGGAGCGCGGTTCATGGCTCGACTACGGCATGTTCCTGCAGAACGTGATGTTGATGGCGCGCGCCTTCGGCCTCGATACGTGTCCGCAGGCGGCGTTCAACCGCTATCACCGCATCATTGCGGCGCACCTGAAACTGCCGGAGAACGAGACGGTGGTCTGCGGCATGAGCCTCGGTTATGCGGACTGGTCGCAGCCGGAGAATCAGTTGATTAGCGCGCGGGAGCCGCTGCACAACGTGCTGCGTTTCGTCGATTAGTCAGTGGGCCATGATGCCGCGAGCGAGAAGCGAAAGCGCGAGTTCGCCTAGCGTCACGAAGATGACGAGCACGACGATCACGGCGAGAAGACGCATGAGCAATTGCATTGCCTCGGCCTAAAAAAAAGGCCGCTTGCGCGGCCGGAAGGAGGGGTGGGTCGGTCGAATGCAGACTACGACCCGTTCCTTAATCGAGGCTTAAGCAATGCAATGCAGCGCGTTAGCGCAGCGCGTCGCTGTAGCGGTCGCGCAGCGGAAGAATCGTCACCAGCGCGACGGCGCTGCCGAAGATGACGTAATAGCAGATCGCGAGCGGATCGCCCGTCGTCATCGTGAGCCATTGGACGATAGCCGGCGCAAAGCCGCCGAAGATCATCACCGCGACGTTGTAGCTAACCGAGATGCCCGTCGAGCGGACGCTGGACGGCAGCAGTTCCGAGATGAACGCGGGATAGCAGCCCTGATACGCGCTGAGATAAACCATGAGCAACGCCTGGCAGCAGATCAGCGTCGGCAGGCTCGGATGCGCGGTCAGGAACGAGAAGATCGGGTAGGCGGTCACGAGCGACAGCGCGAGCGCGGTGGCCATCACCTTCTTGCGCCCGAGACGATCCGACAGTCTGCCGAAGACCGGGCAGCAGACGAGATAGACCAGCGCGCCGATGGTCGAGCTGATGAGGCCGTCGGTGAGCGCCATGTGCAGCACGCGCGTCGCGTGCGTCGGCAGGTATAACAAAAAGATATACGTGCCGATGGTGCCGAACACGGTCAGCCCCAGGCCGGCCAGCACGGGCAGCCAATGCTTCGTCGCCGTATCGCGGATAGGGCTCGCGCTGAGTTCGTTTTTCTGCGCCTTCTCGACGAAGACCGGCGATTCGTCCAGTTTCGAGCGCAAATAGAGACCTACCGGCACGATCAACAGGCCGATCACGAACGGCACGCGCCAGCCCCAGCTGCTGAGATGCTCGGGACTGAGCGTGCGCGTGAGCACTGCGCCGAAGAACGAACCCGCGAGGCTCGCGGCGGCCTGCGCGACCATCTGAAAACTGCCGAAGTAACCGCGCTTGTTCGCGGGCGCGTATTCGACGAGGAACGCCGTCGCGCAGCCCACTTCGCCGCCCGCGGAGAAACCCTGGATCAGGCGGCCGAGCAGCATCAGAAGCGGCGCGGCCACGCCGATGGCTGCATACGTCGGCGCAAATGCGATGATCGCGATACCGACGGCCATCAGCGAAATGGTGAGCGTGAGCGCCGACTTGCGCCCGACGCGATCGGCCACCGCGCCGAGCACCACGCCGCCGAGCGGCCGCGTGAGAAAGCCCACGCCGAAGGTCGCCCAGGTGGCGAGCAGCGAGATGGTCGGGCTGGTCGCCGGAAAATACAGCTTCGCGATGATGACCGCGAAGAAGCCGTACACCATAAAGTCGAACCATTCCAGCGCATTGCCGATGGTCGATACGACGATGGCGCGTCGCCCGGAAAGATTGACCGCGGTGTTTTCGCCGGCGGCGTGGGAAGCAGGTAGTACGGTGCTCATCGAGTGGACTCCGTGGCTTGGGGTCGAGTGTGGGGGTAAAAGCGCGGTGGCTCCCGGCTTCGTTGCGACGACATCCGCTTCAACCTGCTGAAACGACCCCACAAGAGTACGCTTCGCTGAAATAAGAAAATATAGAATTTCTAAACTGACACTCAAGGAAACCTGATTACAACGTCAGGTGCTTCCCTAATACCGAACGAGATCGCCACGAGCGCGCCACGAGATCGCCATGAGCAACATCCGTTTTTTGCGCACGTTCATCGCCGTGGCGCGCTACGGCTCGTTCGCCGCCGCCGCCGAGAAAGTCGCGCTGACGCAGGCGGCCGTCAGCATGCAGATGCAGTCGCTCGAAGACGACCTGAAACGGCCGCTGTTCGATCGCGTCGGGCGCACGAACCGGCTGACGAGCATCGGCAAGCAGGTCTTGCCGCAGGCGGAGCGGATCGTCGCGCTGTACGACAGCATGCGTCTCACCGGCCTCGACGATGAAATCGCCGGCTCCGTGTCGATAGGCGCGGTGGATTCGGCAATGGGCGCGCTCGCATCGGTGGTTACGGAGTTGAAAGGCCAGTACCCCCGGCTCGACGTGCGGCTTTTCACCGGCAAGGCGCTCGCGCTCGCGCCGCAAGTGGAAGCCGGCGAAATCGACGCGGCGGTGATCGTCGAAATGACCGGCAAGACGCCCGCGAGCCTAAGCTGGACGCCGCTCTACTCGGAGCCGCTAGTCGCTATCGGCTCGTCGGCGAGCAAGGGCGCCAGCGCAGCAGAGGTGCTCGCGAGCGCGCCGTTTCTGCGCTTCGACCGCGCGCAACGCACCGGCGCGTTGATCGACCGCGCGCTGCGGCACAACCGGCTCGCGGTGAACGAGTTCCTCGAACTGAATTCGCTGGAAGTGATTGTCGAACTCGTGCGGCAAGGCGCGGGCGTGTCGGTCGTGCCGCTGCTCGAGTACGGTTCGTGGGCAAGCGATCCCGCGCTCGCCGTGCTGCCGCTTGCGAAGAACACGCCGCGCCGCGTCGTCGGCATGCTGGAGCGGAAGATTCATGATCGGCACGCTGTCATGCGCGTGGTGCAGGACAGCATTCGCGCGCGCTCGCACGCCGCAGACACCGCGTGCAACCCATGAATTTTGCTTAAGTCACGGACAAGAAATATCAGCTTTCCCTGTGAATTACGGCCGTCGACAATGCCATATTCTTCATTCGACGCAAGAGGACAGCATGCCGATCATTTCCGATATCGCAGAGGCACAGGACGAACTCAAGGCCATTCGCCGCGACATTCACGCGCATCCCGAGCTTTGCTACGAAGAAGCCCGCACTGCCGATCTCGTTGCGAGCAAGCTCGAAAGCTGGGATATCGAAGTGACGCGCGGACTCGGCAAAACAGGCGTGGTCGGCGTGTTGAGGAAAGGCACGAGCCAGCGCGCGATCGGCCTGCGCGCGGACATGGACGCCTTGCCGATTCCCGAGCTCAACACGTTCGCGCACGCGTCGAAGCACGAGAACAAGATGCACGCGTGCGGGCACGACGGCCACACCGCGATGCTGCTCGGCGCGGCGCGCTATCTGGCGAAGCACCGCGACTTCGACGGCACCGTGGTCTTCATCTTCCAGCCTGCGGAAGAAGGCGGCGGCGGCGCGAAAGCGATGATCGACGATGGCCTCTTTAAGCAGTTCCCCGTCGATGCCGTGTTTGCGCTGCACAACTGGCCCGGCATGGCCGCAGGCAACTTCGGCGCACGCGTGGGTGCGACGCAGGCATCGAGCAACGAGTTCGAGATCCGCATCGAAGGCGTGGGCGCGCATGCCGCGATTCCGCACGATGGCGTCGACCCCGTCTTCACCGCGTTGCAGATCGGCACGGGCTTGCAGAGCATCGTCACGCGCAACAAGCGGCCCATCGACGCCGCCGTGCTCTCCATCACCAAGATGGAAGCGGGCCATGCGGTGAATGCCATTCCGACGACCGCGACGCTCGCCGGCACGGTGCGCACGTTCTCCGTCGAAGTGCTCGACCTGATCGAGACGCGCATGAAGGAGATCGTGACGGCGACGGCGGCGGCGTACCGATGCAAGGTCGAAGTGAACTTCGTGCGCAACTATCCGCCGACCGTGAACACGGAAGCCGAAACGCAGTTCGCGCTCGGCGTCATGCAGGAAGTCGCGGGCGCGGATCACGTGAACACGAACGTCGATCCGACGATGGGCGCCGAAGACTTCTCGTACATGCTCCTGGAACGTCCCGGTTGCTATGGATACATCGGCAACGGACTGGGCGCGCATCGCGAGCATGGGCACGGCATCGGCCCGTGCATGCTGCACAACAGCAGCTACGACTTCAACGACGAAGTCCTGACGCTCGGATCGACGTACTGGGTCAAGCTCGTCGAGAAGTACCTCGCGCGGAGCTGATCAACGTAGTTCCAGCCACATGGGCTGATGGTCCGATGACTGGCTCTGCTGATCCGCCTCGCAACCCACGATGCGCGGCGCAAGATCTTCGGTCACGAAGATGAAGTCGCACGCGAACGGACCGTCCGCCCATTGTTCGTGATCGTAGAGGCCGACCGTCGCGGCGCGCGGCTCGTTCGGATGCGCGTGAGACCAGGCATCGACGAAAGAGGGCGCATCGGACATCGGCTCCCGCATCGCGCGATACGCCGCGCCTTCGTAGGCGCTGTTGAAATCGCCGCAGACAATCGCCGACATGGGGCGCGCGGTATCGGCAAACGGGCTCGCGAGCGTCTCGGCCTTCGCCGGGCGGCGCGCATGCTCGCACGCCTCGCGATGCAACTCACGCAGCCGCGCGACCTGCGCGAGACGCTGCGTTTCCGAATAGAACTCCAGATGCGTGCTGATGACGCGCAGCGGCCCGACATCCGTCTCGATGACCGCTTCGAGCGCCACGCGCAGCATCGACGGCTTCGCCGGATCGGCAGGCCACGGCAGCGAATGACGCAGCACTTGCCGCACCGGCAAGCGGCTGACAATGGCGTTGCCGAACTGCCTGCGCGCGGTGCCTGAGCCTGCGGGCGGCAAGTCCGAGCCGATTCCTTCGATGACCGTCGCGCCCGGCATGAGGCTCGCCAGTTCCGCGAATTGATCCGCGCCGGGACCCCCCGCTAGCCCGCCCGCCTGCTGGCCTTCGTGGAAACCGCGCGTGACTTCCTGCAGGCAGAGCACGTCGAAATCGCACAGCGCTTTTGCTTCCGTGACGATCCTCGCCACATCGACGCGGCCGTCCACGCCGCGTCCCCATTGCATGTTCCAGTCGACCAGTCGCATGTCGTGTCTCCTTCGAACGATGGATCCGGCTCGCCCGATGCGCGTGACCGCAGCATCCAGTACGCCTGACGAAACGCTGAATTTCAGACTGTCTCATAAAAGCGCGACCTACAATTGCTGCAAACCAATAGGCAATCCTCACACTATGAAAACACGCATGAACAAGCGGTTGGCCGCATTGGCGCTGATGTCGTTTGCGGTGCTCTCGCATGCGCAGCCGGCGCCTTCGCTGACGCGCGAACAACAGGCGGGGCTCGACAAGCAGGATCACGACATCGCGCAAATGGCCGATGTCATTGTGAAGATGATCGATCAGAACAAGGCGGGCGAGGTGTGGGACGCGGGGTCGGCCGTCGCGAAAAAAGTGATCTCGCGCGAGGACTTCGTGAGCAAGGTCACGCGCGACCGCGCCGCGCTCGGCACGCCGGGCATGCGCATGCCGATGGGCGTCAAGCACCTGCATTTCGACGGCACCGGCAACATGCCCGCGGGCTGGTTCATGAGCGTTTCGTTCGATACGCAGTTCAGCCAGGCGCGACAGTCGGCGCGGGAAGTGGTGACGTTTATGCTGGATCCGGACAGGGTGTGGCGGTTCGTGGGGTATTCGGTGCGGTGACGGTTCGCCAGCCGCCCCTCACATATTCGTATAAGAAGCACACCACCCGCGCCCGGCCACCAGCTTTGCGCCGAACAGCGTGCAGCCGCCCCACGCATCGGTGGACTTGCCCTGAAACAGCGAGCAGTTCGCGCACGCCTGATCCGTCGCGTAGTTCGGGTACTTCGCCTTGTCCACTTTCGCGGCATCTTCCTTGTAGCCGACGGCAATGGCCGCGGGATCGGTTTCGCTCAGATGCGGCGCGTCGGCGCGGGCTCGCGTGAGCCAGAGCGATGCGCCCGCGCCCGTCGTCAGAATCAGGAAGTGTCGGCGAGAGGTGGTCATAGCAAGCGAAAGTGAGGAAGGGCGATCAAGCATCTCGCACGATACGCCGACTCGCGCCGCGCCGCACGCGCGGTTCGCGAACGCGCGATCGTTTTTCTCCGGTCGCGACAACGCCGCTCAACCTTCGCGCGCGCCTGCCGTTATTCCACCCAGAACGGCAAACGTACAACACTCAACGCAGCGCCGCTGCGACCTAACTTCGAAGGAGAACGACGATGACTGAAGCAGACTGGATGATGGCAGGCGTGTACCTGTTCGATTTCGTGGCTGGCGCGCTCCTTCTGAGCGCGCTCGCGCGACGCAGCCTGAGCCGGCAAAGCCAGCGCGGCCGTTAAGCGCGCCGCGAAACCGGGCGCCGGGACACGGCGTCCGGCAACGAACCGCCGCGTTACTTGAAGAGCTTGACTGCCTGCGCGAGGGTGTTGGTGATGCCCCACGCGAGCGGAATCAGCACGTAGAGCCAGAAAAGCAGCAACAGGGCCTTGTTCGACGAGCCGCCCTCGTATCGATCGTTCATGCGGGTCTCCTTGTGGGTCTCGTTGATTCAGCCGGCCGTGGCCGCCGTGTCCATGTGATGTCTCTCATCCACGCGCTTGATGAGAAGGTTGCATACGAAACCGATCACGAGCAGCGCCGCCATGATGTGCAGCGTCATCGTGTAAGCATCCGACTTCGGGACGCCGCGCGCCACTTCGTAGGCGCGGATGTAGTTCACGAGCACCGGACCCGCGATGCCCGCCGCTGCCCACGCGGTCAATAGACGCCCGTGAATGCCGCCGACGAACGCCGTGCCGAACATGTCCGCGAGGTAAGCCGGAATCGTGGCGAAGCCGCCGCCGTACATGGAGAGAATCACGCCGTACGCGAGCACGAATAGCGCGATGTTGCCGGCCTGCGCGAACTGCGGCACGAGAAAGTAGAGCACCGCGCCGAGCGCGAAGAACACGAAGTAGGTGTTCTTGCGGCCGATCCAGTCCGACGCCGACGCCCACACGAAGCGTCCGCCCATGTTGAAGAGCGACAGGAGGCCGACGAAGCCGGCCGCCGCGCCCGCCGTGATCGACGACTTGAAGCTCTCCTGGATCATTACCGAGGCTTGACCGAGCACGCCGATGCCCGCCGTCACGTTCAGAAAGAGCACGAGCCACAGCAGATAGAACTGCGGCGTCTTGAGCGCCTGATCGATGTGCACGTGATTCTTCGTGATCATCTTGTTCGCAGTGGCAGGCGGCGTCCAGCCGGCCGGCTTCCAGTCCGCGGGTGGGATGCGGATTGCCAGCGCGCCGATGGTCATCGAGATGAAGTAGAGCACGCCCAGCACCACGAAGGTCTCAGCCACGCCCACGCTCGTCGCGCTCTTGAAGTAGTTCATGAGAGCGACCGAGCCGGGCGCGGCGATCATCGCGCCGCCGCCGAAGCCCATGATCGCCATGCCTGTAGCCATGCCGCGCCGGTCGGGAAACCAGCGAATGAGCGTCGATACGGGCGACACATAGCCGAGCCCCAGGCCGATGCCGCCGATCACGCCATAGCCGAGGTAAAGCAGCACGATCTGATGCAGGTACACGCCGAGCGCGGACACGAGAAAGCCGCCGCCGAAACAGCAGGCCGCGGTAAACATGGTGCGGCGCGGACCGACTTTCTCCAGCCACTTTCCCGCGAACGCCGCCGACAACCCGAGAAACACGATGGCGAGCGAGAAGATCCAGCCGAGCGTCGTGAGCGACCAATCGTCGGGCGCGGACTGCGTGATGCCGACCACGCGCGTCAACGGCGCATTGAAGACGGAGAACGCATACGCCTGCCCGATGCAGAGATGCACGGCGAGCGCCGCGGGCGGGACCATCCAGCGCGAGAAGCCGGGCCGGGCGATGGTCGCTTCCTTGGAAAAGAAGCCATGCGGGCCGTGCGCGGCCCCTTGCTTGATGGTGCTGTTCATCGTGGTCTCCGTGGCGCGCCGGTCGCGAGACATCTAGCGTGGCGCGCTCGTCTTTACTTTGTCGTGGGCTGTGCACGGTACGACGCACCACTGTCCGTTCCGGAAAAGATGCGATGGAACGACATATAGGCGCGACATTCCGTCACGGCTGCGCATGACGTTAGACAAGAGCGATGCGCTTTGCAATATGAACCGGGCCGCCATAAGCGTTTGCCCCAACCCGCATGTGGACACGCGTGAGACGTCACCAGCGCGGCGGTCGCTTCTCGATGAACGCCTGCGTGCCTTCGAGCGCGGACTCGTCCATCATGTTGCAGGCCATCGTCTCGGCGGCGAGCGCGTACGCGGCTTCGATGCCTGATTCGAGCTGCCGGTAGAAAAGCAGCTTGCCCGCCGCGACGGCTTCGCGCGGCTTGCGTGCGATGCTCGCTGCAAGCGCGCGCACGGCGTCATCGAGTTCGTTCGGCGACGCGACGCGATTCACGAGGCCACGCTCGCATGCGGTCCGCGCATCGATGAAGTCGCCGGTGACGAGCATCTCGAACGCGGCCTTGCGCGAGACGTTGCGCGAGAGCGGCACGCTCGGCGTCGCGCAGAAAAGCCCCAGATTCACGCCGGATACCGCGAAGCGCGCTTCGTCGGATGCGACCGCGAGATCGCACATCGCGACGAGCTGACAGCCCGCCGCCGTCGCAATGCCATGCACCCGCGCAATGACCGGCTGCGGCATGCGCTGAATCGTCATCATCATGCGCGAGCAGCGTGCGAAAAGCTTGCGATAGTAGGAAAGCGACGGCGTTGCGCGCATTTCCTTCAGATCGTGGCCCGCGCAGAACGCGCGCCCCGCGCCCGCGATGACGACCACGCGCGCGTCGGATCGAGCGATGCGATTTAGTTCGGTGTCCAATGCATCGAGCATGGACTCGGAGAGCGCATTGAACGCACTCGGGCGGTTCATCGTGACCGACACCGCGCCTTCTACGCCATATGCGTCGTGTTCGACGTGGACGAGTGTTTCCGTATCGCTCATGGCGTGGGCTCCATCAAACGTCGATTGCCGCGACCGAGCCCGCGCGCTTGCGCAGTTCGAACTTCTGAATCTTGCCGGTAGACGTTTTCGGCAACTCGCAGAACTCGATTGCACGCGGCACCTTGAAGCCCGCGAGCAGCGTCTTGCAGTGTGCGATCAACTCTTCGGCGCTCGCCTCTGCGCCGGCCTTCAGTTCGACGAATGCGCAGGGCGTCTCGCCCCAGCGCGCATCCGGTTTGGCGACGACCGCGACGGCGAGCACGGCGGGATGCCGATAAAGCGCGTCCTCCACTTCGATGCTCGATATATTCTCGCCGCCCGAGATGATGATGTCCTTGCTGCGATCCTTGATGCGCACATAGCCGTCCGGATACGCGACGGCCAGATCGCCGGTATGAAACCAGCCGCCTCGGAACGCTTCTTCGGTCGCGCTCGCGTTCTTCAGATAGCCTTTCATCGTGATGTTGCCGCGAAACATGATCTCGCCGATGCTTTCGCCGTCAGCGGGAACCGGCTCCATCGTCAGCGGATCGCGCACGCTGACCGCATCCTGCAAGTGGTATCGCACGCCCTGACGCGCATTGAGCTTCGCGCGTTCGCCGATATCGAGCGCGCTCCATTCGGCCTGTTGCGCGCAGACGGTCGCGGGTCCGTAGACTTCGGTGAGACCGTACACATGCGTCAGTTCGAAGCCGAGCCGCTCCATGCCTTCGATCATCGCGGCGGGCGGCGCGGCGCCCGCGACCATCGCGTGAACCTTCTGCGTGATGCCGGCCTTCATGTCGTCCGGCGCATTGACGAGCAGGTTCTGCACAATGGGCGCGCCGCAATAATGCGTGACGCGCTCGCTGCGGATCAGATCGAAGATCGTCCTGGCGTCGATCTTGCGCAGACACACGTTGACGCCCGCGCGCGCGGCCACCGTCCACGGAAAGCACCATCCGTTGCAATGGAACATCGGCAACGTCCAGAGATACACCGCATGCTTGGGCATGTCCCATTCGAGGATATTGCTCACCGCATTCGTGTAAGCGCCGCGATGGTGATAAACGACGCCCTTCGGATTGCCGGTGGTCCCCGACGTGTAGTTCAGGCAGATGGCGTTCCACTCGTCCGACGGCGGCAGCCATTCATACGCCGCGTCGCCACTTGCGAGCAGCGTCTCATAGTCGGTTTCGCCGATGCGTTCGCCTTCGCCGGCGTACTGCGGGTCATCGACATCGATCACGATCAGCGGTTGCGGCACGTCCGCGAGCGCCTTCTTCACGACCGCCGAGAACTCGCGATCCACGATGACCGCCTTCGCTTCGCCGTGCGTCAGCATGAAGGCGAGCGTCGGGGCATCGAGGCGCGTGTTGAGCGTGTTGAGCACGGCGCCCGTCATCGGCACGCCGAAGTGCGCTTCGACCATCTCGGGCGTGTTCGGCAGCATGGCCGCCACCGTATCGCCCAAGCCGATGCCGCGCGAAGCCAACGCCGATGCGAGACGTCGCGTGCGCGCGTAGGTCTCGGCCCATGTGCGACGCACATCGCCATGCACGACCGCGAGCCGCGTCGGATAGACGGATGCCGCGCGTTCGATGAACGTGAGCGGCGTCAGCGCCGCGAAGTTGGCGGCGGTCCTGGGAAGGCCTTCGTCGTATTTGCCGGCGTTCATGATCGTCGTCCTCGTGCGGATGCGGCGGTTATCAAGCCAGATCGTCGAGCTTCACTTCGAAGCCGCGCTGCACGCCATCACGCGCGAACAGCGCTTCGTACCAACGCTTCACGTTGGGGTAATCGTCGAGCGACACTTGATGGCGCTCGTGCCGCCACGCCCAGCCGAGTATCGCGAAGTCGGCTACGGACAGCGCGCCCGCGACGTACTCCACTTCGCCGAGCCGCTTGTCGAGCACGCCGTACAGCCGGCGCGTTTCGTCGGAATAGCGTTTGAGGCCATAACGCCGGTCGCTTTCCGCTTCGACCATGCGAAAGTGATGCACCTGTCCCGGCATCGGGCCGAAGCCGCCCATCTGCCACATCAGCCATTCGAGCACCGGCACGCGCTCGCGCAGGCTCGCGGGCAGGAACTTGCCGGTCTTCTCGCCGAGATACAGCAGGATGGCGCCGGATTCGAACACGCTGATTGGCTGGCCGTCGGGACCGTCCGGATCGACGATGGCGGGAATGCGATTGTTCGGGCTGATGCGCAGAAAGTCGGGCGCGTGCTGTTCGCCCTTGGTGATGTTCACGGTTCTGACCGTATAGGGCAGTTGCGTCTCTTCGAGCGCGACGCTGATCTTGCGTCCGTTCGGCGTGTTCCACGTATGCAGTTCGATAGTCATGGCGGTACGGTCCAGGGTGTGATTCGCAGTCAGGTCAATTCGGACGCGACATAGCGCTGAAAGCCCGCGCGCGCCGACTGCTGTGCGTACCAGCGTTCGAGATCGGGCAGCGACGGCCGCGCGAGTTCCGCGATGCCGTACCAGCGCCGCGCATACGCCGCGATGACGAGATCGGCCAGCGAGAAGGTGCCGCCTTCGAGAGAGTCGCGGCCCTTCAGATGCGCATCGATCATGCGCCAGAGTTTTTCCAGTTCAGTGGCATCGGCTTCGAGCTGCTTGACGTGGCGCTTGGCTTCGGGCGTTCGAATATAGCCCCAGAAAACGGGGCGTTCGGCGGGCTGAAGCGTGGAGAGCGTCCAGTCGAGCCAGCGGTCCACGCTCGCCCGGACTTTGGGATCGGCGGGATAGAGCGCATCGTCGCTGCCATATTGCATGACCAGATAGCGGATGATCGAATTCGATTCCCACAGCACGAAGTCGCCATCGACGAGCGTGGGTATGCGGCCCGTCGGGTTCATCGCCAGATAGCCGGGCTCGTGATTACGGCCGAACTGCATGCCGGCGTCGATGCGCTCGTAGTCCAGACCCAACTCGTCGCAACACCACAGCACCTTCTGCACGTTGACCGAATTCGCTCGGCCCCAGATGGTCAGCATCGGACATTGCCTCCGTCGAAGTATTCGTAGCGACAAGCATAGCGTCTAACGATGACGCGCTGTGCTTTGCCGCTTTGCAGCATGACATGCGCGAGAAGTGTCTATCGTAACTACCGATTCAGCGCGTATTGAGCGAATGCTACTGTTGTGCGCGCATCCTTAACAGCTGCACGTATCCGGATGACGTCGGTCCATAACGATCAAAGCGCAGTTCCTGCATGGGCCAGAGAAAGCGCGTTCGAGCGCCGCTCTGGACGACAAGGAGACGAGACATGTCCAGGTGCAAGACGTGGCGACTGCATGGCTTCATGGCGACCGGCGCCATGATGACGGGCCTGGGCTTGATCGCGACGGCTCATGCGGCGGGGGAGCCGCTCAAGATAGGCGTGATCAGCGAGGAATCGTCGGTGGCGGGCGCGTCGATCAGCAAGTCCGCGCAGATGGCCGCCGACGAGATCAACGCGCACGGCGGCGTGGATGGCCGCAAGATCGAGATCGTCGCCTACGACGACCACTCTTCCGCGTCCGACGGCGTGCGCGCGTTCCAGCGCGCGGCGAATCAGGACAAGGTGGTCGCGATCATCGGCAGCTATATCAGCGAAGTGGCGCTCGCCATGGAGCCGTGGTCTGCGCGCCTCAAGATGCCGTTCATCACGCCGGGAGCGGCGAGCAACGAGATATCGAAGCACGTCCACGACGACTACGAGCACTACAAGTACACATTCCACGGCTGGATGACCTCCGCGTTCATCGCGCAATCCATCTGCGACTTCTCGCACGATATCCTCGTCGGCCAGTTCAAGATGAAGACGACCGTGGTGATGAGCGAAGACGCCGCGTGGACCAAGCCGCTCGACGAACGCTATCTGGAGTGTCTGCCGAAGGCGGGGCTTCAGGTGCTGGACCACATTCGCTTCAATCCGGATACGTCGGACTTCACGCCCATCTTCAACCAGATCGAGGCGAAGCATCCGGATACGATCACGACCGGCATCAGTCACGTCGGCGTGCAGCCGACCGTGCAATGGCACGATCAGCAAGTACCCATTCCGATGACGGGCCAAAGCTCGCAAGCCACGACGACGAGCTTCTGGAAGGACACCAATGGCGCGACCGAAGGTGTGATTACCGCATCGGCGGCGGCGCCGGGCGTCGCGGTCACGCCGAAGACGGTGCCGTTCGTCGACGCGTATCAGAAGAAGTTCGGCGTTTCGCCGGCGTATGACGGCTTCACGAGTTACGACCTCGTCTATATCCTCGCGGATGCCATTCATCGCAATCAGGGTTCGACGGATCCCGACAAGATGGTCGATGCGCTCGAAAAGACGGACTACGTGGGCACCATCGGGCGCTGGCAGTTCTACGGCAAGAACGATCAGTTCACGCATGCGCTGAAGTACGGCCCGGGCTATATCACCGGCATCAATCTGCAATGGCAGGACGGCAAGCAGGTGGCGATCTGGCCGGCGTCCATCGCGAACGCGAAGGTCAAGTTCCCGGCTTTCGTCAAGGTGCAGCAGGCGGCGAAGTAGGGCATTGCCGGATGCATGGGCGCGCGGGCGCTTCGTATGAGATGAACGCCCGCATCCATACGCGTGTTCACATCGAAGGCCGGGTATGCTGCCACTGCAGATTCTCATCGACGGTTTCGCCATCAGCTCGCTCTATGCGCTCGGCGCGATAGGCTTCACGCTCATCTTCGGCGTGTCCGGCGTGCTCAATCTCGCGCATGGCGGCGTGATGCTCGTCGCCGCGCTGCTCGGCTGGATGTTCGCAGGCGAGGCGGGCCTCGGCACCTATCTCGGCACGCTGCTCGGCGTCGCATGCGGGATGGTCGCCGCCTACATCACCTATCTGATGGTGGTGCGGCCCATTCAGCGTTCCGCCGCCATACCGCGCGAGGAGAAGGAAATCTTCGTGCTCACCGGCACGCTGCTCTGGGGCATCATGATCCAGCAGGGCATGGCGTATCTCTTTACCGACAACCCGATCACGATGCGCCCGCTCATCGGCGGCGTGCTGAGCATCGCGGGCGTGCGCGTGCCCTACAACGAGATCATGATCGCAGTGGTGTGCTGGGTCGTGATCGGTCTACTGTGGCTCTTCGTCAATCGCACGCGGGCGGGCAAGGCGCTGCTTGCCGCGTCGATGAACCCGCGCGGCCTCACGCTGCTCGGCTTCGAACTGTCGCGCATCTATCTGCTTGCGTGGACCATCTACGGCGTGCTGGCGGGCATCGCAGGCGTGCTGCTGGCATCGTTTCTCGGCGTGAGCACGAACAATACGGGGCAGCTCACGGCGAGCGCGTTTTCCATCGTGGTGCTGGGCGGGCTCGGCAGCGTGTCGGGGTCGCTCATGGCGGCGTATGTCGTCGGCTATCTGGAGACGGTCACGGCTTATCTGATCGCGCCGACGCTGCGGCCCTTGCCCGCGTTGCTGCTGCTGGTGCTCGTCGTCTATGTCCGGCCGCAAGGCTTCCTCGGGCGGCGTTAGCCGGAGCACGCACATGAACAACGTCAATCGCCTGTTCCGTTCGCGCGTGCTGTGGGCCGCGGTGCTGCTTGCCGTCATCGCGACGACTTTGCCGTGGTGGCTGTCCGGCTACATTCTCGGCGTGCTGACGGTCGCGTATTACTTCGGCGTCTTCGCGATGTCGTGGGACCTGCTCTTCGGCTTCGCGGGCGAAGTCAATTTCGGTCCGACGTTCCTGATCGGCCTCGGCGCGTATTCCGCCGCGATGCTCAACGCGCACTGGAGCGCGCCGATTCCGGTATGCGTGATCGCGGGCGGTCTTGTCGCGCTGATCGGCGGGCTGCTGCTCGCCGTCCCCGCGCTGCGCCTTCGCGGTCCTTATTTCGGGCTCGTCACGCTGGTGGCCGTGCTGCTGTTGCAGAACGCGATCGTCATCTTCGCGGGTCTCACCGGCGGCGAGATCGGCATGATGGTGCCCGATGTGATGTCGGTCGATGCGAACCACAACTACTGGATCGCGCTCGCGTTCCTCATCGTGTGCGCGATTCTTTTGTTCGGCTTGTCGCGTTCGGCGATCGGCTTGATCTTGCAGGCGAGCGGACAGGACACCGTCGGCGCGCAGGCGCTCGGCTTCAACGTGACGAAGCACAAGCTCGCGGCCTTCTGCATCAGCGCGGTGTTCTCGGGCGTCGCGGGCGCGATGCTCGTGTTCTATCAGGGCACGGCTTCGGTGAGCACGGTGGTCGATCTCGGCGTGGGCGTGCAGATCATCATCGCGGCCGTGCTAGGCGGCCGGCGCACGATACTCGGCGCGGTGCTCGGCTCCATCTTCCTGATCGTCGCGGGCGAGTTCCTGCGACCGCTCGGGCAGATCAACACGTTCGTGGTCGCGGCGGTCGCGCTCGCGGTCATTCTGTTCTTTCCGGACGGACTGCTCGGCAACCTGCTGCGCGTGAGGGAGCGCGAATGAACGAAACGCCTCTGCTTTCCGTGCGCGGACTCACCAAGCGCTTCGGCGGACTCGTCGCGGTGAAGGACATCGGCTTCGACATCCGTCCCGGCGAGATACTCGGCCTGATCGGGCCGAACGGCTCCGGCAAGTCGACCGTGATGAAGCTCATCATGGGCATCGAGCGTCCCAATGCGGGATCGGTGAAAGTCGGCGGCGTCGAGATGGCCGGGTGGCTGCCGCATCGCATTGCAAGGGCGGGCGTCGGTATCGTGTTTCAGCATTCGCGGCCGCTGCATCGTCAGACGGTGCTGGAGCACATCAAGCTCGCGCTCTTGCCGGATTCGCTTCTCAAGCTCGCGGCCGATCCGCACGTCAACACGCGTGCGCGCGAAATCGCCGAGCGCGTCGGCCTCGGCGCGGTGATGCATCGCCATCCCGCGACGCTGCCGTTCGCCGATCTGCGCCGCATGGAAATGGCGAAGGCGATTGCGCGCGATCCGAAAGTCGTGCTCGTCGATGAGCCTTTCGCCGGTCTCACGCAAGCGGAATCGCAGGCGTTTTCCGAGCTGATTCGCGGCTTTCGCGCGGAGGGGCGCGCGGTGCTGCTCGTCGATCACAACGTGAAGAGTCTCGCGGCGCTCGCGGATCGCGTGCTCGCCATGTATCTCGGCGAGTACGTCGCGGAAGGCTCGGCGGCCGACGTGATGCGCAACGAAACCGTGCGGCGCGTCTACCTCGGCGGCAAGATCGAAGCGCGCGAACGCACGTCGGAGGTATCCAGCACGAAGGCGCCGATTCTCGAAGTCGAGGACGTGGGCGTGCTTTACGGCAAGGCGCGCGCGCTCGACGGCGTAAGTCTTCATGTTCGCGAAGGCGAGTTCGTGTCGGTGGTCGGCCTCAACGGCGCGGGCAAGACCACGCTTTTCAACGCGATCTGCGGGCTCGTGCCATCGAGCGGCACCATCCGCTTCGGCGCACAGCCGCTCAAGGGCATGAGCGGCGCGGCGATTGCGCGGGCGGGCATCGTGCAATGTCCGGAAACGCGCGAGCTTTTCGGCGACATGACCGTGCGCGAGAACCTCGATCTCGGCGGCTATCATCTGGCGAGCACGGCGCGCGACGAGCAACTCGCCTGGCTCTTCGAGCTCTTTCCGATTCTCGAATCGCGGCAGTCGCAAACGGCGCGCACGCTGTCAGGCGGCGAGCAGCAGATGCTCGCCATCGCAAGGGCGCTGATGATGCAGCCGAAGCTCCTGATTCTCGACGAACCGACGCTCGGTCTTGCGCCGGTGATTCTGGAGCAGCTATCGAAGGCGCTCGACAAGCTGCAGAAGACCACGCCCATTACCGTGCTCCTCGGCGAGCAGAACGTGACCTTCGCGCTGCCGCACGCGGACCGCGTGTATGTGCTGGAACATGCGCGCATCGTGTGGGAGGGCAGTCCCGCGCGTTTCGAGCAGGAGATGGGCGAAGGCTTTCTGGATGCCGCGCCGTCCGGCGCGGACCGCCCCGTGCGAGCCTGAATCTCGTGCGACAAGCGTTGCGCAAAACACCACAAAGAGCGCTTCCGTTTGCATCAATCCGTGCACTGCGATATCTGGTGTGATAAAAGTCCGCGTGCTTTTTTTCGGGCGCGCGCTGGCTGTGCGCCGAAAACGAGCGCATCACATCGATAGAAATAGACGCAGACGACACCCATGAAGACGATCACCTCGCGCGCGGCAAGCGCGTTCGCCGCATCGGCCATTGCATTGGCCTGCCAGTCCGCTTTCGCGCAAAGCTCGGTCACGCTGTACGGCGTCGCCGACGTCAGCGTGCGCTATCTTACGAACGCCAACGCCAACAACGACGGCAAGGTATTCATGACCAACGGCGCCGTCACCAATAGCCGCTTCGGGCTGAAAGGCACCGAAGAACTGGGCGGCGGCCTGAAGGCGGTCTTTCGGCTGGAAAGCGGCGTGGAACTGCAAAACGGCCAGTACTCGGACAGCCAGCGGGAATTCAACCGCGCGGCCTACGTGGGCCTTGCGAACCAGTACGGCGCGGTGACGCTCGGCCGCCAGAAGACGCCGCTCTTCGACATGCTCGGCGATGTCTACGACCCGCTCACCGTCGGCAACTACTTCGAGAACGCGTGGCTGCCGGTCGCGCTCGGCGCGGGCCTCTATGCGGATAACGCGGTGAAGTACACCGGCACGTTCGGCGGCCTCACGCTCGGCGCGATGTACTCGTTCGGCACCAACTCCACGGCGACGGGCGCAGGCGGCTTCTCCGGTCAGGTGCCGGGCCATATGGGCGCCGGCAACATGTACGGCTTCACGGCGTCGTACACGGTCGGGCCGCTTTCCATCGACGGCGGCTATCAGCAGAACAGCGACAACGCGAGCAACAAGCAGAAGATCTGGAACGCCAACGTGGTCTATGCCATCGGACCGGCGAAAGTGTACGTCGGCTATCTGCATTCGACCGATGACACGGGCTTCGTGGACAGCGTGCTCGCGCAGCGCAATCTGGTCGCGGGCGTCGATATTCTCAAGGGCTCGGGGCGCCGCGACGACGGCCCGTTCGGCGGCGTTACGTGGCAAGTGACGCCCGCGCTGCTGCTCACCGGCGCGTTCTACTACGACCACATGAAGAACGCGGCCATCGGCGGCGGCGCGACGGGCAGCGGCAATCGCTACACGGGCGTCGCGCTCGCGGAGTACGCGCTTTCCAAGCGCACGGAAGTGTATGGCACTGTGGACTTCAACAAGGTCACGGGCGCGGGCGTGGTCGAACTTCCGGGCCGGTCGAACCAGACGGGCGTATCGGTCGGACTGCGCAACCTGTTCTGACGCGCCGGGCGCGGGTGCGGATTTTGCGTCTCCGGCATCAAAAACCGGAGACGACCATGCCCGATACGGCACACCATGACCCTTGCAGGCTCGGTGTCGCGTTCATCGACGCGCAATTGATGACGCTCTACACGCACGCCGGCCTGCTCGCCGACTGGATCGACCACGGCGAGCGCGCGCCGGACTTAAGCGCGGTCGCGCGGCTCGTCGCGCAGCGCCATGCGCGGCCGGAAGCGCACACGCACAGCGAAGACGGCATGCCGATGAAGCACGAGCCGTCAGACGACGTTCCCGCGTGGCCAACATTCGAAGACGCGCGAGCGCGCACGGCGTTCGCGCTGCATGTGCCCTGCACGAACGCGATCCTCGCGGTGGCAGATTTCTTCGATGTGCACCGGCTGTCGAATTCACGTACCCCCGAAGTTCAGTTCCTCATGCGTCTGCGCGATGCGGCGGTGAACGGGAACCGCTTTCATATCGCCGAGAACGAGTACATGCCGCATGCGGCGTACGGCGGTCTCATCATCGACAAGACACTGGACGGCAAGCCTCTGATGAGCGAAGGCGCGCAAGAAGGCTTTATCGCGTTCGGCGATGTAGTCGGACTGCTTCGCTATTTGCGCAAGCTCCTGACGAGCATGCAGTCGGTGATCAGTTCGGGCGATGCGGGTTGAAAGCGAAAGCGGCCGCTGACCCTACGTGGTCAGCGGCCGCCTTGCTCAGCGCTCGATCGACTCCGGCTTACTCCGCCGATTTCTTGTGATGTTTGTGATGCTTATGCGTCTTGCTGTAAGCGGGGCGCTTCTGGTTGGCCGGATATTCGGCCGCAGCGAACGACAGCGTAGGCGCAGCGAACGCCGCGAGCACGAACAGAACGAGAGTCTTTTTAACGGCAGTTTTCATCGGAAGCTCGCAGAATAAAAGTGGTGGACGGCGGAGCGGCGAACGGTCGTTTGCCGGCATCGCACGTCACAGGTCACATGGAGAACTACGGAACTGCGCTCGGCAGTGTACCTGCGCAAAAAGACAGCGTGCCACGTCGATGTGACGCTGTTGCGAATTTGCCCGTGCCCGGCCGTTCGTGCTTCGCCGCGCTTGTCTGGAAGCGCGCTTCATGCGTTGGGGCCGTCGGGCAACTTGCGCTGCCACGCGACCACGATCGCGCTTCCGACGATCAGCACGATGCCCGTGAGCGACAGCGGCGCGATGACTTCTCCCCACACCGCATAGCCGAACAACGCGGCCCACACGATGCTCGTGTAGTTGAACGGCGCCAGCGCGCCGGCATCCGCGCGGCGATACGCGACCGTACACAGCAATTGCCCGGCGGTGGCGAACACGCCGATCAGCGCCATGACGCCGAGCGCGTGCAGCGTGGGCGTCTTCCAGTCGAACGCGAGCGTGCAGCCGGTCACGACCGTGCCGACAGCCGAGAAGAAAAAGACCGTGGTGCGTGAATCGTCCGTGGCGCGAATCCGCTTGATCTGAATGAGCGACAGCGCGCCGAAGAACGCGCAGCAGAGCAGCAACGGGGGCCCGAGCCAGTTCGATTCGCCGCCGCCGGGACGCACCACGAGCAGCACGCCGACGAAGCCCGCGAATGCGGCGCATGCGCCGCGCGGCGTCATCTTTTCGCGCAGCAGGAAAGGCGCAAGCACGACCACGATCAACGTCTCCGAATAGGCAATCGCGACCGCTTCGCCAAGCGGCATGTACGGTAGGCCGGCGAAGAAGAACGCCGACGCGCCGAGGAGCGTCAGCGCGCGCACGGTCTGGCCTTTGAGGTCGAGCGTCCGGATGCGTTCGCCGAGCGACCGCGTGCCGGTGCAGCACATCGCGAACGCGGGCACGAGGCCGAAGAACATGCGGAAGAACGTCACTTCGTTGGCCGGATACTGTAGCGCGACGATCTTCGCGAGCGCATCGACGATGGCGAAGCAGAACATCGACGCAAGAATGCAGCCGATGCTCGCAAGCGGAAGGTGGCCGCTGCGTGCGGCGATGGAAGTGGTCATGTCGGTTCGACGTCTTGGGGCTTGCCCTTGCTTCGCGACCTGCGCGGTTTCGGCTCCACGCCGATGCGCGCATCCCGCGCGAGAACGAGTGCCGTCAGGTGTTGCGCTACCGTCTCAAAGTCCGGATGTTCCTGCGCCACATAGAGCCATTTCCCGAGCACCGGATGCGGCTCTAGCGCGGGGATGGCATCGACGAGCGCGGCGTGCCGTTCCTGCGACGTGCATACGAGCAAGCCGTTCCACGGCTTCCCGCGGTCCGCCGCGACGAGACACAGCATGCCGTCGAGATACGCGGCGTCGCATCCGAACATGCGTTTGCGGATGAACGTGGCGTCGCGCTCGAACGGTTCGAAGATCCAGGCGAGCGAATTGCGAATGGAAGCGGGCATGTGCGAGATCGTCCTGTAGCCGCAAGATTCTCGCACGGCTTTACGCGCTTTCGATGACGCAGCGCGCCTACGGCCGCGCGGCCACTTCGTCGAGATGCGCGAGCAGATCCGCCGGGTCTTCGTAGACGCGCAATGCGCCCGCGCGTTCGAGTTCGTCGCTGCCATAACCGCCCGACAAGAGACCGACGCCGAGCGAACGGCAGCGGCGCGCGGCCAGCATGTCCCAGATGCTGTCGCCGACGACCACCGTATGCTCGATCGGCACGTTCAGCCGCTCCGCTGCGGCAATGAACAGATCAGGATCGGGCTTCGCGTACTTCACGTCGTCGCGCGTGACAACGACCTGCTTCGACGCATCCACGCCGAGCGCCTCCAGATTCATCGCTGCGGTCTCCATGCGGCCGCTCGTCGCGATGGCCCAGCGCGTGCCGGCTTCGGTCAGCGCGGCGAGCAGTTCGCGCGCGCCCGGCAGCGGGCAGACCTGCGCGCGCAGCCGCTGATACGCCTCGGCATGCAGCCGCCGCAGATGGTCGACCCGCTCCGCGCTGATTTCGCCGTGCGTCTCACGCAGCAACTGGTTGGTGAAGAGCCCGCCGCTCATGCCGATCTTGCGATGAATGCGCCACACCGACAGGTCGATGCCTTCCGCATCCAGCGCTTCTTTCCACGCCAGCACGTGCTGATACACGCTGTCGACGAGCGTGCCGTCGAGGTCGAAGAGAAACGACGTTTCGATTCGCATGGTGTTCTCCCTGGATGAAACACCATCATACGCATCGATTGCGGCTCGCGTTCGCGCGCAACGTCATCAATGCGATAATCGAACTTCGCAACGAAAGACCGCAAACGCGCGCGAAAACCGCATCGCCCGCGCGGATCACGCTTAGATAACGCATGACGGAGCCTACATTGAGCCGCATCGACAATCCCGCCCGCGACCAGGAAGCCGGCGTGGCCGACTCCACGCAAGACACCACCCGCATCGACGACACGCGCATCGGCGCAGTGCGTCCGCTGATCTCGCCCGCGCTCCTGCTCGACGAACTGCCGGTCACGCCCGCCGTGCAGACGCTCGTCGAGGCGAGCCGCGCCGCGATCGCCGACATTCTGCACGGCCGCGACGACCGCCTCGTGGTCGTGGTCGGCCCGTGCTCGATTCACGACCACGGCCAGGCGATGGACTACGCGCGGCGTCTCAAGACCGTGGCCGAGCGCCTGCGCGACGACCTGTTCATCGTCATGCGCGTGTACTTCGAGAAGCCGCGCACGACGGTCGGCTGGAAAGGCTATATCAACGATCCGCGCCTGGACGGCAGCTTTCGCATCAACGAAGGGCTGCGCCGGGCGCGCGAGCTTCTGCTCGATCTGAGCGGCCTCGGCTTGCCCACGGCGACCGAGTTCCTCGACCTGCTGAGTCCGCAATACATCGCGGATCTGATCGCGTGGGGCGCCATCGGCGCGCGCACGACGGAAAGCCAGAGCCATCGGCAGCTTGCGTCGGGGCTGTCGTGTCCGATCGGCTTCAAGAACGGCACGGACGGCGGCGTTCAGGTCGCGGCGGATGCCATCGTCGCGGCGCGGGCGAGCCATGCGTTCATGGGCATGACGAAGATGGGCATGGCGGCCATCTTCGAGACGCGCGGCAACGACGACTGCCATGTGATTCTGCGCGGCGGCAAGAAAGGCCCGAATTACGATGCCGAGAGCGTGGCCGCGAGTTGCGCCGCGCTCGCCGCGCTCGGCCAGCGCGAACAGGTGATGATCGACTGCTCGCATGCGAACTCGAACAAGTCGCATCTGCGTCAGGTGGATGTCGCGCAGGACATCGCGCGTCAACTGTCGGCGGGCGAGAAGCGCATCACGGGCGTGATGATCGAGAGCCATCTCGAAGAAGGGCGGCAGGACCTGAAGCCCGGCGTGCCGCTCAGGCACGGCGTCTCGATCACGGACGCCTGCCTCGGCTGGACGCAGACCGAGCCCGTGCTCGAATTGCTCGCCACGGCCGTGGGCGCCCGCCGCGCGCGCCAGACAGCGCAGTAAGGACATGGGCGCACCCGCGCGGTGCATCGCTTCACGAAAGCTTCATTCAAGTTCGTGAGACGCGCACCGTTACCTCGGACGATAGCCCGCTCATCGAAAGGCCCATGTCCGCCAGCCTCTGCGCCAATGAAGCATCGTGTCCCAGCATCGAAGAACTCATCGCGTGCAATGCGCTGACGGCCGTGTTCCAGCCGATCGTGCGCTTCGCGGACGGCGAGGTCATCGGCTATGAAGGTCTCATTCGCGGGCCGGCCGGCAGCGCGCAGGAATCGCCCGCCGTCCTCTTCGAGCAGGCGACCCGCGAGCGGCGCGGCGTCATGCTGGAGCATGCGGCGGCGCGCGTCTGCATCGCGGCGTTCGCCCAGCTCGCGCGCAGCGGCCTGCTCTTCATCAACTTCAGCGCGGCCGCCATCGAGGCCGCGGTAGGCGAACGCGAGACGCCCGGCTATCTCGCCGGCGACAGCGGTCTGGATGCGAAGCGGCTCGTGATCGAGCTGACCGAACAGAGCGTGATTGCGGACGCCGAGCGCTTCGGCGCGACTGTGCGCGCGCTGCGGGCGTCGGGTCCGCAATTCGCGCTCGACGACTACGGCAGCGCCAATGCCTCGATGAATCTGTGGGTGCGGCTCGCGCCGCACTACGTGAAGATCGACCGCTTCTTCGTCTCGGACATCGCCCGTGACCCGCTCAAGTTCGAAGCCGTCAAGGCGATGGTCGCGTTCGCGAACGCAAGCGGCGCGCTTCTGATCGCGGAAGGCATCGAAAGCGAAGCGGATCTGGAGATCGTGCGCGATCTCGGCATTGCTTGCGCGCAGGGTTTCCTGCTCGGCAAGCCCGCCGCGACGCCGAGCGCGCGCGTGCCGGATGCCGTCGCGCGTGCGTTGCGCTCCGCGCAGATTTCGGTCTATCCGGCGCGCACGCGCACGGGCGCGACCGCCGACATGAACGCCGTGCTGCTCGAACGCATGCTCGTCGAAGCGCCGACGCTTACCGTCAAGTCGCGCAACGACGACGTCGCGCGCCTTTTCAACGAGAGGCCGTCGCTGCATGCCGTGGCGATCGTGGACGACGGCCGTCCGGTGGCGCTCATCAATCGGCGCTCGTTCATGGATCAGTACGCGCTGCCGTATCACCGCGAAGTGTTCGGCAAGCGGCCTTGCATGCAGTTCGCGCATCTCGCGCCGCTGATCGTCGAACGCGGTTCCACGCTCGAAGAGATCGCCCGCCTTTTCACGAACGACGATCCGCACGATCTGTCGGATGGCTTCATCGTCACGGAGAACGGGCGTTATGCGGGGCTCGCGACGGGTGCGAGCATGGTGCGCGCCGTGACCGAAGTGCGCGTGGAAGCGGCGCGCTATGCGAACCCGCTCACGTTTCTGCCGGGTAACGTGCCGCTCAATTCGCACATCGACAGGCTGATTGCGAACGGCTCCGCATTCGTCGCGTGTTACTTCGATCTCGACCACTTCAAGCCTTTCAACGATCGCTACGGCTATTGGCAGGGCGACGAAGTGCTGAAGACCGCCGCGAACGCGCTGGCCTCGGTGTGCGAGCCGACGCGCGATTTTCTCGGCCATATCGGCGGCGACGACTTCTTGCTGCTTTTCCAGAGCGACGACTGGCGCGAGCGCGTCACGCGCGCCATGCACGCGTTCGACGAGCTCGTGATGCGCTTCTACTCGCCGGAAGAACGGCTCGCTGGCGGCATTCACGGCGAAGACCGGTTCGCGCGCCCCGCGTTTTTCGGCTTCGTGCGGTTTTCGGCGGGCGCGGTGCGCGTGGCGCCGGGCACGGCGCGCGGCAGCGCGCACGTCAGCGCGACGGCGGCAGTCGCCAAGCGCGCGGCGAAGGAAGAGGCGAGCGGCTTCGTAGTGATGGACATGCGCGAAGCCGAATGAATCAGCGCGCCGACGCCGCGCGCAGCGCTTCCATCAACGCGTGCGGATCATAAGGCTTGCGCAGCCGGATCGCATGCGGGAGCGCCTGCCGTTCCTCGTCGCTCAGTTCGAGGTCGTAGCCGGTGACGAACACGACGCCCAGACGCGGCGCCTGGCGCGATGTCTCTTTCGCCAGCTCGACGCCGGATTCGCCCGCCAGATTCACGTCGGTCAGCAGCACGTCGAAGCGTTGTTCGCCAAAGAGCGCGCGGGCTTCTGCGACGCTCGCCGCTTCCGTGAGATCGAGGCCCATCGTGCGCAGCAACTCGGCGCTGCTCGTGCGGACCATGTCGTTGTCTTCGACGAAGAGCACGCGCAGGGTGTCGGTGGACTCGGGCGTGGCCGCATCGGCGGCATCCGTAGACGCAGTAGCGGGCGCGCGTTGCCCGAGCACATGGCGAATCTTGCGAGCCAGCGCCTCGTGCGTGTACGGCTTGCTCAACAGGTCGATGCCTTCGTCGAGCCGCCCCGCGTGAACGATCGCGTTATCCGTGTAACCCGAGGTGAACAGCACCGCGATGCCCGGCACGCGCTCGCGCGCCTTGCGCGCAAGCTCGGTGCTGCGCAACGGGCCGGGCATCACGACGTCCGTGAAAAGCATGTCGATCGGCACGCCGCTTTCGACGATGGCGAGCGCGCTCTGCGCGTCCTTCGCCCGCAGCACGCGATAGCCGAGGTCCGCGAGAAGATCGACGACGGTCGCGCGCACTTCCTCGTCGTCTTCGACCACCAGAATGGTTTCGCTGCCGCCTTTCGCCGGTCCGGCGTCGACGTTGGTTTCGAGGTCTTCTTCCTGCCGCGCGCGCGGCAGGTAGAGGCGCACCGTCGTGCCGTGGCCTTCCTCGCTGTAGACCTTCACGTGCCCGCCGGACTGTTTGACGAAGCCGTACACCATCGACAGGCCGAGGCCGGTGCCGTGACCTTCGCGCTTGGTCGTGAAGAACGGCTCGAATGCGCGTTCCTGCACTTCCGGCGACATGCCCGAGCCGGTATCGGTGACGGCGACCATCACGTACTGGCCGGGCGCGACGTCGGCGTTGCGCATGGCATACGTCTCGTCGAGCGATGCGTTGCCGGCCTCGATAGTCAGCTTGCCATGCCCGTTCATGGCGTCGCGGGCGTTGATCGCAAGGTTGAGCAGCGCGTTCTCGACCTGGAACGGGTCGACGAGCGTGTTCCACAGGCCGCCCGACACGATGGTCTCCACTTCGATGCCGTCGCCGAGCGCGCGGCGGAACATGTCGTCCAGACCGCGCACGAAGCGGCCGAGATTCACGACCTTCGGCGCGAGCGGCTGGCGCCGCCCGAACGCCAGCAGTTGCGAGGCGAGGTTCGCGCCGCGCGCCACGCCGGCGAGCGCACTTTTCACGCGCTGCTCGGGCTTGTCCTGTCCGGCGACGTCTTTCGCGAGCAATTGCAGATTGCCGCCGATCACTTGAAGCAAATTGTTGAAGTCGTGCGCGACGCCGCCCGTCAGCTTGCCGATGGCTTCCATCTTCTGCGCCATGCGCAACGCTTCTTCGGTGTGCCGCAGCGCGTCGGCCGTTTCGCGGTCCGCCGTCACGTCGCGCCCGACGCCGTGGATGCGCCGCGTGCGCGGATCGAGCGAGAGCGTCCACGCGATCCAGCGCCAGCCGCTGTCGATGCGCCCGAGGCGGCACTCGTAGCGCACCGGCGCGCCGCTCGCCCGCAGCTTGTCGAGCGCGAGCGCGACGGCGGCGCGGTCGTCCGTATGCACGATGTCGAGCATCGTGCGCGCATGCAGCCGCTCGGTATCGATGCCGAGCACCGACGACCACGACGGGCTCACGCGCAACAGCGCGCCATCGAAGCTCGCGATCACGAACAGGTCTTCGCTCAGTTCCCACAGCCGGTCGCGGTCCGCGACGACTTCGGTCACGCGGCGCTCCAGCGTCTCGTTGAGATCGCGCAGCGCGGCCTGCGCCTTGGCGCGCTCGGCGATTTCGTTCTGCGCCGCCTGGAAGAGCCGCGCATTGTCGATGGCGATGGCCGCCTGCGCCGCGATGCCGTTCACGATGCGCTCGGCGCGAGCAGTGAACACGCCCGGTTCCGGATGACCGAAGAAGAGGCCGCCGAGCACTTCGCCCGTGCGCGAGACGACCGGCGCCGCGAGATAGCTGCGCACCGGAAGATGGCCCTTCGGCATGCCGAAATGCGGCGAGTTGTGGCCGTAGCGCGGGTCTTTGGTGATGTCGTCGGAGCGTACGATGCCGTGGCCGCCGAACGTCGGCCCGAATACGGCCGTATTGCGCGGCATCGGAAACTTCGCGAAGCTCTCCTTCGACGCGCCGGAGAGCGCGTACAGCATGTAGCTGCCGCCTTCGTCGTCAAGCACGTTGTAGAAGAACGAACCGAACGCGGCGCCGGTCAGCTCGGTGGCGGCATCGGTCACGACCTGCACGACGCGCGAGAGATCGAGCTCGGCGGCGACCGTCGTGCCGACGCGGTTGAGCACTTCGAGCACGCGCGACTCTTCGCGCAGGCGCTGCTCGGTCTCGCGGCGCAGCCGCGAGAGCCGCAGGTTGCTCGCCACGCGCGCGAGCAGTTCGCGCGCCGAGAACGGCTTGGTCAGATAGTCGTCCGCGCCCGCTTCGAGGCCGCCGACGCGCGCTTCTTCGCCCGCGCGCGCCGATAGCAGCACGACCGGCGTCTCGCGCAGCGTCTCGTCGTCGCGCAGCGCGCGCAGCAGGCCGAAGCCGTCGAGGCGCGGCATCATCACGTCCGAGACGATGATGTCCGGACGCAGCGCGACGGCGGCGTCGAGCCCGGCGCGGCCATCGGCGGCGACGCTTACGTCGTGGCCCGCGGCGGCGAGCAGGCGGCGCATGTACTCGCGCAGATCGGCGTTGTCGTCCACCACGAGCACTCGGCCCGTCAGCGCATCCGATGGCGCGGCGGCTTCCGCCGCTTCCGCGAGCGGCGAGTCGAGATCCGCGACGTCGAGCGCGGCCGCGTCGGCGGCGGCGTCCTCATCCGGCGTCCAGCGCAATGCGGCATCGACGAAAGACCGCGCGCGGCTGCTGGCCTCGGCGCGCGGGGCGTCGGCGCGCACTGCTGCGTTTTCCTGCGCAGCCGGCAGCGTCACGGTGAAGCACGTGCCCTCGCCGAGGCGGCTCGACACCGCGATGCTGCCGCCGTGCAGCTTGATGAGTTCCTGAACCATCGCGAGCCCGATCCCGCTGCCTTCCACCGAGCGCCCCGCCGCGCCGGCCACGCGATGGAACCGCTCGAAGACGCGCGCCTGCTCGTGCTCGGCAATGCCGATGCCGGTATCGCATACGCTCGCTTCGATCACGCCGCCGCGCGCGGAGAGCGCCACTTCGATGCTGCCCTCGAAGGTGAACTTGAACGCGTTCGACAGCAGGTTCATCACGACCTTCTCCCACATGTCGCGGTCGATGTCGGCGAGCACCGGCGTATCGGGAATGTTCGTGCGAAGCCTGAGGCCGGCCGTCTCGATGGCCGAGCGGAACAGCGACGCGAGTTCGGCGGTGAACGCAGCGATGTCCGTGCGCTGGCGATGAATCTCGATGCGGCCCGCCTCGATGCGCGAAAAGTCGAGCAGCGCGTTGACGAGCGTGAGCAGCCGCATGCCGTTGCGATGCATGATCTCGACGAGCCGCAGGTCCTCGGGCGGCACGCGGCCGTGGTCCGCGAGCATCTCTTCGAGCGGGCCTAACATCAGCGTGAGCGGCGTCCGGAATTCGTGGCTGATGTTGGAGAAGAACGTCGTCTTCGCGCGGTCGATTTCCGCGAGCGCCTCGGCGCGGCGGCGCTCTTCGTCGTAGGCGTGCGCGTAGCCGATCGCCGCGCCGATCTGACCGGCGACGAGATTGATGAAGGTGCGATAGCCGTCGTCGAACAGACGATACGGATTGAGCGCCGCGATCAGCACGGTCGCGTGACCGGTCTCGCCGGTCGGGGCGATCGGGACCATGACGGCGGTGGTCGGCGCGGCCTTCCACGCGCCCGTGGGCAAGGACGCGCCGACGTGCTGATGCAGGTTCGTCACGAGCAGCGCGCGGTTCTCCCGCAGCGCGTCCTGGAACGGCCAAGGCTCGCGCCGGTCTGCGTTCAGCGTCGCGGGCGCCGCCGGATGCCCCGGCGCGATGCCGCACGCGCCGACCAATGTCGCGGTCTCGTTGCCGGGGCCGGCCGCGTAGAGCACCGCGAAGGGCAGATCGCGCGGCGCGCTTTTCAGCGCGTTCATCGAGCGTTCGCAGGCCTCGCGCCAGGTGCGCGCATCCGCGGCGGAGGTCGCCAGTTCGCGCAGCACCGTCAGTTGCCGTTCGCCCAGCACGCGCTGTGTGTCGTCGCTGTTCGCGCAGATGATGCCGCCCGCGCCGCCACGGTCGTCCGGAATGGGGCTGTAGGAGAACGTGTAGTAGGTTTCCTCCGGGAAGCCGTTGCGCTCCATGATGAGCAGCTTCTGTTCGACGAAGGTGCCTTCGACGCCGGCGAGCGCCGTATCGAGCAGCGGCCCGATATCGTCCCAGATCTCGCGCCACACGACCGAAGCCGGCTGCCCGAGCGCCTGCGGATGCTTGCCGCCGATGATCGACCGGTAGGCGTCGTTATAGAAGAAAAGAAGCTCGTGACCCCAGCCGATCCAGATGGGCTGGCGCGAGGTCAACATGATGCGAATGGCCGTCTTCAGGCTCTGCGGCCAGTGCTCCGGCGCGCCGAGCGAGGTCTGCGTCCAGTCGAAGCTCCGGATGAGCACGCCCATTTCTCCGCCGCCAAGCAGAAAGCTGGGGTCGAGGCTGCTGGCGCTCGTGTCCGGGGGCAGATTCTCGGGAGTCATCGACGCTGGATCTCCTCGCTAAGGTCTCTCGACCGAGCGGCATGGGGTTGAAAGGCGTGTCTTGGGATGACGCTGACTGAAACGCGCGACCGGATGGGCTTCCGGATTCTCGCACGGAAACGGCTGCGGTCCGTTCCCGCATGCGCGTTCGCAGGGCTATAGCAAGGTTCGTGACCGGGCGGGAAATGTTCGAGGGAATGTGGCCCGCGCTGAAGTCATTCAATGAGTTTTCAGCAATGCCTAGAACGATCCCCCAATTTGTAATCGACATATTTTTTTGCACTATACTCGGTTGAATCCGTTATCGTTCCTTTCTCCGCGAATCTGAATAAGCGAAAAAGGCGTCTTCGCGTCGTCCGTTAAATCGCTTCACGCGGCAATCACTGCACTCGCCTAGTCGGACGGGCGATTGCCGACGCTTTCGTGCGCGCGTTCAAACAACAACGTCCAGCGCGAGCTAAATATCAACACAGTGCCGATTAGCGTTTCGAATTCGCGGACGCTTATTCACGATTATCAATATAGTCATCCGCGGCGTTTAACTTCGTTGCACCTCACGATCATGAACGAACCCATCGATTCGAATATACCCAGCCTCGCCGAACAAGAAGCCATGCTTCGGCAGCAGCTCGCGCTCCGTCCGGACTCGGCCGCCGTGAACAACAATCTGGGCATCGTGCTGCGCCTTTTGGGCCGTCTTTCGGAAGCGGAGCAGATGTTCAGGCAGGCATTGGCGCTGCAACCCGATTCGGCCGATGTTCACGTGAACCTCGCCTTGGTCGCACTCGACGAAAACCGGTCAGACGACGCTCGGGCGCTGTTGGACAAGGCGCTGGCCCTTCGCCCCGATTCACCGGCGGCGATGTTCGTGCTCGGCGGCATGCTCCAGACTGACGGACACCTGGACGACGCCGCTAGGGCATTCTCCGAGGCAATCGCCGCGCAGCCCGACTTCGCGCAGGCGCATGTCGGCCTCGGCCACACGTTGTTCATGCAAGGCCGCTTGCCCGAGGCGGAGACGGCGTGCCGTCGGGCCATCGATCTCGCACCGCAGGTCATCTACGGTCATCTGACGATGGGCGATATCCTCTGCGCGGCAGGCCGGCTGACCGAGGCCGATGCCTCGTTCAATCGGGCGCTGGCAATCAATCCGCAATCGGCCGAAGCGCATTGCGGCCTCGGCAACGTGGCTCACCGCCGCTACGATCTGCCGAGCGCGGAAGCCGAATTCCGCCAGGCGTTGGCATTGCGTCCAGTGTTCTTCGAAGGGAGCCGCGGTCTCGGCCTCGTGCTGCTTGCAATGGACCGCGGGCAGGAAGCGGAAGGTGCGCTGCGTCAGGCCTTATCGCTCAAGCCGGAAGATGCTGGCCTGAAAAGCGCCTTGAACGCCGCGCTCGCGTTGCCGCGCGCGCAGCCGCGTCCGGGCGTGCAGACGAGCGTCGACACGCTGATTGCCCCGCGCAAGCCGTCCGCTTGAGCCGCAATCGCTAACTGTGTCGGAATGTTCCTGAAAGGAACGGCTCTTGCTTGGCGCCCTTCTGAAACGAAGGGAGGAGAGCATGAACAGCAAAGCACAGACCTCGACGGACCAACTCGAAACCATTCCCGACACGTCCAGCCCCGCCTACGCCAAATCGCACCCGTTGATGCGCGCGTTCGACAGTTTCGCGAGCCTCGTCACGCGCTGGGCGGGTTCGCCGTTCGCCTTCGGGCTGGCGGTGGCGAGCATCGTCGCGTGGGTCGTCACCGGGCCCATCTTTCACTATTCCGACGGCTGGCAACTCGTCATTAACACCGGCACGACCATCGTCACGTTCCTGATGGTGTTTCTTATCCAGCAGAGTCAAAACAAGGACAGCGTCGCGCTGCATCTCAAGCTCAATGAACTGCTCGCGACGCATCGCGCGGCGAGCAATCACCTGATCGGCATCGAAGACGCGAGCGAGGAGGAATTGCGCAGGCTCGCGGCCGCGTATCTGCGGCTGGCATCGGAAGGCGGCGAGGCGGCGGCCGGCGCGTCGCCCCGCAGCGCGGAAAAGAAGAATTGAGCGTCGACGCGGCGGTTCGCGCGCCGCGCGACGCCGCTCAATGCGTGACTTTCGCCGGCACGACGCGCCGGTTCAGCACGCGCGCTTGCAGAACGATCACGAGCAACAAGAAAAGCCCGCGAATCACGGACTGCCAGTAAGCCGACAGGCTGATATACCCGAGCCCGTTTTCGAAGTTCAGCAGGTTGAAGACGAGCCCGAGCAGCGCGACGCCTGCAATGGTCATCGCGATGGAGCCTTCGCCGCCCGTCAGCCGCGTGCCGCCGAGCACCACCGCCGAGATGGCGAAGAGTTCCCAGCCGACGCCTTCGTTCGGCTGTCCCGCGCCGAACTGCGCCGCGAGAATCGCGCCCGCGATGCCCGCGAGCAAGCCGCTCAACGCATACACCGCGACGAGCGTGCGATCGACGTTGAGGCCCATCAGCCGCGATGCCTCCTCGCTGCCGCCGATCGCGAGCGCATGACGGCCGAAGCGCGAGCTGCGCAGCGCGATCCAGCCGAGCGCCGCAGCGACCAGCGACACGATGCCCGGAATCGGCAGGCCGAACAGGTCGCCTTGTCCGAAGGCGGCGAAGTTCGTGTCCGACGCGATCGCGACGGCATCGTTATGGCCGAGCAGCAGCGCGAGGCCATGCGCGCCGAGGCTCGTCGCAAGCGTGACGATGAAGGGCAGAATGCGCATGTGCGTGATGACGATGCCGTTCAACACGCCCACCGCCAGCCCCGCGAACGCTCCCGCGAGCACGCCCGCCACGCCGCCGTGCGGACTCGCCAGCGCGGCGACCACGCTGGCGAGCGCGGCCACTGCGCCCACGGACAGATCGATGCCGCCCGTGATGATGACGAACGCCATGCCGATGGAGATCAGCGCGAACATCGAGTTGTATCGCCAGAATGACGTCACGTTGTAGGCGGAGGCGAAATGCTCGTAGCGCACGACGCCCAAGACCAGCAATGCGACGAGCGCGATCAGGATAGGAAGGTTCTTCTTCATGTCATGAGCCTCGGCGGCGCTGCACGTACACGGCGGCGATGATGATCGCGGCCTTCAGCACGAGCGCGGCGGCGTCCGGAATGCCGTGCGCGAGCAGCGTGTAACGCAATAGCTGGATGATGAGCGCGCCGATCAGCGTGCCCGTGATATACGCCTTGCCGCCTGTGAGCGCGGTGCCGCCGACCGCGACGGCCGCGATGGCGTCGAGTTCGACGCCGAGGCCCACGACGTTCGCATCCGACGATGAATTCACCGAGATCGAAATGAGCCCGGCGAGACCCGCGAGCGCGGCGCATGCGGTGTACGCGATCAGCTTCACGCGCGCGGTCGGAATGCCCGAGAGATACGCGGCGTCCTCGTTGCCGCCCGTGACGAGCAGATACTTGCCGAAGAGCGTCTTGCGCACGATCCACGTGAAGACGGCGACGAGCGCGAGCATCAGCAGAATCTGGAACGGCACGCCCGCAACCTTGCCGAGCGCGATCCACTGAAACGCGGGATTGTTGAACGCCTGCAGGCTGCCGTCGGTCACGACTTGCGCGATGCCGCGTCCCGCGATGAAGAGCACGAGCGTCGCGACGATGGGCTGCACGCGAAGCCGCGTCACGAGCAGTCCGTTGGACACGCCGCACAACGCGGCGGCCAGCACGGGCAGGGTGAAGGCGAGCAAAATGCCGAGCGGCCCTTCGATGTTCATGAAGAGCATCGGCGCCAGCGCGCCGGCAATTGCCATCGACGCGCCCACGGACAGGTCGATGCCGCCTGTCGCCACCACGAGCGTCATGCCGATGCCGACGATCACGATCGTCACCACCTGCGTGAGGTTCACGTTGAACGTCTGGAGCGACCAGAAGTGCTCGGTGAAGAACAGGTTGAACAGAATCATCGCGACGAGCACGATGATCTCGCGCTGAATCGCGACGCCGCGCCGCTTCTTGACGGGCGCGGCTTGCGCGTCCGCGGCGAGCGGCGCTACGGGTCGTGCAGCAGGTTGCGTCTTGTCGATCATGAGTCGTTTCCTTGCGCGGCCGTCGCTTGCGCGAGCGTCGATGTTTCACCCGAGCCGTAGGCGATCGCATCCATGATCGATGCCTCGTTCATCTGCGCGCCATCGAGTTCCGCCACGGTTTCGCCGTCGCGGATCACGACCGCGCGGTCGGCCACGGCGGTCAGCTCTTCGAGTTCGGACGCCGACAACAGCACGGCCATGCCCGCATCGCGCAACTCGCGCACGATCTTCGCGACGTCCGCTTTCGCACCCACGTCGATGCCGCGCGTCGGCTCGTCGAGCAGCAGAAGACGCGGATTCGTCGCAAGCCAGCGCGCGAGCAAGACCTTTTGCTGATTGCCGCCCGAGAGTTCGCGTATCGGTTGATCGGGCGAGCGCAGCTTGATGCCGAGCGACGCGATGAAGCCGTCCACGATTTCGCGCTGCTTCGCGACATCCACGACGCCGCGCTTGGTGAGCGCGGGCAGGCAGACGAGCGTGAGGTTGTCGCGCACGGAAAGCTCCGGCACGATGCCTTCGGCCTTGCGGTCTTCGGTGAGATACGCGATGCCGCGCGTGATCGCATCTTTCGGCGACTTGAACGCGGCGCTTTCGCCCGCCACCGTAAGCGAACCGCGCGAAGGACGGTCCGCGCCGAACAGAAGGCGCATCGTCTCCGTGCGGCCCGAGCCGAGCAATCCGGCAAGACCCACTGCTTCGCCCGCATGCACGTCGAGCGATACGTTCGTGACTTTCGCGCCCGCGGCGAGCGACTGCGCGCTCAACGCAACCGCGCCGCGCTTCGCCAGATTCTCTTCTTTCACCGCGCTGTCTTCATGCACGACGGCGGCGAGCGTGCGGCCGAGCATGGTCGTCACGAGCTTGAGCTTGTCCATCTCCTGCATGGTGCTTTCGGCGACCGTCTGGCCGTCGCGCATCACGGTGACGCGGTCGCACAGCGCGTACAGTTCGTCCAGCCGATGCGACACGAAGATGACCGCGCGTCCGTCGTCTCGCAAGCGGCGCACCACGCCGAAAAGCAGCTCGACCTCCCGCTCATCGAGCGATGACGTCGATTCGTCCATGATGACCATCTTCGCATCCGACGAGACGGCTCGCGCGAGCGCGACCATCTGCTGAATGGCGGTCGAGTAGTCGCGCACGGGCTTGCGCACGTCGATATGCAGCCCGAACGATTCCAGCAATTCATTCGCTCGCCGCTGCACCGTTTTCCAGTCGATCAGGCCGAAGCGGCGCGGCTCGCGTCCGAGAAAGATGTTCTCGGCCACCGAGCGGAACGGCACGAGATTGATCTCCTGGTAGATCGTGCTGATGCCTGCTTCGCGCGCTTCCTTCGGCGTGCGGAAATCCACTTCGCGTCCGTCGAAGCGAATCGTTCCTCCGCTCTTGCGATACGCGCCGGTCAGAATCTTGATGAGTGTCGACTTGCCCGCGCCGTTCTGGCCGATGAGCGCGTGTACTTCGCCGGCCGCCACGGTGAGGCGCGCGTGCTTGAGCGCCGGGACGCCGCCGAAGGCAATGTCGATGTCCTGCATGTCGAGTAGGGGAGCAGTGGCCATGCGGCGCTTCCGTCCTTTGAAAAAGCGAGCGCCCGAAGGCGCCCGCGAACCAACGAGACTGCTTCGCTCAATAGCCGTACTGCATGCTGGCGTCGACGTTGCTCTTGTCGTAGAAGCGATCCGAGACCTTGACCCACGGCGGAATGGTCTCGCCCTTCGCGTATTTCTGCGCGACATCGCACGCGAGCGGTCCGAAGAACGGGCTCGACTGCACGCTCGCGCCCAGTTCGCCCGCCTTGATCGCTTCGAGGCCGCCCTTCGTGCCGTCGATGGTCACGAGCACGATGTCCTTGCCCGGCTGCTTGCCCGCCGCCTTGATGGCGGCGATCGCGCCGAGCGCCATTTCGTCGTTGTGCGCGTAGACGGCGGTCACGTCGGGATGCGCCTGCAAGAGCGTTTCCATGACCTGGCGGCCCTTGTCGCGCGCGAAGTCTCCGCTTTGCGACGCGATGATCTTCATGCCCGGATTCTTCGCGATGACTTCGTCGAAGCCCTTCTTGCGGTCGTTCGCAGCGGACGCGCCGGTCGAGCCTTCGAGCTCGATGATCGTCGCCTTGCCGTTGGTGGCTTTCACGAGCCAGTCGGCGGCGCGGTGGCCCTGATCGATGAAGTCCGATCCGATGAACGTGATGTAGTCGCGCCCGGCCTTCGCCATCGACTGATCGATGTTGCGGTCCACGAGAATCACCGGAATGCCGGCCTTCTTCGCCTGCAACACGACCGGCGCGAGCGGCTTTTCTTCGCGCGGCGGGAACACCAGCAGATCGACGTGCTGCGCGATCATGCTCTGGATGTCGGACACCTGCTTGGCGGCGGAGCTGTTCGCGTCGGTGATGATGACCTGCCAGCCGCACTTCGATGCGACGTCCTTGAAACTCTTGGTCTCCGCGAGCCGCCACGGGTTGTTGCTCTCCGTCTGCGCGAAGCCCACGCGCAGCGGCTTCTTGTTCGGGATCTTCGGCAGCGCGTCGTCGGCGGCGTGCGCGGCCCCGGCTGCGAGCGTCAGAACGGTGAGCGCGGCGGCGAGCGGGCGCAGGCCCGAGCGGAGCTTCTTGTTTAGCGACAGCATGTCTTCCTCCGATAGGATGATTCGTCTTGTTGGTAATGCCGATGCTTGTTGTTGCCCGGTCTGTCTGATGCGAGAGATGCTGCTGCCTTTCGCGCTGTTTTTAGCGCTGTATTAGCGGCTAATCACTAATATTATTAATTGCAAGCTGATTCGCTTCGGCAATGACCTTCACCGATCCGCGCTCGACCAGCGGGCCGTCGAGCTTGACGGTGCGGCGCCGTAACGGCGCGCCGACGGCGCGGTTGTGTTCCTCTTGCAGAAGCGTTTCGACCGCCCAGCGGCCGAGATCGTAGTTCGGCAACACCACGGTCGATAACGGTGGATGCGTGTGGCGCGCGATCTCCTGATCGTCGTAGCCGACCACGGAGACGTCGTCGGGCACGCGCAGCCCGAGTTGCTTGAGCGCCTCAATGGCGCCGAGCGCCATCAAATCGTTCGCGCAGAAAATGGCCGTCGGCGGATTCGGCTCGCGCATGAGCGAGAGCGTCTGCTCGAAGCCGGCGCCCGAACTCCAGTCGCCTTCGCGCACGAGTTCCGGCGCGAACGGCAAATCCGCCGTGGCGAGCGCGGTGCGGTAGCCCTTAAGCCGGTCGCGGGCCGCGTCCTGATACGGCTCGCCGTTGATATAGCCGATGCGGCGATGCCCCGCCGCGAGCAGATAGTCCGTCGCCGTGTGTCCGCCCGCGACTTCCGCCGGCACCACCGACGACAGATTCGCCTCGCTCGCGTAGCAGTTGAGCAGGACCGTCGGCACTTTGGCGAGCGCCGCGGGCAGCGCGACGAGCCGCGTGTAGACGGTCGCGTAGATCACGCCGAGCAGGTTGGGATGGTCGAGCGTCGCGGCGAGCACGCGCGCTTCGATCTCCGCGTTGCCGTGCGTCGAATAGACGGCGAGCAGGCGGCCATGCGCGAACGCGGCGTCGCGCGCGCCGTCGATGCAGACCACCGGATGCGGGCTCGTCGAAATCTCATCGGCGAGATACACGATCAGATTGCGTTCGCTCTGCGCGCCGGGTGTGTCGAACGCATCCAGCGCGGCGGGCTCGCGCGGCGTCATGCGATAGCCGAGTTCCTGCGCCGCGCGCAGCACCTTGTCGCGCGTGACGTCCGAGAACTTCGCGCCGCTCGCGTTGTTGAGCACGAGCGACACCGTCGACTGCGAAACTCCGGTGAGCTTTGCAATGTCGGTCATCGTCGGGCGGCGCTGCGTGGTTTTCTTCATCGGACGGATGCGGCGTATGAGGCTTGGCGACAGACCTTAACACTAATATTAGTGATGAACAACACGGAAACCACCTAGCCAGAACATGAGCGGCACAGGGTTTTCACCGAGTATTACTAATAATATTGACGACGCTATTACTGCCGTGCGATTCTCTTTCCGACCGATTGACGACCGAAAGGAGCGGCGCATGGGCCGATACGACGAGACGACGAGAGACGCGCTTGCACAAGCGTTCGAGAGAGACGGTTTCGTGCTGTTGCCGGATCACTTCGAGCGCGCGAAGCTCGAAGCATGGCGCGAGGCGTTCGCGCCGCTGTTGCAGCCACATGTCGATGCGGCGCGCGAGGCATCGGCGAGCGGCAACCGCGGGCCGGGCCGCTATTACGTGACCTTGCCGTTCGAAGGCGAGTTCGCGGACCCGTCGATCATCTGTAACGAGGACATCATCGCCATCGTCGAGCGCGTGGCGGGACGCGATCCGGTCATGTGCCAGCTCGCGACCGACACGCCGGTTCTGGGTTCGGACTTCCAGGACTGGCATCGCGATACGCCGCCGCTTTTCGACGACGCGCCCGAAACGCCGTCGTTCCAGCTTGCCGTCAACTTTCCGCTCGTCGATGTAGACGAGCGCAACGGCTCGCTGGAGACGACGCGCGGCACGCACCGCGTCTCGCGCGAAGAAGCGCTCGCCGGTCTCGCCGATGGACGCTTTCCTCCCGAGCGCGTGCCGATGCGCGTCGGCGACGTGATGATCCGCGATGTGCGCGGGCTGCATCGCGGCACGCCCAACTACATCGACGAACCGCGGCCGATGGTCGTGATCGGTTATAGCCGCGCATGGTATTTCCGGCCCGAGGTGCATATCGACGTGCCGCGCGCCGTGCTCGCCGACCTGCCGCCGCGCGCGAAACGACTGCTGCGCTACAACCCGGTGGTCGAGCGCACCGAGCGCATCTTCGACGAAAACTACCGGCAGTTCGCATATTGAGCGCCGATCGAACCCCGTCCGGCCGCGCGGACGAAGCGCTCGTGGAGTTGCGCCACGGCGCGCGGCGCGTGCTGCTCGCCCCGCATGTCGGCGGCGCGATCGCGGCTTTCTTCGACGCCCGCGAGCCCAATGAAGGCGGCGCGCTGCACTGGCTGCGTCCCGCCACCGTCGATGCGCTCGCCGCGCGCAATCCGCTCGGCATGGCGAGCTTTCCGCTCGTGCCGTATTGCAACCGTATTCGCGATGCGCGCTTCACATTCGACGGCGCGCTCGTCGATCTATCCGGCGACGGCAATGCGTTCCCGCACGCGCTGCACGGGAACGGATGGCGGCGGCCGTGGCGCGTCGATGCCGTCTCGGAGGCGAGCGCCCGTCTCACGTTGTCGCATGTGCCTTCGCAGGAACCGGCGCATCATTGGCCGTTCGCCTTCGAAGCGGCGCAGGACATCGCGCTGGATGCGCAGTCGCTCACCGTGACCATGTCGCTGCGCAATCTGTCGGACCGGCCGATGCCCTTCGGCCTCGGACATCATCCGTACTTTCCGCGCACCGGGCACACCGTTGTGCGCACGCGGGTCGGGTCGATGTGGCATACGACGCCCGATCCGTTGCCGACGCACGCTGGCCCGCATCCGTGCATCGACGCGCTGGCATCGCGTGAGGGCATGTCTGCCGATGCCTTCGATCTCGACAATAACTTCACGGGCTGGTCGCGCGAGACCTCGGTCGCGTGGCCGCGCGAGCATCGGTCAGTCACGCTGCGAGCGGAAGCGCCGTTCGACTTCACGGTGATTTATGCGCCTTCGTCGTTCGGGTCGCTGCTGTGCGTCGAGCCGGTCAGCAATGTCGCGGATTGGGTGAATCTCGATGTCGACGAGTCGCTGAAGGGCGGCGGCGTGCTCGCGCCGGGCGAGTCAGTCAGCGCGCGGTTCTGGCTGACGCCGGAGGTCGAGTAGGGTGGATCGTGGCTGGCGCGACGAGCGCCTGTGCTTCTGTCCTGCACGTCGCTGGTCGCGCCGCCATAGTGCTTAATGACCGAAGAACACCTCGCATTGGGGCAGGCCGCTGCATGTCTCCGTGGTGCGCCCGCCAGCCGACATGCTCGTCCCGGCTTTCGTGCCGCCGTAGGCTTGTTCACCAGATGCGGAGTCGGTCGTCGCGACGTCGGCTTGCCGTGCAGTGTGTGACGTATCCATTGGACGCATCGTCTGGACGACTTGTTGCGTCGTGTCGGGCATGCCTTGCGCGCGTGCGTTGCCGATGCTCGCGGCCAGCGCACAGGCCGCCATCATCGCGATGAATCTCGGGTTGACGTTCGTCTTCATGTTCCAGCTCCTCGAAAGCGAATGCACAAGCAGCCGGCAACACGTTTCCGGACTCCTTGCAGCGGTGGAAAAATGGCGCGCTGCGACCGTGCGAAGCCGGCGCGTTCGCCGGCCGAAAGCGACCAACCACGACGCAGACGGCACGACTGACCCCGTGTCATGCGATGCCGGGAAATCGCTCGTATGCGGCGGCGCGATGAGAAACCGCGCAGGCACACATTAGGGTCTGGGGAGAAGACGCGAAATCCCTATGTGGAAGGGATGCGTATGGGGGGAATGAGAAAGCTCAGGAGGGATGACGCCCGGCCCGCGCAAATGGACGACGCGAACCGGGCGGCCTTGCAATAAGCGAACGCGTTATTCCGAACTCGACGTGCCGCTACCGGACGAGCCCGACCCGCTCTTCTTGTGCATCTTGTTCATCTTGCTGCTCGAACCGCTGCCCGAGCCCATGGTGGAGGAGCCGGTCGCGCCCGACGTTGCGCCTGTCGCGCCATTCGCGTTCGGCGTGCCCATGCCGGTGCCGCCCTGTCCCGCGCCGTTGCCGCCTGCCGTGCCGCCTCCCGTTCCGCCGCCGCCCGCACCACCACCGGCGCCGCCGCCTGCGCCCTGCGCGAACACGGCGCCCGACAGGCTCAGAATCATTGCGGACACGAGCAAACTCTTCTTGGCGATTTTCATGGTGCCTCCCTTGAATTGATAATTTGACGCGCCGCTTGGGTTCGCCTGCGCGGCGTCGCGCCCTACATCGTGCAATCCGTGTGCCGCAGCTGTAAGCGTTCGCGCTCCCCAGCGCGGCTACCGGGAAGACAGTCCGATTCGCTTACGCTAGCGCCTCGTCGCACCATTCAATGGCCCACGCCCGCGCGCAATGCAGCGCGTCCCACTCGTTCGGGAAAGAGTCGAGATCGCCGGATTCGTGGACTTCCACGTTCGGCGTGTGCTCGTTGGGCGCGCTGGTGATTCGGGCGCGCGCATGAAAGCTGCCGTCTTCATCATGGCGAGCGGTGCAGTCGATGTGAAAATTCTTGTAGTCAAAACGCATGGGAAGTTCTCCACAAGAGAGTGCGTGGCGTCGAGGCTGACCTTCCGAAGCCGGGCCAGACACGCGTGCGGTAACCACCGCTGGAGCGGTGCTTGCTCGACGTCAGTGATGCGGCTGATCTGACCAACGGAGCGCGCTCATGGCCACGCACCAAAACACGCAAGAAAAGACGCAAGAGAAGCATGCACAATCGGCGGACGCCGAAGACAAGGCGACCTTCGACGAGTTCAAGGCGCTCGTCAACATGACGGCGCACCAGCTGGAAAAATGGCTGGCGACGGATGAATCTCAGGCCGTGGGCCAAAAAGACGGAAACGCGGAGTCGGTCGGGCATCAGTCCGGGCGGCGCATTATCGAATTGCTCGGCGCGAAGAAGAGCGAATTGCATGCCGACGATTACGGCCACATGCGCAAGGTCATTGGCTATGTCAAGCGCCACCTCGCGCAACGCCCGGAAGGCGATATCGAGCATACGAAGTGGCGCTACTCGCTGATGAACTGGGGTCATGATCCGTTGAAATAGCAGGTGACGCCGCAATGTTTCCACTAACGCGCGGTTTGCAAACTTCCCGCCACACGATTAGCATACTGTATGTATATACAGTATCATAGCCAAGATGGAACTGTCCGAAAAGCTCGAAATTCTTGCGGATGCCGCGAAGTACGACGCATCGTGCGCGAGCGGCGGCGCGCCCAAGCGCGAATCGCGCGGCGTCGAAGGGCTGGGCGCGAGCACGGGCTCGGGCATTTGCCACAGCTTCACGCCGGACGGCCGCTGCGTGTCGCTGCTCAAGATTCTGCTCACGAACTTCTGCCTGTACGACTGCCAGTACTGCATCAACCGCCGCTCCAGCAACGTCCCGCGCGCGCGGTTCACGCCGGAAGAAGTCGTCACGCTGACGCTGGACTTTTATCGCCGCAACTACATCGACGGCTTGTTCCTGAGTTCGGGCGTGATTCGGTCTTCGAACTACACCATGGAGCAGCTGGTGCTCGTGGCAAAGACCCTGCGCGAGAAGCATCAGTTCCGCGGCTACATCCATCTGAAGACGATTCCGGACGCCGATCCCGGCCTCATCGCGCAAGCGGGGCGCTATGCGGACCGCCTGAGCGTGAACATCGAGCTTCCGACGGAGATCAGTCTGGAACGCCTCGCGCCGGAGAAGAGCGGCCGCACCATCAGGCTGGCGATGGGCAACATTCGCGTCGCGCGTGAAGAGTCGGAAGCCGAGCCGCGCGCACCGCGTTTCGCGCCGGCAGGCCAAAGCACGCAGATGATCGTCGGCGCGGACGAGACCGACGACCGCACCATCCTCGGCACCGCCGAAACGCTGTACGGCTCGTATCAGCTGAAGCGCGTCTACTATTCGGCGTTCAGCCCGATTCCCGACAGTCCGTCCGGCGTGCCGTCCAAGGCGCCGCCGCTTCTGCGCGAGCATCGGCTGTATCAGGCCGATTTTCTGATGCGCGGCTATGGCTTCAATGCCGCCGAATTGCTCGGCGATGCAGGCAATCTGCCGCTCGATGTCGATCCGAAGCTCGCATGGGCGCTCGCGCATCGCGAGCGTTTCCCGGTCGATCTGAACACCGCGCCGGTGCGCATGATCGCGCGGGTGCCGGGCATCGGCATGCGCAACGCGAAACGCATCGCGGAGCTGCGCCGGGCGCGGCGCGTGCGTTACGCGGATCTCGCGCGGCTGCGCTGCGCGATGGACAAGGTGAAGCCTTTCGTCGTGACCGAGGACTATCGGCCGCCGCTCGCCGAAGCGTCGTCGGAGCATTTGCGAAAGGCGCTTTCCACGCAGCCGGTGCAGCTTTCGCTCATCTAGCGATGCACGTCATCACCATCGACGACGACTTCGACGCGTGGCGCAGCGCAGCGCTCGACGCGCTCGCTCGAGACCTGAAGCCCGAGTCGATCGAATGGCGCACGCAGCAAAGCGACACGCCCGCGTTGTTCGCGGCATCCACCGAAACGGCCGCGCCGGCCGCTGAAGCAGCGCCAGTGCGCGTGTCGCGCGAACTCGCCGCGTTGCTCAAGGACGCCGCGCATTTCCGCGACGAGCGGCGCTTCAGCTTTCTCTATCGCGTGCTGTGGCGCTGGACGCATGGCGACCGCTCGGTGGCGTCGGCAGCCGATGAAGACGGCGCGCGTCTCTACAAGATGGCGAAGGCGGTGCGCCGCGCGCAGCACGACATGATCGCGTACGTGCGTTTCCGGCAGCGCGAGGCGTCGCTCGGACCGCCGGAATTCGTCGCGTGGTACGAGCCGGATCACGACGTGCTCGCCTGGGGCGCGGAGCACTTCGCGGCGCGCATGGGTCAGTCGACGTGGCTCATCACGACGCCGGACGGCGCGGCCATGTGGAACGGCGAGCGTCTGCAGATCGAACGACGCCGCGCGCTCGCCTCCGACCATGCGTCCGACACGCCCGACGCCGCCGAAGACCTGTGGATGACGTACTACCGCAGCATCTTCAACCCTGCGCGCCTGAATGAATCCGTGCTCCAACAGCAGATGCCGGTGCGCTTCTGGAAGGGATTGCCGGAAGGCGCGCTCATTCCGCAGCTCGTCAGCGATGCGCGCGGCGGCGCGCGGCGCGTCGCGCAGGCGCGGGCGGTCGGCGCGCTCGGCGGCAAGATCGTGCAGGTGGAGGCGCAAGACGCGCAGCCGGAACGCGACGCGCCCACGTCGCTCGACACCTGCCGCCGCTGCGATCTCTGGCGTCACGCGACGCAAGCCGTCCACGGCGCGGGCCCGGCCGATGCGCGCATCATGCTGCTCGGCGAGCAGCCGGGCGATCAGGAAGATTTGAAAGGCGAGCCGTTCGTCGGCCCGGCCGGACAGTTGCTCGACGACGCCATGCGCCAGGCGCAGGTGCCGCGCGAGCACGTCTATCTGACCAATGCCGTGAAGCACTTCAAGTGGGAGCCGCGCGGCAAGCGGCGGCTGCACAAGACGCCCGCGCAGCAGGAAGTCGAAGCGTGCTCGTACTGGCTCGAACGCGAGCTGGAGCAAACCGGCGCGCGCGTCATCGTCACGCTGGGCGCGACAGCGCTGACCGCGCTGCTCGGCAAGCGCGCGACGTTGCGGGCGCATGTCGGGCGCGTCACGCCCTATGGCGACAAGCTCATCGTCGCCACGTATCACCCGTCGTATGCGCTCAGGCAACTCGACGACACCGCGCGCGACAAGACCATCGCCGATATCGTCGATGCGCTTGCCAAGGCGCGCTCGCTGGCCGCGCAGACGCAGCCGCGCTAGAACGCGGCGCGCACCACGCCGCCGTCCGCGCGCAACGCCGCGCCGTTCGTCGCCGATGACAACGCCGAGCACACGTACACGACCATGTTCGCGATTTCCTCCGGCGCGATGAACCGCTTGAGCAGCGAACTCGGCCGCGCTTCCTCGAAGAACGACTTCTGGACATCCTCCATGCTCTTGCCGCCGGAGAGCTTCTCGACGAACTCGGTCACGCCTTCCGAACTGGTCGGGCCGGGCAAGACGGAGTTGACGGTGACGCCGGTGCCCGCGCACGTTTCGGCGAGCCCGCGCGACAGCGCCAGTTGCGCGGTTTTGGTCAGACCGTAGTGGATCATCTCCACGGGAATCTGGATGCCGCTCTCGCTGCTGATGAACACCACGCGGCCCCAGTTCTTCTGCTTCATCTTCGGCAGATAAGCGCGCGACAGCCTCACGCCCGACATCACGTTCGCGTTGAAAAAGCGCATCCAGTCGTCGTCGGAGATCTCTTCGAACGGCTTCGGCTCAAAAATGCCCATGTTGTTCACGAGGATGTCGACCTCGGGGAAGCGTTGCACGAGCGCGTCGACTTGCGCGGCGTCGGAGACATCGCCTGCGAAGCCTTCGGCCTGCGCGCCGGGAACGAGCTGGCGCAGCTTGTCGAGCGCGGCATCGACGGACGATTGCGAGCGTCCGTTCACGATCACGCGCGCGCCTTCGCGCGCGAGCGCCACGGCAATGGCATGGCCGATTCCCTTGGTCGAGCCGGACACGAGTGCGAGCTTGTTGGCGATTTGCAGGTCCATCGTTGCTCCTTCGAAGCGTGGGTTGAATGGCGGCGCTTGAGCGCGCGTTCGACGCATGGTAGCGAGACTCGCGCGTTCATGCTCAAAAGCGGCTCTGGCCCCGCCTGACACCCGGCGACATAAATGTTGGATGGCGTGCGCGCCGGGCATCGTCCATAGTGGCGCCACGGTGATCGACAGCCACGCCGCAGACCCGCAGACCGTAAGTCTCAGCCAACGAACCCAGGTGCCGACATGTCCAACGCAACGAACTTCTCCTCGCTCGATTTCCTCCTCCGCCACGCCCGGCGCGCGCTCGTCGCGGGGCTCGTGACCGGTGTCGCGCTGTTCGCGGGCTCGGCGAACGCGGCGGGCGCCAGCGGTCAGACGGCGGCCGCCGCCGCGGTGCGCGCGGACACCACGATCTATGTGTATCCCTTCCAAAGCGAAGCGGGCGACGTGAAGCTCGACAATCACGGCCTCGCGTCCAAACTCAAGACCGCGATGTCCGGCGACACGCAGGCGCAGCAGCAGGCGCAAGACGCGATCGCGGCGCGCGAAGAAGTGGCCGACGAAATCGTCGCGAAACTCCAGTCGATGAGTCTGCGCGCGGTCCGCGCCGATGTCGCGCCGCCCGATGACCAGAACGCGCTCGAAGTCGTCGGCAGCATCGACAATATCGACGCGGGCAATCGCCGCCGCCGCATGTTGATCGGGCTCGGCGCGGGACAAAGCAAGGTCACGGCGACCGTGCAGCTCGTGTTCAAGCCGGCGCACGGTGCGCCGCAATTGATCGAACAGTTCGATGCCCGCGCGGACAGCGGCCACGCGCCGGGCGTCGCGGAAACGGCGGGCGTCGGCGCGGTGGCGGGTCACGCGGTGAGCTCGCTCGCCGTATCGGGCGGACTGCACGCGGTTTCCGAAACGAAGCGCGCGGGCGTTTCATCCGATGAACAGCGCCTCGGCGACGCCATTGCCAAGCAGATAGGGCAATCCGCGCAAACCTGATGGCCCGCGCGTTCCGGAACCACATACACTACCGGTTCCGGACGGATGTTCGCTTCGCGAGGCCCTGCATGCCCACGCTTGCCCTGATTGCGTTGACCGTCGTCGCGACTGTGATCGTGGTATTGGTGATAGCCAACCTGACGAGCGGTGAAAAGAAGATCGAGCACAAGATCGAGCGTCTCTACGCGAGCGACGATCCGCAGTTCCTCCGGTCGATGGGCCTGCTGCTCGGACCGCCCGTCGTGGACGGCAACCGTTTCGAGGTGCTCGTGAACGGCGACGAAATCTTTCCCTCGATGCTCGAAGGCATCCGCTCGGCGAAGAAGACGATCACCTTCGAGACCTTCATCTACTGGTCGGGCGCGATAGGCGAGCAGATCGCCAACGCGCTGGCCGAAAAGGCGCGCGCAGGCGTCTCGGTGCATGTGCTGCTCGACTGGGTCGGGTCGTCCAAGATGGACAAGCGCTACATGCAGACGCTGCGCGACGCGGGCGCCGAGGTCATTCAGTATCACAAGCCGCACTGGACGGGACTCGGCCGCATGAACGACCGCACGCACCGCAAGCTGCTCGTGATCGACGGCCGCACGGGTTTCACGGGCGGCGTCGGCATTGCGGACGAATGGACAGGCCATGCGCAGGACGAGAAGCACTGGCGCGATACGCACTTTCGCGTGCAAGGTCCGGCGGTCGGGCATATGCAGGCGGTCTTCATGGACAACTGGGTCAAGGCCACCGGCAACGTGCTGCACGGCGCGGACTATTTCCCCGAGATAACGCGCGCGGGCGACGGTCTCGCGCACATGTTCAGCAGTTCGCCTTCGGGCGGCAGCGACGACATGCAGCTCATGTATCTGATGGCAATCACCGCCGCGACGCATTCCATCCACCTGTCGAGCGCGTATTTCGTGCCGGACAAGCTGACCATCAACGCGATCGTCGAGGCCGCGCGGCGCGGCGTGCGCGTGCGCATCATCACGCCGGGCAAGCGCATCGACACGCATACGGTGCGCGAGGCGTCGCGCGCGTGCTGGGGCGATCTGCTCGCGGCGGGCGTCGAGATGTACGAATATCAGCCGACGATGTTTCATTGCAAGCTCATCGTCGTCGACGAATTTCTGGTCTCGGTCGGCTCGACCAACTTCGACAGCCGGTCGTTCAAGCTCAACGACGAAGCGAACCTCAACATCTACGACCGCGATTTCGCGCGCCAGCAAACCGCGATTTTCGATTCCGATATCGAGCGTTCGAAACGCATCACGCTGGAAGACTGGCAGCGGCGCGGGCTTGGCGAACGCATGCTGGAACGCGTTGTAGCATTGTTGGACCCTGAACTGTGATGCGCCGGCGCATGGACGAAAAGTGTTCTTGCACCGGGCTTTCGAGCGGCCTAAAGATTGGCCAGTGTGCGCCGATAAGACGCTTACGCAAACACGCCCCTTCGATCCCGGCACTTCATGCACGGCACTTATAACTTCTGGCTCGTCGCGGCATCGCTCGTCGTCGCCACGCTCGCCTCGTACACGGCCCTCGACATCTCCGGCCGCATCGCGATGCTGTCGCATTCGCGCATGCGCCATGTCTGGCTCGCGGGCGGCGCGGCCTCCATGGGCGTCGGCATCTGGTCGATGCACTTCGTCGGCGTGCTGGCGTTTTCGCTGCCGATCAAGCTCGGCTACGACTTCCGCATCACGGCGGCGTCGCTCGCGATCGCGATGCTGGTCTCGTTCTTCGCGCTCTCGGTCATCAACCGCGTGCGGCTGACCTTCCAGCGCCTCGCCGCGAGCAGCATGCTCATGGGCGCGGGCATCGCCGCCATGCACTACACGGGCGATGCCGCAATGCGCATGCATCCGGCGATACAGTACGACCCGCTGCTTTTCGCTGCGTCGATCGTGATCGCCGTGGTGGCGTCGGGCGCGGCGCTGTGGATCGCACGCGTGCTGTCCAACGCGAACCAGGCGAACATCACTCGGAAGCGCGGGGTGTCTGCGCTCGTCATGGGCGTCGCGATCACCGGCATGCACTACACGGGCAACGCCGCCGCGAACTTCCTGCCGGGCGCGATCTGCGGCGCGGCCAACGACGTCGATGTGCATTGGCTCGCCACGACGGTCATGCTGTTCACGTTCGCCATCTTGATCATCACGCTCGTGTTGTCGCGTTTCGATGCGCAGAACGAGTTGCTCGCGGGTTCCGTGTCGCGCCTGCATGGGCAGATCGTTCACATGGCGACCTTCGATACGCTCACGGACCTGCCGAATCGCCGGACGGTGACGGAGCGCATCGGCCGCGCGGTCAGGAACGCGACGAACAACGGCAGCCGCTTCGCGATTCTCTTCATGGATCTCGACGGCTTCAAGACCATCAACGATTCACTCGGCCATTCGATCGGCGACGAAGTGCTGCAAGCGTTCGCCAAGCGCCTGCTGCAATGCGTGCGCGGCGGCGATGCCGTCGGCCGCCTGGGCGGCGACGAGTTCGTGGTCGTGCTCGAAGGAATAGGCACGCCCACGGATGCCGAGAAGCTCGCGGAACGCATTCTCGAGGCCATGAGAAAGGGGCTCGTCGTCGCGGATCATTCGCTGCAAGTGATGCCGAGCATCGGCATCGCGCTTTTCCCCGAAGACGGCGACAGCGTCGAAACGCTGCTCAAGCATGCGGATGTCGCGATGTACGAAGCCAAGCGCGGCGGACGCAGCACGTATCGCTTCTTCGAGGCGAGCATGAACGAGGCGGCGGTCCGCACGCTGCAGATTCAGCAGGCGTTGCATGAGGCGTTGACCGAAGGCTACTTCTACCTGCTGTTTCAGCCGAAGTTTCGCGGGGACGGCGAGCTTGCGGGCGCGGAGGCGCTCATTCGGCTGAATCATCCGGAAATCGGTCTTTTGACGCCGATGGAATTCATTCCGATTGCGGAGCGCTCGGGGCAGATAGTCGACATCGGCTACTGGGTCGTGCGCGAGACGTGCCGGCATATCGTGCGGTGGCGCGAGTCCGGGCGGGCGGCGGTGAAGGTCGCCATCAATCTTTCGCCGCGGCAGTTGAACGAAGCGGACCTTGTCACGCGCGTGCTGCAGATCGTGCGCGAAGAGGGCGTGCGCAGCGATCAGCTGATGTTCGAGATCACCGAGTCCGTCGCGATGCAGGACGCGCCGCGCACGACCGAAATGATTCGCGCGTTTCAGGACAACGGCTGCGAGATCGCCATCGACGATTTCGGCACCGGTTATTCCAGCCTCGCCTATTTGCAGCGGTTCCGCGCCAAGCAGCTGAAGATCGACCGCTTCTTCACCAACGGCCTGGATGAAAACGGGCAGGAAGGCCACGCTATCGTGTCGGCGATCATTGCGCTCGCGCATTCGCTCGATATGGATGTCGTCGCGGAAGGCGTGGAGACAGGCACGCAGCTCGGCCGCCTGCAAGACATGCGGTGCGACGAAATGCAGGGCTTTCTGCTGGCGCGGCCGCTTTCATCCGACGCATTCGCCGCGCTGCTCGAAAGTGGTCGCGTGAATGTGTGAGACAGGTCGCTGTCGGAGAGTCGTTAGGAAACCGTAGTAATCCAATGTGCGCCAGTGCGCGCACGGTCGCCGCGCTCGTCCCTATAATCGCGCGATGGAACCTCAACTCGACAAGCGCTTCGGCTTTCTGATTGCGGACGTAGACCGCCTGTGCGGAAACCGCTTCGACGAACTCGCGAAATCGTCGCTCAATCTCACGCGCGCGCAATGCCGCGTGCTCGCGTACCTGTCGCATTACGGCGAAGTGAATCAGGCGCGGCTCGCGTCGCTGCTGGAAGTCGCGCCGATCTCCGCAGGCCGCCTGCTCGACCGCATGGAAGAGGGCGGCTGGATCGCGCGGCGGCACAATCCCGAAGATCGCCGCGAGCGTCAGGTGCGCATGACTCCGAAGGCGCAGAAGGCGCTCGACAAGGCGCGGCGCGTCGGCGACGAGATCGCGGCGGAAGCGCTCGCCGGTCTCGGCCGCCAGGAGAAAGATCAACTGATCGGGTTGTTACAACGTGTGCGGAGCAATCTGAGCCGGATCGTCGACCGATGACGGTCGCGACCGCTGTATGGGACCGCTTCTTGCAAGGCGTTCACGTCATGCAAAAAAACGGGCCGTCCGACGCCGGCGGTCTCCACACCGGAGAATCTCATGCTGAACGTTCGCACCGCACCGCTCGCTGTCATTGCGCTGGCCGCCGCCGCGCTCGTCACCATGCCGTGCACGCCCGCGCACGCGCAGGAAGCGGGCGCTTCCACGCCGAAGCAGATCAAGAAGGCAGAGCGAAAGGCGGCGCGCGCAAAGAAGAATGCCGAACTGAGCGACCTCGAAAAAAACGGCTACAACCCGGCTGGCGAGCAGACCGACTATCCGCAGAACTTGCAGAATGCGCAGCGGCGCGTGAACGCCGAAAAGGCCGGGCAGCCGGCGCCGGCGTCAGCGCCTTGAGGACGGTCCACATGTTCGCGCACGCCCCTGCGAGCGTGCGCATGATTCAGGCGGCGTCCGCGAACGGCACCGCGCGATGCTGCGCCGCCTCGGCCGGCCGTGCGATGCGAGCCCCGGGTACGCTGCCGATGCCGAACACCGGTCGCGCGAGATAAAAGCCCTGCGCGAGAACATGCGGCCACTGCGCGAGCCATTGCGCCTGCGCGGCGGTCTCCACTCCTTCGACGACGACCGACAGCTTGAGCCGCGTCATGAGCGAGAGCACCGACGAGAAGACAGTCCGCGCGTCCGCATTGCGCGGCGCTTCCGCCAGCAGTTCCTTGGCGATCTTCACCGTCCCGAAGCTGATCGGACCCAGCGCGGCAAGGCAGGCGAAGCCGGTACCGAAGTCGTCCATCGCCACATTGATGCCGCGCGCGCGCAAACGTTGCACGACCTTCGAGATCGACGGAAAGCGGGCGAGGTCCTGACTCTCGGACAGCTCGACTTCGATTGACGAAGGCGCGATGCCGTGATCGCGACACACAGCTTCGAGCCGGTCGGCGAAGCCTATCCGCGCGGCAACCGACGGCGGGACATTGATCGCAACGGGATATGTCGCGCCGCCGTTGGCCTGCCAGATCGAGATGTCGAGCGAAACCGCGTTCATCACGAAGTCGGTGAGCTCGATCATGACTTCTTCGTCATCGAGCGCTTCGTGGAATGCGCCAGGCAGCAACAGGCCGAATTCCGGATGACGCCAGCGAATCAGGGCTTCCATCTGCGCGAGTTCGCCGCTGTCGACCCGGTAGATTCCCTGATAAGCCATGCAGAATTCGCCGGCTTCCAGCCCTTGCAGCACCCGCGCTTTCAGCGCGTGACCGGACTTCAGCGCGACATTCGGCGCGTGCGAGCGGAGTGGAGTTGTTTTCATGCTATGCCGCCTTGCCAGTGGACCAGGCGCTTAAATGCACGAGTCATGCCCGAAAGCGTCATTTGTCGGGCAAATTGGTGTCGAGGAGGGCAAACCCTTACCTATGCTTCAAGTCAGTGCACGATTCGCACCGGTAACGTTTCAACGGCGACACAGATGGCGGGGCGCCATATAAAAAACTACGGCGCGGCGAACGGCAGAGGTAATAACTATCCTTGCGCCGCTTTATCGGCAGCGGCACAGTTTGCAGTTTCTGCTGACGTTTCAGCAATGGTTTGTAATCCGCACTAGCGCAATGACTTGCGCAATCAGATGGTCGCGGCTTGCGCGACGGAGCGAACCCGCGCGAGCGCCTTGCCGTCTTCGCCGAAGAGATGCACGTGCCGTATGCTGAAGCCGACGTTCAGCCGCTGGCCATCGACTGCCGTGGACTCACCCGAGCCCTTGACCTGAATCACGAGATCGTTCGGTAATCTAACGTGCAGCAGCGTCTCGCCGCCAAGGTGCTCGATCACCATGACATCGCCGACGAGACCGCTGTCGATATCGCCGCCTCGCTCTTCGATGAAATGCTCCGGCCGTATGCCGAGCGTGAGTGTTTCCCCCACCTTGACCGACGACGCATCGAAAGGCAGCGTCAACGGCTCGCCCCCCGGCAGCTCGATGGTCACGCCCGCGTGATCCGCGCGCAGCACGCGCACGTCGATGAAGTTCATCTTAGGCGAACCGATGAATCCCGCGACGAAGCGATTCTCCGGTGTGCGATACAACTCCAGCGGCGAGCCGATCTGCTCCACGCGGCCATGATTGAGCACGACGATGCGATCGGCCATGGTCATGGCTTCGGTCTGATCGTGCGTGACGTAGATCATCGTTGCGTTCAACTGCTTGTGGAGCTTGATGAGTTCGAGCCGCATCTGAACGCGCAGCGCGGCGTCGAGATTGGAAAGCGGCTCGTCGAAGAGAAAGACTTTCGGCTCGCGAACGATGGACCGCCCAATGGCGACGCGCTGACGCTGGCCGCCCGAGAGCGCCCGCGGACGACGCTCCAGCAATTGCCCGATTTGCAGGATCTCCGCTGCGCGCTGCACCCGCTCCTTGATTTGCGCTTCGGGAAGCTTCAGCATGCGCAGTCCGAACGCGATGTTCTCGTAGACCGTCATGTGGGGATAAAGCGCATACGACTGAAACACCATCGCCACGCCTCGTTGCGACGGTTCGAGGTCGGTCACGTCTTCGCCACCGATCATCACCTGTCCCGAGTCGCTTCGCTCAAGGCCCGCGATGGTGCGCAGCAAGGTGGACTTGCCACACCCCGACGGACCCACGAAGACCATGAACTCACGGTCGGCTACTTCGATGTCGATGCCCTTCAGCACATCGGCGCCCGCAAAGGACTTGCGAATCTGCTGCAAATGGACTGCGCTCATGCGTGTCTCCTACCGGAACGAGTGCAAGGCTGACTGCTCGATCGCGCGCTGCGCATCGGACTGCTTCCGTCGATTTAGTTCTTGACAAGCTGTTCGGGCCCAAATATACAATTGTAAAACGCAAATTACAAGTGAAACGGCGCAGCGGGACGCGCTTTCGACTTCACTCGGTCACGGTGGGACGCAAGAAAAGAGACGAAGAATCAGACGAAGAATCCGCAAGCCATTAGCTCAAGAAAAACAGGAGACAGGCATGAACAATCGCTTCATCCCGGCCAAGCACGTTGGCCCGCTCAAACACGTCGCGGCTATTGCGTTGCTTGCCGCAAGCGCCGCGTTCGCCGCATCCAACGCTCATGCCTGGACACTGAAAGAAGCGGCGCAGCCGTACTCGGGCACCACGATCAAAGCCATATTCCTCGATCGTCCGGGATACAAGGCAGCACAAACCCTGATACCGCAGTTCGAAAAGGAAACCGGCATCAAGGTGCGCTGGGAAGTCATTCCGTACGAGAACACGCGCGAGAAGGAAGTGCTGAACTTCGTCGGCGGCGGAGATCAGGACGTGGTGCTCGTCGACGTCGTGTGGATCGGCGAATTCGCGAGCAACAAGTGGCTCGTGCCGATCAAGAAGTTCACGGACGATGCGAAGCTCGCGGACCCGAGCCTGAATCTGAAGGGCTTTTTCCCGATCCTGCTCGATTCCTTCGGGACGTGGGACAAGGTCACGTACGGCCTGCCGTTCGATAACTATTCGGGTCTCATGTTCTACAACAAGTGCATGTTGAAGGACGCAGGCTTCGACGAGCCGCCCAAGACGTGGGACGAATTGTTGAACACGTATGCGCCGAAGCTCACGAAGGGCGACAAGTTCGCCTTCGCATTGCAGTCGCGCCGTGGCGAAACGCAATCGGCGGATAGCTTCATGCGCGTGCTGTGGCCCAACGGCGGCTCGCTGCTCGATGCGAAGTTCAAGTCGAATCTGATGTCGCCGCAATCGCAGGCGGGCCTGGAATATCGGCAGAAGCTGATGAAGTACATGCCGCCGGGCATCGTGGACTTCGATCACGCCGAAGCGGTGAACGCGCTCGCGCAAGGGCAGGTGGCGATGATCACCGAATGGTCCGCGTTCTACCCGACGCTGACCGATCCGAGCAAATCGAAGCTCGGCAACTGCCTCGCCATCACGACGGAGCCTAAAGGTCCGGCGGGTCTCAAGCCGGCGCTCGGCGGCTTCTCGCTTGCGGTCAACGCCAAGTCGAACGCGAAGAAGCAGGCGGCTTCGTGGCTCTTTATCCAATGGATCACGTCAGAAGCAATGGCGAAGCCCTACCTCGACGCGGGCGGCGTGCCGGCGCGCATGGCGGTCTATCAGGACAAGGCCGTGCAGGACAAGTATCCGTTCGTGAAGCCGATGGTGGAATCGTGGCAAGGCGGCGTGCCTGATTACCGTCCGCGCTTCCCGGAATGGCCCGCTGTGTCAGAAGTGATCGGCGAATGGGGCAGCAAGATGATGCTCGGACAGGTGACGGTGAAAGAGGGCGCGCAGACCATCGGCCAGAAGACCGAGGACATCCTGAAGAAAGCGGGCTATTACGACGGCAAGAAGCCGCTCTTGAAGTAAGCACGACGATCAGGAACCGGAGACGACGGATGGCGAACAGCACTGCAACTCCCGCGACGCACGCACGAGGTCCGCGCAACGGCGCGCGGCGCTTCGCGGTACTGCCGCGCTCGCCTGCCTTCTGGTTCCTGATCCCGGCTATTTTCGCGCTGGCGGTCATCGGCATCTATCCGCTATTGCTTGCGCTCTACAACTCGTTTCACCAGTACAAGCTCGCGGATCTCGCATCGGGCACGCCATTCGTCGGCTTCGACAATTACATGGCGACGCTCTCGGACCCTTCGTTCTGGGGCGCGCTCGGACGCACGGCGTTGTTCCTTTGCCTGACGTTGCCGATCGAAGTGGCGCTAGGTCTTTTCGCGGCGCTGATGCTGCATCGCACGGACCTGCGCTTCATGCGAGCAGCGGCGCGCGTGAGTCTCGTCATTCCGATGGCGACCACGTATGCGGTCGTCGGCCTGATCGGGCGGCTCATCTTCAACCGCCAGTTCGGCGTGGCGAACTATCTGACGAGCCTTCTCGGCATTCCGCCGCAAGACTGGCTGGCCGATCCGACGCTCGCCTTCGTATCCGTGATGATCATGGAAGTGTGGCAATGGACGCCCTTTTGCGCGCTCATCATGTTGGCAGGGCTTTCGATGGTGCCCAAGGAAGCCGAAGAGGCCGCCCGCCTCGAAACGCCGAAATGGAGCATGATTCTCTGGCACTTGCAGCGGCCGTATCTATTGCCGGGTTTGACCGCCATTCTCATTCTTCGCTCGGCCGACATGCTCAAGATGTTCGACGCCGTCTTCACGATGACGCGCGGCGGCCCGGGCACCGCCACTGAATTCATCAGCGTCTATATACAGCGCGTGGGCTTTCGGCTCTTCGATCAAGGCATGGCGTCGGCGCAGGCCATCATTCTGCTCATTCTGACCATCGTGCTTTCGCGTCTCTACATTCGCTTTGTCTATCGGGAGGCCGCGTGAGTACATCGGCTCTGCAAACGTCGAACAACGGCACGGGTCAGCGCGCGAGACGCGCGCGCGCCGCGCGAAAGCGCGCGACGGTATGGCACTTTCTCGGGCTCGTGGTCGTGTTCTTGTCGTCCGTGTTTCCGTTCTACTGGATGGTGACGACGAGCCTGAAGAGTCAGGCCGACGCGCTCGCGTATCCGCCGAAGTGGTTGTTCAGCCCGACCTTGCATCACTATTCCGCTGCGCTCTTCGAGCACGATGTAGCAGGCAGCTTGCTCAACTCATTCATCATTGCGAGCTGCACGACGGTGCTCGCCATTCTGCTCGGAACGCCTGCTGCGTATGCGCTCGCACGCTATGAGTTTCGCGGCAAGGAAGACCTGTGGTTCTGGTTCATCTCGAACCGCATGGTGAGCCCGGTCGTGCTTGCGGTGCCGTTCTTTCTGATCGCGACGAAGCTCGATCTCGTCGATACGCATATCGTGCTGATATTGCTCTATCTGACGTTCTCGTTGCCCATCGTCGTCTGGATCTGCACCGACCAGTTCCGCAACATTCCTGTCGAGCTGGACGAAGCCGCGCGGCTCGATGGCGCGTCGCCGTGGCGCGTGTTCTGGCGCATCAATCTTCCGCTCGCCATGCCGGGCATCGTGGTCTCCGCGATCTTCGCGTTCATTTTCTCGTGGAACGATCTGCTCTATGCGCTGGTGCTGACTCGTACCGAGGCGATCACGTCACCGGTTGCGGCGACGAGCTACATGAGCGGCTATGAGTTGCCGTGGGGCGAGATCATGGCGACCGGCACGCTGATCGTGCTGCCGATGGTCGTGTTCGCGTTGCTCGTGTCGGGCCGCCTCGTACAAGGGCTCACGATGGGCGCGGTGAAGTAGACTCGCGCCTTTTACAGTGTGACCACAGTGAGAACATGAGCAAGACAGCGCCGTCCATCGCCATTGCAGAGACAGACGAGTCCATCGACTCCGAGGAAGAACTGCAGGCGCGCGTCGCCTGGCATTACTACGTCGGCAATCTGACGCAGCAGGAAATCGCGCAGCGTATCGGCACGAATCGCGTACGCGTCAACCGGCTGCTCGCGGCGAGCCGCGAATCCGGACTGGTGCAGATCACCATCAACAGCAAGATCGCGCCGTGCGTGGCGCTGGAGAGTGCGCTCGAACGGCGGTTCGGGCTGGAATGCGCGGTCGTGGTGCCGACGGGCGCGAATACCGAGGCGAATAACGCGGCGCTCGGCATCGGCGCGGCTTCGTACTTCGCGAAGCAGATCGTCGCGGGGCAGACCATCGGACTGGGCTGGGGCCGCACGATTCGCGCGGTCCTGCGTGCCATGCCGCAACGCAGTTATGGCGCGGTGTCGGCGGTGTCGCTGCAAGGCGGCTTGTCGCATTGCCCGAGCATCAACACGTTCGATATCGTCTCGGACTTCGCGAACATCTGCCGCGCGGACGGGTATCTCTTTGCTGCGCCTATCTATGTGAGCAGCCAGAAGGCGCGTGACGTCATCTTGCAGGAAGGCACAGTGCGCGAAACCTATGAACTCGCGCGCTCGGCGGACCTTGCGCTTCTGACGTGCGGAGATCTCACGGAATCGCTCGTCGTGACGTATGGCATCGACAATCCCGACCAGTTGCGCACGCTCGAAAAAGCGGGCGCAGTGGGGGACATGCTCGGTCATTTCATGGATGAAGACGGCGAGTTGATCGACCATCCGCTGAATCGGCGCACCGTGGCAATCACGCTCGAAGACTTGCGCAAGATTCGCCGCGTCGTCCTCGTGAGCGGCGGGGCGAAGAAGTTCCATGTCACGCGTGCCGCATTGCGCGGGCGCTATCCGTCGGTGCTCGTCACCGATGAAGACACCGCGCGACGTCTGTGCGATGAACCCTGAAGAGTCCATGACAAGCATCGACAGAAACCGCGAATTCGCCGGCAAGACCGTGCTCGTGACCGGCGCAGGAAAGGGCATCGGCCATGCGACGGTGCATTTGCTGGCCGAGCGCGGTGCCCGCGTAATTGCGTTGAGCCGCAGCGCGACGGATCTCGCCGCGCTTGCGAGCGAGACCGGTTGCGAGACGTTGGCCGTCGATCTGGCCGATGCGGATGCAGCCCGCGAGGCGGCGCGCGCCGCGCAGCCGGTGGACCTGCTCGTGAATTGCGCGGGGCTCGTCGAGTTGCAGCCTTTTCTCGACACCACCGTCGATGCCTTCGACCTCACGATGCACGTCAACGTACGCGCTGCGATGATCGTGGCGCAGGAGTGCGCGAGGAGCATGATCGCGCGCAAGGCGGGCGGCGCGATAGTGAATGTGTCGAGTCTGTCGGCAAATGTGGGCTTGCCGCTGCACGCATCGTATTGCGCATCGAAGGGCGCGCTCGATGCCATGACGCGCGTGATGGCGGTCGAATTGGGACCGCACGGCATCCGCGTGAACGCGGTCAATCCCGTCGTGACCCTGACGCCGATGGCCGAAAAAGCCTGGAGCGATCCCGCGAAATCGCGCCCCATGCTCGCGCGCATTCCGCTCAATCGCTTCGTGCAGCCGGTGGAAGTGGCGCGCACCATCGCGTATCTGCTCGGCGACGATTCGATCATGGTGAGCGGCGTGAGCCTCGCGATCGACGGCGGCTTTCAGGCGGGATAGCTCACGACGCATCGAACAGATTCAATCCGACTCAATCGACTCAAACGAACAGCACGAAGGAACGACAATGGAAGCACTGGTTCTAGAAGAAGCACGCCGCATCAGCTTGCGCCCGTTCAGCTTGCCGCAGGTCGTCGGGCCGCGCGATGTGCGCATACGCATTCACACGGTCGGCATTTGCGGCAGCGATGTTCATTACTATCAGCACGGCCGCATCGGTCCGTTCGTCGTCAATGAGCCGATGGTTCTCGGGCACGAGGCGTCCGGCACAGTGGTCGAAGTCGGCGAGGAAGTGACGAATCTGAAGGCGGGCGACCGCGTATGCATGGAGCCGGGCGTGCCCGACATGGAATCGCGTGCATCGCGCGAAGGCATGTACAACCTCGATCCCAAAGTGCGCTTCTGGGCCACGCCGCCGGTGCACGGTTGTCTTGCCCCTTACGTGGTGCACCCCGCCGCTTTCACCTACAAGCTGCCGGACAATGTGAGCTTCGCCGAAGGCGCGATCGTCGAACCGCTTTCCATCGGCTTGCAGGCCGCGAAGAAGGCCGCGATCAAGCCCGGCGATGTGGCCGTGGTGCTCGGCGCGGGCACCATCGGCATGATGTGCGCGCTGGCGGCGCTGGCCGGTGGCTGCAGCCGCGCGATCGTCTGCGATCTCGTGCAGGAGAAGCTCGACCTGATCGGCGGCGTGCAGGGCGTGACGGCGGTGAACATTCGCGACGAGCGCGTGCAGGACGTCGTGGCGCGGCTGACCGACGGCTGGGGCGCGGATATCGTGTTCGAGGCAAGCGGCAACGAGAAGGCGTTCGAAGGCATTGTCGATCTGCTCTGCCCGGGTGGCTGTCTCGTGCTCGTCGGCATGCCGCAGCGCGCCATTCCGTTGGATGTGGTCGCAGTGCAGATCAAGGAAGCGCGTATCGAATCCGTATTCCGTTACGCCAATATCTTCCCGCGCGCGATTCAGTTGATTGCATCGGGCAAGCTGGACGTCAAGCCGTTCATCTCGCGCACGTTCCCATTCGCAGAAGGCATCAAGGCTTTCGAAGAAGCGGCGAGCGGCGTGCCGACCGATGTGAAAGTGCAGATCGTGATGGAATGACCGAGCGCTAACACTACATGACGGGAGACGCGAGCATGAGCACGGCATCGGCTGACAACAGTGACGAAATGACGGCGATCGTATGCCGCGCACCGAAGGATTATCGCGTCGAACGCGTGAAACGTCCGCGCGCAGGACGCAATGAGTTGGTGATCCGCATTGCTGCGTGCGGCATATGCGCGAGCGATTGCAAGTGCTGGTCGGGTGCCAAGATGTTCTGGGGCGGCCCGAATCCCTGGGTCAAGGCGCCGGTCATACCGGGCCATGAATTCTTCGGCTACGTGGAAGAGCTCGGGGACGGCGCGGCCGAGCACTTCGGGGTGCAGGTCGGCGACAGAGTGATCGCCGAGCAGATCGTGCCTTGCGCGAAGTGCCGCTATTGCAAGTCCGGTCAGTACTGGATGTGCGAAGTGCACAACATCTTCGGCTTTCAGCGCGAGGTCGCCGACGGCGGCATGGCCGAATACATGCGCTTTCCGCCGACGGCCATCGTCCACAAGATACCGGACGGTATCTCGATCGAAGACGCGGCCATCATCGAACCGCTCGCTTGCGCGATCCATACGGTGAACCGCGGCGATATTCAACTGAGCGATGTTGTCGTGATCGCGGGCGCAGGCCCGCTCGGACTCATGATGGTGCAGGTGGCGCATCTCAAGACGCCGAAGAAACTCGTCGTCATCGATCTCGTCGACGAGCGCCTCGCGCTCGCACGCGAATACGGCGCAGATGTCACGATCAACCCGAAGAACGACAACGCGCTCGAGATGATCCGCTCGATCACGGATCAATACGGTTGTGATGTGTATATCGAAACTACCGGATCGCCTTCGGGTGTGTCGCAAGGTCTCGAACTGATTCGAAAGCTGGGCCGCTTCGTCGAGTTCTCGGTATTCGGAAGCGATACGACCGTCGACTGGTCGATCATCGGCGATCGCAAGGAGCTCGACGTACGCGGCGCGCATCTCGGGCCGTATTGCTATCCGATCGCCATCGATCTTCTGGCGCGCGGACTGGTGACGTCGAAGGGCATCGTCACGCACGGCTTCACGCTCGAAGAATGGGATACGGCTATCGAGGTCGCCAATTCGCTCGATTCGATCAAGGTGCTCTTGCGGCCCAAGTAATCGCCGTGCAAGGACGAGTGAGTGGGTCTTCGATGATCTACTCACATGTCCGATCCGGGGGGAGAACGGCGAGCGCGTTGGGCGCTTCGATTTGGCGCGCGGTTTGCTCCTGTCAGCGAACCACCAACCGCTGGACCGCTCTCCCAGGACACGGCAGTGAACGCGCTCTTCCATATTCGGGTGCTGAAAGACGCACTCTCCGGGTGTGCCGAAGACGGCATCAGAATGCACATTGCGCCCGGCCTTTATGAAGTGCATCAAGAGGACGACACGCTCGTGTTCGTCGATGCCGACCCACGCATGCGCGGCACGGTATCTGTGGATTTGCACGAATACCTGGAGACCACCGTCTTTCCCGAAGAGCTCGCGCGCAAGGGCCTCATAGAGATCATCTGATTCCGGATGGAATGCACCAAGCGAAACTCAGTGATGGAGCGATCCGATCTCTCTCTTTCGAAAGCAACTAACGGTCTCTCGAGAACGCTGCCCTCGACTCAGAACAGCGTACTGGTCCACCTCGCAATTTCGTAAAGCAAGGCCGTTTTTTTCATTCACGCTCATTTCTTAAAGCGGCGCTACAATCTGTCGTCCCTATACAGCCAGCCGCACGCGTCCTTGCGTCGCATGGCGCCCTATAGCGGCGTCAACGCACAGCATCGTTCGGCGCCGACTGCTGTCGCACGCAGCCCCGCGATCGCGCTATTCGCTAAAACCAACGCATAAGCCGGAGCCGCTCATGACTACGCTTTCCATCAATGGTCAGTCACACACTGTCGACGCGCCCCCAGACATGCCGCTTCTTTGGGTGCTGCGCGACCTGGTTGGCTTGACCGGCACCAAGTTCGGCTGCGGCATCGCCCAGTGCGGCGCTTGCACCGTGCATCTCGACGGCGTCGCGGTGCGCTCCTGCGTGCTGCCCGTCGCGGCCATCGGCGACAAGAAGATCACGACGATCGAAGCTGTCGGCGCGACGCCTGCCGGCAAGAAAGTGCAGGACGCATGGAATCAACTCGATGTCGTTCAATGCGGCTACTGCCAGTCCGGACAAGTGATGTCCGCTGCCGCGCTGATTGCAGCAGTCCCCAATCCGACCGACGCCGATATCGACGCCGCCATGACCGGCAACATCTGCCGCTGCGGCACATACAACCGCATTCGCGCGGCCATCAAGCAAGCAGCGAAGGGAGCGTGACATGTCGCGAGGACTACTCGAAGCGGGACGTCATGCGGCTTCCGCCGGATTTTCGCGCCGTTCGTTTCTGAAGCTCGGCCTGACCGCCGGTGTGACCGCGAGTGGCGGCTTTCTCATTGGCTTCAGCTTGCCCGCCGCAAGTCAGGATCAGAGTAAAGGCAAGTCGGTCATCGGCGGCGATGGAAGTGAGCCGGCGCAAGCGGGCGTCTTCGCGCCTAACGCATTCGTGCAGATCGACAAGGCCGGCAAGGTCGTGCTCATCATTCCGAAGGTGGAGATGGGGCAGGGCGTCTACACGTCGTTGCCGATGCTCATTGCCGAAGAACTCGAAGTGCCGATCGATAGCGTCACCATCGACCATGCGCCGCCCGATGAAAAGCTCTTCATGGATCCGCTGTTGGGCGGTCAACTGACCGGCGGCTCCACGTCGGTGCGCTACGCGTGGGAGCCCATGCGCAAGGCCGGCGCGGCAGCGCGCATGATGCTGGTTGCGGCGGCCGCGCAGCAGTGGCAATGCGATGCATCGACCTGTCATGCGCAAGGCGGAAAGGTCGTGCATGCATCGGGGGATCGCACGGCAAGCTATGGCGAGCTCGTGCAAGCGGCGGCAAGCATGCCCGTTCCGCAGGACAAAGATATCAAGCTCAAGGACCCGAAAGACTTCAAGATCATCGGTACGCAGGTCAGGCGCCTGGATTCGCCGGAAAAGGTGGATGGCACTGCAATGTTCGGGCTGGACGTGCGCTTGCCGGACATGGTCTATGCGGCCATCGTCAATTGCCCGGTATTCGGCGGCAAGCTCGCTTCGGTCGACGACAGCAACGCGCGCAAGATTCCCGGCGTGAGGCAAGTGATCAAGTTCGACAACGGCGTTGCGGTGGTCGGCGATCACACGTGGGCTGCCAAGCGAGGCGCCGCGGCATTGTCCATTCATTGGGACGAGGGCGCGGACGGCAATCTATCGACGAAGCAGATCATCGACGAACTGGCGGCTGCATCGCAGAAGTCAGGCGCCGTCGCTCGAAAGGACGGCGATGTCGGCAAGGGATTCAATGACGCCAAGACACGCGTCGATGCCGTCTATCAACAGCCGTTTCTCGCGCACGCCACGATGGAGCCGGTCAACTGCACCGTGCATGTACGCCCCGATGGCTGCGACATCTGGCTCGGCACGCAAGTGCCGACGCGCATCGTCGACGCGGGCGTGGCCATCACCGGGTTGCCGCGCGAAAAGATCGTGCTGCATAACCATCTGCTGGGCGGCGGTTTCGGCAGACGGCTCGAAGTCGACATGGCGACGCAGGCGCTCAAGATCGGCAAGCAACTGGGCACGCCGGTGAAGGTCACATGGTCGCGCGAGGAGGATATCCAGCACGACATGTACCGGCCGTACTACTACGACAAGCTCTCGGCCGGCCTCGATGCGAATGGCAAGCCGATTGCGTGGACGCATCGCATCGTGGGTTCGTCCATCATGGCGCGCTTCGCGCCGCCCGCTTACAAGAACGGCATCGATCCGGACGCGATCGAAGTCGCAGCCGACCTTCCGTATGAGTTCCCGAATCAGGTGATCGAATACGTGCGTCAGGAGCCGCGGCATGTGCCGACTGCTTTCTGGCGCGGCGTGGGCCCGACGCGCGGCACGTTCGTCGTGGAAAGCTTCATCGACGAACTCGCCGTGCAAGCCAAGATCGATCCCGTGAAGTACCGGCGGGACCTGCTCAACAAGACACCGCGCGCGCGCAATGTGCTCGATGTCGCGACGCAGGCGGCCGGCTGGGGCAAGCAATCCATGCCGCAGGGCCAGGGACGCGGCGTATCGGTCATGCATGCGTTCGGCAGTTTCTTTTCGATGGTCGCCGACGTCACCGTCAACAAGGACGGCGAGGTGCGGGTCAATCGCATCGTGTGCGCGGTGGATTGCGGCATGGTCGTCAATCCTAATACGGTGGAGGCGCAAGTGCAGGGCGGCATCATCTTCGGCATCACGGCTGCGCTCTATAGCGAGATCACCATCGAAAACGGCCGCGTGCAGCAGAGCAACTTCACCGATTACCGGATGTTGCGCATCGACGAAACGCCGCCTATTGAAGTGCATATCGTCAAGAGCACCGAAGCGCCGGGGGGAATCGGCGAGCCTGGGACGGCGGCGCTCGCGCCCGCCATCACCAATGCGATCTATGCCGCAACGGGCAAGCGCCTGAGGCAGTTACCGGTCGGCAATCAGTTGCGCAGCGCCTAAGGAGACCCGCCATGAAATTTGCCCTCAGGCCTTTCGCGGCCGCGTTTCTCGCGGCGAATGTCGCGCTTGCGGCAGCACCCTTGACCGCGCACGCGGATGCGTCGAGCGACGCGCTCGTGGCACGCGGTGCTTACCTCGCCAAGGCCGGCGATTGCATCGCCTGTCACTCGGCGCCACGCGGCAAGCCCATGGCAGGCGGCTTGCCCATGACGACACCGCTCGGCGCCATCTACACGACGAACATCACGCCGGACCCGGATACGGGCATCGGCCGCTATAGCGAGGAAGACTTCGCGCGCGCGCTGCGCGAAGGCGTCGCGAAGGACGGCCACAATCTCTATCCGGCCATGCCTTACCCCTCGTACGCGAAGATCAACGACGAGGACATGCATGCGCTCTACGCTTACTTCATGCATGGCGTCACGCCGGTCAAGCAGGCGAATCGCGCAGCCGATATCAAGTGGCCGCTCAACATGCGCTGGCCGCTCAAGCTGTGGAACGCGGTCTTTCTCGACAAAGGCGTCTATAAAGACAAAGCCGGCAAAGACGTGGCATGGAACCGCGGCGCGTATCTGACGCAAGGTCTCGGGCACTGCGGCGCGTGCCACACGCCGCGCGGCATCGCGTTTCAGGAGAAGGGGCTCGACGAAAGCAGCACGGCTTATCTGACGGGCGGCGTGCTCGACAACTGGTTCGGTTCCAATCTGACCGGAGAGCACAACACCGGGCTCGGGCGCTGGTCGGAGCAGGACCTGGTCGCGTTCCTGAAGACGGGCGCAAACGCGCATGCGACTGCATTCGGTTCGATGACGAGCGTGGTCAACAACAGCACGCAGATGCTCACCGATCAGGACGTCACCGCGATGGCGCACTATCTGAAGTCATTGCCGGCCGCGGGCGGCAACGGCAACGCGCCTTATTCATACGATTCGAAGGCGACGAAAGTGTCGTTGACGCGTCCGGCATCGGATTCCGGCGCGCGGGTTTATGCGGCGTTCTGCATGCATTGCCATGGCATCGACGGCCGGGGTTTCGCGCCGATGCTCTCGCCGCTTGCGGGCAATCCGAACTTGCTGGAGAAGGATCCTTCTTCGCTCATCAACGTGACGCTGAATGGCACGGAGAATCTTGTCATTCAAGGCGTGCCCGCGCCGTATCCGATGCCTCGCTACGCGCCCGTTCTGAATGATCAGCAGATAGCGGATGTGGTGACTTTTATTCGCGGCGCATGGAATAACAACATGCCGGCTGTCCAGCCCGAGGACGTGGCGAAGATGCGCAAGGCGACGCAGGCAGCGCGCTAGCCGCCTGTTTTATGGCGCGCGGCGTCAGGAGGAAAAATCGATCACGTCCAGGTGGATGGAATTGGACGGATGCGCCAAAAACTTCCGATGCACGCGCGCGCTGATGCGCTCGTAACCGTCGTTCAGCGCTTTCAGAAGGCGCTCGTCGCTCGCACCGATGGGCGCCCAGAAACATTGTTCTAACGCCTTGCGCGTGATGTTGCAGTGAATTTCCCGCTCACGGGAAAACGCGACGAAGCTGACCGTAGCACGGTCCGCCGAAATGGTCGCATTGATGCAGAGCTTGCTCGTCATGATTCGACAGAAGGTTTGCGGTTCGCTGCGTTTATTTTGTCAGAAATCGGGAAGTGTGCGCATCCTCGTACCGTTGCAACGTACGGCAGCCGCCATACGCGGCTAACGCAGCTTTCGAACGTTCGTTCGCGCAGTAGTGCAGCATGGCGGCTCGACAAAAGCCGGGCAAGAAAGTGAAACGGCGCTTCCTCAGTTGTACTACCCTTAGAACCGTCGTCGTATGAGCGGGCGCAGAGTCGATCCATCGCGCTCGCAGTGTTCATCTACAACGTCAATACGTGATGCGAGACAGGCGCGCATTGCGACAAGCCGGAGCGGAGCATGAAGCATCCCTCGCTATTGGATCCGTGGAGCCGTACCCTCGCCATGCTCGACAATCGTTCGAGCCGCTGCACTCATTCCGCGCAAGCGACATCGCCGGTATCGCGCTCTGTCGAGAGCCGCGGGCGCGGCGACGTTAACGCTTCGAACGGTCAGGTGCCTGCGGCGACCATTCGATTACTCGAGCGGCTGAGCGAATGGACGCTCGCGCTTTCGTGGCACGACCCGACATCGTTCAATTATTCAGAGCAGGTGTGGGCGCTCTGCACTGCGCGCAAGGGCGGCGTCTGCGCGCTGAGCGGGCAGGCCATTCGCCGCGGGCAACCCGTCTATCGGCCGCGGCGGGTCGGAAGCTCAGTGCCGTTGAATAGTGGCGCGATGATCCTTGCACTGGCGCTTGCGCCCGCCGTTCACGAGTCGCGGGACTAGCGTCGGGCTGACAATGTGCCTCGCCTTAGCCGAGCAAAGTGCTGCGCGTTCGTGAATAGCCGCTGGCACGGTCATATGCGAGCCCCATTTGCAGCACGGCAAGGTCCGTCTGCGCCGCGCCGATGATCTGGAGGCCCGTTGGCAGGCCGTTGGGACCGAAGCCGGCCGGCGCGCATAGCGCTGGCAATGAAGCCATCGTTGCGGGCACGACCGCTTCCATCCAGCGGTGATACGTGTCCATCTTTCGCTGACCGATGGAAGACGGCCAGTGCATTTCCGCATCGAAAGGAAAGACCTGCGCGGCGGGCATCACGAGAAAGTCGAAGCGCGCGAAGAGCGCGTTGATCGCTCGATACCACGCCGAGCGTTCGCGCACGGCGTCATACACCTGTTCTCCCGAGAGGCGCAGCCCCCGCTCGATTTCCCACACGGCTTCGGGTTTGAGCAAAGCGCAGCGGGTTTCGTCGCGGTAAAGCGGCGCATTGACACCGGCAAACGTAAAGCTGCGCAAGTCGAGCCAAGCGTGCCATAAGCGTTCGATATCGAAGTCCACGCGCGCCGCTTCGACCGAGCACCCTGCCGTTTCGAAATGGCGCAACGCGGACACGCAGGTTTCGAGCACGCCGGGTTCCATCGGCAAATGACCGTCGAGGTCTGCCAGCCACCCGATGCGCGTGCCGCGCATATCGCGTTCGAGCGCGGACGAGAAGGCGGAAGGCGCGTCGCTCCGACGAGAGAGCGGCGCGCGTGCGTCGAAGCCTGCCTGAACGGACAGCAGCAAGCCCAGGTCTTCCACTGTGCGCGCGACAGGGCCTGCGACGCTGAACTGCTGGAAGAAAACATCGTCGCCGGGACCGTAAGGTACGCATCCGGGCGAACTGCGAAATCCGAACACGTTGTTGAATGCGGCGGGCGTGCGCAGCGAACCCATCATGTCGGTGCCATCGGCGAAGGGCAGCATGTGAAGCGCGACTGCAACGGCCGCGCCGCCGCTGCTTCCGCCCGCCGACCGCGATGGATCGAACGCATTGCGCGTGGTGCCATACACAGGGTTATAGGTATGACCGCCCAGTCCGAACTCGGGCGAGTTGGTTCGCCCGATAAAGATCGCGCCGGCACGCCGCATACGCTCGAACACGATGGCATCCGCCTGACTGACTTCGCCTGCAAAAATGGGCGATCCCTTGGTCGTCACCATGTCTGCGACAGGCAGGATATCCTTCGGCGCTTGAGGAAATCCGTGCAACGGCCCGAGATTGTCACCGCGCGATAACTGAGCGTCACGCTCCTGCGCGAGAGCGAGAAGCGCATCGCGATCTTGCATGGCGACGATTGCATTGACTTGCGGATTCAGGCGGCCCACTTGCGCAAGATACGCCTGCATCACTTCCACGCATGAGACGTCGCGGGCCTGAACGGCACGGGATAGCGCGCACGCGTCGAGGGACACAATATCGTTTTGCGCATGCGAATCAAAGTGTGTTGAGGGCATCGCGTCTTTCCTTGGAGCTGAAGCATTAGCGGACATCAGCGTGTGCTCATCTTGTCGCGCGCTGGCCGGTGAGCATGGCGCGCTTGCCTGCGAAGCCCGGCGTCTTGCGATAAACGAAACCATGTTCGAGAAGCGCCCGCTTGACGAGTCCGGCGCTCGTGTAAGTGGCGAAGGTTGCATCGGGTTTCGCCAGGCGCGCAAGCATGGCGAAGGTGTCGGGTGTCCACATGTCCGGATTCTTTTTCGGCGCGAAGCCGTCGAGATAGATGGCATCCGCGGTGAAGCCAAGTGCCAGCGCCAAAGGCCACGCATCGGCAATATCGGAGAAGACCAGCGTCAATGCCAACGCGCCGGATGCAAACATCAGTCGATGCACGCCCGGACTGAGCGGTGGCCATGCGCAAGCCAATTCATCCGCGAGCGGGTTGATGGACGCATCGTCGATGATGGCCGCATGCGCGCGCCTCAAATCGTCTGCGCTAAACGGATGCTTCTCGATCGAGACGAATTCCAGTCTCTCCGGGCGCGATGGATGCGTGCGCCACATGGACCACGTCGCCAGGAAGTTGACTCCCATGCCGAAGCCGGTTTCGATGACGTTGAAAGAGGCTTGTCCGCGCCAGCGTTCTGGCAGCCCATTGCCTTGCAAAAACACATAGCGTGCTTGCGCGAGCGCGCCCGACGCACTGTGATAGATGTCGTCGTGCCTCGGGCAAAACGGCGTGCCGTCGGCGCGAAAAGCGAGCGACGCGGGCAAGATCGGCGTCGTCATGTCTGCGATGGCTTGTCCAGTGCAATGCCCAACTCACTCGCCATGTGCTCGACCATCGCGCGCAATTGCGTCACCTCTTGAGCAAGCCGCTTGTGGTCCGCCTTCAGTGCCTCGAATTCCGACAAGGAATGCGACGCGACCGCTGACGCGTCCTGAGCAGGCGCATCGCTCAGACTCACTTCGCCGCATAGCAGGTGCATCCAGCGGCTCTCGCGCTCGCCCGGCGTACGCGGAAGTTTGACCACGCGCGGCGGGTTGCTCTCGGCGAGCTCTTCAAGAAAGCTTTCGACTGACGAAATATCGGCAAAGCTATGCAAGCGCGCGCTGTTCGCGCGCAGTTCGGCCGCTGTCTGCGGTCCGCGCAAAAAGAGCGTCGCTAGCAGCGCGACGGACTGGCTGGGAATGCCCATCACGCGATTAATGTTGTGCTCGAAACGCGGCACGCGGCTGCTGCTCCCCTCGATAACGAGCGAAAGGCGCTTGAGTCCGCCGATGGTCGTCAGCACTTCGTCTTCCGTCACGCTCATGACGGGCGAACGCGCCGTCTTCTGATTGCAACCCGCAGTGAGGGAATTCAGCGATAGAGGGTAGGTGTCGGGCACCGTCTGCTGCTTTTCGACGAGCACGCCGAGCACCCGCGCTTCGAGTGGAGTCAATTCGCGCAAGGCGGAACGAGGGGCGCTTTGAGAAGGTGTGTTCATGAACGGTCAGAGTGATTCGCCAAGCTTCCTATGATACCGGCGCCCGACGCGTGCCAATGTTACGCACCGTCGTGCTGCACGGCAGTCTTTGTGGCAGTGTGCATGAAGCGGCAGTGCCGCGCTCTTTTGGTGCAGCGGTGCTTTATTGCGCGATGCGACTCCTATGCGTTCAACGAATTAGCGGTCCGCCATGCGTTGGCATCGAAGTTGCTCGTTCCACTCTCGGCACTGGGCCGCCCGCGCAATGGATGCAAGGACTGCATGCATGGACCGAAGGCATCGCGCTTCGAGGTCGCCTATGAAACAAGCAAGCCGAATGCGTCGCACGGTCATTCGGTGCGCCGCGTCGTCAGGCTCTTCAAGTCATCGCGAGTGCAACCAGAATATCAACCACAAGGGATCCGTTCCCGGGACGCACTTGATAGGAAAGACGCGCCATGACGCAAGCATTCTTCAACGAGATGTTCGAGCGTAGCGAGCTCGAAGCGCGCGGAGTACCGGCGTCGGCATTTCCTGCCGCGGGCGAGCCCCGCATGCACTACCGCGAATTCATGGAGTGGTTGAGCGCGCAAAGCGAAAGACAGATCGATCTCAAGCGCGCGGAAGCCGACCTGAACTTTCGCCGCGTCGGTATCACGTTTGCGGTCTATGGCACGAGCGACGTACCGGGCATCATTCCCGAACGCACGATTCCGTTCGACGTCATTCCGCGCATCTTTCCGGCGGATGAATGGAAGGCGCTGGAGCGCGGTCTCAGGCAACGCGTGAACGCGCTCAACCGCTTCATCCACGACATCTATCACGATCAGGACATCATTCGCGCGGGCATTATTCCGGAAGCGCAGATCGTGGGCAATGCGCAGTATCGGCCGCAAATGCGCGGCGTCGATGTGACGCGCAATATCTACGCGCACATTGCCGGCATCGACATCGTGCGTGCCGGTCAGGGCGAGTTCTACGTCCTCGAAGACAACCTGCGCGTGCCGTCCGGCGTCTCGTACATGCTGGAAAACCGCAAGATGATGATGCGGCTCTTTCCCGATCTCTTCGCGCGCAACCGCGTCGCGCCGGTCGCGCATTATCCCGACTTGCTGCTCGATACGTTGCGCGCGGCTGCGCCCGCCGGCGCGGACAATCCGACCATCGTCGTGATGACGCCCGGCATGTACAACTCCGCCTATTTCGAGCACGCTTTCCTTGCGCAGCAGATGGGCGTGGAACTGGTGGAAGGGCAAGACCTTTTCGTCGACGGCGGCTATGTCTATATGCGCACCACGCAAGGGCCGCAGCGAGTGGATGTCATTTATAGGCGCGTCGACGATGACTTTCTCGACCCGCACGTCTTCCGCCCGGATTCGGCATTGGGTGTAGCCGGGCTGATATCGGCTTATCGCGCGGGGCGCGTTTCATTGTGCAATGCGGTGGGCACGGGTATCGCTGACGACAAGTCCATTTATCCCTATGTGCCGGACATGGTGCGCTTCTATCTCGGTCAGGAGCCGATACTGAATAACGTACCGACATGGATGTGCCGCAAGCCCGATGATCTGAAGTATGTGCTGGATCATTTGCCGGAACTGGTCGTCAAGGAAACGCATGGCGCGGGCGGCTACGGCATGCTGGTCGGGCCGTCGTCCACGGCCGCGCAGATCGCCGAGTTTCGCGCGGTGCTGGAAGCGAATCCCGAGAAATACATCGCGCAGCCGACACTTGCGTTGTCCACCTGTCCGACATACGTGGAAGCGGGCATCGCGCCACGTCATATCGACCTGCGTCCGTTCGTGCTGTCGGGCACGGACGTGCGGATGGTGCCGGGAGGACTGACGCGCGTTGCGCTGCGCGAAGGGTCTCTCGTCGTGAATTCGTCGCAAGGCGGCGGAACCAAGGATACGTGGGTACTGGAACGCTAGAACACGCACTCGAGACCATCACAATACATACGCGAGACTACCCATGCTGAGCCGTACCGCGGATCATCTCTTCTGGATGGCGCGCTATACCGAGCGTGCCGAAAACACCGCGCGGATGCTCGACGCGAACTATCAACTCTCGCTCTTGCCCCAATCCGACGAATACGCAGAACTCGGCTGGCGGGCGATGCTCTCTATCTCCGAGTTAAGCGGCATCTATTCCGCCGCGCATCGCAGCATGAAAAGCCGCGACGTGATCGACTTCATGGCGCGCGATATCTCGAATCCGTCGTCCATCGTCAGCTGTCTGCGTGCGGCGCGCGAGAATGCGCGGGCCGTGCGCAGTTCGACCAACAGCGAGCTATGGGAGACGCTCAATACGACATGGCTCGACTGTCAGCGCATGCTGCACGACGGCATCCTGGAGCGCGAGCCATACACGTTCTTCGAGTGGGTGAAGTTTCGCTCGCACTTGTCGCGCGGCGTTCAGCTCGGCACGCTCGTCAAGGACGACGCGTTTTACTTCATGCGTCTAGGCACTTTCGTTGAGCGTGCCGATAACACGGCGCGCATTCTCGACGTCAAGTTTGAGATGATGGAGCAGCGCGCCGACACGTCCGCGCAGCCGTTCGACTATCACCACTGGACAGCGGTGCTCGGTTCTGTCTCCGGTTTCGAGGTGTATCGCAAGGTCTATCGCGATGTCATCACGCCGGAGCGCGTTGCGGATCTGCTCATTCTCTATCGCGACTGGCCGCGCTCGCTTGCGGCGAGTCTCGCGGAAGTCGAGCAGCTCATCATTCACGTGACGCAAGGGCGCGATACCGAAGCGGTGCGGCTTGCGGCGCAACTCAGCGCGGAGTTGAGGAACGGCAATATCGGCGAGATTCTGGAAGGCGGCTTGCACGCGTACCTCGTCAGTTTTCTTGCACGCGTAAATGAACTTGCGAGCAGCATCAGCCGCGAGTTTCTATTGCCTATCGCGGCTGAGTTACCTCCGCAAGGTCAGAGTCAGAGTCAGATCCAGACACAGACGCAGACGCAGACGAACGGCGGATCGCAAGCTCAGTCACAAGCGGAATCGCCGGTGCAGTCACAGAGTTCGTCGAGCTGAACCGTGCGCTCAACGCTTGGCCGCTGCGGCGACGACACGATGAACGAAGCGCAGCTTGTCGATGACGGGCGGGGCGAGCGTGAACGGATAGCCATCCGGCATGCCGAGACTGCGGTTCAGGCTGTTAAGCGCATACGTGAGCGGAAACCAGCGTTTCATCAGGTCATCGAACGTGCTTTCCTCGATGGGCGTGGTGTCCGTGAGCGTCGGTTCATGCGGGCTGTCGGGCACGAGAACCAGACCGCACGATACAGCCGTATCCATCGTATCGACGATATGCAGGTAGTGCGCCCACGTCTCGGCCCAGTCTTCCCACGGATGCATGGTCGCATACGCGCTGATGTAATTCTCCGCCCAGTTCGGCGGCGGACCTTCCTTGTAATGACGATCGAGCGCGGCTGCATAGTCCTGCTGTTCATCGCCGAACGCGGTTCGGAACGGCGCGACGCGCGGCGTATCCGCAATCAGGCGGTCGAAGAAATAGTGCCCTGTTTCGTGGCGGAAATGGCCGAGCAAGGTGCGGTACGGCTCATGCATCGCGGAGCGCACTTTCTCGCGATGCGCGTCATCGGCTTCAGCGATGTTGAGCGTGATGATCCCGTTGTTGTGTCCGGTCATGACGCCGCGACCTTCCGCGTCCCCTTCGAGGAACTGGAATTCGAGGCCATGTTCAGGGTCTTGCTGACGCGACTGCACGGTAAGACCCAGATCGGCGAGCGTAAAGAGCAGGCGGCGTTTGGCTGTCTCCAGCCGATACCAGTAAAGGCGGTTGCCGGGGGTCTCCAGATTGGGGATCGTGCTCGTCAACTGGCACGACGAACAAAGGGGCTCCTCGGAGTCGGCAGTAACCATCCAGTTACAGACATTCTCGACCGCATAGTTGTGGCAAGGGCGATACAGCTGATCTTTGGCGAGCGGATGAAGACTCTTCCAGGTGCCGTCCTCCGTCTCGTCGAATGCACTGATCTGACTCAGTTCGGGGACATAGCCAAGCTTCGCGCCGCAGTTTTCGCAGTGCGTGTTCTCGAAGAACACAAGCTGATCGCAGCGGTTGCAGTGAAAGGTCTTCATTGTGTGAGCCGGAAGGAGGGATGGGTCCGGGTGCTGCCCGGAAGTCAGCGCCATGCTGCAAACAACGTGCCTCTTGCTAAGGTTCAGGGTCCAGTCGTCAGCTGCAAATCGAAAAAGGAGTCGGTGTGTCCATACGTGTCGCGTTGAACCATGTTACGCATTATCGCTATGACCGGCTCGTCGGTCTCTCGCCGCAAGTCGTTCGCCTGCGGCCCGCTCCGCATTGCCGCACCCCGATCCTGTCTTACTCGATGCGCGTCGAACCCGTGCATCACTTCATCAACTGGCAGCAGGACGCATTCGCCAATTACCAGGCGCGGCTCGTTTTTCCCGAGAAAACGCGCGAATTCAAGGTGACGGTCGATCTGGTGGCCGAGATGGCCGTCTACAACCCGTTCGACTTTTTTCTTGAACCGTCTGCGGAATCGTTTCCCTTCCGCTACGCGCCCGAGCTGCTGCACGACCTCGCGCCGTACATGATCAAGCGCGAACTGACGCCGCGATTCGCCGCATTCGTCGAGAGCATCGACCGTTCGGCGCAACCGACGGTGGATTTTCTCGTGGCATTGAATCAGCGCCTGTCGCGTGAGGTTCGTTATCTGATTCGCATGGAGCCCGGTGTGCAAACGCCGGAAGAAACGCTTGTAAGCGGGGCGGGTTCTTGCCGCGATTCGGGCTGGCTGCTCGTCGAGACGTTGCGGCATCTCGGGCTCGCAGCGCGCTTCGTATCGGGCTACCTGCTGCAGCTCGCACCGGATGTAAAGTCGCTCGAAGGTCCCAGTGGCACCGACGTCGATTTCACCGATCTTCACGCGTGGTGCGAGGTCTTCCTGCCGGGCGCAGGCTGGATCGGTTTCGACCCGACGTCCGGCTTGCTCGCGGGCGAAGGTCACATACCGGTCGCGTGCACGCCCGAGCCGGATAGCGCGGCGCCTGTCTCCGGCGCAGTGGACGAATGCGAAGTCGAGTTCGGGCATTCCATGTCGATCGCGCGCGTGCGTGAAACGCCGCGCGTGACGAAACCCTATAGCGAGGACGACTGGGGGGCCGTGCTGCGCATGGGCGAACAGGTCGATGCGCAACTCGACGCATCGGACGTGCGTCTGACAATGGGCGGCGAGCCGACCTACGTCTGCGTGCGCGATCGCGATGCACCGGAGTGGAACACGGACGCGCTCGGGCCGACGAAGCGCGCTTACGCGGTAGCGCTAATGGACAAGCTGCGCGCGCAATATGGCGCGGGCGGTTTCCTGCATATCGGGCAGGGCAAGTGGTATCCGGGCGAGCAGTTGCCGCGCTGGGCGTTGTCCCTGTTCTGGCGCGCGGACGGCGAGCCTTGCTGGCACGATCCCGCGCTTTTCGCCGACGAACGGCGGCCCGCGAACTACACCGCCGACGACGCCGCCCGCTTTATTCGTCACCTCGCGGGCAAGCTGTCTTTGAATGCAGAATACATTCAGCCCGGTTACGAGGACACGTGGTACTACTTGTGGCGCGAACGCCGTCTGCCTGTCAATGTCGACCCGTTCGACTCCCGCCTCGACGACGAACTCGAGCGCGTGCGCTTGCGCCGGGTATTCGATGCGGGGCTGCCGTCGGTCACGGGTTATGCGTTGCCGATCGCGCGCGAGGAAAGCGCGGCGGGCCGGCCGGGCCGCTGGACGACCGGCCCGTGGTTTTTCCGCGATGAGCGGATGTACCTCGTTCCGGGCGATTCGCCGATGGGCTATCGCTTGCCGTTAAATTCCCTGCCTTGGGTTGCGGAAGCGGACTATCCGTGGCAGCACGAACACGATCCGTTCGCGCCTTCCGTCCCGCTGCGTCGCGCAGCCGAACTGCGCATGCAGTACGCCGACCGTGATGATGCATTTGGCATGCAGCATGCAGAACGCAAAATTCCAAGCGACGCGACTGAGGACGCCGGCGAAGTAACGCAAGCCGCCACTGCCGCCAGCAAGAGCCGAATGCCCCAGCGCGGCGAGTCTGCCGGCTGGATCGCGCGTACCGCGATTTGCGTCGAAGCACGCGACCCGGCGCGCGCGGCCGGTCCGAAGGTGGAAGCCGCAACGCTCGAAAAGTCGGGCCAAGGCAACAAGCTGATGCATGTGTTCATGCCGCCGCTCGTTGCGCTCGACGACTATCTCGACATGCTCGCGGCCGTGGAAGCGACCGCCGCCGAGCTCGGCATTCCGGTCATCATCGAGGGCTATCCGCCGCCGCGCGACGCGCGCCTGAAGGTGCTTCAGGTGACGCCCGACCCTGGCGTGATCGAAGTGAACATTCATCCGGCGTCGAACTGGGCCGAACTGGTCGAGCACACCGAATACCTCTACAACGCCGCGCATGAGTCGTATCTGACTCCGGAGAAGTTCATGCTCGATGGCCGGCATACCGGCACCGGCGGCGGCAACCACTTCGTGCTCGGCGGGGCGACGCCGCCCGATAGCCCGTTTCTGCGGCGACCCGATCTGCTGGCGAGCCTGATCGCGTACTGGCACAACCATCCGTCGCTGTCGATGCTGTTCTCGGGGTTGTTCATCGGCCCGACGAGCCAGGCGCCGCGCATCGACGAAGCGCGCAACGATCAGGTGTACGAGCTCGAGATCGCGTTCGCGGAACTGCAGCGGCAAGTCGACCTCCTTGGCGGACGCGGCAGTGCGAAAGTGCCGCCCTGGCTTATCGACCGCATTTTGCGCAACATTCTGATCGACGTGACCGGCAATACGCATCGGGCGGAATTCTGCATCGACAAATTGTATTCACCCGACGGTCCGACCGGCCGGCTTGGCCTGCTCGAACTGCGCGGATTCGAAATGCCGCCGCACGCGCGCATGAGTCTCGTGCAGCAATTGCTGCTGCGCGCGCTCGTCGCCCGCTTCTGGGAGAAGCCTTATACGGCGCGGCTCACGCGCTGGGGCACGGAGTTGCATGATCGCTTCATGCTCGGCACTTTCGTGCAGATGGACTTCGACGATGTGATCGCCGAACTGCGTGACGCGGGCTTCGCCTTCGACAAGCGTTGGTTCGCTCCGCATTTTGAATTCCGTTTCCCGGTCGTCGGTGCGTACGAAACAGGCGGCATCGCGATGACGATTCGCCACGCGCTGGAACCGTGGCACGTGATGGGCGAGGAGGGCATGATCGGCGGCACCGTGCGCTATGTCGATTCGTCGGTCGAAAGACTCGAGGTACGCGTGCTCGGTCTCAACGGGAGTCGACATGTCGTGACTGTCAACGGCGAGCCTGTGCCGCTGCAACCGACCGGGCGCGTCAGCGAGTACGTCGCGGGCGTGCGGTTTCGCGCGTGGTCGCATGCAACTTCGTTGCATCCGACCATCGGAGTGCATGCGCCGCTGACTTTCGATATCGTGGATACATGGACCGGTCGCGCCATCGGCGGCTGTCAGTATCACGTCGCGCATCCGGGTGGCCGCAACTATCAGACGTTCCCCGTGAACGCGTATGAAGCGGAGAGTCGCCGGCGTGCGCGCTTTTTCGCGAGCGGTCATACGCCGGGCGCGATGCATGTGGAAACGCGCGAGCCCAGCCTCGAATTTCCGTTCACGCTCGACTTGCGCCGCTCATGAAAATGGGTGTCACGCGCAAGCATGACAAGTGAGGCCATCTTGGCGTTCCAATCGACATTGCCTTTCGAAACCACGGCCGCGCGTACCGACGCTTTGGCGCTCCTGCGCGCGTTGCCTGTACCCGAAGGGCATTGGGACGAGTTGCGCGACGCTTCGGGGCACTTGCGCGAGCCGTGGCGACGGTTCTTCGACTTACTCGGCGAGCAGGGCATCGCGCGTCTCGACGACGGCGTGGCGGCCGTCGCGCGACAGGTGCGCGATAACGACATTACCTACAACGTCTATGCCGATAACGGCGAGCCGCGCGCATGGTCGCTCGATCTCTTGCCGCTATTGATCGACGAGCGCGAATGGGCCGTCATCGAACGCGGCGTTGCGCAGCGCGCCCGCTTGATGGAGGCAATCGTCGCGGATGTCTACGGCGCCCAAACGCTTCTGCAACGAGGGCTGTTGCCTGCTGCGCTCGTGTTCGGGCATCCAGGCTATTTGCGCTCGGTGAAAGGCTTCGTGCCTGCGAACGGGGGCTATTTGCAGATCGTCGCGATCGATCTCGCGCGTGCGCCGTCGGGCGAATGGACCGTCATCGCGCATCGTACGGAGGCACCGTCGGGGTTGGGTTACGCGCTCGAAAACCGCATGATCGTGGCGAGTCTCTTTAGTGATGCGTTCCGGACGCTGCGCATCAACGGGCTTGCATCGACGTATTCGCAACTCGTCGCGACGCTTGCGCAGGCGGCCCGAGGCATCATGCGCAATGATGAAAGCGGCGGTGGCGACGCGCCTCATATTGCGCTGTTGAGCCCGGGTCCCTTTAGCGAGACTTACTTCGAGCACATCTTTCTTGCGCGTTATCTGGGCGTGACGCTCGTGGAAGGAAAGGATCTGACAGTACGTCACGACAAGCTGTACCTGAAAACGCTGGCGGGCCTCTCACGCGTGCATGCCGTGCTGCGCCGTCTGGACGATGCGTTCTGCGATCCGGTCGAGTTGCGCGCGGATTCGACCATCGGCGTACCGGGAATGTTGCAGGTCATGCGCGCGGGCAACGTGGCGGTCTCCAATGTGCCCGGCGCGGGCTTCACGGAATCGCCTGCGCTTCATGCGTTTTTGCCCGGCATTGCTCGTGCGATGCTGGACGAGGAATTGCATCTCCCGACCGTGCCGACGTGGTGGTGCGGCGAAGACGCCGCGCGACGCGAAGCCTTCGAGAAGCTCGATCGCGCTTTCGTGGTTCCCACCTGGCCCGGCACGCACGAGGATGGCGCGCCCGGCATCGAAGCGGGATCGCAGGCGCTTGCGGGCTGGCGTGAGCGCATCGAGCGCGCGCCCGACATGTTCACCGTGCACGAAGACGTGCCGTTCTCGAGCGCGCCGCGTTTTCACGATGGCGCACTCGGCTCTCGCTCGTGTGTCTTGCGTGCCTATGCGATAGCGCGTCCGGACGGAAGCTGGAGCGTGATGCCCGGCGGCTTCACGCGCCTTGCAGCGGACAAGCGCGCCACGGTGTCGATGCAATTCGGCGGCAGCAGCGTGGATACGTGGGTGCTAGCCACTCATCCTGGTCCTGCAGTGCCGCTGCGTCCATCGCCGATGCAGCCCAGTGATCTGCGCAAGCATCGCGTGGTATCGAGCCGCGCGGCGGAAAATCTGTTCTGGGCCGGACGCTACGGCGAGCGCGCCGAGAACAACGTGCGTCTCTGCCGCCTGTTGCTCGGCACGCTCGAAGCCAGTGATGCCGATGAGATGTTCCCCACGCTCGTCGAACTTGCCGCGCAATGCGGACTCATTCCGTCCATCGACACGCTTGCGCGAAGCTCGCCACATGCATTCGAGCGCGTGCTCGTCGCGGGACTGGCGGAGACGGCATCGGCCACGAGCATCGGCGGCAATCTCGCGAATCAGGCGCATGCTTGCGGCGAGATTCGCGACCGGCTTTCCACCGATCACTGGCGCACGATTCTCGCGGCGCGCAACGACTTTCGCGATGCGCTCGCGCGCCTCGGACTCATCACGCCCGACGTGCCGAGGGATTATGACCGCGTGATGTTGAGCGGCGCGCTCGAACATCTTGCGACTCAACTGCTCGCGATCAGCGGCGCGCAAGGCGATCGCATGACACGCGATGAAGCGTGGCGCATGATTTTCATCGGCAGGATGATCGAGCGCGTGTCGACGATGGCTACGTTTCTGCGAGTGTTCGCGGCGCAAGGCACGTTGACGCATCCGGCCGGCTTCGACTTGCTGTTGCAGCTTTTCGATACCACGCTCACGTATCGCTCGCTCTATCCTGGCCGGCTCGAAGCGGCCGCGTTGATCGACCTGATCGTCGTGGACCCGACGAATCCGCGCGGACTCTATGGCGTGCTGGTCCGCTTGCGCGCAAAGCTCGATGAGATGGTGAAGACCGCGGGCGCAGCGCGGCGCGCGCAATACATCGGTATTTCGCTCGACCTCGATAGCTTGCCGCCCCTCGATGCCCTGTGCAAAGCCGACGGAAGCGGGCGGTTCGGCACGCTCGTCCTGCTTTGCGATCGGCTGCTTGCATCGGTGAGCGCGGCATCGAATGAAGTCAGCGCGCACTACTTCAGTCATGCCAATCCCATTGCTGCACAGGTGTCCTAATGAATGCGACGATCGACAAAGCGCCCCGATCGACGACGCTCGCAGTCACGCACCGCACGACATATCGCTATTCAACGCCCGTCGAAATCGCTCAGCACCTCGCGACCATCCGTCCGCTGCATACCCCGTGGCAGCAGGTCATCGCTCATTCGGAGCGCATCGATCCGGCTCCATCGTATGTACATAGCCGCGTCGATGCATTCGGCAACGACCTGCTTTATTTCTCGCTGGACGCGCCGCATGAGCGTCTCTCGATGACGAGTGAAACGACGGTGCGTCTCAGTCCACGCTGGACGACGCTTGATCCTCGGGCGACGCCGCCGTGGGAAGAGGTCGCACGACGGCTGCGCTACACAGCCGGTTCGCCGTTCGTGCGTGAATCGGAGTATTGCTATGCGTCGCCCAACATTCAGTTGACTCAGGCGTTTCGCGAATACGCGTTGCCGAGCTTTGCGCCGGCCACGGCGGTCATCGCGGGCGCGATCGACCTCATGCACCGCATCCATGCCGACTTCACGTACCGGCCTTCATCGACCGCGTTCGATACGCCCGCTACACGCGCGTTCGAACTGCGCCAGGGCGTCTGTCAGGACTTCGCGCAAGTGATGATCGGCTGTCTTCGCACGTTGGGCTTGCCGGCGCGTTACGTGAGCGGCTATCTGCGTAATGACCCGCCGCCGGGTCAACCGCGACTCATCGGCGCCGATGCCTCGCATGCGTGGGTGTCGGTGCATTGCCCGCAAAGCGGATGGATCGACCTCGATCCGACCAACGACGTGCTCGCCGATCTCGACCACGTGACGCTTGCAACCGGCCGCGACTACAGCGACGTATCGTTATTGCGCGGCATGATCCTCGGCGGCGGATCGCATCATGTCGACGTTGCCGTGAACGTCCTCGCGCTATAAAAGCCGGCATAGTTGTGCATTTATGCGTTACGGCGGCGGCACTTCAACGTTTTTCTATAGCATGGCGTGCTGCTGTCGCCGTTTCGCATAGTCGACTCTTTACCTTCGGCCGCGGCGCAGCAAGCCTGAGAAAGAGGACGTCATGCAACTTGGAATACTCGTCTATATCGACAACAGCGGGCAGATGCTCGAGGAATTCGGCTGGCTCTATAAGAGCCTTATTTATTCGGGCGTAATCGAGAGTGGGGGGATCGTTGCGGTATGTCACCCGGCAATTGCAAACCGGTTGCCCGAGGACGCTCGTATCGAGATCATCCCGAGCGTGCCTTATGCCGAACGCAATCCGCAATGGCACGGTTACGGCTACATCAATTCCGTCGCGAATCTCGCGGAGCCTGCGGTGAGCGAGGCGTGCGCCCGCTTCGACTACATTCTGAAGACGGATTGCGATACGTTCGTCACTCCGGCGTTGAAAGACTTCCGTCCTTCTGGCCTTTGTGCAGGATTCGGCGCCTACGCCTACGATGCTTCGGTGCGCGCACGGCTTTCTGAAATCTCGGCGCGCTGGGGTTATCCGCACACCGGGCTTCACAACGTCGGCGCTTCGTTGCTCGGGCCTTCGGAATGGCTGCGAATCTATCTCGCCGCGCAGACCGAAGCCTGCAACAGGCTGCTCGAAGAAGAGTTCCGCGATTTCGAAGGCGCGTGGCCCGGCTGGTGCAAGCAGGTTTTGACCATGTATGCGGGCGAACTCGCTCTGCGATTGACGTACCCGCAAGCCTGCTCGCTCGGTTTGCTCGACCACTTCTCCTTCGCGGATCGCACGCTGGGTAGCGACGTCTTGCACATCCATGCGTGGCATACGGACACGTATTGGTCGAAGCATCGCTATCGCAAAGGCGAGTACGCGCATATGGCCCTCGAAGATATCGATAGCGGCAAGGTCGGCGGCTATTGTCACTGGCTTGCCGAGGCGCCGCTCGAAGAAGTGAGGCGTCGCGCGTCAGAGCGTGTCTCTTAGAGGTCGTTCATGAGGCGGACTCGACTCTCACGTCTTGCGCTTGTAGCGGACCCAAACGACATCGTTATCCAGCTTCTCGACTGACTCCAGCTTCAGATATGCGGGCTTTTGCCACTTATCCATTGCCACTTCAAATGATGACGGGTGCGCGTCACGGCCATCGACCAGCGGCATCAGTAACACGCTGACTTCGTCCGCCAGTTGCGCGTTGACGAATGCCCCGGACACGTGACCGCCTCCCTCGACGATGAGCTTGTCGATCTTCAGTTCGCGGCCAAGCGTTTCCACGACGCGGTGAAGATCGATGTCGTCCTTTCCGCCGAAAAGATACGACGCGCCGATCGATTGAAGGTGCGCGAGATAATCGTCCTCCACGCTTTCCGCCACGACTTCGACGATATGCGAGTCGAGCGCGGTGCTGGTTTTCCAGCCTACGCGGCCTTTGGGGTCGATCGATACAGCGTACTGGCTCGCGTCGCGCTTGGCGAAATGATCCGTGCGTGGCAACGGGCTCTTGGCGAGACCGCGTGGGTACTCACGATCTTTGGCGTGCGAGATCTCCTGCATCGTGACGCGGCCGCATACCCAGGCATCCGCGTTGAAGCTGGCGGCCGTCTCCTCATAGCAGGGGCTGGCGAAGTCGAGATGCCAGCCGTCCGTGAGGCTTCGGCCATCTACTGAAGACATCATGTGGCAGACAATGTACATCGGTTCCTCCCTGTCGGTCTTGCGCTGAACTCGCGTGGCGTCGGCGTCTCAAGCGCCGGGCTTTTCATCCGGCGGCACAGGACCTTCCTCGTCGATCGTGCTGCCCTGACGCCAGACATCCTTTCCCGCTTCCGAGAGTTTGCCGCTGCTCGAGTCCTTGCCCGCTTCAGTGCCTTCAACGGCCATCTTGCCTCCTGCCTGTTCCTGCGCGGGCAGTTTCTCCCCTTTCTCCGCCTGAATGCGGTCTTCCTGCGATCGTCCGGCATGCGTCGTCATCGTATCCTCCGATTGGTTCAATTGGACACGTCAGACTCGTAGCAAGCGGCAAGCCAACCCTCCGGCGCGGCTCGACGACGCAGACACGCGTGGTATCGGGTCCGGATCACATGCGCGTGGCCGGCCTAACTGTATAGGATGGCTAACTAGCAGTTCTAGAACGTCTCCCAGTCGCCGCCATCCGTCGCCGTTGCCACGGACTTCTGCACCGGGGCTTCGACGCGTTTTCCCGTCGGCGTCGGCTTTGCTCGCTGCAGTGCCTGAGCACCAGGGCGTTGCACTCTCGGAGCCGTCGCCAGGATCGGGCGGCCTTCGCCCGACGTGGACGTCACCGCGTGAGCGGCAACCACGGCTGCGCTCGGGCTCGTGCGGAAGACGCTGACTGCTTTGCGAAGCGCTTCGGCCTGGTCTTCCAGCGATCCGGCCGCTGCGGCCGCTTCTTCGACGAGCGCGGCGTTCTGCTGCGTGACTTCGTCCATCTGCGAGATAGCCAGATTGACCTGCTCGATGCCGCGGCTCTGCTCGTGCGATGCGGACGCAATCTCGCCCATGATGTCGGTCACGCGCTGAATCGCGGACTGCACGCTGCGCATGGTTTCGCCTGCTTTCGCGACCAGTTCGGTGCCTGCGCCGACGCGGCTGCCCGAGGTCTCGATCAGCGCCTTGATTTCCCTCGCCGCGCTGGACGAACGCTGCGCGAGGCTGCGCACTTCACCTGCCACGACCGCGAAGCCACGGCCTTGTTCGCCGGCGCGCGCAGCTTCCACTGCGGCATTGAGCGCGAGAATGTTCGTCTGGAACGCGATGCCCTCGATCATGCCGATGATCTCCGCGATCTTTCCCGAGCTTTCTTCGATGCCGGCCATCGTCTCGACGACCTGTCCGACGATCGCAGTGCCTTGGTTCGCGACGGCGCTCGCGTTCTCGGCGAGACCGCTGGCTTGACGCGCGTTGTCGGCGTTCTGCTTCACCGTCGAGGTCAGTTCTTCCATGCTGGCCGCCGTCTCCTGCAGCGATGCAGCCTGCTCCTCCGTGCGCGACGAAAGATCCGTGTTGCCGGCGGCGATCTCCTTCGTTGCGCCCGCGATCGCGTTGGCGGACGACGTCACCGCCCCCATCGTTTGCAACAGCCGGTCCTGCATAGCCCGCACCGATGCCATCAGACTTGCATGGTCGCCCGCCGCGACAGGCACGGCCTCCGTGAGATTGCCCGCCGCGATGCGTTTGCACGCGTCTGCGACGTCCTTGGGATCGCCGCCGAGCTTGCGCAGCACATTGCGGATGATCCAGCCCATTGCCACGGTCAACGCAAGGCCGACCATGCCGACGATCGCAAGCATCGCAAGGAGGCGCTGGCCGAATTCACGATTGATGTCGTCGACGTAAGCGCCCGTATAGACGTGCCAGTCCCACGCGCGAACATACTCGCCGTAAGCGATCTTCGGCAGCGCCTCCGTTTGCCCCGGCTTCGGATAGAGGTAACCGGTCACGTGCGTGCCGTCGAGTCCGTGTTTGACGATCGCCGCGGTGAAGTGCTTGCCGGTCTTGTCGACGAGATCGTTGATCTTGTTCTCGGTCTCGGGGCGCACCGGGTTGAGCAATTGCAACATCGTCGAGTCGACGACGAGTAGATAGCCGCTCTGCCCATAACGCACCGGCCGCAAGTGCGCGATGGCCGCGCGCTTGGCCTCTTCTGCCGGCATCGCGCCACTTTGCGCCTGCTGCACATAGAAGTTCACCACGCTCACCGCAGACTGGACCTGCTCGGCCAGCGCCTCCTGGCGGTCCTTCATCATCAACGTGCGCGTCATGGTCGCGCTCAACAGCGAGAGCACGATCAGACTTAGCCACACGAATCCCACGGTGCTCCACAGCGTCGCCTTAAAGCTCATTCTCTGCATTTGTCTCGCCCTTGCGTTCAACGTTGAATTATTTGCCGACAGGGTAGATATCGGCTCGTTTGTCGGAAAGTTGAACGTTTGCTTTCGTGCCGGCCAAACGCAACGACTTCGGCCTGTTTCGTCGATCAACACAAAGCGGCACGACGTGCCTCATATCGTCTGATGAATGCGCGTTACCGTACTTAAATGGGATCGCCTGCGCGCTAACGTATGCCGGCAGATACGAATCATCCCCGCGTAGAGGGATGGCATTGGCCCCATCAAGGTACGAACATGGTATTGGTCAAACTGAGCGCACAGGAACTCCAAGTCGGCACGCCTCTTCCTTTCGCCGTCTACTCGGCGAGCGGAAAACTTCTTTTGACGAGGGGTTACTGCGTGCGATCCGAAGGCCAGCGCGACAGAATTCTCGCAGCAGGCGGGTTCCGCGACGAAGACGCGCCGATCGAACGGCCGCACGGGCAAGGCGTCATGTCGAGCGAGCTGCTGATATCGACCGCGAAGCACGGCGCGCCCATCAACCGTCCCAAGCTCGATCGCGCGGCCGCCGTCACTGGCACCCTGCCGAAAACGCTGGAAAGCATGCAGCTTACGCTTATCGGCTGCGATCACCCGCCGGTGCAGGCCGAATTCGTCGGTTCCGTGGCGGGCAGCGCGCTGGTCGTGACCGCAGGCTGCGTGCATGAGTTGCTGGACGCGGGCATGTCCGTCGAATGCAAGGGGCTGCTCGGGCGCAAGATCTATCGTTTCTCCAGCACGGTGATCGGACGAAGCGAGTCGCCTGTGAAAGTCGCTTATCTCGCCTATCCGCAAACCGTACAGACGCAGGTCGTGCGCAAAGACGTTCGAGTGTCGACCGAGCTGGCGGGTCGCCTTATCAGGAACGATTGTGTCGCGGCGGGCTTCGATGTCGCCGTGGTCAACGTTAGCCTGGGCGGTGTGGCGTTGCGTCTGGCGGACGCGCTCGTCGATGTGGGCGAGCACTTCAAGCTCGCGTTGCGCCTGCGCGCCGACGGCAAGGTTCATGCGGTGGTGTTCAACTGCGTCGTGCGCAATCTGCGTCGAGCGGCGGGCGCCGTGCTTGTCGGCGCGGAGTTCAGTAACCGGTCCGTCGATACGACTGCACTGCTCAGGATTCACATGTTCGAGACGGCGACGGGCAGCGCGTTGGAATGATTTGCCGCGACGAGACCCGAGGCATCGGGGATCGACAAGAAACCGAACTCATTTGCATTACTAAGGAAAGACCGCATCGCCAGTGGGCCGACTAGAAGACCGCGCTAGGTCCTACTTCCAGGTAAACATGCGCCTTACTTAAATGCTACAGGCAAATACCCGCTCACATTCGAACGATCGAGCTTATACGCCGCGCGTCTCAATCGCCGAACCCATGCACACATGCGTAGCCGGCTCTGTGGCCTACCGCACACTCTATAGTTCGGAATGCAAATAACGCATTGAACGTTGCTTGCAGTGGTCCATACTCTAAGCGCCGGTGCAGCTAGAAAACCGGCCGTCCGTTCTTGCTGCAACGCACCCGCTCCGGCCCGCGTTGCAGGTCCTCTTTGTGCGCTCCCTGGGGGGTGTATGGTCTCCAATTCCACTAAGCGACGCGCGTTTCTGAAGGGAACGGCGTCCGCACTCGCTGTTGCATCGCTTCCACGGTGGGGCATTGCAGCCACTGCTCCGTTCATCAGACTCGAATGGCAAGTGTTCAAGACCACGCCGCACTACGCGTCGTATCTCAACGCAGTGCGCACGATGAAAGCCGCCACCGACAGAACCAGTCCCGCATCGTGGCAGTACTGGGTCGATGTTCACAACAATTATTGCCCGCACAGCACGGCGTACTTCCTGACGTGGCATCGCGGTTACCTGTACTACCTCGAACAGCAGTTGCGCACCGTATCCGGCGATGCAACCCTCACGTTGCCTTACTGGGATTACTACACGTATCCGGTGATTCCGGCGGAATTCACCGACACTGCGCGTAGCAATCCGCTCTATGTCTCGCGAATCAACACCAACGTCTATCAGGCGCTCGATCTCGGTCCGTTCGGGTCGAGCGTGTACAACTTCCAGCGCGGCACGAGCAACGCATTCGAGCCCAAGCTCGAGAACGCGCCGCACAATCCGGTTCATGACATCATCGGTAATAACATGGCCGATATCGCCACGGCGCCGATCGATCCGATCTTCTACCTGCATCACTGCAACATCGACCGTCTCTGGAACGCATGGTCGCTGCGCTCGACGAGCCGCGTGCCGACGGCCACCAGCAGCTACTGGAACGGCAGCTTCACCTACGCGAGAGGCTTGACGATCTCGAAGTCGAAAACGCGCACGACCACGGGGCTGAGTTATGACTACGCCAACGACACCATGCCCGCTGTGCTGCCGCCCCAGGCGCAACAAGGGAGGATTATTCGCGTGCAAGCACAGATCGGCGCCATTCAGGCGCGGCCGAAGACCGGCGCATTCACGCCGAGTCCCGGGCGCACGGTGTCATCGACTCGGCGTTCCCTGGGAGGCGTGAAGGGCGTCGAACTGAACGAGTTCTCGATCAGCGCGAGCATCCCGCTTCAGGCCGCGAACGCCACTGCATTGAAGGATGTGCTGGCGACTTCGCCGGCTGTCGCACTGAGCCAATCCTCGGATGCAACGCAGGCCACGCCGCAGGCAAAGAGCGGCTTCCAATACGTGAAGGTCGTGCTCGACGGCGTCACGATGCCCGCGGCAGCCCGAAAAGGCGGCTTCTTCTATAACGTCTATCTGAATCTGCCTGCGAGCGGCGATGTCGACGCCGTGAAGTCGCAGCACTTCATCGGTACATTGGGCGCGTTCCAGATTGGCACCGCTGCGCATCACGGCATGAACGCCGTCGACTATGACGTCACCGACGTGCTCGCGCGTCTCGGCATTTCAAATGTGAGCGACGTCGTGCTTTCATTCGTGCGCGTGAGCGGGGCGAACTCGCCGAAGGGAATCGCCGTTTCGATCAACGAAGCGCGCATCGAACTCGGCACGGACGGGCCGTAGTCGGAGATGATCGCAACGCGGCGAACCGCTCGCCGCGTCGTGATCCATTCCTCGGCATGTCAGCGCAGATTGGTTCGCGCCAGTTCGATCAGTTCATCGCCGCGACCGCTGAACACCGCGCGCAGCATGTAGAGGCTGAAGCCTTTCATCTGCGCATAGTTGATGGTCGGCGGAATCGCGAGTTCGTGCTTCGCCGTCACGACGTCCACGACCGCCGGACCCGGATGCGCCAACGCATCCTTGAGCGCGCCTTCCAGTTGCTCCGACTGCTCCACGCGCACCGACCAGATGCCCGCGCCTTTCGCGATCTGCGAGAAGTCCGTCCTGGATAGATCGACGTTGGTGTCGAGATACCCCGCGGCCTTCAACTCCATCGAGACGAAGCCCAGCAGGCTGTTGTTGTAGACGATGACCTTGATCGGCAACTCATGCTGCACGGCGGTGAGCAGATCGCCGAGCAGCATGGAAAGTCCGCCGTCCCCTGACAGCGACACCACCTGGCGTCCCGGATTCGCCGCCTGCGCGCCGAGCGCCTGCGGCATGGCGTTCGCCATCGACCCATGATTGAACGATCCGTGCAACTGACGCTTGCCGTTCATCGACAGATATCGCGCGGCCCATAGCGTGGGCGTGCCGACATCGACGGTGAAGATGGCGTCGTCCGCTGCGGCCTCGTCGACGAGTTTGGTCAGATATTGCGGATGGATGGGACGGCCAGGCGCGGACGGCGTGGCGAGATGGTCGAGCTCCTTGCGCGCATCGGCATAGTGTTTCAGCGCGTTTTCGAGGAAGCGCCGCTCTGTCTTGCGTTGCAGCCGCGGCATGAGCGCCGTGACCGTTTCCTTCACCGTGCCGATGAGGCCCAGCGCGAGCGGCGCGCGCCGGCCCAATTGCGAACCGCGGTTGTCGACCTGCACGACCTGCGCATTCGGCGGATAGAACGGCCGATATGGGAAGTCGCAGCCGAGCAACAGTAGCATGTCGCACGACATCATGGCGTGATAGCCCGAGCTGAAGCCGATGAGTCCCGTCATGCCGACATCGAAAGGATTGTCGTATTCGATGAACGGTTTGCCGCGCAACGCATGAACAATCGGCGCGCCCAGCGTATCCGCGAGCGCGACCACTTCGTCATGCGCGCCCGCGACGCCGCTGCCGCACATGATGGTCACCGCGTCGCAGCCATTCAGCATGTGCGCAAGCTTGTCGAGCTCGGCGTCGGCGGGCACCATGGTATGCGGGGCCGTCGGTGTCCAGCGAGCGGGGGCATCGGGGCCTTCGGACAGGGCGACATCGCCCGGCAGCACGATCACGGCGACCCCGCGCTCTTCCAGCGCGGTGCGCATGGCGCGCTCCAGCACGCGCGGAAACTGCGAAGCGTTCGATACCAGTTCGACGAAGTGACTGCATTCGCTGAAGTATGTCTGCGGATGCGTTTCCTGAAAGTACCCGAGCCCGATCTCTGTCGACGGTATATGCGCCGCGATGGCAAGCACGGGCTGACGATTGCGATGACAGTCGTAAAGCCCGTTGATGAGATGCAGATTGCCCGGTCCGCAGCTGCCGGCGCATACGGCAAGCCGGCCGGTGGTCGCCGCATCCGCGCCTGCGGCGAATGCAGCCGCTTCCTCATGCCGCGTATGCATCCAGCGAATGGTGCCCAGTTCGTCCAGACTGTGCGCGAGCCCGTTGAGGCTATCGCCCGTCACGCCCCAGATGCGCTCGACGCCCGCCGCCGCGAGCGTCTTTGCCAGATAGTCCGCGATTGATTGCTTGGCCATGCTTTCCTCGGGAGAAAAACGCGCACCATGCGCGATGTGATCGACTCAGAAGGCGTCGCTAGAAAGCCAACATGACAAACTCACTCGGGGATGATGCGCTCGCGCTTCAGGCGGTCGAACAGCGCGAAAAACGCATCAGGCGTGCTCTGATAATCGAGGAAGCCGGCCTTGCGGCTCTTCGTCATGTCCGTGAGTACTTCCATCGGGCGTCCGAGGTCCGCATCCGTGTGCCACCAGGAGACGAGCTTGTCTACCTCCGGCTCCGCCAGTGCGTGCCGTGCCGCGATCTCGGCCCACGTCTTGCCCGCATGCTGCATGCGGCCTTCCAGCGGTCTCGTTTCGCCATCGAAAGGCGCGGGCTCGATACCGAAGTAATTGGCGATGCGCTCCCACATCCACTTCCAGCGGAACACGTCGCCATTCACGACGTTGAAGTCTTCGTTGCGCGCTTCGGGCCACGTGGCGGCCCATTCCAGATGGCGCGCGAGAAGACGCGCGTCCGTCATGTCGGTCAGGCCGTTCCATTGCGCCGCCGAACCGGGAAACACGAACGGTTCGCCGGTCGCCTTGCACAAGTTCGCATAGACGGCGAGGGTGACGCCCATGTTCATTGCATTGCCGATGGCGAAACCGATGATGCTATGCGGCCGATGCACGCTCCATCCGAAGCCGAACTGCCGCGCTGCATCGAACAAGCGGTCTTCCTGCTCGTAGTAGAAGTTGTCGACGGGCTGCCGGCCTTGTTCCTCGCGGAAGGGCGTCGCCGGAATCTCGCCTTTGGCGTAGGCCTCGAAGGGCCCGAGATAGTGCTTGAGGCCCGTCACGAGCGCCGCATGTTCGAGCGCGCCCGACGGTCCCAATGCCGCGAGGACATTGGCGACCATTGCGCCGTTGACGCGGATGTTCTCGGCTTCGGTTGCTTGCCGCGACCATGCGGTGAAGAAGACGTGAGTGAAGTCGCGTCCGCTCAATGCCTGCGCGACCGACGACGCCGACGTAAGATCCGCAATGATCGATTCGACGCCGGCGGGCGCAGGCGTGCGGCCGCGCGAGACGCCGGTGATAGACCAGTCCCCATGCGTCTGAAGATGCTCGGCGAGATTACGTCCGATGACGCCGGTCGCGCCGATGATGAGTGCTTGTTTGTTCATTGCAGCCTTGCAAGTCGATTGATCGATGTGCCAGTGTGACGGAATGCGATGATCCTTGCTGAACGCTGCGCTTTTCGCCGGGGATACGACACGCGGGCGGCAAAACCGCCCTCTTGCTGCATCGGCGATGTAAGAACTACCCGGCGCGCGGCGCCGGAACGCCATCGTCTCGCGCAACGCCGTCAGCCATGCGCGATCGCTCCCCAGGCGCAGTAAAATGCTGCACTCGAAAAACGCCGAAGTGCCAGGGTATCGCCAAATGGATGTCAAGGATCAAGGTCTCGTCGGTTCTGCCGGTTCGGGCAGTGGACATTTCGAGCGCATGATCGCGGGGGTCAGGGACTACGCGATCTATCTTCTTTCTCCGACCGGTCTGGTCACGAGCTGGAACGTCGGTGCCGAGCGCATCAAAGGCTATGCACCCGAGGAAATCATTGGTCAGCACTTCTCACGGTTTTATACCGAGGAAGACCGCGCGACCGACTTGCCCTTACGTGCGCTGGACATTGCGGTCCGCGAAGGCAAGTTCGAATCGGAAGGCTGGCGCGTGCGCAAGGACGGTTCGCGTTTCTGGGCGCACGTCGTGCTCGATTCCCTGTTCGACGATTCGGGGCACCACGTCGGCTACGCCAAGATCACGCGCGACATTACTGCACAGCACGAAGCGAGACAGATCGCCGAGCGTCAGAAAGCCTTGGCGCTCGATGCCCGCACGCGCGAATATCACGAGTTGCTGCGGCTCTTCGAGCAGGCGCCGGGCTTCGTGTGCTTCTTTCGGGGTACGAATCATGTGTATCAGCTACAGAACGGCGCGCATCACCGGCTCGCGGGATTCAGGCCGATCATCGGCAAGCCTGTGAGAGAGGCGCTGCCCGAGCTTGCCGGGCAAGGTTTCTTCGAACTGCTCGACGAGGTGTATCAAACAGGCCGCCCGTATGTCGGCCGGGCCGTGCCGTTGCGTGTGGACCCTCTCGCGGGCGGCGATAGCGAAGTGCGCTTCATCGACTTCGTGTACCAGCCTATCGTCGATGACGCGGGCGTGGTCGTCGGTATCTTCTCGCAAGGCAACGACGTTACCGATCAGGTCGCGGCGCAAGAGGCGCTCAGGCGCAAGCAAGGGGAACTGGAACAGGTCATCGTTGAGCGCACCGAGGCGCTGGAAAGCACGAGCCGGGCGCTGGAGCTGGCGAAGGAACTGCACGTCGACAACGCCCGCCTTCTGCGGCTTTTCGAGCAGGCGCCGGGTTTCGTCTGCGTATTGCGCACGCGCGAGCACATATTCGAACTGGCGAACGCGGCGTATCGCAGCTTGACGGGCGATCGCGATCTCGTCGGAAAGCGCGTGCGGGATGCGTTGCCTGAAGTGGTCGAACAAGGCTTCATCGAAGTGCTGTCGCGCGTCTTCGACACGGGCGAGCCTTTCGTCGGCAAGGCCGTGCCCGTCATGATCCGGCCGCGCGACGGGGCGCCGCTCGAAACGCGCTTCCTCGACTTCGTGTATCAGCCCATTGCGGGCAACGACGGCGAAGTGGCCGGCATCTTCGTTCAGGGTCAGGACGTCACGGTGCAAAAGCTCGCGCAGGACGAAGTGGAGCGCTATCAAACGAGCCTCGAAGCGCTGGTCGAAGAGCGCACGCGAGAACTCGAACAGACTCAAGCCGCGTTGCAGCGTTCGCAAAAGCTGGAGGCGATCGGCAAGCTCACCGGCGGCATCGCGCATGACTTCAACAACATCCTGCAAGTGATCGGCGGCAATCTGCAACTGCTGTCGGCTTCCGTTGCCGGCAACGAGACGGCGATCAAGCGCGTGGACACTGCGGCGAGCGCCGTGGAGCGCGGCGCGAAACTGTCGTCGCAACTGCTGGCGTTCGCGCGGCGTCAGCCGTTGCAGCCGGTCGTCACGAACCTCGCGCCCGTGGTCGCGGGCATGGACGACATGCTCCGGCGCGCGCTGGGCGAGTCGGTCGTCATGGAGACGGTGCTCGCGGGAGGGTTATGGAACGTGCAGGTCGACCCGCATCAGCTCGAAAACGTCGTGCTGAATCTGGCGATCAACGCCCGCGACGCCATGCCCGACGGCGGCAAGCTCACCATCGAACTGAGCAATTCGATGCTGGACGACGACTACGTCGCATTGGACGCCGATCTCGAACCGGGCCAGTACGTGATGCTCGCCATCTCCGATACCGGCACAGGCATGACGCGCGAAGTGATGGAACGCGCATGCGATCCGTTCTTCACGACGAAACCGGAAGGCGTCGGCACGGGGCTCGGTCTCTCGATGGCGTATGGCTTCGTCAAGCAAAGCGGCGGACACTTCAAGATTTACAGCGAGATAGGGCACGGCACCACGATCAAGGTCTATCTGCCGCGCTCGCATGAAGCCGTGGTGCAGACCGCGTCGTTCGCAGCGGCGCCGGTCGTCGGCGGCACGGAGACGATTCTCGTCGTGGAAGACGATCGGGCCGTGCAGACCACCGTCGTCGAGATGCTGCGCGAGCTCGGGTACCAGGTGCTCAAGGCCGACAACGCCGAGAGCGCGCTCGGCATTTTGCAGAGCGGCTTGGCCATTGACTTGTTGTTCACCGATGTCGTGATGCCCGGCAAGCTGCGCAGTCCCGAGCTCGCCAGAGGCGCGAAGGCGATCTTGCCGAACATCGAGGTGCTGTTCACCTCGGGTTACACGCAGAACGCCATCCTGCATGGCGGACGGCTGGACGCAGGCGTGCAACTGCTCACGAAGCCTTATCGGCGCGAACAGCTTGCGCGCAAGATCCGGCACATGTTGTCGAACCGGAAGCAGGTCGCGCTCGCGCGTTCGCATCCGGCGAAGCAGACGGTGGCTCCGGTCGCGCCGTTGCCGCAGCGCTTCGGCGTGCTCGTCGTCGAGGATCACCCCGAGTTGCGAGAGATGGCGCTCGAACTCATTCGGGCGCTGGGGCATCGCGTGACGGCCGTGGCGAGCGCGGAGGAAGCGCTCGCGTCGTTCGCCAAGGAAGACTTCGGCATTCTCTTCACCGATGTCGGGTTGCCCGGCATGGACGGCGTCGCGCTGTCGCGAAGGCTCAAGGCAGTTCGGCCCGGCCTGCGCGTCATCTATGCGACGGGCTACGGCGAGGCGATTGAAGCGGACGCCGACAGCATCGGCACGGTGTTGGCGAAGCCTTATACGCTCGCGAGCCTGAACGCGGTGCTCGCGCAGTTTTCCGAAGCGGCGTCGGACGGACACGCCGCCTCGGACGGCCCGGTATAGGCTCTCTGAGTTGCGGCCTACCAGCGCGCGCCGAAGCTCTGCCGCAGTTCGTCGATGGCGGCATCGTCGAGCGGCGCGGGCCGCGGCGTAGTCATCAGCCAGAGGCGGGCGGTTTCTTCGAGTTCCTCGAGCGCATACGACGCATGCGAGACGCTGCGCTCCCACACCACGGGCCCGAGCCGCTCCAGCAGCACGGCACGCACGTCGGCCGCGCGCGCGGCGATCTCGGCTGCCGCCTGCGGGTCGCCGGGGCGGCGGTATCGCACGAGCGGTACGTGGCCAACCTTCATCACGTAGTACGGCGTGATCGGCGGCAGCACGTCGTCGTCGCGCCAGACGCCCGCGAGCGTCAGCGCAACCAGCGACGTCGAATGCGTATGCACGATGCCGCGCGTGTCCACGCTGCCCTCGTAGATGCGCCGATGCAACTCCAGCGTCTTCGAGGGCCGCGCGCCGGAAACGTGCCGTCCCTGCGCATCCACTTTTGCAATTTGCGCGGGATCGAGCCGTCCGAGACAGGCATCCGTCGGCGTGATGAGCCAGCCGTCGTCGCAGCGCGCGCTGATGTTGCCCGCCGTGCCCACGGTGTAGCCGCGCGCGTAGAGACTTTCGCCGACCGTGCAGATTTCCTCGCGCAGCTTCGCGTCGCTGGCCGATGCGATGACGGTGTCGCTCACGCGCGCTCTCCTTCTATGTAACGCAGCGCCTTGTCGAAGAAATCGCGCGCGCCGAAGTTGCCGGACTTCAACGCCAGCGCAAGCGGCGTGTCGCCGACGCTGACGGTCACGGGCACGCCCGGATCGATGGGCGGCCCGATCTGCAACATCTGAACGCCGAGCGCCTGCACCACCGCGCCCGATGTCTCGCCGCCCGCGACCACGAACTTGCGCACGCCGCGCTCGCGGGCTTGGCGGGCGATGGCGGCGAGCGCATCTTCGACGAGCTGGCCTGCCGCCGCGCTGCCGACTTCTTGCTGCACCGCTTTTACTTCGTCGGGCGAAGCCGTGGCGTAGATCAGCACCGGCTGCGGCGCGTGCGCGTCGATGAAGGCGAGCGCCTCGTCGACGACCGGCTCGCTTCGTGCGAGCGCGCGGGGATCGACGCGAAACGCCGGCCGCGTCGCGGTCCACTCGGCGACTTGCGCGTTGGTCGCCTTCGATGCGCTGCCCGCCAGCACCAGCGCCGCGCCTTCCACGGCGGGCAGGTCCGCTGCCTTGTCGTTCGGCTCGATGAGCCCGGCGCGCCGGATGTTGTCCGGCAAGCCGATGGCGACGCCCGAGCCGCCCGTGATGAGCGCGAGATCGGCGCAGGCCGCGCCGAGCGTGCGCAGGTCGGCGTCGGTGAGCGCGTCGGCAATGGCAAGACGCACGCCGTCGGCACGCAGGCTGGCAATCGCGCCGCGCACGGCATCGGCGCCCGCGGCGACCGTATCGCTCGCGATCAGGCCGACTTTCGCTTTGCTCTGCCGTTGCAGGACGCGAACGAGGTTAGGGTCGCGCATCGGCGTGAGCGGATGGTGTTCCATGCCCGATTCGCTAAGAAGCGCGTCACCGACGAAAAGGTGGCCGCGATAGACCGTGCGCTTGTTCTCGGGGAACGCAGGGCAGGCTATCGTGAAGTCCGCGCCGCTTTGCCCGGCGAGCGCATCGAGCAGCGCCTCGGCGACCGGGCCGATGTTGCCCGCATCGGTGGAATCGAACGTCGAACAGTATTTGAAGAAGAACTGGCGGCAACCCTGCGCGCGCAGCCAGTCGAGCGCCGCGAGCGATTGGTTGACGGCATCGGCCGCTTCGATCGTGCGCGATTTCAGCGCGACGACCACGGCGTCCGCGTCGAGCGGCGTATTCGAGGCGGGCACGCCGATCGTCTGAACCGTGCGCATGCCGCCGCGCACCAGCATGCTCGCGAGATCGGTGGCGCCGGTGAAGTCGTCGGCGATGCATCCCAGGACGGGATGCCGGGTGGATGTGTGCATGTGCGACCTCCGTTGCGACGATTGTACGGGCGATCGGTGCGAAAGCGGTGTGAATCAGTCGGCTAGAGAGAGAAGCAGTCGTGCAAGCGGTGAGAAGCCACGCGTTCGCTCAGACCATTACGCAAAAGACGCTTACGCCATCGGCCGCAACGTTTCCCACTTCAGATCGGTGAAGCACGGTCCTTGCGTGGCCTCGCTGAACTTCACGTCGTTATGCTCGGCGTTCCACTCCATCACGAGCACGTTTTCGTCGATATCGACGGTGAGGTCCCAGCCGACGCAGCGCGCGAACGGCGCCTTCGCGTGCAGCGCGATGACTTTCTCCACGCACTTCGAAAACGCAGGCAAGGTCACGCCGTCGAAGCGGATCTTCGAATCGGGATGCGCGTCGACGCGGGTCCAGTCGCTCAGATAGCCCGTGCTGAAAAGCCGCCCGCTCTCCAGATGCACCGGCACGCACACTTCGCTGTCGGGGCGAATGTACGTGTCCGCGGACCGGCCGAGGCGCAGAAAACAGGCGCGCAGCGAGATAGTGCCGGCGTCGTCGACGACCGTCGTCAGGCGCACCGTCGCGACCGCCTTCGACGCGAACTGGTCGAACAACGCGTGCTGGACGATGAAGCGTTGCAGCACGCCGTTGCCGAGCTGGCTGATGCGCTCGGCATCGAAGCCCTTGCGGTCCATCAGAAAGACGCCTTTGCCCTGCATCGAGTGATCGAGCTTGAAGGCAATCCTGTCCGTCGTGCTGAAAACGAAGTCCGCGACCTGAGACTTGTGGATCGCGGTGTGATCCGCCGTGTAGAAGATGCCGTTCACGTAGTAGCCGAGATCGGGGAACGCGTCGTCCTGAAAGAGCAGCCGCGACACGGGCTTCAGATGCGACATCTGCCCGTACAGGCCTTTCATCTTCGGAACGACGATCCAGCCGTAGTAGTTGTCCGGAATCCAGCCTTCCTTGAACTGGCCGTTCAACGCCGTGTAGACGTGGAGCCACGGCGCATAGCACGCGTCGCCGAGCACGTCGCGCGCGTACGTATCCGCGAGCCGCAGTTGCGCGGCATTCGTCCTGCCCTGCCTGCTCTCGATGCTGCGCAGCACCTCGCGCGCCTCCCGCGCATGCTTCCGATGAAAGCGATGCTGCGAAAGGTTCTTCCACGAGATCTTGACGAGGCTTTCGACGTACGGTGCGGGCATGGTGGTTCCGCTCTGATTGAGCTTTGTTGTTTGACTTTATCGAGCAACAGAGCCTACCGGCCGTAACTGACGAAACCCTTAAGGAAAGGGATCGTGGCGATAAACGGCTGAGTTTTGGCGGGCGGCGTGAGCAGACAATACGGCGGCTTTCGGCATACGAATACAGTAGTGGCGATGCGCCGCGCACGCGTCATTGCGGCCAGGGGCAAACGCCGGCAGAACCGCGCGCGATCACGAGCGCCGTTGCCGCCGCAAGCACGTAGCGCCCGTCAGGCACCACGGTGCAGTATTGGTCGTACCAGGCGCTTCCGGATGTTGCAGGCGGTATCGTGACTGCCGTCGATGCAATCCGGCATGCCGTGCCGTCGTACTGACACACCGGATTGACGTAGACCCATCCGTTCGAATATTGCCGGGCGCAGACGCCCGCATTGGCGCCGTTCACCCAGCCGCATGCGCCCGCAGGCGGCGACGCGTACGGATCGATTGAAGGCGGCGGCGCAACCGGCCGCCCAACCGGCAGCGGCGCGAAACCGCTGAACGCGAGGCTCTCGCTCGTGGCGCTTGCGGTCGCCGCGGTGTCGAGCGTGACGCTCGTCGATGAGTCCACGGTTGAGATGGTCGAACCCGGCGCGATGCCCGCACCGTTGACGTGGAGCCCCGCCGCGAGGCCGCGCGTGCTGGCGAGGCCGGTGACGGTCGCGCTGCCGCGCGTCACTGTTCCGGTCAGCGTAAGGTCGACGTAGCCGCCCATCGACGGCGGATACGTTTGCGCCGCGCGCGAAGAGATTTGCCCGGCAGAGAGGTAATTCTGCGTGCCCTGCGTGATGAGCAGCAGCCATGCGGTCGCCCACGTCTCTTCGGCGCGCGTCATGCCGCCGGTGTCGTGTCCGTCGAGATAGCTGATCGCGCCGTAGAACTTCTGGCTCGCGCGTTCGGCGTTGTAGAGATGCGCGGCGAAGAGATCGTCGATGATGAAGCCGTTGTACCACCTGTTCGCCGAAGTCGTGCCTTGATGCTGAGGAACGTTTTCTTCGACTACGCCGCTTACTGCATCGGCAATCTCAGTCCACTTGACGCCGCCTTGATAGCTCACGTTAGCCACGGTCGCAAGGCCCATTGTTTTCGCTTGCGCGCTGAGATACTTGATGTAGTCGAGGTTCGCTGCGCTCCAGCTCGCGTCGTCGGCGGATGTGTACTGCGTGACGAACGTTCCGCCACATGCCGGACGCAACGAAGCCGGACACGGCGCAACGGTGCCGCTAAAGTGCCCGGCTTGAAAGACGGCTCCGTTTCTGATGTTCGCAGTGCTGACGTTGTCGAGGGAAAGCGCCTGATAGCCGCCCGCGTGCTCTGCCATCGACTGGAACAGGTGCTGCCGGACGGCGGGATTCACGATATCGACGACCGGATAGCGCGTGTCGCCGAATTCGTAGAGCACGTTGCTGTCCGAGCCGTATTCGATCCAGTCCGGATGGTGGTAGTACAGCCAGCCGAGGTGCGTCGCGGGATAGTCGGCGCCGGCGCCCGTCCATCCGCCGGGCATGAAATAGAGGCGGTACGCGGGCGCGTAGGACATCGAGTAGATGCCGGGTTGCGCGCTGTACCCCGACGACCACATCGCGCCCACCTGGCCGACGAGACGCTCTTGCGCCGCTTGCGTCGTCGGGCCGAAGGCTTGCAGGAAGTTGATCGGATAGCTGGGGCTTTCGATCGAAACGGGAAAGTAGCCGGTATCAGCGGCGGTGGCCTGCGATGCGGGCGCGGACGATGCAACGGGCGCTGCCGTCGTTGCCGGAACGTTCGCATCGCTGCCGTTATTGCTTCCGCTGCATCCGGGCAGGAGACTGCACCAAACGATGGCGCATACGCAGCTTCCTAGCGGGTAGATCAGCTTGGAAAAGGGTGTGGCAGATGCGGGTGTGGCAGATGCAGCGTTAATGTTCATTCTTCCCCTCGTATTCTTATGCATCTGTGAAGCCGGGCTGCAAGGTCTCCTGCGGATAGCGGCAACGACGAGCTTTTGACATCGGGCGGGGTTGCAAGCGAATTGTCTCGGGCGTCTTTCCTGCTCATCGGCAATCAATCCGAAGTGTCGATGTTTCTAGCGATACAGTTGCCTAAAAGCAAGCAATAGCCCGACGCGAAATATCGGATTTATCTTAACGTGAATTCGGAATGCAGTAGGACAATTCGCATCTTCGTCTCATCGTCATCGTTCGGCGTGCGAAGGAAATGTGAGGATTCGATCGCGTTAGAAGCGGCCGCTCCTGGAAAGCCGAAGTCAGGTGCTCGAAGTGGTCGGGGAGAAACGAAGTGACAAATGTCGATAGACGAAGAAGGCGCGCGCTTCATCAAGCCGCGCGAATGCACTAGCACGGGTTTTCCAACATATGCGTGTGCTAACGCTCGTTCGACACGCAGATGCGCGCCGGTTCCCGCGCCCGACGCCGAATCGTTCGCGACCCCTCACAACTTGACAAAGAGATAACGGCGAACTTCACAACCGGGCTAGACTCGTCAGCACAAACGCACAGCCGCGCGATACATGCCATACAAAAACGAAGCACGCCGGCAAAGATGCGAAAGACCGCACGTTTCTCGGGGATCGTGAATGAAAAGGACGACGCTGATACGCCTGTTCGATGCGCTCGCATCGGGCTTCATCTGGCTGGTCGCAATGAGCACCTTGCGCATCGTGCTCGCGCGCGACTGGCTTCAGCACCGCATGGCCGCTCGGCGCGAGCGAGGTCATCCGGGCGCGGTGTCGCCTGATCGCGATATCGCGTACCCGAACAGAACCTGACGCAATAGCGGGCGATAACGGGCGAAAACGGCCGATAACGACCGCAAAACGCAGCGGGCCCTCGAAACGAAGGCCCGCCATGCTCGTTCTCGCACGAAGGACGCGCTAGCCGCCTGCCTTGGTCACGCGCCAGACGGCGTTCCCGGCGTCGTCGGCGATGAGGAGCGCGCCGTCCTTGTCCTCGGCCAGCCCGACCGGGGCGCCGCGCAACTGCTTCTCGTCGGGCGACACGAATCCGGTGACGACGGGCTTCGGCGCCCCGACCGGCTGGCCGTCCTGAAACGCGACGTACGCGACCGCATAGCCCGCGAGCGGCGAACGGTCCCAGCTGCCGTGCTCGCCGATGAACGCGCCGCCGCGATACTGTCCGGGCAAGTTGTTGCCGGTGTAGAAAAGCAGCCCGAGCGGCGCGACGTGCGAGCCGATGGCGTAGTCGGGCTTGATCGCTTTCTGGACGAGATCGGGTCTTTGCTGATGCACGCGCTCGTCCACGTGCTGTCCATAGTAGCTATATGGCCATCCGTAGAAAGCATGCTCCTTCACGGAGGTCAGATAGTCAGGAACGAGATCCGCGCCGATCTCGTCGCGTTCGTTCGCCACCGCCCAGAGCTTGCCCGTCTTCGGCTCCCATTGCAGCGAGGTCGGATTGCGGATGCCCGAGGCGAACACGCGGCTGCCGCCCGTCGCAATGTCGACTTCGAGCACGGCCGCGCGGCGGTATTCCACTTCGAGTCCGTTCTCGCCGACATTGCTGTTCGAGCCGACGCCCACATACAGCTTCTTGCCATCGGTGCTCGCGAGCAGCGCCTTCGTCCAGTGATGGTTAATGGTGCTCGGCAAATCGGTGAGCTCGACGCCCGTGCCGTCGATATGCGTCGCGCCGGTCTGATACGGGAACGCGAGAATCGCGTCGGTATCGGCGACGAAGAGCGTATTGCCGACCAGTTGCATGCCGAACGGCGAATGCAGATGGTCGATGAAGACGTGCTTCTCCCATTCGCCGTTGCCGTTCGCGGGCTTTCGCAGCAGCGTAATGCGGTTGCCGCCTTTCGCTTCCTTGCCCGAGCGTGTCTGAACCGTGCCCGCGATGAGCTGCTTCGGCGTCGTGACCGGCTCTTCGTCAGGACTGCTGGATTCCGCGACGAGGATGTCGCCGTTTGGCAGCGCGTACACCTGACGCGGATGCTCCAAGCCCGACGCGATGCCTTCGATCTTCAGGCCGTCCGCAACCTTGGGCGTCTCGCCGCTTTTCCAGCCGACGTGCTTCGGCACCTGCATCGGCGGGGCCAGGAAGTTGCGCGCGCTCGGCAGCGGCGGATTCGCGCCGGCCTGCTGCTGCGATTCGTAGGACGCGTGCTCGTCGCATCCGGCGAGGCAGGCCGCAACGGCCATCGAAACGAGGCTTGTACGCATGATGTTATTCACGGACGGCCTCCGGCAGGTTGAAGCGGTTGAACTTGTCGAAGGCCAGCATCACTTGCCCGGCGCTCAGGAGCACGACCGTGACGATCGAGAGGATGACGCTGAGCGGGACCATCGCGTAGGCATCGCGCGAGTGAACGAACGCGTTGACCACGGCCGCGATGATGCCGAGCAGATTCAGCCAGAAGTCGGTGCGTTCGAGGCTCGTGACCGTGCCTCGCCCGCCGAACCAGACATGACCGAGATTGATGAACCGCGGAATGATCGCGAAGAGGAGGCCCACGGTGACGAGCCACGCCGCGCCCTTTGCCCAGAAGATGACGGCGTTGATCGCATAGATGATGTCGAAGATCAGCGTGCCGACGAAGAGACCATACGGAATCGGATTGAGCCACTCGAAAAGCGCCGTGGCCAGGCGCGAGCGGTAGCGCGGGCGAATCGGTTTCATGAACGAGCCTCTTTGTGGTTGAACGGAACGGGCTAAAAGCGCCATGCGGCGACGCACGGCGCGTGCCCGTAAGCTGCCACTCTTGTTCCGTCCAGCCACTGCTTCGCGTGCCTTACGCAAAGATTCCGTCCGCCCGACGCAATGCCGACGATTCGCTACGTAGCCCTTACGTAACGGTGCCGGCAAAGCTCACGGTCACGCGCTGAAGCCTCCGTCGATCATCAAACTCGCGCCCGTCACGAATGACGCTTCCGGCCCCGCGACGTACGCCACCATCGCGGCGATTTCGTCGGCCTTGGCGTGCCGTTGCACGGCCATCAGCGCGTGCAGCGCGGAGCCGAACTCGCCTTGCTCCGGGTTCATGTCGGTGTCGACCGGGCCGGGCTGCACGTTGTTGACCGTGATGCCTTTCGGGCCGAGATCGCGCGCGAGACCCTTGACGAGACCTTGCAGCGCCGCCTTGCTCATCGCGTAGGCCGCTCCGCCCGGAAACGGCATGCGATCCGCGTTCGTGCTGCCGATGTTCACGATCCGTCCGCCAGCCGGCATGTACGGCAGCACTGCCTTTGTCGCGACGAACACGGCGCGCACATTTACGGCCACCGTCTTGTCGAAGTCGTCGAGCGAGAAGGCATCGACCGGGCCGAGATACAGCACGCCCGCGTTGTTGACCAGAACGTCGATCTTGCCGAAGTGGCGCGCGGCCTGATCGATCGCGCGAGTCAGCGCGTCCGCGTCGGCTGCGTCGGACTGGATCGCGAGCACGCGGCCACCGGTTTCTTCGATCTTGGCGGCGAGCGCCGATGCCTGCGCCGCCGATCCGCGATACGTGAACGCGACCGCCGCGCCTTCGGCCGCGAGCCGGCTGACGACCGCCGCGCCGATGCCGCGCGCGCCGCCCGTGACGAAAGCAATCTTGCCGCTGAGACTGTTTGCCATGATCTGCTCCTGCTGGTTGAGTGAAAGTGATGCCAGTATGGCCGTCGGATTCATCGTCCGGTAGCGCATAATGCGACCAAGCAGTTTCAACCGGCAGTATCAAGCGAGGACGCGCCGTGGAGTCGTTCAACTTTCTGGAGTCGTTCGTCGTCACGGCGCAGACCGGCAGTTTCTCGGCGGCGGCTCGCCGGCTCGGAATGACACCGGCCGGCGTCAGCAAGAACGTCGCGCGGCTGGAGCAGCAACTCGGGCTGCGGCTCTTTCATCGAAGCACGCGCAGGCTGACGCTGACCGACAGCGGCGAGAGCTTCTATCAGGAAGTGCGCGCGCCGTTCGACGCGCTGCGCGATGCCGTCTCGCACGCGGCGGAGCAAAACGGCGCGCCGTCCGGCACGCTGAAAGTGAGCGTGGGCGTCGGTTTCGGGCGCGAATATCTGGTGCCTGTCCTCGGCGAATTTCTCGACCGTTACCCGGCCATCGTCCCGGACGTGCATTTTGACAACCGGCCTGTCGATCTCATCGGCGAGGGCTACGACGCCGCGATTGGCGGCGGCATCGAACTGAACGAAGGCGTCGTGGCGCGCGAACTCGCGCCGGCGCATGTGATCGTGGTGGCATCGCCCGCCTACATGGCGGACAAGCCGATGCCCGCGCATCCGTCCGAACTCGAAACGTTCGACGGCATCGCGCGCCGTTCGGTGTCGTCAGGGCGCGTCTTCGCGTGGAAACTGCGCAACGCCGTGGGAGAACAGTGTCTCGTCCGGCATCGCACGCGCCTGATCTTCGACGACCCCGAAGCCATGGCCGCGGCCGCCATGCAGGGGCTCGGCATCGCGCTGATTCCCATGCCGCACGCCGCGCGCTGGCTCCAGCAAGGCAGCCTCATGCGTCTCTTGCCGGGCTGGTTCGCCGAACTCGGCGCGATCAGTCTGTACTATCCGAGCAAGAAGCTCTTGCCGCCGAAAACGCGCGTGTTCGTCGATTTCGTGGTGGACGCGTTTCGCTCCGGGCGGATCAACGCGCGCCCCGACTCCCGCTAGCCACGCTCATTGAATCATGAAGGTCTCGTATTCCAGCGAATCGAGCTTTCGATCCAGCCAGAAGAGACTTGCGAGCACCACGAAAAGCAACGACCCCGCGAAACCGAAGCCGTACCAGCCGGGGTTCGCCATGAGCGTCAGTCCCGTCAGCACCACATTCGACGCGACGAACAATGCGACGAGCGCCAGCACCACGCGCCGCTTGTCCAGATAGAAGAACACGTTGATGACGCCCATGAAGAGCACTTGCAGGCTCGCGGCGATCACATCGACATAGAGCAGCGGCGAGTAGAGCGTCGAAATGCGCAGCCAGCTGAGTAGCGTCGCGCTGATCGCGAAGAGCAGCAGAGCGGCCGTCGCCTGCACTTTGACGATCTCATAGAGCCCGTTGCGCAGCGCCTCGACCATTGCGTTGCGCATGCGTTCAATGTGTTGCAACGACGCGCCTTCGCGCACCGCGCCATAGAACGCGTCGTAGTACTCGACGAAGTCCGTCTCGATGCGCATCAGAAACACGGCCATGCCGGGAATGATCGCAAGGTAGGCGAGGAACACGGGAATGTCGTAGATGATCGACGCGCGCAGCGGCCCGATGACCGTCTGCCCCGTGCCCGGCGCGTACCAGAACATGTACTTGTCGACCCAGATGCCGAGGTTGTAGAGAAAGCCCGTCGCCATCAGCGTCGGATAGCGGTAACGTCGCGAGAAGAAGTCATACGCGATGAAGCGGTCGCTCGTGTAGTCGCGATAAATGAGCGTGAGCAAGCCCGCGAGCAGCACCGTCTGCCCGAACACGAAGCCGCCGAGCAGCCCTGTCAGCCCGAACACGTTCAGCGTGATCGCCGCGCCCGCCGTCAGCGTGTAGCCGATGAAAAACACCCACAGAATCGACATGTACTGCTTCATGCCGGACAGGAAGATGGTCGCGAGCCAGATGTTGCTCATCACGACGAAGCCGGCGAGCATGAGCAGCCGGTACGCCGCTGTCTGCTCACGAAACAGGAAGACGACCGCGATGCTACCGAGCAGCGTCGCGGCGACGGTCGAAACGAGCGCCGCGCCGTGATAGTTCGGCAGCACCATGTCGGCGCGTTTCTCGAAGAGGCGGTCGGAGGTAAAGCGCGTGAAGCCGAGTTGCAGCGGCCCGGTCAGCACCAATGACAGCGAAATGAGATACGTCACAGACACCTGGAACTGCGTGATGAGTCCAGTCGGCAGCACGAACGGCAGGCTCAGAATGCCGATCAGCAGCATGCCGATGATCGACAGAATCCACGGTCCAGCGCTGATGAGGCCCGCGTAGGCATAGGCCTGCATCAGCCCGACGAGCGTGTCGCGCCGAAGCATCTTGCGCAGTTCGAAGCCGATTCCCGCCATGACGTTGAGCTTTCCTTTATTGTTGTGCGCGCGCTTCGCCGCCGATGAGCCGCTCGTACAGCACGCGATACGCGCCGACCATCCGCTCCTGCGTGTAGAAGCGTTCCACTCGCGCGATGCCTGCCGCCTGCGCCGCGTGCCAGTTGTTCTCGTCGAGCAGATCGAGCGCGGCGTCGGCGAGCGCGCGCGGATCGGCGATCTGCACGACGCGGCCCGCTGCGCCGAGCACGGCGTCTTCGCCGGGCAGGCCGTAGATCAGCTGACGGCAAGAGCCGACGTCCGTCGTCACCGAAGGCACGCCCGCCGCGAAGCCTTCGAGCACCACGAGCGGCAGCGCCTCGGAAATGGAACTGAGCACCAGCACGCCGCATTTCGGCAGCAGTTCCTCGATCTTCTGGAAGCCGAGAAACTTCACCTTGCCTTCGAGCCCGAGACTTTCGACGAGGCTGCGGCATTCCTTCGCGTATTCGACGTCTTCGTCCTCCGGTCCCGCAATCCACGCCTCCGCGAGCGGTTCCTTGCGCACCACGGTCAGCATCGCGCGAATGAAGGTCTTGATGTCCTTGATCGGCACCACGCGCCCGATCAGGCACAGCGTCTTCGGCACGCCGGGCGCGCGCTTCTCGCGCAGCGGCGCGAGTCGCGGGAGGTTGACGCCGTTCGGGATGCTCGCCGTCCTTTGCGCGGGCGCGCCGTCGGCCACTTGCCGCTGGCGATTGCCTTCGTAGAGCGCGATGATGTCGTCGGCGGCGTCGTAGCACACGCGCCCGAGCGTTTCGAAGAAGCGCACCCACAGATCGCGGAAGTAGCCGACTTGCGACACGTCGCGCTCGAAGATGCTGCGGTTGTCGCGTATCCACTGGCTCTGGAACAGGTCGATCTTGCGTTCCTTCGTATAGATGCCGTGCTCCGACACGAGCAGCGGCCGGCCCGTGCGATAGTGCGCGAGCGCGCCGAGAAAGCCCGCATAGCCGGTGGATACCGTGTGATAGACGCCCGCATCCGGCAGACTCTCGGCAATGCGCGCGAGCAGCCAGAGCGGCTTGTGCATCACGCGCACGGTCCAGAAATAATCGACGAACGAAGGGTCGGTGCATCGCTCTCGATACTGCTCCGTCACGTAGTTCCACGCCTCGCGCGAGTAGAGAAATTCGCTCTCGGAAAGACGGCCGTCCGGCGCGAGGTCTTCGAGCATGTCGCGCAGCATGGAGCCGGCCGCGGCGCGCATCGCGGGATTGCGCATCGCTTCGTGCAGATCCGCCGATTGCGCGAACGCCGCGCGATCGCCGCGACGCTTCGCCACTTCGGGGTTCGCGGCGAAGTCGTAGAGAAAGTGATTCTCCTGATGCACGACGTTCTCCGGCAGCGCGTACGAAGCCTTCGGATAATCCTGCGGACGGCTGCCGAGAAAGCATAGCGCGAAGCTCAGGTCCGGAAACGCGCGGATCATCTGATTCACCCAGCTCGACACGCCGCCGCTCACATACGGGAACGTGCCTTCGAGCAGCAGCACGACGTCGGCGCGCTGCGCCTTCGGCAGCGTCGTCGTCAGCGCGGGCCACGATGTGTGCGGGATATCGGCAAGGTTTGCGTTCATGAGACGCCTTTGCGCAGCGTGGCAAGCGAGCCGCGCCAGTAATCGAGTACGGGCTTCATGACGGGCAGAACCGCGGACGGGCTCATCTGTCCGAGAAGCGTCTTGACGCGGGCGAAGTCGCCGCGCAGATACGCGGCTTCGGCCAGATAAGGCAGCATGCGGTCGCGCGCGAAGCCGTGTTGAATCGCGCGTTCGAGCAGCATGTCGGCGGCGTCGAGATCGCCGCGATCGAGCGCGAGCCGTCCGCGCATGCGCCACAGCGCCGCGTCCGCCGGTTCGATATCGAGCGCGGCGGCGGCGTAGGCATCGGCCTGTTCCGCCGCGTTGCGGTACACGTCGCCCTGCACGAGATGCGCGTAGATCAATTCGCCATAAAGCTCCGCGAGCGTCTTGTTCACTTCGTAACGCTCGCGCGGCGTGAGCGGGTCAGACAGGCGAGGGCGTTGGGCGAGGATGCGCTGCGTGAGGCGCTTCTCCTGGCTGTCGAGCATGCCGTAGGCGAGCAGGCGAATATCGTCGAGCGGATCGGCGAGCATGCCGCGCAACAGCGGACTGATGGTGTGCGCCGGCATCGACTGCATGGCGAGCAGCGCCGTCATGCGCAGCGACGTCGCCGCTTCGGCGTTCTGCAACTCGGCCTTGAGGCGCGCGCCGCGTCCGTACGACACATGCGGAATCAGATGCGTCGCGAACTCCGGCTCTTCGATATAGGCGATGCCTTTCGCCGTCACGCGGCGCGGCAACGCGAGCGCGAGCACCATCGCGCCGACGGAGACCAGCGCGCCGCCCACCGGCACCGCGAACACGAAGAGCCACAGATAGCACCACGCGCCCTTCGAACGATAGCGCGCGGGCAGCGTTCGCCAGCACGCGAACGCGAGAAGCGTGGCCGCCACGGCCTGCGCGGCGAAGCAGGCGAGCAGCACGCCGGTCGGCGGCCCGGCGCGGGAGGCGAGCACGAACATGCCGATTTGCACGGCGACGCCGAGCAGCGCGGCCAGCCACGCCAGCCACGCTGTCGCGCGATGGATCGGGCGCTCACGCGTCGGCATGACAAAGCCGCAGGAACTGATGCAGCGCGTCGATCGGCGAATCGGCGGAAAGACGCATCGAATGCGTCGCGACGCCCGCCGATTCGAAGTCCGTGCCGAACTGCGCGCGCAGGTTCTCTTCGATGCGCAACAGATAGCCCGCGACCGCGCTTTCGCCGGAGAGCGGCATCAGCGTGAGCACGACGCGCTGTGTCGGCGTGACGATGGGCCACTGCGCATCCAGCGAGCGCCGCAGCCGCAGCACGTGTTCGTGCAGCGACACGCCGAATTCGCTCGCATCGAAGACGAGCGCGACGAGCGACGACTCCACGCCCGTATCGCGCAACAGGCGCACGAGGCGCGCGTAGTCGAGCGCGAAGTCGTACGGGCAGCGCGGGAACGCCTGCAACACCGAACGGCTGATCTCGGCGTGGCGCACGCTGTCCGCGTAATAGCCGCCGAGCACGAGCAGGAACTGAAGGTTGTCGCGCGTCATCGCGAGAAACGGCATGCGCTCGACGACGAGCAACGCAACGTGCCGGCCGCCTGCATCGACGAGCGGCGCGACGGCGCGGTATCGCGTGTTGGTTTCCGCGCCCGCGGCGCCCGATGCCGTGCTCGATTCCGGATGCGTGAGCGCGAGCGTTTCGCGCGCCTCGGCGACGAGCGGATCGGCGAGATCGAGCGTGAAAGGGTCGCCGACGCTCGCGACGGGCGTCGTCTGCACCGTGTTGCCGTTCCACACGAAGAGGCTCGCGGTTTCCAGCTGACACGCCTGCGCGGCCGTCTTCAGGAAGCGCGCCGCGCCGATAAGCGGGCCCTCGTCCTCGTCGTTGAGCGCGAGCGTGCGCAGGCGGGCGAGCGAATCGCGCAGCGTGGCGGGGCGCGCGAGCACGTCCTGTTCGAGCCGTTCATGCGACAGGCGCAGCAGGAACTGGTTCTTCGTGAGAATGGAAAGACGCTCGGCGAGATAGTCGTTGGCGATGCGCGCCTGCCGCTGACGGCCGATCCAGATGTCGCCGAACTGGCCGCATAGAAGCGTCAGCACGAATCCGCCGAAGAAGAAGCTGCCGGGAAAGACAGCGTGCGCGCGCGACGGACCGGCCGCGTCCGAGACATACCACGCAAGCAGCAGCATGAGCGCGCTCGCCATGCCGGCGAGCGTGCCGTAGCGCAGCGCGAAGACGACCGGCAGGAGCCACACCCAGCCGAAGCCCGTGCGCAACAGCAGCGGATCGGCGGGATCGACGAACCAGCAGACGCCTGCCATGAGAACAGTCGCGACGGCGACTTCCATCGCGATGAACGCCGCCCGCCTGCCCGAAATGCCCGAAGGCGCGATGACCCGCGCCCACGGCATGTCGCGCGAGACCGACTGCCCGCTTTGCGCCGCGCGTTGCCGTCGCGGGCGCGCCGCGCCGCCCGGCTTGGGCGATGCCTGCGGTTTGCCGTCCACGGTACCCATGGCGTTACTTCGTCAACGCGCCGAGCAGCTCTTTTTCGAGCTTCTGCGCGACGCCCGAGAGCGCGTCGCGGCTCCAGCCGGTGCGGCTGCCCGCCGCGCTCCAGACGACCTTGCCGCTTGCGACATCGACGACATCGAAGGTCAGGCCCACGGCGGGCTCGCCATCGACGCCGACCTTATAGCGCCATTCCGTCACCGTGCCGGTCAGCGCATAGCGCACGTTCTGCGAGCGCGCCCACGCGAGCGCTTTCGTGTCGATGCCGGGCTTGGCGGTATCGAAGAGCGTCTCCTCGTCGCCGGTATCCGGATAACGCGTGAGCGCGACGCCGCCCGACGTCAGCAGACTCTGCGCGATGGCCGACGCGCGCAGTCCCGCCTGCGGCGTTTCCGTGCGATTGGTGATCGGCAGCACGGTCCAGCTCGCGTTCTTGTCGAGCGCGGCGCTTGCGTTGTCGCTGCGATCCACCACCGCGCAGGCGTTCAACGCGAGCGCGACCCACAAGCTGCTCAATAGGCCCGCCCATCGTTCGAATTGTCGTGTCGTTTTCATATGTGCTCCGCTTGCCTCGTTTTTTCGATGCCGTGACGCGACCGCGCGGCTAATACAGCCAGCGATAGCGCACGCCGTACTCCGTGAAAGCCTGCGTGCGGCCGGACGTGACCCCGGCGTGCTCGTAATACATGGTCGCCTGATCGTTGCCGAAGACGCTGCCCGCCAGTCCCACGCGCACCTGCGCCGTCCAGCCCTGATTCGAATCGTGAATCGGCCCGGCGGCGAAGAACGGCCGCCACGCGCGCGTGTAGCCTTCTTCGAGATCGTCGCCGAACGAAAACAGCAGGCCTTCCTGCGTGAAGGTCTGCGGCATGAACTGCTGCGCGGTAAGCGGCGCGCCCGCCGGCAACAGACGCGCGAGTTGTCCGCCCGGATTGCCCGACGCGCTGTACTGCCCGTGCGTGAGCACAGCGCGAACGGTGTAGTCCGGATAATCGACGCGCAGCTTGTAGCCCGCGTTGAAATCCGCGACGGCGCCCGTGCCGAGGAACGACTTGTCCTGTCCGTAGAAGCGCGCATATTCCACGCGCCCGCCCGCGAACACATGCGGGTCCGGCCGATAATTCACGCCCACGCTCGCCAGATGCTTCACGCCGCCGACGATCAGCTGGCTCGTTTCAGTCGCCATCTGATTGAAGCCGAGCGCGTAGTTGAAGCTCAGGTTCTGCTGCTCGAAAAGCGTGCCGTCGAGGCGGAAGGTGGTGAAGTCGTCGAGCGCGTTGCGCCGGCCGATTCTCACGCGCTCGGTGTCGTCGAGGCCGAGATGCCGCCACGCGAGCGACAACTGGCGGTCGTGGCGCGGCACGTTCGGCAATGACGCGTCGCCGTGCTGATTGCGGTCTGCGTAATCGAGCGCGAGCGATTGCGTCGGAGACAGCCGCAAGCCCGCGCCGATGCCCGCCTCCGTGTACGACAGCCCGCCTTGCTCCACTACGCGAAAACGCGGCGCAATAGCCTGCGCGTTGCGCAGCAACTGTTCGCGCAGAATCTGATTGACGATTTCGTCGTCGGGCAGCGCGAACTGCTGCTCGTAGGCATGCGTCTGCACGTCGCCGAAACGTCCGGTCGTCGCTTCGGCGTCGAGGCGATTCTGGCGCGGAATCCAGTCGGCTTCGGTATCGAGCAGGCGATTCAGCGTCGCGCGGTCGTGCTCGGCCAGCGCGATGGTCACTTCCGCATACACGGGACGCGTCGCGCTGTCGATGTACTGGCGCAGGAGCCAGAGGCTTTCGGCATCGTAGGCGTCGTGCGATTGCAGCCAGCCGAGCGCGGCCTCGCGCGCCACCGCCGAGTACACGCGACGCCGCTTTTCTTCGCGATGCGCGACGCTTTGCATCGCGTCGTCAGTGAAGGCGAACGGCGGTTGCGCAGGTTCGTCGTCCGCACTGTCGCCAACATCAGCGCGCAGCAGTTCGATCAGCACTTGCCGCGACGCGTCGCCGCCCGCGAACTGGTCCGTGAGCCCGACCATGCGCGCGCGCAGGTCTTCGCGCTGCTCGTCGTCGAGCGTCACAGGCTGCTTGCCCTCCGCGCGCTGCGCCATCTGCTTCTTCCACACGGCGTTGCGCACGCGCCAGGCATCGTCGATGCGGCCGTTCAATTCCAGCGCGTCCGCATAGCCCAGCGCCCACAGCGGGTCGTCGCGGCGCGAGGCGGCTTCCTTGTGCATCATGTGCAGCGCGCCGCGCGCGTCGCCGAGGCGCAGATACGACGCCGCATACGGCGCCCAGAGCGTGCTGTCGCGCTCGGCATCGCGGGCGTGGCGGGCGAGCATCGCGCGCAGTTCCGCATTGCTTCCGCGTTCGTTGAGCGCCCAGATGAGCGCGGCGCGGGCCTCGTCGTCGCCCGGAGCAAGCGCGGCGGCAGCGCGCGTGTCGGCGAGCGCGCCGTCTGGATCGCCCGCGCGACGCAGGTATTGGGCGCGAGCGAGCAAAAAGCGCGGCGAGCGCTCGGCTGCGGCGAGCGAGGCCGGATCGAGCGAGGCGAGCAACGCGCGGATGCGGCCCGTCGCGCGCGCCCGCAGATAGTCGTAGACGGCGAGTTCGAGCAGGCGTTCGTTGCCCGTCTTGCGATACGCGAACTCCGCGATGCGGCCCGCTTCGAGCGGCTGATTGTCGTAGAGCGAAACCATGGCGGAGAGATCGTCGGGCGTCGCCACGCCCGCTTGCACGAGCTTGCCGTAGCCTTCGCGCGCCTTGCCGTCCTGCTGATCGACGGTGGCGAGCATCGCGTAAAAGCGCCAGAAGTCGGCATCCGGTGCGGGGGCGCGGCTCTTTGCCGAATCGAGGACGGCGAGGGAGCGGTCGAACTGCGTGCGCGTGTAGTACATCAGGCTCAGTTTCAGCGCGTACGCCGAATCGGGTCCGAACTCGCGCATCAGGCGCTCGTAGGTCGCGATGGCGAGGTCGTCGTCGCCCTTGCGTTCGGCGAGTCGGGCATAGCGTTCCAGCACTGGCCGGCGATAGGCGCCGTTCGCGCGGGTTTGCAGGAAGCGCAGGGCGGCGTCCGGATCGGCCTGCGCTTCGTACGCGCTCACCACGCGGTCGAGCCGCTTCATGTCGCCCGGCGCGCGGTCCGATTCGTGGATCGCGGCGGCGAGCATCGCGTCGTTGTCGCCGAGCGCGGGCGCGAGGCGCTGGACCTGCTTCCAGTCGCGCTCGCCGTTGCGCGCGCGGGCGAGCGCGAGATAGTTGGCGAGCGCGACATCGGGCGCGTGATTCCACTCGGCGACCTGCGCGAGCCGCTCCCGCCATTCGGTCGATGCCGGGTCGCGTTTCACTGCGTCCTGCGCGACGCGCTGGGCGCTCGCGAGATCGCCGTTGGCAAGGAACACTTTGAAGCCGAGTTCGTAGTCCGATGCTTCGATGGGCGCGGACGGTTCCTGATTCGCTACGCGGAGAATCGAGAAGGCGTCGCGGGCGCGGAGGACGGCGGGGATCGCGTGGGCGCGGCCGTTCATGCAGGCGCGTGTGCACAGAAACGGCGCTTGCGATACGGCAGTCTTGGGCTTCGTTGCGTTCGTCGTGTTTTTTGCTGCGCTTATCGCAGGCGCTGCGGTCGACACGTAGCTCGCGCGCAAGGCGCTCGCCTCGTTGGCCGCGTTCCCCACAGTTCCCACATTCAGCACGCTTGCCGCGTGCGCTACGCTCACTGCGGGCGAAGCGTTCGCCGCAAAGACTGCATTTTGCATGCTCTTCGCGTTCGCTGCGTTCGCTGCGTTCGCAGCGCTCATCGCGCTTTTCGCACTTCTTGCCTCCGCCGCGCTGACCACGCTCGCCTCGTTGGCCGCGTTCCCCACGGTTCCCGCGTTCAGCACGCTTCCCGCGTGCGCTGCGCTCACTGCGGGCGAAGCGTTCACCGCAAAGACTGCATTTTGCATGCTCTTCGCGTTCGCTGCGCTCGCTGCGTTTCTCGCGCTCGTCGCATCGGCCGCGTTGAGCCCGCTTCCCGCGTCTCCCGGACCTACCACGAGCAGAGCGTTCCCTGCATTTCCCACGCTCGTCCCGCTCCGCACGTTCCGCACGCCCTCGGCCAACCGCACCGCCTCGCGCCCCCGACCCCACCCCGCGAGCCTCGACACACCGTCGCGCCGCTCGCGCGACGACATGTCCAGCAGGCGTCGCGCGTAGCGGTCCGCGATATCGGGCCGGCCCGCCGAGAGCGCGAGCCGCGTCAGATAACGCAGCGTCTCGCGGTCGCGCGAGAGCGAACCGAGATGCGCGTCGGCAGCGGCCAACGCATCGGCGGGACGGTTGGCCGACTGCAACGCCTGCAACGCGGACAGGAATAGGCGTCGCTCGTCGTCGCGCGTTGCGGCGTGAGCCTGCGCCGCGAAGAACGCATCGGCGGCGCCCGCGTAGTCGCCCGCAGCGAGTTTCAGTTGCGCGCCTTGTGCGAGCCAGCGCGGCGCCTGCGCCGGCTCCATCCGCGCGAGCCGCTCGTAGTAGCGCCCGGCAAGCGCGCTGTCGTTCAACGCACGCGCCTTCTTCGCGAAGGTTTCCATCTGCGCGGCATCCCACGGCTTGTCGAGCGCATCGGCGAGCAGGGCGTCGAGTTCCGCAAGCCGCGCCGCCCGGTGCGGATCGCCCGGCTTGAGCGCATAAGCCTGCGTCTCGGCGAGGTCGATGCGCGTGCGCAACGCGCTCGACTGCGCCTGCGGATCGGACGAAACGGACAGACGGCGCAGCATTCTCTGCGCGTCCGCGATGCGCTGCGCTTTCAGATACTCCTGCGTCAGCTCGGTCAGGACTTCGGCATTGTCCGGCTCGATGCGCAGCCACGCTTCAAGATAAGCGACGGTCAGCGTGTCGACCTGACGGCCTTCGAGCAGCCGCTCTTCCAGCCGCTCGCGAGGAAACGCGAGCACGAGCATGAGCCCGACCAGCAGCCCGAAAGCCGCGACGACGAACGGCGAAAAAAGCCGCTGGCGGTCAGGTTGCGCAGACGACATCGACATGAACGGGATTCGTTGCGTGAGCAGAGCCGGACGGCGAATACACGCGCCGTCCCTGCGCCGTGCCGGGCGCGAGCGGGCGGCCATCCGCCTTCACGATGCAAGCGTTCGCGCGCGCCTCGCCGCCGATGGCGAAGCGCGGCGCGGCGTGCGACGCGAGATCGAACGAGAAGCCTCGCTCCGTGCGCGAGAAGTGATCGATCACGCCGTTGGCTTCCGCGAGATAGGGCAGCTTCGCGGCGCGCGCGGCATCGATTACGCGAAAGCGGGCGTCGGCGCCCGTCAGATGCACATACACGCCGCCCGGCCCCGGCAGATAGCCCGCCACGCCCTCGGCGCTCGCGAGATCGGGCGCGCGTCCTTCGGGCAGCCGCACGGTGCGCAGCGCGCCGCTGCCGTGAATGCGCCAGAAGTCGCCGTCGCGCGAAATGTTCATGCGCTCGAAGTCGAGCACCTTTTGCGCGTATTCGGATACGTAGACAGGCATCAGCGGTTGCGCGGACAGCGTGCGATACACGTCCGACAACGCCTTCACCGATGCGTACTTGGTGCCCGAGAACATGTGGTAATAGACATCGACCGGCTTGAAGCGGATAGGGTGCTCGGTCATGTCGAACGTTTCCAGCACGCGTTCGTAACCGTAGTACGGACCCTGCCAGAGCGCGGTGTACGCCTCCTCGTTTTGATTCGGCGCGAACACCTGAAAAAAGCCATTCTTGTCCACCCCGAGCGGCGCAATGGCGGCCCAGCTCGGATAGCGTTTCGTGATGAGCGTGTCGCCGCCGTTCATGTTGTAGACGCCCGCGTTGTCCGCCGCCTCGATGACCGGCGCGGGCACCTGACAGTCGCCGCTCCACAGCAGCACTTTCACGCGCTTGCCGGCGGGCGCGAGCCGGTCGATATAGCGGATCGACCCGCCGATCTCGCGGTCGGTGTCGTACCGGTAGCCGGGAATGTCGATGGACAGGCCGTTGTAGTTCGCGCGGCTGCCGCCCTCGGCCGTGTCGGTATCGCCGCCGGACTTGCCGAGGCCGGTCACGCGCATCCACTGCAACGGATGCGTGTACGTGTGGCTCGCCATCTCCACGTTCGGCAACGCGAAAATTTCCCGCGCGATCGCGCGCAGGCGCAGCGCATCTTTGGGGTACGGGCCATCGTCGGAGATCTCGCCTTCGATGACGGAGACGGTCGTTGGCAGGCCGAACTGACGGATGACATTGTAGAGCGCATCGCCGGAATACTGCGGCGGGGCGGATGTCGAGACTTTCATCGGCCCGCCGTTCACGGCGAATTCGGCGCGCGAGGCGAGGCCGTCGCCGTCGATATGCGTCATCAGAAGACGCCGGCCGTTCTCCGTCGTAGGATCGGGCGCGGGCATGTCGTCGGGCAGGCGCAGCGCCGCGCGAAAAAAGCGTATGGGTTGCAGCACCCAGCGCGCTTCGTTCGCCATCGGCATGTCGAACACGGCGAACGGGCGCATCGCGTAGCCGCCCCACGGCGTGATGGCGGCGGCGTCGATGGCGAAGTCGTTGCCCGCATCCGCCGACGCGAGCCTGAGCAGCGAATGGCTGCGCGGGCCGGCGCGCACATTCGTCGTGTCGTGCGGATCGGGCTGCGGCTTCATCTCGAAGCCCATCATCGACGCGTCCATCGATTCGACGCGCAAACGATTGCCCGGGCGGCCTGCGACGGGCACCAGATCGAGCTTCTGCGCGAGCGCGCCCTGAATGTCGATGCCGAATGTCGTCAGCATCGCGACCGGCACGTGATGATCGACCTGCGTTTCGAGCCAGTCGTGAAACGCCGCGGGATCCGGCGCGGGCGAGTCCAGCCACATGACGATGCCGGCGTACCGGCTCGACAAGTCGCCCTCGGGCAGCGGCTTCGCGATATCCGCGAACTCGACGCGGTAGCCGAGCCAGTTGAGCGGCATCGAAACGTAACGCACGCCGGCGGTCACGTTGAGGCTCGCACCAGGCTGCACGTTCTGCACGACGAGGATCGTGCGCGGCACGTCGCGCCGGGCGGCGGTATCGGATGCGGACAGCGAGGCGGAGAGCGGCGCGGCGCTTTCATTTGTCGCCGATGGCGCGCGCGCCGGGCCGGTGCCGACGGTCTGCAAAGCGCCGTCGGTGACATACGGAATGATGCCCTGCGCGCTGATGTTGCGGATCGCGTCGTTCGTGCAGGCGCGGTCCGCGGGCGGGCAGTAGTCGATGGAGAGCACCGGCAGGCCGTATCGCTCGCGCAGTGTCCGGGCTTGCGCCAGCAGCCAGTCGCGGTCCGCTTCGGGCACCGCGACGTAACGCTTTCTCGCCTGATTCCATCCGCGATACAGCGATTCGAAGGCGACCGCATAGGCCAGATCGTGCACGTCGGGCATCAGTTCGAAGCCGCGATTGAAGATGAGCCGCGCATCGGGATAACGCGTCTTCAGCGCGCGAATGACGGCGACGAGTCCCGCTTGCTGGCGGGAACGCTCGGCGTCGGTCGTGGCGATCGTCTGGTACGAGTCCAGAGTGTCGAGAAAAAACCCGCGATAGCCCTTGCCCCACAACGGCGCGATGACGTGCTGAACGAAGAACTGCGGCCATCCGGGCGCGGTCTGGTCGATGACGCGCGACGCCCACGCCGCATTGCTGCCCTTGAGCCACGCCGGCGGCATGTCCTTGAAGTACGCGCGCGAGGGCGTCACTTCGCCCACGCTCACGTAGGCGAGCCACTTCGACGAGCCGGAAGCCGGCGCATGCGCAACGGGATCGAAGCCGGTGTCCGGTTCGACGACGACGTGATCGAACGAAGCGAGCTGCCCGACCGGCACCGGCGCGCCATAAAACAGCGCGATCGACGGCTGCGGGGAAGGCGGGGAAGGCAGGGAAGGCAGGGCAATAGCGTCATCCGCGCGCGCGCAGGCGAACGTCAACGAGGCGGCTACGAGTGCCGCCATCTTGCGCCAGAGGCCGCGTCGCACACCAATGCTTGCCTCGCGCATTATGCAGGGCAGACGCCGGCCCGGTCGGCGGCGGCGCCTTCTATTGCAACGGGCTCGGAGTGAATGTGCGTTGGTTTCATATCGCTCGGGCCTTCACGGTCTGCATGGAGTCCTGTTCAATGTGTCACGTGGGCGGCGCACTGTAAGCACGGTCGGCGTCGCACAGATATCGCAGTAACGGGGCGAGTTTTTCCGCGTCCGTCGGCTTGGCGCAGTAGGCATCGAAACCGGCTTGCCTTGCTGCCTGGAGATCGCCGGGTGTCGAAAGCGCCGAATGGCCCACGAGTACCGGTTGCGTGAGCGTGGTCGATGCGCGCAGGCAGGCGGCGACCTGCAACCCCGACCAATCCGGCATCCAGATATCCAGCAGCACGATATCGGGCCGCCAGCGTTCCGACGCCTCGATGGCCTGCCGGCCACTATAAACGACTTGGGTCGGAAAGCCATCGACGGCGAGCACCATCCCGATGGCGTCGGCCGTATCGACATAGTCGTCGACCACAAGCACGCGCGGCATCCCGCCGTGGCATCGGCGGCGTGTCCAGATCGCACACTTGGGAGAAACTTCAAAATCATCGCGCATTACGCCGCGCCCCATATGTGCGAAAGCCGCGTCTGTCGGGCACGCGGCTCGTTGTTCAAACCCGCATGGCTGCGGGGCTGCGGCTAGCGCTGGTCCTTCTTGACGTCTTCCTTCACGTCGCCGTACTGCTTGCGGGCTTCGCCTACGCCCTGCTGCACCTGACCCTTCACTTCCTGGCTGGTGTCGCCTGTCATGTTGCCGACGGCTTCGTTGACGTTCCCCTTCACCTTCTCGGCAGTACCCTTGACCTGGTCCTTGTTCATGGTGTTTCTCCTATCGGTTACGTGGGGGTGACCACGCTTTTGTATGAGCAAGGATCGGGCCTGTTATTCGTGATGCGCAAAAGCCCGAGTATTACGGGGTTACGGACCGTCGAAGCCGGTGGACCCAGCGCTTTTCATGGCGAATCCGGGCAATTCTTGCAAGCAAGCGCCTGGCGCTCGCGCGCGCGGAGCGTTGGACTTATCGCCCCGGCCGGAGCCGGTGGACGACATCCGCGAGGGCCTGCAAATTGAACGGCTTCGCAAGACATGTGTCGCATCCGGCCTCTTGCGCGAGCGCTTCTTCCTGCGTGATGGGACGGCCGGTCAGCGCCGCAATGGGGATCGCCGCGCACAAGGGCAGCTTCCTGAGCGCGCTGACGAGCCGATAGCCGTCCATGTCCGGCAGGCCGACATCGGTAACGACGAGATCGAACTGCATCTCCGACGCCTTCTGTAGCGCATCCGCCGCGTTCGCCGACGAAACGACGTGCGCGTCGTAGAGCGCCAGAAGGTCGACCATGGCGGTCAGCGACTCTTCCGAGTCCTCGATAAGCAGAATGCGCAAGTTCTTGAACACGGAGAGATCGGCGGGCATGTCGCCGGCCTGCCGCACGCGCTCCTCGGCATCGCGGCGCACGATGTCGAACAGGTTCGTCACGCGCGTGTTCCGGACGCTTTCGGTGAACGTGTCGGCGCGCGCTGAGCGATGCACGATGGTGCCGTCGGCGCGGATCACGACGACGGCGGGGCCGAACATGTCGAGCGCGCGCGCCTGGCTGGACAGGCGCGGATCGACGCGGCGCGCGTCCGTCGCATCGTGGAAGAAGGTCTGATCGCGGAAAGCGTGGCCCTCGCTTTCATCCTTCTCGGCGAGTAGTCCGCTCGTGGCCGTGGCGACCGGCTCGGCCGCGGTGGGCCGCGCGCGGTAGATTCGCCTTTGCTTGTCGACGGGGCGGAACAGTTCCTGAGCGAAGTCGGCCGATTCGGCGGTGCCGAGAAAGAGGACGCCTTCATGCGGACGCAACGCGTAGAAGAAGGTGTCGAGCACCTGCTTTTGCGCGCGGCGTTCCATATAGATGAGCACGTTGCGGCACGAGATCAGATCGATGCGCGAGAACGGCGGATCGCGCAACGGGTTGTGAACGGCGAAGATCACCGTATCGCGTAGCGACTTCGCGAGCCGGTAGCGGTTGCCGTCTCGCGTGAAATACTGACTGAGGCGGGCAGGGCCGACGTCGTTCTCGATGGCGAGCGGGTAGCTTGCCGAACGGGCGACCGCAATGGCGCGCTCGTCGATGTCGCTTGCATAGACGGTCACCTGAACGCGATGCGGCAAACGGCGGACGGCTTCGTCGAGGAGAATCGCGATCGAGAAAGCCTCTTCGCCGGTCGCGCACGCCGGAACCCACGCGCGCACCTTGTCGCGGCCGTGAAGCGTGTGCATCAGGTCGGGAATGATCGTGTTTTCGAGCGAGGCGAAGGCGTCCGCGTCGCGAAAGAAATTCGTGACGCCGATGAGGAGGTCGGCAAGCAGCTTGGGCGTTTCTTCGCTATGCCGCGCAAGATAGTCGCGATACGCGGCCGCGGTCGCGAGTCCGTTCACCTGCATGCGGCGCTCGATGCGTCGCACGATGGTGCCGCGCTTGTAGCTCGCGAAATCATGCCGGGTCCGCGCGCGCAGCAGGTCGAGCACGTCGTTGAAGGCGTCGAACCGCGCGTCCGGCATGAGGTCGTCGTGCGCGGACTCGTCGTCGGACGGCGCGGGCAGCTCGATCTTCTTCGCGTTCAGCGAAAGCGCGAGCACCTTCGGGATGATTTCATCGAGCGGCAGGACGAGGTCGACATCGCCTGTGCCGATCGCGCTGCGAGGCATTTCGCCGTACTCCGCCTCATCCGGTTGCTGCGCGATGGTGACGCCGCCCCGCTCGCGCACGCGCGAGATGCCGACCGAGCCGTCCGCGCCCGATCCGGAGAGCACGACCGCGAACGCGCGCGAGCCGTGTGCGTCGGCCAGGCTGCGGAAGAAGACGTCGATGGACGTCGGCGGCGTGCGGGGCAGGTCCGGCTCGCTGAGGCGCAGGTGGCCGTCGATCATCGAAAGAAACTTGCCGGGCGGGATGACATAGACCGTGTCCGGCTCCAGAAGAACCGGTTGGTTCACCTGGCGCACGCGCAAGGGCGTCACGCGCTGAATGACTTCGTGCGCATGGCTCGCATGATTCGGCGACAGATGCAGCACGACCACGAAGGCCACGCCGGGCGACGCGGGCGCTGCCTCGAATAGCCGCAAAAGCGCCTGAACGCCACCGGCCGACGCGCCGATTCCCACAACCGAGAAGTCGGGGCCCGAGCCTTTCGGGTGGTCTCTTGCCTTTGCTTCCATGGTCTGGCCTCCGCGCTGACCGGGGACCGGCGGGCTTCGTTACTGTGCTATGTATGAGGCGGATACGCAACGACATTGCGTGAAGCGGACGTGGGACGGCGTGCGAATTCAGTGCTTCGCGCTCAGTTGCAGCCGGTGAGGGGCGAAGTGATCAGGCGATGGGCGTGGAAGGGGCGGTCATGCATCGCATGGCGATGACACGTTCTGTGCTGTCGAGGGAGCGTCGACCATGTTGTCATTGTGGGCATGTTCCGCGCAGTCTGCGCTGCGCTGAAATGGATCTCGATGCGCCCGTATGGCCGCCTGGCGGCCTCGGCACGGCGCGTGGAGTCGGGCGGTTTGTGAGCGCCCCTGTAGGCCCGTGCCGGTCGCTAGTCGCAGGTCTTTACGACTCTGCATGCCGCTGGCCTGCGCGCGTCGATGCTGCGCTCCCGCCCGATACAGCGAACCGCTGCGCCGCGGATATCGCCAGCGCAGGCGGCTCGCGGCTTCCGGTTATTGCGTCGTCGTGGCCGAGCCGGTCGAGCCGCTCGACCCCGTGGAGCCATCGCCCGAGACGTTCGCTTTCTTGCTCTTCGAGTGCTTGCGCGTAGCATGCTTGCCCGTCGGGCCGGCCGGCGAGCCGGTTTCGCCGTTGCCGTTCGGGGTGCCGACGCCGACGCCGCCCTGGCCCGCGCCGTTGCCGCCCGGCAGGCCGCCGCCCGAACCTTGCGCGAACGCGCCGCTCGATACGGCCAGCACCAGTGCGGAAACGAGAATGCTCATCTTTGCCGTCTTCATAGGTCCTCTCGGAAATAGGATGGTCACCCGCAAGAAGTCATGCAGGCCGGTGCCGTGTAACGCAATCTTCATGCCGCAGCGCGGCGGCCTGCGCGTCGCGCCGCGCCGGTCGGCGAAGACGCGCTATCGGCTTGCCCATTCGCTCGCGGTCTCGGCCGCGAAGTCGCGATACGACCGCGGCGCACGCCCGAGAAGCGACGTCATGCGCTCGATCTGTGGCGGCGTCGCGACCGCGCCGTCCTCCAGATAACGCTGCATCATGAGACGCATGTCGAGGGCGAGCCACGCGGGCGCTGCGCCCTTGAGCCGGGCTTCGAGCGCGTCGATGTCGTCGCCGCCGTAGCGAATGGGCCGCGCGAGCGCGTCGCCCCAGGCGGCCGTGACGAAGTCCGCGTTCACCGAGTCCGGGCCGACGAGTTCGTATAGCTCGCGCGGCAGCGGCTCGCTCGCCGCTTCGCGACGCAATAACTCGCGCGCCGCGGCATCGCCGATGTCGCGCACATCGACCATCGAAATGCCTTTCGCGCCGATGGGCATGGCGTAGACGCCTTGCGTCAAGAGCGGCTCTTTCTGCCGAACGTCGTTCTGCATGAAGTACGCGGGCCGCAGAATGGTCGCAGGCAGGCCGGACTGCTCGATCATCCTTTCCGCCGCGAACTTGCTGGTGAAGTGGGGCACGTCCGCGTACTCCATCGCCTTGAATACCGACAAATAGACGATGCCCTTCACGCCCGTATCGCGCGCGATGCACAGCGCCTGAATGGCTTGCGTCAATTCGTCGGGCGCGTTCGGCGCAAGCAGAAACAGCGTGCTCACGTCTTTCAGCGCGTCGCGCAAGCCGTCGATGTCGGACAGCTCGCCACGCACAGCCACGACGCCTTCGGGCAACTGCGCCTTCTCGGGCGTACGCGTCAATGCGCGCACTTGCGCGCCGCTCGCCTTGAGATGATCGAGTATCTGACTGCCGACGACGCCGGTGCTGCCTGTGACGAGAATGGTCATGTTCGGTTTCCGTGAAGGGGTCGAGGAACGCCCATGTGTTGTCCGGCGGGCGCAGGCCATGATCGTCGCCGATCAGAAGGACGATGGTATGACAAGCAGCATGCGCGATGTCAGGCTCGATAGTATGTCGGGCCGCGTGAGTTCGTGCTGGACGCGCAGGGGAGGGCGGGGCAGGAGAGCGTGATTGCGGGGAATCGGGAAGGGCAATGCTGGCGGCAGATTCCGCGCCTGGGCGGATAACGCGCGATAGTCGCAGCAGCGCGCACGCTACCGCGACCATCGCCCTTTCATGCGCGTCAATCGCCTCGGTCACCGTTGCGGTCGCCGTTGCCGCGCAACAGCAAGGACAGGTCGATGGCGTTGGCCATCGCGACATAGCCGGCGTCGTTCGGATGCAGATGGTCACCGCTGTCGTACACGGCCTGCATGTCGTTGGGATGCGCCGGATCGCGCAGCACCGCATCGAAATCGACCACTGCGTCGAAGGCCCCGCTCGTGCGAATCCAGTGGTTCACCGCATGACGGATGGCTTCTTTTTGCGGCGTCCAGTAGCCTTCGTTGGCGGTGCCCTGAAGCGCATTGCGAAAGGGCGTCAGCGTGCCGCCGATGATCTTGATGCCGCGCAGATGCGTACGCGCGATGATCTGCCGGTAGCCGTCGATAATCTCTTCCGCCGACACGACGCGCCCGGACGGGTCCAGCGCGGTGTTCGGCCAGCCGATGTCGTTGATGCCTTCGAGGAACACGACCCATTTGACGTCCGACTGACTCAGCACGTCGCGGTCGTACCGCGCGAGCGCGCTCACGCCCGCGCCGTCGCTCACCACGCGATTGCCGCTGATGCCCTGGTTCAGCACCGCGTAGCCGCGCCGCGGCCCCGCGCTGTTGAGGCGCGCGGAGAGATTGTCGGGCCAGCGGCGGTTCGCATCGACCGTCGACGCATAGCCGTCCGTGATCGAATCGCCGAAGGTGACGACCGCGCGCGTCGGGCGATCCGTATCGGTTAGGATCGCAGATAAAAAGAAGCGATTGGTGTACTTGTGAGGAGACGGCTGGTCGGGCGCGGCGGTGTTGTCGCCGCTCGACACATAAGCGTTTTGCACCGCGAGCTGATGCACGGTATAGGCGGGCGTGGCGTCGGGAAGGAAGAAGCTGATCGCGACATCCGACAAGGGCGCGAGTCGCATCTCGATGGGATCGCTCAGAATCGGCGCGCCCGCATACAGCGTCACCGTGGTCTTGCCGCCGAACGTCAGCGTGCGGTCGGTGTTGGGCGCGATCTTCGCGCCGCCCGCCGCTAGCGCGATATGAACCGGTCCCACGGTCACGGGCGCGGTCCCGAACTCGTTGGTGAGCCTCACGCGCACGTGATCGCCGCCGACGCTCACATGCTCGATCTGACGAATGGTCGTCGCGGCGGGGAAGTTCTGCGGCGTCGTGATGTTGTTGTTGCGATCGGGACTGGCGGTCCAGGTAGCGACCCATCCATCTCGTGCTTCGGCATCCGGTCTGTCCGCCGACGCCAGTGGCGCGACGAGCATCAACAAGGTCGCACTGCATGCAGCCAGCGCACGGCTAGAGGCCCGTGTAAAGAATCTGTCTACCATGTGTCCCTCCAAGTTCGCTTATGTTAATTACATCAGGAAAACGAAATAAATATGGACGACACATCGGCCGATGTCACTATCGTTTACCCGCGAAGGCTGTGGGCTTGAGCGCGGACGCGAGAGATGAACAGCCAGTTCGTGGGGCTGCTTTTTTCGGGCTCGGTTTTTGACGCGGCCATGCGCATTGGGGAGCCGATGAAGACCGCTAGCGGGAAGGGGCTTTCGGTTGCGAGTCGCATGCTTAAGCGATGCGCTCGCCGCTAATCATTCTTGGCGCGTAACGTTGCCGCCACTTGCGACCGTGCCTGAACTGAGCACGCTGGCCGGAAAAACGCTGCTACTATCGGCGTGGTCGATCAACGTGTTGAAGTGCCGTCGACTCAGCGTGCCTCCGAACGCGGGTTCGGTGTTCTTCCAAGGGCAGTCGCAGCATTCAGTTGTAGTCTGCGTTCGCGTTCGAGGTCGGGAACGCCTTGAACGTGGAGCTTGAGTAGAAGATGCCGGCCTGGTGCGGGCATCGTCATTGAGATGTCCGAGTCGTATTCAAGGTCTGCGTTCCTAGACACCCTCGTCTGACGATGAACTTATGCCAGAACGCGACACTTTGATCTAGGGCCTACAGCCAGTGCGACGTTAATAAACCTTATGTCAACTAGCTATGCCGATGGCGGAACGTGGTTCGGGCCTCGGCTGGTTGTCCCTTCTCGCGGCTTCGCACTGGCTGACCGGTGTTTGTATCGCTCACGCAGCAAATGCAAGGCTTACATTACCAATCGCATACGACCGCATTCAGCGAGAGCACATTGCGCACGGAAGCTACGCCGAACGCCACGCCCTCTACGACATCCATCATCGCTCCAGGCGCACTCGCACAGGCTGACCACCGACCCATCCCTCGCTCGGCCGAAGTAACGCCCCTCTGTCCACGCGACGTCCAGCCAAACGTATGGCTTCCGTAATCCATTCAACGCCGAAATCCCACAATCGCAAGCTTTGTCACTTCCTTGTAATCCGGCGTCTTTAGCCTCGCTCCTCTAAACGATGTCTAAGACTAACGGAGCGAATCGAATGGCGAGCCTGCGTTTCTGGTCAATGGCCCTGGTGGGCAGTGTGTCTCTACTCGGTTGCGGCGGTCACGACGCGTCGCATCCGAACCCTCAGCAGGCAACGCGCACCGTCATCATGGTGTGGGATGGACTGCGCCCCGACTCGGTCACCCAGGCCGATACGCCGAATCTCTATGCGCTCCGTCAGGCCGGCGTCAACTTCACCGACAATCACTCGACGTATCCGACCTTCACGATGATGAACGGCTCGTCGTTTGCGACGGGCTCGTTTCCGAAGACGAGCGGCTTCTACGGCAACACGTTCTGGACGCCGCCGCAAGGCGCGACGAACACCATTCCCGTCGGCAAGTCGGCTACGGGCGGGGCTCAGGATTATGTCGATCCGGTGTTCACCGAGGACTATCAAGTCCTGACCACGCTCAATAACTATTACGGCGGCCAGCTGTTGCTCGTCAAAAGCCTGTTCGCCACCGCGCAAGCTGCCGGCATGGTGACGGCCGCCATCGGCAAATCCGGCGCGGCATACATCCAGAATTTGAATCAGGGCGGCTACTTCCTCGACGAAAACACCGTGCAGCCGCGCAGCCTCGTGTCCGAACTCCAGGCCGCGAACATCGCCGTGCCGAAGAACACCGTGTTCGGCTATTCCGGCAACGACGCGGTCACGCTCGCTTCCACCAACGGCGATCCGACCGCGCGCGCCGGCTACGTCACGTTCAACACGACGGCCTACGATCCTGCGGCCAAGCTCACGGTCGCCGCGCGCGACAGCGCCGACACGACGCAGGGCGCGCCGGAAGACGCGGCCAACAAGTACATGATGTCCGTCTTCACGCAATACATCCTGCCGAAGAAGCAGCCCATGCTGTCGCTCATCTGGTTCCGCACGCCGGATAACGTCGAGCACGGCTATGGTCCCGGCACGTCGAACATGAAGGCCGGCCTGCGTTCGCAAGACGCGCGACTCGGCGAGCTGATCGCAGGCCTGAAAGCCAACAATCTCTACGAGACCACCAATATCGTCGTCGTGTCGGACCACGGGCATTCGACCGTGTCGGGTCCGCTCGCGCTATATCCGCTGCGCGCGATCACGCCGTCCGCGACGCCGCCTTCGGGCAGCCCCGTCAACGGCTCGACGAGCGGCAGCGACGCCGCCGCGCTCGGCGCCGTCAACGCCAACGGCTACTCGTTCTCCGGCGACGTGCGCTCGGCCGACCTTCTCACCTTCCGCGGCTTCAACGCCTACGACGGTTCCGCCTGCGTCACCTCGGCCATGTACGGTCTGACGGCGAACGGCACGGCCACCGTGCCCGTGAAGAACGACACGACCGGCACGCTGTGCGGCGCGGCCAACACGAAATATCAGGCGATCAGCGCGAGCCTGCCCGCGCCCGTCGCCAGCTTCAAGGTCCCGGCGGTCGGCAGCTTGCCGGCGAACGGCATCGTCATTGCGGCGAACGGCGGCTCCGACTACTTCTACGTGCCGGGCCACGATCCCGCCACCATCCGCAAGCTCGTGCAAGTGCTGCAACAGCGCGAAGAGTTCGGCGCGATCTTCGTCGATAGCCGCTACGGCAACCTGCCGGGCACCCTGCCGATGTCGATGGTGAACCTGGAGAACGCCCAGCGCCAGAACAACGGCCAGCCGGACGTGGTCGCGAGCTTCACATGGGACGACCAGACGAGCGTCCAGGGCATGCCGGGCATCGAGTTCGAAAGCGTGGGCGGACAGCGCGGCATGCACGGCAGCTTCGGCATCAACGACGTGCACAACACGCTGATCGCGAACGGTCCGTCGTTCAAGCCGTCGACGGTCGTCAGCACGCCGACCGGCAACGTCGATGTCGCGCCGACGGTCGCGTATCTGCTCGGCCTTTCGATGCCGCAGGCGGACGGGCGCATCATCAACGAATCGCTCAAGAATGCCGCGAGCAGCGCGACGCCGAGCGTGGCGGCGTCGGTGGTCGCGCCGCCTTCGGTCGCCACGGGCTTGCGCTTCGAGCTGCCCACGGACCCGACCGGCGCCACCGCCGACACGTCTCTTGCACAGGGCACCTACACGATCAACCTCGCGGTCAAGGACCTGACCGTGGACAACAAGACTTATCGCTACTTCGACTATGCCAAGGCCATTCGCCATTAAGCGCGGCCGCGCGGCGATGCTCGCATCGCTGTGCGGCGCGTTTCTGATCTGTTTTCCCGCGCACGGCTCGCCGAAAAAGGCGCATGCGCCGACGTTCGAGTCCGCGTTTTCCGCGCAAGGCGAGCCGCCGACGCTCCACTTCACGGCGAAGTATTCGGCGCGCGATGGGCTTCACACGATGCAGGTGTGGCGCGATGGCGAGTCGCGCCTGCGCCGCCGCACCGACGATGCCGTCGACACGTACGTCATTCGCGACGCGTCGGATCCGAACGATTATCAGATGATCGTCGTCGACTACGACAAGCGCATCACGACGCGCATCGACCGGAACAACCTCGTGCGTCTGGGGCGCTTTTCGGACTGGTTCGATCTCTCGCACGGATTGCGGCATCCGGTCGGCGCGTACCGCATCGTGCCGGCCGAGGCGCCGCCGGACACCGACGCGCCCTTGTCGAGCTGCCGGTGGTATGGGATCGAGCAGGCGGGCGAGACGCATCGCGTCTGCTGGAGCGAAAAGGACCGCTTGCCGCTCGTGATCTGGTCCCCATCGCAAGGCGTCGTGTGGCGCGTGACGGCGGTCGACCGTGAACGCCTGCCGCACGATACCTTCCAATTACACGATGCCGGCTTCGTGCGCAATGATGCGAACGCCGAGCTTGACAACGACTGAACGCGCCTAAGGCCCGCCGCTCAATAGAACCAATACAAGCGCAGAGCGGGCCGGCGCGCTTCTCACCTCCCAGTCAGCGTGGGATTTCTTGAAGCGCACACGGACAAAGTGTTGCGCGAGAGCCGCGGCGCACTGCCGCGACCGCAGCGGTCCGATTGCGCCCTCCTCCGGCTCTTTCCTACAAATGCCCTTCACGGGCGGCTTCGCAGAACTGCATAGTGTGCGCCGTGCCACATTCGGGCGGCAACTGCGGCGCACCGCGCGCGCGATGACGGGTATCGTATGTCCGGTCGGTCCGATACCGCACTCATGACTTCGCCTGTGCATCTGCCGGTGCACACGGCCCTAACGCGTCCCCTCGCACCAAACATCGATTTAGCCGTAGGAGAATCAATATGGCAAAGAACCCCTATAGCCGCCGGACCTTCCTGAAAAGCTCCGCGTCCGCTGCGGCGTTAATGTCGCTTCCCATTCCCGGCATGACCGCTACCACGGGCCATGTCCGGGTGGAATGGCAAACGTTCAAAACGACGCCGCAGTATGCGTCGTTTCTCAACGCGATCAAGTTGATGAAGGCCGTCACCGACGCCAGCAAGCCGACATCCTGGACGTACTGGGTGAATGTTCACCTGAACTATTGCCCGCACATGGCCCCGTACTTCTTTGCATGGCACCGGGGCTATCTCTACTATTTCGAGCAGCAACTGCGAACCGTAAGCGGAGACAGCTCGCTCACGTTGCCTTATTGGGATTACTACGCGCATCCGACCATTCCGAGCGAGTTTCTCGATAGCGCGACGGGTAATCCGTTGTATGTGTCGGGCCGCCAGAACTCGAACGTCTATAACGCGCTGACCATGGCGCCCTTTTCGACGCAGGTCAATAACTTCCAGCGCGGCACCAGCAATTCCTACGAAGCGTCGTTCGAAAATGCGCCGCACAATCCGGTGCACGACATTATCGGTGGATGGATGGCCGACATGCAGTCGCCGACCGATCCTATCTTCTATCTGCATCACGCAAACGTCGACCGCCTGTTCGACGGATGGGCGGGCCTCGCGCGAACCAATTATCCGTCGCCGACGGATTCGTACTGGAACGGCTCGTTCACGTATGCGTCGGGACTCACGATAGCGAAGTCGAAGACGTATCAGCCTTCGGCGCTGGGCTATTCGTACGCGAACAACTCGTTGCCGACGTCCATGCCGCCGAGCGCGCAGGTGGGCAGAATCATCCGCGTGCAGGCGCAGATTCCGCCGATCCGCACGCGTCCGGCCATCGGCAACTTCAGCGCGACCGGGCCCCGCTCCATCGGGAACGGTCGCCGCTCGCTCGGCGGCGTGGCAAATCTCAAGCTCAGCGAGCATTCGGTGAGCGCGGCGGTCTCGCTGGCATCGTCGGATGTGACGGCGCTGCAAACCGCGGTGACGTCGACGTTGACGACTCCCGCGGCCACGAACGCCAACCCGAACGCCCAGGCAGCGCCCGGTCAGGCCAAGTTCGCGAAGATCGTGCTCGACACTGTGACGGTCACGTCGCTCGGCAAGCAAGGCGGCTATTTCTATAACGTGTACGTCAACTTGCCGTCTGCCGGCGACGCCGATCCGAGCGCGCAAGCGCGCTTCGTCGGAACGATTGGACCGTTCGAAGTGTCGGCGGCCATGCACCATGCGGGCGGCACGCTGATGCTCCCGGCGAATGATGCGCTGCGAGGCCTGACGCCCGCAGAGCTGAAGCAAGTCGTCGTCTCGCTCGTGCGCGTGAATGGCGACAATTCGCCGACGGGCGTCGTCATGTCGATGAACGAACTGCGCCTCGAACTCGCGACGACTGCCGACTGACGCTGCTGGCGGCATCGAAGCGAAGAGCCCGTCGCATTGCGACGGGCTTTTTTCTTTGTGCTCGCGCTGTTCGTCACGCGGGCGAAAGCCGGCCTACTCGCTGCCTACTCGCTACCTACTCGCTACCTACTCGCTACCCATCGGCCCCTGAATGGTGAGGCTGTTTTTGACCGACGTGACGCCCGGCGTGTTCGACGCCGCGCGCGTTGCCACATCGATCTCCGATTGGTCCGCGACGGACCCTTGCAGCATCACGGCGCCGTTCTTCACTCGCACCGTAATGCGCGCAGTGTTGAGCCCCTTGGTGCGAGTGAGCGAGCGGATGACGTCCTTGCGCAGCGCGCGATCAGCGGTCTTGTCTTGCTGACGAGGGGCGGAGGCGGCGTCCGCGCTCGCGGGAACGCCGCTCGCGGCTTGCGCATGCGCTAGAGCCACCGTCGCGCACAACACCGGCAGAAGGAGGTATTTCTTCAAATTCTTCAACATGTTTCCCCTGAAATGACCGCGCCAGCCGATGCAGACGCGGCAGATGTTCTTCAACGCTGGACCTGCAACGCGCGCCCGCTGTCGAACCTGAAACCATTCGTACCGCGAAACGCCGTCGCCCACGGTCCTCTTGCCACGGCAAGCATAGGCGCATTACCCGATGCCTCACCCCCTCGTGAATAGGGGGCGCGACCGGCGAGCGCGGTACGGAAGGCCGCGCCTTCACCGTGATTCGGTCGTGAGCAGCGCGTGAATCATTCTTGCCAGCAGATACGGCGTGTCCGGTGCGGCGAGAGAGTCGGGCCGTTCGGGCACCATCGCGCGGGGCAGCGCAAGCAGCGGGTGAAGCACCATGAACCGCGCCTTTTCCGCGTCCCGCACGCGGATTTCCGACTGGAAGCGCGCCATCCATGCCGGCGTCGTGCCCAGATGCCAGATTTCCTCCGCCTTGACGAGAACCAGCCGCACGAGTTCGTCTTAGTGAATCGAGCGCACGTTGAAAGCCGGATCGAGCAGCATCTTCTTGCGATGCACGCCGAGTCCGGTCTTCGGCGTCAGCATCCCGGCATCAGCGACAGCTCGACGCCGGCTGGTGCGTCACCACCGTTCATCTGATCGGCGGCGCGAACGGCGCCAAGTTCGATTACTTGCTGCTGCGCGAGACCGGCACCAAGCTCGCCTACGCGCGAATGGCCGGCGTGCCGGGCCTGTGGCAGGAATGGACCGTCATGCTTGCCGGCAAGCCCGTGCATCAACTGGTGCTAGCCGGACAGCCGCGCGTCAAGCTGCGCGAACTGCGACTGCCGGGCGGCGGCGTGCGCGGCGGCAAAGTCCCGCTCGGGGATGCCGTCGAACAGCGTCGCGCCTGGCAGCAATGCCGCGATGCCCGCGAGCAGCTCATCGCGCGATTCGTTGCGGTAGTCGTCGAACACCGCGCCGATCAGCGCATCCATCGTCGCGAAGTATTCGTAGAGCGAACCGATGGCGACGCCCGCGCTTTCCGCCACGCGCAACGCCGTCAGCGCTTCGCGTCCTTCGTTTTCCAGAATGCTGCGGCCGGTCTCCTTCAACGCCGTGACGAGCGCCACGGAGTGAGCCTGCTCCGGCGCCTTGCGAAGGCCCCGCGGCCGCTTCACGCGGACCAAGCAGTCGTGCCCGGCCAGTGTCGCTGGACGATCCGTTAAAGCATTCCTTCCCCCGATGATGGCGGCCGCGCGCTGCGGCCCGCGACATGTCCGCTCCGACTATAGGCAGTGGCCCGCGCGCGTTCACCCCTCGTTTCGAGGGGCGGCAGCGTCGGTCCGATGCGCCACCATGCCGGTCAGAACCGGCTCGGCCGCGAAATCATCGTCCGCCTTGTCCGCCTCGTCCGCCACGATCGCAATCGGGTTGAGGCCGGCGTCGTCATGCCCTCAGACCACTCAGGAAGAACCATGAGCTACACCCCGCCCATCCGCGACATGATGTTCGTGATGACCGAGCTCGCCGGACTCAATACGGTCGCCGCGCTGCCCGGTTGCGCCGATGCAACCCGCGACACGGCGCGGGCCATTCTCGAAGAAGGCGCGAGGCTGTGCGGCGAAGTGCTTGCGCCGTTGAACGCGGCGGGCGACCGTCAGCCTCCCGTCTGGCGCGACGGCGAAGTGAGCGCGTCGCCAGGGTTCGCCGAGGCGTTCGCGCAGTTCGTGAAAGGCGGCTGGCAAGGCTTGATGCATCCCGTGGAGTTCGGCGGCCAGGGGCTGCCCAAGTTGATCGCCGCGCCGTGCCTCGAAATGCTGATGGCCGCCAACCTGTCGTTCGGCACCTGCCCGTCGCTCACCGACGGCGCCATCGACGCCTTGCTGCTCGCGGGCTCCGCCGAGCAGAAGGCGCGGTATCTGCCCAAGCTGATCAGCGGCGAGTGGACCGGCACCATGAACCTGACCGAGCCGCAGGTCGGCTCCGATCTCGCCCTGCTGCGCGCGCGCGCCGAACCGGCGGAAGACGGCGCGTATCGCGTGTTCGGCACCAAGATCTTCATCACGTGGGGCGAGCACGACATGGCGTCGAATATCGTCCATCTCGTGCTGGCGCGCACGCCGGACGCGCCCGAGGGCATCAAGGGCATCTCGCTCTTTCTGGTGCCGAAATTCCTCCCGAACGCGGACGGCTCGCCCGGCAAGCGCAACGACGTGCACTGCGTCTCGCTCGAACACAAGCTCGGCATCCGGGCGAGCCCGACGGCAGTGCTGCAATTCGGCGATGGCGGCGGCGCGACGGGCTTTCTCATCGGCGAGAAAAACCGCGGCCTCGAATACATGTTCGTGATGATGAACGCGGCGCGCTTCGCTGTCGGCCTGCAGGGAATCGGCATGGCGGACCGGGCTTACCAGAAGGCGGCCGCGTATGCTAAGGAACGCGTGCAAAGCCGCCCGGTGGACGGCTCGTCGGAGCGGGCGGTTCCGATCATCCGCCATCCGGACGTGAAGCGCATGCTCGCCACCATGCGCGCGCTCACGGAAGGCGCGCGCGCCCTCGCCTACGCAGCGGCTTCGCATCACGATATCGCGCAGCACCATGCCGATGACGCCGTGCGCGCCGAACACCGCGCGATCTACGAATTTCTCGTCCCGATCGTCAAGGGCTACAGCACGGAGCTGTCGGTGGAAGTGACGAGCATCGGCATTCAGGTGCACGGCGGCATGGGGTTCATCGAGGAGACCGGCGCGGCGCAGTACTATCGCGACGCGCGCATTCTGCCGATCTACGAAGGCACCACGGCGATTCAGGCGAACGACCTGCTCGGCCGCAAGACGCTGCGCGATCGCGGCGCGGTCGCGACGCAAATGCTGGCGCGCATCGACCAGACGCTCGGCGCATTGCGCGCGCATCCGGCGTTCGGCGTTCGCCCGGCGTTCGCGGCGATGCACGGCCATCTCGGTGCGGGCCGCGCCGCGCTCGCGCGTGCGATCGACTTCATCTTGACGCATGCCAAGTCGGACCCGAACGCGGTCTTCGCGGGCAGCGTGCCTTATCTGATGCTTTCCGGCACCGTGCTGTGCGGCTGGCAGATGGCGCGCGCGCTCATGGCCGCATCGGCGCCGCAAGCGGGCGATCCGCTCTTCTGCGGCGCGAAGGAGGCGACGGCGCATTTCTACGCGACGCACGTTCTGCCGCGCGCCCTGACGCTCGAAGTCGCGATTCTGAGCGCACGAGGCGACGACGGCGTGCTCGCACTGCGGGACGAGCAGTTCTGAGCAAAGGCGCTTTCGCTCGCAGCGAAGGCCACGCAAGGACTACACGCGCCGCCCGCTATTTCAGAGGAGGCGGCGCGTTGGTCAGCATCGCTAATCTCGTAACGTGCCGCATCGCCGGCGCCGGCAGCGACGCGAACATTGCGCATCGGGCTCGCGGCATCGGCTTGCCGGCACCGACTCGCCGCCCGTCCGGCGGGCGAACAACCATCGTAGACAGCATGAAACGTTCGGCGGTTATTGGACCGACCGGCACGATGTCACCAATGCCGGGTTCGCCCGCTTCGTCGCGGCGACGGGCTATGTGACCACGGCCGAGCGCAAGCCTCGCTGAGAAGATCTGCAAGTGCAGTTGCCGCCGGGCACGCCTCGTCCGCCCGAGAGCACGCTCGTGCCCGGCGCGCTCGTCTTTGCCGGCACGGACGCCCCCGTGCCGCTTAACGACTACACGCGCTGGTGGAAGTTCGTGCCCGGCGCGAACTGGCGGCATCCGGCCGGGCCTGACAGCAGCATCGTCGGCAAGGAAAATCATCCGGTGGTTCAGGTGTCGTACGAGGATGCGCTCGCCTATGCGCGCTGGGCGCACAAGCGGCTGCCGACCGAGGCCGAATGGGAATATGCCGCGCGTGGCGGCCTGCAACAGGCGGACTTTGCGTGGGGCGCGGAATTCGCGCCGGGCGGCCGGCAGATGGCCAACACCTGGAATGACAGCGCCCACGCGTTCCCCGTCAATCTTCCGGACGCGCATGACAAGGTGCAGGTCGGCACGTCGCCGGTCGGCAGTTTTCCGGCCAACGGCTATGGCTCTTCGACATGGCGGGCAACTGCCGCTAACGCAAAACGCCGCGCGCTTTCGCAAGCGCGCGGCGTTCTGAGCGATGCTCCCAGCGTCAGTGTTGCGCCTGCAGGACTTCGTCCTCGAAGATGACCGATTGCCCGAGTTCGGCCCACGCACGGGCAGCCGACAGGTAATGTTCTTCGATACTGCCGCGCTTGATCTTCATCGTTGGGGTGAGCAGGCCGCTGTCGATCCGCCATGAATCCTTCACGACCACGATGAAGTCCAGCTTCTCGTGGTCTTCCAGCGTCGCATTCACGTTGTCCAGCAACGCGCGCAATTCCGCCCGCATCGCTTCGCGCGTCGCGGGGGCTTCGAGGTCGCCCTGTCCCGCCGCCGACAGCATCATGAGCGCGAACGGTTGCGCGAACGCCGGTCCCGTGACGCAGACCGCTTCCACCTTCGGATGACCCAGCCGGTTCTCGATCGGCGCCGGGGCCACGTATTTGCCCTTGCTCGTCTTGAAGATCTCCTTTACGCGACCGGTGATCTTCAGCCGGCCGATCTCATCGAGCTCGCCGCGATCGCCCGTCCTGAAGAATCCGTCCTCCGTGACACTCTCGGCGGTCAGTTCAGGCTGGCGATAGTACCCGAGCATCATGGTCGGCGATTTGAGCAGAATCTCGCCGTTCTCGGCGATCTTGCATTCGACGTCGGGCATCGCCTGACCCGAATAGCCGAGGCGCACGAGGCCCGGGCGGCTGTAGTGCGAATACGAGAAGTTCTCCGTCATGCCGTAGACGTCCAGCAGTTCGAGCCCAAGCGCGCGATACCAGTTCGTAATCTGCTCCGGCAGCGGCGCGGAGCCGGTGAACGCGAGCCGCGTTGCGTCGAGGCCGAGCATGGTCAGTATCTGGCGCTTGAGCGCGGCGGCTTCGGGCGTGTCCGTGTGCAGCACCGCCTGTTGCTCTTGCGGCAGTTTCGCGCAGATGCCCTGGTAGAACTTGGTCCACAGGCGCGGCATGGAGATGAAGACCGTGGGCCGCGCCCGCAACAAGTCCTGCACGAACGTGGCGAGGCTGTCGTTGAAGAACACGCGAAAGCCGCTGTAGAGCGAATTCGCCTCGACGAAGGAACGCTCCGCCGTGTGCGCGAGCGGCAGATAGGAGAGCACGCGGTCGGCCGGCGTGTAGCCGCCGAAGTCGCCGGAACGCGTGGCGTAGGCGTAGATGGTGCCGAAGCTGTGCATGACGCCCTTCGGACGCCCGGTGCTGCCCGAGGTGTAGATGATCGTCGCGAGTTCGTCGGGCGACGGCAGATGCACGTCTTCGAGCGGCGCGGTATCGGCGACGATATCGCTCCACCACGACGCATCGGGCGTGGGCGGCGACATCGGCAGGCCGACGAGCCGCGCGTTCGCGGGAACCACTTTGCGGATGGCGTTCCATGCGTCGGTTACGCCGTCGAGCTTGCCGACGAATACCACGCGCACGTTGCAATGCTCGAAGACGTATTGGGCGGTATCGGGATTGATCGTGGGATAGAGCGGCACCGAAACGTGCCCGGCGAGCCAGATGGCCAGATCCGCGATGATCCAGTGCGCGCTGTTCTTGCCGACGATGGAGATAGAGCTGCCTGGCGGCAACTGTAACGAGCGCAGCCAGCCGGCCATGCGCCGCGCCTCGTCGCCGACGTCCTTCCACGTATAGTCGACGACGTGTCCGTCCGGCGTCGGTTCGGTCAGATAGATCGCGTCGGGTTGCGCTTGCTCCCAGTGTAGAAAGCGATGAACCAGGGTTCCCGAATTCGTACCGCTCATGATGTCTCCCATTATTTTTTGATGATGTGCCGCGTCCGGGCTTGGTGGGCGTCTGCCGCGCGTGCCGCCTCGGCCGAAGGCTGACGCTCGCTCGCTGCAACGGTGCCGGCGTGATGCCGTCGAGGGCGCGCCGCCGTCGTACGCGAGCTGACACAACAATACGCTGATACCGTTCTGCGTCGCCCACCCGTAAATAGGGGGGACGCGGCAACGGAAATGGATGAAGCGCGTGCTTAAGCGGGAGCGGCGCAGCTTAGGGCGAGCTCGGACTGGAATTGTATTCGGGGGAACATGCGCCCGGCGGCCGGGGCGCGGTGGCACGCAGCGGTGCCTGAATGACGAACGCGGCAGCCGCGGACTCCTCACGGACCCGCGCGCCGCCGCGTGCAGCGCAGGCTCGCTTGCGCGAGCCCGGCATGGGTCGCCTGAACCTGTCGTTCAGGACTGAATGAACGCGAGCAGGTCGGCGTTGAGCGTTTCCGCGTTGACCGTCAGCATGCCGTGCGAGAAGCCGGGATACGTCTTCAGCGTGCCGTTCTTGAGCAGCTTGATCGACTTGAGCGCGGCATCGGCGATGGGCACGATCTGATCGTCCTCGCCATGCAGCACGAGCGTCGGCACGGAGATGGATTGCAGGTCTTCCGTCTGGTCCGTCTCGGAGAACGCCTTGATGCCGTCGTAGTGCGCCTTCGCGCTACCCATCATTCCCTGGCGCCACCAGTTCTGGATCACGCCCTGATGCGCGGTCGCGCCCGGACGATTGAATCCGTAGAACGGGCCCGCGGGAACATCGACGAAAAACTGCGCGCGGTTGTCGGCGAGCGCCTTCCGAAAGCCGTCGAACACGTCGAGCGGCAGACCTTCGGGATTCGCTTCGGTCTTGAGCATGAGCGGCGGCACGGCGCTGACGAGCACGGCCTTGGCCACGCGCCCCGCCGGTTCGCCGTGCTTCGCCACATAGCGCGCCACTTCGCCGCCGCCCGTCGAATGGCCGATATGCACCGCATTGCGCAGGTCGAGCGCCTCGACGACGGCGAAGGCGTCCGCCGCGTAGTGGTCCATGTCGTGCCCTTCCGAGACTTGCGTCGAGCGGCCATGACCGCGCCGGTCATGAGCGATCACGCGATAACCCTTCTGCACGAAGAAGAGCATCTGCGCGTCCCAGTCGTCGGAAGACAACGGCCAGCCGTGATGGAAGACGATCGGCTGCGCATCCTTCGGACCCCAGTCCTTGTAGAAGATTTCGACGTTGTCTTTCGTTGTGACGTACGGCATGGTCGTTTCCTTTTTGACGTTATGGAGCATGAGCCGGCGATCATTTTCCGGCGCCAATGTGACAGCCGCTACCGTGAGTGGCGGCTGGTACGACGAAGTGCGCAACGCGATGTGGGGAGAGTACGGACGCCGGCATCTTGACGGAAGAGCGGCGGATGCAATGCATTGTTGCACTGGTGCGACGTGCCTTGCAACGGAGGTGTCCGGATACCAGAGTTGGGGACGATGCGATGCCGAACGCTTAGCGGGATGACCGGCGCGGCGCGTTGCGCACGATGACGCCGCCGTGCGCGAAGCCGGTGCGAGTGTTCACTGATTCAGCGATATCTGCATGATTGCTGCGCCTGTCGTGCACCAGCAGTAAGCCGGTTGACGGACAGTGCGCCGGCCGTCTCGCGGTGAGTTCGCTATGCGCGGCAGATGAGATGCCGGCCCTCGTCCGCCGTTGCGCTTCAAAGTTGCGTAGTACCGACCGGCTCGACCAGACTGCCGGTCTCGATGACGCCCTCTTCCACGACGCGCGCCGTGACGCCTCCGAAACCTCGCACCGCGTTGTATCCACCGACGCCGAACGTTTCTTCCATGCGCGAACAGGGATGACATTCACCCGTCACGAGAAGAACCGCGCCGCCGATGCGGACCTGCCGGTCCTTCAGCGCGTTCAGGTTGATGCCCTCGGTGACGATGTTGCGCCGAAGATCCAGTGGCGAGACGTGCTCGCGCCCGAGATGGCTCGCAATTGCCCGCAGACTTTCGGCTGCGATCAGCGTGACTTGCCGGTTGCCGCGCGTGCGGCTGTAGTGATCGCCTTCGAGCCCTTCGTCCGTCGATGCGTGGACCGAGCGCACTTCCACGAGCGCCGCGCGCAGGCCGATCCAGACTACATGGCCCGCACGAACCGGCGCGAGCATGAGGCGGGTCAGTGGGGAATCGGGATTGAGCGGCATCGGTGAATGAGCGCAGCGCGGCGATGGGCCATTCTGCCGCGGTTCAGCTATCCGCGCTGGTCGGCGTCCAGCCGAACGCGTCCTCGAAGCGCTCGCGAAACGGCGTCCGGATGCCCGCGGGCGATTGCCGGACATAGGCTTCGGCGCGGTTGCGTTCTTCTTCGCCGAGCGATTGCAGATAAGTCACCGCTTCATCGACACTCGGCATGCGGCCGTTGACCTCGCGCGATTTGGGCGGCAGCGCCGTCCAGATCACGGCGTCGGCCCCGTTGCGTTCGAGCCATGACGCAATGGCATGCGATTGCGGGTACGCCATGCCATGAGGCGCGGGAATGCTCCCGATCCATTCGACGACATTGGCGCGGACATCCTCGCGCGCGCGCAACGCCTCGCGCGCGGCGTCGAGGGAGTCGAGAGCGACGCGTGCCCAGAATGTGGGTTGCAACGGTCCCGATTCCAGGACGACGAGACTCACGATCTCGCCGTCGGAATGACGCGCGAACTCCAGCGGAAGCAGCGGACCGCCCTCGCGCCATTGCCCGTCGATGGGGAACCCTTTCAGGTTCCATAGCAACGACCCCCACGCCACACAGACGATGTTCATGCCGCTTCGCTTTCGATATTGAGGCTGGAGGCACGGAGCACGCCGCGTGCCCATCAGTTGCGGGGCGCGCGGCGCCAGCCATCATGCGGATTCGCGCGGACTGCCGGTCGGCGCGACGGCAAGCGAGGCCGGAGCCGACGTGCGCCGCAATGCGATCAACAGCACGAGCGCCCCGCCGATCAGGCCAAACGCCATCACGTCGAAAGCCACGTACAGGCTTCCGGTCGCGGACTGTATCGCGCCGACCGCCGCAGGACTCACGATGCCTGCCGTCGTGCCGATGCTGCTGATCATCGCGATGCCGCCCGCCGCGCCGCCCGGCTTGAGCAAGGCCGGCGGGATGGTCCAGAAGAGCGAGATCGCCGACAGTGCCGCCGCGCAGCCGACGCTCATCAGCGCGATGGACAACGCCAGATGGCCGCGCGCGAAGCCCAGCGCGATGAAGCAGCCGGCCCCGGCGCACATGGTCAGCGCGAGATGCCAGCGCCTTTCCTGACGGCGATCGGAACTGCGCCCGAGAAGGTACATGCCGGCGAGCGCGACCACATAGGGCAGGCTGGCTAACGCCCCGATCGTGCTCAGATTGTCGATGCCCATGCTGCGGATCAGCGTCGGCATCCAGTAGGAAACCGTGTTGGATCCGCCGTAGATGCAGAAGTACACGAGTCCCATCACGTAGACAATCGGGTTGCGCAGCACCTCGGCGAACGATGCATGTCCGGCCGCTTGCTGATGTTCTGCAGCCAGCGCCGCCGCGATCACCTGCTTCTGCGCGTCGGTGAGCCACTGCGCGCGCGCGGGCCGGTCGGTCAGCCAGAACCACGCGACGACGCCCATGACGACCGCGGGCATGCCTTCGACGACGAAGAGCGCTTGCCAGTCGCGCAGCCACGCGTCGTGGCCGACGTGCGTCATGATCCAGCCGGCGAACGGTCCGCTGAGGATGCCCGCGACCACGCCCGACATCAGAAACGCAGCGGTAATGCGGCCGCGCAACGCGGACGGAAACCAGTAGCTGAGATACAGGATCATGCCGGAGAGAAAGCCTGCCTCCGCGATGCCGAGCAGAAAGCGCATCGCGATGAGCTGGTTCGGGCTCTTCACGAACGCGGTCAGCATCGTGACCGCGCCCCACAGGATCATGATGCGCGTGAGCGTGGCCCGCGCGCCGGCACGTTGAAGATAGAGATTGGCCGGGACTTCGAACAGCACATATCCCAGATAGAACACGGCTGCGCTCAAGCCATAGGCGGCGTCGCTCAGGCCGATGTCGTGCGCCATGCCCAGCTTCGCGAACGATATGTTCACCCGGTCGATCGCGTTGATCATGAACGCGATGAGCAGAAACGGCATCAGGCGTCCGATCACCTTGCGATAAGCCGCGCTGTCCTCCTGCATGATGGCCCCGCCTGAAAGCGCGGCCGGTTCGTTCAACTGGCTCATGAAGCTGCTCCTCACATGTTGATATGTTCTGGTTTGCGTAGAAGGATGAATGCTTCGCAGTACGATGTATTAAACGCGTGCCTGAATTGCGTCATGCCTCGATGCGCCGCTCGCATGCACCGCCGTCTATCTAGCGATGCATGCAGGCGTCATGCGCATCCGCGGGACACGCACGCACGCCGCGTCGCGAACATCATTTCGATGCGGCTTGCGACGGTTCCGTTGCCTCGTGGTTCTGCGCGCGCTTTCGGCCGGGCGCGCGACGGACAGGCGCGTCCTCCGGCGTAGCCGCTTCGTTTGCCGATGCCACTTCTTCTTGCATGACGGCGGGCTCGGTCGCAACGGCCTGGGTTTCTGCAGGTTTCAGTCGACGAATCGCCTCCAGTTCCGCGACGAGATGCCCGATGAGTTCCTGCGACTCTTCCTGCGACAGCACATGCCTGCACGCCGTGATGCCGAATTCCATCGACCCGGCGTAGCTTTGCACGGTGATGTTCACCGCGAGCCCGTGATACGGAATTGCCACCGGGTAGTAATGCACCATGCGCGCGCCGGCCATGTAGAGCGTGGTCGGCAGGCCGGGAACGTTCGAAATCAGCACATTGGCGACGCTCGGCAAGCGGCTCTGCAGATCGGTTCGCCCGAAGAGCGACGCCATGCCCGTCATCAGCCACGGCGCGCCGAAGACGGGCACCTGCGCGCCGAGCACCGGCTTCAATTCGCGGACGATGGCCTTCGCCGACTCCGACGAAGCGTGGATCGCCTTGAAGCGCTCGGCGCGGTCTGCGATGTCGGTCGCGAGATCGACGCGAACCGCGGACACCTGATTGTTCATGGACCGGTCGTCGTCGCTGCGCAGGCTGACCGGCACCATCGCGATCAGCGAGCTGTCGGGCAGCAAGTCGCGCTCGGCCAGAAAGCGCCGCAACGCGCCGCTGCACATGGCCATGACGAGCGTGTTCACCGTGCCGCCCACCGCCTTGCTGAGCGACTTCATCTCGTCGAACGGCAAGGACATGGTGGTGAACGAACGCTGATTGGTGATCGACGCATTGAAGATGGTCTTCGGCGCGATCCCGAGGTCGAGGCTGCGCTTGTCCTCGGTCAGCTTGCGCGAAGCGACCGCCTGCGTCGCGGTGCCGAGCGCCATGAAAGCCGTCGGCAGCAACGCACCGATGTCGCTGTACATCTTCGTGGTGTTGGAAACAGCGGCCTGCAACAGTTCCACGACGCCGAGCGGGTTCGCGTGACTGCGGCGCGTGCGGCGCGCGGGCGGCACCTCGCGGATCACCGGAGACACGTCGTACAGCACCTTGCCCATTTCCACGGCGGCCTTGCCGTCGATGGTGCTGTGATGCACCTTCGTGTAATACGCGATCTGGCCGTTCTCCAGGCCGTCGATCACATAGGCTTCCCACAACGGCCGGCTGCGGTCCAGGAGCGACGAGTGCAGCCGGGCGACCAGCTGCTCCAGTTGCGCCATGGTGCCGGGCCGACGCAACGTGAGACTGCGAACGTGATAGTCGATATCGACATCGTCGTCTTCCACCCAGATGGGATCGGCCAGCTCGAACGGCATTTGCGCGAGCTTCCGGTGAAAGAGGCTGCACAGATGCAGGCGCTTGGCCAGCACCGCTTTGACGTCCTCGAAAAAATCGCCGTTATAGCCGTCCGGAAGCTCGAAAAGCATCAGACTGCCGATATGCGTCGGCGTCTCGGGTGTTTCCAGATGCAGATACGAAGCGTCCGTGCTGCTCAGATGGTCCATTGCCGTGTCTCTCGTATTCATATAGTTTTTGATGCCGATGGCACGCCGTGACCCGGATCGCTCCCACCCCGGGCACGCCTGCCGATGGCCGTTACGACTTTTGCGACGTCTGCGACGTTTGCGACTGCTGTGGCGCTTCCGACTGCTGCAACGATCCTTGCAGATGCGTGACCCTTTCCTGCACACGGTCCTGCAGCACCTTCCAGGTCCTGTTGCGCACGGAGCCTTCCAGTTCAATGAGCTCGCGTATTCCCTGCATGGCCCGCGCGAGCGACTTCTGCCCGATCTCGGCGCGCTGTGCGATCGCCTGCGGACCCGTCAGGCCGTTGATGATTTCGGTCCATTGCGCCAGTTCTTCGAGCAGCAGCGCGTTGCGCCGCTCGACGATGGCATGGAAGCCGTCGTAGGCATCGCGGTTCGCCTGAAGCAGGGCGTCGATATCCTTGCGGTGCGATTCGGCCATCGCCGGCCAGTTCAGGTAACGCGCCCTGAAGCGTTCGATGAAGTTGCCATACGCGAGCAGCCCCGGCGGAAACGCCGGCTGATCGGTTTGCTGAGTGAAGTCCTGCGTCGTGCTTGTCATGCATCCTCCTTGAGCGGGTTGTATCAGGTGTGGAACGCTTAAATGCGGGAACTCAGGCGGCGGAACGCTGCCCTTCGCCACGAGCCGGGTCGCCATAGACGAAACGCCGCCAGCCCGCCTCTCGGTCGAACGGCCGCCACTGGCCTTCCGGCTGCGCGAGTCTGTCCGCGATCGCATACATTACGGCGGGATGATGACCCAGACCGCAATGGCTGCTTTCGACCTCGATGTTCTCGGAGGTCGCGCTCACGCGTTCGAGGCAACCCTGCCATGCCACGACGCCGTCGCTGCGGCTGTAGATCGCGGTGCTCGGCACGGGCGGCGGCTCTTTCATGAGCTCGCGTTGCGGCCAGTCGTCGGCTCTGCGGCCACTCAGCCGTTCGTAGTAACGCCAACCATGATTGGCTCGCGGCTCGCCCGCGAACGGACTGCCCAACGTGATGACGCTGCGCACGAGTTGCGGCGCATGGCGGGCGAGTTCCCGGGCGAACACGCCGCCGAGACTCCAGCCGATCACGCTGACCTTGCGGCCGGCACGCTCGGCGATGGTGGCCAGATTCGCGCGCATGTTGTCCTCGACGCCCGTGCGCGGGCCGAGATTCGCGCCGAGCGTCCATCCGAGCGCGTGGTAGCCGCGACTGCGCAGGAACATCCGCAGCAGCCGCGTGGAGAAGTCGCTCGCGCCGAAACCGGGCAGCACGAGGACCGGATGCCCGTCGCCGGTCGGCGCGAATTGCAGGAACGGGACGGCCGCGTAAAAGGCGCCGAGCTCGCAGATCGCGCGGGATTCGAGCATCAGAAGAAATCTCGACGGCGGCGCTGAAGGGTCGGACGGGGAATCCATGAGCATTCCTTGTTTGATTGAGGGTTGCCGCCGCGCATGCCGAACGGTCTGTTGCATGCCGGAGCGCAGCGTCGCCGTGCGTGACGGCGATCAACAGGCGGAAAGTGCGTCGAGAATAGGCAGGAATCGCAGCGCGCACACCCCCTCGAAGATAGGGGTATCGCGCGCCTCGCCATGCGGGGCGTTCGCTGTAGCCGATGCCATGCGAGGCTGGTCGCGTCAGCGAAACGCGGAACGCGCCGCCGAAGTCGCAACGCTCGTCATGGCAATGGCCCGGCTGCTCGGGCTCTTGCCGACACCCGAATCCGGAATCGCGCGCGAGCTTCGTTGCTCATACTTTCGGGTCAATGCGGATCAGAACCGCAAGCCCCTTTTCCGAAACGACCCATGACAACGTCCGACGCGTGTACCGCCATCAACGGCGCCGAGAGTCTGGTGAGGACGCTGCTGGCCTGCGGCGTCGATACCTGCTTCGCCAATCCGGGAACCAGCGAGATGCATTTCGTCGCGGCGCTGGATCGCATTCCCGGCATGCGCTGCGTGCTCGGCCTGTTCGAAGGCGTCGTGACCGGCGCGGCGGACGGGTATGCGCGCATCGCGGGCAAGCCGGCCGCCACGCTGCTGCATTGCGGTCCGGGCCTCGCGAATGGTCTCGCGAACCTGCACAACGCGCGGCGCGCGCAGACGCCGGTGGTCAACCTCATCGGCGACCAGGCGACGCATCACCGCCAGTACGACGCGCCGCTCACCACCGACGCAGAAGCGTGGGCGCGCCCCGTCTCGGTGTGGACGCGGACCGTCGAACGGGCCGATGCTGTCGGCGCGGCCGCTGCCGCCGCGATGCAGGCGGCGCGCGCCGCCCCCGGCGGAGTCGCCAGTCTGATCTTGCCGTCGGATGTCTGCTGGGACAGCGGCGGCGTGATTGCCGCGCCTCTCGAACCCGATCGCGCGGCGAGCGTCTCGCCGGACGACATCGAGCGCATCGCGCGCATGTTGCGGCAGGATCAGCCGTCGTTGCTGCTGCTCGCCGGCGCGGCGCTCGAAGAACACGCGTTGGCCTGCGCCCATCGCATCGCGGCCGCGACGGGCGCGCAGCTCATGTCGACGACCTTCAACGCACGCGTGCCGCGTGGCCGCGGGCGCTTTCCGATCGAACGCATGCCCTACTCCGGCGATGCCGCGCGCGCCCGGCTCGCGGGCATTCGTCAGGTGGTCCTGGTGGGCACGCCTGCGCCCGCCAACTTCTTCGCCTATCCGGGCAAGCCTTCGCGTCCCTTTCCGGACGATGCGGCGATCCACGTCCTCGCGCGCCCCGAGGACGATCTGGCGGACGCGCTCGCGCGTCTCGCTGACGCGCTGAACGCGCCGGCCGTGCGCGTTCCCGCGTTCGCTTCGGCCACGCCGCGCGTCGGCACAGGCGCGATAAGTTCGCAGGCCGTGGCGCAAACCCTGAGCGCGTTGATGCCGGAAGAGGCCATCGTCGTCGATGAGAGCGTGAGCTTCGGACACGCCTTCTATCCCGGAACGGTTCACGCCGCGCCGCATGACTGGCTTCAGCTAACGGGCGGCGCCATCGGCGACGGCCTGCCGCTCGCGCTGGGCGCGGCAGTCGCCGCGAAGGGCCGGCGCGTGATCGCGCTCCAGGCGGACGGTTCGGCGATGTACACGCCGCAAGCCCTGTGGAGCATGGCGCGCGAGAAACTCGACGTCACCGTGGTGCTGCTCGCCAACCGCCGCTATGCCATCCTCCAGCACGAGCTCGCCAGCGTGGGCGCGACGGCGGGTAAGACGGCGATGGACATGCTGGACATCGGCAATCCGGATCTCGACTGGTTGAAGATCGCCGGCGGCATGGGCGTGGAGGCCGCGCGGGTGAGCGACATGGCGCGCTTCAACGAGCTCTTCGCGATAGCCGTGCGACGTCCCGGCCCGTTCCTGATCGAGCTTTGCATCTGAGGCGCGCGAAGTCGCAAAGTGATCAGCCGTTGAACCGCGCGTCCGGACGCACGACTCAGGCCGCTTGCGGCTCGAACGGAAACTGCTCGACTTCCCCGCCCTGCGCGACGACCACGGTGCTCTCCGGAATCTCCTGCCACCATCCGGGCAAATCGGCGAGCGGCTCGGACACGACAAGGAAAGCATCCTCTCCGGCCATCGCGATGCGCGGATCGTCGGGATACAACGCGTGCAGGTGACGGAACGACGTGTTGTGAAAGAGCGAGCGCGACTGCCGCTCGCTCGAATAGCGGACTGCCACGATTTGCTCGCCGTCGGTCGCGCAGACGGTCATGTTCAGCGGGTCGGCCACGCCGTGGCGGCGGGCGGTGTCTTCGACGAATGCCACCATCCGCTTGAGCGCGGTGACAGGCGCATGCGCCAGGCCGAAGGTGAGCGCGAGGAAGAACAGCACTTCCGAATCGGTCGATCCTTCGATCGACGGAAACAGGTCGGGCGCGACCGCCACCATCAGATCGCGGCGCAATACCGGGTAGTTGCGCACGAGGCCGTTGTGCACGAAGAGCCACCGGCCGTAACGGAACGGATGACAGTTGGTTTCCTGCGACGGCGTGCCGGTCGCCGCGCGCACGTGCGCGACGAAGAGCGGCGCGTGGATGGCGCGGGCGGCTTCGCGCAGGTTGCGATCGCTCCACGCCGGCTGAATGCAACGATAGCGAAAGGGAATGTCGGTCGGATGTCCGTACCAACCGATCCCGAAGCCGTCGCCGTTGGTGGTGGTCTGCCCGAGCCGCGCATGCAGGCTCTGGTCGATGAGCGAATGTTTCGCGTTGAAGAGCACGGTTTCGAGCTGAAGCGGATTGCCCGAATAGGCGAGCCAGCGGCACATGATCTCTCCTGTGGAAGGGGCGTGAGTCGGCGGCCGAAGTCTGCCGCAGCGGGCCGGACGATCCGTTCGAGCCGCGCCAGCAGAATCGACGATACACCGATTGTTCGCGCGCTGCCTTCGCCTGAGGATAGGTGCCGCGCTTCACGCTCGGCCAGACACTCGCGGCGGCTTAAGCCCGGCGCAGATTCTCGAAGATCGCCGCGATACCCTGCCCGCCTCCGATGCACATGGTCACGAGCGCGTAGCGTCCGTTGATGCGCTCCAGTTCGTGAAGGGCCTTGACGGTGATGACCGCGCCGGTCGCGCCGATCGGGTGCCCGAGCGATATCCCCGACCCGTTCGGGTTGACCTTTTGCGCGTCGAGTTCGAGCAGCTTCGTCACCGCGCAAGCCTGAGCCGCGAATGCCTCGTTCGATTCGATGACGTCGAGATCGGTCGCGTGCAGACGGGCGCGCTTGAGCGCCGCGCGTGTCGCGGGCACTGGACCGATGCCCATGTACTGCGGATCGACACCCGCGTGCGCATACGAAACGAGACGCGCCAGCGGCCGAATCTCGCGCGCTTTCGCCGTCTGCGCGTCCATCATCAGAACTGCGGCTGCCGCGTCGTTGATTCCCGAGGCGTTGCCCGCCGTCACAGTTCCGCCATCTTTGAGGAACGCAGGACGCAAGCCGGCAAGCTCGCCCTGCTGGAGGTCGTGGCGCACGTGCTCGTCGGTATCGAAGACGGTGCTTTTGCCCTTGACTTGCGTGGCGATTGCAGCAATCTGGCCTGCGAAGCGGCCCTCGGCTATCGCGCGCGCCGCCCGCCGATGCGACTCCAGCGCGAGCGCATCCTGCTGCTCGCGCGTGATGCCGTATTTGCGTGCGACGTTCTCCGCCGTCATGCCCATGTGTATTGAGTGGAACGGGTCGTGCAACGCGCCGAGCATCATGTCGACGAGGCGGCTGTCCCCCATGCGCGCGCCGAAGCGAGCGTCCGTCGCAAGGTAGGGCGCGCGACTCATGTTCTCGGCACCACCGCCAATTGCGACGTCGGTATCGCCGAGCAGAATGGCCTGCGCCGCGCAGATGATCGCTTCCAGTCCGGAGCCGCATAGACGGTTGACGGTCATCGCGGGCGTGTGCTCGGCGAGGCCGGCATCCAGGGCGGCGACTCGCGCCAGATACAGGTCTCTAGGCTCGGTAGCGATGACGTTTCCGAACACGACCCGACCCACGTCTTGTGCTGGCAGGCCGTTCCGGGCCAGCACGTTGCGCACGACGTGCGCGCCCAGCGCCGTGGGCGGCTGGTCCTTGAGACCGCCACCAAATTTTCCGATTGCGGTTCGCGCACCGCTGACCACGACGACATCCCTTTGCATCGTTCACTCCATCGAATTAAAACTGTTCGCCCTGCAACGCGGGAACGCCTTCCACGTCGAGCCCGGCGACCACCGCCGCTTCGAGTGCGATCGCGCGCGGCAGCACGTGTGTCGCATAGGCATGCGCCGTGGCGATTCTCGTGTCGTGGAAAGCAGCGTCGCTTTCGCGTTTGTCCGTGGCGGCGATCAACGAGCGCGCAAGTTGCCAGCCGCAGAGCACGATGCCCGCCAACTGCAAGTAAGGCACGCTTCCCGCGAACACGGCGTTCGGTTCGCGGCGCGCGTTATCGACGACGAAGCACACGGAACGCGCAAGCGCGTCGTGGCCCGCGAGAAGGTGAGCGTGCATCGACCGGAACGCCGCGCTCGTGTCAAAAGAAGCGTGGCCCTGTAGCGCCACGATGGTTTCTTCGATGCGGGCAAGAAGACGCATCGCCACCGCGCCTTTGTCGCGCAGCGTCTTGCGACCGATCAGGTCGTTCGCCTGAATGGCCGTCGTGCCTTCGTAGATCGGCAGGATGCGCGCGTCACGGTAATACTGCGCCGCGCCGGTCTCTTCGATGAAGCCCATGCCGCCGTGAACCTGAATGCCGAGGCTCGTCACTTCGAGCGCCATCTCCGTGCTCCACCCCTTCACGATAGGCACCAGAAATTCATAGATCGCCTGATTCGCTTCACGCACCTCTGGGTCCGCATGTGCGTGAGCCCGGTCGGCATGCGCTGCTGCGACATAGGCGAGCGAGCGGGCGCCCTCGGTCAGCGCGCGCATCGTCAAGAGCATCCGGCGCACGTCCGGATGCGCGATGATTGGCACCGGGTCGCTCGCCGATCCGTCGATGGCGCGGCCCTGCACGCGCTCTTTCGCGTATGCAACGGCCTTCTGATACGCGCGCTCCGACACGCCGATGGCCTGCACGCCCACGCCGAAGCGAGCCGCGTTCATCATGACGAACATGTATTCGAGGCCGCGGTTCTCCTCGCCCACCAGAAAGCCTGTCGCGCCGCCGTGATCGCCGAACTGAAGCACGGCGGTCGGGCTCGCCTTGATGCCGAGCTTGTGTTCGATCGACACGCAGGTCACGTCATTGCGCTCGCCGCAGGAACCATCCGCGTTGACGAGCCGCTTCGGCACGATGAAGAGCGAGATGCCCTTCACGCCCGCCGGCGCATCGGGCGTGCGGGCAAGCACGAGATGCACGATGTTCTCGGCCATGTCGTGCTCGCCCCACGTAATGAACGTCTTTGTGCCGGAGATACGGTAAGTGCCGTCGCTCTGCCGCTGCGCGCGCGTGCGCAACAGCGCGAGGTCGGACCCCGCTTGGGGTTCGGTCAGATTCATCGTGCCGGTCCACTGGCCCGAGACGAGCTTGGGCAAATACGTCGACTTCTGCTCATCGCTGCCCGCGAGGAGCAGCGCTTCGATCGCGCCATCGGTCAGCAGCGGGCACAGCGCGAGCGACAGATTCGACGCGTTCAGCATCTCCGTGCACGCGGCTGCGATCAGCTTCGGCAGACCCTGTCCGCCATATTCTTGCGGATGATGCACGCCTTGCCATCCGCCTTCGACAAAGTGGCCAAAGGCTTGCCGAAAGCCCGGCGTCGATTCGACTGCGCCGTCCTTCCATGTGCTCGGATTGCGGTCGCCTTCTGCGTTGAGCGGCGCCCAGACCTCGTTGCACAGCCTCGCGCATTCTTCGAGCACGCCTCTTGCTGTATCGAGATCGGCATCTCCGAAGCCGGGCAAGGTGGCGATCTCGTCGAGCCCTGCAAGCTCGGTCATTGCAAAGAGCATTTCGTCTAATGGTGCGGCGTAAGTCATATTCGTTCAGTCCACGTAATGCGATCTTGAGTGTTCATAAGCGGTGTTATTTAGTGACTACATGCCGCCAAGAGGTTTATTCACAGTCAACTTGTTGGTCACCGACGTTACGCCGGGAACCGCCTTCACGATGTCCTCGACCTGCTTGATCTGCTGCGCGTCCGTGACCGTGCCGCCGAGCGTGACGGCGCCGTCTTTCGCAATGACGCTGAGATCGCCGGCGCTGATCTCCTTGTGCTTGCCGATCGCCGCGTACACCTTTCTGCGCAGCGCGCGATTCGCCTTTCTGCCGGTTTCGGGCGCTGCGCTGGCCGAAGCCGCCGTCGCAGAGGCGGCCGGTGCGCCGGATGCTTCGCCAGTCTGAGACCAGACGCTCGCGGACGTTATCGTGATCGAAGTCGCCAGGGCGACTTGTAGGGCGCGAATATGCTTCATGGGTTTCTCCGGTCGTTCAGGGTGGCGCGTTCAGAACACATGGCGAATGCCGATCATCGCGGCCGTAGTCGAGACGCCCGGCGCAACCGGTGCGCCATAAATGATCGTCTGGTTCATGGTGCCCTTGTTGTCGACATAACCGACTTGCGCGTACGCCCGGGTTCGCGGAGACACGCTGTACTCGGCACCCAGTGAGAATTCGCTGGAATGGTTAGCTGAATTGTTCCGGTCCTTCAGGTAATAGAAACCGGATGTCACCTTGAAACGCGAGTTGAACTGATAGCCGAGACCACCGGATGCCATTTCGAAGTTCACGGTGTTGCTTCTCGACGGGTTCTTGCCGATGCCGTAAGACGCGGAAATCGACACGCCGTCGATGGTGTACATCGCGCCGAAGTAATAGAAACGGTTGTTGTCTTGTCCGGTCGGCGTGATGGCGGGCGCAGCCGGATAGTTGATGGGATAAGGATTGGTGTCGTGTCCGTTGTAGTAGACGGCGGACAGGTTCAGGCCGTAGTTCGAATACTTGAGCACGGCCGATTCGCGCGTGCCGCCCTGAAACTGGCCCGCGACGCCGCCCGGCGCATATTCCAGCGCAAGCGATGCGCCGTAGAATTTCGGCGTCGTGTAGACCAGCGCGTTGCTGTCATACAGCGCGCCGATGGGCGCATTGGTGCTCGTGCCCGGCCAGCCCGCAGCCTGATTCACGCCGAGCCATGCGGTCAGAATACTGCCGAAGTACTGCGCGCCGCGCACGTCGGTTTCCGCCATCGCGTAGATCATCGGGATGATCTGGCGGCCGGCGTCGAATGTGCCGAACGGCCCCGATGCGCCGATGGTCGCAAACTGGTTGAAGATCGCTGTCGTGCCCGGAGTATCGGGCAGCCCCGTGCGGCCGTTCGCGCTGTTGAACGAGCCTTGCAGCTTGAAGTTGATCTTGTAGCCGCCGCCGAGGTCTTCGCTACCCTTCAGGCCCCAGAAGCTCGCGTAGATGCCGCCGTCCTTGAGTTGATACACATGCCCCATGTTGCGCGCGGTCGGCAGGAAGGTTGCCGCTGACGTGCTTTGATAAAGCAGGCCACTGTCGAGCACGCCATACAGCGTGACCGACGATTGGGCGTGAGCCGCGGTGGCGAACATCAGCAGCGCCGCGGCGCCGCTCAACTTCAATTTCATTGCGTGTCTCCAACGATGTGCCGCATGGGAGCGGTCTTGTGTGAGTAGTGCGGGAACGAAGCTGCGTCGATGCGGGCCGGTGTCAGCCCGGCACGAAGTAGTCCGTGAACTGATCGCGTAGTTGATGCTTGAGGACTTTGCCGGTGGCGCCGTGCGGCACCGAATCGATGAATACCACCGCGTCCGGCATGCACCACTTCGCCAGGCGTCCGTCGAAGAAACGGAGCAACTCGTGTTCGGTCACGGCGCTATCCGGCTTCTTCACGACGAGCAGCAACGGCCGCTCGTCCCACTTCGGATGCCTTGCGCCGATGCACACCGCAGTCGTCACATCCGGGTGCAGACAGGCGATGTTTTCGATCTCAGCCGAGCTGATCCATTCGCCGCCCGATTTGATGACGTCCTTGCTGCGGTCCGTGATCTGCATGAACCCGTCGGGGTCGATCTTCGCGATGTCTCCGGTCGGGAACCAGCCGTCGGATAACGGCGAGGCATCGTCGCTGCCGAAGTACTGGCGCGTGACCCACGGGCCGCGCACCATGAGATCGCCAGCGCTGCGGCCGTCCCACGGCAGTTCGAGGCCTTGCGGACCGACGATCTTCATGTCGATGCCGAACACCGCGCGGCCCTGCTTCGCCTGAAGCGCGTAGCGGTCAGGCTGTGGCAGCGCGAGTTGATGCGCCTTGAAGCTGCATACGGTGCCAAGCGGACTGAGTTCGGTCATGCCCCACGCATGCAGCACGTCCACCTGATAACGCTCCTGAAAAGCAGCGGCCATCGCCGTCGGACACGGTGCTCCGCCGATCACCGTGCGTCGCATCGACGAGAAGCTGCCCTTCGTTTCGTCGACATGCGCGAGCAGCCCCTGCCACACGGTCGGCACGCCAGCGGACAGCGTGACCTGCTCGCTCTCGATCAGTTCATGGAGCGATGCGCCGTCGAGGGCGGCCCCAGGGAATACGAGCTTCGCGCCCACCATGCACGCGATATACGGCAAGCCCCATGCGTTGACGTGGAACATCGGCACGACGGGCAGTATCGAGTCACGCGCCGAGCAATTGAGCGAATCCGGCAGCGCGGCGGAGAAGGTATGCAACAGGGTCGAGCGGTGGCTGTACAGCACGCCTTTCGGATGCCCCGTGGTCCCCGATGTATAGCAGAGCGACGACGCGCTGTTCTCATCGACAAGCGGCCAGTCGAACGCGTCGCTGCTTGCGTCGATCAGGTCCTCGTAGCACATGAGCATGGTGGACAGAACGTGCGCCCGCGGCATGTGCGCGCGGTCGGTCATCGCGACGAACACCTTCGGGCTCTTGACGCGGGCCGCGACGGATTCGATGAGCGGCATGAACGTCACGTCGAAGAACACAACGCGGTCTTGCGCATGATCGATGATGTAGGCCAGCTGGTCGATGTGGAGCCGAGGGTTCAGCGTATGCAACACGGCACCCGATCCCGAGGCCGCGAAATACAGCTCCATGTGCCGGTAGCCGTTCCATGCCAGCGTGGCCACCCGTTCACCCGGCTGAATACCGAGAGCGGCCAGCGCGTTGGCCATGCGGCGCGCGCGTTGCGCGAGATCCCGGTACGTGTACCGGTGAATGTCCCCTTCCACTCGCCGAGACACGATTTCCCGGGCACCGTGATGCCGTTCGGCATGGGTGAGCAGCGAAGCGACCAGCAGCGGTTGCTGCATCATCAAGCCTTGCATGATTCGTTCTCCTGATGGCGCATCACGGCTGACGTTCCGGCGCGCTCTTCCAACGGGTTATGACACTACACGGCATGCGGTGCAGACTGCCCGCATCCGTTCACACGAGTTCCTGAATGAGACGGTGCGCCATCTTCCATTCGCCGAACCCCGACGCGGGGTTCAGGTGTCCCACGTCGCCGAGATCGACGAGTCGGCTGCCCCAGTCCTTCGCCATCCCGGACACGCGCTCGAAGCGCGCAAGCGGGTCATTGCGGCTCGCGGCGACGATGCTCGGAAACGGCAGCGTCCCGCGCGGAATCGGATGCCAGCCGTTTTGGGCCAACGCTTCGAGCGTCGGATAGCCAGCGGGCAGCGGCGTCTCGAGATCGGCCGGGGCGGCCAGCACTGCACCGTGAATCTCGCGGCGGCGATGCTGCGCCCACTGGACGGTCATCATCACGCCCGCGCTATGCGCGACGAGAATCACGGGACCGTCGATTTCCGCGAGCGTTGCGTCGAGCGCCGCCACGCGCGCCGCGCAACTGAGCGTGTCGTGTTCGAGCGGCGGCACGCAGGCGGACTTGGGCAACTCTTTTTGCAGCAGCGTTTGCCAGTGCTCGGCGACATGGCCGCGCAAGCCCGGCACCATGACAACGGTCGGCATCGTATGTGAATTCATGAAGCGGCCTTCGTCTCCTCATCGTCTCGTCAATAAGGCTTGTCGCCGATAATTCCCGCGCGCTCCATCTTGCGATGACACGGCGGATAGTCCATTACCGCATAGTGTTGCGTGCTCCGGTTGTCCCAGATGGCCACGCTGTTCTTCTGCCAGCGCCAGCGCACCTGGTACTCCGGGATGTATGCCTGACTGATCAGGTAGCGCAACAGTTCGCCTGCGCCCGGATTGGCGTCCTGGCCGAAGCGCACGCGATCGGGCGTGTGATAGTTGGTAAAATGCGTCGTGAAGGCATTCACGAACAGAATCTTCTCTTCGGTCTCGGGGTGCGTGCGCACAACGGGATGTTCGGCATCCGGAAACTGCGCCTTGAGTGCATGGCGCTTCTCAGTCGGCATCGCAGCGCCGAAACTCGCTTCGATGCTATGACGTGCGCGCAGGTCGGCAATCTGCGTCTTGATGTGCGCGGGCAGGTTCTCGTAGGCGAGCGCCATGTTCGCCCACATCGTGTCGCCTCCGACGGGTGGACATTCCACGCAACGAAGCACCGCGCCGAATTGCGGCGCCTCGCGCCACGTTGCGTCCGCGTGCCACGCATTCTCGTACCGGTCGTTCGGCTGATCGGGCGTCTTGTAGATGCGCACGAGCCCGGGATACTCGGGGTCGCTGCCTGCCACCGGATGATCTTCCAGTTCCCCGAAGCGGCGCGCGAACGCGACGTGTTCGGCGCGCGTGATGTCCTGTTCGCGCAGAAAGAGCACGCGATGCTTCAACAGCGCCGCTCTGATCTCGCTGAAGAGTCCGTCGTCGTGAATGGCGTCGGCCAGATCGACGCCGAAAAGCTCCGCGCCGATTGCACATGTGAGAGGTTCGATTCGCATCACGGCCTCCTTAGATGATAAAAACCGACGAACCGGTCGTCTTGCGCGATTCGAGATCGCGGTGAGCCTGCACCGCGTCTTCGAGCGCATAGCGCTGATTCACCTGAATGTCGATACGCCCCGCGGCCACATGCGCGAAGAGTTCGGCGGCGAGTTCGTCTTTCTCTGCAGCATCGGCGATGTAATCGGCGAGCGCGGGGCGCGTCAGATAGAGCGAACCCTTCATCGCAAGTATTTGCGGATTGAAGGCCGGGACGGGACCCGACGCCGTGCCGACACAAACCATGAGGCCGCGACGCTTGAGCGAGTCGAGCGACGCGTCGAACGTGTCCTTGCCGACGCTATCGAACACCACGTGCACGCCAGCGCCGTCAGTCAGTTCGCGCACTCGCGCCGCGACGTCTTCCCGGCTGTAGTCGATCACGTGATCGCAGCCATGCGCGCGCGCCACCTCGCCCTTCGCTTCGGTCGATACGGTGCCGATTACGGTGAGTCCGAGCAGCTTCGCCCATTGCGACACGATCAGGCCGACACCGCCCGCCGCCGCATGCAGCAGAATCGTGTCGCCGGTCTTGAAGTCGTAGATGCGGCGCATCAGGTACGCGCTCGTCAGACCGCGCATGGTCATGCCGGCCGCCGTATCGAACGGAATCGCAGCCGGCAGTTTGATGAGCGGCGCAGCGGCGATCAGACGCTCCGTGCTATAGGCGCCGAGCGTATTGATGAAGCCCGTGTAGGTCACACGGTCGCCGGGCGCGACGTTCGCGACGCCCGCGCCGACAGCCTCGACCACGCCCGCGGCTTCCACGCCCATACCCGAAGGCAGCGGAACCGGATAAAGACCACTGCGAAAATAGGTGTCGGCGAAGTTCAGGCCCACGGCCTCGTGACGCAAGCGGACCTGTCCCGGACCCGGATCGCCTACTTCGACCGTTTCGTAGCGCAAGACTTCGGGACCGCCGGTTTCATGGAAGCGAATCGCTTTAGCCATGTTCAATCTCCTCTCAATGACGTAACTGCTCAATCAATTTCACCGTCGATGCAGGCGTCGTTCAACGCACGGCCTGCTCGCGCAGCGTATTCAGGCGATCCAGATCACCGGCGTAATTGCGCTTGCCGATGAAGAACGCAATTGCGGCGACGAGCGGCGCGAACGGCACGAGTTGCAGCGCGCCCAGCAGGCCGATCCGGTCGGCGATGATGCCGGTCAGAATGGCGGCGGGCGCGAGGCCCAACAAGTTGTTCGCCAGCGTCAGCGTCGCGAATGCCGATGCGTGGATCGATGGCGGCGTGAGATTGGCCACCATCGCGCCAGCCGGACCGCTTGCGCCTGCGCTCAAGAACATGCCAGCGGCGATCACGACGAGTTGCATGGGTCCGGCCGGCATGCGCAAACCGATAGCAAGCAGCGCGGCACACGTCACGCAAAAGGCGATCGCGGCGGCCCACTTCGTTTCTCGTGAATGCTTGCTCAAGCGGTCGGCGAGATTTCCGCACACGACCATGCCGAGGCCGGTCACCAGAACGAATGCTGCGGCGCTCATCGCGGCCTTGCCGACCGGCATGCCGTAATAGCGGTTAAGGAAACTCGGCATCCATGCCCACATCGCGGCCGGAACGAGCAGATGAATGCCGCTGCCGATATAGGCACACACCACCGACTTCGTGGAGAACAGCCCCTTCAACAAGGCGCGCAAACTGAGGCGCATGCCGACTTCACGCGAGCCCCGGCTTACGTTCACGCTCGCGGGCTGGAGCGGTGCGAGCCGCTTCTCGGTCACGGCGAACCGGTAGACGACGACGAGCACGAGACCCAGGGCAGCCATGACGCCAAACGCCGGTCGCCAGCCGAGATGAGCCGCCACCGCGCCCCCGAGCGCCATGCCCAGCACCGAGCCGAACGCGCCTCCTGCCATGAACGCGCCGGTCAGCGTCGCGCGCAGCCGTGCCGGAAAGATGCTCAACACGACCGCGATGCCGACGCTGCCGTAGGCCGCCTCGCCGATACCGACGAAGGCCCGCGCGACCAGCATCTCGCCATAGTTGGTGGCGAGCGCGCAGCCGAGCGTCGCGAAGCTCCAGATCGCCGCCATCAGAAGAATGCTCTTCACACGCCCCCAACGATCGGCGAGCACCGAGAGCGGAAAGGTCAGCACGCCGACCATCAACGCGACCACGCTGCTGAGCGACCCGAGGCGCGTGTCGGTCAAGGCCCAGTTCGCCTTGAGCAGCGGGAATACCGCGTTCAGGACCTGCCTCGACATGTAATCGGAGAGCAGCAATCCGACCGTCAATGCGAACACGACCCAGGCATAGCCGGGCACGCCCGCTTCCGATACCGCAACATCGCCCGTAGCGGGCTGCGCATGCTGAACAAGCATTGTTTGTCTCCTTCGCGTCTGGCTGGTTACCGGTCGTCTTCACTAGCAGCTAGGTTCGTCGGTGAAGTCGTTCACGTCCTCACGCCTGCACAGCCGCTTACGAAGCTATCTGAATACAACCGCGCCGTCATTGCACGATACGGGAACGGCAAACTACAATTTCGTGATGAGCGCCATGTTTTTGTGTTTTCGTGCCACTCGGTGAAAACACCGACGCGCGGCGCGGGCGGCTATCAGCGCTCGGCAATCGGCAATCGGCAACGGACAACAACGCGCACGGCGCACCGAAGGGAGAGCCATGGAGACGATGCTTCGGTCGATCGCAATGAGCGGTTATTTCGAAGTCACGCGGCGGCTCGGCATCAGCGCGGTCGATATGGCGCAGCGCGTCGGCATCGATCCTTCCGCGCTCGCGAATCCAGACAATCGCGTGTCGGCTTCCGCCTGTTGCCGGCTGCTCGAACTGACGGCAGAAGCCGCGTCGTGTCCCACGTTTGCATTGCAAATGGCCGAAACGCGGCACAAGTTCGGCACAGGCGTGGTCAACCTGCTGCTCGCCCATAAGCGCACGCTGCGCGAGGTGTTGCTCGCCGCCGCCGAATATCGGCACCTGCTTAACGAAGCGCTCGCGGTCTATGTCGAGGACGCGGGCCCGACAGTCACGATCCGCGAGGAACTCGTCGTTGCGCCGGGCACGCCGACCAATCAGGCAATCGAACTCGCGCTCGGAGTGCTCGCCCGCCATTCGAGCGCCCTGTTGGGCGCGCACTGGAAACCGCGCACCGTCCATTTCACGCACAAAGGGCCCGCCGACCTGACGTTTCATCGACGGTTCTTTGGATGTCCTATGGAATTCGGGAGCGACTTCAACGGGTTCGTATGCGCCGCAACGGATCTCGACTACCCGAATCCCGCCGCCGACCCGGAACTGGTCCGCTACGCCGAGAGTCTCGCCGCGCCGCTCAAGCAAGCGCAGGGCGATTCCATCGCGCTGGAAGTGCGCAAAGCCATATACCTGCTCTTGCCGCTGGAGCAAGGCACGGTCGAACCCGTTGCACGGCAACTGGGACTGAGCGTGCGCACCATGCAGCGGCAACTGGAAATGGCGAGCACCAGCTTCTCCGAACTCGTCGATGAAGTGCGCCGCGAACTCGCGGTGCGCTATATGAGCAACCCGCGCTATCCGATCGGACGCGTCGCCGCGCTCCTGGGCTATAACCAGCAGGGATCGTTCACGAACTGGTTCACCTCGCGCTTCGGCATGACGCCGCGCGACTGGCGGAGCAGCCGGCGGCGTTGATCGACGCCGGCTGTTCGATTTGCGGAGTCAAGATCAGTACTTTGCTATACCGCGCCGTCAGACGGCCTTGCGCAAGAAGCCCTGCGTGCCGCCGTTCCGGTTGGGCGCGAAACCGTTGGCAAGCAAGGTCTCCTCCACGGTGTCATAGAACACGCCGATCTTGCAGATGGCGCGCGCTTCATCGGCGGTGGCGATTTCGCGGCCGAACTCCCGCGAGATGCGCACCAGTTGTTCGATCTGTTCGACCGAGCTCATCTTGCGCGTGCGCGACTGATTCCACAGGTTGTCTTCGGTGCCGCAGCGAACGTGCAGGCCCATGGCAATGCCCATCATGTTGATCGGCAACACGTTGCGCATCGAGCTTTCCACGGTCAGCACCGCGCCATCGGGCGTCGCGCGCAGGAAGTTCGCGAGGTTATAGATGTTCGGCGCGTCCATGCCGCCGCCGATGGCCACCCAGTTCATGACGAGCGGGCCTTTGTACACGCCGCGCCGGATCAATCGCTCGACGGACTCGAAGCTGTTGATGTTGTAGCACTGAAACGCGCTCTGGATGCCCGCCGCGTTGAGGCGGCGAATATGCTCCTCGGCCCATCCCGGCTGCGCCGGCACGGTCATTTCTTTATATGCGTTATACACTTCGGGATCCTCCATCGAGGTTCCCTTGACGTCGTCGTCCTCCCAATGCTCGACCACGTTCATCTGCGAGGTATTGATCGTGACCGTGACCTGATCGGGCTTGGGATCGAGTTCGGCCAGCATATGGCGCGTGTCGTCGCTGAGCCATTTGGCTGCGGCACCCTCGGATTCCGGCGCGAAGCTGATCGACCCGCCGACCTGGATGATCATGTCGGGCACTGCGTTGCGCACGCCGGCGATGAGTTCGTTGAACTTGGACAGCCGCTTGCTGCCCTTGCCGTCGAGTTCGCGCACGTGCAGGTGCAGTACGGTGGCGCCGGCGTTATAGCAATCCACCGCCTTTTGAACCTGCTCGTCCATCGTGACGGGAATGTCTTCCGGGAAGTCGGAAGGCACCCATGCCGGCGCATACGGCGCGGCTGTGATGACGAGAGGCGGCTGGTTTTCAGTGTAGAGGGAACCGTCGAGGAAGTTCATGGCGTGGTCTCAAAGGACAGGCTGCAAGCCGGGAAATGATTGGAGCGTTCGCCGGTGTCGCACGCGGCGAACGAACCCGCGGGACTAAGTTACAGGCTGCCCGGAAATGAGATTTAGGTCGACGCGCCAAGAATTTAGGCTTCGGTGCCAATCAGCGTTTACACCGACGCCTATGCGATGTGGCTCGTTATCATCGGAGAAAGAGTTCGCGCATCGTTCGCGGAGGTTTCGCAGCGGTCAGACCTTTTCCTTCTGCATGATCGACTCGCGTTCAGGCTGGTCCTTCACCCACCGCCAGAAGAGCTTGTAAGCCACCGCGAGCATCACCGGGCCGATGAAGAGGCCGATCACCCCGCCCGTCACCATGCCGCCTAGCGCGCCGATCAGAACCACGGGCATGGGCACCGCCACGCCGCGGCCCAGCAGCAGGGGCTTGAGCACGTTATCGGCGAGCCCCGCTATGAAGACGTAAATCGCGAAAGCAATCGTCGCCGCGCTGAAGCCCTCGGTCAACACCACATAGACGATGACCGGCAGCGTAATGAACGTCGCGGGAAGCTGCATGATCCCGAGAAGCAACACGCCCAGCGCGAGCAGACCGGCACCGGGAATGTCCATCACGATGAACGCGATGCCGATCAACAACATCTGAATGAACGCGATGCCGACCACGCCCTGCGCGACGGCACGGATAGTGGCCGTGGACAGATCGGCGATCTGTCGTCCGTTCTCCGGCCCAGAGATCCGCGATGCGATCAACACTGCGCTTTGATAGCCTTTCTCGCCGTGTGCCATGAATATGCCAGCGACGATCAGGGCCAGGAAGAACACGACGAGTCCCGCACCCAGACCGGTAATCGTGCCGAGCACGGCAAGGCCCGCTTGCTTCAACTGGGGCGTGAACTTCTGCGCGAGAACGGTGATGTCCGTGGACGCCTGCGCCCAGAAGTCATGGACGTGCCGGCCCACGAACGGCCATGCGGCTACCGATTCGGCCGGCGGCGGAATATGCAGCGTGCCGCTCCGGATGATGGACATCGCGTGGTCCATCGAATTCGCTATTGCCACGCCGAGCAGGTACGTTGGCACCAGAATCACAGCGAACGCGACCAGGATGATCAGCGACGCGATGAGCCCGTTCCTGCCCCCGAGAGGACCGCGAAGTTTGACCTGTAGCGGATACAGCGTCACCGCCAGGATGAGCGCCCAGACCATGAGATTCAGGAATGGCACGAAGACGCGAAAGCAGAAGATGGCTAGAACGGCGACGAGCCCTGCGCGGATCAGGACATCGAGTAACTCGCGCGAGAGCGTGCGTTCAGTAACAGGAGTAAGCATTTCGTGCCTCCTCGCGGTTTGCCGCGGAGCGTGACGCACGGCTGCCCACGGTTGCCGGGACTATCGACTATGAGCGCGCCGGCTCGCAAACAGTGCCGGTCCGACAAGGTACGACCACTAATGAAAAGACGCGGACAGGACATTCACCCGCAGAGGCGCTGGGAAAAGCGTTCCCCGTCAAAGTCTAGGACGGACGATCCGACTTCTCAAAGAAATCACCGCAACGCAGCGACGGGAATCTCTACGCTGTAATCGGAAATCGTTTGGCCCATCGCCCATGCGCACCACCCAAAGGCTCGAATCGCGCAGAAACGGCGCGCGACACGCGCATGGCATCCACAGCACAACTTAACGCGCCGTAGGGACAAGCGAGGGTCGCGCTTCCGGGTCCATGTGCTATAACTTTCCTTGCACCCCGTGTCTCAATTCAACGCTTCGTTAGCCAAACGGTGGAAACCATGATGCAAAGACGAATTCTCGTGACGGCATCTTCCGCCGTCCTCGCGCTGAGTTGCCTCGCACTGACTGCCTGCACCACGAACAGAAACGCGGGCACCGAACAAGCGGCGGGTGCGGCCGATCAGCGGCGCTCCATCGACGCTGATGTAGACAGCACGATCCAACGGCTCTATGCCAGCGTTCCCGGTTCGCGGGAACTCGTCGGCAAGGCTCGCGGCGTACTCGTGTTTCCGTCGGTACTTCAGGCCGGCCTCGTGGTCGGCGCGGAATACGGCAAGGGTGCGCTTCGCGTAGGCGGGCACACCGTCGGCTACTACAGCACGACTTCGGGCTCGTTCGGCCTGCAGGCCGGCGCGCAATCGAAGGCGCTCATCTTCCTTTTCATGACGCAGGAGGCGCTCGACAACTTCCGCAACTCCAAGGGCTGGTCGGCAGGAGCGGATGCATCGGTGGCGCTTCTCAAGATGGGCGCGAACGGCACGATCGATACGACGACCGCCACCAAACCGGTAAGTGCGATCGTATTGACGAACGCCGGCCTGATGGCGGATGCCTCGCTTCAGGGCACGAAGATAAGCCGACTGGACGAATAGCTCTGCGTCGCTTTCTGCGAGCGTGAGATCGCGCAGCGCCCGCATCAACGGGATGCGCGATCCATCACTCTGCGCGCGTGACGCGCGATCATGAGTTCTTCGTTCGTGGGTATTACCCACGCGCCGACTTTGCTCGTCGCCGTGCTGATGTGCGTTTCGCCGCGCTCGTTGGCATCAGCATCGAGTTCGATGCCCCACCATCGCGCTTCCTCGCAGACACGCCGCCGTATTTCGGCAGCATGTTCGCCGATGCCTGCGGTGAACACGAGAGCGTCGAGACCGTGCAGCGCCGCGCTCATCGAACCGATCTCGCGGGCGATCCGGTACACATACAGGTCGATGGCAAAGCGCGCGCGTGCGTCGCTGCTTGCCAGAAGCGCGCGCATGTCGCCCGATACGCCGGACACGCCGAGCAGCCCCGAGCCTCGATACAGCAGGTCCTCGATCTCGCGCGCGCTCATGCCCATTTCGTCGAGCAGATACAGGATCACGCCGGGATCGAGGCTGCCGCAGCGCGTGCCCATCATCAGCCCATCCAGCGCCGTGAATCCCATTGTGCTGGCTACGCTCTTGCCCGCCGACATCGCGCATAGACTCGCGCCGTTGCCCAGGTGCGCGACCACGGTGCGACCGTTCGCTGCCGCAGGCGCGAGATCGGGCAGCGCGCTTGCAATGTACTCGTATGAAAGGCCATGAAATCCATAGCGCCGCACACCCTTGTCAGTGAGCGATGCGGGCAGCGCGAACGCCTGCGCCAGCGCGGGCTGTCCCGCGTGAAACGCGGTGTCGAAGCACGCGACTTGCGGCATGGCCGGGTTGCGCTCCGCGATGATTCGTATCGGCTTCAGGTTGTGCGACTGATGCAGCGGCGCGAGCGGCGTGAGCGCGTCGAGCTCGGCAATCACATTCGCGTCGATCAGCACCGGCTCGGTGAAACGCGCGCCGCCATGCACGACGCGATGCCCCACTCCCACGAGGCGATGCCCTTCGCCATGCGCGCGCAGAAAGTCGGCGATATGTGTAATGGCTTGCGCGTGTTCGAGCGTCGAGCCGTCGGCCCACGCGTGCGCGCCAGTCTGCTCGCCGCGCGCATCGAACGCGGCGAAGCGCGGCGCGCCGAAGAGCCCTTCCGCCTGCCCGCGCGAAACCAGCGCGAGATCGTCGCCCTGCGCGTCGAATGCGCTGAACTTGATGCTGGATGAACCCGCGTTCAGAACCAGAATGACGTCGGCCATCTTTTCACCCCGTTACGTGCAGTTCTTCGCGGCGCTTGGCCGCGACGAGCGAGGCGATCGCGCACGAAGCTAGCCGCGATTGCAGGGAATCGGCGCGACTCGTCAGGATGATCGGCACGCGCGCCCCGAGCACGATGCCCGCGGCATCCGCGCCCGCGAGAAACGACAGGCTTTTCGCGAGCATGTTGCCGGCTTCGAGATCCGGCACGATGAGCACGTTCGCGCGCCCCGCGACCGGCGAGTCGATCTTCTTCGTATGCGCGGCTTCGAGGTCGATGGCATTGTCGAGCGCTAGCGGCCCGTCGACGAGCGCACCCGTGATCTGATGGCGGTCCACCATCTTGCAGAGCGCCGCCGCTTCGATCGTGGACGGCACTTTCGGGTTCACCGTTTCCATCGCCGAGAGAATCGCCACGCGCACTTCCTCGAGCCGCAATGCATGGCCCAGATCGATCGCGTTCTGCACGATGTCGACTTTATCGGCGAGCGTCGGGGCAATGTTGATCGCCGCATCGCTGATGATGAGCGCGTTCTGATGCCCCGGCACGTCCATGATGAAACAGTGGCTTACGCGCCGCGCGGTGCGCAGGCCGCCTTCGCGCCTCACGACCGCCGCCATGACTTCGTCGGTGTGCAGGCCGCCTTTCATGAGCGCTTCGACGCGCGCTTCGCGCACGCAGTCCACCGCCAGTTGCGCGGCCGCGTGGCTGTGCGGCGCGTCGATTAGCGGATAGCGCGAGATGTCGAGACCGCACTCGCTGGCGATCTCATGGATACGGTCGCTCGGCCCGAACAGTTGCGGCGCAATCAGCCCCATCTCGGCCGCCTTCACCGCGCCTTCGAGCGAGGTCCGGTCGCACGGATGCACGACCGCAGTTGCAAGCGGCGGCAGCGTCGTGCAAATCTCGATCAGCCGTTGATACTTCTCATGCGTATGCTCCATGAATACCTCCAGCAGGGATTTCAAGCGAGCGCAGGCGCGCTCATGACGTGACCTTCGCCACGGTGCCGGTGACGCCCAACGATTCGGTCATGCCGACCGTCAAGGCACCTCGCTCGTTGCAACAGTGTCGCGATACCTGGCGACGACATGCTCCAGGTTGTAGAACATGCGCGCCTCGCCTAACGACTCGCCGAGCGGCGAACGTCGCACGCTGTCGAGCACGCTCGGATTCAAGCCCGCGAGCCATAGCACGGTGCCGTTTGCGCTCAGGCGCTGTTCGGCTTCCGCAAGCATCTTGAGCGCGGTGTATTCGAGGTCGAAAACACGGCTCAGATCCAGCACGACGATTTTTGCATCGGCATCCTGAACGATCGGACGAATCTTGTCGGCCACGCGCTGCGCGTTGGCGAAGAAAATTCGTCCTTCGGGACGCAGCAGGAGCATGCCGGCGAACGTTTCGTCGTCGGGATGTCCCGCCGACGCCGGCCGGAACACGTTGGTGCCGGGTATCCGCTTGAGCACGTACAGCGGCGGATTCGACACCTGATGCGCGAGCATCAGCAGCGAGACCACGATGGCGACGACAATGCCCGCGAGCGTTCCCAGCAACACCACGCCCACGCACGCAGTAAGCGCCCAGACGAACTCGGTCTTGCGCACTCTCAGGATCGCGCGGAATTCGGCCACGCTGAAAAGGCCGATCGAGTAGTACACGACGACTGCGGCAAGCGTCGCGTGCGGCATCAACGCCATCAATGGCGCGAATATCAGCATGACGGCGAGCGCGATGACTGCCGTGACGATCTGCGCGCATTGCGTGCGCGCGCCGGCCCGCCGGTTGACCGCGGTCTGGCTCGTGCCGCCTCCGGATACCATGCCTCCGAAGAGCGCGCTTCCGACGTTCGCGATACCCGTCGCGAAGAGTTCGCGGTTGGCGTTCGGTGTCGGCTCGTCGTTGCGTGCAAACGCGCGGCCTGCCGCGATGCTTTCGGTGAAGCTCATCAGCGCAATGCCTAATGCATGTGGCCAGAGCGCAAGCGCAAGGGCCGGGTCCGGCTTCACCCACGAGGGCAGTCCTGCGGGAACCGCGCCCACGGTCTCCACGCCATGCGAGCGCAAGCCGAAAACGGCGACGGCCGCGATCGCCGCCGCCACCACGATGAGCGGCGCCGGCGCACGCGGCGCGAATCGCTCCAGCGCGACCAACGCGGCGATGCTGGCGAAGGCGAGCGCCATCGTGCCCGGCGACGCGTGCGGGAGGTTGCCGATCAACGCCGCCACGTTGTGAAAGAACGATTCCTTCGGGAAATGAATCCCGAATAGCTTCGGCAACTGATCCACGACGATCACAATGGCCACGCCTGCCTTGAATCCCACGAGCACCGGCTCGGAAATGAAGTCCGCGACAAAGCCCATTCGCAACACGGCCGCCGCCATGAGCATGCCGCCGACAAGAGCAGTCAGCGTGGCATTCAGGGTCGCGAGCATGTGCGGATCGCCGGCATTCGCCACCATGCCGAGCGTATCGCCCGCAAGAATGGCAAGCGTGGTCGTGGTGCTGACGCTCAGCACGCGCGACGCGCCCGTGAGCGCGTAGATCAGCATCGGCACGCACGCTGTGTAGAGGCCCACTTGCACGGGCAGGCCTGCGATCGTCGCGTAAGCGAGCGCCTTCGGAATGACGACAGCAGCCGCCGTGGCGCCCGCGATCACGTCCGTATGCGCCCACTGCCTGTCGTAGCGCGACAGCCACTCGGGGATCATCCCGGCGCGGCTGGCGCGAGCGGCGGATGCGCGTTCCGGCATGGCGACTCCCTCGGTGAGCGGGCGGTGCGGCGTCGACGGGAACAGGCGTCAGAACCGCTCGGGCACGTACCTGAGCGGATGATCGCTCTCGCGGTAGTCCTCCGGCTTCTGCCTTTTCGGCAGCTTCACTTTCTCCCGGGGAAGCACGGAGTAAGGGATGTTCTCGAGCAGGTGACTGATGAGATTGAGCCGCGCGCGCCGCTTGTCGTCTGAACGCACGACGTGCCACGGTGCCTCGTCGGTATCGCTGGCGGCGAACATGTCGTCGCGCGCACGGGAATAGTCGTACCAGCGGCTATAGGAGCGCAGGTCCATCGGCGAGAGCTTCCAGATCTTGCGCTCATCGTGGATGCGCGCTTCGAGGCGGCGGGTCTGCTCCTCTTCGCTCACTTCGAGCCAGTACTTCAGCAGGATCACTCCGGAGTCGATGATTGCGCGCTCGACGAGCGGCACGCCCTTGAGGAAGGTCTGCACTTGCTCGGGCGTGCAAAAACCCATCACGCGCTCCACCCCCGCGCGGTTATACCAGCTGCGGTCGAAGAGCGCGATTTCGCCTGCGGCAGGCAGGTGTGGCACATACCGCTGAAAGTACATCTGCGTTTTCTCGCGCTCCGTGGGCGCGGGCAGCGCGATCACGCGGAAGATACGCGGACTCACGCGCTCCGTGATTGCCTTGATGGTCCCGCCCTTGCCCGCGCCGTCGCGTCCCTCGAACACGACGCAGATTTTCGCGCCGGTATGCACGGTCCACTGCTGCAGCCTCACGAGCTCCACATGCAGGCGCGCCAGTTCCTTCTCGTACTGCTTGCCGCTCAAACGGTTTCCCGTGCGCGCGCCTTCCGATTCCCCGGCAACCTTGTCTTCCATCACGTTGGCTCCCCATTGGTTCTCGATCTGCAATCAAGCGCGGCGCTCGTTTCAAGCGACGCTCGCGCTTCACGTTTCGTTGCGCTCGGGCATGACCTGCACCACGAGCGTGCGGTCCTTCCAGAACATGTTGTGGATGCGCGGCTGGAGCGTGCGCAACATGTGCGGCTCGAGCGAGTGGAAGCTCACGACCGCGGCGGGACGTTCGCCGGTGCCGGGAACGCGCTCGATGGCGTCGAAGGCAGGAAACCCGTATCTGCAAAGAAATTCGCGGATCTCATCGTCCGTCGTGTTCGGTTCGACATTGCCTAGCCAGAGATCACTCATCGCGATGTCCTCCCTCAATGCACCGGTTAGAGCCAGGTGAGTTCGACGAGCCGCGTGGCTCGTCATGCCGTGCGTCGGCTGCGTGATGTGCTTAACGAATCAACCGCGTTCGTCTCGTGCTTTCGATTTGCGCTGCGCGAGCGGATTGAGCGCGCTCACGAATATGACGATGCCGATGGCGAGCGCCAGCATGCCAAAGCGAAATTCGGACGTGGTGTCATACAGAAGACCATGAATCGTGGCATACAGTCCGCCCAGCCAGATGAAAACGCCGATCGCGGCACACACGCTTCGAAGCTCGGTACGTCTCATCCATGCCTCCGCGGTTGCCATGCATCGGATACTTCAGTTTAGGAAATTCTGAGTGGTCCTGTGGACACACTTGCTGCAATCCGCTTGGCGCGTTCGACGCCTTGGACTAAATTGCTAGCGTATTGCCACTGAATCGAGCCACTGCGCCGGTCCTGCGAGCGCCGCCGGCAGCGCGAAAGGATGCAGGCACGACTTGGACAGCCGTGCATCTCAACAGAGGCCGAACATGCCGAACGCGATTCTCAAGCACGGCCGATTGCATGGATTCGTGGCTTCGTTGCTCTCGCTCGTCCTTGCATTGCCGATGGATCAGGCACAGGCTCAAAACACGCCACCGCAGGCGCCGGGCCGCACATTCGTCGGCGCGAACGTCAAACAGTACGCGGACGCAGTGCTCGCCATCATGTCGTACACGGCCGTGCCCGACGTGACCACGAGCTCACTCTCCATCAATAGCGGCGCGACCGGCAACCCGGGATTCGGTCAGACGCAATTCGGCGGCGGCTTCACCATCAGCAAGTCGTTTCCGCTCTATCTCGAAGGCACGGTCGCCTATAGCCGCTACGATCCGACCTTCGTCGCCACCGACGGCAATCAGGAACGTCCCGTGCCGACCAAATGGAATACGGCAAGCACCACGGTGGGCATCGGCTGGGACTTCCCGATTACCGATGAACTTCGCTTCCGGCCGATCGTCAACGGCATGGTGGGCCGCGTGGCAAGCGACCTGCGCATCGCGCAGACCGTCTTCAACCATGTCGCCGACGCGAACCTGCAATTCCTCGAAGACGGCGTGCTCAACGCCTACGGCGTCGGCGGATCACTGATGCTCGATCTTGAGCACTATCGCGAGCATTACGAAGTCGACGTGGAACTGCGAGCAACCGATATCTATCTACGCAGCTTCGGCTCGTCGTCCAATGCCGTGCAGGGTTCGGCGACCGCGCAGCAATTCAGCCTGTGGGCTCGCTGGCGCGCGCCGACGGGCTTGAGCGCGCTCGACAGGCCCCTTCGCTACGTCCTCGAAACCGCGTACTCGCATTACTTCGGCGACAGCGCCGGCGCGCTCGGCTTCAACGACCTCACCTCGCTCGGCGTGGGGCTGGAGCTCGACAGCAGCAAGTACCCGATCGTCATCACGCGCACGCGCGCCATGGTTCGTTATGTCTTCGGGCACAACGTGCATGGCGTGTCCTTCGGATTCGCTGTGAGCTTCTAGCCCTATCGCCAGTTGTGGCCTTCACCGCTTCTTGATACGCCATTCCCCGCTTGCCTTCTTGCAGGCGACCGGTGTCCAGCTTTGCGTCTGCCCCTTCGCTACAGCAACGAGCGTCACGCTGCGGCAGGTTTCGCCGCCGCTTTGCGTGGTGTCGCGCGGCGTGACGGTGCCTTCGATGTGAACCGGATTGCCCGTGCCTTCATTGTTCCAGGGAACCCCCTGGCCGTCCTTCTGCGTGTCGAGCGCATGCTGGGCCGCACGGTTGAGCGCCTGGCGGTCAGCGGGCTTCATATAGCTGATCGGCGTGTCGCGCAGAAAGTTCAGATTGTTGGCGAACGCGCAGGCGCACGACATCGAGAGCGTCGCCACGACGCTGCACTTTTCGAGCGTGTAAGCGAAACCGCGCGACAGCCGGATCATGGTTCGGTGTCCTTCATAAGACGTTGCGTTGGCTCGGATCGTACTTCGGGTCGGGCTGCTTCTGCGTTTGGCGCAACACGCCCCCTTCGTCGAAATAGAAGTGGAACAGCATATGATCGATGTTGTTCTCCATGTAGCGATACGACCATACGTCGCGATTCATCCGTTTGTAATGCGCCGTTTCGAACGGGCGGCCGAAGTTCATCAAGACGTCATCGCGCGTCCACTTGCCGACTTCGGCGCGGTAGAACTCGTTCTCCTGAAGCACTTGCCGGACGCTGACCACCTTGCCCGATGCATCGACATCCACCGCCGTGGTGGTGCTGCCCATCGGCTGCGTGGGCCACATGAGCCGCTTTCCGCCACCCGGCAAGTCATAGGTTTCCTTGGGCGTGCCCAGCCGCGCGACGATAGCCTGCTGATCCATGCCGGGCCCGACGTGCTGCTCCGGCTGGGCGCAGCCTGCGAGCGCAAGCACGGCGATGCATGCGCCGCGTGATAACGCCACTGCGATGCGTTCTGGCATGGCGATGGGGGGTTTTTCCTTCATTGCGCTGCATGCTATTTCTTCGCGGCCGGTTCGACGGATATCGCAAGCGCCTCCGTATAGACGGCCTTCACCTGATCGCCTTTCTTCACGCGCTTGAGCCGTTCCGGGTCCTCGACATGCAGATCGAGCGTATTGCCTCGCGGTCCGCGCAGCGTGACGGTCTTCGCATGACGGTCCACTGCCACGACGTCGGCGATGATCGTCACTTCGCGGCCTATCTCCCCGCCGGGCTTCGCGCCCATGGGCGCGCGTTCGGCCGTCGCCTTCTCGGACGCCGATGGCGACGTCTTCTTGTCGACGAGGCTCAGCGTCAGCGACTCACGATACTGCGTGGTCACGAGATCGCCCACCGCAAGCTGGTCGAAATTGCGCGCCTCGTTGGTCACTTCCAGTTCCATCACCTTGCCGGCCGCTGTCTTGAGCGTCACGGTGCGCGTCGCCGGGTCGATGCCGACAATTGTCGCGGTCACTTTCGACACGCCTTGCACGGTAGCGCCGTTCGCGTCCCGCGTAATGGTCGCGTCGGTTTGGGGCTCGGCTGCGAATGCGGTTGCAAAGAGGACAAGGCACGACATGACGACCAGACTGACGCGCTTCATTTCGACACTCCTCATTCAATTGACGCAAGATAGCTCGCGAACGCTATTGGATCGAATAGCCGCGTCCCTGCATGCAGGCGGCCCATGCGCGGTTATAGGTGTCCATGGCGCCCTGGCTCTGCGCTTGCGCGTTGGCCTGCTGCGCGCGCCGGTTCTGACGGGCCCTCACGCCGCCAGCCATCGTGCCGGCTGTCGCGCCGATGGCCGCGCCCTTGCCGGCATCGCCCGCGATCGCGCCGATCACCGCGCCGCCGGCCGCGCCGCGC
>NZ_JALQEM010000037.1 GCF_023630705.1 Caballeronia sp. GAFFF1
AATCGGCGCTCGCTTTGCTGTGGAATCCGTGCTCGGTTTGCCGTGGAATCAGCGTTCGGTTTGGCGTGGAATACGCAGCTCCACCGTAAACACGCCCGGTGCGTAATCCAACTTCTCGCTGATGTCTTCGCCGATACGAACACGTTCGCATCCGCACTGGCACACCGTGTTGTCCGGTTCATGACGGACGTCGACACGCGGCAAGTGCGGCGACAAGGGTGCGCGTTTTGGCTGCTCGTGTCGGCGCTTGCGTGCGGGCTCAAGCTCTTCGAGCTCTATCTCGATGGCGGCCAGGTCGCCATCTATCGCCTCGTCAAGCAGGCTCATTTGCTCGTTGTTGATCTGCTCGCTGCGACGGCCAAACTGCTGGCGCCTGAGCACGGAGATCTCGTGAGTCAGTTGGTCGATGCGGGTTTGCCGGTAATGCAGCTCCCGTTCCAACGTATCGAGTTCTCTGCGTTTCTCCGTCACCTCTTGGTCCTTCGCGCGGACCTCAGCGAGCAGTTGCGTGGCAAGGGCACGCAACTGCTCTGGACTGAGGTCGTCGAGATCGGCCGGCGGGTTCATGCAGACCAGTCTGCCAGAACCCCGCATACGCGAGAAGGAGAACTGTATACGTCACCGCCGACGCGTCAGATGATGCGGATCACGCCATCCTGGCCGATGCGTTGCCACGGCAGCCCCAGCACCAAGCCCGCCAATTGTTCGTGCGTGAGCACCTGCTGCTTGGGTTCGTTGCTAGCGTGGGGCCAGACGAACTGCCCCTGATTCAGCCGCCGGGCTGCCAACCAGATGCCGATGCCGTCGTGGACCAGGACCTTCAGTCGGTTGGCGCGGCGGTTGGTGAACAGATAAGCGTGGTGCGGATGCGCGGCGCCGAACACCTTCACCACGCGCCCCAACGCCGTGTCGAAGCCGGCCCGCATGTCCAGCGGATCAACTGCTAACCAGATCTCGTCGACACGAATCACCGCAGCCACTCGCGCAACCATGTCGCGCATTGCGCGGCTTCGGAGACCGGCCAGCTCACTGTTATCGACCGATTGCCCCGGCGAACTTCGACACGGATCTCCGTCGAGCCTACCTCCTTTGCCCCCACGGCAACTGGAACGAACGCTGGTAGTGGTGTCGATTGAGTTTCTACCGGGCGTTCAGACAACCGCTTCGGAAGTCTGCCTTCAGCCTGATCAAGCCAGCGTCGCAGTAAGTTCGCGTTGAGCCGATGTTCCAGCGCGACCGCCGACACCGACACGCCGGTACCCTGGCAAGCGGCAACAACGCGTGCCTTGAAGTCTTCGGTGTAGCGCCGACGACGGCGACGGGTCGGCAACGCCTCTTCTTCGATAGTGTTCACGTGTCCGCTTATTCGCTTTAGTGGACACGATACTCCCAAGCGCTTCGCCGACAATCAAGGTGAGTTGGCCAGCCGCTTACTCTTATCCGAACGTCGATTCGTGATTGGTTACTAGCCGTATCGAACGTGTGATTGCAGTACGTCACGCGTCCGATGTAGAAGACGAGGCTAAAGACTTGGCCTGAAACCACCGTCTGGCTAACAAGTCCCAAAAGCGCTTGCCGATAACGATGTTGCCGTCGTTAAAGTCGTAGGTAGGATTGTGGAGGGGTACGGCGCTGCCATTCGCGGAAGCGTTTCCAATGAAGCCATAGGCGCCGCGGACGGCTTGAAGCATGAAACTGAAGTCTTCCGCGGTCAGCGCCGGCTGCACGTCCAGCACTGCGTTCTCTCGGCCAACGACCTCCGCCATAACCTGGCCCATAAAGTTGGCAGCACTCGGATCGTTATCTGTGCAAGGGTAGCCAGAGTGGAAGTGGACAGACGCCTCCGCCTCGTGCGCTGCGGCCACGTTTTGAGCCACTCGCTGTATCCCCGCGACGGTGTCCTCGGAGAGCGTCTTCCCTAGTGTGCGGCATGTACCATGGATGATGGCTTTGTCTGGAATCACGTTGAAGCTGGTACCCGCTTCGATCTTTCCGACGGTCAAAACGGCGCTGTCCAATGGATTGACTCTCCGCGAAATCAGCGTCTGAAGTTGCTGAACAATTGCACATGCAATAGGAATCGGATCGATGCTTAGATGCGGCAGGGCTGCATGCCCTCCTCGTCCGTGGATCGTAATCTCGAAGGCTTTAGCCTCAGCCATGATAGGACCTGATCTAACGCCCATCTTGCCAACCGGTAGGCTGGGCCAATTGTGAAGCGCGAAAACCGCCTCGCAAGGGAACAAGTCGAACAGGCCTTCCTCGATCATTCGTTGCGCGCCTGCTCCGCCTTCCTCTCCGGGTTGGAAAATAAGATGAATAGTGCCGTCAAAGTCGGGGCGACGTGCGAGCGTCTCTGCTGCACCGAGCAGCATGACTATGTGTCCGTCGTGTCCGCATGCGTGCATTTTGCCCCGGTTAGCGCTGCAATACTCAAGACCGGTGGCTTCATGAATGGGAAGTGCGTCCATGTCTGCGCGCAAGCCGATTGAACGGCCGGGGTTCGCCGGGCCTCGGCCTTGCCCGTAGATCGTTCCTACCAAACCGGTCTTAGCTATATTTCCGTGCACCGGAATGCCGAGGGCCTCCAGGAACGATCTCACTTGTCGAGCGGTCCTGGTTTCCTCGAATTTGAGTTCTGGGTGCCGATGAAGCTCACGTCGCAGCATCACCAGATGCTTAGAACCGTCGAACGGGTCGTCACCAGCGGGCTGGGATTCTGACTGTACAAATCGCATCTATTCTCCTTCCGATACAAGCACGGCCGACGTGTGTCGTGCCCAACGGTAACTTCGACCGACCGTTGGACAACGGTCGTCACGCCGCAGAAGAAAGCTTCAGGCCGACAATACCGAGAAGAAGCAGGGTTGCACTCACTATGCGGGCAGCGCTTGCTAACTCTCCCATGCACGTAATGCCCACAATGAAGGCACCTAAGGCGCCTATACCCGTCCACACCGCGTACGCCGTACCCAAGGGAAGATGGCGCATCGCGAGCGCAAGGAGCCAAAAGCTCGACAAAAAGGCGATCACAGTAAATAACGAGGGCCACGGGCGAGTGAATCCCTCCGACGCCTTCAGGCCTGAAGCCCACGCGACCTCGAGTAGGCCTGCAATGAGAAGAAAAAACCAGGACACGCGCAGTGCCTCCATCTAGTGTCACGTTCGGTTAAACGAAAGCGGGGCACGTCTAGAGCGCGACAACTTCTCACGTTCTTAAAGACAAACCAAGCATCTAGTCGTCGCTATCCACGCCCGGCGGTGCTATTTGAGACTTCCAGATAGGAACTGCTTCAAGCGCTCGCTCTTGGGCTCCCGCAAGATCTCTCGTGGATGGCCCTCTTCTTCCACCTTGCCCTGGTGCAGGAAAATCACATGGTTCGATACGTTCCGTGCGAACCCCATTTCGTGCGTAACAACGACCATCGTGCGCCCTTCCTCGGCCAGCTTTTGCATGACCTTCAGGACTTCGCCAACCAGTTCAGGGTCGAGCGCCGATGTTGGCTCGTCGAACAGCATTACCTCCGGCTCCATTGCCAGAGCACGTGCAATTGCTACGCGCTGCTGCTGTCCGCCAGAAAGGTGCGATGGGTACATGTTTTCGACCCGGCTAGGGAGCCCTACCTTCTCAAGGTACCGTCGCGCTACTTCTGTGGCCTCTTGCTTTCTCATTCCGAGAACTGACACCGGCGCCTCAATGATGTTTTCAAGAACGGTCATGTGAGCCCAGAGATTGAAATGCTGGAACACCATGGCCAATCGAATGCGCATGCGTTGCAACTGCTTGCGGTCTGCAACGTAAGAAGAGCCGGCTTTGTCGCGTGATGTGCGGATGGTTTCGGAGCCAAGCGTGATTTGGCCAGCGCACGGCTGCTCGAGATAGTTAATACAGCGGAGAAAAGTGCTCTTTCCAGAACCGCTGGAACCGATGATGCTTATGACGTCTCCGGCCTTCGCCTTCATCGAGACACCTTTCAAAACTTCGTTATCACCGAACTTTTTATACAAATCTTCAACCACTAGTTGATACATAACATGTCTCTTCGAGCGTTATTTGCCACGCGGGGCAAGGAATGAGAGCCAACGGTTTTCGAGCTTCCTGAACCCGAATATCAGTGCAAACACAATCGTCGCGTACATGACAGCCGCAATACTGTAAGCCTGAAAAGATAGATAAGTCGCCGAGTTGACGTCGCGTGTGACCTTGAGGATATCGGGAATGGTGGCAGTAAACGCGAGCGTCGTCCCGTGCAGCATGAGGATCACCTCATTGCTGTAACTGGGAAGAGAGCGGCGCAAAGCAGAAGGCAGGATCACCCTCATGTACAGTTTGAAGCGCGACATCCCGTATGCCAGTCCCGCTTCCACTTCTCCTGCAGATGTCGCCCTTATCGCCCCCGCAAAAATCTCGGTCGCGTACGCGGCCTCGTTTAGGGCGAACGCGAGCAAGGTGCAATTCATCGCATCTCGGAAGAAGGCGTCTAAGACGAAACTGTTGTGAACAAACTTCAGGCTATAGATGCCGGTGTAACACATCAGCAACTGGATGTACAACGGTGTGCCTCGGAAGACATATGTGAACATCCACACGGGACGGGAGATCAAAGTGTTCTCCGAGGTTCGTGCAACAGCGAGTGGTATAGCGATGAGGAATCCCAGCACTATCGAGAACACGAGGAGCCAGATCGTTATTGCAAGTCCAGTGAACTGGAAACCGTCCGAATATAGATAGTTTCTCCAGTACTCGGCAATGATCGTCATCATAGTGAAGCCCTCCTAACGCCGACCGAATATCGTTTCTCCAGGTAGCTAAGCAGGGAGTTGGAGACCGTGGTGATAACGAGGTAGATGGCGCCTGCCACCAGTGTGAAGAAAAAATAATTCAGGGTGGTCTTCCCTGCATCTTGAGAAGCCTTGACAACATCAGACAACCCGATGATTGAGACAAGCGCTGTGGCCTTGACAAGCACTTGCCAGTTGTTTCCGAGCCCCGGAAGGGCGAAGCGCATCATCTGCGGAAAGAGCACCCTGTAGAAAACGCGCCATCCACTCATTCCATAGGCGAACCCAGCCTCAAGCTGGCCCCGCGGAACGGCGAGGAACGCCCCGCGAAACGTCTCGGTAAAGTAGGCGCCGTATATGAATCCAAGCGTTATGACACCCGCTATGAACGGATCGATGTCGATTTGGTCCCACCCGAGCGCGTCAGTACATTCATTCAACAAAATCTGCATGCCGTAGAACAGCAGAAGCATCAGTACGAGGTCCGGCACAGCGCGGATTAAGGTTGTGTAACAAGTACCAGCCACCGTTAGTGAGCGATTTGCAGAGAGCTTTGCAGCTGCGCCTGCGAGCCCCAGGATAAGGGCGGCAGCCAATGACAACACCGCCAGCTTGATGGTTGCGATAGTGCCGGCCAGCAGAAGTGGACCGAATCCCTGAAAAATCATTGGTGGGTTCCAAAGGGTGAAAGAGCGCGCCGACGGTGGCGCGCCCGGAAGCACATTAGTTTTCGTAGAGATCGAGCGAGAAGTACTTCTTTTCGAACTGTCGGAACGTGCCGTCCTTGACCATCGCTGAGATCGCGCCGTCAATCTTTTCCTTCAGGTCAGTGTCATCCTTCCGCAGGCCGATCGCCGCGGCACCGGTTTTAATCCTGTCGCCCGCGAACGCGAAGCCTACTCCGCGGGGAGTTTTCAAGAAGCCCTGATCGGCCTGGACTTCATCCTGAAGCGTCGCATCGAGGCGTCCGCTTATCAGGTCCGAATAGGCTTGGTCTTGGTTCTGATAAGCCACCACCCGGACGCCCTTTTGTGCCCAGTTAGTGCGTGCGTACGTCTCCTGAATGGTCCCCTGCTCAACGCCGACAGATTTCCCTTTGAGAGAGTCTGCTGTCGGCAGCAGGTTTGCGCCTGCTTTCGCGAGCAGTCGCGTGGGCGTCAGGTACAGATCTTTCGAAAAAGCGATCTCTTCGGCGCGCTGTGGAGTAACAGACATGGACGAGAGAACGCCGTCAAACTTTTTGGCCTTGAGCGCGGGAATCAACCCATCAAAATCGCTTTCCACCCAAACGCACTTCGCGTTCAGACGACGGCAGATTTCATTTCCGAGATCAATGTCCAGCCCGACCAGCCTACCGTCCGAGGCCTTGGACTCGAACGGGGCATACGTCGCATCGGTACCAAAGCGAAGCGTTGACCAGTCTTTCGCTTGTGCACCGACTGCAGCAACAGACATTGCAATACAAACAAGCAGTTTTCTCATGGCGTCTCCTTTCCGATAGTGGAACATCTTCTAGTTAGTACTTTTCAGTTGAAAAATACGTTCGTCTACGTAGTACTCCTTAGTTCATCAGAGGCTTGGAGACCCGAGTCGACCTTTTTGTCGACCTCGACTTCTCGACTAGTAGTGAAATAGACGTAGTCGGTTGGCGCGAAGAATTGAAAGCAGCGCAGCAAGCGATTCGGCGACGTCCTTTGGAGCTATGCCTCGGCCCCCACCTTAAGCAGCCGATGCGCGACGTGCGACGCGTTTCCTTCTTCCCTCAAGATGCGGTAGAGCTCTTGGACAATCAACGCAGTTTCAGCTTCTCGCGTGGAAGGTACAGCCGAATCGATGATGAAGTATGCGTTAGTCGTTGCTTCGGTAAGGCGAGTGCGCTTGCCCTGTCTCCAATTCCATCGACGGCACGTCGCACCGACGTTATCCGCCCAGACCACCTCCCCTTCGGGCACGACCGCTTCTGAAGCATTAGGGTCGTCCGGGACGTCGAACAACTCGGTACCTCTAGCCGGCCGAAGCTCGAGCTCACCGGACAAAGCGTCGAGATCTTCCCCTCCGACCGGCACGAGATGCCGAAGGCTAAGGGCGTTGTAGAAATCCACGAGTGAGTTGATAGAAGGTACGGAGGAACCGTCGCCTAGCGCTCTCTTTGCTAGCGCTTCTACCGAGGAAGGATACTTGCGAGGTTTAGCGTTGAAACGCTTGTACACCTCGTGCCAGCAGGAGACTTTCGGATGGTCTTTGATTGAGTCAGCGGTAGTAACTTGCGACAAAGCCGCGGACGCCTGCTCAAGTGCCATAGCGCTCGCGGCGCTTGCCGGACTATTCGTTAAACCGAGCGCAACGACAACCACGATAGTCGTCTCCGGAAAACGGGTGTGAATGCTCTCGGCGACGACAAACCGATCCAATTGCTCGCAGGCGGGGTTTTTTATTTCGGAAGGCACGAAAGGCTCCGGACGACGACATGAGATCCACTATAGCGGCAAACCCGGCGAAGTTCAATATGATTTACTACTAGTACAAGATACTATCCTACTTCCCTGCGTCGACGCCAACAAAACGCGACGACGCCCGCGGCTCGACGACAACCATCTGGAAGACGGCGTCCTCCTTGCAGCAGTTCGCGTAGCAGTGCGGCACGTCCGCTGAAAAAACCAGCGCTTCTCTCACAGCGACAATCTCTTGTACGGAGCCCGCAGTGACAGTCAACGCCCCGGCGCTGACAACGAGCAGCTCTTTGGTTCCGAATGGATGTGCGATTCCGTCATAGGATTCCCCCGGCTTGAGCCGCCATTCCCAGAATTCCAGAACAGACGGGTCATCAAATCCGGTCACCAGTTTGCCGGAGCCCCCCTTACCGCCACGCCATAGCTCCGAGGCGTCGGAAAGTCGTGTCTTGAACGCCGTACCTTGGGCGTCCGGTTCGATAAGTTTCGATATCGGCACGACCAAAGCGTTCGCGAGCCGACACAGTGTTGCGACACTGGGATTGGTTCGCCCCTGCTCGATTTGCACAACCATCCCACGGCTGACACCAGATGCTTGCGCAAGCTGGTCGAGGGTGAGTCCTCGCGCTTTCCGTTGCGAGAGGAGGTTTCTTGCGACTATGTTGTTAATTGCGTCGACGTCGTTCATATGCATTTTTGCCGTGGTTTAAAATAATGTACCACGCGCGCAACGTACGTTCAGACTGCACCGGGCAGGGATGCCATGTCCGCGCCTGTCGACTCCCCGAAAAGGCTTGTCGGCGACGCTTAACACGTTTAATCCGCAAACGTCTGGTCTAGGGCGCGAGAAAGATCGCTAATCAGATCTTCGGCGTCTTCAAGCCCGACCGACAAGCGGAGATGGCCGTATTTTTGGAACAGCTTTGGGTAGCGGTCGGAGCCGCCCCTGCCCTCGGCGCCGACATGGACAATAAGTGTTTCATCGTGACCCAAAGAAACGGCGGACGTAACGATACGCAGGTTGGAAACAAACCGATTCTGGACATCGGGTCCGCCTTCGACGGCAAAGGCCATCACCGCGCCAAAGTGTTCTCCGCCAAACTGACGAACAGCCACTTCGTGCTGCGGATGGGAGAAGAGGCCGGGGTACATCACGTAAGCGACGCGCGGATGCGCATCTAGAAAACTTGCCACTTTCTTAGCCGAACTCATCTGACGGGGAAGTCGCAGCGGCAGCGTTACTGACCCGCGCATGATTAGCCAAGCGTTAAACGGGGAAGCGGTTCCTCCGAGGTCGACCAACGCCTCGTGCTTGATTGCTCGCACCAGAGCCGACCTACCGATCACGGCCCCGCCCATGGCGTCTCCATGCCCGTTGATGTACTTCGTCAAAGAATGAATGGCAAGGTCGGCCCCGTGCTCAAGTGCTCGGAACATCGGCGGCGGGGTGAAAGTCGCATCGATGCTCAGCATCGCCCCGGTGCTGTGAGCGATCTGAGCCAGCGCAGCGACGTCTGCCACCTTCGTCGTCGGGTTCGCAATGGTCTCCGTATGCACGAGTTTGGTGTTCGGGCGCATAGCGGCTTCAACAGCATCTAAATTGCTCATATCGACGAACGTGGCCTCAATGCCATAGCGCTTTGGAAGAAGTTCTTCAAAGAGACGCCATACAGCCTCGTATGTCACATCGCCGACCACGACGTGGTCGCCGGTTTTTAGGAACGTAAAAAAAACTGAATATAGCGCTGCAACGCCAGTTGCGAAAACAGCACATTCGTCCGCGCGCTCCATCGCTGCCAGCTTTTTCTCCAGGCAGACCTGGTTATGCCCTGCGTTCCGGGTGTATGTAAGCCCGTCCGGGTCTGACCAATCCATAGTCGACGGGTCGTCTGGGAGGCGATATGAATTGGCCATGACGAGGGGCGTACGAATAGCGCCAGTCGTCGCGTCCATCATGTTGCCGCCATGCACTGCCAGCGTACCGAATGACAGCGAGGAAAGGTCTTCTTTGTCCGGATGCCCTTGGACTTTGTTTTCCAGCATAAGTCACCTATCAATATGGTTTTATGAAGCTTCGACTGGTCGTTGCCGACGCGATACTACCGACGTGCAATGTCGACCACGCGCCCATCATGACGCTCGCGTCGCCTAAGGCGAGGTCCCGTCGCGTGGTCGGCTTCCACGCAGATGTGCATAGCCGAAGCGTGCCGTCACACTTACCCAAACGCGAAGGGGAACCGCTTCCCTTGACGCTGCATAAGTGTGAGTAATAAGTAGTGCCAACGGGCGTTCCAAAGGCTAAGCTTCGCTTCCTCGCTGGTTATTAAAGCGGCTTCAGCCACCGTCACTAAGCCGAGAGAAGGCCTGATGAGAACATCGTTCTGGCGCTCATCGCACGAGCCGCGCTTCTACTTAGCTTTGTCTTAGCTGATGACCGCCAGCCCACTTCAATATAGTATATTGAACTTAAAAGTGCAATAAAGGATTACATGGAGTTCGGGACATGCACAAGGACCGCCGCAGGTCGATAGGCGTCGTACGCGTGGAAGCAGCGCGACTGGCCAACCTGAGCTGGCTGCCCGTAAGCGGCACAGTCGGGCGTGATTGAGATCACGCCTTCTTGTACCGCTCGCATTGCAGGAGGGGCTAGCGGCGTGTTTCGCGTAACGAAGCCGGCTGACACGTTTGTCGATCGCTTCAAACTGCGGATTATCGCTCTATCAGCAAGGGTCCTTCAGGTAGAAGGGAATCGCATTTCGGAGGCCGACCGCCTCCCTAACTTTATTGAACGAAGCGACCAGCATGCTTCGCGAACTGGGCGAGTCGTCAAGGCGGACCGGTTCCAATTCGACAGCGCGCATTCCGCGAGGAAGAGCGAAAGGACGCTCTACGCCCTCGAAGTCGGTGACAATTGCAGTGTCTTCGATATCGGCCACCGTCATAAACAAGTAGGCAGTTCTTCCTTGGTTCAATTGATCGAGAAGTGGTCGTATCGTTGAGGAAAGCATGCTGAGCATTCGGGCTTCATAAGTCCCGGGCCACCAAGTACGCTGCGAGTCGCCCCACACCCCCGCACCGATCACACCGACCATCTCAATGACCCGGTCTTGTCCAACATAGGCGTATCCGCGGTAACGGCCCTCCGCATCCAACGCCGAAAGCGCCAGCATGCCGCCGCGTTTGTTCTCGAGTTCGCGTAATCTAACACTGGCCGGTTCAAGACGAAGCAACGTTTGGGCAACATCCGCAGGGAGACCTCCGTTAGCCCAGCTTTTTCGGTCAGGGATATCACTTGCGATTCGACAGATCCACTTTGGCCCTGGGGACAGTGGAACGTGTGCGCAGCCCTCCTTCACGGCCGCAGCGCGCTGACGAGCTTCATTTACTAGATCATGGAACATCAGACGCCTCGACATTGAGAATGCACTGGCGCCGTCATCCGCCGCTCTTCTGTGCAACACAACCATCGGTCGGTGACACTCGCCGGCGCCCGTCGTCATTTTAGGAGGCGGGCGTCTGGCGGAAAATCGACAAATTCTGACGCGACCTGTGAGTTGCGCGCACCGATAGACGGGCCGCAGGCTCAGGCCTCAAAGGGCACTATGTAACGCGGCCGCTAACCAATTAGCTAACATTGACTGACTGTCGCGGGAGACATAGGCGAGCCGCAGCTTGCGCTTGCACACGGCTCGTCGCGTGTTGCCGCGAGCTGAAGGCTGTCACGGCGGTACAGCGCTTAGACGCCCTTCTTCGCGGCACAGGCCAACATTTCGTCGCCAATGGCAAGATTTCCGCGAGCGACGAGCGCCTCGGCCGGGCCACGGATGTCACGTGCTTCCTTATGCTGGCCAAGCTTCCGTTTGCCTACCAACCGGGTGATTTCCACTTCCAGGCCGACGATTCCGTCCAACTGCGCTTCAAGGTAGTCAGGCGGAGCATCGCCCATCTTCCAAGGCTTTGGTTCTTGCGCTTCGTGCGTGCGCGTAAGCCGTGCAACGACGCCGCGAACGAACTTCTTGTCGTCGCGAACACGGATCCTCCCGTGAGCGTGAACCACCACGTAATTCCATGTCGGAACCTGCTTATGGTGCTCTTGCTTGCTCGGGTACCAGCTAGGGGATATATAAGCGTCTCCAGCATTGAAGATAACCATCGCTTCATCGTTGTCACTAACGTCACGCCAGACCGAGTTCGCGCGCGCCACATGGGCATGCAGCGTCCCGTACCCATCTTCGGCAGCGTACAGTTCAAACGGCAGATGGTTCGCATCAAGTCCGCTGCGGCCGTGGGTCACAAGTGTGCCAAACGCGCGGTGCACGATGAGCGCATGCAGGGCCTTGACATCGGATTCGGTGAATTGCGGCGGAACGTACATGGCAGCGACCTCTTTATGAAGTAATCAACGCCCTATCGAGGGGCTCGCCGCACTTTGGACGAGAATTGGTTTATCCTGAAGGACCAGTTTCTAACAAATTGACGAGACCAGAATGGCGCGAACTGCCCGCGCGGCGGACATTCCGTGGCTGCAGGAAGTAGATCGCACCGGCGGCGACCTCGGCCGTCAACTTATCGCCGCGTTGCGAGAAGCTGTCAGCAACGGCACATTGCAGCCCGGTGACCTGTTGCCATCGACGCGAATGCTCGCCAGTACCTTGCAGATCGGTCGTGGAACCGTGGTCGAAGCCTATGAGCAGCTCATTGCTGAAGGTCTACTAAACTCCAGACACGGCTCCGGGACGAGCGTCGCGAGCGCGCTCGGGCGGGTACCCGACACATGTGCGGCGCCTAGCGGCGCTCGCTCTGAAAACCTATCGAAGATGTCTGAGCGTGCTCGAGCCTTCGCGCATATAGCGTCGGAATTCCGTCCGATGCCGCCGGTCCCCTTTGCGGTTTCCGTGCCCATTGGCAGTACCGCGCCCTCGGATATCTGGCGTCGGCTCGGAAACAGGGTGCGAGCTCGAGGTCCGGGTGCACCAGCTGGCTACGCCGATCCACTCGGTGCGCTTCCGCTAAGGACGGCTATCGCCGACCATGTGCGCAAGTCGCGCTCGGTCCGGTGTGAGCCCGACCAGGTTATCGTCACAACTGGTACGCAACAGGGCTTATCCTTGGCCTGCCAGGTCTTGGTTGACGCACTTGACCAAGTTTGGATCGAGAACCCTGCCTATCGCGGCATAACCGCGATTCTTGAGAGCATGGGCCATCAACAAGCGATGGTCCGGATTCCTGTCGATGATCAAGGCATCGACGTAGCGGCCGGCATTCGCATCGCGCCGCACGCGCGCGCGGCGTTCGTAACGCCATCGCATCAATATCCGCTCGGTATGCCGCTGAGCATGCCACGACGCAACGCCTTGATCGCTTGGGCCCGCTCCGCTGGTAGTTGGATCATCGAGGACGACTATGACAGCGAGTTACGCTACGAGGGTTACCCCTTCCCGTCGCTCCAAGGGCAAGTCCCTGATCGCGTGATCTATCTGGGCACCTTTAGTAAGGTCCTTTTTCCGTCTCTACGGCTTGGATACGTTATCGCACCGGCCCAATTAGTCGATGCGTTTTGCGGTGCCCGCATCCTGATGGACCGGCATCCACCGAGCGCGGACCAGTACACTTTGGCCGCTTTCATCGCCGAAGGAAACTTGGAACGACATATCCAACGCGTTCGAAAAGTTTACGGCGACCAACGAAGCCACCTAATCCGCACACTAGAACGCGTTCTTCCTCGTGAGCTCGCTTGGGTTGAGCCAGGCGACCAAGGAATGCATCTCGTTCTCTGGTTGGCTGGAAATTGCGACGACCGTGTCGTGGCGCAGCGCGCAGCACAGGCCGGCGTGTCAGTCCGCCCATTGTCCCCAATGTACGCGCCGGGTACGGAACGACATGGGCTCGTTCTGGGATTCGGAGGATTCAAAGACGCGCACATCCAGGCTTCAACGGAACGGCTTGCGGAGGTTATCAGTACGACATCCCACTGACTGTATCGACAGGTAACCCTGCTGCGCCGCTGCGGTGGCGACGACCCATCGAACGCTTTGCCGTGAGCGTTGCTCGCGTCGGGCTGACCACGCAGCCAGCACTACCGTGGTGGCGGCCTTTGCTGATCGCTGACGCCGCGGACATTCTGCCGTCCGGAGCCTATAGGCCATCGGCGTCTCAAAAGCCGGTTAAGGCCGGTACGCTCGGCAAGTCTAATGCTGATAACTCGTTGGTTTGAGCATCTAGCCGCTGCGCGTCCGACGTTCTGCACGTCGTAGAAGCTGATGCCACGCCAATACGCGGCAGATGAATGCTCGGTTAGAGCGCGGGTTACCGGCTTGCGGAATCTTCTGAGGGTCGAGGACTAGAACCACTGCTCGCGCCGTTCGCCGCAAGAGCAGCGTTATCTGAGCCGGCAATCCTGAATCGGCGCTCCCGATGGTCAACATCCGCCATCCCGTAAGCAAGCGCGAACTGCCTCGCCGACGAAGCGCATTGAAATTGACCCAGTGACCCGCTCGCGCGTCTGTCGCCATCAGGGGTATTAACAACGACCATCGCGGTGTAGTACTCGCCGTCATCGATAGCGACGGGCGACAGAGTGCATCCCTTGTAGAGGACCTCGTACTGACTTTCCATAGCCGGCTCTCTCAAGCTATAGCGATTTTTCCCATATTACACTGCCAACGGCAACATTCTTCAGCCAAGAGCGCGACGAGTCAAAGTCTCGGCCCGGCCAATCTGACGGACAAGACCAGCCAGCAACAGCCCGTCCAATTGTCTTAGGTCAGGGTTTTCGACCTATCGCTTCCTGTCCAGCGGCGAGGCCAGGTGCCGTCCACACCGTCCCCACCGGGCGCGTGGTCGTCAAGATAGACACTGTTGTTCAACTGGTCGTACCCAGTCGTTTCAGTCGCTACGATCGAGCGCAGCATCTTGATAAATGCATTGCCGTCAGGCAAATTCTCCACGATCACTCGCGCAGTGCGCAAGGAGATCCGTTCATTGACCAAGGTGCCGGTGCCATCGTCAAGCACAAACTCGAAGCGATGAATCTCGGCAAGGGAATCGGGAGGCGCTGGTTGGTTGGAAAGAATTGTGGCTTTCATAGTCCCTTTTTCGTCTGTAACGCTGCTCGAGCAATAAGTGCACCGTCTACGTCAGTACCTGTGGGCGAACGGAACCTGGTACGGAGCTGCATGCCGGGCTCGGCGCAGGGGGGGAACGTTGGAACGCAAGTCCAGTTGCGGCGGATCTCGGTTGTCGAGGTCCGCCATAGCGCACTCATTGGCGTACCTCCTGGCCTGCAAGGCGCCATGCAGTTTGCCTAGGCGACCTTGACCGCAAGGCAAGCGGCAGGCAACGTCTGCGTCCGTTCAGTCGAAGAATTGACGTCCGCCGCCGCGAAGCGCCTCTCCACTGCCATGGACCGAAGTCTTTTGCGGGAATTGAAAGCTCGGGCATCTGAAGGCGTTGCGAGTTTGTTAATGGGGGGCGCCCTAGCGCAGGCGGTGAAGCCCGAGATGTCACCAGTTTGACAGTGCCGGCGCCGGCTCCGGTGTGCTGGCGTCGAAAGCAGTCTTCCCTATCCAAGGACTGGTAGGTACCATCGGCGCGCGGCGCGCCGGCTCACCGAATCAAAAAGCTAGCCGCATTCAGACGCGGCCGCGGAAACTAGGTTCCGTTGCTCGACTTCAGCATCGCGCTCACCACCATCATGTGCGAAACACAGCGACTGCCGCGCGCAACTGTCCGGCCTGGTCCTCTAGCATGCCGGCCGCCGCGCTCGCTTGTTCGACAAGTGCCGCGTTCTGCTGAGTGACTTCGTCCATCTGTGAGATCGCTTGGTTGATGTGATCGATACCGCGACTTTGTTCGAGAGACGCCGATGCGATCTCGCCCATAATGTCGGTCACGCGCTTAATGGCAGAACCGACTTTTTGCATCGTCTCGCCGGCGTCGGCGGCAAGTGCGGCTCCCACCTGTACTCGCGAGCCCGAAGTGTCTATCAATTGCTTTATCTCCTTGGCGGCAATTGAGGAGCGCTGCGCGAGGCCTCGAACTTCACTTGCTACCACCGCAAAGCCGCGCCCTTGCTCGCCTGCCCGCGCCGCTTCGACCGCCGCATTGAGCGCCAGGATGTTGGTCTGAAACGCGATCGCTTCGATGACGCCAATGATCTCTCCGATCTTTCCTGAGTTGTCGCGGATGTCAGTCATCGTCTCAACCACCTTCTGAACGATGAAGGTTCCTTCACGCGCTACCGTGCTAGCGTCGTCAGCGAGACTGCTGGCGTGAGTCGCATGTTCGGCGTTTGCCTTGACCGTCGCAGTCAGCTCTTCCATGCTCGCTGCCGTTTCCTGCAGCGAGGCTGCTTGCTGTTCGGTGCGCGATGAGAGATCCGTGCTGCCTGCTGCCACTTCCCGCGCCCCTGTGCGCACGGCCTCGCTCGACGTTCCGATTGCCGCAACCGTCTTCGCAAGCCTGTCCTGCATCGTGCTCAACCCGCTCAGCAAGTGGCCGATCTCACCGGACGCGGATGTTGAGACATCGCGCGTCAAATCGCCGGCGGCGATGGCTTCACACGCCTTCATCGCTTCGCCGATCGGCGCGAGAACCATGCGCTGAGCGCCGATCCTTATCAGGACAAAAAGCGCGACGACAATCCCGACGGTCATCCCCATCTGTTTTGCGAGCGATGCACGAAACGCGGCGTCGACGTCAGCAAGGTACACGCCGGTCGCAATCACCCAGTGCCACTTCGGCTCGTAGAAGTAGTAGGTGAGCTTGTGCTCAGCAACCGTCGCTCCGGGACGGGGGAAATGGTAGTCGTACAGGCCTTGACCGTTACTTTGCGCGAGGCGCACGAAGTCGCGCCAGATAAATCTGCCGTCCGCCGATTTGAAATCCCCAACGTTCGTGCCGATCATTGAAGAGTTCGGATGCGCCAACATGATCGTGTCCTCGGATTCCGCGAGGAAATAGCCGTCGTCGCCGTAGCGCATGCTAGTGATTTGCTTGAGCACCGTTGCGCGCGCCTGCTCATCTGTGATGTCGCCCGAGGCAACCTTGGCTTGCTCCGCGACTATCAAACTGCGCACTGACTCGGCGAGGTGCTGCAACTCCGTCGCGTGACCCGTAATGAGAGCTTGGCGCAACTGCATTGCAGACCAGACGCTTGACGCGGCGAATGCCAGGCCGATTGCAGCGATCAACACATACAGCCGGAATCTGAGACTTGTTCTTCTTGACATTTTTTTCCTTTAGCCATGGCGACGACATGCCTTGAGGAGGTCGTCTCGTTCTTTGTTTGCCTCAACGGGATGCGGCGTCGACCGAACTTGCCGTCAATGGACACAGCCCTGCATCCGGTGTCGGCGCCCGCCGCTTGTCTACGACAAGTTTTGCAATCACTGAAGATGAACAGATTCTGAACAGACGACGCAAACGTTTAGCCGCTGAGAAATACCTGTCGCAGCCGGTCCTATCGTCAAGTACAGCGGATGGCTATCGCCGACCATTTAGATCGCTGACCAATCGCTTGCCCTTATGCGCTGGACACCTTGCAGGATCATGGAAAAGATGGGGACTGCTCGCCGCTGACGCTGCCGCGAGCGCCCTCTCGCCACAGTAGCAACCTAACTAGCCGCCGGGGTTGACGGATACCGGCTGTCGGGCGCCGAACGTGGCGGGCATCGTCGTCTTTTAACGATCTGGTTAAAGATACTCGCTAACGAGTCGTTATATTGCCTCGGTGGTCAGTGATCCCGTACCCCGTCCCAAGGGCCGCCGACCAGAGGCCTTCAACGAACGTGAGCGAATCCTAGATGCTCTTTGGCACCTACAGCCCCGCGCTGGTCATTTCATCGGTCATTGTTGCCGTCTTTGCGTCGTACACGGCCCTTGACATGGCTGGTCGCATATCAACGGCGACGGCGAGAGCCGAGCCGTGGTGGCTGGGGGGCGGGGCGACTGCAATGGGCATCGGCATCTGGTCGATGCATTTCGTTGGCATGCTCGCTTTCAGCCTGCCGATTGCCACGGGCTACGATACAGGCATCACCCTGCTCTCCCTCGTGATCGCTGTTGCACTGTCGGCGTTTGCGCTTTGGATTGTCTGTCAGCCGACATTGCCCGTGAGCCGGCTGTTCGGGGGGGCGGTCGTCATGGGTGCCGGCGTGGCTTCAATGCACTACACGGGGATGGCCGCCATGCGCATGACGCCGGCAATCCACTACGATTCTTTTATGTTTGCTGCGTCGGTTGCGATCGCCATTGCCGCCTCGGGTGCGGCGTTATGGATCGCGTTCCGGCTGCGTGGAGAAGGCGGACACACTCGCAAGCTTCGGATGGGCGCGGCCCTCGTCATGGGCGCCGCGATCGTCGGCATGCACTACACGGGCATGCTTGCCGCGGAATTCCCGGTCGGCAGCATCTGTCGTGCGGCTAGGGATGGAGCGAGCAGCCTGTGGCTTGCACCGGTGATCATCGTCGGTACGCTCGCGGTGCTGGCTATTGCGCTCATCACGTCCATTCTCGACCTGCGTCTGGAAGCTCGTACGTCGGTGCTCGCAACGTCATTGGCCAACGCGAACCGGGAGCTGAGTCATCTGGCTCTGCACGACAGCCTCACGCAACTGCCGAATCGCGTGCTGCTTGAAGATCGCCTCGACCGGGCAATTGGGGCAGCCGAGCGCCAAGGCGCGATGTTCGCCGTCATGTTTCTCGATCTTGATGGCTTCAAGGCCGTGAACGACGCGTACGGCCACCGCATCGGCGACATACTGTTGCGCGAGGTCGCGCAGCGGCTCGGGAAGGCTGTCCGCGGAGAAGATACTGTCGCGCGCTTCGGCGGAGACGAGTTTGTCGTCATTGCCCCGGTGTTGGAGGCCGCCGATGCGGCCGATGTGGCCCAGCAGATACTTCGCGCGGTCGAAACGCCGGTGACAGCGGGCGGGCATGAACTGCGGGTATCGTGCAGCATTGGAATCGCTATGTACCCCGGCGATGGCCAGGACCAACACGAGTTGCTGTCCAACGCAGACGCTGCGATGTACCACGCGAAAGCGTCTGGCCGCGCGAGGTTTTCTTATTTCGAGACTTCGATGCAACAGGACGTCCACGACCAACTGCAGCTGTTGCACGATTTGCGCAGTGCAATTGCCAGCGGCCAACTTATCCTGCACTACCAGCCGAAGTTTCGCGCGCCGCGCGGCCCGGTGATCGGTGCCGAGGCTCTGGTACGCTGGCAGCACCCTACTCTTGGACTCATCCCGCCAGGAGATTTCATTCCGCTTGCTGAGAAGACAGGTTTGATCGTTCCAATTGGGGAATGGGTGCTCGATCAGGCCTGCCGTCAGATGAAGGCGTGGCTCGACGCTGGAAACGCGGGATGGACGATCGCGGTCAACTTATCGTCGCTGCAATTTGGCCATGCCGGGCTTGTTGACACGGTGTCCGACACGCTCGCGCGACACCAGCTTGCTCCGCAGTCGCTCACTCTCGAAATCACCGAATCGACGGCGATGCGCGACGTTGAGGCGAGCCTTGCCACGCTGGACAAGTTGAACTCAATGGGCGTGAAGATATCGATTGACGACTTCGGCACGGGCTACTCGAGCCTGTTGTATCTGAAGCGTCTGCCTGCCACCGAACTCAAGATAGACCGAGGCTTCGTGCGGGACCTCCCGCAAGACCCAGAAGACGCCGCCATCGTGTCGGCCATTGTCGCGCTCGGACGCACGCTGAACCTGACGATAGTTGCGGAGGGTGTCGAGACGCAGCAGCAGCAAGAATTCTTGACGACGTTGGGGTGCAACTCTTTTCAAGGGTACCTGCTAGGCCGACCGATGAGCGCAGAGAATTTCCTCGAGGCTGCTGCACAGGCCTCAGAACTAACGTCCTAGCCGCCAATTCTGAACGGCGAAGTTCCCTCGCTGCAGCCCGTTCGACGACTCTATTCAGGCTTCGCTGATGATATCTGCGCGGCCGTGCCGGAGGGAACAACGATGCTGCGGCCAGGGCCGCTGATTCCGCGCCGACGAACAGCCTGCAGATGAGCGACAGCTCCTAATTCTTCTTCAAATCGCGATGACAGACTCCGTATTGTTGGCAAGGCAGCCGATCGTTGATCGGTCCGGCGGTGTAGTCGCTCACGAACTGCTATTTCGCGACTCTGCGGACTTCAGCTCAGGCGCTGCAGAGGTTTCGCCAGTACCGCGGCGGTAATCGAGCGTGCATTCGGCGACCTCGGAGTCGACGCAGTGCTCGAAGGGGCAGACGGTGCGATCAACTGCACCGGTGAATTCCTGAACTCGGACTTTCTGGCAATGCTTCCGCCAGAAAGGTTCATCCTCGAAGTTCTCGAAGATACGGAATTGACCCCTGAACTCGGAACTCGGTGCGCAGAGCTGAGGCGGGCCGGGTTCCGCATCGCACTTGACGACGTTCGGTCGGTAACGCCCGACCTCACGAGTTTTCTGCGCCACGTAGACATCGTGAAACTCGACTGGCCTTTCGTCCCGACGGCAGGCGTCGCCGATCTCGTCGCCCATTTCAAGGACCAAAAGAAGATCGTACTCGCTGAGAAAGTCGAAGAGCGTGCCGATCACGAGGTCGCCCTGAAGGCCGGTTGCCATCTTTTCCAGGGATATTTCTTCGCACGACCGCAATTGATGTCTGCGAAGAAGATTCCACCGACATTCGCGGCCGTGTTCCGGGCGTTGAATCTGCTTATCAACGAAGCGACGACAGCGGAGATCGAACGTTGCTTGAAGTCAGCGCCCTCACTCGTGCTGCAGATTCTCCGTCTTGCGAACAGCAGCCGATACAACCGCTCATCGACCGAGGCGATCACTTCGATCGCTCAAGCCGTCACGCGGGTGGGCACCCAGCAGCTCGTTCGCTGGTGCGGCATCCTGCTTTACGGAGAGGTCAGTGCAGGGGCCGGGATAGTCGACCCTCTCATGCAACTGGTGCATCGGCGAGCGGTATTCATGGAACGAGCGGGAAAGTCGCTTGGCATGGACACCGGTTTCTGCCAGGCGGCGTATCTGACGGGCTTGCTTTCGCTCGCACACATTCCCAGCGGGCTGCCGCTGAACGAATTCGTGTCGTCGCTGCCCGTTAGCGATCAGATTCGCCAAGGAATTACCCACCGCGAGGGCGCGTTGGGAGACCTGCTGTCAATCGCAGAATCGCTAGAGCGAGGTCATGCGCTGGACAAAAGCCAAGATTTCGAGACGTTCGGTGCCGAGGTCATTGGGCGACTCGCGCCGCTGTTTTACCAGCCGTAAGCATCTTAGGTGAAAAATGACGTCAAATGTCGGCTTGTTGGGCGGTTGTCGCAATGTGACCGATAGTGCAAGCTTAAGAGCCGGTTTGGGCCGCGGCTCGAGGAACCATAAGCGCTCGCACGTCCTGCAGCGTGACTACGCCCCGACGAGCATGACGGCACCCCTGCTGAGGCGTGCGTTAGGCATCGTCGGTCATCTAAGACTTCAGCACGTCACATCCCGCTGGCTCCAACCTCTCGACTTCTAGACCAAAGCCACACCGTTTGACTGCGGTTGCATTTCGCCGGCATTTCGCACGATAGCACTCATGTCAATGCCCATGCGCAGTTCGTCGGCATTGGAGACGAGGCGACCCGTGGCCGATCGCCGATGCATGCGTTTAGCGCCATCACACAGCAACATAGCTTTGCCACGGTTATGGCTGACCTGGCCAATCTGCTCCGAAGCATTTCCGCAATCTAAAACGCACAGCAAGTCGCGTTTGCGTGCGGGGAAACCTTCGGGCGCGGCCCGGTCGGGCGCTAACGTGCCTCCGCGGGGTGGGCGCAACATTGGCTCAACTGTCATTGCTTCTCAACCAATCGACAAGACTCTCCGGCAAAAGCGGCTTGCTGAAAAAATAGCCCTGGCCTTTCTCACAGCCCAGCGCGCGGACGACGGACGCCTGCGCGTCGCTTTCGACTCCCTCCGCGACCGTGTTAATGTTTAGGCTGACGGCCACACGGACGGTGGCTTCTATCAAGACTCGATGGTGCGCGCTTTCTACTGCCTGGCTGACGAACGACCGGTCGATCTTGACAGTAGCTACTGGTAGCTGGTGCAGGCTCGAAAGCGACGAATAGCCCGTCCCGAAGTCGTCAAGCGCCAAGGTCAGTCCAAGCTCCTTAAGCTGCCGCAACCTGGCCTGGACGGATTCATCCTGCGCGGCCAAGCTCTCCGTCACTTCGAGTTGCAGTTCTGCGGGGTCCATGCCGCTGTCGTGCAGCGTACGGGAAACATAGGCGACAAACCCTCCATCGTTTAACTGAGCGCGAGACAGGTTGACCGCTAGTAGACGGGGTGCGAGCCGCCCCAGGTCTCTCTTCCATGCGACAAACTGGCGGCACGCGGTGTCCAACACAAATTCTCCCAGCGCGCCGATTGCGCCGCATTCCTCCGCGACGCCGATGAATTCTGCCGGCGGCACGACGCCCCGGACGGGGTGGCGCCACCGTACGAGTGCTTCGACAGCGGCCGCATGTGGCGGGAACGCCCGCCGATCTACGGTGAGCTCGAGCATGACTACAGGCTGATAAACGACGAACAGTTCCTGGTCGACGATTGCACGACGCAGATCGTTCTCCATCTGCGCTCGACGCGCCGCGCGCTAGACGTGGGTGCCGAACAGCAAGGACGTCGAACTGGTAGCGGACGGTACGGCCAACTCCGACACGGCGCAAGCGTCAAGTTTGCCTATGACGTGCCGTTAGCTGTGTGAAGCGCCCCTGCCTGGCCAATTCGCTCCATAGCGGCGCCACCAAACAGGCTTCTGCTCAAACAACCCTATGTTCCCTCCTCCCGCTTTGCAATCGGCCGCCTCCGCACAGGGCAGTCCCTGGTCTCAACGGGCCGACCTGTTCATGTTCGCGACGCTGCTCGGTTCTGCACTTGCGGCGTTGATCATCGGCCAACACTACGACGAGACGTCGCTCGCCGTGGCGAGCTGCGCCTCCCTGCTGATCGCGGGCAGCGTCGCGTTCTTCGGGTTCAGAGGAAGCACGGCGTCAAGCATAATGCTGTCGCTGTCAAACGCTGCGCTGGTGGCGGTGCACATCCAATTGGCGCATGGCGCAACTGAATTCCACTTCGGGGTGTTTGTGCTGCTTGGCCTGCTGCTTGTCTATCGCGACTGGCGGCCGATTGTGCTCACCGCAGGCTTCTTCGCCGTGCACCACGTTCTCTTCGACAGGTTGCAAGCGCTCAACTTCCAAGTTTTCTGTACGCAACGGCCGGACTTCTTTCGCGTTGTCGGGCACGCCGCATACGTCGTCCTGCAAACCGCGATTGAGATCGTGCTCGCGCGCCAACTCCAGTTCGCGGCAACGGACGCTGCCGAAGTGTCCACGATCATTCATCGGATCCTCGGCGAGGATCGCGTCTGCCTCGCGGTCGGTGACATCAAGACCACGTCTCCGACGGCTGCCGCGCTTCAAGCGGCAATCACGAAACTGCGGGCAGCGCTGCAGGAAGTCTCAGAAAACACCGCGCAAGTCGAGCGTGCCGCGACGGAAATTGCCCACGGCAATGCCGAGCTGAGTCATCGCACGGAAAGCGGAGCCGAGAGCCTGCAGCAAACGGCCGTCTCCGTGCAGCATCTGACTGCCACCATGGGCCACAACGCGAAAAATGCGCAGCAGGCTAGCAGCCTCGCTAATGCGGCGTCGGCCGTGGCCGGGGAAGGCGGCACTGTAGTGGCAAAGGTAGTAGAAACGATGGGCGCGATCGAACTGTCGGCGAAAAAGATTTCACAGATCACCGGCGTAATCGACGGCATCTCCTTCCAGACCAACATTTTGGCCCTGAATGCGGCCGTCGAGGCGGCACGCGCCGGCGAACACGGCCGCGGCTTTGCTGTTGTCGCCTCGGAGGTCAGGACGTTGGCTCAGCGCTCCGCGACTGCAGCCAAGGAGATCAAGGCGCTGATAGAAGATTCCGTTGACAACGTGACGACTGGGACCCATCTGGCCGGCAGTGCCGGCGAGACTATGCAAGACGTGGTCGAGGGCATCCGCCGTGTGGCCGAAATCATGAGCGAGATCACCACGGCGAGCAACAGCCAGGCGACGGGGTTCGAGCAAGTCAACGCCGCGATCGCGCAAATGGATGAAGGCACGAGGCGTAATGCAGTGCAAGTGGTCGCCGCAGCCGCCGCAGCGACGTCGCTTCACCAGACGACCCGCGAGTTGCGCCGCGTGGTGAGCGTCTTCGAGTTGGACTCGCGAAACCCAACCTAACGCCGGTGGGTTGACGGCTGTTAGAGCTTAGTCGTATGGGCGGCGCCGCCGGCGCTTAGCGACCCTTCTCGGACGTTCGTTGCTGGTTGCCACAAACGTCTCTTGCCGACCCATAACCGCCTTTCGAGCCAGTGCTGAGGCTATGGCCGGTTGCCAGCTCGAACGGACATTCGACCGGTTGAACCTGCCCGCCTTAGCGGACATTCGCCGGTTGACCTCAGCGCGGCTGCTGCAGGTCAACTAGCGGTCATTGGCGAGCTTGTGCAGTCGAACGTCGGCTTCGTCGAGCCGCCAATGGGTTGCAGGCCCTGTCCGGACCTTCAGGCAGTTTTGGCGAATGTCATCACTCTGCTAAACGGCCGCCACATCACGCGGGCGTGCCGGGCGAGAACATGTGTTATACCAATCACAGGTCCGCGCAGGCGCGGAGAGCGTCCTGATATTTGCGGCGTGGGCCTGACTTCCGCGCGAACGCGCCGGTGCTGGGATGTGCGATCGCTCGTTTAGAGCAACCCGCATCACTAACTCAGAATGTGCGGCAAGTGGGGACCATGTGCCGCGCGGCAAGCAAAATGAGCCTCTCACCCAGTGAGTCGCGCCATAGGCGATGCCCGTGTCGGTAAAGCTGCGGACGCACCCAATCCTTGCGTCCGCGCGGCATCGTGCTGAGCCTTCGTCGCAGGTCGGACGTTACCACATCAAAGGCGTGCTACAACCGTCAACTGCGACGCCATCACCTCCTGTCGACGGAATACTTGCCCGGGCCAGTTACGCACAGAAGAAGGAGTCCGCCCATGATGCTGACATTCTTGTAGAAGTTGATCACGTTCGCCGCTCGGTCTGCGCCGGCCATCGTCCAGAAATGATGCCCGATGACCGCTGTGCCTAGGGTGTAAAACGCGAAAAGAAACGCAAGCGGACGAGTATAAAATCCGACGACAATCGCAAGTCCGACAAAGAACTCCATCACGACCGCAACGAGGGCGGAGAGCGCGGGAACCGGTGCGCCTTCCGCTGCCATGTAACCAACCGTGCCCGCAAAACCTGTTAATTTGCTCCAGCCGAAGATCACAAACAGGACCATCAGCAGCACCCGCGCAACCAGGATTAACTCGTCTTTGCGTTGTCCAAAGAGTGAATATCGCATCGTAGTTTCCGTTTGAAAATGGGGGCCGCCGCTGATGCGGAGATAGCCCGAATTTCAATAAAAAGGGAGGCGTTGGACCGCCGCCCCCTAACGCCATCGGTTAACCGGCGATTTTCGCTGCGACCTCGGCCACATGCTTGCCCTGATAGCGCGCGATCTCCAGTTCATTCTGTGACGGTTGCCGGCTGCCATCAGCGCCTGCCAGCGTGGTCGCGCCGTACGGCGTGCCTCCAGTAATCTCATTCATGTTGGTGAGGCCTGCACAGGCATAAGGCACACCCACGATCACCATGCCCTGATGCAACAGGGTGCTGTGAAACGACGTGAGGGTCGTTTCCTGACCTCCATGCTGTGTCCCCGTCGATGCAAAAACGCTGCCGATCTTGCCAACCAGCGCGCCCTTCATCCAGAGGCCCCCCGTCTGGTCAAGGAACGTGCGCATTTGTCCGGCCATATTACCGAAACGCGTCGGCGTGCCGAAGATGATTGCGTCGTAATCGCCCAGTTCGTCCGGTGTCGCGACGGGCGCCTTTTGGTCGAGCTTGGCCCCGTAAGCCGCAGCCTGTTCAGCTGGGATTGTTTCAGGCACGCGCTTGATCGTCACTTCCGTGCCGGGCACGGAACGCGCGCCTTCGGCTACCGCGTCGGCCATCGTCTCGATATGACCGTACATTGAATAATAGAGTACAAGTACTTTTGCCATGACTGCTCCTAGGTAAACGCCGTCCGACGGATTCAAACGGCTGCTTCATTACACTGCGGCTCCGCGCGAACTTTTGGCCTATTGTCCGACCCTGACGAAGCGGCAGTTCCATCCATCAATGCGCAGATACTTCGGCTGCACGCAGGTCAAACACCAGCACCTCAGCGTCCTGCCCGTCGACAAACGACAGGGCTTGTTCGTTTCGTACCCGGACGCCGTCTCCTTCGGACAGCTGGGAACCATTCACCGTCACACGGCCGCGAGCCACATACACGTATGCGTAACGGCCCGGTGCCAGGCTGATCTGCGCAGATTCGGAGCCGTCAAGCAATCCTGCGTACACGCGAGCATCCTGCTGTATCGACAGGGATCCCTGCGCGGCATCGGGCGACAGGATGAGACGCAGCGTGCCGCGCTTCTCTTCTGCGGCGAAGTGCTGCTGCTGGTAACGGGGCATCGTTCCTCGCAGCGCCGGGCTGATCCAGATCTGCAGGAAGTGGACGGGGTTGCTGCGCGAGTGGTTGTACTCGCTATGTGCGACGCCAGTTCCTGCACTCATCAGTTGCACGTCGCCAGGACGGATGACTGAGCCGGTGCCCATTGAGTCTTTGTGCTCCAGCGCGCCTTCTAGTACGTAGGAGAAGATCTCCATGTCGCGATGGGGATGCATGCCGAAGCCCTGACCCGGAGCGACGCGGTCCTCATTGATGACCAGCAGATCAGAGAAGCCCATCTGCTCGGGATCATAGTAATTCGCGAAAGAAAACGTATGACAGGAGCGCAGCCAGCCGTGGTCGGCGCGGCCGCGCTGATTCGCGAGTCGGATGTCAAGCATGAGTCTCTCCTATTAATGCCCGATGCGGCCCAAAGGACCGATCCTCGCTGCGGCTGCCGACGCTAGGAACATCAGCTGCAGCAAACGACGCGTTTCGGACGTTGCGCGACGGGGCCGCCGCAGCGATCCTGCGGCAACCGATATCAGGCTCTCGGCGGCTTAGTCCGCTTTCACGCCTTCGACCTGGATGTTCAGTTGGGTCAGCGTTTTGAACCCGTAGCTGGTGCCCCAGTCCATGCCGTAGTCCGCACGGTCGAATTGCGCGCTGGCGTCCGCACCGCACACTTCACGCTTAATCATCGGATTGACGAAACACTTGAATGAGTCGATCGTGAGCGTCAGCGGCTTCGTTACGCCGTGGAGCGTAAAGTCACCTGAGACGGCGACCGGTGTATCACCGTTGAAGCGGATCGACGTGCCCCTGAACGTCGCGGTCGGGTATTTGCTGACGTCAAGGAACGCGTCTGACTTCACATGCTTGTCAAGCGGCCCGTTACCGGTGTCGATCGACGACGCGTCGATTGTCACATTGACAGTGCCGGTCTTGGCTGCGCGGTCCAGCGTCACGACGCCGCTGCTTTTCGTGAACTTGCCACGCCACACCGAGACACCGCCAAAGTGATCGGTCTCGAAGCTCGGATAAGTGTGCGACGGATCGAGGTTATATGTCGTCGGCGCGGCCATGGACGTGCCAGCCGCCAGTGCGAGAAAGCCCGCTGCGATCAGATGCTTGTTCAAAATCAAACTCCGTGAGGATGGTAATTGGCCGCTTATTGGCCGTTGTAAACGATGTGGAACTTCAGTTGAACGTCGTCAGCCACCAGCGAGGTGTCGGCCCATTCGCCCTGACCGATGCCATATTGCAAACGCTTGATCGGCAACACCCCGTCAAAAACCTGAGCGGCGCCGTCCTTGCGGTACTGCATTGGCACGACGACGGTCGCGCTCCTGCCACGGATCGTCAGCGTGCCAGTGACGGCGTAGCTGCCGTTGGCACCCTGCTGGATCGCCGTGGACACAAAGCTCGCGCGGGGAAAGTCCTTCGCGTCGAACCAGTCCTTGCCCGCCACCTGCGAGTCGTACTCGGCACTCCCGAGGTCGAAGCTTGCGACATCTACATCGAACCGAGCTTTTGAGGTCGCCAGGTTGGCCGGATCGAAATGGACGTTCGCGGTCAGCTTTCTGAACTGGCCGTTGACCGGCACGTTCATCTGTTTGAACGTTGCACTCAGCGTGCTTTTCTCAACGTCAAGGGCAGCCTGCGCAGATGCGGCGAAGGCAGCGGTAGCCAGCGGGACAATGATTGATAACGCGAGCGCCCGAATCCGTTGCATGGGGAACATGGTGAGCCCCAAAAGAGTGAAAGGCTCTAGCGCCCAAAGGGCAGCATCCGTGACAGCAGACGTTGACGGTCGATCAACTGGTGTTTGATCACCGCCAGCAGATGTCCGGCGACGGCGGCCAGCAACGCGTAATCGAGCCAGATATGAATATGTTTGAGCACGGTGGCCGCCGCAGGATCGGCAGCAATCAGCGTGGGCAGCGGCAGCACACCGAGGTAGACCACCTGAATGCCGGCCGCCGAGCTATATAGGTACCCGCTTGCGGGAATCGCGAGCATCAGGAAATAAAGTACGCCATGACCCGCGTGGGCGGCGACTTTCTCCCAGCCGTGCATGCCGTCCGGCAGCGCTGGCGGTTGGTGCGTCGCACGCCAGACCACACGCGCGACCGCGAGACCCATCACCGTGACACCGATCCATTTGTGCCACGAAAAGTAATGCAGCTTCGTTGGCGTAAAGCCGGGAATGTCGGTCATGATCCAGCCAATCGCGAATCCCCAGACGATGAGCGCGGCGGTTACCCAGTGGAGCACCATCGCAATTCCGGTGTACTTGCGCGCAAGCTGCGAGGGTAAATAGTCATTCATCGTCAGGCGTCGTCCTCGGTAGAGCATCGAACTATACGTTCGCCTTCTCATACAAACAATGAGGTAGAATGGATCGTTAATATCGAAAAATTAGATAGGAATGGCAGATAGATCGCCCACGCTGGATCAGTTGAGGGTGTTTCTCGCCGTGGTGGAGAGAGGCAGTTTCTCTGGCGCCGCCGAGGTATTGCATCGCGCACAGTCGGTAGTCAGCTACACAATCGCAAATCTCGAAGCGCAGCTAGGACTGGCATTGTTCGAGCGGTCCCGCCGGCGGCCAGAGTTGACGGAGGCTGGCCGCGCGGTACTGACCGATGCGCGCCGGGTCGATCTCCTGATGCGCGAACTTACTGCGCGGGCGGAGGGCCTAACGAGCGGGCTCGAGGGTGAGGTATCGCTGGCGGTCGATGTGATGTACCCGTCGACCGTGCTGGTGTCGATACTGCAGGCGTTTGCCGCGCAGTTTCCGACGGCTGCGCTAAACCTTCGGATGGAGGCGCTCGGTGGCGTACTCAAGCTGGTGCTGGACGGAGAAAGTGGGCTCGGCATTTCAGGCCCGATCGAAAGCTGGCCGGATCTGATCGACGCGACCGCAGCCGGTTCGGTGAATCTGGAGGCGGTTGCCGCGCCATGTCATCCACTTGCGCAGCACAAGGGCAAAATCCCCGTTGCAGCGTTGCGTGAGCATACGCAACTGGTGCTCTCGGATCGCAGCAGGGTGACCGAGGGAAGGGATTTCAGCGTCTACGCCGCGCATACCTGGCGACTCGGCGACCTCGACGCGAAGCACCGACTCCTGCTTGCCGGGTTAGGCTGGGGCTCGATGCCCGAACATATCGTCGAACACGACATCAGGTCGGGGGCACTGGTGCGTCTCGCGCTGGCGGACCGCACCCACCTGATCTACCCGTTTTCGCTGGTTCGCCGGGTCGACTCATCCCAGGGCCCGGCCACGCAATGGCTGACTGAGCGTTTCGCGGCGCTGGCCCCGGAGTCGTTGCGGGCCAGGATAAGACGCTGACAAGTGACTTCGTGCGGAGTTATCAGCGCCCCATGGAGCCATTTCAAGGGCGGCAGAAAGCGCCACCTGAGGTCCGACACGCGCGACTCCGCGTGCGGGCATAGAGGGGGCAGGGAGCGGCGCATAGGCGCCAGCAGCATCGGGGCTAGAGGGCGAATATACTTTTCAAGTCGTAGGGTCCGTCAGCGTCCGTAGCCACAAGGAGGTCCCAATTGCTCGAGTAGGCGCAGATCGAGCGCCGGATGCGTGCGTGGAAGAAAGGGGACACAGCGGTCCAGACCATCAGCGAGATCCCCGATGCGGGCTTTCGTGTCGACGCTTTACCGGTCGCGTCACCGATACGCCGAGACCGTCTTGAACCAGACGGTCGAGGCATGGGTGGCCTGGCCGGCAATCGACGGCCAACTCAGATATTGCGAGGTCAAACTCATTCGTAATCTGAGCCACTTCGCGCGGTGCATGCGCAAAGCAGGTCTAGCCAGTCGTCACTTCTTTGATGCCGGCACGACGAGCTGGTGAGACAAAGACTCCCGGTTAAAGTGTTCGCCGCCTGTGTAAATGTCCGCACCCACTGTTCATGGGCGCGGGACTGCGGTCGAAGGCTCGAGGACGAGCTATGTCCAGCGCAATCAGAACATCGTGTGTAAGCCAATCCGGGCCGCGGTCTGATTGGAAGAACTGGAAGCCCCGTTAGGGTCCAGCAAACCGTTGATTTGGGCGTTTGCTCCGCTGTTTGCGCGCTGGTAGTCCGCCGAAACATACACCATCGTCCGTTTTGACAGCAAATACTGGATTGCTGCACTGACCTGGTGCGCGTGGTTGTTGCCCACGTCTTCGTTGCCCTTCATGTACATGTATTTTGCGCCAACGAAAATGTCGGGCTGAAGCCTCCACACTCCCCCCGCTTCTGCCATCCACACTCCAGCACCGTTGAAGGAATTGTGAACGGTCGTGAAAAGTGCCTTCGCAGTCAGTGCGCCGAGCGTGTAGTGCATGCCGGCGCCCCAGTTGCGCACGCTCGTCGAGGGCACGCCAGCGGACGGGCCGTACTTTTGGCTGGTGTACGCGGCGCCAGCGCCGAACGGCCCCATCTCATAGTTGAGCCCCGCGCTGACTGCGTTATCGGCGCCGACAGACCCTGCCACGCCACCGAACGCGTACATCACGCCGCCTGACAAGCCAGCGACGGTCGGTGAGCTGTACTTGACCGAGTTTGCGATGGGCTTGCTGCCCGCGGTACGGTCCCAGTCAAATGCGCCGGTTGGATTGTTTGGGAGCGCCAGACGCTGAAATGGGCCGTTGCGAAAGCCGTAGAGACCCGTTAGGTCCATCGAGATAGCGTTTCCCTTTGTAAATAGGGAGTCCACCATGAAATCGTACTGATTCCCGAGTGTGAAACCTCCAAGGCGGTCGCTTTGGATTCCAACATAAGCGTTCCGCGCAAAAAGGCCGGACCCGACAATGCTGCCGTTCGCCATAGAGAACTGATTCACAAGCGAGAACGTCGCCCGGTATCCACCACCGAGATTTTCAACGCCCTGAAGACCGAACAGGTTTGGGGTGAAAATACCATCGTCGTACTTGACGTTTTTCCCTCCGCCCTCATTGCTTACGTAGGTTATCCCCGCGTCCATGAGGCCGAACATTGTCACGCTACTCTGGGCCCACGCACCTTGGGCGAGAACGAGAAATGCGCTTGCTACGAGTCTTACCTTCATTTTTTGTCTCCGTCATTCGATACTGTTCTGTTTGTAGTACTTATCAGCTACATGTCGACTTTCAAAAGCCTTTGCGTGCTGTGTTAGACAGGACCCGTGTCCGCGGTCATCATGTGCTGCGACCCTTCAGAGCCGATGGCTATGCGCAAGCACCAATGAAGACGACCCATGCGTCCGGGTCGATTTCGACAGGAACCGCATCCAGGGATGCACCCTTGCAGGGGCCGTCAATGCACTTTCCATCGTCGAACCTGAAGAGCGCGCTATGGTGAGCGCACATTAGGACCTGCGACCGATAGCAGGAAACCTCTCCGGGCACAAAGTCCAGGGATACAGAAAAATGGGGGCAACGATTTACGTAGGCCCAGACCTTTTCGCCACGCCGGACAACGACGATGGGACGCCCTGGTGACTTGTCGTCGATCACCCGAGCACCACCGTCTGGCACATCGTCGAGACGACACAATTGACTCGCGCTCATCGCTCAAACCCGTCGCTCAGGATTCCCGAGACTCCACTCCCACGGTCGAACCTCTACCCGCGAGAACAACCCCTCTTTCATATACGGATCCTCTCCGACAAAGCGCATGACAGCGTCTATGTCGTCTGCCTCAACGACAAGAAGTGTCCCGTTCATCGCATCACAAAGAGGAACCAGGGTAGGCCCTCCGAGGCGTACGAAAACGCCGTGCTGGGACGCGCTGCGCAAATATTTCCGATGTATCGGTCGTACGCGCTCACGGACCTCACGCATGTCCGGCTTGTCAGTGGCGAAGACTGCGAAATAGCGACGCATTAATTAGCTCCGGTCAAGAACGAAATCGTACTGCGCCTCGCGATACGGGCCGCTCATATTGAAACGACGAGCGCATTCATCGCCAGCCGGCCGCTCACGGTAGCGCACCATCAGTGAAGGCTTAACACCGAAAACCGCGTCGGACCCAAGGTATTGATCGTTCTCATCGAAGACATGAGTTACGAGCGTTCGATGCCCGGGCGCGTCAATCATGAAGTGCAAGTGTGCGGGCCGCCACGGATGCCGACCTGTCGCATCAAGCATCTTGCCGACCGGACCGTCCGTTGGAATTGGATAGCTGACAGGCAAGATCGTGACGATTGCATAACGCCCTTCGGCATCCGTACGGTACCGGCCACGCAGGTTGCCCAACGGCTGGGCAGTGTCTTGGCCAGAGTACATGCCATTCTGGGCCGTCTGCCAGACGTCGAGCACCGCGTTGGGAATCGGAATTCCATCCGTGCTGCGAACGTGACCATGGACGACAGCGGGCGAGCCATCCGTGAAGGCCATGTTCTCGCCATACGCACGCTCGGGCATGCCCTCGATGTAGAACGGACCAAACACCGTCGTGTCGGTTGCGCCGGTCGCTACGCGATGGTTTATTGCATCGACGAGCATGGAGACGCCTAGCGTGTCAGACAAAAGGATGAACTCCTGACGCACCACGTCATCGCACATTTTCCCCGTCTGTGTAAGGAAGCGGATGGCGGACATCCATTCCGCCTCTGTCGGCTCCGTCTCGCGAACAAAGGCATGAATGTGTCGCACGAGGCTTTGCATCAAGGTGCGCAAGCGCGCGTCCGGCGTCCTTGCGAAGCTGGCAACGACCTGCTCGGTCAGGGTCGCATCGCTATCGTCGTGTCCTTTTGTCACGTCTGTCTCCCATTCTATTTGGCGGCTCAGTGCGGTGACCGTCCTTCCCACGCGTCCTGCAGCAGAGCACGAATCGCCGCGCGCTCTATCGGCCGCGGATTCGCATAAGGGTTCTCACAGGCCAGATCGGCTGCCTCGTCGAGGCCTTCCCGGGGCATACCGATATCCGCGAGTGCCGCAGAAATCCCTAGCGTCTCGTTTAAGTTGAACAGCAGCGGACCGGCCTCCGCGGCATCGCTCCCGCCCAACGCCCGCGCGACACGACGCAACGCCTCGGGCGCCGCAGCGTGGTTGTAATTCGCCGTATGCGGCAACATGGCCGCATGCGTCTGTGCGTGCGGCAGGTTGAAAGTGCCGCCCAAGGTGTGGCACAGCTTGTGATGAATCGCCATGCTGACCGCGCCGAGGCAGGTTCCCGCGAGCCACGCGCCGTACAACGCCCGGCTACGCATTTCGCGGTCGTCCGGCGTGCTCGCAATCACCGGCAATGCTTCGCCAAGCGCGCGGATGGACTCCTCGGCCATCAGGCTGATGACGGGGTTCGCGTCCTCGGCATAGAGCGCCTCCACCGCATGCGCCAGTGCATTTACTCCCGAGGCAGCGGAAATACCGGGAGGGAGCGACAACGTCAGCGAGGGGTCATAGAGAACGGTGCGCGGCAACACCCTCGCATCGCGGCCAGTGCGCTTCAAACGGCCTTCTGTGAGGCCATAGATTGGCGTCATCTCGGACCCTGCGTAGGTGGTTGGCACAGCGAGGATGGATAGGGACGACTCCAGTGCTATCGCCTTCCCCAGTCCGATGGTGGATCCGCCACCAATCGCGATGCAACAATCAGCCTCCAGTTCCCGGGCCGTCTCGCGTGCCGCGCGGGCAACCTCGACCGGAACGTGCATGACCGCCTCGGCACAGACGCCCGCCGCGCGGTCGCCAAGTACGTCCGCCACATGCTCAGCTAGATGGCGCTGCTCGGGCGTTGACAGGATAAGCGCGCGCCGCGCGCCGAGCTTCGTCAACTCGTCGGGCAGCTTAGCGAGCGCGCCCCATTCGAAGACAACACGCGAAGGGGTTCCCTGATAGACGAAGCGCTCCATAAAGACCTCAGCGCTTGAAGTGCGGCGGCACGTTACCGTCGACGTTGACCCACACCGACCGGGCTTCGGTGTAATCGTGCATTGCTTCGAAGCCCATCTCGCGGCCGTAACCTGACTTACCTACACCGCCGAACGGGCTTCCTGGGTTGACGCGCTTGTAGCAGTTAATCCAGCACATGCCGGCCTCGATTAGCGACGCGGTTTTGTGCGCCCGAGAAAGGTCACGGGTCCAGAGGCCGCTGCCCAGACCGTATTCCGTCGAGTTCGCGATGGCCAGCGCTTCTTTATCACTGCCGAAGCGCAGAACCGTCACAAACGGACCGAACACCTCTTCCTGGGCGATACGGTCGGACGCGCTCTTCGTCTCGATAACCGTTGGACGGACGTAATAACCATTAGCCAGCGCGGTATCCTGTGGGGCGCTACCGCCCGTGAGGACACTTCCGCCCTGTTCCCGTGCCACATCGACGAACGCCAGCACCCGGTCCAGATGCTGCTTCGACGTGAGCGGACCCATTTCTGTCTCTGCGTCGAGCGGGTTACCGATACGGATTGACGAGGCCAGTGAGACGAAACGCTCGAGGAACTCGTCGGCGATGCGTTCATGCAGGACAAGACGCGAGCCGGCAATACAGGCCTGCCCCTGATTGTGAAAGATCGCCCACGCGGCGCCGTTGATGGCAGCGTCGAGATTGGCATCGTCGAATACGATGTTCGCGCCCTTGCCGCCGAGTTCAAGTTGCACGCGCTTCAGGTTGCCTTGCGACGCTTCAACAATTCGGCGGCCGGTGGCCGTCGAACCCGTGAATGAGATTTTCCCAACACCGGGATGTTCGGCGAGCCGCTGACCGGCGGTGTGGCCGTAGCCCGTAACGATATTCACGACGCCTTCAGGGAAGCCGACCTCCGCCATGAGCTCGACAATGCGCAACGTCGAGAGGGGCGTGATTTCTGAAGGCTTTAGCACCACCGTGTTGCCTGCAGCGAGAGCTGGCCCCATCTTCCAGCTGGTGAACATCAGCGGAAAGTTCCACGGAACAATCTGCCCCACTACGCCTATGGGTGCGCGCTGCACGTAGTTCAGAAAACCCGTTTCTACGGGAATTACGGAGCCCTGCAGCTTATCTGCCATGCCACCGAAGTAGCGGAAACACGCGGCTGTACGCGGCACGTCGAGCGAGCGCGAATCGCGAATCGGGTGGCCGGTATCGAGGGATTCGAGCTGCGCTAATTCCTCGGCGTTCGCCTCGATGGCGTCGGCAAGGCGCAGCAGAAGCCGGCCGCGCTCAGCTGCCGGCATCCTCGACCATTTCTGAAACGCGCGGGTTGCGGCCTCGACCGCAAGGTCGACATCTGCCGCAGTCGCCGCCGCGATTTTTGTGATGAGAGAGCCGTCGTGCGGGTTCAGCACGTCGATGGTGCCGCGGTCGATGGCGTCAACGAAGCGCCCGTCAATGAAGAGTTGGGTTTGCATGAATCTTCCTCGATTTATTGCTGAGTAACTGCTTAGAACTCGATGGGATAGGGAGCGAGTTCGCCGCTCTCGTAACGCTGTGGGAGATTCGGCGTTGCGTTTTCCCAGACAAGCAGCATCGAGCGTTTCGTCGAATAGCCTTGATGGCGGATGTCGGCCGGCATCGCGCAGATGTCGCCGGCACGCATGGTGATTCGAGCACGCGGCGCGCCGGTGTTCTTGTCCCCGATATCCCAGACGATTTCGTCGGAGAGCTGCAGAAACCACTCGACGCGATCGTTGCCGTGGAAAACCGGCAGAATGAACTCTTCGGTCGTTGGGCAGAACAGGCTGAGGCCGCAAACGGACGTCACTGACGGGTTCCACGTCACGTCGGAACGCGAGAGGTATTTGAAGAGATTGAAAGCGTGAAGCTCGCCTTCGAAGCCCGGTTCGACATGCACTTCCGGCTCGTCTTGCACGACATCGAGGAATGCGCGATTGACTGGCAGCTGATCACGCAGTGGTGAGTCGCCCTCCAAACCAGGCATACGGCGCGTCGCAATGCGCGTACGTTCGATGGCGGCGTCATTCTCACCATGTTTGCGGCCAAATGCCGTTCCGGTTTCGTCCGGCGCTGCGAACGGGTCAAAGCCTTCGTTCGTCCAGTCGTGCAGAATGGCCTTGAAGGTTGCCATGATGGTCGGCGTTTCGAATGTCTCGGTGTAGTCGACGCCCGCTTCCTTCATGATGCCGTTGAAGCTGCCTGCGTACACATCTACCTTGCCGTAGTGATTGCGCGTGCCGAAAACATGGTCGAAGTTAACCCAGCCGTAGAAGAAGCCCCATGCCACGTCGCGCATCATTGCGCGCAGGAAAGCGTCTGCCGGCACCGCGTGCGTGCGCGTCTGACCTTTTGCGGGCCAACTGATCTTCACGAAATATTCGTCGCGCTGAAATTCGAATTCGCCGAGCTGAAAGCGGCGGTAGCCAGTAATGGCATCGGGCTCCGTTAAACGCACCGTGTCGGCTGCGAAATCTGCGGAATGATCAAGGGTGTCGAGGGTGGCCATAACTTGTCTCCTGGAATCTTCGAATGTTGGCTGTCGGCATTCAGTGCAAACAGATATCTGCCCACTTCTCTACGGACAGCTCACCGAGAATGGTCTGCACAAGCGCGACGCCTGGTTTGCTGGCGACAAAACGGTACGCGCAGCCTGCGGGCAACAGCGCCTGGTGCCCCTTGCGCAGGACGACGTGGCCCACCTTGCGGCCGGCAGGCTGAGCGCCTGCGCCTACGGTGCCTCGTCCCAACTTTGGGGCGCTGTCGAGCTTGATGAATTCGATCTGAACTTCACCGTCCATCTGGATAGTGAATTCGTCGTGAGCACATGCGAACCAGGGCGAAACGCCTTCGGTCCGGAGCACTTCGATGACGTATTCGAGATTTTTGCCGGCGACGACCTTTTCGTAGGGTGCCGATTTGGACGCCACCTCGAAGACGTTCGAGAAGGCGTAGTGATGAGCGCTTCCGCTCGTGATCTCAATGTCGCCTTTTTTGTAGTTATCGAGCGAGCCAAAGACGGTGTGGAATGCTGTATCGGTCATTGCTGTCTCCTGTGTTGAACTCCTTGTTAGGTTCAACTCTAGGGGCAATGGCTCAGAGCAACAACCTGCTGGATTGCGACTACGGCATTTGCGATTTTCGAATAATGGCCTGTCCGGTTTGCTTGCTTACCGCACCCACCCACGCTCAAGCAATGGCACATCCCACGAAGGCTCGCTACCCAAGTATTCGGCAAGGAATTCCACAAGCGCCTTGACCTTCAATGCCTGCCGCTGCGTCGCGGGATAAACAGCGGCAAAGGTCAGCGGCGACAGCTCATAGTCCGTGAGAATAGGCACCAAAGTGCCCTTCACGAGCGCTTCGCTTGCGACCAAGGTCGGCAGACACACGACGCCACCACCGGTCAGAGCGTAATCCCGGAGCAGATGGACGGAATTCGAACGAATCATCCCCGGCAGTTCCATCTCCACGACCTCGGAACCATGCTTCATCGTCCAGCGATTGCGTGAGGGATATCCCGAATAGAGTGCAGTCGTGTGCTGCAGTAAGTCACGCGGATGCTGCAACGCGGAATGGCTATCTAGGTAGACGGGGGACGCACAAAAAAGACGCCGGACGGTAAATAACCGCCGCTCGATGAGTGACTCGGAAATCGGCGGAAAAATCTGGAACGCGATATCGAACCCTTCTTCGACGGGGTCGACAACGCGGTCATTGACGATGACGTCAAGCTGGATTCCGGGATAGCGCCGGTTGAACTCGGCAAGCGGCGCCCCGAAGTGGCCAAGCGCGAAGCCTGGAAGCATCTGGATGCGCAAACGCCCTGTCGGCGTGGCGCGGAGCTCGCGCATTTGGTCAGTGAGCTCATTGACTCGGCCCACGACCTCCGCACATTCCCGATAGAAAGCCTCGCCGACCTCGGATAGCCGTACATGGCGCGTGCTGCGGTGGAAGAGGGGCGCATTGACGAACTTCTCAAGCTGTTGGATGCGGTTCGTCACTACCGAACTCGTCACACCAAGCTGCCTGGCTGCTTCCACGAAGCTGCTTGCCTCCGCCACTCTTACAAATGCCTCGATGCTTAGAAAGCGGTCCATGCGGCGCCTTTCCCTCCTCGCAAAATGCCAGTTTATACGGACGAGACGGCCAACTGCGTAAGAGAGAAGACGTCACACGGCACTTACTTCGAGTCAATGTCGAAAGTACGCCCGCGAGCACCTCGGCCCTTCAACTCCGGGAAATGGGCAAGCTAGACGCCACGCCGCAAGCGATCGTCGCTCACAGCATGCTTATTCACGCCCTGAATGGACACGCTTGTGTGTGGGACTGCGGGCGACGAAGTGGAAAGGGTGACCAGCGGCTGGTTGGCCCGCGTTGAGGCGGCGTTCGGGCGCAACATGTTTTCATCCAACAAAATGGGCAGCATGCGGGAAGACAGACGGGCTGGGTGCGAAGCGTCTTTCACCGCGATAATACCGCGGCGGCGTATAAAAGCCGCCGCCTACTTGACGTCTGTACTACCGCGGCTGGTCTCCCGCAGCAAGCCCCGCTCGCACGACCGAACGGCGCTGCAGGACGGCCGGTGCCGTTTCCTTCAAAAGCATGCTTACCACGATGCCCAGAACGACCGCGCACATCGGCAGCCAAAGAATATTCTGGATACCAAAGTGAGCCGCGACGTAGCCACCCATCGCCGGCGCAATGCCGCCGCCAAAGATCTCACCCACGCCTACCACGGCGCCAATCGACGTCGAGACGAGTCCGATCGGGGCGGCTTCAGTCGCCACTGGTCCCGAGAGCAGCGAAACTAGGCCGAGCGTGAAGAACGACGCAACAAAGAGGGCCGCGAACAGCGCAAGCGGTTGAGGGCCGAGGCCGCGGAAAATATAGAGCACCACAGCAGTCCCCGCGAAGCCCAAGATGCTCGCCAGGCGGCGTCCGACGAAGTCTGACAAACCGGGCAAGCCGAATTGCCCAAGAAAGCCACCGAAGCCGATAGCCGAGACAACAAGGCCCATTTTCTGTGTATCAAGCGACAGGTAACCGGTGAGATAAAGTGGCATCAGCGCGCCAAGAACAAAGACACCGGTCATCGCGCAGCACAACGCGAGCATGGCGACGAGAATGTTTCTGCTTTTGAAGACATGACCTAGCGATGCCGGCGCATGCTCCGAAGCGACCGCTTCGACCACTTTCGGTTCACGGATGACGAAGAACATAATCGCCCCGAGAACCAGGCCTGGAATGGCCACGAGAGCGAACACCCACCGCCAGGTGACAAAACTTAGCAACTGCGTTGCGATAATGGGCGACAATGCCAGCCCGAAGAGCGCGAAACCGCTCTGCTGCAGGCCAAGGTTCAGGCCGCGGCGACGCGGATGCGATGCGTCCGCCGTTGCAGCGAAGCTCGTCGGACAGAACGAGCCCTCCGCGATCCCCATCAGACCTCGGATCGCGATAAGGCTGAGCAGTCCACCGGCAACCCCCGAAAAGCCAGAAAGCAGCGAAAACGCAATGATGGCGGGAATCAAGACCTTACGGCGCCCAATCTTGTCAGAGATACCGCCCATCAGCGCTGCGAATACGCCCCAAGAGAGCCCAAGCACGCCGATGCAGTTGCCTACGTCCTGCGCAGTGAGGTTGAGGTCCTTCATGATCGAAGGAAAAAGCGGCGCGATGAGCCAACGGTCCAGGCCAACGAGGCCGAAGCCCAGCGCCAGCAGCGTTACTGCCTTCCATTCGTACGCGGTATCCCAGTCGTTTCGTTTCATTTCCGTCTCCGTGAACATTGGCTTGTGCCGGTGCACCTGCAATCGCCTGCGTGAATGCCAATGTTTTGTTATGCGAATCCAATCGCTAGGTATGGTCGACCGTCCGGCACTGGTAAGACCCGGCTCGCCCAATCAACGCCATAAAGATAGGTTCACGGGTAGCTTTGGGGTATCGAAGAACAAGCGAATGCGACATTCGGGAAATGCGAATAATCGGTGGGCAAAGGCGGAAGGCGTTCCCTAGAAAGCAGGAAGGGACGACGACCGGGGAGAAAATCGCGTTGGGTCGAGGTGCCAAGGGGAATCCCCGATATACAATTTTGGCGAGCACCACACCCCGCTTATTGCGAGGAAATGGGGTCCTTGATTTCTGCTCGATGAATCCGCAGACTTTCGTGGAGCAGGCGCGCTGCCGCGCACGAGGCTTTTGGAAACGGAATGCCGCGTGCCCACGGGCGCGTGGTCATCGGTCTGGGACGACTTGCTCCATAATGGGCAACCAATCCATTCTTGAGCGCTTGCAATGACGCTAAAAGACAAACGAGTCGTCGTACTCGGCGGCACTTCCGGCATTGGCTTTGCCATTGCCAAAGCGGTAGCGGAGTCTGGCGGTACGCCCGTCGTGGTTTCGCGAAAACCTGAAAGCGTTGAAAGCGCTATTGGCCGCCTACCTTCCGGAGCGGAAGGTCACACCGCCGATGTCACTAGTGAAACCGAGGTCGCAGCGTTATTCGAAAAAATCGGAGAGATTGATCACATCGCGTATACCGCCGCCGACAATGTAGTGACTGGCCCCCTCAGTGACATGGACCTCGGTGTCGCTCGCGATTTTCTTGGTGCCCGCTTTTGGGGACCGCTGACCGTCGCAAAATACGGTGCGCGACACATTCGCCCCGGTGGCTCAATCGTGCTCACGTCAGGCATCGCGGGTGCGAGACCACCGGGGCCCGGTTGGGCGATGGGCGCCGCAGTCTGCAGCGCGATAGACGGACTTGCCCGTGCGCTCGCCATCGAACTTGCACCTATTCGAGTTAATGCGGTTGCGCCGGGGTGGACGAGAACGCCCGTCTGGCGCGCCATTCCAGAGGACGCGCGGGAAGCGCTTTTCGCCGAAGTCGGGGCCAAGCTGCCGGTGGGCCGCGTCGCCCTGCCAGAAGAAATCGCGGCGTCTTACCTCTTCCTGATGGAATCGCCATACACCACTGGCCATACCGTGGTAAGTGACGGCGGCAGCTTACTTGTCTGATCTTCAGGTACGCGGTCGAGCGCCAAGAGCACTATCAATGCGTGGTTAGCGGATGGCCGTTACGGATCTAGCGGGAGACGCGCGAATTTCCGTGTCACCGAGGCCCGGTTAGGGACCGGCAATACTCATTTGCGGCGCCCGGAAGCCGACGTTGAGGCGCACAGGCTCGCCAATGACGGCTAGTTGACGTGCAGCAGCCGTACGACGCTTTACTCGCGAGCGTCGGCTATGGCCGACGACCGAAAATCCCCCTGTCATTATGGATGGCCGGTTACGGCGTGTACCCGACGTCCGAACGTCCGAGTGGCGCCGCGTGTGAGCGGCCGCTACTGTTTAGGGTTGTAGGACGCCTGCCCTAACCTTCGGGACCATCAAATCGCGCTGACACGAGCGGGCAGGTGTCGTACAAGCCCCAAGGGAGGAAACCGCGGAGTGCTCTCGCATCGTCTGAACCGTTTCGCGATATGGCGAATGGCCGATTACATCAGGAGCGTGGTGAGCGATAACGCGGATGCTTGCAAGATCAAGTCATTGCAATCGCGGCGACAAGTCGGCGCCACATCACAATCTCGTCGGTCGAAGCAATTCCGAACTGGCCTTTTAACGCGACAAGCGCAGGCGTCTGCTATCGGCTCCCGCTGCCGAGAAGCCGACGGTTCAAGTACGTGCGCCGACGCGATAACGTTCATGTTCGGGCCCACTTAGAAGGTGGCGCCCGGATGGGTTTGCTGCGTTCAAGCACTTCGAGGATGATCATCGGCGAGCCGCAGTGTCGGCAAACGAAGGGGGGTAATACAGGCGCGGTGTCGACGAGGACGGAACCAGCTTCGCTACGGGTCGACAGGCTACTGAGCAACTCGCGGATCCTCACCAGATTTTCACGGCGCACGGGGTTTGCCAGCAGGCCGTAATGGCGAATGCGGTGGAAGCCCTCGGGCAGCACATGCAGCAAAAACCGGCGCGCGAACTCATCGGCTTCGAGCGTCATGGTCTTGTTACGCGTTCGGCCCTTCACACGATAGTCCTTCCAACGGAAGCTGACGCGATGTTCGTCGAGAGCGATCAACCGCTGGTTGGATATCGCAACTCGGTGCGTGTAGCGCGACAGATAAGCCAACACCGCTTCGGGTCCCGCAAACGGGCGCTTTGCATACACGACCCATTCACACGCGCGCATTGGCACCAACCACTTTGCAAACGCGTCCACATCGTTGAGCGCAGCGTATTCTCCGAAGAAGCGCAACTTGCCGAGACGATAGTTGGCCTCAAGTTCTTCGAGGAAGCGTCGTCGGAACAAACGTGAGAGCACGCGCACTGGAAGGAAGAAACCCGACTTGCACGCGACCCATCGATGTCGGTCCGGCGACAAGCCACCGCCAGGCACAATGCCGTGCACATGCGGATGGTGCGTGAGCGCCGATCCCCAGGTATGCAGAACTAAAGTGGCACCAATCTGTGCTCCGAGATGCTTGGAGTCCGCGGCAATGACGCGCAGCGTCTCGGCTGCAATATCGAACAACATCCCATACATGACGGATTTGTTGTAATACGCTATCGCACTGATCTCGGCGGGCAGCGTAAAAACCACGTGGTAGTACTCGACAGGCAGGAGATCCGCTTCACGCGCCTCAAGCCATCGACGCGCCGCACTTGCCTGGCACTTCGGACAATGTCTATTGCGACATGAGTTGTAGGAGATCTCGACTCGAGCACAGCCTTCGCAGCGAAGCACGTGGCCTCCCAGCGCCGCGCTGCGGCACCGTTCGATTGCCGACATAACCTTCAGCTGACCCAGGCTCAGGTTGGCGGATTGCCGCCATGCTGGGCCAAGCGAGCGAAAGACGTCAGCCACCTCGAGCGCACCGTGTGCCACGGCGTCGGCTTATTCGGTGCGCAGATTCTCAAGAGGGCTCACTACCTCACGCAGAATATCGGTGGCTACCTGGGCATAAAGCGCTGTCGTCTCGAGCTTCTTGTGCCCGAGCATGACCTGGATCACGCGGATATCGACCTTCTGTTCGAGCAGATGCGTGGCAAAACTATGGCGCAATGTGTGCATCGACACGCGCTTGTCGATTCCAGCAGCCTGAGCCGCGGCATGGACCGCGCGGTTGAGTTGGCGCGTGCTGAGCGATTCGATAGGATTGAGGCCAGGAAACAGCCAGCCACCGTCGAGCATCTTGCCCTGGGCTCGGGCGACGCGCCACCAAACCCTCAGACGGTCGACCAAGATCGGCGACAGCATCGCGTATCGATCCTTCTGGCCTTTGCCCTGCTCAACGCGCAGCGTCATACGCTGGCTATCGATGTCGGCGACCTTCAAAGCCACCACCTCACTTGCGCGCAATCCTGTGCCGTAGGCGAGCGCCAGCGCGGTCTGATGCTTAAGATTGCCCGCTGCCGCGATCAGTCGACTCACCTCATCGCGGCTCAGTATGACCGGCAAGGTACGCGGGAGATAAATCGGACGCATCTTGGCCATTAACTCCTCGTGACCAAGCGTCGTACCAAAGAAGAATTTGAGGCCAGTGATGGCTGCGTTCAGGGAAATCGGCGACACGCCGTGATCAACCAGATGCAGTTGATAGCGCCGCAAATCCTCGACCGTCGCGGTATCGGGCGAGCGACTCAGGAAGACGGTGAAATCTCGAACCGCGCGCAGGTAATTGGCCTGTGTCTTTGGCGCGAGTCGGCGCATGCGCATATCGTCCATCATACGTTGGCGCAACGGACTGACGCTCTGAATGGCAGTAGTCATGGCTGGGCTCCAGTTGGGAGATGAGGCAGACCGCCTCATCTCCCAACATAGGAAACTGCGCAGGTTTCCTATGACGAACCGCCATGTTCAACCGGAGTGAATACCGCGCGAGCGGTTTAGTCCACTGGCCGTGAGCCGCCCCACGCGCCTTGGCCGGCTGATCCGCCGTTACGCAGTTTGAATCATCGTCCGTTCAACGGCTGTTGAGTCACCAGTGCCGACCTCCCCCGTAGCGGCTGCGCCGCTGGGCTCGTGCGTCTCGCCGCCAAGCTTCGCGCTGCCGACCGCCGCCGCAGGCTCCACCGGAGCATGTACTCAGCGCGACCCAACACGCCCCGATTTCACAGACGTCACATGCACAATTCTCGGCCAAAGCGCATTCGCCAAGCGAACAACCAGGCGCGCAGCCGTCATCGCTACCGAGGTAGACGAATTCGGCTTGGCGTACGACCGCCGGGTGACGTGCGAGTCCGGCGTTGCGCTCACGGTAGTGATGCCACGCACAGAGATCAAGGCGCCGCCGGAGCAGCTTAAGGCCCATCGTCAGCCCGTGCCGTTCGATCGGCCGAAAGCCAAAGTTTGAACAACTCTGCCCACCGGTTTGGATGCGATACGCACATGCAAAGCCCTTCCTGGGAGAAACGTAGCGCTGGTAGAGTCGAATACCTTCCAAAACCAATGAAGTCAGCATGGGCGTTCCTGGAAGCGTTGCAGGGCGAAGAGCACGTTGCATACCCATCCCACCGCCTTTCTGTTGCGAAGCGACTTTGCTTGAGCGCTGGTCGGCTCAACCGGCTGGTTATGAACTCGGACCGCTAGCCCACTAGAGACTAAACGCGGCAAGGCGCAGGTGAACGGTAGAAACTGGCCGGTTGTCGCAGTCGCCGAAGATCGCGCTGCCTGCGGAACCGGCGTTAAGTCGTCCCTATCCTGCGATCGTCAACTGGTGGCGGGACGGCAACTACCCCTCGCGCGCGCAAACCGACGCTTAGAAGGAGGCCCGCTCGGTTGAGCCGGCACAGCCCATATCGGTGGTATGAAGGAGACAAGCCCGCTATGAACCCTTAGCGCTTAACAGCAACTGATCTTCTCCCTGCCTCACATGAGCAACATCGAGCGGGATGCCGCGAATCTTGGTGCTGATGCCCGCCACCGGCTTCGACACAGCCGGGCAAAGCCAGTAAGCGACGCGCTTTACGAGTGGTTGGTTACGCAGCGCAAACTCGTTTCCGACGGCTCCGCCATTGCTAAGGCTTTGGAATACAGCCTGAAGCGCTGGCAAGCGCTGACTGGCTATCTCGAAGACGGGCTTGTACCAATCGACAACACTTGGGTCGAAAATCAGATACGTCCATGGGCCATCGGACGGTCCAACTGGTTGTTGGCAGGGTCGCTTTGTGCTGGCCAAGGCAATCGGCGCCGGAGAGCTGAACCGGCTGAAAGCGATGGCCGGCGCGGAAGACGTGACCGTCAACGAGGGTGAGTGAGATGAGCGAGCAAACTGAGCAGCGGACGGAGGCATGGTTCGCCCAGCGGGCAGGCAAGGCAACTGCCTCGCGGTTCCTGGACGTCGTCAGCCTGACCAAGGCGGGCAAGCCTACTGCCGCGCGAGAACGCTACATGCGGGAGATCGTCTTCGAACGCCTGAGCGGCACGCCCAAGCACTCGGTCGGCGCGCTGTCGCTGAAGTGGGGGACTGACGTCGAGCAGTTCGCCCGCGAGGCTTACGAGGTGAAATGGGGCGACGTCCTTAAGGAAACCGGCTTCGTCACTCACCCCGACTATCCATTCATTGGCGGCTCGTGCGATGGACTGATCGGCGACGAAGGGGTCATCGAAATCAAATGCCCGCACGACGAACAGGTGCACATTGAGACGTGGCTGAATGGCATGTCGCCGGACCATCGGCCACAAGTGCAAGGCAACCTGCTCGTGACCGGTCGGAAGTACGCGATCTTCATCAGCTACGACCCGCGCCAGAACGAACGCTTCCGCCTGTACTACCAGCGCATCGAGCGCGACGACACTTACATCCAGCAGATCCTCCTGCCCGGCCTTCCCAGTTCAACGCCGAGGTCGAGCAGATGATCGCCGAACTGAACCGCCGGGCCGCGTGAGGACGACATGAGCGAGATCGCAAACAAGCGCGCGCTGGTCGAGAAAGCCCACGCACTGGTCAAGACCAACCAGCCGACTCTGGAGCATCTGAGCGCGGTCGCTGATGCGCTCGCTCAAGTCGCAAGCGACCTGATCGGCGACCAGTGCACGGTTCACCTGCGCGTGCGCCGTGGCGCTGTCGAGGCGGCAATCGAACGAGCAAGAGCAACAGCATGAACACCGCAGACATCAGCGACGCAGCGGCGCTTCAGAGCGCCGTTCTCGTCCCTTCCATCGTAGGCATCGCGACGACGCTGATCGTCGCTCTCTCACAAAACATCCTGCTATGAAAACGCCCGCACAAAACTTCGACCTGCGCCACATCGACACCAGCGGCGCACTGACGCTCGAAGAGCGCCGCGCGGTCCTCCGGCAGCGGCAGCGTCAGGCGCTCGGCTTTACCGTCCCGAAGGTCGTCATCGGCAAGTACTGGGTGCCCGACAGCGTCGCGCGCCAGTTCGCCTACATGAACGTCGGCAGCAAGTAGCTCCCGAAGAGTCTCACCGACGCTGGGTCAACCGGCGCGCACAAGAACGCATGAGGCCACCGTATTCCCGAGGAACTCCACACGTCCGCCTCCCTCCCGATCATCCTCATTTGGGTCTCTTCGCATTGCTCGTTTGCGTCTTCGTGCATGGCGCGAAGATGGTGAAGCGATCTATGGATGCGGTCGAGGCATTCAGTGGCCTTTGCCCGCATCCGACGACGAAAACACCGGATCACCAGCGGCGCAGTGATGAGGCCCGATGACGTTGCTCGCCCGCTGTGTTGCGGCAGCCTACCCAGGACGACGCACGCTATCGCCGCCGACCGCAGAGAACGTCCTGAAGTCTGCACGAAGAACTTTGACGGGCGAATTCATGCCAGTCATTACTTTCCGGGTCGCCATTGAAACGATCCGTTGGAGATTGACTAGCAACGCCTTGTTGTCCCCTTCGAGCGAGCCGTCCGAACCAAAAATATCGGACAGGCACTCGTGTGTAACTTGAATCCGGAACGTCTTACGGGAAATACGCTGGTTGAAGAAGAGATCTCCTTCCAAACGCAGCACAGGCAGTAGAGGCGGTGCATTCATGATGGAACGTCCTAGTAGCGATGCGCACTGCAACAACCATTCGATAGAGGGCTCGATTGGTTGCACCGCGTGGGTTTAGCTGCAACTCAACGTCTATAGAGCCGAGCGCGCCTACGTGCGTAGGCCGAGCCGCGGTTGTATGCGTCTTCTTCGGTAGGAAACATAACTGCGCTGTCGTGGCGGGCCTCGGTGATTCTCGGTCCCGTCAGGTCTATATCGACAACCGTGAAGGCAAAGCCGCCGGCAACAAGCGGGTGTACCACGACGTGGTACTCGTGATTTCCAACCTTGATCAAGCGCGACATGACGAATTCCATTCCGTAGCGAAACACAAGGGATCATTCATTGTGCGCACTTTGTGGGCCAAGAAATTACAGCTTAAGAAGCCCCCTCCTATTTCGACCTCGAATGACTGATGCGCAGGCTCATGTGAGCGAAAACGACTCGTGGGCACGCAGTTAGCGGCGCACTAGTCCGGCTATGCCGACTACTTAGAACTCGGCGTGCAAAAGCGAGGAGAAAGCGCGACAAGAAAACATCAGACTACTCGGCGACCGAAACATGGCGACCGAGGGGAAAGAACGTTCAGGCTGGCGCGGAATCAACGTTATCGTCGTTAGCGCAGCCGTCGATGAACCTCTTGGCTTGCCGTTCGGCATACCTGAAGCCGTCGTCGGGCGTAAGAAAGTTCAGTTGCTCGGGAAGGCTAACAACCGGCGCAGCGCCCGAGTCAAACGAAAGAATCGACCAAGAGACCGCGTACCGGACCTGCTGGCCGTCAAGCGACGGCGTTTTGCTAGAAACGACGCGCACGTCGATGGTGTACCCGCGATAGGGCACACAAGATTGGTTTTCCATGCTCACTCCCTTTGCACACCTTGAGCGGCATGTGTGACCACTATACGCGCTGTCTGAGTCGCGCGCCCGGAGATGACAACCGCTCGCTGCCGAGAACCGCAGCGAGTGATACACACGCGGTCAATTCTCGGAGTCGAGCACAACATCGATAGCAGCGTGCCCGGCAACCTCTCCGACCAGATACGCCCATCGCTCGGTGAAAGGGCCATTACGCAGCTTCACGCTCTTCGCTCGTGCGCCAAGCACCCGGATGTTCTCGGCGCCCGTTATGTGAACCGTCACATCAAACACATCCTCCGCAGCAGGAGTCAGCTCCACATGAATCTCGAAACCTCGGTACTCGATCACCCTGTTCATAACCCCTCGGATGGCAACCAAGACTAGCACGAGGGCTCGACGAACGAGCAATTAGTCACAGCATGAACGCAGCAGACATCGGCGACGTACCGGCGCTCATACCAGCGCCGCAATGAATAACGAGGCATGAAATGAGCTCGGATCAATGTGCATCAATCGGAGAAAAGAAATGACGATGCGCCTTCCGCTCGCACATGCGTCAGTGACCACCACGCCAATGCTACTGCCCGGAAAACAGGCGATCGACGTAATCCATCGCCGCATGCCTGGCCGCATTCAAGACTTCATCCGGGCTAGCGTAAGCGTCGTCACGGCGAGCGCAGCGGGCTATGGTCCCACATGGCTCGGATCGTTCGCGAAGTACAACCACGATTCGTCTTTGTGGAGAACAGAGCCGCGAGTAGCCGTTCGCTCGTCAAGGCGAGTTCGCCGGCCGCTTACGCAAGACGTGCTGCGTCGCTTCGAAGAACCCGGCCTCGATCCGGCCAATCCGCTCATCGCCATGTGGGCGAGCGCTCCGGTCGGCAGAAGCCTGTCGTGAGGCTTGGGCTGTCGTTGCTTAAGGGCATGCGCGAAGGCGCGGCCGAGCGAATCGAAACGGCCATAGCCGTGAAGCCGCTTGCAGGCGTGAGCGACCTCGCGCGGCGCGCGCAACTCGACCGCCGCGACCTGCAGGTGCTCGCAGCAGCCAACGTGTTGCAGTCGCCTGCAGGGAATCGTCGAGAAGCACGATGGCAGTCGGCTGCCGCGGTGCCCGACCACGACACGCTCGCTGATACGCGCGTCGACGACGAAACGCCGACGCTGGGTGCGCCGTCGGAAGCGCAGGACGTCGTGAGCGACTACAACTCGGCGGGCCTGACGCTGGGGCGTCATCCATTGTCGCTGCTGCGGCCGGTGCTGCTAGAACAGCGGCTGGTGTCGGCGTCGACTTTACGTACCTACCGGAACGGGCGTCTCGCGCGAGGCTGCGGGCTCGTGACCGTGCGGCAGCGGCACGGCACGGCAAAAGGCGTCATGTTCGTGACGCTCGAAGACGAGACGGGCAACGTCAATGTCATTGTCTGGCCCTCCCTGCTTGAAAGGCAGCGGCGTGAAGCGTTGGGCGCGTCATTGCTCGCCGTGAACGGCACATGGCAATGCGAAGGGGAGGTCCGACATCTGGTCGCACAGCGACTCGTTGACATGTCGCATCTTCTCGGCGGATTGACGGCGGTTAGCAAGAACTTCTGCTAAAAGCGGCGCCAGGGTGACGGACGACAGCGACTTACCGACGGAGACGAGCCTTGGACCTTTGGGGATCGCAATGACTGCCCTTCCTCGCTAGCTAGGACACTGCCTTAGAGATACGCAGCTTCTCGGCCTTAGCGAATGTTCAGCGACACACGCTGGAACGGCTGTTGCACGAAGGAGACCGGCCATTCATATCGCCTCCGTGTCGAACGCCAGCCACCATCCACGTGAATGGGCGAGTTCGACCCAGGTTGTGTGGAAACTTGATGGAATTACGATGCCGCGCATGCCCGCGCCCCCAGCGGCGCATTTGGCTACGTTTGCGCCCATTACGGTGATGACGAGGGTGAGCGTCTCGGGTGCGTTCTAAAGAACGCTTGATGGCTTTATTTAGGACCTGCGAGGTCCTCACGCACCCACCATCCGCATTGCCTTCATCGTCTTTTTGAAACCTAGGATTCTCAGCACTCGCGTGAGATTGTAGGCGAGTACGTTCAGGCTCATCTCGGTACCTACGTTAGGCAACCTGCGCGTCAGGAAGTGCGTGTAGCCCATCCAGTGCTTGAAGGTTCCAAAGACATGCTCAACGGTTCGCCTGCGCACCGTCATCGCGTCGGGCGTCTTGTCGAGCCGGCGTTGCACTGCCTCCAGCACCGACTCATGCTCCCATCGACTTATCCGTCGTTGGCCGCTGGGAGTGCACTGTGACTTCATTTGGCATTGCGAACAGGCGCTGCTCCAGTATCGACGTAGCTGCATCCCGTGTTCCTCGCTGGTGTATCGGTAAATTGCCCGCTGTCCAGCTGGACATTGGTATTCGTCGTCCCGCGCAATGTAGATGAAGTCTGCCTTGTCGAACCGGCCATGGTATTTCGCACCTGATGTTGTCGGCTTCGGCAGCATGACCGCAATCCCCGCATCGGCGCACTCCTTGATCTGAGTTCCGGTGTAGTAACCACGATCGGCGACTGCCCGCAGCCTTGTCTTGCCCATCGCGTCACGCGCAGCTTTTGCCATGGGGCTTAGCTGTGCCCGGTCACTGACAGAGTTTGTGACCTCGTGCGCCACGATGAGATGGTGCTTGGCGTCAACGGCCACCTGCACGTTGTACCCCACCATTCCCGAGCCCTTGCCGCTCGTCGCCATGGAGCGCGCGTCGGGATCTGTCATCGAGAGTTGGCCATCAGGCTGCGTTTTGAGTTGCTCCTTGATCTGATCGAGGCTCCGCATTTGCTCGCGTAAGCGCGCGATCTTATCTTGCAATCGGACCGTCTTCGCTTCGAGCTCCGCGGGTTGCGTACGATCGGCAGTCTCCAGCGCGCTCAGATACCGCTGGATACTCTCTTCGATCTGCTTCTGGCGCTTGTCGACTTTACCCTCGGTGAAGTTGCGATCCCGCGTATTGACTGCCTTGAACTTGCTACCGTCAATGGCGACCAGCGCTTGCGAGAACAGCTTCAGCTCACGGCAGAGCGTCACGAAGCGGCGACACACGTTGCGAATGCCGGTACCGTTGTCACGACGAAAATCGGCTATGGTCTTGAAGTCCGGCGCCAGTCGGCCCGTGAGCCACATCAACTCAACATTGCGCTGGCATTCGCGCTCAAGACGCCGGCTTGATTGAACCCGGTTGAGGTACCCGTAGATATAGATCTTCAGGAGCACTGCTGGATGATAGGACGGGCGACCTGTAACCGACGGCATTGCGCCATCGAAGCCCAATGATGCAAGGTCAAGCTCTTCAACAAATGCCTCGATAACCCTTACCGGATTGTCCTCAGCAACAAAGTCATCGAGGCATTCTGGAAGCAGCGTCACCTGCTTGCGATCTTCACCTTCTATGAATCGCTTCATCCGGTCACCCATCTGAATCAGATAATCCAGTTTAGGCGATCGACGTGTTTTCACACAAGCTCGACCCGGTGCAGTCATCCGCTTGCCGGCCACTAATGGCAGAACTCAACAGTACAGCGGACCTTTGGCAAGGTGAGCATCAGGTGCAGAACTTCCTTCGCCGATGCGAGGCATCGGGTGCTACAAACAACGAAAATACGTCGTTAAAGTTAAGGCGATTTCTGAGCACGGCCGGCGTTGAGCAACCAGCACGCGCCAAGAAAACGAAATATCCGTCCCGCACTGCCGCAGTAAGTGAGAAAACTGTTGTGTTCTCATCGCGGCGCGCGGAGTCGATTGGCCACGTCGCCACTTTGTTCATCAGACGACGAAACGCCCGCATCCGCCGGTCATGTCAGTGATCGTTTCTCAAAGGATTTCCTTCCAGTGACCCGTCAGACGCGTCGCGGCAGGAGCACCAAGTCGGCCGCTTCCTCGGCATCTTTGAGGAGCGTCTTGCGCGGCACGTTTAGCTGCGCACGCATGGTTAGCCCACGCGCTAAATCCGTGACTTGAATTGCGCGCGCGCCGACGGGAAAGTCAGATGGGATTTCTCCCGCGCGGATTGCGTCGCGGAAACGACCTTCCACCAGCGCGGTGCCTCCAGCAGCCGCGCTTTGCAGGAACTGCCGGACCTCGGGGTCGTCCACAAGCGGCGCGACGCAAATCAGCAGGCAGCCCCGGGCGGACCCTTTCTCGGTCGCACTTTCGACGGCGTACCTCAGAAAACCTGTGATCGAGTCGCGAAGACTCTGTGGTGAGAGGAGTGCCTTCGTGGCCGACGCGCCTTTCCGTTCCGCGTATGCCTTAAGGACCCGCAAGAATATCGCCCGCTTGTCCCCAAAGACGGCATACAGGCTCGGCCGTCCCACCCCCATCCCGGCGACGAGATCGTCAATCGTCACTCCGTCGTAGCCTTTCGACCAGAACACCTGAGTCGCCTTTTCAAGCGCCCCTGTCTCGTCGAAGCTGCGCGGTCGGCCCCTCGGCCTAGTAGCATTTTGAATCATTTAGTTCAAAACTCCTTGACACTCGTCACTGCGAAAATATATAACTGAACAGTTCTAAATTGGCAAGTCGTCCGTGGCCTCGCGTGGCCTCACGACTCTACCTTCCCCCCTAACCAATGAGACGCCCATGGAACATTCGATCGTGCTCGTCACCGGTGCCACCTCCGGGCTGGGTTATGCGGCTGCCCGCAAACTTGCCGGAGAGGGCTGGTGCGAGATCATCGTCACTGGCCGTAGGCTGGCTCGGGTCCAGGAAACGGCCGCTCAACTCGCAGCGGAAACTAAAAGACAGGTCTTCACGCCGCTGGAGCTGGAATTGGACACGCCGGCCAGCGTCCGGTCCGCGCTCGCGGAACTCGTCAAGCGAGGTCAGCCGATCCAATTCCTACTGCTCAATGCAGGGATGGTCCCTGGCAAGGCGCGCATGATCACTGCAGAGGGGGTCGAGGCTTCTCAGGCCCCGCTCATCGGCCATCATCAATTGACTGTCGGGTTGCTCCGCGCCAACCTACTGAGCCCCAACGCGCGGATTGTCATTACCAGCGCGGAGCCTGCCCGAGGGGGCGTACCCATGTTCAAGTACACCGACGTGGACGCACTCGCTGCCAAATATCACGGAGGCGACCTGACCGCTGCTATGGAAGCGCTAATTCGCAATGAGCCGAACGTGAAGTATGTGCCCAACAATGCGTATGCCGACGCGAAGCTCTTGGTCGCTTGGTGGACTGCGGCGCTGGCGCGGCGGCTACCCTCTGGCATGGCCGTGTACGCTGTCTCTCCCGGTGCGGCGACTGCGACCAACGTTTCGCGACAAGCTAGTCTAGCCGTGAAGTATCTGTTTATCCCGATCGCGAACCTCATTCCCGGCATGAATCAGACGCCGGAGACGGCAGCGGGCCGGTACATCCAGGCCTCGAAATTCGGAACCGAGGTCTCAGGGCAATTCTTCGCCTCCGCTCAAGGGAAGTTCTCAGGCCCAATTGAGGTGCAGCTACACCCACACCTCCTCGATGGCGCTAATCAAGAAGCCGCGTGGCAGGCCGTCGTCAACGTCTCTGGCGTCAACTGGTCGTACGCGGAATCCTTACGCGCGGTGTCCTGAAGCCGCGCCGGTTGCGGCGAAATGGGCGCAGTTGCCATAATCAGCGGGAGATAGCCGTAGACCGTAACAAAAGTGACACCGTTGATGATAATTGTGTCACCACGCACGCGGCAATCGACACGCTACCACCGGATGGCGCTGAGGAGCGGCCGCGGCAAACACCGCCGCGGCTGGCTGCGAACTACCGGTGTCGACCCATATGCGACGCTCGTGCGTTCGCTGTCTCAAGGTCGGCTGTCGGCACGGGAGCCGCCTATCACGAAGCGCTCGGGCATGAGGCGCTACTTCGGTTCTCTGCTGACAACGAGGATCTGCGGGTGAACGCGGCGGCGGGAATGTGTCTACTGCCTGTCGCAGCGCAGGCGAAGTAAAAAGGGCGATGGTCGATGCTCGCGCTTCCCCGCGGTGCCGCTCGTCCGGAAGATTGCGTCGGAAATTTGAGCGCCGGAGGCAACACATCTGTCATTGCCTCAGGCGAGTCGGGCCTGGGTTAGTTCGGGTGGTGTGCGGCAGGGTGTTTCTTGCCACACTCTGCTAGCTTTCGAAAATCCCCGGTCGAGCAACCCAATGCTATATTGCGCGACATGCTCCGCCCTCAGGGGAACCGGCTCATGTGGCAATGACGGACGAATCCTCAGGCAGTACCGAAAACCCGGACGACGCCAATAGCCTGCGCCGCGACCGCGCGAACCGGTTGCTCGCGGACGTCGCGGGCGGTGACGAGATCGCGTTCGCCGAGCTGTATCGCGCGACCTCGCCACGCGTGTTCGGCGTCATCGTGCGCATGATTCATGATCGCGGCGAAGCCGAAGATCTGCTACAGGAAGTGTTCACCACCACATGGCGTCGGGCGAATACCTTCGATCCGGCGCGCGGCAGCGCCATCACCTGGCTGACCACGCTCGCGCGCAATCGTACGATCGACCGCATGCGCCAGCAGCGCGACGAACTGCTCGGCGAGAACGCCGCACCCGAGATCACCGACGAATCGCCGACGCCCGCCGTTGCCGCCGAACTGAACGAGGAACGGCTACGCCTCGAACAGTGTCTCAACCGGCTCGAACCGCAGCAAAAGAGCGCGGTCCGTGAGGCGTTCTTCACTGGCGCGACGTATGGCGAACTGGCGAGCCGGCTTGCCGTGCCGCTGGGCACTATGAAAAGCTGGATTCGCCGCAGCCTTATGCAACTCAAGCTTTGCCTCGAAGAATGAACACGCCCGCCGCCACCGACGACGATCTGCGCTGCGCCGAGTACGCACTCGGCGTACTGGATGCGCAAGCGCGCGCGGCGCTCGAAGCGGACCTGACGCGCGACCCCGAACTGGTGCGCACGCTCGAAGCATGGCAACGGCGACTCGCGCCGCTCGTCGATGAAATTCCCGCCATTGAACCGCCCGGGCGCGTGTGGACGCGAATCCGTGACGATCTCGGTTTCACCGCGGGGTCTTCGCGCGCGCCCGCACGCACCCGCTGGTGGGACAGTCTGAGCCTCTGGCGCTTTCTCGCGATTGGCGCGAGCGTGAGCGCGCTCGTTCTGCTCGGCCTGAACCTTTTGTGGTTGAAGCCAGCACCGCCGGCCCCGACGGCGGCAACGGTTCCCGGAGACTATATCGTCGCGTCAATTGCGGGCAAGGACGGGCTCGTGACCTGGACTGCAACCGTCGATGTGCGGCGCGCGCGCCTCGTCGTCACGCCCACGGCGCACGTCGATTTGCCCGCGAATCGGGCGACGGAGCTGTGGCTCGTCCCGCCGGGCGCGAAACCGGTCGCGCTTGGCGTCTTCCCCGCCAATCAGGCCGCGACGATCCCGCTCTCGCCCGAGATCGTCGCGCGGATGAATGCGCAGGGCGTGCTTGCGGTGTCGGAAGAACCGCCTGGCGGATCACCGACCGGCGCGCCGACCGGAGCCGTGATCGCGACCGGTCCACTGCATTCCACCTGACGACTTCTTTCTCGGCGACGTGCATCCGCGCCTGCGCCTCGCTCGAATCTATGAAGTCGACCATGTACAGCGCGGAGACCTGCGAGCACGAGTAATCCGCTCGTCCTGGAGACGACGACATGAGCAGTCAAACCGCGTCTCGCGAGATCGGCGGGCGAATTTCGCCGATCGCGTGAGCGCATTGCTATCCCCCATGGCTAAGCACTCCAAATGGCCGACTTTACTGCGCGGCCGCTCGCCAGCCGGTAACGATGCGAGAAGGGGCGGGGAAAATGAAAGCGTTTGTTACGACTCGAATCCGACCGGAGAGGAACGTTCGTATCGCCCAATGAGCGGTACACGTTCATTGTGACGTCCGCTCTTCTGCGGCGCTCACAGGGTCAAAGACGCGCCGTTCCCATCACTTAAAAGGAGTGGACATGGCTAACAACGCTTCATTGACGAGTGCGCTCGAGCGACGCGTCGAACGCAGGGAAAAGCGGCGCCAGTTTTTTCGAAGCGCGGGCGGGCTCGGTCTAGGGCTAGTCGGTGGAACGATCCTGGGTGCCTGCGGCGGCGGATCGGGGGACAGTGCGAACGCAGCGAGCGGCCCGACCGACGCCGAGATTCTCAACTTTGCGCTGAACCTCGAATATCTCGAAGCAACGTTCTATACCTATGCGACGACGGGTTCAGGGCTACCGGCCAACCTCATGACGGGTGTGGGAACGCCAGGCAAAGTCATTCCCGGTCAGCAGGTCAACTTCTCGGATCCCGTCGTCGCAGCGTACGCACGCGAGATCGCGAAGGACGAGCTCGAACATGTCGCATTCCTGCGGACGGCGCTCGGCGGTGCAGCGGTCGCCATGCCGGCACTGGATGTCGGCGGCACCGACCCCAATGGAGCTTTCTCGGTTGCCGCTCAGGCTGCGGGCCTCGCTCCGGCTGGTACGCCCTTCAATCCCTATCTGAATGACAACAACTTCCTGCTTGGTGCCTTCATCTTCGAAGACGTTGGCGTGACGGCTTATAAGGGGGCCTCACCGCTTATTACCAATAAAACCTATCTCGAAGCGGCAGCCGGCATCCTCGCAGCGGAGGCCTATCATGCCGGCCTCGTGAGGACGGTGCTTTACTCCAAGGGCATCCAGACACCGAGCCTCGTGACCGCAGCGCAAGCCATTTCCGACGCACGAGATTCACTCGACGCATCCACCGATGTCGACCAGGGCATCGCCGGCGCAAACAACCAGGTCTCCAACATCGTGCCCCTCGACAAGAACGGCATTGCGTTCAGTCGCAGCTATGACGACGTGCTCAATATCGTCTATCTGAATAAGGGCGCGGTGACGCAAGGCGGCTTCTTCCCCGCGGGGGTGAACGGAACGTTGCACATGAGTAGCGCCTTCGCGTGATCCCTTAGCCGACGAATGCAATCATCTCGGGGCATTAGATGGCGCGCCCCGTGATGCTCTGAGCATGGATAAAGGGGAAATACTATGACCGATCGATCTGTTGCTATGTCGCGCCTGAGAATCAGGCTTGCCATGGTCGCTACTTTGCTCGTCACAGGCGTGGTGCTTCAATCATTGCATTTTCGTCAGGCCGGATGATGTGCACGACCCTGACTGCATCTGCATACGCGACGGAACGTCTTAGCCAGCTTCCTTCTCTCGTGCCGTTTGGTCGGGCTCACAGAAAGCCAGGCGCGATCGTTGATGCCCAAGACTACTTGCAGAAGCGGGGACCGCGTGCCGACCAGCGCATCCAGCACGGACAAGCGCCGGCTGTGTTTGTCGAGTACTTCCGGCCATCAATGCTGGTTGCGCGAATTCAAAGGCTTGCGGCAGGTCGCGGGAACGGCGCACGCGTTTGTAAGGAAAGGCTTCGCTATGCAGCGTCGATCAAGCATGCAACAGCTACCCGGGAACAGACGAGGACATCGCGTTTGCGCTCAACCTAATACGCGACGTGCAGATGCGCGACCACCAGGATTCGGGAAGGATCATCGGTATTGTCCATTCAACCGGCGCTCAACTGATTCTATGGCGACTATTTTGGAGAGGCTACCACTGATGGTTCGAATTTCCGAACGTTCTACTTCGATCGGTCTATGTGTCCTTGCACTGTCGATTCTTGTCCCTTCCCTGCTCCTGAGGTTTAGTCAGCATCGGGTCGACGAGCAGGAGTGGTCGTCGACGCGACGCAATACGGTCTCAACCGGTCCCGTACGCGAGGAGGTTCCCGCAGTGAATTTCCTTCCCCTAAATTCTTCGTCACCTGACAACCTGGGTCGACTAAGGGAAAATCCGATCGATCGGCGAAGCGACAGAAGTTCCGCGCGCCATGCTGTCCAACCACGAAAGCCTAATGAGATCGATCTATCGACTCAGCGGCGAAATTTCCGCGCGGACTCCTACGCGATGCCTCTTCCTACCCGTCCGGTTCCTTCAAGGAAACAGGCGAGAGGCATAACGCGTCTTCACAGACAGGCAGCGCCTTCGGCTGACATAAGTAAGGTTCCAGTAGAGGAGCAGAGCAAACTCCGTGCGATAGTGGCGGAAAATACTTCGGCATCAAGTGCAAAAGACTCAGGTTCCCTTGCCAGCATCAATGCGAACGCGACTAGCAGTTCATCGCAGCCACCGCCCCAGGTGAACCTCCTACAAACTGATATTGACATAAACGGTGGCGCCCCAGCACCAATCTTCACAACGGCACCACGTCCAACGAGTCGAAAGCAAGTTGAAGACGACCTACACAACGCAAGGATGAACGGATCGCTTCCTCGCTTTGGTAACCCAGACCCATACGGTCCGGGTGGGTCGCCGAGCGAGGCGAATGATAAATCGAGATGACGTCGTCAACTATCAAACCACGGCGGGCATGTACGTTGTTGCCGTTGTGAAGAGAGACAGAGCGACGGCGATTCCTTTATTGCATGGCCTCTTAGTGCTCGTCCGCAGTGACCGTTAGGTCGGGATCGCGCTAAGCCCGAATTCGCATATCAATCAGCGTCATCTCAACGACCGCTGTCGACGGTGGACGGGACATATGGGTGTCTACGCTGACATCTTCGTGAGCGGCTGAAATTGGCCGATTCCAGAATTCCAGCGGTCACTATCGAACCGTTGGCAGCCGCTTCCGTCTGCGCGTGGCTGCAGTGGCTTACTTATCCACAGCTTAAGTGGATAACCGTGTAAATAACGCCCCGACGCGGGCGCTATGTTCTTGAATTGAAGGTCGAAACGCGTAGTGATGCGACCGGCGACACTTTGGTTATGTCAATCGGTGACTGCGCCGTGGTTGGTACGTCGTGGGAAAGGATTCCAGCCGCAGACAGCAAAGTCGCCATCGACTTGTGTTCTCTTTGAATCTGGGAGCGTCGTACTTGCCACCGGCTGCGATCGGCTTGCAATCAGCAAATCGATCCACCGAAAAAAACGGACGCATCGCGCGTCGGCAAAAGGCTCCAGGCGGAGCCCCTGAGAGATGGCCAGACCCAAACAAATGTGTCGCAGTCTGCGCCGACGCCGGCGAGCGGAAAACTAGCTCAAGCCGCCTGATTGCGACCGTCGGCTCGCTCGCGACTCGCTTACCATGATGACTCGTCGCGACTTAAAAGTTAGATATGGGAGAGCTTTTGCAACGTAGTACATCGGACTGCATGGAGCAAGCGTACGTTCTTGCAGAAACGAAACGTTGACTTGTTCGGACCCATACGCCGGCAGACAAAGACGGTGCGGTTGAGTGTGCGCGCTCTGTCCTCGCTGCGCGTCGATATCTGACTTCACCTCCAATGGCGCATCTTCTAGATCGACTTCCTAAAGAGGATGCGCAACCTCGCCAACGCTGATGAATCGAAACTCATAAGCACCGTCGCCGGTGCGATGGATTGAACCAGCACATGGGTAGGGGAAGTGTGCGGGCATTATTATCGTTTCAGTGTCGGCGTGCGTTTCGAAAAACGCGCGTCTAGATTGACGCGACTGCTCGGGATCGACGCAGAATCTGGTGTTCCAGTCGGGCTTTTCGCATTGAAATGGGCTGTGAAACAGATCGCCAGAGATGACTGCCCGCCGGCCATCACTTTCGATACAAACTCCGACGTGACCTGGAGTGTGCCCCGGGAGTGGAACCAAGTGAATCGACGAATTGATAATATGTCGATGATCGATGATATCGGCCTGGCCCGCCTCAAACAGCGGCAGGATGCTGTCTCCGATGTAATCTCCCGTTCGTTCTAGTGGCGACTTGGCCGATTCACTCGTCCAGAAATCCAATTCTTCTTTCACGAAAAGATACCGCGCCTTGGGAAACGTAGCGCGCCACCTCCCGTCTTCGTGATATGTGTTGCACCCCACGTGGTCCACGTGCAAATGGGTGGCCAACACCAAATCAATATCGTCGACGCCGACGCCAGCGGCCTCGAGCCGATCGAGCCAGCCGAACCTTGCGTGATTAAACTCGGGCCGCGCCCTTTGCTTGCAATCTCCGACACACGTATCCACCATCAGCCTCATACCCTCGCTTTCGATCAGGAAAGCCTGTATAGCGATGACGAGCCGCCCGCTGTCGACGTCGTACAGATTGGATCCAGAAGACGCGCGGCATGCCGACATGGATTGCACCGTTGCGTCAGGATAAATCTCCTGCCATCGCAACAGGGGTGCCACTGATTCAGCGATCACAGTGACTTTGACATCGCCGATTGAAAGTTGATATACGAGCGGCTGATGCTGATGGGAAGCCAATAGACTGTGCATGATGACGCAACGCAAATGGGGCGGTAGCTCAATGCCGCGCTGTGAAGAGGTGATGAAAGTCATTGGCGGCAGAGACGCCGCCACGACAGTCACGCTGCTTCGTCTGCGGACAACGCTTGATCCACTGGTTCCCGTGACCGGTTCTTAAGCAGATCCAGTGCGACATCGACAATCATGTCTTCTTGACCGCCCACCATCTTCCGTCTGCCCAATTCGACCAGAATGTCGACGGTCTTCAGGCCGTACTTGTTGGCCGCGAGTTCGGCATGACGCAAGAAGCTGGAATACACGCCAGCATAGCCGAGCGCAAGCGTTTCGCGGTCCACACGTACCGGCCGATCCTGCAGCGGACGGACGAGATCATCAGCAGCGTCCATGAGCCGGTATAGATCGCAGCCGTGATTCCAGCCCTGCCGCTCGGCAGCTGCAATGAAAACTTCTAGTGGCGCGTTGCCCGCGCCGGCGCCCATGCCTGCCAAACTCGCATCGATGCGATCACACCCCTCTTCCACGGCAACCAGCGAATTTGCTACACCGAGACTCAGATTGTGATGCGCATGCATCCCAGTTTGAGTACTGGCGTTGAGCACATCCTTGAATGCGCGAAACCGATCTCTCACATCGTTCATGCCTAGCGCACCGCCAGAATCGACGACGTACACGCAAGTCGCGCCGAAACTTTCCATCAGCTTGGCCTGTTCGGCGAGCTTCTCGGGCGTAGTCATATGGCTCATCATGAGAAAGCCGACCGCGTCCATCCCAAGTTCGCGAGCAAACTCAAGGTGCTGGCGCGATACATCGGCTTCGGTGCAATGCGTTGCGACGCGTACCACCCGCGCGCCTGCGTCGAAGGCATGGCGCAGATCGTGAGTGGTGCCGATGCCTGGGATCAGCAGTGTGGCGATTTTCGCAGTCTTGACGCTTTCGGCTGCGGCGGCAATCCACTCGACGTCGCTCTGGGCGCCGAATCCATAGTTGAAACTCGATCCTTCGATACCGTCACCATGGGCGACCTCAATGCTGTCAACCCCGGCATCGTCGAGCGCCGCAGCGATCGATTTCACGTGCGCGATGCTGTATTGATGACGGATTGCGTGGCTGCCATCGCGCAGGGTAACGTCGGAAATGTAGAGTGTTTTGCTAACAGAAGTCATTGCGTCGTCTCCTTGTAACCGCGCGCGATGCCAGCGGCGATCCGGCGCTCTGCCATCATGTCACCGCAGGCGAGCGCCGCCGACGTCATGATGTCTAGATTGCCTGCATACGAAGGCAAATAATGCGCTGCGCCTTCCACCTCGAGAAACACCGATGTTTTGAGGCCGTGCTTCAATCCAATACCCGGCACGTTGAGCGGCGTGTCCGGAGGGATTTCGTCGAACTGCACCGCCTGCTTGAGGCGGTATCCTGGAACGTACATCTGTACCTTGCGCACCATCTCAGTGATGCTTGCCTCAATGACCGCCTTATCGGCTTGTTCCGACAACACGAAAACGGTGTCACGCATCATCAACGGCGGCTCTGCCGGATTTAGCACGATGATGGCTTTACCGCGTGCCGCACCTCCCAACGCTTCGATCGCAGCGCGTGTCGTCTCAGTGAATTCGTCGATATTTGCGCGCGTGCCCGGCCCTGCCGATCGGCTGGAGATGGATGCAACGATCTCTGCATAGTGGACCTTGGCAACACGCGAGACCGCAGCGACGATAGGAATCGTGGCCTGACCGCCGCATGTGACCATATTCATATTTGTCGCGTTCTCGTCTTCGAGATTGATCGCGGGAATCACATACGGGCCGATCGCGGCAGGAGTCAGGTCGATCACCTGAATGCCATGAGCCTGCAATATGTCATTGTGGCGTTTGTGCGCCCCTGCCGACGTCGCATCGAATACGATGTCGATTTCCTTGAACACATCGAGTTTCAAGAGACCGTCGACGCCTTCCGCGGTCGTCGCTACCTTCATACGTGCCGCGCGAGCCAATCCTTCAGACTTCGGATCGACGCCGACCATAGCAGCCATCTGCAGGTGTCTGCTATTACGCATCACCTTTATCATTAGATCGGTTCCGATGTTGCCAGGCCCGATAATGGCGACTTTTACCTTGTCGTTCATGTGTGACTCCAAATGTGACTGGTCGCAAAAGCAACACGGGGCGTTGCTTCAGTCTTTGACGTTGAAACTCGCGCTTCCCAGTTGTTCCATATCGACCGAAACATGTTGTCCGGGCCTGATCCATTCAGCCGGAGTTGCGCCGCCGGCCATCACAATCCACCCTGCTTGCAGCGGCTCTCCCGCTCTAGCGGAAACACGCGCCGCGGCTACTAGTGAACGGAGCGGATGACCAAGCAACGCAGCCGTTGATCCGACTTGAACGACGCGCCCATCGATGTTCAGGGTTAGACCAAGGTTAGAAAAATCGATGTGCGGGTCACGCCAGGCACCGATCACGAAGCCGCTAGACGACGCGTTGTCCGCTATCACTTCTGGCAGTGAGAACTTGAAGTCCTTGTATCGCGAGTCGATGATCTCAAGCGCGGGAGCGATAGCTTCGACTGCGGCCAACGCTTGTGGGGCAGTCACGTCGCCTTCAAGCGGTCGCTTCAGGATGAAAGCGATCTCCGGTTCAACGCGCGGATGCACAAAGCGCGACAAGTCGATTGCCGTGCCCTCCTCAATCTGCATGTCAGCCGTTAAACGCCCCCAGATTACGTCCGACAAGCCCATCTGGGCCATCTTCGCGCGGCTGGTGAAGCCCATCTTCACACCTACGCGCCGCTGGCCTCGTTCGATGCGCCGTTGGATGGACGCGGCCTGAATGGCATACGCCGTATCAAGCGACAGACGCCCTTCAGGATCGAACTGCGAAACATCTGTCGCACTCACTGCCGCCTCATCGAGCAGCATTGCATACTCCAAAACATTGCTCATTGATGTACCTTACTCACGTCGTGATCGAAAAGTGCGCGCACGGAACCGAGACCGTTTATGCGTGCGTCGAAGGCGTCGCCCGGGCTGACGCCGACCATAGGCCCTAATGCGCCTGATAGAACCAGGTCGCCCGCCTTCAAAGGCGTGCCTCGCGCAGTCATCGTTCGGGCTAGCCAAACAACAGCATTGAGCGGGTTCCCCAGGCATGCCGCTCCGGCACCTACGGATACGAGACTTCCCTGCCGTTCCATCGACATCCCGCAAAGACGCAAGTCGAAACTCGATAGTTTGCGCGGCGCGCTGCCTAGCACATACGCCCCCGACGATGCGTTGTCAGCGATCGTATCGGTGATGCGGATATTCCAGTCGGCGATGCGACTACCGACGATTTCGAGTGCTGGCAATGCGTATTCGATCGCATTCAGAACGTCGACGTGGCCCGGATTCGGCACTTCGATATCTCGGCCCATGACAAAAGCGATCTCCGCCTCGATCCTCGGTTGGTGGAGAATCGCTGCGGGAATGGGTTCTCCGTCGCCATAGCCCATGTGGTCGAACAACATGCCAAAGTCGGGCTGATCGACTCCGAGTTGCTTCTGCACAGTCAGCGAGGTCAAGCCAATCTTGCACCCTACAAGGCGGCGACCGTTGGCAAGATGCTGATCAGTATTGATACGCTGGATCGCGTAAGCATCTTCGATGCTCATTTGTTCATAGGTCTCACGCAGTGGCGCGATACACTTACCTGTCATTGCTGCATCGCGCAGCGCGGCCGCAGCCTGTTGAGTGTCCATAAGCTTTCTAACCTCTCCAAAGTCGACAACGAACGTCATTCCAGCGACGGGGACACGGCTTAGAAGAACATGCTCTCAAGCGCCGCCCCGGGTTCCTCGGCTCGAATCAGTGCTTCGCCAACGAGAAAATTGTTGACCCCGATCGAACGAAGCGTCTGCACATCGTCTCGGGATCGAATGCCGGACTCCGAGATGACGGTTCTGTCCTCGGGTATTAGGTGCCGAAGTGCAATGGTTGTCGCGATGGACGTCTCAAACGTTGTGAGATCGCGGTTATTCACACCGATAAGAGGGGTCTTCAGCGCAAGCGCCCTTTCCAACTCCGCAGCGTTGTGCACCTCGACGATCACCGCCATCCCAAGGTCGGACGCAACGTTTTCGAGCTCCGTCATCGCGTGAACATCAAGCATCGCTGCGATGAGGAGGATGCAATCGGCTCCCATAGCACGCGCCTCCCAAACCTGGTACGCGTCGACGATAAAGTCCTTCCTGAGCACCGGAAGGCGTGTGGCCGAACGCGCAATACGAAGATCCGATGCGCTCCCGCGAAAAAACTCCCGATCCGTCAGTACGGAGAGGCATGCCGCCCCCGCCTGTTCGTATGAGCGTGCGATGCTGGCTGGATCGAAATCCGCCCGCAGAATGCCTCGCGCCGGGCTGGCACGTTTCACCTCAGCTACGACGCCAGGCAGCCCTGCGCTACTCCTCGCGCCCAACGCACCGGCGAAATCTCTGACATCTTCGGTCGTCGCGATCTTCTTTAGGTCGGGTAGCGGCATGCGCTCGCGAGCCAGCCCGACCTCCTGAGTCTTGAGTCGAACAATCTTTTCTAGAATGGTGCCCATACCGATACCCGAAGCGTTGGTCCTTCAGACTTCACATTCCCTGCAGTGCTACGGTCCTGCGCGCGTTACTCGTCTGTGAAACGGAGGGTCGGCGCCAGAGCGCATCCGGCCTTTTCAGAACTTGTGACGAATTCCGGCTACTACGGCCACTTGTTCTTTGGTACTCGATGGAGAGGACAAGAACAGGACGGCTGGTGCGTTCGATCCTGACGCACGAATGTAGTTAGCAAACGCAAATACATCCGTTCTCTTTGAAAGGAAGTACTCCACACTCACCTGCCCCTGGTTCCAGTGCGGGTTCGACGATACGCCCCCGTAGGCACCGTGGGTATAGAGATATGCAGCCGACAAGAAGAAAGCCGGCGTCACTCTGTACTGACCGACCACGCTCAGATTGTCGAGATGCAGACTTGTGTTGTCGAGATAGTTGTATCGGACATCAGAGACGATGCCTCCCAGGCTCAGCTTCTCGAAGTTATACTCTGCCCCACCGGCGGCTACGCGCTGTTTGCGTACGCGGACCGAGTTGCTGAGAGGACTGGTATGGAACAGTTGAAAGGGCGCACCAGCATAATCGTCCGATACCGCACCGCTCGGATTCGCAGTTCCGGGGTGATCGATCTCTAAATAGACGAGCGAATATCGCTGACTGGTAAGGGCGTAATTGAGCCCTGCGCTGAATGCGCGGTTCTGCTGAAAACTGCCTGCCTTGTTGCTGAACGCATATAGCGCCTCAAAACCAAATCCGCCCCATACCGGGCTCGCATATTTGACCGAGTTGCTGTACCGAAAATTGCCTTCGATGTTGTCGTTGCTACCTACGCTGACACCAAGGCCCGGGCCCATCGCCTGTGGTTCGATACGGTCCAGGTAGTCCCATAGCATCTCGTACTGTCGACCGACAGTGAGCGTCCCGTAAGTCGAACTCGACAATCCGACAAACGCTTGCCGGCCGAACATTCGCCCGCCTTGCCCAAGCTTGCCGCTGTTACTATCGAAGCCGTTCTCGAGCGTTCCAACCGCGGATAATCCGCCGCCCAGATCCTCGCCTATCTTGAATCCAACCCGATTATTTTGGTTGGCGCCGCTGATCATCGTCCAGTTGCTATGCCCGCCCTGGTTGCTAAAGTAACCGAGCCCGTTCGAGATGATCCCGTACAAGGTTACCGAGCTCTGAGCTAACGCGGTCGCAGACGCACAGAACGCCACGACAAGCATACCTAACTTTAGCCTCATGAAGACGCCTTTTGGGTTGGTGCTCCGCACTGGAGCAAGACTTCTTTCTGTTGGATTGACCCGTGACTGTTCCGCTATTGCCGTAACGCACGGTCCACTGGTTTAAACCTCAGATCGGCTTTCCCGCGCTCGACTCCCAGTTCCTCATCAGCGCGTTGCTTGGCAGGGTCTCATCGATCATCTTCTTGGCGGTCCGGATTCCGGCGACCGGCAGCCCAGTGGGATCGAGAACACCAATCTGTACCAGGACCGACGCCTGATCCCAGTAGATGTGCTCGTTATAGAGCTTGTCGCCTCGGAAGCAGATCACTGCGAGCATTGGAATCTCGATGTACTTGCCGGTCGGCGCCAGCCCGGGAAGCATCCAGTCAATCTCGCGATCGTGAGTGGCGCAGAAAATGAACTCATCGACAATTCGGTCCGCGCCGATGGTGCGCGAGACTGGAATGAAATGCGTGTCCGCCGGATTGGCGTTAACGAAGTGATACTTGTAGAACCGTTTCAGATCCTTGTAGCCCACTCCGCCCGTCATGGTCGGCACGTGATTGACATACGGCGCGGCCACCATGGTCGGCAAGATCGCATCGACATCGCGCGAATCGAACTCGTGGTAGCAGTGCAGTTCCCAGAGCGAATTGAGGTCATAGATGGGACCGAGCACTTTGCGCAACAGCGCGATAGTGCGCGAATAGGCCATCATCGCGGCCGGCTTGTCGAAGTGTTCACGTGGCGGAGTCGCAAAAGCGTGGTCACACCCTGGATACACGTACTGTTCGATTCCAGGTACCTCAGAGAGTGCCGACTGGATCGTCTCGCGTGTTGCCTCGGGACAAAGGGCGTCTTCCCCGGCGAAATGGAAAACCATCGGGCATCGGATCGACGACACGTCATCGAGATACGCGTCGAGCCCCACACCGTAGTAACTCACCGCGCAGTCGATATCGGTGCGGGCGGCAGCCAGCATCGCGAGTTTGCCGCCCAGACAATAGCCCACCGCGCCGACTTTTCCAACGTGTTGCTCCAGCGAACGGAGGCTCTTGATCGTCGACGAGATGTCCCTCATCGCGAGATCGACATCGAACTCGTTGTTATAGCGCAGCGCCGTGGCGAAGTCCTCGCCGGTGTAGCCGAGATTGACGCCAGGCTTCATGCGCCAGAAGAGATCGGGCACCAGCACGACATAGCCTTCTTCGGCAAATCGATCGGCCATATCCATCATGTAGGCGTTGATGCCAAAAATTTCCTGCAACAGGATCAAGCCAGGTCCCGATCCCTGCCGGGGCCGCGCGAGATATGCACAGAAGGTTTGGCCGTTTCCGGCGTCAATCTCAATGTATTCACCGTTCATGATCTTCCTCGTTCGTTACTCAATGCAACGTGATTGCGGCTCCGGCGAGTCCTCAGAGCGTCAAGAGGCGAGCGTGCAGCGCCTGACGATCCGTGGCCAGTCCAAGAGCGATTTCCTGTGCCATCGTGCCCATGTAGACCTCGTCCGCGTCGCCTTGCAATGCTGCAAGCACGGCGTCGACCGCTTCTCCCACCGGGATTTTCGGAGGCGGGACGTTACGGCTCATTTCCGTGTCGATCGGTCCGGGAAGGACAGAAATAACCCGCACGCGATGCGGCGCGAGTTCGGCTCGCGCGCCTTCCGTCATTCGAAGGGCCGCAGCCTTCGATGCACTTAGCGACGCCATCGACGGCAGGGCGACGCGCGCGAGTATCGAAAGAACGTTGATAATGGCGCCGCCGTCCGATTTGAGCGCCGGCGAAAATGCGCGCATCATGTTCAACGTCCCAAAGTAATTCACTTCCATCTCGGCGCGCGCCGCTTCTGGGTCATTGGCCTCTAGTACCGGCTGGGTTCGGTTCAGCCCTGCGTTGTTGATGAGTAGCGTGGTGTCTCTAGCGTTCGACGCCGCCCGCGCCACCTGTTCGATGTTCGTGATGTCTACTTCAACCGGTACAACACGCGGATCGCCGTCAGCAACTCCTCCCGTCTCCTTGACGCCCGCATAGACCTTGCGCGCGCCTCCCTTCAGCAACGCCTCGACCAGTCCCGCTCCGAGCCCACGGTCGGCGCCTGTCACGAATGCCACGCAGCCTTCAATTTGCATTACAACCTCCTGAACCGGACGGACGCCCCAGGTTGAAAAAACGTTGGGAATTGATGCCGAGGATCTTCTCCTTCGCAGCGTCGCTTAGTTGCGGGTGATTTGCTACTAGATCGCCCACCATCTTTTCCCCGAGCGGAAACGGATAGTCGGAGCCGAGCAACACACGGTCTTCGCCCATCGTCTCGACGAGTAAGCGCAGTGCGCCATCGCTGAAGACCGCACTATCGACATGGAAGCGATCGACGTACGATGCTGGTGGATTCGGGCAATTCTCTCGAACGATGTCTCGTTGCTCCCACGCGTTCTGCACGCGCCCCAACAAGAACGCGAAACTGCCGCCGCCGTGGGCGAAGCAAAGCTTGAGCGTTTTGGGGATGCGTTCGAACGCGCCCGAGAGGATCAGCGACACTATGCTCAACTGAGTTTCAGCCGGCATGGCGACGAGCCATGGCAACATCCACTTTTTCATGCGCCCGTCCGTCATCATGTCCCAGGGGTGCACCAGCACCGGTATATCGTCGTTAGCGCAATGCGTGAGGAATGTCACCAGGTGCTCGTCGTCGAGATCGCGCGGGCCGAGGTGATTGCCGATCTGCACGCCCCGATGACCGGCACGGTGTGCGCGGGTAGCTTCGCGGCATGCGAGTTCCACGTCCTGCAGCGGCACTTGAGCCAGCGGCATCAGGCGCTGCGGCGCGTGCGAGCAAAACTCCAGCGCGCGATCGTTCATTCGCATGGCCCATTCATGCGCCGCTACCGCGTCGTACCGATACCCGAACATCACGGGTGTCGCGCACATGAGCTGAATGTCCACGCCGCATCTGTCCATTTCGGCAATCCGCGTGGCGGGGTCCCACAAAGCGCGATAGACGGGTCGAAAGTCACGCTCGCCTGTCATGATCATCCCGGTTTCCCCGTCGGCCTCGATCCTGAGCCATGGCGCATGGTCTGGGTCAAGCGCCGTTGCTTCGTTCTGCGAAATCCGCGGAAAAAAGTGGGAATGCATGTCAATTCGAACTGTCATGTTGATTCGCTCGGCAGGTTCGGTTAATCGGTTCGGCCTTGCTTGCCCGGATGAACGACGCCGCAACGTGGACAGCGACGCTTGTCTTCCGATGCGTAAAAAGCGTCGAAGAGCGGCGGCAGGTCGTTGACAATGTTCTTGAGTTGCAGCTCGACGCGATGAACGCGCTCTCCGCATGCATCGCAATACCACTCGAACCCGTCCAATGTGCCTTCGGGGCGTTGACGCTCTATCACAAGGCACGCGCTACCCGACTCCGGTCGCTGCGGTGAATGGCGTACGTGTGGCGGTAACAGGAACACATCGCCCTCATTCAGTTCAACGCGCTCGCGCTTGCCGTCGATCCACAAATTGAGGTACGCGTTGCCGCGCAGCTGATAGAAAAACTCCTCGAGTGGATCGTCGTGGTAATCGGTTCGATAGTTCGGCCCGCCCACCACCGTGACGATAAAGTCACTGTCTTGCCATACCTGCTGGTTGCCCACCGGCGGCTTCAGAAGGTGCGCGTGCTCGTCGATCCAACGTTCGAAATTGAACGGCTTTCCGTAACTCAGCATGCTTGTCTCACTCAAAGGAATCGATATGTCTTGCGTGCGGTTCGTTTTTCAACGTGCCGGCAGATATGCGACGGCCTTCATCTCGACAAGCAGATGTGGATGCGGCAACTGGTGAACGGCGACAGTGGTTCGGGCTGGACCTGTCTCGTCGAAATATTCCGCATACACTTCGTTGTAGCCACGGAAATCGCTCATGTTCACGAGGAAGGCAGATATCTCGACGAGATTCGAAAGGTCCGCGCCCACGCTCTTCAGTATGTCGCGCATGTTTTCGATCACCGCGCGCGTCTGTCGACGGATATCGAGCGCGGCAGTGCCGAATTCATCAGCGAATGCGCCATCGATCGTGTTGTCCGGACGTCGAGAACTCGTCCCCGATACGAACAGGAAGTCACCGGCTCGCGTGATGTGCGGGAAGCGCCCCCGCGGCGTCGCCTTGCCCGGCACTACGCGCCCCTCAATGGTCTGATTCATGCGATCCTCACGCAGACATTCGTCAATTCGGAATAAAAGTCCAGCGAATGGCGGCCGCCCTCCCGTCCCAGCCCCGACAGCTTGGCGCCGCCGAAGGGCGTGCGCAGGTCGCGGACGAACCAGGCATTGACCCATACGATTCCCGTCTCGATCCGCTTTGCGACCCGATGTCCGCGCGCAAGCTGTGTCGTCCAGATGCTTGCGGCAAGGCCATACGCGCTGTCATTGACGCGCTCCACAACCTCGTCTTCGCTATCGAACGGCGCGATGTGGCAGACCGGTCCGAACACCTCTTCTCGTACGCATCGCGCGGAATCGGGCAAGCCTGTCCAGATGGTCGGCATCACGAAGGCACCTTCGTCCCGCGCGTCGCAGAAACTTGGTGCATAGCCGCCGGTCACGACGGTCGCTCCTTCTTCGACGGCAAGGCGGAAATACGAGAGCACCTTGTCGCGATGGCCGCGCGAAATGAGCGGTCCCATCGTCGTGGCAGCATCGTCCGGCGCACCGACGCGCAGTGCTTGCGCCTGTTCCTTGAGCGCCGCGACGAAGCGCTCGAAGATTGGCCGCTCCACATACACCCGCTCGCTACAGAGGCAAACCTGGCCCGCATTCGTGAAGCTGGATTTGAGAACGCCCGCGACCGCCGCATCGAAGTCCGCGTCCGCGAATACGACGGCCGCGTTCTTGCCGCCCAGCTCGAACGACACTTCCTTCACGCCGTCCGCAACGGCCTTCATGATCGCGCTGCCGGTGCGCGACTCGCCTGTGAAGGTAATTGCACTGATATCGCGATGACGCGTCAGGAATTCGCCAGCCGCGTTCTGACCGTGCCCATGAATGAGATTAAAGACGCCGGGCGGCAAGCCGACATCGTGCATGACCTCGGCGAGCAACGTTGCAGAGCTTGGCGTCTCCTCGGAAGGCTTGGCAACCACGCAGTTGCCCATGGCCAGCGCCGGCGCCACCTTCCAGGTGAACAACAAGAGAGGCAGATTCCACGGCGATATGATGCCGATCACGCCGAGTGGCTTGCGCGTTACATAGTTGATCAACTCACTGCCGTCCGCCGCGTGCGTCTCGAAATATTCACCGCCTGCAGTGCGGACAAGATCGGCAAAGGTCCGGAAATTGGCAATGCCGCGCGCGATGTCGAGGGTGCGAGCCTGCGCGACGGGTCGACCGGTATCGGCAACTTCCGCGGCCACGAACTCATCGAAGCGGGCTTCGATGCCGTCTGCGATCTTATGCAGCCATACGGCCCGCTGGGCAGGCGTGGTGTCGCGCCAGCCAGCCTTCTGAGCCGCGTGAGCCGCACGTACGGCGCTATCGACCAGCGCGGCGTCTGCTTCGCAAACATCGGCTAGCTTACGACCATCGACCGGACTCAGGTTCGGAAAGGTCGTGCCGTTCGCGACGAACTCACCGTTGATGTAATGGCGCAACAGTTGCCGGTCGCGCGACGTTGAAGCCAATTGAGATGTCACACCCTTCTCCTGCTCGATTGAATTTTCCTTTCCGTGCACTTCTTCGAAGTTGCATGGACCCTGACGCCTACCGCGCTCTGCCCGCGTCGTTCCACGAACGGTTGCCGCGTCGGTCAGGCGATCGGCAAGGCAAGAACGCGGTTCTGTTCGTCGATTGCGAGCCCGACGGCGTCGCCAGCGCGCACGACGCCCTCGAGTCGGGCGATGACGATCGGACCTGCATCCGTAGTCACGCTCGCGATAACGACGTCCGCGCCGTCTTGTGCACCGACGCGACGGCGCACGGTCGTCAATTCGTCGACAATGCCACGTTCGGCCACTTGCTCGCGCCACTCGGCGCCACCGCATTCAAAGCAGAGATAGCGCGCAGGAAACACGGTTGAACCGCACTGTTCACACTGGAAGACTTTGAGTGTCATTGCACACCTCGCTCGACCGCTTCGAGCACCACGGCATTCGCGCACATGCCATAGCGATACTCGACCATTCCATAGCCACTCACGACCGCTAGTCGCGCATTCGGCACCTGCCTTTCGCCCGCACGCCCACGCAACTGTGTCAGCGCCTCCACGAGACCATGCATGCCGCCTGCGGCGCCTGCTTGCCCGGCGGACAGCTGACCACCCGACGTATTCACCGGCAGATCACGCGATTCGATGCGCGCGATCATCGCGCGCAGATCGCCGTCGGGCGCGAAGCCGAGATCGTCCAGTTGTGCAATCGCCATCACGGGGTAGTCGTCGTAGACCGAGACCATGTCGATGTCGTCCGGCGTGACACTCGCCTGCCGCCACAAATCGCCGGCGATCAAGGCCAGTGCCGTCTGTGTGCCGTCCCCTGTCTGATGGTCGCTGTTGTAACGGCATTGCAGCGCGAGCACACGAACATTTCGGGCGCGACGCACGAGATCGGCGCGGGCGATGATCACTGCGTTCGCCCCGCTGACCACGGGTACGCAATCAAATCGGCCCAACGGATCGGCGATCATTGGGGCTTCTAAGTACTCGTCTATTGTCAGCGGCGTTCTATAGACTGCGCTCGGGTTCAGTCCCGCCCAGGCGCGTTGCGCCACGCAAAGCGCTCCGTAGTCGCGGCGAGTGAGGTTGTGATGCTTCGCGTGACGCTGCGTGAGCATCGCGAACAGTCCGTTCGGCCCGCCAAACTCCAGCGGCCGCAACCAGTTGCGCGTCGTCACGTTGTAGTGATCGACCAGTTGTTTAAAGTCAGCCGGCTCAAACCGATCGCCGGACAGGAGCGCAATGACGTTCGCATCGCCATGCTGAATTGCACGTATTGCGTGTTGCAGCATATTGATGGCGCTTGCTCCACCGTGACAATCGTCCATGCACCAGCGTGGACTGACCCCGAGCCGCCAAGCTAGATCGATGGCATGGTCAGGAGCCAACGTAAAGGACGCTACGCCGAGCCCATCGACTTCTTTTGCCGAGAACCCCGATTCGTCGAGGGCGGCGGCGAACGCTCGGGCCAGCAGGTCGCCTGTGGACTCCGAGGTCGCCTGTCGCCGGTACGGCACTTCCACGCCGGCTGTCAGCAATGCTTCGTCGCGTGTATCGAGTGTCATCTTCAATTTCCTTAGGCCTGCCGATCAGCGCGCGCGACGGGCAACCGTCTCGTGTGTGAAGAGCAGTGAGATGACGGTGATCATGCCGAGCCCAGCCATGAGCAAGGCGACCGGCCATGCTGCGTGATAGTGAGCGAGCAGTGCCGTCGCCAGCATCGGTGACAAGCCGCCGGCAAAGACCGCAGAGACCTCGTGTCCGAGGGCCATGCCCGAGTAACGGACCTCCGTGCTGAACAGTTCGCCCATCAGTGCGGGTTGCGTGCCGAGCATGGCGCCGTGGCAGACAGCATTGCCCAGCAAGAATGCGAGCCAAATGAGTGCCGGAATCTTGGTATCGAGAAGCCAAAAGAACGGAAGCGCAATGATGACGACGCCCACCGCACCCATCATGTACACGGGCTTGCGACCTATGCGGTCGGACAGTCGGCCCCACAGTATCAGCGTGACCAGTTCGACAGCCATCGACACGATCACACCGGCCAGCATGATCTTATTGGGCACACCGATAAATTTGCCGTACACCAGAGAAAAGGCGATGACAATGTACGATGTGCCGTTCTCCGCAACGCGCAGCCCCATCGCCATCAGGATTTCCTTCGGGAATCTGCGAATCACGTCAAGAACCGGCATGCGCGCCTTTCTTCCGGCAGCCTCGGCCTTGGCGAACTCTGTGCTTTCGGGCAGTCTCGACCGAATGTAGACCCCTACGCCGAAGATGGCGATCGAAAGCAGGAAAGGAATGCGCCAACCCCACGTCAGGAACGCTTCTTTGGGCAGCATCTGGACGAGGAAAAACACACTAGCAGACAGCACAAAGCCGCCGCCGACGCCGATCTGGCTCATTGATGCATAGAAGCCGCGCTTTTCCGGCGGCGCCGATTCGCTGATCATCAGTACGGCCCCGCCCCATTCGCCGCCGGCCGCGATGCCTTGCACAATGCGCAGAAGCATCAGCAACGCTGGGGCCCACAGTCCGACTTGCGAGTAAGTCGGCAAGAAACCAATCAGAAACGTCGCCCCACCCATCATCGATAGCGTCCACACCAAAGCGCTCTTGCGGCCATAACGATCGCCGATGTGGCCAAAGATGGCGCCACCGAACGGGCGCGCGGCAAAGCCGACGGCAAAGCCCGCGAAGGCCGCAAGCGTACCGATAAGCGGGTCGCCTCCTTTCGGGAAAAACAGATCACCGAATACGAGCGCAGCCGCAGTGCTGTATAGGAAGAAGTCGTACCATTCCAGCGCGTTGCCCGCGACGGACGCGAATATGATGCGCCTCAGGGAACGTTCATCGACAACGGCGGCCAGAGGCTGGGTTGCCTCCTGGGGCGGCGTGATTGCTGCAGGAAACGTTCGCGTGCTGGTCATCAGAGTCTCCATGTGTACATCCGTCGGATGTACTCGATGTTGCTTTCTCGCTCGGCATGCGCTGCCAGGTCGTCCCGTTCCGGAGCTTCGCAAAGGCCTCCGGGAACAGTCCGCAGTCACTTCATCTACGTTTCAGCCGATATCCGGAAGTTTCGAGATCCCACGTTGTCGCCGTGACGCCGGTCTCGCGCAATTTGAACTTCTGGATCTTGCCGTTCTCCGTCTTCGGCAGTTCTTGTTCGAAGTCGAGATAGCGAGGTATCGCGAAGTAAGGCAGTCGCGGTTCGCAATAGCGGACTAGATCGAGCGGTTCCAACGCCCCGCCATCGCGCAGGCCGATTACGGCCATCACTTCGTCTTCGGCGAGCGTCGACTTGACGGCGAAGACCGCAGCGGTCTCGACCGAAGGGTGGCTCAACAACACCTGTTCGACCTCGTACGAAGAGATGTTTTCGCCGCGCCGGCGGATGGCGTCCTTCTGACGATCAACGAATCGGTAATAGCCATCGGGTTCCCTGATCACACGGTCGCCCGAGTGGAACCATAAGTTGCGCCAGGCTTTGACCGTCTCGCCCGCCATGCCCAGGTAGCCGCTCGCGAAGGAAAACGGCTCATCGGCACGCAGGATCAGTTCGCCAGGCTCGCCGTCCGTTACCGGTTGGTCATGTTCATCTACGACCCGCGCATCGAAGCCCCGGTTCAGCTTGCCCATGTATCCAGGGCGGTGAGCGCTGACGTCGCCGCCCATCACGGAGTTGGTTTCAGTCGAGCCGTATCCGTCGATCAATGCGATGCCGCAGCGGTCCGTGAACTCTTTTTGAAAATGCCCAGGCACGCCCGGCGCAAGCGCGACGCGCACTTTATGGCGTCGCTCGTTGGCCATTACTGGCCGCCCTAACAAGATTGGCACCATTGCACCGAGAACGTAGGTAACGGTCGCTTGCGTGTTCACCAGCGCGTCGAAGAAGCCGCTCGCCGAGAAACGCCGGCCAACAATGAGATATGCATCGTTCACCAACGCCTGAAAGAAGCTGTTCAGCGCGTTGGTATGAAAGAGCGGCAAGCAGGTGTACAGCACGTCGCCCGCGACCACGCCAAGACCACCACCGGTGTTACGTCCCCACCAGTAGAACTGGGCGTGTGGGCAGATAACGCCTTTGGATAAACCCGAGGTTCCGGATGTGTAAAGCACCGCAAACGGATCTCCGTCTCCGATTTCGCCAGCCGCGATAGGTTCCGCCGCCGGTGGAAGCGCAATCGTCTCGTACGCAGGGGAATGAGAGTCTGCCGTAGGTTCGTCGATGATCCAGATGCGCTGCAGCGGAAGGTCGTTCGCTGAAAGTGCATGAACAACATCGACGAGATGCGCTTCGGCGACGAGCAAGCGCGCGCCGCTGTTACGAAGGATATGTTCGAGCTGCGGGCCGCGCGAGGCCGTGTTGATCGGAACGACGACAGCTCCAAGCCATCCGCAGCCAAGGACCATCTCCATGAACTCGATCCGGTTGCCGCAGAGCAGCGCGACGTGATCGCCCCGCTTCACGCCATGAGCGGCCAGTGAACCGGCGCGGCGCGATGCGATCTCGAGGGCATCGACACCGCTCCATACGGTCGATCCATCAGAGAAGAGAGGTTGATTACCGCTTCGCGCCGCGCGCGCTGCAAGCAAGGCCGGCAACGTGCGTGATGAAAAGAGCCTCGGCTGCTCTGCGCGCTGTTCGACGACTGTTTCTGTCAATTCCATGAGCTTGGGACCTCTTTCAATGTTGGATCCCACTCTAGAATTCGATAGCATATCGGTCAAATCAATCAATTTTTTACCCTACATCGACATGGTCAATTTCCATCAGGTCGATTTGAACTTGCTACGTGTCTTCCAGGCGATCCTCGAAGAGCGCAGCCTCACGCGTGCTGGGCAAAGGCTCGAGTTGTCGCAGCCAACGATCAGCTATTCGCTGGGGCGCCTGCGGTCGTTGTTCGATGATCCGCTGTTTGTCCGCACGCCGGACGGCATGCTCCCGACCCCTACTGCGGAGAGACTGGCGGTGCCCCTTGGCAGCGCCATTGCCTCAATTCGCGAAGCGCTGCGCGAAAGCGAACAATTCGATCCTGCGACGACTACGCGTGAATTCCGCTTGTCGATGTCTGATATTGGTGAACATGTGTTTCTGCCGCCTATCTGCGAAAGACTTCAGCGCGTCGCACCTCACGTCCGTTTGTCGACCGAGCAGATACCGGTGCGCGACGTAGAGGAGAAGCTGCGACTTGGCCAGATCGATCTCGCCATCGGCAATCTTCCGTCGCTGATGCCGGTCACGAACCACGCGCTGCTGTTCCGCGATCAGTTCGTCTGCATGACACGCAAGCGCCCTGGGCTACCAGTTCGAACGCTATCCAGACAAAAATTTCTGGAGCTCTTACATGTCACCGTGACCACGAGTGACAGTAGCCACCTGGCAATTGATGAAGTCTTGCGCGCTCAAGGTCTACATCGGCGGATTGCATTGCGCGTGCCGCATTTCACGGTAGTTCCGCAGATTTTGCAGCGCACGAACTGGATGGTGACGCTTCACCGTGGAGCCGCCCAAATGTTCAATGAAACCGGCCACTTCATGATCTATCCAATGCCGGCGGAGATCCCTGACATCGAATCCACCGTCCATTGGCATCGCAACTTCGACAATGACGAAGGGATCCGTTGGTTTCGCGAATTGGTCATCGATACGCTGCATCGCGACTAAGCGCGCGCGCATCAATTCCTCTCATGTTGTAGCTCCCGCCGTTGCTCGGTCAACCGACGAACAGTCGCGGCGTTCGGCCCGATTGCGCTCAGCGACCATGCGCAGCGGCTTCCGAGCCCAACCCCAATAGCACGCTCGAAGCTGCCATTGGCGAATGGAAGAAGGTCAGTAGGCGGGTCGCTCGGACTTGCAGAAGATCCGGTTAGGGCAATGGCCCGGGGGTGGGTCGAAAAGCCGCGCAACCGTGGTATCCGAATATCAAGCCTATCGTTGAGCGGCGCCTCTTTCCCGCAAGAGAGTCGTCATGCAGAGGAGCCGCTCCGAATCGCAATCATGGCAGTAAACCCGCCAGCAACCTCTTCCCAACGCCTCAACCGCAACGGCTGCGCTTAATAACGCCGCTCAGTTCTAAAAGCGCTAGGTCCAAGGCCGGTTGAGCGATCTCGACAATGCCGCACCGGGTCGCCGCGGCTTATGCGTGTGCCGTGCCGGCAACCGCGAACAGCCGTGAGAGGTCACCAAGGCAAGTCTCATACGTGCGTGTTCGATCCGAATAGTTTCGTTGAATCGTCGAATGAACGCGATGGAGGGTCATCGGCGTACGGCGAGTGATGCGCCACGACTGCGCGTCCGCCCGTGCCTTACGGCCAAGAAGCTAAACCATGATGGGCGAAAAGCGCGATGAAATCTACAACAAATCACGGGTTAATACCTACGACACCGGAAGGTTATGCATCAGATTCATAGCGGGTATTTTTGTCCCGAATTTGACCGACCCCTGTCCGGGCTCATATCGTGGGCCCATCGCATCGGTACGACCCGCGCCGCTTCTTGAGCCTCAGGGAAGCGGGATCTATCACGTCATGTTTCCCTCCACCATGAACCCTGAAGCTCTGAATCCTGATCTAGGTACGCTCGTTCAAACTCGATCCGTCCGTCCTCCGAGCAACGTGCGCCGTGCCGTCACTACAGCAGTGCTCGGTCAAATTCTCGAGTGGTATGACTTCTTCTTGTACGGCACCGCCGCCGCACTTGTCTTCGGCAAACTGTTCTTTCCGGTTGGCACTGACCCATTGACGGGCACCATCGCTGCATTCGGTGGCTTCACGGTTGGCTTCATCGCTCGACCCATAGGCGGAATGCTATGCGGGCATATCGGTGACCGATACGGTCGCAAAGTTGTGATGATGATTACATTGCTCACGATGGGCACCGCGACTGCTTTGATGGGCGTTTTGCCAACGTATCAGCAAGTCGGCATCGCGGCGCCAATAATGCTCGTCCTCTTGCGTACTCTTCAGGGACTAGCGGCCGGAGGCGAATGGAGCGGCAGCATCTTATTGATTCACGAGAACGCGCCGCAATCGAAGCGCGGCGCGCTCTCGGCATGGAGCCCCTGCGGTGCGGCACTGGGCTTCGTTCTGTCCACCGCTGCGTTCCTGCTCGTGCAGAACTTGCCGGCGGGCGACTTCCAGAGCTGGGGATGGCGCCTTCCGTTTCTCGCTAGCGTAGCACTCGTTCTCCTTGGCCTGTGGATGCGCCGCTCGGTCGGCGAAAGCGCCGCATTCGCTGAAGCAAAAGCCACGCGCCACGAAAGCCGGATGCCTGTCATCGAGGTGCTGCGCCAATGTCCGCGCGAAGTGCTCACCGTCTTCGGCCTGCGCTTCGGCGAGGGCGCGGCGTCCTACCTTTTCTTCGCGTTTTCGATCGCATACGGGCAGTTTCTCGGCATCAAGTCGAGCTGGATCCTGAGCGGTCTGTGCATTTCGATGCTGCTGATGGTCCCCGTTTCGCTTTTTTTTGGCTGGGTGACCGACAAAGTTGGCCGCAAGCCGGTTTACCTCGCGGGCGCGATCGCCATCGTGCTTGTCGGATGGCCATACTTCGCCCTGCTCGGCACCGGCGAGTACTGGAAGGTGGTCGCGGCGCTCGTCCTTGCCAACAGCATCACGCTGGGCATTCTTCAAGGCGCTCAGCCCGCGTTCATCAGCGAAATGTTGCCAGTGCAATTGCGTTTTTCTGGGCTTGGCATCGGCCGGGAAGTGTCTTCCGTACTAGGTGGTGGCCTTTCTCCAATGATCGCCACCATGCTGCTCGCCCACTATCACAGCGCCGTGCCGGTCGCCATCTATCTGGGCGCACTGGGGCTCATTACCGTCGTCGCTACGTTGCTCGCACGAGAGACGTTTCCCAAAGCGATGCGCGTCGCTGCACGTCGGCAGCCCGAATGACATCCACACACATCGACCGAGAGGTATCACCTATGCAAGCCCTTCAAAGCGACGCAATCATCGATTCGCAATATGACTATCCCGAGTATGCGGGACCGTTGTCGCTCGATGCGCTGATCGAAGAAGTCGAGCGCCGCCGCGACGAGTTCGACGCCCTGTCTCATGTGCCGCGCGATATGGTCACCAAGATGAAGCGCGCGGGAATTTTCCGTGCAAGCACACCTAAACGTTTCGGCGGCGACCCGCTTCCGCCCACGCGCTTTCTTGAGATGCTCGAACGCATTGCGATAGCGGACGGATCGACTGCTTGGGTCGCGGCGTTCGGCTCCGCTAGCACGTACCTCGCCTCCTTGCCAGTTGAAACGCAGGCGCAGATCTATGCGACCGGTCCCGATCAGGTCTTCGCGGGCGGCCTGTATCCGCTGCAGAAAGCCGAACGTGCGCCGGGCGGCTTCCTCGTGTCGGGGCAGTGGCGCTTCGCGAGCGGCTGCAAGGGGGCGGACTGGATCGGCGTCGGAATCGGCGGGGTACCCGCCGGCGTTGACGACAAGAACGCCGGCAAGCCGTTCACTGCGGTCTTTCCGGCGAGCGAAGTCGAGATTGTCGATAACTGGAACGTGGTCGGTATGCAAGGCACGGGCAGCCACGATCTGCGTCTGAAGGGCAAGTACGTTGAGGAACAATGGACCTTCGTGCGCGGGGGCGCGCCGCTGATCGATGAACCGTTGTATCGGTATCCCGCCATCGCCTACCAGGCGCAGGTGCATGCGGCAGTGAACCTCGGCCTGGCGCGCGCTGCGCTCGACCTGCTGGCGGGGATGTCCGGAGTAACGAAGACCACGACGGGTGCGCCGCGTCTTGCCGATCGGGCCTACTATCGATCGGGGCTCGCGCAGGCGGAAGCACAACTGCGCAGCGCGCGTGCATTCTTCTTCGGGTCCGCGGAAGCATCGTGGCGCACGGTGCTCTCGGGCGATCCGGTGCTGCCTGCAGAAGCCAACCTGTTGCGTCTGTCGGCGACCCACGCGGCCCACACCTGCGCAGATATCGTGATGCAGGCGTACAAAATGGCGGGCGTCGGCGCGATTTATCGCGAGAGCCGGATGCAGCGTCTGGTACGCGATTCGATCGTCGTCACGCAACACGCCTTCCTCGGCGAGGGCAATTACGACGCATCGGGCGCGATCTTCGTCGGCATTCCGCCCGTCACGCCTTATCCCTGAACCCGCAAACGTCGAAAGGACATCAGCCATGACGAACGATCAAGCACGCGCACAGTTTCGCAACGCAATGGCCTCGCTCGGCGCGGCCGTCAATGTCATCACCACCGACGGCCCGCACGGACGCTGCGGTATCACGGCAAGCGCCGTATGCTCGGTGACCGACACGCCGCCGACCATGCTCATCTGCATCAATCAGGCGAGCTATATACACGACGTGCTGCTTAATAACGGTCGAGCGTGCATCAACGTGCTGGGCGCGCACGCGCAGGAACTGGCGCGCGTTTTTGCGGGCATGGCTGGATGTTCGATGGACGAACGCTTCGCGCGCTGCGGCTCGCGGCTGGGCGCACTGGAACTTCCCGTGCTCGATGGCGCGATCGCAAGCCTTGAAGGCCATATCGTCGACAGTAAGAGGGTCGGTTCGCATTCGGTGCTCTTTGTGCAGGTCGAGCACATCGGCTCGCGCAAGGACGGCGATGGTCTCGTATACTTCGGCCGGCAGTTTCATCGGCTCCCCCGCCCCGCATCCTGCGAGGCAGCGTGACCATGCAAGTCTGCCTGTTTCTTATAGGTGCAAGCGGACAGGCGGCGCTGCTAGATGTCGCGCCGTTGCAGGACATCGACGGGTTGCGCAGCCTGATCGTGCATGAGCCGATCACCCAACACGTCGATCCGCGCATTAAGCCGGCGGGCGACGCGCCATCGTGCGTACTGCAACTGTATTTCGATGATCTTGCCGCGCTCGAAGCAGCCGCCCGGCTGGATGGACCGATCGATCTCGCGCTTCGAGAATCTTTGACTGCCGGTCGCTTCACGCAGCAAGTCATGGCCGTACGCGCCTTGGCCCCCGCGCCAACTACAGAGGCGCGCATTCAGCGCTGCACCTATCTCGTCGCCTACGAAGGGCCAGCCGAGGACTTCGACACATGGCTCGCGCATTACCTTCGGCATCACGCGCCGTTGATGGCGACGTTACCCGCATTGCGTGAACTCGAGATTTATACGCGCATCCATTGCGTCATCGGCCTGGCCTGCGCACGCGCTAATGCGATGCAGCGTAACAAAGTCGTCTTCGACGATGCGTCGGCGCTCGCCGCCGCACTCGCCTCGCCGGTGCGCGAATTGATGCGGCGCGATTTCCACACCTTGCCGCCCTATCAGGGAGCTACGCCGCATTTTGCAATGCGCAGCACATACAGTAATCTCGCCCCACATTGATGGCCGCATGGCGCGACCAGCGTTTGTTCGTGATTGAACCGCGTATGACGAAGCTCAACCCCGGTCTCGCCGATCTGAATCTGCTGCGCGTGTTCCTCGCCATCTGGGATCTGCGCAGCATGACCGCGGCCGGCGACCGTCTGCAACTGACGCAGCCCGCGGTCAGTCATGCACTGAGGCGCTTGCGCACGATCTTCGACGATCCACTCTTTGTACGCACGCCCACCGGCATGGTGCCTACCGATGCCGCCCATCGCCTGCATCCACCGCTCGCGCAGGCGTTGTCGATGATCAATGACGCTGTCCAGCAACTCGCCAAATTTGATCCCGCTACCGCCCGGCGCGTGTTTCGGATTTCGATGTCCGACATGTCGGAATTCTTTTTTTTGCCGCCGCTAGTAGCGCTACTCGACCGCGAGGCACGCGGCATACGAATCGAAGCGGTCAACCTGCCGGTGGAATCCGTCAGCGCGGCCATGCGCTCGGGCGAAGTGGATTTGGCTTTGGGCTACGTTCCGGGTCTCGATGCGGGTTGCGTGAGTCAGACGCTATTCCTTGACGAGCATGTCTGCGTCGTTCGCGCAGACCATCCGTTAGGTAAGTCACGGCCGCCGCGCGAAGACTTAGCCGCCTTGCGCTACGTCAACGCGAGCACCAACGCTACGGGCCATCGCATGGTCGAACAATGGCTAGACGAGCTCAAGCTTAGGCGCGACGTCGTGGTTCGCTTGCCGCATTTTGTCGTGGCGCCAGAGATTGTAACCAACACGGACCTCGCCGTTATATTTCCCAAGAGCATTGCCCAGCGATTGAATCGTGGTCAGGCCTTTCGCATTCTTCCCTTGCCGTTCGCCCTGCCGCCCATCGAAATCCAGGTGCACTCCCACACGCAGTTCACGAGCGACCCGGGCGTGGCGTGGTTGCGCAACACTATCCATTCGATGTTCCATCAGCCAGATGCGTGACGTCATTTTGCTGCGCTGATGTCACGACGTCCGATTGTGCACCACGCCAAGACCGCTGATTGCCCGTCTACGCAGGAGTGCGCAAACTCCTGGTCGACATGATTCTAATCCTGATAATTCGTATTATTAGGATCAGCTTTAATGGCGGTGCTGACGCACGCCGGTATGTACACCGAAACATGCGCAAAAGCGGACAACGGCGTTATGTCAATGAGCCGGCCTCGGTGACGCACGGCGATCCAAGTGAAGTTAAGCCGATACAGCTTTACTTGATCCGAACCCCACGCCCGCCTCCCTGAGCGGCCTGCCATCAGGCTTCCGGGATGCCGATCCGCCTGCGAGCCGCTCCGTGCCTCATCAACGAACAAATAGATGCGGCCCACCGGCCCAAATGCGCACGCTGACTCCGAGGATGACGGCCTCTTCTCTGGTAGATCAATTCTCGTTCCTAGTGTGCGCAGCCGGGCACGCCGTCACTAGCATGTGCCGTCCGGACACTAGCTTGCGAATAGCTAAGCTTGGCTATCGACGTTGCTAACGTGCTCACGATGGCTACAGCAGGTACTCGACCTTATCTTCCGATGCCTAGCATCGTACGGTTGACGACATTCCAAAAAGAGTACCCTCCGTGAGCGCTCTCAAGATTGTCCGCGGATAACGCGTCTCGTAATTTGGCACCCACTGTTTGCGCCCTTGTCTATGCTAGGCATGCGCGTTCGTGCCCCATGCATTTGGTCCACAAAGACTCTCGGGCGATACCTTCAAACAATGCCAGCCGACCTTTGAGCTGCCAATCGCCCCAGATCCAAGGCAACTATCCTTTGAGCATCATCTTGTTTCGCGAAGCAGGTTTAGGCAAACTTGGTGGCGAACTCGCATAAAGTTCCCGCACCTACTCACTGCTAGATGACGCCCGAAGTTCGCACATCATTACAACTGAACACTGCTTAAAACCATGTTTCTGAAAAAAATCATGCGCTCTATGGTTACGAGCGCCGCTCTCTAGGAATAAGCGTTGACATCCGGCTTTTGATACTTCGTCCATAACCCACTCAAGTACTGCGCGTCCGATGCCGACTTGTCTCATGTGACGGCAAACAACGATATCCTCTAGTATGGCGTAGGGCACGCCTTGACCTTCGATGTGCATCGAAACAAGTCCAGTCGCGACTAGTTCAGAATCCATCCTCGCGGCGAAAACCGATGGTAGCAGATGACTATTTCCTCCTTTTTCTGCATTGATGTTCTCTTTGAGTCCTGCGTTGACGAGACGTAAAATGTCGGAATTCCACCGTGTTGACGTTTCAGCGAGACCAAGCTGTAGTTCCGAGTGGGATATGTAAGAAACATCAGCATTTTCCACAAAGAGGGCTGCTAGTTCGCCCGCTTCGTTTAAGTCGTCGACCCAGTATGGCTTAAGAGGGGAACGCTTGGTCATAATTTTCTCTAAAAGTTGTCTTCCTACATATCATCGCGGCGGGTGCTTACGAGGGCGTTTTTCTGGCGATATTGATAGACAACATGGTCTTTAACTATCCCCTCGGAATACCGTGCAGCGTACTCTTGCCAAAACTCATCTACAAAAGTAATCAAGCTTGTATATCGAAACGCTTCAAGGTACGTTTTAAAAACGATCCACTCGTTGTTTGGTGGCTGGTCGTCTCGCCTCATCCTTGCAAAAAAAAATCCAAACATTGCCGCTACATCGGACATGTTGACGAAGCTTCGGTTATACAGCAAGGCAAGCTTGGTAGCATTGACAAACAAGACGTCGAAGCAGTCACGAATATACATTTCCTCCTCAGAAAACCTGAGGTTGTCTACTCTCAGGCAACCTAACATCTCTTTTCGCCCGATCAGCTTGGTCTCTTCCCCCAAAGGCTTTGGAAACGTGACCGGGTAACTTTCGTAGTCCAATAGCTTCAAAGCAGTTGACGACATTGGATCCTCGTAGATCTTATCAAAAAGGTCTAGGACTGACTCAAAATCGGACGCGGCCGCTGCCCTTTGGCGTATTGCTTCGAGGGTCCACGTAAGAAGGCCCGTAAATGTACCGGTCACGAAGAGCGACAGCGTATTTTTGCTGTTGCTGAAAAAGAACTCATAGAGCATCAAAACAAGAAACACCAACGCGAATGCGGCCGGGATCGAACGGCGCAACGCATTCTTTCTGCTTCGATAGCGGTACGAGTTCGTCGCTGGAAACAGGCGATCGTGTAGTCGGGCGGATGAATACAAAGCAAGCTCGATTGATGGCATACCTACCGGCGACGACTATTTTCTCACGACGTTATGTGGTAGCAACCTATTTAACATGGATTGCACTTGATAAGAAGAACACCCGCAAAAATAGCAAGCGTGCATACCAAGCTTGCCCTCTTAAGGCAGTCAAACGAAACAAGAAACTTCATATAAAAAGGCTTTAGCATACTTAGGAGAAGCGGGTATTGGTCGTGACGAAACTAAGGTGCAGAAACGGGTATCTGTTCTGATGCGGCCCTTAGTTTAGTAGCAGCAGTGCTGCTATGCCGCTTCCCCTACCGAGCATCTTCTTCAACGCAACGGATGCGCTGACAGGCAGCGTCGTCCCGTTGAGTTCGTCTTCCTTAATTAAGGAGACCGAGCTCCAGCGCCGCATACACGACAGCACCTTCGATGAAGCGTCCGTTGCGCAGGCGATTCACGCGAGTGCTCGTTTTTCCCTATTTGTCGCCGGCTGCGGAAATCGGCGTTAACGCCAGCGTTTATGCGGGCGAGTCCGAGAGACTCGCCGCGTACGAGCGGCAACAGAGCAAGCAGCTAACCGACGAAGAAGTGGAGGCGCAAGAAGAGTTGATCGATAAAAAGGTCGATGCCATTTCCCACAAGCAGGTGTTCACACGACTTGCGGTGCTGGTTGATGGCGGGTATGCCGACAATACCGGGCTCGCGCCGACCCGACAAGCGCTTGACTACATTTACGAGCGGAGGGATCGCGAACGGAAGAATCCCACGCGCGTGAGTAGTTTCCTAGACATGGGCACGACTGTGCTTCATATCCGTAACGATCCGGGTTCTTTGTGTCTTCTGCCCGACCCGGCCAGGTACAGCTCGCAAGTGCGTGCCTTTGATACGCTGACGGGCCGCGTGCATCGCTGTGATTTCGAAATTGACGCGCTGGATGCCTCCCTTCGAGCTCGGCCCATGCAATGGCTCACTACGCCGCTGCAGACGCTACTGGCTGTTCGCGTCGAGCAATCGTCCCGGACGCGCAGGGAGCTGCAGACCGCGATATATGATAAAAGCAGAGCCATGCCGCCAGCAGAAGGTGCGCGGATGCACGACGGTTGGATGGAATACAGTGTTGAGACCGAACTGGCGAATGCTTACGGAGTGCCGCCTTCGGACGAAACCGAAAGGCTGCTGGCATCGGGCTCCCTCTTCGGCGCTTTGGAAACAGACGCTCTGGCCATAGCCGGTGACGTCGAGCTCCGATTGCGCGAAGCGGCGCATGTGGAACGCGGCCGCAATCAGATAAGCCAGCGATCGCTCGATGAATATATCCATCGTCTCGACCGGTGGCATCGGTCCATCGAAAAAGTGATTGATGAATCGGATAAGTGCGTGTCGCAGCGGCCAGCGACCCTTCCGCCGCTTGGATGGAAGTTGAATGCGGTGAACGTCGCGCTTCTGAACTGCTTGCAAAGCCGCGCCGCTCGGCGCAACTTGCTTCTCGCGATGCCGCCGTCGCTTGCGCACGAGCCCGTCGGTAGCCCAACTCAAAGCGACGATGACTCCACTCGGCTTGACGATTCGGTGAATGAGTGAAGGTGGGGCGAGAAGGCATTGAACTGGCGAATGCGCCACAACTCCAATGCTCATGTATGTGAGCCGGGTCACATCCCGGTACTTATCATTTGCTCGGGTCGAATCAGCCAAGGAGGTTCTGGCAGACACAACTGAAGTGCGGCTGTACGTGCATGCGACACTGTATTGCAGCTTGCTGCGATGCTCGCTTGGCCTGCGAATCGCTCCCCGCAAACGTCGTCTCGCACGATTCGTAAGCTCAGTAACTGCTTGAGCCCCCAATTGCGCCAGATCACCGACTCTTTCATCTTTCAATAAAAGGCCTTTTTACTAAATCAAGGGACCTTCGGTGCTACTGCCCGTTGCCCAACAGCAGGTGTCAGACCGAAACCGCCATGTCGAGTTCTCGTCCTTGGAGCCGACTTCGGCTTTTGCGGCCGTTAGCACCGCAAGCTGATGCTCTCTGGCGAACTGTCTGGCCCAGCGGCCACCATGATCACCGTGGAGGGGCGTCATCTCTGCCTCCGGATACGATTCGCTTCGAACGTAGCGGCTATTGTTAGCAGAAGCTGGTATTGTTCGTTCGCTGGCACTTATGGTTTGGGACTATTGGTCGCGAGTGTTCTGTGTCCAATGCGGATCAACAATTCACCGAGGCGGCGTGCTAGCCCGCTCGTGGTCGTCAAGACCCCGTTCGCCAAGGGGAAACCGGCCGTTCTGTGCGCCGCATCGCTAATGACAAGAAAGCGGCGAACAGCAACTGCACGGCGGATGAACGGCGAAGGGTCGGCTATGGCCGATGAAGCAACATTCATCTTCGCCAATCGGACGGCCGTTTCCTGGCATTAACGAAACGCCAAGCTACCATCTTCGGTCATCCGCGCTTCAGGATGTCAGTCGCTTGCCTTGCCCGCCTCATAGTGGCGTCGGGCTTTGACGCGGTTTCCGCAGGTTGCCATCGAACACCAACGGCGAGATTTGCTCCGTGATAGGTCGAGGAATAGCCAAGAGCAAGCGCCACATTCGCGAACGTTCCAGAGGGTCGGCTGCATGAGCAGTTCGCTCGCAGCTACAGCGAGTCGGTCCCTTATAAGATTGATGCCGGCCTTCTCAGGACGCACCCTCCAGTGCGGCGTGGTGCTGCCGTGGTCCGCGATGGCTTTCGCTAGAAGCTGCTGCGCTTTTCGCCGCGGGTGGCCCTGTGCGCAGACAAAAACTGTCGTCGTCGATGTCACCGCGAGCTTGCGCCTCTTTGGCGACCTTCTGCGAGCGTGCAAGGAAATCAAAGAAGTCGTCACAATGATTGGCGCGACGGCGGGCATTAGCGCGCCGCGCTCACGGCCGCGGCGCCTGGCTGCTTTCCAAGGCCGGCCGCCGGCGCGTGCTCAAGGTGCGGTCGCTCGAACGTCAGCTAGGCGGGTTGCGCTTAACGGTCGTGCCTGACTGCACCGCTTCGCCGACTGGCTTAGCGGGCTCGGCACCCGTGTGCTGAATGATAACGGCCAGCTCGGAGTGTGCATGGCCGTTGAGTAGTCGTCGAATCGAAGTAGAAAGCTAGCCACGGCGTGCGTTGTGTTCGCAGTACCGACGCCTCCGCCAGCTAATCATTCGTTGTCTTATCACTGTACACCACCACCGCCACCACCGCCGCCACCGCCACCCCCCGGATTGGGCGTTGGTGTTGGTGTCGGCGTAGGACTCGGACTCGGGCTCGGGCTCGGAGTCGGACTCGGACTCGGAGTCGGTGTCGGTGTCGGTGTGGACGCCGACAAATGATTTGTTTCGATATTCACGAATGCTCTCCTTAAAGGATGATTGATCTTCGCGATATTCGCGTAAAAAAGTAGACATTGTTATCTTGAGAGATTGAAACCGTGGTTGGCCTCCTTGATTTCTGCAAGATAACTGCGTGTCCTTGTACTTAATACTAGCTCGCCACTACTGAAATTGCCGGTACCGTCAACGATCGTTATGTGTCCGGGACCGGCCGGATAGGAGTGGAGGCGTGACTAACTCGGCTCCTCTAAGTAAAAACTTATTTATGATATGTGACTGTGTACCAAGATACCCAAGGTCCGGACTGTCCGGTACGCCAGGTAGCAACACCAGACGGAATGGGTAGACGGACATGCATGTCTCTGCTCTTGTCATACAAAGCCAATTCGCGCTCGTTGCGGTCTTCTTCCTCAAAGGTAAAAGACGGGTCGGTTCGTGGAGGCGTAATCTCATTCCATGACTTTTCTCCCGCCTTTACAAATACGTCTCCATTCCCGGCTACGAAAGAATTATGAATAGTCTTTGGAGCGCCGTCCTTCGTAGAGGTAACTACATACACATACGCGCCGATTCCAAGGATAGTAGTTACGAGCGCCAGGATGAAAAGTCTATCGATTATTCGCTTTATGATGTCGGCTCCAAGGACATCTGTTAGCTCCGGGAAAATGTCTTTTGCGATGATCTGGCGAAAAATAAAAAATACGACAGCCGACAGAAAGCCACCCAGTGCGAGGGGGGTCGATACAGAACTTGCGATATCGAAAATTCCTTGCATACCTGTCCCCTTGCGACCAATGGCACGCGCGCCGGGCACACGCCCCAGCGAGCTAAGCCCTCTGAACTATTGAAGGTCATGCTAATGATTGTCTGTGCGTTTCGGCACGTCCAACGGTCGCTGAAGGCCACCCTAGGATGGACGAGATGGCAGCGATATGTGGTCGCCGGCTTCCCCAAATGTGCGCGCCGAGAAAGCTGGGCCTTCACGGCGATATTGGCTCAAAGACTCCCACGCGCATAGACTGGTTGCGGAGTGGTGAAAGCGTTCGAGTGACGTGGTTAGGACGCGGACGACCGTCCGTTGATGCTTAGGGTTGAACGATGCCTGCCCTGCTACGTCGACGCAAAGGCCAGCGGGCAGGCGTCCTCCAAGCCCCAGGAAAGGAACTTGCCCGACGGGCGGTGCCCCCATAAGCCTGATGTGCTGGAGTATGTCGATGATGATCATGGGCGAACCGCAACGCCGGCAAATGACGGTTGACGGCACTGCGGTTGTAAGTGTGTCGTCGGCACCGCAGCCGATAATGGTAGGCACAACGTGCAGCAGCTCGCGTATGCACGCAAGATTCTCGCGCCGGCACGGGTTGGCAAGCAGACGTAATGGCGAGTACCTGGTGTCGCTCGAACTGCATTATTTCGTGAAGACCAGAATATATGGGGTGCAGAGTGGCTCGGTGAACCAGCGCTTGCGCTCATGGACGAAAGTTACCCGCCGGATGACTTCCGAACGATCACGCTATTCTGGGCTACTAACGACTGACATGCACGCGTCCAACTCGCCTAGGCGCCCGACATGCTGAACGCAACGATGGTTTCTTGGGGGAGCTGTGTGCGTTTCCTCACATTGCGCATTCTCCCCACGGTTTACTTGCACTCTTTTATCGACTTTCATTTCCCTAGTGAATCGCCATCGAGCCGCAGGAGCCATTCGAAGTCCAAAACTGAAGAAAAGACTGAACCGGTCGTTACGTATAACGCCTGAAGGGCTCGCATGCCGGCAAGCGAGCTGAACAGGACCCTGAAGGTGTGGTCGCGTTTGGAGTCAGGACTGTCGACTGGTGCGCTGGACTTTGCGAGCGAGGGAAAGCGTCCTTTTGCATATTCGGAGGAAATATGGCCGGGATTCACGGTAGTGTGAGAGGCATGGATTACGTTAGTCGTTCCAGCGTGAACGAAGGAAGATTTGGCCGGATGTTCCGGTGGCTACCACGTGAGACGTACAAGAAGGAAGACCTAGTGCGCCTCGCCAAGATCATGATTCAGCGGGAAACCGTCGTGATTGTGGAAGACGACGGGAAGCTTCCCGATGATGTGAGCTTGCCCGACGATTTCAAAGGACCGGCGGAAGGTCCGAACGTCATCTCGCCGTTCCCGCGGCCGTCGCCCAATACCGCAAAGCTCTTCGACACCGTGTTTGGCGAGTCCGAGCCTGATGATGAAAACCCTGTCATTCCTGCGGGCTACACCTACTTTGGCCAGTTCATCGACCATGACCTCACCTTCGACCCGAACAGCTCGCTGCAGAAGCTCAACGATCCTGATGCGCTCGAAGATTTCCGCACGCCACGCTTCGATCTCGATTCGCTATACGGACGGGGACCGGACGATCAACCGTACCTTTATCAAGACGCACAGGATAGGGGCGGTGGCATTCGGTTCAGGCTGGGAGTTACTTCCGACCGACGGAATCGGCCTGGCGAACTTCAACGTAACGTGGATGGTCGGGCGCTGATCGGCGATCCCCGCAACGACGAGAACGCAATCATCTGTCAGTTACAGGCAGTGTTTCTGAACTTCCACAACAAGGTGATCGACGAACTGCAGCTCGTACGGCCGCGATTCCGGGACGATCCACACGCCTGCTTTCTGGAAGCGCAACGGATCGTTCGCTGGCACTATCAGTACATCGTCCTCAACGACTACCTCAAACGGGTCGTCGGAGAAAAAACTTGGCGCGCCGTGTTTCAGGGCGATGGCGACGCCCGGCCGAACCCTCATTTGAAGTTTTACCTTCCCAAGCGCGGCCAAGCTTACATGCCCGTGGAATTCTCGGTCGCGGCATTCCGTTTCGGGCATTCGATGGTCCGACCCAGTTATGCGCTGCGACCAGGAGACCCCACCGTAGGCGGCGACAAGAAGATGCCTTTTTCCACGGGGAAGTTTCACCGAATTCCACTATTTTTCAGGCTGGACAAGAACGACAAAATCAGTGCGGACACGAGCGAGGCAGAGCCGATGGAGAACATCGCGGAATCCTTCCGTGACCTGCATGGCTTCGGACCTTTGCCCGACGACTGGGAAATTGACTGGAACATGTTCTTTGCCAAGGATGCGCTTCCCACGATGCATGGCAAGGATGACGACAGACTGCAGGTCGTCGGACAAGACACGGGTCACTTCACCCAGCCGGGTTATCGCATTGACACCAAGCTGGTCGATCCGCTAGCGTTGCTTCCGCCTTCAGTCGCAAAAAGCGGGAACGCTCCCGATCGGATTCCGGTGCTCGCATACCGGAATTTGCTGCGCGGTAATGAATTCGAGTTGCCGTCTGGACAAAGCGTGGCACGAGCGCTCGGATTGACGGCGATGACAGAGGAAGAGCTTTGGCAAGGAGTCGATGACCCTGACTTGTCGGACCCGGATAAAAATCCGTTCGCGTTTCGGGCGCCGCTCTGGTACTACATTCTCAAGGAAGCGGAGACGCAAAAGGACGAACACGCGGCCGACGCTGTCCGCGATTCGTTGGGCGGCCACAGCCTCGGCGAGGTGGGAGGGCGGATCGTTGCCGAGGTCATTGTCGGTATTGCGCTTAATGACCACAGTTCGTACTTGTATCAGGATGTCAACTGGACGCCCGCGGCGGAAGCGGCGCGCAGCGGCTTCAAACCGGCCGTACCTATTACCGATATGTATCGCCTGATTCACTGGACGACAGATGGCGCAATGTCCTTCAGAGCCGAAGACTCTGCCGACGGCACCGCGGCTTCTCTATGACGCAGGCGCTCTAGCCGGGGCGGCGTGAGGCGCGCCGGGGCATGCGCCCTCTCTTTGCGGTTATCGGAGGCCTGCGTGGACTCGGAGTCGTCGCGCAAAACGTGGAGCGTCCCAATATTGATAGGCGCAGACGGCTTCTCGGCAGTGCCTGGGCCCAATATCGATTGCTGTAGTCGCGAAGCCATCCTATGTTAATTCCTTGAAAACCGGACGCTGCACCCGCTCTACGCTCTTCCACCGTCAAGGCACGCTCCAACTCAAAACGATCTGCGCCGCGCTCTTTCCTCCGGTGCCACCTGTAAAACCAACGTGCGCCCGCGGCGGGTTCCCGAGTTTCAGAAACGAAACAAGATCGATGTCGTCGATTGTTAGCGGCCCCGTCGTCGCGTGCGGCGGGTCCTGGTCTTCCACTGTGAGTGTGAGCTTCTTGGCTGCGTGGATAAATTGAACATTGACGCGCAGTGCATGGCCGCTGTTGAGCGCAATTCCGTTGTCGCCGAGGTTGTGGGTCCACAAGTTGTTCTTAACTCCGTCACGCCAGATGCTCATGCTGTTGTCGACGACATTGAAGGCTACGGCGATACTCGGTGCGATGCTTGCGGTCGTATTCGTAGTATCGAACGGGTCCTCGGCGTATCCGAGCCCGCTGCCCGAGCTTCCCAAGGCATGTGGTCCCGCAGACTGCACGGTGAAAGTAAGTCCGTCAGCCATGTTCAGGATGTCTATCCCTCGCATCGAGATCGTAAACCGTGTCGAGAAATCGACGACATCGACCGGACTTGTGCTGAACACACTGCCACTTTGAAACGTGGGCACGAAGGCCCGCCCGACGCTGTCGTTGTCGTGTTTTGGATTGGTCACCACGGCGTTGTCCGTCAACAGGATTTTTCGCTGTAGGCTAACGCGCGCTGTGCCGTTGAAGGTCAGCCCTTCGTTTGCGCCAAAGCCCGCCGTGCCCGCTTCGGACGAAAGGTCGTAACCGCCTCCTGTCCCCCTGAGTCCGTAGATGAGCAGCGATGTGCCGTCACCGTCCGGAACGAGTACTTTGCCGTTGGCGATCGTCGGGCAGCAGAACTTGGGCAAGCTAAAGCCGCCTTCCGGATCCTGACTGCTGCGCCAAAGCGAATTCATGCGGGAGAAATTCTTTTGCGGATCGAAGTTCGAGGCGTCGAACGCAATGAGTTCTCCGTCGACACGATAATGGTTAGCATTCTTGAACGGCGGAAAAAGCGCCCATAGAATGGCACTTGAACGATGCTGGCCGTCCCACGAAAGCGACAAAAACCCGCCCGGCATGCCGTCACGGCCAGGGCACTCGTTCGACGCTACCGTCATGCTCCGGGCCGCTTCCATGCCATGTTTGGGAAGTACGTCGCGCCAGTCGGCGGTGACGATGGGCGCGACCGCGATGGCGCCCTGATCGACGAAGCCTCCGGCGAGCGGCTGCCCTGCGAGACGCAATGCGTAGCGGTAGGCGCGCGCCACGTCGTTCTCTCCCCAGACATACACGAGCGTGTTCTCAGCGTCCCCTTGCCACACGACCGGCGCGCCGTGAATGTGGTGAGTGGCATTCATCGGATTCTGAACGGGCGTGACGTTCGGTGCGACCGCACGCGTACCGCGGTGCGGATTGTAGGACGCGAGGAAATACTGAAGCACTACATTGTCGGCTTTGGGCGCGATTTGCCGGGCCGCCGCGTCGTGGATAAGTTGCGAGGTATCGATCAGGTAGAAATAGCCGTCCTTGCCGCCGCCGACGATCCGGTTGTCGGGAAGCAACGCGGGCGCCGATGCGCCGAGGTCGTCGTCCTTTGCTTTGATCTCCTCCGCGTCCTGTTCGTCGCCGTCATTCGCGCCTGGCATGTAGTCGAGGTCGTCGAAAGCGTTGTACCAGCCAAGGACTTCGATGCGGTCATTTGTCAGGCGCATTTTGACGAAGCTCTCGCCCATGTTCGCCGTGCCCGGGCGATCTGTAACCGGTTTCGAATCTCCATTTCCCGTCCCGGCGTACACGTTGCCGTCGCTATCGCTGAGCAAGCCCTGTCCCGCCTGCCAGATGCCGCCCTGCGCGCCGTTGGGCGTCGTGCAAAGCAGGTCGATCTGCGCGAGATTGTCGGACCGGTAAGCGAAGACCCATCCGTGCCACGGATTGATATCGCCGCGCGATCCAAAGGCGATCCACAGTACTCCGTCCACGAGCAACAGGGCCGGACGTTGCAGCAGCGTCATAGCAATGAAGTGCACGCGTGGATTCGGGGAGTCAGTGCCGGTGGCATCCGTCAGAGAAAGTGTGTCGATTTCCGGCTTGGGATTCTGAATGCGCAGCTTGGTCGTCACTTTTAGGTCGCCGTTGTGGCGAGATACTTTTATTCTTTCGTCGGACCGAGCGCGTTTTGACGAGAGGTAGCCTGTTCCGGCGACTGATCCGCCGATCACGACGTTGCGCTTCTTCTGCAGGGTCGTCAGATCGAGCGAATAGAGAATGAACCGGAACGCACCTGCGCGTTCGTCGTCGGAAAGACTGTGGTTCTCGGCCATTTTCTCATCGACAGTACACAAAACGAGATAGATCTCATGACGCGCCAGATCGATCACTGGCGTGCTCAATATGCCGATGGTGGGATGCTCTTCGCGGTCCGACCCGACAATGTCCTGATACGGCGGCTGACCGATGTCGAACCAGCGATGCGAGTCGACAGCGGGATGTTCCGGAAAGCGCGCCTCGGCAAGCGTGGCGCCCGTGTCGACGTCGATGGCGGTCAATACGTTTCCCATGGTCGCGACGAAGGCCGTTTCGTGATCATGGCCATCGGGAAATCGCAACCGGCTGACATAAAGCGGCTGCGCGTAGACTGCGCCGTGACCTAGGGGCACTCTGCGAAGAAGGCCGAATGAGTTCAGATTTACGTTGCCCGGATTCAACCGCGTTTCGGCAGGATTCACACCGGTGCGGCCCGGGTCGTTGCGTTGTGTCAGAACGTTCATCGCGGAAAGCCTTAGAGTGTCGTCGGTGCGCGGTAGCGTGTCGTCAGCTTGAACGACGCCATGAAGTCAGGACGTGGAGCATCTGCCCGAATGCTCCAGTTATGAAATCCCCTTGTTCGGGTGGTCGTGTCCATTGTTGCGCCAGCATCGGTGCGGGAATAGGTTCTTTCGGTGACCTTCATGCCATCAGGATCGGTCAACGTCAGCGTCATGACCGTGCCTGGTGCCCACTCGTGCGAATCGAACAAAAGTGACGCCTTCACGGCAGTGCCCGTCTCGCAGAAGATACGCGCAACATCAATCGCCTTTCCAGCTTGTGCGCACGGGATGTCGAGATCGGACGAACCCTCGAAGACCTGCTGAACATCTTGCCCCTGCGGGCTGTCCCGTTGTCCTAGGCCGGGTATCGAATAGCAGACATAGCCCAATCCGCGGTCGTTGGCCGGGATCGTGAGTCGCACATGGCCTTGTGCATCGGTCACGAGATCGGGCGCGTGACCCGTGTAATCGTGCAATGGCTGATTTGGTGGGAAGCCTGTGGCGACACCGCCCACGCCGCGCGCGCTCACCTTATTGCGGTTGAGTCCGACCAGCAGGCGGTTTCCGCCAGTTCGTTCGAACACGAAGACATCGCGTTCCTTCCATCTTGGCTCGGTCGGCCCTTCCGCGATGTTCTGATGGATCCACATCAGGTTCAAGAGAATCGGTCGTAGCAGGCCGCCGAGGCAACCGGGGGCAGTGCTGAAGTCCTTGAAGAAAACACACGGCAAGCCTTCGGACGTGAGGATAAACGCATAAGCGAGCGGCTTTTCGTCGGGCTGGATGTTGCGGGGAACAAGATCGCGACGCGACTCGGTATCGTGATTCTCAACGAAAGTGACAGCGTGGAACGGATTGGCGCCTGCGAGTCCTGCGTGATCAAGCGAGGCCATGTCGAAGTTAGGATCGTGAGACATGGCGAGAAGCGTGAAGTAAAGCGGGAAGTCGAAGGCGCTGCAACGATTGCCCATCCAGTGCTCCGAGACGATCCAGTTGTTGATCTTTCCAACGTCTCCGTCCCAGTACTCGCCTACCGCGAACTTCCCTGCGGCGTTCGGGTTGTCGAGCAATGCCCGCAGGAATACAGCCGAGACGCCTTGAACATGATCGAGCCGGTAGCCTTGCGCATCAAGCGCGCGAGTCAACCAGTCAACAGCTGCAATGAGCCCCGTCGATACGTAGCCTTCCGGTCGCGCGGTAACATGAGCCAGATCCGGCCCGAAGAATACTTTGGAGCCGATTTGCAGCTCGCCGATTCCGTCCGGAACCGCAGGGTCCTGCGCAATCTCCGGATGGAAATCCGCAGGGATCGGATTCGCTGGATAGCGCGAATGAAAGCAAGTCCGGTTCTTTGCAAAGCGTCCGCCCGTATTCGCACCGAGCGCGTCGCGATATTCGAATGTCGTGCCGTCCACGCCCGTGCCGCCCTTGCGGTGGTTCAATTGCAGATCCAGCACGATATCGAGGCCGTTCGCGCGTAGAACGGCCGCGAGACGCGTCAATTGTTCGCGTGTGCCATAGCGGGTGTGAACCGTGCCCATCTGATGTTTGGACCCGATGTCGTAGTCATCGAACACGCTATAGCCGAGCGCCGCCTCGCGGCTGCCTTGCTCGGCTTTTGTGACGGGAGGAAGCCAGACCGCGGTGACGCCCGCGCGCGCGAGTTCGGCCGCATTTTCGGCGATGTGATCCCACCACCAGGGCGAGTTGTGCGGATCGTTCGGGTCCGACGGGGAAGGAACTGCGATGAACTTTCCTCGCTTGTAGAACGCTTGCAGCAGGATGCGAGGTTGCATCATGCGTGCTCCGTCCCTCGCGAAGCACCTCCATCGTCCGCATGCGACGAGCCTATAAAGGCCGCGGTGCCGATCTGCCGGAGCAGTCGGCCGACGCATAGCCCCGACCAGGCCAGAAGCGCGCTTGAGCAAACGAGCATTGGGGCGTGTGCAGGCGGTGCTATGGAGAAGAAATTGTCAATGGAAAACAGAAGGGGTGAGAGCCATAGCCATCCGCGTCGACCGCGGAAAGCGAGCCCGACCAGGGCGACAAAGAGGATCGGCGTCACCATGTCGGGAAGGTCGAACGTGCGTTGAAGTAGGGTATGGCCCAACACCGCCGCACCGCCGTCGCAAATGCCGAACAGCGCGGCCATCGTTATGCGCATGCGCCAGCAAGTGTTGAAGATACCCAACACCATGCCGGCGAGCATGCTGTCCCAGCCAAGTCGAAGAGTTTCCAGGGCGATCGTGCCGGTCGGGATAGTCATGGGCTGCCCCTCTCAAGATCAAGTGCATCACATTCGGTCGGGCAAAGCTCGCTGCTGGGAAGTAAGAGAGTCGGATCAATGCAGCCGGTTTTCATGAGATCAATCGGTTCGCATACCCTTATGATTCGACTGCTTTAGTAAAGGAAATTCTAGGCTCGAAGTCAATACGCCGGACGGCTCATTATGAGGCAGGCTCGAACGGCGCAAACGCCCGCCGGCTCAACGATCAGCAGCTTCCAACAGCGGTCAACGCAACCGTCGCCGATGAAGAAAGCGCCGGTTGTCGCGCGTACAAAGCCTTCGGTCGAAGTTTTGACAGCTGTCGGGTGGGCGGCCGACGGCGACTGATCACTCTCCAACATCGCGGGTAACGAACATCAAGATTTCTGAATCTAACAGCCTGTCGGTTCTGGTCCATAGTTGGCGAAACACAATGCAATGGCGGACGCAAGCGGAAGGACGAAGACCGTCGACACCACATACAATGTCGTAGTCGCCATGGCTAATAGCTTGGTTGTTAACATGTCGTCGACTGCTGCAACTACGTCCGGCCCTTCTGATATCGATACCGCCAAAGGTTGCTTCGATCAAGGCGGCACTGAAGGACAGAACATACAGAATAGATTTCGCATCCATAGCCAACGGGATGCTGAGTAACTCTCGAGATCTTCTGTCGACGGCGTCTGCTAAGCCGAGAGATCGCCGGCAGGTACTTGGACCGGTGTCTTGCCTATGTTCCCCGCCGAGTCCACACAACGACTTCCGTTTTGCCTGAGTAAGCAGAACCCGGGCGTATTCGGAGATAACGACATCGTCAAAGCATCAATGCCGAAGGCCACGCCTGCGATTCCCGAAGGAAAGGCGGATGGTTCGGCAATGCAGCAGACGACTATTTCAAACTAACCTCGTTAAATTTTTGGACGCTCACCTTATGTTCTGGTCATCTCCCATATTCACCGACCCTTCGAAGTGAGTGAACCGTTAACAAACCAGTGCGCGAAAAGAGGCTCGTTGACGCCGTTAAACTGAGTCCAATGCTCCGTTGCGATAGCATTCGCTGCGGATTGACACGCCTGCCAAAACCGGCAGGAGAAAGTTGAGCGAAAAGCTCATTTTTGCGCGCTCGAAAGCTATGGTTTCCGAGCGCCTTTCGCCCGGAACTCACACCTGCGTGCGTTATCTCGTCTACGTAGGGCGGCCAGGCGGCCGTCGATAGATCGAACGGATATCGGTAAACATAGAAAGCTCGCGAACCGTCCCAGCGTCTGCCACCGTTACTGGTAGTTCGCGAAACGTCGCGTCGTTCATCCGCCCGACTAGGTCATTCACATCTGCATCCTGCCCCCCGAGTGCAGATTCGATCGAGACCTCCCACATGCTTGCTGCGCTGACGGAAACGGCGTGGGCGCTAGCTTTCGACTGCGCTGTATGTGGTTTGATGCCCCGTCTGCGCGGCTCAGACCGCACGTATCGGATGCTCGTTGCACAGGCTATCACGGATGGCTCTTCGCCTGCTCAGCGAACATTCGGCTTGACTGCCCGTATCGGACGGCCTGTGCGACGGTCGGCGAGCGACTGGTCGATCCAACTGGCAAGCGAGTATTAACAGATGCCCGTTTCTGGCCGGTTACCGGAAGTTCTCAGCCCAATGACTGCGTCGACCCATCGCTAGAGAGCGTCAAGCATCGTGGCCAGCCGACTAACATCGCACCGAGCAAGGGGCCAGTTCTGCATGCGTATCGTTGCGGGATACGTTTAGCGCTACGCATGTGGCTATCGACATCATGGCCGAGGACGAAGAATGACCTTGACCGGCGGCACTGACAGCTGTCCCGGTTGTACCGCGGTCGACACTCATCTCACTAGGAGAAAATCATGGCAACTATCGCAGAAGTCTTTCGTGAACTTGCAGCAGAAGGCGGCACTGCACGAGTCACCGTCGTCTCAAATCAAGGCGATGGAATCGCAAGCTACACCGTCGGAACAATGTTCTACGTTTCGCGGCCCTCTTCGGCACAAAAGGGCGAGGCGCCGGCTTTTATGAGGGATCATCTTTCCAGTGACGGTGCGGATGCTCAGGTAAGCTTCAGCGATCGATTTGTGAGCATCGATGCTGGAAACGGCTCAACGGAGCAACAGCCGTTTAGCATGCGCGCGACTAACATGGCTGCTATCGCAATCGCTCCTGCCGAGGGCAGCGGTCAAGATAGTAAGACGTGGCTTGTCAACATTCGACTTCCCGGCCCGTTCAATCGGACATTGGACTTCAAGGCGAACGTCGATGGCAGCACGCTTGTTGGCACCTCGTCAACCGCAATCGGCATTACGGAACATGTAGATACCGCCGTATTTGTCGTTTCTCTAAAACGAGACCAGCCCCTTAAGTAACACGATAGTTGAAGAAGGACGCGGGCGCACCGTCGGGCGAATGGTCGCGCCCGCACTTCTTTCCCGGATTAAGCGCCCGCTCCAACCGCGTCTCGGGCATCGTCTGCGAGCCCCAGAATCGGTGTCCATCCAACCGAAATTATCGGTTACTCATTGCGACTTCCGACGACTACGAGTTCACGCTGGCTTGATACCGCCGTGACGCATACCTTTTAGGCGGAATGTCCTGCGAACAATGTGTTTCCGCCTTATTGAGCCTTCGTTCGTGTCCTACGCTGGGGTCGGAAAAGGCTGACCGTGGCTGCGATCGTAAGTCGGCGGACGCCTGAAAAGATGGCTTCAAAATGCTTCTAGACCATACCATCAGCCAGATTGTGTTCGCATTTGACCTACAGACGACGGATTCCCGTCGTGCGCCGGATCGGTGACCGGCGGCATGCCGAGCTTGATGCCGCTCTCCGCAAGCGCGACGATAAGTTCCGTACGCCGCCTGACGTTGAAGTGTGCGAGCAGGTTGCTGACATACTTGCGCACTGTGATGTCCTCTAGCCCCATCCGTGTAGCGATGGCCTTGCTTGGGAGTCCTCTCGTCAACCACGTGAGGCATTCGAACTCCCTGGGTGCGAGCTTGAGGTCCGCAGCGGTGCTAATCTTTGTTCCGGTTGAAGGAACCGTGTCAGTGGGCGATTGTGGCACGATGGTAGTCTCGCGCCTGAAGTGATCGATGCTTGTCGCCGGCAGGAACACGCCCCCGGCAAGCACCGCGCTAATCGCCGCGTGAAGTGCTTCAGGCGGGGCCGATTTGGGCACGTAGCCCATTGCGCACAGCTTAACGCAGCGGCCGACAGTTTCAACACGCTCATCCGCCGATGTCACGATTACTGGCAGGGAGGGTCGCGCCTCTTTGAGTTCGGCGAGCGCAGCAATGCCATGCCCGTCCGGCAGATCCAGATCGAGAAAAACCATGTTGAGTTTCTCGCGCAGCGCTTCCCTCACGCCTTCCATGAGCGTGCTGGCTTGAAGCAATTCGATATGTGGATAAAGTTCCTTCAGCAGCAGCGCCAGCCCCGCCCGGAAGAGTGCGTGGTCGTCGACAATGAGTACACGCATAACGGCAGTCTCCAGAAGGCGCGACAGACATGCACCATTTTAAGCGTGCTACATGCGTAGCATGCAAATGCGGACGTTCTCAAGGTATGGGGCCACATACATGACCGGAACCTTCTCTGGGCTGCGTCGTTGCAAGGTGGCTGACTGCACGAAGTATGATTTCCGGCGAGGACGATTTGCGTAGAAGCTCGAACGGTTCCGCGAAGCCTTCCAAAGCACAAGGGGGAGAAAGTTCACCGGTAACGAAGGCGATGGGAATTACGCCCGACCACGCAAATCGCCGCCTAATACGCGCGGCGCCTTCGAGGCCAGTCGATCCGTCACCGAGACGAATGTCGAGTACGGCGACATCTGGGACTCGCTCGTTCTCGATTAGGATCGCGTCAATGCCATTTATGGAGTCGGCAGTGTCGACGAGTGCTCCAGCACTTGCAAACAAGTTCCGTAATCCTTCCAGGACGGTCGGCTCGTCGTCGCAGAGAAGCACATACCTTCCTTCCAAGACGGTCGAACTTAGGTCGTCGCGTTGCCCGTCGGATGGCGCCTCAAGTGGCACCTCTGCAACCGGGACATATATCATGAAGCGAGACCCCCGCCCTTCGACAGAATTGAAGCGCATGCTGTGCTGCGGCAATATGCTCACGACGCGGCGAACGATGGACAAGCCGAGCCCTAGTCCCTTTGAGCGATCACGACCGGGATTCGCCACCTGGAAATACTCGTTGAATATTGCGTTCCAGTGCTGCGGTGCGATCCCGATGCCAGTGTCCCATACGTCGATGCGAACGCGGTCCCCAACCTGTATCCAGCCAATGCCGACTCCACCTGAGACCGTGTTCTTGATCGCGTTCGAGATGAGGTTGGACAACGCCCGTTTCAACAACGAACGATCGCTCTGAATTGGCGTCGGGCGGCGCCCGCGTCCGCTGACTCTAAACTGGAGTCCGCGTTGCTTCGCAAGTTCGCGGTATTGCTCGCGGACTTCCATGATTGTTTCATATAAATCGATAGGCGCAAGATGCGGGATGTACGATCCCAGTTCGCTATAGTCCTGAATATCTTTGAACATATCCTGGATGTCTCGTGCCGTTTCCTGAATCACATCGAGGTCGTTTTTGATTTCTTCGCCCCGATCAGACTTTATTCTAGCGCTGCGTACGAAGAGGTTAATCGCGGCAAGCGGTTGTTGAATATCGTGGTATGCGGCGGAGAAGAAACGCTCTTTCTCTGCGAGTATTTCCCGCATACGCTGATTGTGCTGTCGGAGAGCGTGAGACGCCACATCGACGCGCGCCTTTGAGGCGCGGAGGGAACGCCGGAACAAGAAATCGCGGCGCGCAGCAAGCTCGAGCTGAACACAAACGGCGACGCCAAGCAGATACTCACAGCACAGAAAAATACTACCGACGATCCAATCAAAGCGCACTGTCTCGCTATCGATACGCTTGGAGATACAAAGGTACAGTTCGACTGCCACGAATGCCGCGACCATAAGTCCGCCTTGCCATATTGCCACGATGGCGCGCAGTCTAAACAGCGTAAAAAATACAAAAAGGGCGAGAAGAAGACCCGCGAAGTGAACCCGAAAATTCTCGGTGGGCGAGATAACCAACAATAGCAACAGCACTAGGTAGCCACTGAAGGTGCCCACAGTGAGGTAGCAGACAGCGCTACGCTCGTCGTACGCACGTCGACTAAACAGTAGCTTCAATGTTGCGGCCGCAATACCCACTGTCCCGATGAGACGAACAACAACGTTTTGAAAGAAAATACTAGGGTCATGCGCATGCACCATCCACCAGTACCAATCGAGACCCATAAACGCCGGAAACACAATGACGCCCAAGACCGCGCCCCAACGCCGCTGGATTGCAAAACGACGCGCATAGTCGGCAAGAAAGGAACGTTCGGCCGGCGCATGGCGAAATCTGCGGACGGTAAAGGCTGCCTTTTTCATATCCTTCCTCGGCCGTTAGGTTCGTCGAGCATCGGCCTCAAGAAACCGCTGTCATCAGAGAGGATGCTCTTGTTCACTGGCTGCAGCATGGCGTCATGGACTAGTCATGCGCCGATTCTTGCAAACTGCATCATCTTTGCCCGGTCGCAACGGCAGGCCGTGGCGACGCATCACGCGATACACCCGCTTTGCATTGACGCGCGGTTGAGCCAGCGCATCGCGGCTTCGCCTCTGAAGCGCCCATGCACGTCGATAGCCATATGTCGGCACGTCGCCTAACAACTCGTGAAGTTCGGCGACAAGCGCCATGTCGCCGAGGACGGGCATCTTGCACCGGTCGACCCAATCAGCCGACCGCTTTGATTTGACTGCGAGATTCGGGCGCGACACACAAAGGACTTCACAGACCGTTTTCAACGGTCGTCCCCCGGCAGCAATGTTGAGCGCGCAGTCAATTTTTTGCACGACCATACTCCACTGCTTCACGGAGGATTTCTACCTCATCGTCTTCTTCCCAGCAATCGCTGAAGCTCACGAATCTGCTTCATCGCTTGGCTAGGTCCGATGCCGGCACAACCTGCTCGCCGGCACTGACCGCCCTGATAGAGCTTCCGCCAGCCGAAGAACTGGTTGTCATCTACTTGATGCCGGCAAGCGACGCCAGAAACGGTCGCACTGGGCTCGAAGGTCTCGCGAACTATCGCTGGCTTTTCTTCAACAGAACGCCGGCGGCGCTGCTCCGGCTGGGTCAGAACTTCTAGCGGTTCCACGTTGTGACTAGGCTTAAACATAGGCAGAAGACCACCTCGCAATGCAAGCGTTACCGCATGTCCGGTGTTTGCGAGGGCCGGCCCACTTAACAATAACGCTTGAGACGATTAATACCTTTCGAACTGCTTAAAAGCGACGTGTGAGTTTTTGAGCCGACTGCCAAATTCACGGCCTGAACGCATTACGAACGAATGTCCTCCCCAGGCCGCCACGAATCATTCATAATCGAGAAAAGCTTTCTCATCAGCTCAGCTGGGTCGGCGGGTTCGTATCGTTGAACCGGGCCGTACTCATGACGCCCTCCGCTGTGTTCGATCCGGTCATCATAGTCACGATCGGATCCCGCCGTTTGCGCCCTCAAGTCTGACGACAGTTGATGGCCGTCTCCGCAATTCCGAGAGGTCGCTACAAAGCTCGGGGCGGCATCGTCTCGCGCATGTCCGCAATGGGGCATACTTATCCACAGCTTACGTGGATAACCGTGTAGATAACGCTACAAGGCAGACGCTATGTTCTTGACGGAAAACATCAAACCCATGGTGATGCGACGATCGTCACGACGGCGTTATGTCAATCGAAAAGCGGTTCGCGCGCCGTTGAACTGATGCCCGAGCATTCTCCCTGGGGCGACCAAGGCTCGGCCGTGACCCCGTTGCCGAACGTCGAGGAGATGGATTATCCGCGCGTTCCGGTAGATCCACGACGAACTTGGCTGCACGATGTCCTAGTCACGATATACCTCGCACGGACACGTCTAAGCCGACGCAGCGCACCTACCATCCTGCGCACTGCACTATCTTGCTAAGGATTCTCACCGCTTCATCCAGACGGACGGGTGACAAAGCCGTGATTGGCTCCGCGCCAGTGTGCCGCCAGAGCATTGCGTGCAGTTTTGATATCGCCGTGGGCAAAATCGAAAGACGCGAGGAACGTCCGGGAAGATGATCTCCGCACGCTTCTCGTACACCTCTTCAATTCAGGCGGTACAGCCATGGGATCATCTTGCTCAACAGCCGGCCAATCCTTGACCAAACGGCGGGCGTTCCTGCGCTCGGGCTCCGCCCTCGCATTATCACTAGCTTCGATGAGCGCTTGGCCCGCGTCCGTTGTCCGGAAGCCCGTCGGAACTATCAACGAGAACAACTCGGCGAGCTTTCACAAGTCAAAAGATGGCACGATGATCTACTTCAAAGATTGGGGTGCAGGTCCCCCAATCGTCTTCTCTCACGGCTGGCCACTTGACGCCGACGCGTGGGATCCGCAGATGTTCTTCTTTGCGTCGCAAGGGTACCGAGTCATCGCCCACGATCGACGAGGCCACGGACGCTCGATGCAGCCCTGGCTCGGCAATGATATGGACACGTACGCCGACGACCTCGCAGGTCTTCTTGATGCGCTCGATGTCAAGCAAGCTATGCTCGTCGGACATTCGACCGGCGGAGGTGAGGTGTCCCACTACGTCGGAAGGCATGGAACCGGTCGCGTGTCGAAGATTGCGCTAATCGGCGCGGTCCCGCCGGTCATGCTGAAAAGCGATAAAAACCCGGGCGGAATGCCCATTGCAGAGTTCGACAAGATCAGACTAGGGACGCTCGATCGCGCCAATTTCTACAAAGACCTCGCGATTCCGTTCTATGGCTATAACCGGGCACGCGCGCACCGTGAGCAAGGCATCATCGACGAGTTCTGGCGATAGGGAACGCTTGGTAGCATCAAGGGGCAATACGACTGTGTCAGGGCGTTCTCAGAGGTCGATTTCACTGACGACCTCCGGACGTTCAATGTACCGACGCTGTTCTTGCACGGTGACGACGATCAGATCGTTCCTTTTAATGACTCCGCAGCGCTCTCGTCCCAAGATCGTGAAGGGCTCCGTCCTCAAGGTCTACGAGGGTGCACCGCATGGCATGTGCACTACCCTGGCGGACCGGGTTAACGCAGATTTACTCGCCTTCGCGCGCGCGTGAGTGCAGTTGGACGGCCGACCGGCGAGGGTTCGTGCACCGTCAGCTCTCTTCTAGAAGTCCGGGTGCCAGATAGCGGCTACTGCCTAGCTCGAGACGAGCGGTCGGGAGCACCCAGGCCCGACCGGCTTAACCTCAAGTCTTAACTTTTATTTGGGCGCCAAAGGATCCGACTCCAACAGGCAGAGGAAAGAGTCACCAGGTTCCCTGGCGATGGTCTTCCCGACGCCCGAGCCAGTACAGCGTGCAGGGACGCGGAACACCCGCCTGCGCCGAGCCTTCATGCGTGCGTCAACTGCGATTCTGCATCGCGCAACGCGGTGCGCAACCCTTCTTCGACAACGGGATGATAGAACGGCATGGCCAACATTGCGTCAACAGTCAACCCTGATTGCAGTGACCATGCAAGCAGATGCGCGATGTGCTCCGCATCCGGCCCGATCCATTCCGCCCCTAAGAAACGGCGTGTACTTCGATTAACGTAGACGTGCATGAGGCCAATGTTTCGAAGCATAATACGACTGCGCCCTTGGTCCTCGACTCGCTTTGCCCGTTACGAACCTACTGTCGGCAAGGTCGACGTAGCGCGCGCCAACCATGGCGATACCGGGCTCAGTAAACACGACTGACATCGGTGCACGACTCACAAGTCGTTCAGTTATCGGGAATCGTGCGGCGTTGATACCCGCTGTGCGACCCTCGTCTGCAGCTTCGTGCAGCAGCGGCAAAACGCCGTTTGCATCACCCGCGATGAAAACCGGCCGATTGCGAGCCTGAAGCGTCTCGGGATCAAACAGTGGCAAGCCGCGCTCATCTACCTCCATCGTCGTATTCCCGATCGCGAGCCCGTCAACATTCGGCGTACGTCCAGCTGTCACAAGCACGTAATCGAATGTGTCGTCCACAAGCTCACCTGCACTAGACCGATAGCGCATATGGACTGTGTCTCCTTCTCGTGTGACCGCCCCAACCTCCGCGTTGGGATCGAACCGTAAAGAAGCGCTGAACACCCATTGCGCGTAACGCCGGACAGTACGATCGGTCAGCGGACCAACGCGATCACGTGCACCTAGTAACGTGACGTCGACACCAAGCCATGCGAGCGCTTGGCTCAACTCCAGGCCGATGACGCCCGCTCCCACCACGGCCACTTTTCGCGGCAGGTCGGTCCAAGCGAACACGTCGTCGTTGATGATAGCGCGATCGCCGAGAGCACGATAAAGGGTGGGCATCTTAGGCGCCGATCCAGTCGCGATAACGACGCTTCGCGCGTGCACCCGCTTTCCGCCTACCTCTAGAAGATTATCGTCGACAAATCTTGCATGGCCGAGTAGCCGGTCGTCGGAAATAATGCGTTCCGTCGATTCCACCACCAGGTCGACGAACCGATCGCGTTCGCCTCGAACGCGCGCCATAACCTCTCTTCCATCTATCAGCACGGAGCCGTCTATGCGCACACCGAAGCGTGCACTTTCGCGCGCTGCATGCGCCGCACGGGCTGCGGCGATGAGCAACTTGGACGGCATACATCCGACGCGAGCACATGTGGTCCCATAAGCCGCACCTTCAACGAGCAATGCTGACGCACCGGCGGCCTTCGCCGCCCGGTAGGCGGAAAGCCCAGCAGTGCCGGCACCCACCACCACAACATCAGTTTTGAGCATTTCCATCGCGCACCTCCGTGGTGACGCAACGCGTGCACGAATCCGGCAAGGATACGTACAGTCCAGTAGGATGGTTCGCATTGCAGACTTCAATGTATGCGCGGTGGTACGCAGAGTGAACGCCCGACCGTCTCAATAACCCGCTCAATCGGCTCAAATGGACCTGCTCAGCCGTTTCCTAGCTTTGATGCCCATTAGTGGGCGAGTGGACGTGCGCTGTCACTTTGGCGCGCCATGGTCTATCGATGAAGGGGTAGCCGGCGTCCATGAAATCCGGTACCACGTGCTCCTGTCTGGCCATGCAGTGCTCGAAGACGGTAACGGCCCACCGCAGCGTTTAGAGGCTGGCGACATCGTCCTTTTCCCGACGCGATGCTCGCATCGTATTCATGACGGTAGTCGGGCACCACCTGTTCCGCCCACTCACCGCCAGAACTTGGCGCTGGTTGTCGCCGAGAACAACGCCGACGGTGATATCGCCGCTATCCTGTGCGGCCGCTTCTTGCTTGGGGCGGTGCCTGACCGCCTGTTGCGAGATCACCTCCCTCCGAGACTAATAGTCAAGAGCAACAGCGCAGGTAGTCGCAGTGGCCCCGCCGTGGAAGCCGGGTCCGCGGCCGATGCGAACTCACGTCTTGCGCGGCTGATTGCGCTTATGCGTGAAGAGGCTTCGGACGAACGTCCCGGGAATGAGACGCTCGTCAATCACCTATCAGCCGCGTTGTTTGCACTGACGCTGCGGTTCGCAAGCGAGTCGGAGGATCCACCATACGGGCTGCTCGCTCTTGCCGGAAACGCGCGCCTACAAGCTGCCGTCTCGGCCATGTTTGAAGGGCCGGGACGACCGTGGACTCTCGACCAGTTTGCTGAGCTATGCCATATGTCACGGGCAACATTCGCCCGGCAGTTCCATGAAGCGATTGGACGTTCGGCCACCGACCTTTTGACTGAAGTACGGATGACCGTCGCCGGACGAGCTTTGCTGGAAACGAAGTCCGCGGTCGGTGAGATAGGCGAGATGGTCGGCTACCTGTCCGAAGCGGCGTTTCACAGGACCTTCAAGAAGCAGATCGGGATGTCACCTGCGCGATGGCGGGCGTCTGGCGGCCATGTGCAAGCCGCCCGCGACGTGAGCGCTCTGAGCGTCCAATGAAAGCTTAGCGCCAGGTAGGAGCTGCGCACGGATTGCCTCAAAGGGCGAAATGATGCGTGGCGGGCGTTGCGAGAGCTGGCTACGCCCGGCTTGATCAGATCTAGCACTTTCTTGAGACGATCTGCACTTTCCGAGCTAAGAGCCGCTTCCTAATCTTGAAGCACAGAACCACCGATGCATGCCGACGGGAATACCACTCGGCGGAATCTGCCGGACCCGCATAGGAACGGGAGCGCCTCTCTACTGCTTAGGCGCTGCTGTCTAAGAACCGTTCGGTGGCGGTCAATCAACCTTACGTTGAGCCCGCACCGGCTCAGCACGCTCACTCAGTGTCGGAGTAGAACATGCTCGCGATGACAACCCGGTTTCCGCCTGTAAAACACACGCTTGGCGCTGCTGCGCTGTGCTACATCGTTGCTGGTGGCTGCCTGCATGCTAATGCTGCCGATTCCGCCGAAAGTGCGTCAGCACCCTCAGCCGCTTCGAAAAGCTGGCAAGCGGGACTACGTAGGACGGACCTAGTCACACAAGACTTGGCAACGCCGAACGAACAATTGATCCAAGTCAGGGTCGACTTCGATCCGGGCGTCGCGGCGCCAAAGCATTCCCATCCGGGGGTGGAGGTTGCCTACGTAATTAAGGGAAGCCTCGAATACACCCTCGAGGGGCATCCACCTGTATCGCTCAAGGCCGGTGAATCGCTTTACATCCCACCGGGCGTCCCACACATCGCCCGAAACGTTGGTCCTGATGTCGGCTCAGAGCTCGCAACATACATCGTCGACAAGCGGAAGCCTCTGGTACACATCGAAAAGTAGCATTTCTATCCGCTTGGCGAAGGCAGTGTCGGTCCTGAATCGAAAGGACGAACCGAAATGGAGCAGAAGATGAATTTCCTTAATATGGTGAAGATGGTCCTTTGGAGTTTCTTCGGCATTCGGAATGGAGCCGGTCAGAGAGACGACATCAGGAGCGCAAATTTTCGTTATCTACCTGTCGTGGCCGTCTTAGTGGCCGCAGCCATAGTGGCGATTCTATTAACCTTTGTTCACGTCGTTACCCACGGCGCAACGATGCCGACGCAAGGCTTCTAGCCCGTCCCGGTTTTATAACGAAAGGTCCTGGGTAACGCTTCGACGCTACACGTGGGATATGTCTTACCGTCCGTACCAAACGGGCAGCATTGGAGCCGCGCCATTAGCAACGCTTTCCTTGCAAGGTCAATCTTGCGCTGCCCGAACTGTTGTCCTCCCGAGCCGACCCGAAACCCCTCTCGAGATACGGTTTCTGACCTTTTCAGGAATGCGGCTCCTCACCTACTTTTGCCAGGTCGTGGAGCACCCATCGATTTTTTTGCTTTTCGTGCGAACAAGCAATACAGCAGCCGTCGTTTCGTAGACCATGTAGATAAGCAGTGTGACAAAACCCCTCATGATCCAATTTGGGAGGCGCTGACATGATGAGCACGGATGCCAGTATCGAAAACGCGTGGACAGTCATACTGTCGAGGCTGAGCGCCAGATCGGACACCATGCGCCGGATGAAGACGAAGGGTGCCCTGCAGTTCCCGTGGCGGGGGGGCTACGACTCGACCCACCACGCAGCCATCCCCGATGCTCTGCAGCACACTGGCCAAACTGCAACGATCAAAATCCTGGACCTGGCCGAAAGGGCCGTCATCGTCTCTTGGCACGACTCAACCTCCTGCCACTACGACTACCAGAAGTGGTTCAAGGCAAAAGCACGTAAGACCGGCATCTGCGCGTTAAGCGGCCGCGAGATACACAGAGGAGCCTATGTCTTCAGGCCGTCCCAAGCTCACCGTCCGGTGAACTCCGAGTCGATGATTCTGGCGAGCGCCGTTGAGGCAGAACTGCTTGAGGCGGGGCACCTGTTCTAACTGATAGCGTTCAAGGTCCGGCTTACTCCGTTCTATGGTGCAAGCGCATCTTGACCAGCGACGATTCGTTCGGGGACGCGGTTCCACATTGAAGACCCTTGCGTGAGCGTCGACCCAACGACTCCTTTGCTTTGCCGAGCGACGACTGAATAGCTTTATTCTTCGATGCATCGTGCCCGAAACCCGAACATGGAGATCCACGCGAGGCTAAGCGTTATGTTGGCAGCAACGGTCGTAAGCTCCGCCCTTTGCTCGACCGCGCAAGGCCAGACCAATGCTGCATTTTTTGGCAGCATCGACGAGGGGATTACGTACACGAACAACACACAGGGAAAGCGCACGGCATTAGTCGGACCCGCGGCAGTGCCAGACTTCTTTGGATTGAGAGGCAGTGAGAGGCTGACCGACTCTCTAAGCGCCTTCTTCGCTTTGCAACAGGGATTCCGGTCAAACAATGGGCAGCCGATCTTACCGGGCGAGGCTTACAGCTATTTCAGCTATGTCGGACTATCGATTAAGCGCGTTGGCAGTTTCGCGTTTGGGCGACAGCTCGACCTCGCAGCGGATGCGCTGCGCGTCAATTCGAACGGTTCAAACCACCTTTCGTTTTACTATTTTCATCCGGCAAACCTTGACAACCTGGGCATCCTGGGGGACTCGATTGAAAATGCCATCAAGTACTCGACGCCTTTGTTTCATGCAGTACAGGCAAGCGCCCTTTACGGGATCGCCGATAGGACCAATCAGCATGGTCGTGTCTTAAGCTTAGCCATTGTTTTAGACAGGCATCCGCTACGTGTGTCCGTGGTCTACAGCAGCTGGCGGGACCATGCAATACCGCTCGTCTCCGGACTCGGGCGGTCCGAGTTCCTTGGACAGTACTTGGGAGGCGGTGCGACGTTCCTAGCGAAAAGGCAAGACATCTATGGGCTGTCGGCGTTCTACGCAGTCGGAAAGCTGATTGACGTGCATGCGGTCTTATCGCAGGTGAATCTTGCCTCGTCAAGCCAGAGCGACCGCATGCGCAACGTCGAGTTCGGCGTCAATTATCACCTGACGACCGTCGATACAATTACCTTCGGCGGCTACGAGTCGTGGCTCTCCGGAACCCGGTATTCGGAAGTTGGGCTCGGGAACCTGTTTGCGGCTTCAAAGCGCACGACGCTATATGTGCAGGCCGTTTGCCAGCACACGCACGGAACGGCGAACGCCGCGATTCCCTTGTTAGCGGCATCGTCAAGCCGCAACCAGCTTGCCTTGCGCATAGGCGTGCATCACTTCTTTTGACGGCGACGTAACGCGGTCATCTCACGATTGAAAGTCGCCTCGCCCAGGTCGGCACCGTTCAACTCGCCGTGCTAACGCTTACGGACGCGTGCTAAACCGGTAGACGATAGGTCTTCTGAGCTTGATAGTGAAGGCATGGTGGACACGGAAGCACGGACCGTGTCCCTCGTGAATACCTGGGCTTTGCCGCTACTGTTGCACTGTATAGCGCAGTCAACGAAGGCCGCTTCGCTACAAACCTGCACCAAAGGACAAAATCATGCAACGCGCTCTCGTTCTTGTCTCATTAGCAACCATCACGCAGATCGCCCTAGCCGACGGCGATCCGCACTATCCTGAATCACTCACCAACGATGCGACGTCACAACCGCCGCTCACCCGAGAGGAGGTTCGAGGAGAGATTCGCAGCCTTGGTAGCGTAGGCTATCGAGTCGGTGATGGCGATCAAAGCTCATACCCCTCTGGGATTCAAGCAGCCGAACGGAAACTCACGAATAGACGCTAGCCTCGCTGAACTTTAGACCGTCGAATACAGCTTAGTGCAGCCGTGGGAGCGTCTTCGGGTAAGCGAGCATGCTGGGGCAACAAACAATCGACTGTTCGCCGTTGAGACGAAGCAAATGGTCGGTGCACTGCGATGGCCGACTTGCGATGGTCGACTGATTGGGGACGGCCGGCTGGCAGTTTCTTGTCTAGTTGCGCCCGGTCGTCGCTGATTCCTGACCGAACTCTGATCAATAATCACAACGACCGGCGTTTGCGGGTGAATTGCAAACCGCAATGTCGGCCCGGTACTGTGTAAAAGGCCAGCCCAGCTTCAATCGTCGCTGGTCTCCAGAAGCCCTCGTCTCCACCGAGAAGGCGTCTCGCCCATGAAGCGGGAGAACACCATGATGAAGTGCGCTTGTGAACCAAAGCCGCATTGCAGTGCGATGTCCAACGTATTGCAGTTTGAGCCGAGCATCAGCGTCTTTGCTAGCTCGACCCGTCGACGAAGGACGTATTCGTGGGGACTCACGCCCGTCGCCACTCGAAACTGCGCGGCGAAATGCATGCGAGAAAGCCCCGCGCTACGCGCAATGTCATCAAGACGGATTTTCTCGCCCAAATGTTCCTCGATGAATCCAGTGGCGCGGCGCAAACGCCAGCGTGGCAGACCGCACCCTTGCCTTTGGTTGCGCATTGGCTCCCGGTACCACTTTTCGACGAGACGCGACACGATCGCGCGCGCAATGCTATCGCTGAATATGTTGGCTTTGTCGTCATCCCACGCCTCCTCTGCTGCCAGGACCTGAGCCAACCGCTCTATCGTCAAATCGTGGATGACGCGCGGTGCGTCCAGCAGAACCGGGCCGTCATGGCTACGGCCAAACACATCTTCGAAGCACTGTGACAGTATGGCCTCGGACGCATAGATGTGGAGTTGATCAAACTCTGACTGATACACGGCGTGAGCTCCCGTGCCTGGGGGGGTGACATATGCGGAACCTGGCAGCACGGTGCCATCGAGAAATACGCGGTCACGTTGGTTCAGTTCAATTGTCGTAAATAGGAGGTTCACAGTCACAATGTGATGTTTGGCTGCGCCTGGATGAGTGACTGTCAACAGGTCGCCCTGACGGTCCTCCCATCGAGTTACTAAGAGTCGTCCAGCCTCGTCTGCACGCGTCAAAGAGCTAGCGTCGGGACATCTCCACAATTGCTCGATTCGACCCTGCCTTTCTTCTCGGAGACATGTACCATCAATGCACGATTCCCAATCGTTGTCTGCGCGGCGCATGATTTGGCGACTCCAGGCGTTGGTGGAAGGGTAAGAACGATTTCCGCCGCCGCGACCGCGATAAGCTAGAGTTGCTGTGACTCCGCTCCGCCGACGCCTCGCTTTGCTGAAATCATGAAAGCAGTCTAGGCTTGGGGTTAGGCTGGGGATTGTAAGAAGCTGCTGCGATTGGGACGTTCTTGATGCCGACTCGGTCGAGCAACGGCTACTTGTTTACGGCTCCATGGAGCGTAAGAGAATGAACAGTACTGGAGCATTCGGAGACCTCGTCGCCGAGCACTTTCGCTTGCGTCGGGCCCACTCGTCGCAACTCGTATCCATCGGCGGAGACGCTTCGATCGGCATCACACGATTAGCGTGGGGAGCAAGCGGAGTCGACCGGACTCTGCCCCTGGCCGCCGAGCAAGCGCTTATCATCGTTCTCCTGCTCGAGCCGCTCCCGAACCACAAACTATGGCTTGGGGAGCGAGAACAGCCCGTTGGCCCATGGAGCCGCGGCACCATGTCTCTAGTTGACCTAGAGGAGATTCCGACCGCCTCGATAGTCGGACCATCGGACGTTCTTCACTTCTACCTTCCCCGCTCGGCACTAACCGTTGCAGCCAATCAAGAGGAGACGCGTCCGATAACCCGGCTGAACATTGATGGAGGAACCGACGACTCGACGGTTTATCGTTTAGGGCGTTTGATGCTGCCAGTGCTCCGTAACCCAAACGAAGCCAACCGGTTATTTTTGACCGGTCTGACGACTGCGTTGCATGGACACCTGCTGCAGAATTACGGAGCGGGTTCGACTACCGGCCATACAGTCAGCACGTCGCTTACACCAGCTCAGCTATCTCGCGCGAAAGAGCGAATCCGCGCGGATCTGACCGGCGATTTCCCGTTGGCGGAACTCGCTGCCGAATGTCAGCTGCCGGCGAGCTACTTTGCGCGTGCGTTCGAGCGTTCTACCGGAATGGGCCCGCACGAATGGCTCCTTCTTCAGAGGGTCGAACGTGCAAAGCACTTTCTAACGTTGCCAAACATCGACATGCAGAGCATAGCCTTTCAGTGCGGCTTTGCAGACTACAGTCATATGGAGCGGGTGTTTTCTGCAGTAGTCGGCGTCTCCCCTTTTGTATGGGCGCTTAGTAAAGCACGAGCACGGACTAGTCGAAAACCGCATTAGGATCCTCATGCAGTCATGCGTTCGTGTGTTCCTTTTGCCAGGCCTTAGGCGTAACGCCCGCTATGTTAGAGAAAACGCGAATCATGTGACTTTGGTCAGCGAAGCCACATGCAGTGGCGATCTCCGCTCCATTTAGATCCGCTCGAGAGAGCAGCTGCTTGGCTGTTTCTACTCGGTGCATCAACAGCCATCTATGAGGCGCAACACCAGTGGACCTTTTGAATGCGCGGGCGAAATGTGCAGGTGACACATCGCACATTGCGGCCAGCTGATTTAGGCTGATGTTTCCATCAAGGTTTGACGCAATCAACTCTTTTGCTCGTGCTAGCTGCCGAGGGCCAAGCCCCCCCTGCTCCAGACGCGAGCCGTATGAATATCCAGCGTAAGTCTGTTGAATATGCGCGTAGAGTGCGGTCATCAAACCGCTAGTGTAGAGATTGTTTGCTTGCTCAGGTTTGCGCATCGCTGGCAGCATCATCTGGCCCAACTCCCTGACGATGGGATCTGATATTCCCTCTGCAATGCGAAGCTCGGTTATCGTCTTCGTGCCGCTGCTGGCAGCGACAGATTCAAGTGACGTCCGCGGCAGGTAGAAATGCAACGCATCCATCGAGCCACCGATGTAGGCGGACGGCGACTGCTCGAGGTCCACGACGCTCAACGTCCCTGCAGCCCATGGCTCAACAGGAATTTCTCGGTCGTCCAGCCAAAGCTTATGCTTAATAAGTGGTCTTAATAAGAGAACTAGGACAAGCGCCCGCTCGACTGGTATTGGCTGCGTTCTGCCGGTTCCGCGGGAATCGCTGCTCACGCGTGTCACGGCAAAAGAGGCGTCACCCGTCATGTTCACAATGCTGAACCCGTCCGCCCTCTTCATGTGGAACCGCTCCGCCATCGTGTCGCCATAAGCGCCTTGAGGGTTCATTCTCGTCCTCGCTATTTACGTTGGCAGTCTTGACGCGAAACGTCACCGCGATGTAGGGGTTCGTGGTCCTTAACGTCGTCTTGAGACCCGATGGTGATGCCTTGTCGGCCGACGACGACGGTAAGATGTTTATAGCAGGTTTTTTCCATTCATTGACGCGGTTTGTCCACGAAAAAAGGACTAGGGAGCAGAAAGTAGGTACCTACAGTGAACAACTTGCCAGTTCATTAGAAATGGTCGAGCGAGACCCTTGATGGGGGGACGCGTCCGGCAACTATGCAGTCACCGGGCCTGGGCGCAGGTGTCAGCGGCCGGCGAGTGCGCGTTTAGCCTTGCGGGCATCCCTGATCCGAGCACTGGGTGATTCTCAATATGTGGACACAATGGAACTGCCGGGCATCACCAACCTTCGCTGTCCTTCTGCGCAAATCTCACGGTGATACCACATCGCTGGTCGATACCATCGCATATGGGTAGCCGTTTGAGTCGGGCCAACGAGCGCGCCGCACGCTTGCCGTCACGGGTGCGATGGAGCGCTGGATGTTAGGGAACTGACTAGCTCTGCGCGCGTGTATGGTGAGCGTACCGCCATAGGGACCCGGCGAACTCGTGGCGCCATTGCGAACGACCTTCGGTGTGCATCAGGACAATAGTCGGGAAAAGCGAGGGCGTTCAGCGAACGGGCGGACCGTGGATACTATGCTTCGAGGGCCACATTGTCTGAAACACACCGTCACGGCGCACAAGCGCATGAAAGAGTGCGGCGACAATATGGACGACGATAAGCGCGAAAAAACACATTGCAAGTGAGCGGTGTGCGTTCCATAACAGTGCATGCAACGCCCCATTATGCGCAAGCAAGAGCGGGACGCGCACGCCGAAGACCACCAGCGGGTAATCGGCTGCTGACAACATACCGTACCCAAGCAGCGGTAGCAGAAGCATCAGTACATAAAACGAAAGATGCGACAAGTGAGCAGCCCACTTCGTCAGTGTCGGCATGTCCGCGGGGAGCGCGGGCGCACCGTGAGCCATGCGCAGCGCCACACGTACAATCCCGAGCATGAATAGGACGACGCCGAGGTGCTGGTGGATCGCGACCAACGTCAGGTGTTTCGGCCTAACGGTCGACACCATGCCGACGCCAATGAATAGCATCGCCAGGATGCTGGCTGCCATGATCCAATGCAGTGCACGTTGACCTGGTGAAAATGGTCTGCTTATCTCGGGATGATCGGGCAGCTCAAGTCTAGAAGATACGCTCATGGTTGGACGGCTCCGACGGGCACCGAGTTGCGCGGATAGGCATTCTCTTCGGCGGTCCTACGGTTGTATGAGATAGCGTACGCGGCCGACCTTGCGGCTGGGAACGGGTCGTCCGACACGCCCATTCCTGGCGGGAGCACTGTGGGATCAAAGTTGATATCCCGGCACGCACCATTGGCTTCAGGTTGTATTTCCTTCGCGACCAGGGTGCCTACGAAGACGGTCCGCCGGTTTGCGGGCCATGGCTTACTCGGGTCGGCGGTCGAATCACCTCGATCGGCCACCGTCACGAGCATTGCCCAGCGCTGCGGAGCGTGCGTGACCCGTTCAGTAATGTCCGCGTTCAGGAATGCTGGCCCGCGTTTCTGAATCTGCTGCGCGCTGAGCAGCTGCGGTACAACCGTTGGCGCGAACGACCAGCGGACCACGTGCTGCGTTCCGTCGGCTTCGGTAAAAGTGAAGCTGTTCAGGCTGTTGTAACGGTCCTCGGCATACGAGGCGGTCCATGGCGCATTGCTGGCCCATTGCCCGAATCGGCGAAACTCTGGATGGGCGGAAGCAAAATCGTCCATCGCATGAGGATGTATCTTGTCCGCGAGCGCACGCTGAAGCGCGTAAAACGCGTCAGGCGTGGATACCGCGAAAAACGGAACGTCAATCATAGCGGCTCGCCACTCGCGTCCATCGGGGAGCAATACCCTCAAGCTCAAGCCCCGAACGCGAGCCATGCTGTCCTGTGTCGAGCGGTCGGATGTGCCGAGATTGAACCTACCCGTCACCGGGTACACTCCGGGCGCAAAGAGCTCAGCCTTGGAAAGTGAGGCGCCTGAGCCGTTTGACTCGAAGGTGCCAGTGAAGCATATGCCTATCGCGTGATTCCGCCGGAAACCAAGCGCTGGACCTCCGGCAGGCGAGAGGCTATCGACGATCCTTGTTGGTGTCAGCCTGCGAGGCGAAAGCCATCCGCCTGTGTAAGCAAATGCTGCTGTCAGCATTGCCGCGACTATGACAATCACCGCCAAAGACCGAAAGTCTGACGACGAGCTCACTTGTCGGCCAGCCATGTTCGCAAACTCCAATGTTCGCGGTGACAGGATGTCGCCACATTGCCCTCTTGTGCAAGCTATGTATAGAGAGGCCGGATCAAGATGGTCTAGGTCGTTCCCGATCGACCATCAAGTGACCGCGCAGCGCCGCCGTTCGCCGCCGCCCACCGGGCTGTTAAGCAAGCGCGCCTTTGTTCTAGCTCAATCCGATGCGACTGCAACCGGTCCAAGTCGAATTGCTTTTCTGAAGCATCGCATCCTTCAAAGCGAGCTTTTAACAGCTCTTCCTGACAAGCGTCCAATCGCTCCCAACAGTCCGCAATCTCGCGTTCAATCTGCAAAAGGAGCCGCGTATCTGACTGATCCATAAATGCAAATGCTCATGAAGCTACGTGGTCCTAGTGAACTCCGAGGGGACGATCCGTCGCGAGTGGCACGAGTGATCCACCACTTAGGTAACAGCCAACGGCCCTACCATCAAGTACCAGCACCAGCTAAATCTGAGCTGAGCCGCCGTCAACAAAAAGTTCACTGCCGTTCACGAAACTGCTCTCGTCGGAAGCCAGAAAGAGCGCCGCATTTGCTGTCTCGTCGGGCGAACCTAAGCGTCCCAGTGGCGTCGTGGTTTCGAAAGACTTCATCATGGCGCTATGCACTTCCTCAGACGGCGCTAGGTTATGCAGCCCCGGTGTCGAGGTGGCGCCCGGGACAAGTACATTCACGCGGATCCGGCGAGGCGCCAAATCGAGAATCCAGCCCCTCGCAAAGGTACGGATAGCCGCCTTAGTCGCCGAATAGACGCTAAAGGCAGGAATGCCTGTTGTCGCCCCGGTCGAGCCAGTCAGGATGACAGATGCTCCGTCGACGAGCAGCGGCAGGGCCTTCTGCACGGTGAAGACTGTTCCCTTGACGTTGATCCCAAAGGTCCGATCGAAGTGCTCCTCTGTAATCTCGCCCAATGCCGCGAATTCCCCGCCGCCAGCATTAGCGAACAGGACGTCGATTCTGCCGACCTCTTCCCGGATGATGCCGTACAGCCGGTCAAGGTCGTCCATCTTAGACACATCACCGGCGACCCCTCTCGCTTGCCCCCCAACCTCTCCGACCGCCTTTTCCAGTTCGGCCTCGCGACGGCCGGTCATGTAAACGATCGCACCCTCCGCTGAGAATCTCTTCGCGGTTGCGAACCCTATACCACTGTTCGCGCCGGTTACAACGGCAATCTTCCCTGCAAGCCTAGCCATTCCTTACCTCCAAAAATTTTGGTGCATTATGTATGGCAGCTTCCTGATAAGATAGTACCTACCAAAAGGTAAGGGCCGAACACATGGACTCTAGGCTGAACGGTTGTGGGCTTGAAATCGCGTTAGAAGTAATTGGCGGCAAGTGGAAGCCGCTCGTTCTGTACCACCTGCGGCCAGGACCACGCCGCTTTGGAGAGTTACGGCGAGCGGTCGGTGGCATAAGTGAAAAAGTACTCATCCAGCAGTTGAAAGAGCTAGCGGATGACGGTGTAATCATTCGCCGAGACTATCAGGAGGTCCCACCGCGTGTTGACTACTTCATGACCGAATTCGGATTTACGCTCGCGGAAGCTCTGAGACCCCTTTGCAGCTGGGGCGAGTCTTACCGGTCTCAAGTGATCGCGTTGAGGTCGGTTGCCGCGTGATCATTGCTGCTTCGTCTGCGTCGCACGGCGCTTCGCTTGTCAAGCTCCGTCGAGCAGAGGCGGACGGGCGCTGCCGCAGCGAGCACCCTTGACGTTTAGTATCAGCCAGAGACGGGCATCTTTCTTCTTGAATCGCACTGCACTTGCAAATTTCGATGGTGGCTAGTCACTTCACAGCTTCGACTTGCCAGCCTCCGGTTCGTATCTACTCGTGTGTTGTGGCCTTCGCTATGCTCTTCGCACTGCCCTGCCGAACGTCGCGATCGTGTTGTCACACGGCCCCGCTCAAACGTAACGTTGCCAGTCTGCCCTCGTAACGCCCGGTCCCGGCGACTGCGCATTCGCAGTGTTAGACAACTTGGCTAGCCGGGTAGGCCCGCATATGCAAAATTTCGGCGACGCGGCTCATACATAGCTCAAAGTCGCGGCGTGTGGCGGGAGCGCCCAGACAAAGGCGCACGCCGTCAGGCATGCTCCCTACAGCGAACGCGTCGGTACCTGCGACCCATATTCCAGCGAGACGCAACTGCGTTGACAACGCAAGGACCGTCCATGGCTGTTGCAGCGGTAGCCAGAGATGAAATCCTCCACTCGGCCGCCTGTAAGTGTCAGGGCCCAAGAGACGTGCCGCGATAGCTTGACGAGCGTCACTTTCGGCGCAGATCGCACGAACGGTCTCCTCGGCGAGCCCCGTTTCAATCCAATTCGTCGCGATTGCCGCAGACAACGGAGCAGCCATCGTTGCGGTCGCGCGAAGAACAACCGCGGCACGCTGGACCGCTGCTGCGCCGGGAACTATCAGAAAGGCAATGCGTAGCGCAGGGGAGACGCATTTTGAGAGACCGGACACGTAAAACACAAGCTCCGGCGCAAGTGACGCCAGGCTTGGCGCTGTCGACAGCAACGACCTATCACGGCTCGTTCCTGACAGACAAGGCCAGTAATTGTCGTCTTCAATGATTGGCACACCATGCCGTCGCGCCACCGCGATAATCGCTTCTCGGCGTTCTGGCGGCATGGTGACAGCTGTTGGGTTATGAAGGCTCGGGGTGCAGTAAAACGCTTTCGGATGTTCGGCTTTGCAAATTTCATCTAACGACTCGGGGATGGCTCCCTCGTCGTCCATCTGAACAGAGACCGCGCGAATGCCTAATTCACGAGCTAGCAACAGGTAGCCCGGATAGGTGAGCGATTCGACACAGACCGTCTCGCCCGGGCGCGCAAGCATCATGGTTGTGGCAAGTAGCGCGCCTTGCACGCCGGGGCATACCAAAATGCGTTCCGGGTCCAGGCCTGGGACACGCGGTCCGAGCCATGTGGCCGCTGCTATGCGGTCTCTCCTTGCGCCGTTCGGAGTCTGATATCGCATCAGCATCTCCATACCGCGATCACTGAGCGGGGATTCCAAGCTCTCGCGAATCTTCTTTTCTAGGGTCGCGTTCTGGAAGAAGGGCGGGTGGTTTATCAGCATATCGACTGTCGATACGCCACTGGCAATGAAAGGGGGCGACCTCGACGCCTTTACAAAGGTCCCGCGTCCGACCTGTGCTTCCAAAAACCCCCGGCGCTGTGCTTCAGCGTATCCCCTGCTGACCGTCGTGAAATCGATCCCTAGCGTCGCTGCGAGCGCACGCTGCGGCGGTAATCGATCCCCCACCTTTAGTTCGCCGTTCCCAATGCTTTCTTCGACGGCCCTCGCTATCGCCAAGTATGTCGGTCCCTCGGCGTCTTGGAGCACCGGCGCCCAGAAAGGTTTATGGAGCATACCCACCTCCTGCGAATCAATGATTCCATTGTATGCAACGTTTTTGTCCGCCGTGCAGTCAATTACAACAAAATTCTCTGCATAACAGGCAGACGCAATGGCCTGCCGGTAGCGTCCGCCAGACGAGTGTGCGAAACGCGCCGTACCGGGAATGCGTGCGCCTGCGAAGTTGTCCGCACCTTCACGGTGCATTCACGAAAAACAATCCATTCAATTTCTAGAAATTGCTCGCATTGCCAACAGGGTGTCCTATCATGTAATGCAGGACCAACGGTTCGACGCAGCCGCGAGATCTGAAGAAGCTCGATTCCAACTGTCAGCGGCAAGCGACCTCTGCGACAGGCTTCCAGTCGCCGCGTCGCAAAAACGCACGCTGGTCTTCCCGTCGCTTGGCCTTTGCGAAGCCGCGCGATTTTGTTCGATCAAGAACACCTGAATACGACGCCTTCCTGCCGTACACAAACGTGCACGGGAGCCTGCACGTCCCTACGTACTACTAACGGCGGGTGCAATCATGAAAGCTCACATCGAGTCCCACGACGCATCTAGCGCGGTTGGATCGCGAGTTACACGGGCAGGTCTTCTAGACGAACGGTCGTGGCGCTCCGGAGACGCGTTAGGGGCGACAAGCGCGGAAGAAATGATACTAGTAGGCTATTGGCGCGACGCCAGCGATGTCGAGAGACGTTATAGCGCCCCCGTTCTGGAATCCCATTTCACCATCGAAGTTCTTCTGTGTACCGCGGTCGTGGTTTGCTTTAGGAACGGTCGTCGCGTCGTCGATGGAGCAGTGGCGTACGGCGGGACACAGGTTACGTCGCCCGGCGAAAAGATAGAGCTCACCTTTCGGCGGCCGGTTGAAGCCATCCATCTATTCGTCCCTCTTTCCGTGGTAGCTACCGCGTACCAAGAGGTCGAACAATCGAGCCTTCCGGCCGACTACCGGATGGCAGATCCGGCCTACGCGCCCGATTTGGTCATGGCGAAACTTGGTGAAGTCTTATATAGACAAAGCGAGCTACAGGGACAATTTAGTAATCTGCTCCTGCGTAGTCTTGCAATGGCGGCCCTTGCACGGGCAATGGGCTTTGAATCAGACTCCAGCAGCGGACGTAGCAAAGGTGGCCTGGCGCCGTGGCGACTGGCCCGAGTAATGAAATTCATCGACGAGAACCTAGGAGACGAGCTGCCGCTCGACGAGATCGCAAACCACGCGGGCCTCAGTCGAATGCACTTTGCGGCTCAGTTCAAAAGAGCGACCGGGCAAAGCCCGCACGCATTCGTGATGACAAGGCGAATAGAACTCGCGAAAACGCTCCTCACCGAGGGCAGGATGTCGCTATCTCAGGTAGCGTTCACCGCTGGTTTCAGCTCGCAAGCCCACTTCACGACAGTCTTCCGTAAGACGGTGGGCGTGACGCCCGGCCAATGGCGCGGGGGACCGACAGAGCGCGAACCGGGCGAAAGCTTCCAGCAGCGGCCACCCGATCAAAAAGCCGAGAGGCAGTAGTCACAGACGCCTTCGGCGAAAACTGTCGGTGGGTAAGGCGTAGAACCTAGCCGGTTCAGACGCCGTAGTAGACCAACCTCGCAAAAAAGTCTGGGCCGACGGGGCCCTTCCCCCATACGGGGTCAAAGGCACTCGTCGGCTTGGCCGCGATCACTTCGTCAAGGTTACGTCCCTCCTTTTTCAGTCCCGCAACATTGTCACGTATCCCGGTCAACATGTCCCGAAACGCGATAAGTTGCTGCCGATTACCCACCGGATTGGCGTGTCCAGAAATCACGATTGTCTTGTCGGTTACTGATGAGACGTTCATGGATGCTGCATTGATCATCCCATCGATGCTACCGCCAGTCGAATAGTCGATGAATGGATAGATTCCGTTCCAGAACGTGTCGCCGCAATGCAGGACGTCAGCATTTGCGAAATACACCGAAATGTCACTATCGGTGTGTGCCGGCTGGTAATAGCGCAAGCTTATGGCCTGCGCATTAAGCTGCAAGGCGAGTTCCGACGAGAACACTTGCGTTGGAATTGCGGCCAACGGGGAGGACGGAAAGAGGAAGTCCCAGTCATCGACTCGGTGCGCTGACTGCAGATGCTTGTGGGTGTTCTCGTGGGCAATGACGGCCGCACCCTCCTCAGCCAGCCATTGGTTGCCGTCCGTATGGTCGAAATGCCAGTGTGTGTTGATGAGGTACGAAACGGGCTCATGGCTCAGGCCGTTGGCAGCCTCAAGCAATCGCGGCCGGCTATTGGCGATGCCAGCATCGACAAACACTTTGCCATCACGCCCGGTCAGAACCGCAATATTGCCTCCCGACCCCTCTAACACAGCGATGTTGCCGCGAACCTTGTAGACCTTGATCTTCGCTTTGGCGGCTTCGTCGCGAAACACGTCCACAAGGTTCTTAGCCTCAGCGAATGCTTGTGATGGTGTCAACCAGCATCCGGTAGCCGCAAGGCCGGCAGCCGATGCGCAACAAAGACAAAATTTCCGCCGGGACATGCTATGGACTTTTTCCGTCGACATGAGGGGAGCTCCGATGATTGCCCAAATACCCAGGACATGGTTCACCACGCAGCGGGCTGCATCAGCGCACCATCAGCTGTCGGCTTCGAAAAATTCCAGCAGATCGGAGTTGATCACGTCGGCGTGAGTCGTGAGCATTCCATGCGGATAGCCCTCGTACGTCTTGAGACGGCCATTCTTCAGCAGCTTGATCGACAAGGGCGCTGAATCGGCATAGGGAACGATCTGGTCATCGTCCCCATGGAGAACAAGCACAGGCACGTCAATCTTTCTCACATCTTCAGTGAAGTCGGTTTCTGAGAACGCCTTGATACAATCGTATTGCGCCTTTGCCCCGCCCATCATCGCCTGCCGCCACCAGTTGCGCGTCACTCCTTCCATGACTGTCGCACCGGCGCGGTTGAATCCGTAAAATGGACCAGACGCAACGTCAAGATAAAACTGAGCCCGGCTCTGCATGAGGCGCGCCCTGAGGTCGTCGAACACTTCTATCGGCAAGCCGCCAGCATTCTTCTCGGACTTGACCATTACCGGCGGGACGGCTGATATGAGAACCGCCTTTGCGACCCGTCCGGGCTCTGCACGCGCGACGTAGTGCGCCACTTCGCCGCCGCCAGTTGAGTGACCGACATGTATTGCGTCGGCTAGCTCTAGCGCAGCGACCAGCTGGGCAACGTCCGATGCATACGTATCCATGTCGTTGCCAGCTTCCGTTTGCGTCGAACGGCCATGTCCGCGTCGGTCGTGCGCAATCACACGAAAACCTTTATCGAGAAAAAATAAGAGTTGGTTATCCCAATCGTCCGCACTCAAAGGCCACCCATGATGGAAGACGATTGGCTGCCCTTTTCCCCAGTCCTTGTAGTAAATTTTTGTCTGGTCACGCATAGTTACAAAGCCGTCCATGATTTTCTCCCGGGCAATGTTTGTGGAATAGGTGGTCACTACGTCAAAGGCTGGGAAGGCACCGGCCAATATGAGAGCACATTCGTACGTCACGACTGCTGCATGGGATGACTTACAAGCCGTTGCGCTGAGCGCCTCGTGCCTCACTAACAGTGAGGCAGGGCTCACACCGATCGACCCTCGCTGGGGGATTTGGACCGGCAGAATCGGCCAGCGGATCTCCCTCACTCAGTTATTTTTATGTATCCCTGCCGGACGAGCTGAATGGTTCTCGCCATCGCGTCGGTGTTGACTTTGATATCTGGCAGAAGATCTTCGTTAGTCCAGCCATGCGATTTGGCAGTTGCGCCACAAAGCTCGACGCGCACTCCTTTCTCGATGAGCTCTTCAACCATGCGCCTATAAGGATTGCCAGACTCGATATTGCGGTCTCGGTTGTAGGATTGGTCATTAAGCGTAACGTGCCCGGCGTTTGTGTGGAAGACCGCGACGACCTCGCTCTCCGCTTTCCAATCCGCCGCGTCACTCTCGATAAGCCGGAGATGGAATACTGACGCTGGAAGGTCTCCCTCGAAAGCCAGCGCGCTGACACTAAATACGGCTTTGACACTGCTGAGTTTCACTGGAATGTCAATGCGAACCGGCTTAGGTGTATTGGACACTTTTGAGCTCCCTTCCTGTATGCCGTGACAATAAACTTAGTGATTGCTCCGGGCATGAAGAGCAAGCTCACTCAGTGACCGGCTTCACGGACGTGTATGTTGTTCTTGACGTCGCTTACCCCCGAAACCTTGGTTGTGGCGTCTTCTGCCATCTGGATCTGGCCATCATCCGGCGCATCGCCGTCTAACGTCACCTTTCCGCCGCGTGCGACCACAACGATGCCTGAAGAGTCGAGATGCTTTGTCGCTGCGAGTGCGTGGCGCACCTTGGATTCCAATTGATGGTTCTGCTTTCTCGCAACACTCCTATTGGTCGGTGCCTGGCTTGCATCGCCTGCTGACGTCTGGGCATGCGCCCCCGCCATATTCAGCAGTGAAGCAACGAGGACCAAGACGATATACCGCGTAAGCGAGTAGCCCATTTGAAGTCTCCTTAGTTGACGGTTGGTGATGCAACCAACGTCTCATGGATGAGTCTAGGCGGGCGATTTTCTGAATTCTTTCCAGAATGAACTGTAATTGTTCAAATCAACGACAGGCAAGACAGCTTTTCGCGGCGTCATCATTGACCACCCGCGCGAATCGTCAGGCGGTTGGAGACCGAGGTGACGCCTTGTACACTTTGTGCGACACGCGACGCGACTCCGATTTGTGATTCGTCCCCGACGCTGTCAGATAAAGTGACGTTACCGCCTCTTGCTAGAACGTTGACATTAGCCGTTTCAACCCCATTCTTCGAGAGAGCGCGTTGGACGCGCGTGCCTAAGGTCCGATTCGCTCGCCTAACATCAGATGTGGACGGCGTTTGCGAGGGTGACGGCGTCGGTAGATCATCGTTAGCCTGCGCTAACGCGTTCTCTGATGCGACACAGACCAGCGTGGCTACAACAATCGCAACGTAGCTTTGGATAGTCATGAGTACTCCGTCCTGCATCGAGGCTGGGTGTCGCAATGCAAACGCCTGCTGACCGCGATCAACGGCTCGACGATTTGACGTTGCTAGGGTCTAGGGATTCGGGCCCAAGTGTATCGCCGAGTATTTGGTCAATCTTCCATATATGCACGGCTAGGTGCCTGATGTGCCGATTAGTGAGCTCTTGGTCACTACCCGCTGACGATGGCATTTGGCGTTGCCGCGGTGTTCGCAATGCCGCTAAGGCCGTATGTGGTGAGCCAAGCGTTGTTGTTATAGATTGACCCTTTCACCGGTACGTCGCCGTTGATGCCCTTCGAAGGGCCGTTTTCGGGCGGCTCGACTGTCGCTTACGGGTCGGGGTGAGCCCATCGGAGCTACGAACTCATCGCCGCATAGCGGCCACTGGTGTTTGGCTGCCCGATAACGGCCGATCGTCAACGCGAACTCCCGACCCGTTTCTGCCGGTCAGGCTGGTGCACGATTAAGGCCGGTATCGGAGCGCTGCTGCCATTCGTGAAGCAGGGTTGTGCGCCGGGCAACCGTATTGTTGCGACGCTCGACTCGGTCGTGAAGTGGCTTTGATGATTATCCCTGTAATCATCGTGCCCTTCGCGATCACGATACGACTCACGACCCCGCCCGCATCGTCTCGATCTCGGTCATGGTCGGCCTCTCGACAATGTAATTCCATGTGGGCACCTGGGTATGGTGCTCATGCTTGCTCGGATAGCGACATACGCGATACCAGGACCTGGAACAATCGCTAGTAACAGCCCGGCAACGAGGAACGAGGCGGACGGGAGCATCAAAAAGTTTCCATCACTGAATGTCTGCACCAATCAGGCGGCTGTCGATCGCGGCGTCGGGCATCAGCAAACGTAGGCCATCGATGAGCGCGTCGCCAGCTTCGTTGAGCGAGTTGATCGGCATTTCCGGCAGACTTTCGAGAACAAACCACATCTGCTTGGCATTGGCAGTCAGTCTGGTCCTCACGCCTTGCCGCCAGTTCCAACGGCGACAAGTGACACCAACATCGTCGCGCCATACGACCTCCCCGTGCTCTGGTGACTCCAGGGCCGGCACACCTTCTTTGATCGTATCGAACTCTTCCGTGCCGTCTGCAATTACTAGGCGAGGCATCCCGACATACGCCTCGAAATTCTCACCGCCCACAGGAATGGCGTATTTCAGGCTGACGGCGTTATAAAGATCGACGACTGGGTCGATGCTCGGCAAGCTCCCGGCCTTCAAAGCCCGCTTACGCAGCGCGTCCGCGGAAGAACCGGTCCGCTGCGGCTTCGCGCCGAACTCTCTGAATACATTGGCCCATGCGGAAAGATGCGCGTCGGCCCATGCGGGCCCGCCTGAACCGACGTATCGGCACGCATCGTCCAGCGCTTGCTTACCAAGACCGGGGCTTACGATTGGCGACGTGCTAACACTGACACTTAGGGCACGGAAGCCCGGAGCGAGCATGGCGATCTCGCGGGCAATTGACGGGAGGACGGTGAGCATAGAGAATCCGCGGGTGACCATTCCGTACCATAATACTGACCAATGACCAAAAACGTCAATATATCGACCGATTCCGGTGCGGACATTCAGGCGGTGAGTGAGGCGGTGGCGATTCGTCTCAGGGAGTACCGCAAACAGCAAAAGTTGACGCTGGACGCGTTGTCGCGGCACTCGGGCGTGAGTAAAGGCATGCTCGTCGAGATCGAAAAGGGCGCCGCCAATCCCAGCATCGGCATTCTCTGCAAGATTTCGGCGGCCCTTGGTGTGTCCGTGGCGGACATCGTCAACGTGGCCAGTTCACCCGCTGTGCACTTGGTCGAGAAACGAGACATCCCAACACTGTGGACGGGGCAGAAGGGCGGCTCGGCGCGCCTGCTTGCTGGCACGAGCGGGCCGAGCATGATTGAGCTATGGCGCTGGGAGATGCTGCCGGGGGAATTTTTTGAATCCTCTGGCCACCCCGAAGGGACGGTCGAACTGCTGCATGTTGAGCAGGGACAACTAAAGATCGCCGTGGACGAGACTGAGCTTGAAGTTCCGGCCGGCTACTCTGCGGTAGCCAGGACCGACGTGGGACATAAATACGCGAATGAAGGCAGGTCGAAGCTGATCTTTACGATGACCGTGTTGGAGCCTCATTAGCGGGATGTGCGCACTAGGCTTCCGCACGCAAGGAGCGTACTTGATTAGAGGTTTCCTAGCGATGCCCGGCGACCGCCGCCGACGTTACCGAGCTGCATGATCCTCAACGTCGGCGCAGATCGCGGTCGGTCACGCCATCTACTGCCTGCGCAGTCTGCGTGTGCTGGACGTCGGGCAGGACTCGGCCACAAGCGGTCCGTCGAGGGCACCATCCATTAAGATGCCCAAAGGTCCCGTGCGCCACGTTCAACGACCGGTCCCAAGGGCACAAGCAGTCGTTGGCAAAAGGGAAAACTGCTGCGATGCAAACGACGGCAATAGATCTAAGCCAACAGGCGAACCGCCCCTCTGATCCTGATGAGGTACCTCGCCGTTTCAGCCTTCGACCGCCGCTTTGAAGGGAGAATGGTGGTCCATCCAATCGTAGTGGCGAGGGCTATTGGCCCAGGCCCAGTTGAGGGGGGACGGCTCTTCTAAGTCGGCGGCGATGTTGCTGCCGTGGTACACGTAGGACCCCGAAGTAGGGTAACTTGCCGGTTCGACGACCTTCGGGTGGTTCAGCGAAGTTCTTTCCATGTTACAACTCATAGTCCAAAAGAGAAATTCCAACCGCAAAGATGGCCCCCTTTGGCATCGAGGGCTCAGCCGGCGGCGCTAAGCGGGACAGCGCTCAGCTCTGTTTCGTCCGCTTCTAGGAACAAAAAAAAGGACCATCGCGCTGGATTGGCGCGATGGTCTAAAGGCGCTTCCGCGTAGAAACGGATGCCTGAGAGGAGAGCCTATAAATCCCGTCGCAACGCCACTGGCGCCGCGTCGCAGTGCTGGCGGCCCACAGCGCTGTAGCGGCCACTTTTAATGACCCACACTTAACGCATCACCTGATGGTCAGCATCTCGCGCGGTGCACGCGTGGTTAGCAGGTCGGCACCGTCGGGGGTGATCGCAATATTTTCTTCATGTACGATCATCTTGCCGGGCGCGTATTCCATCCCGGGCTCGATCGTAATGACCATGCCAGCTTCCAAGACGGCAGCATCGTCGGCACTATTCGACGGCGGTTCAGTAAGCTGTAGGCCCAATCCATGACCTAAGCGACCGACATTGTTCCGACGCATGCCGGCCGGCTCCAGTACGTCCATCATGACGCGCCAGAGGTCGCTCACGCGAACGCCCGGACGCGCAGCTTTGATACCGGCTTCCGTGGCCCGCCAAACTGCATCGTGAGCCTTGGCTGCTGCGTCCGAGATTTTGCCGACCGCGTAGTTGCGATCAAAGTCGCAAAAGTAGCCGTGCGTAGTCGCACCAATATCGATGATCAGAACGTCGCCGTCGACGAGTTCACGTGCCTTCGGACGCGAGATGATTTCCGCATAACCGCCTTCGCCGGACGCACACGCGAGAAACGGGACCGCATGTGCTCCGCGTTTGAGAATATCTATGGTCATCTCGCGGCAGACTTCCGCTTCGGTCATACCCTTGCGCGCGAATTTCGGCACTTCCTCGAACGATCGGCTGACGATCTGTCCAGAGTTACGGATCATCTCAATTTCCGCCCCGGACTTGATGTTCCGTGTTTCCCAGATACACGGGGAGCCGTCCACAAGTTGAATGGAAACGAGATTTTTCTGGACCTGGAGGAAGTCGTTCACGGGCATACGCAGGACCGATTCACGGCCCAGCTCAAATCCGATACGGCCAAACCGGCGCGGCAAGTCGCTCAACGTCGAGGACAGGAGCGAGACACCTTCATCTTGAGGACGCGGAGCGGGCCAAGTCCGAATGCTGCCGACAGCATACGTGGCGACAACCGGTTCGCCAATTTCGGGCACGACGGCGATTGTCTCGCCGCTCGCGGGGATAACGAGGAACCAAGGTCGTGCCGGGCTTTCCCAGAACTGCGTGTCGTATCCCGTAAAGTAGCGATAGTTCGGCGGAGCGGTAATAACCAGACCGTCCAGCTCATGGCTCTGCATACTCTTCTGGACACGTTCGATACGGTCGGCGAATTCTGCTTTTGGGAAGGGAAGATTGCTCATGATGACCTCTCTGTATGTGGTGGGGAGATAAGCAGTGCCGCACTGACAAGTCAGGCAGTCATCTCCATTGCGTAACCCTTAAGGAATTTCGAGACGCGTGATTCTCGGCCCATCGACGCGTACTCCGCAGGCGACAGATCGTGAACGACATGTCCACCTTCCATGAAAACAACGCGGTCCGAGATGCGCATTGCAAACTCAATCTCGTGAGTCACGATGATCATGGTCATACCTTCTCGGGCCAAACCTTCAATCACTTTCAAGACCTCGCCGACAAGCTCGGGGTCGAGCGCCGACGTCGGCTCGTCAAAGAGCACAATGGCGGGCTCCATCGCGAGCGCTCGGGCAATCGCCACCCGTTGCTGCTGACCGCCCGAGAGCTGATGCGGATATTTGTTACCGTGCGCGCTCAGTCCGACCTTCGCAAGAAGCTTGAATGCCTGTGCCTTCCGCTCTTCCTTCGACAGGCGGCTGTGATATGCCGGTGCGAGCGTGAGATTCTCCAGAACTGTGCGGTGAGGGAACAAGTTGAAGTTCTGGAATACCATGCCGATGTCAAGAATTCCGGAGCGATATTGTGAGCGCGGAATCTTGCCGTGGGAGCCATGAGGCGCCCAGAGGAACGGCTTCTCATGCAGAAGCACCTCACCATCGTCGATGGTTTCTAGACCATTGAGCGTACGGATGAACGAAGTCTTTCCCGACCCAGAGGGCCCGATGATCGAGATGACCTCGCCCGCGTTCACCTTAAGGTCGATCCCTTTCAGTACGTGGTGCTCGCCGTATTTCTTGTGCACGCCCACGGCCTGAATGGCAGGCTTGTTGGATCGCTCCCGCTTGCTGGGAGCCAACGCCACCACGCTGTTATCTGCGACCGGTTGCTCCTTGATCATCGCGGCGGTGCGGCGCGTGAAGTCGATGCGCTTCTCGACGTAGCCGAGGAGATAGCTGAAAGCCGTGACCACGAGAACGTAGTAGAACGCCACGGCAAGCATCGTTTCAAGCACTTTGAAGTTCTGCGTGTAAAGTCGCTCCCCTACGAGGAGAATCTCCCCGAGCGAAATGACTGACACCAGCGACGTTAGCTTGACGATGGTGATGTATTCGTTGATTAGCGTCGGAAGCGCGACACGGAAGGCTTGGGGAAGAACGATTAGTCGGTGCATGCCGAGGTAGCCGATGCCAAGTGCCTTCCCGGCCTCGAGTTGCCCCTTGGCCACGGCCGCGAGGCCACCGCGATGGATTTCTGCCACATACGCAGTCTCACTTAAGGCGAGGGCGATCAGGCCGGCGAGGAACGGGTTCGAAAGCACCGGGCCCGTTGCCGGTATCACCTGCGGCAGGTTGTAGACGAAAATCAGCAGAACCAGGAGTGGCAGACTCCGGAAGAACCAGACGTATGCACGACAGAACATGCGAACGGGCGCAATGGTGGATTGCTTGCCGAGCGCGAAAAAGAAACCTACGAGGATACTGATGACCCAACTCATCACGCTGAGTTCGACCACCATCCACGTTGCTTCCCAGAAAGCCTTGTACGACAGTAAGGAAAGGGCGTACCGCCAATCGAATTCCATGCTTTTGCTCCTGTTCGAGACTGCCCCGGCTTCGCGCGACAATCTCATTTACAACAGTCGACTTACTTCGCCGAACCCGTAGCACGCGCCACGTCCTGCGCCGTCGGTTCCACCAGGTTGTACTTTTTCAGCAGCGCCTGATATTCACCGTTCCTTTTCATTGTGACGAACGCATCGGCGACCTGCTGTTTCAACCCGTCGTTCCCCTTTTTGAACGCAATCCCACAGACAACGGGATTCATAGGTCCAGTCGACGTAATGACGACACGGCCGTTCAGCTTGCCTACGATCATCTTGGCGACGCCCGAATCGTCGTATTGAGCGTCAACTGCCCGGGAAAGAAGGGCTTGCGCCGCTTCCGACGACGTATCGAACTCGCGCACGTCGATAGCACCCTTTCCAGCCGGTTGGCAGGCTTTTTCCGAGACCTCGTGCAACGTCGGCACCCACGCAGCGCCCTTGAGCGAGCCCACGCGCTTCCCACACAGATCCTCCATCGTCTTGGGCTTGTAATCACCCGAGGCGTTGGCCATCAGCGAGCCGCCCGTCATGAAATACGGGATGAAATCCAGCGTTTTTGCTCGTTCGGGCGTCACATACAGCGCCGACACGATCACGTCGTACCGATTGCCAGTCAGACCAAGGATGAGATTTGCGAAGCGTGTATCGACGAATTTCGGCGTCACCTTCAGATGCGTAGACATCTTCGACATGAATTCCGGGTCAAAGCCCACGGGATCATTGCCGTCAAGCGACTCATACGGGGGATAGGTCATGTCGCTGCCAACCGTCAACGTGCCGGGGGCGATGGTTGCCGCGGAGCTGGAGGCGATGCCAACAGTACACAACAACGACAGCATCAGCGCGCGCGTCGTGGACTTCAGAACAGGGGCTTTCATGGGATAAGTCTCCTAGAGGGAACTGGTCGCTTGTTTTAGCTGCTGGTCTATGCCTCGACCAGTTGCCAGAGAGTGTCGAGAAGAACGTCCGCGCCGGTAGCGAGTTGCGCAGGGGTAGAGAATTCACGAGGGTTGTGACTGACACCTTCGCGGCTAGGTACGAAAATCATTGCGGTGGGACAGACTCGAGCCATCATTTGCGCGTCATGGCTAGCGCCAGACACAATGCGCATCGAGGACAGCGATCGGGCTTGCGCGTTATTTTCGATGCGTTCACACAGGGAAGAACTGAAAGGCACCGGGTCGTTTCGCGAGGTGCAGTTGAGCGTCACCTTGAAACCTTCGTCACGCAGCGCCGCCACAGCGTCCCTCAGGTCAGCTTCGGCCCGCGCAAGCGTCTGGATGTAGGGGTCCCGCATATCGATCGTGAAGCTGGCTTTGCCTGGAACAACGTTGATGGAATTGGGTTCGAGCGCGAATGTGCCGATGGTCGCGACCGCCGGCGTCAGAGAGTCTGCAGAACGTTTCGTGATGTCGCGAATGAGTTCCATCGCTGCGGTTCCCGCGTCGAGGCGAAGGGCCATCGGGGTTGTACCCGCATGGTTGGCGCGCCCTTCCACAGCGACGTGCCACCACGAATAGCCTTGCACGCCTTCGACCACGCCGATCGCCAGACCCTTTGCATCGAGAACGGGGCCTTGCTCGATATGCAACTCGACAAAGGCACTCGGTAGGAACTCCCAGGGTGACGCTTCGCCGGCATAGCCGATGCGGTCGAGCTCTTCCCCGAACCGTTTTCCATCGGTCGAGACGACGTGCAAGGCGTCGCTGAGGCTCATCTCCTTGGTCATGACCCGTGAACCAAGGAGATCGGGTGTGTAACGCACGCCTTCCTCGTTCGTGAAGGCAGTCACGACCAGCGTCTTCCGCGGCTTGAGTCTCGCCTTTACGATCGCAGCTATCACTTCGATGCCCGCGACCACACCGTAGCAGCCGTCCAAGGCACCGGCGCGCCGCACTGTATCGATGTGAGAGCCCGTCATGATTGGGGCATCGTCGCTTTGTCCCCGCAACACGCAGTGAATGTTTCCAATGGAGTCGATCACGACCTCGGCGCCCGTCTCGCGCATCCACATCGAGACGAGCTTCCGTCCCAGACGGTCCTCTTCGGTCAAAGCGAGACGCGTGCGCCCCTGTCCCTCGACTGCGCCGACTTGACCGAGTAAGTCCAGGCGGGCATTCAGACGTGTTGCGTCAATTTTCACAGCGCAGCCTCCTCGTCACCGATCAGAGCACGGTAGGTCGCGGCATCGGTTGCGCCCTCGGTGTTGAACAGCAAGACAACCGACTTCTCATTCAGGCCGAGCGCTTGGCGTAACGCAGGTGACTGCGATGCTTCGAGCAAGGCAGCCACACCGGCGCCACCGCTTTCGCCGCTGACGATGCGTGGGTCATTGCCTCTTGGCTTCGCAAGCGTACGCATCGCCTCGATCGCAGGGGACTCATCGACGGTGACAAAGGCGTGAGTCGTGCGCTGCAAGATCCGCCACGCGACGGCGGACGGCTCATAGCATTCGAGCATTGCCATGACCGTCGGCTCCTCTGCATCGATACGGGTGACTGCACCATTGCGTGCACTTTCGAAAAGGCAAGCAGCGCGCTCCGGCTCGACCACCACGACAACGGGCGCTTTCTCGCCGAGCTTCAGCTTGAGGTAGGCGGCTACCGCTGCGGCATAGCCGCCGACGCCCGCTTGCAAGAACACGTGAGTCGGGATCAGTCCAGCTTCGCCCGCTTGTCGAACCGATTCCTCCGCCATCACCAAGTAGCCTTGCATGACTCGCGAGGGGATCGTTTCATATCCCGGCCACGACGTGTCGGACACTACTTGCCAGCCGTGTTGGTCCGCTGCAGCGTTCAGCGCAGCGATCGAATCGTCGTAGTTCCCGGCAGTGCGGGTGACTGTCGCGCCCTCTGCGGCAATAGCATCCGCCCGTGCTTCGCTCACCCCGGAGTGCACAAAGACGTTGCAACTCGCACCGGACAACTGAGCGCCGGCGGCGACAGCCCGTCCGTGATTGCCGTCCGTCGCACAAGCGAATGTCATCCCTTTCGCGACCGTATGAACAGCTTCGTCTTTCAGTTGCTCCGGCTCGACTTGTCGGCCCAGCCGCTTCGAGGCTTCTTCGATCACCAGGCGAATGACCGCGTGGGTTCCGCCTAGCGCCTTAAAGCTTCCCAGACGGGAGCGGGCGCCCTCGTCTTTGACCAAGATGCCGCCGACCCGCAACTCGCTCGCGAGAGCGGGAAGCGACTGCAGCGGCGTCTCTTGATAAGGAACATGGCTCAGAAACCGCCGCACATCGGAAACGACTTCAGGGTGAAAGTTGGACTGGTCGGCCGCATCGAGTGCGGATCCAAAAAGGCTGTTTCGATTGATGTGAACTCGCATTGTCATATAGCATCCGGGTGGGTCAACGATTACAGTCTATTTCTCGTCCCGGTTTTTCTTTATTCTTTTTGGCATCCCAAACGAGAAAAATTCTCATGGTTACCGCACAGCCGGCTTCGCTCGATCAATTTGATCTGGACATTCTGGAATTTGTGCAGCGCAACAATCAGACGCCACACCGTGAGATCGCGAACGCAATTAACCTGTCCGTGCCATCCGTCGCTCGTCGCTTGCAACGGTTAAGAGCGAGTGGCGTCATTGCCGCGGACAAAAGTGTTCTCAAGCCCGAAGCAGTGGGCGCACATGTGACGCTCATCGTGCAGGTGGCTGCCGAGAGTGAAGCCGTCGAGTTGCTTGACTCGATGAAGGCACGCTTTAAAGCGTGTCCACAAGTCCAACAGTGCTACTACGTGACCGGCGAGATGGACTTCATTCTCATCATGGCGACACGCGATATGGAGCAATACACCGCTCTGACGCGGACGTTGTTCTTTGCGGAAGGGAACGTGAAACACTTCCGGACGTTCGTGGCAATGGAACGTGTGAAGGCGTCGTTGGACATTGCGTTGGCCGAACTTTGACCCGCCTCGCCGATAAAGACCCCCGAAGCACGGTGCAAGCTTAGGTACTCCCGTCACGACATGCATGCCCATCGTCGGCTTTGAAGCCATTGCTGCCGTTCGAATGACGGCTGTCATCGACGGCGGAATGGCTGTTTGTGGCCGATTACGGAATTTCAGCGGTCACTATCAAAGCGTTGGGAGCCGCTTCCGTATGTGCGTGGCTGCAGTGGCTTACTTATCCACAGCTTACGTGGATAACCGTCTAGATCACGCGCCGAACCAAACGCTATGTACCTGATGTTGCTAGCAAACAGCACTGTGATGCGTGCCATGTCAGTCAGCCGACGTTACGACCGGATTCTGTCACCTTGGCGGCCGGCCCCACCTCGATCAAGTCGGCCGCGATCAACGGCACGCCGTCCCGCTCTTCGGAGTCGACGTCGCGGTCGATCGTTAGTTGCAGGGATACCTGCTGCCGGCGCAGCCAGCTGACGATCGCGCGCGCCCGGCCCGGACTGGTGCGCGGAATCGAGCGCCACCAGCGGCCGCCGCGCCGGTTGCAGAACGCGACCGGTTCACCGAGTGTGGCGATGCCCTCGCCTTTCAGGCGTCGCGCCACGCGCGGGCGCGCCAGGCGCTGATCACGTGATCGGCATGCGGCGGCAGCGCCGCGAGCTGCGCGGCCTCAGTCACCATCCGGAACGTCACGGCGGTGAACAACGGCCGCCAGTGCTGCCGCATCGACGCGCGCAGGTGGTCGGCCAGCGCCGTGGAACCATGCGCGAGTGCCAGCGTCACCAGCGCGTCGAGCATCGTCGTCAGGTGCCGCTCCATCGCGCCGGGCGTGGCCGCGTGCGAATCCTCGTCGGGATCGTAGTAGGTGCGCGCGATCACCGCGGGCGGGATGCGCTGCACGAACGCGCGCAGTGCCGTGAAATCCTTGCTCGTGTAGCGGCGCTCAAGATGGAGTGATTCGGTGAGCTTCTCCGGGGGACGCGCCGTTCCCGTGGTGAGCTTTTGCGGGGAGGATGTCGTCGCCACGCGCGTGCGTGCAGGCATCGTCGCTCTCCTCGCCGGCGTCCCCGCGCGAGTTATCGCGGCCGCCTGGTCCCTCGTTGCCGGACGGCGGCGCTGGGGCCCGCAACCGCGGCAAGCCCAGTTGCGCGAGCGCATCCCTCGCCTGCGCCATGAAGACCTCGGGGCAGGTCGCGCACAGGCACTCGAACGCCGGGCGCGCCTCACGCAGCAGTTCGGCCAGGCGCGCATTTTCCGCGGCGTAGGCGGTGTCATCGAAGTCGGTGATTGGCCGTGCGCCATACATCACGCGCTGCACCAGCCTCACCGCGCCGACGTCCGCGATGAAGTCGATCACCGGCAGGAAAAGCGCCTCTTCAGCCAGAGCTGAACCAAAGGTCTCCGCCAGCGCGACCACGACCGCGAGTTCGATGCGCGTCGGATTGACCGGCAGGGACGGCATGGCGTCGCCGTGCGCGGTCAGCCACGCCGCAGCCGCGCGCCGCTTCAGCGTTATGGCCGCGTCGACGTTTAACGCGACGCGCGCGACCGGCGGGCTCGGCGCCCCGCTGAGCCAGCGTTCAGTGTCACCCGCACCGTCGCGGTCGCCGTTGCCGTTGCCGTCGCGAACGTCGTCGCTGCCTTCTGCCTCGGTCTCTCCCCTGCCAGGTAAATCGGAGATACCCGATTCTACCCCTGAAACGCTATCCCGATAATAGGTATTATCAGGTCTGCTAACTAGCAGCGATTAGAGTCGGCGCCACGTTAGTCTGTTTCAACGTCAACGCGGCGTTCGGAGAACGAGCGACGCGACTGCTGCAGTTGGCGCTACGTATTACGTGCGAAAAGGCTCGTGTTAGATTACATCAACAGGCCATCTGCCTGTTCTCGAGCGAAAACTGGCTGACAAATCGGACGATCTCCCTAGTTGCATCAGGTCCACGATGGTCGGTATAGCTGCCATCAGCATGACCGCCCGACCAAGCATGACCAAGACCGTGCACGAGCCATCGCTCAGCAAGCAGCGATCCGTCTTCGTCGCGCCAGACGTCCCGAGTGTAGCCATGGCGGCCCGGTTCGTGCTCAGCCCGCGTCGTTGTGCACACCCGTGAGTCGGTCGCTTGGCTGTTCAACAGCTGGCTCATCTCGATGACCTGCTCGCTGTTGAACGGGTGCACGGTGTCATCGGCGTCACCGTGGAACGCGATCAACGGCACAGTGCGCATCGGAGCCACGCCCTCTTTTTGTTTTGGCAAGCAAATCGTGCCTCGGCCGTCGTTCATCGCGCATAGAGCCGAGATGTGCTCGTTGGCGACACCGAACGCCAAGCCTGAATGGATAGCGGCAGCCGTGTATAGGTCCGGGTGAGTTACGGCCAGATTGATTGCCATGGCGCCGCCCGCGGACAGCCCGGCCACATACACCCGAGCACGATCGACGTTGAACCGGACGATAAGCTCATTCGTCAGGGCGGCAAGCGCCGCGGTTTCCCCAGTGTCGCGCGCCTGATTTGACGGTATGAACCAGTTCCAGCAACGCAGCAGATTGGCGCTTTCCGGTTGCTCCGGATACACAACAATGAATCCGCTGTCTTCTGCGGCCTCGTTCATCCGTGTTCCCGCCGCGAAGTCATCGGGGTGTTGCTGCGCGCCGTGAAGCATCAGCATCATCGGTAACGGCCGACCGTCGTAGCTACTTGGAACGTAGACCTTCGCGCGGTGATCGCACCCACTGCGCTTAACGGTGTGAGTCAACCACTGCGCCCCCCTGATCGCCGGCCGCGCCCGTTCTTCAGCCAATGAGGCAGGCGAAGCGGCGGGAGTTTGTGCGCATACCGCCGGAGTCAAATAGTCACCGCCCGGCACGCCGGGTTCGCTCACCCGTTCTGGCGTACCGTCGGCGCGTGCCAGCGGCGAATCTTCCGCTGCGCGGTCGAGGGCCGCATTGTCGCGACAAGAGACGAAGTCCCCGGATAGGAAAGCGCCTGGCATGGCATACGACCAGAACGTGTTATGCGCCAGGAAAAGCGGGGCAAAGAAATTCATTGACGTCTCCCAACTGCGATCGACTGCGCATCCAGCGTGATGTGCAGGTGAAGACGAAGCAAACGGCAACGCCTAAGCTCAGCAGACGAGACCGAGCAACCCCTACGCAAGCGGTGAGCCCGTCCCTTTGGCCCCAATTTATGGCATCAGCAACCCAGCTACCAATCCCATCCTTGGCTGGGGTTTCAAGCAGAGATCCAGGTCCGCTGCCGGGACACAGCCTCGACCCGGTTGTCTCATCGTGGCAGGCCACCCTTATCAAACATCGTTTTCGGCGCGGAGGCGGTCCCCGCGGAGCACGGCACGGGATTCATCGATCCATTTCGCCTTCAATCGAGTCGACGAGCGGAGGCATATAATGAGTCCCCGTGCACGCTCGAGGAAAGTTGATGGATTCGGCAGCGAGACAAACGACGCACCCTGGTCTTCGAGGCTTCGCGCACTTGCTTGAAGAAATGCGAAACCACCTACCGAGGCGGCCCTCGCCTGAGCCGCGCGGCCGCATGAATCCGCCGCCGGTCTCAGCGGTGAACGCGGGCGAAGCAATGAAGATAAGTAGGCTAACGCCGAGCGTCTAGACGAAGGACAGGTCGCGAGCGCGACGTTGCGCAGGACCGCCGCCTTCAGCTTAATTGGCAGACTTTAGTTGGTCTCAGACGCCGCATCGCCGCGAGGCGTCGTGGACTTTTCAACCGTGCAGTTCTCGTAATGGTCGGGAAAAACCTGGCCTATCAGGCCGTCGTATTCGGTTGGCTGTGCGTTCACAATCGCTTGGAGCATTTTGATGAACGCGTTGCCGTCTTCCAGATTCTCGACGATCACTCTTGCCGTGCGCAGAGAGATCGTCTCTGCGAGCGGACAAGCTTTGCCGTCGTCCAGTAGGAACTTGAATCGGTGAATCTCCACCGATGCATCCGTAGGTGCCGATTCGTGAGCGATTATAGTGGCCTTCATCTTGGTCGTCCGATTGTCACTTTTGGGCTCACTGCAAACGGCGTACCTCGATGGCTAACGCGTATTGACCGAGGCATTGATGAATGACCCCGACTACAACGCACGGGCGGCAGTGATGCGCGATCACCGTTGACCCCTCCAGCGCTCGATGCCTCGCTTCAAGGTCGGAACCGGCCCACCTTCGCAACACGATCGTTCCGCCCCCTCCCTCACGAAGGGACGTTGGATGTCAAACGTCTGGCCGAACCTGGCCACTCCATCGCGCCGTGAACGCAGGTCACGATTCATGATGTGGTGCAAAGAACGGTGCTTCTCAGACACTGCTCAGTTTCGCCAAGTTTTCCTCGCAGTCTGGCCAGTATCGCAGCGGGTTGCGATGGTCTGGATAGCGCAGGTCGAGCCACGCAGCAAGCGTGGCCCAATCTGGATGGTCGGTTCCCGATCGTGCCGACCAGGCCGAGGATCGCTCGAGAATCTGACCAGTCGCGCGATCGCGAACAAGCACACTGTTGAGTCCGTTCGTGGTGTTTGCCTGTGACTCGATGACATAGCGCGGCAGGACCCTGAGCTCCGCATCCTTGGCCCAACCGAATAGGGCCCGGACGTTACCTGATGGATCTCGCAATTCGATGGGGCCGTTTGTTGGACGCGTGGCTTTCCACCCTTCACGAAATTCCGCGACAACCTCATCTTTGCCTTCTCTCACCCATTTCACACCTAACGCGCGTGACATCGCTTTGCGCAGGCGAGGCGCCGACTCATAGCCCGGCGGCAACTCAACCGACACCGGTAGCGTGATCAGGTTGTCTTTCCAGAGCGCGGCTTCGTCGTCGACGCGCTGCACGACGTCGGACACGTTTTGCCCGAACGGATTCTCGGGCCGGCTCGACGCCCTCGTCTTCTCTGCGGGGAGTCCTTCGAAAAGACGCTCAGCGTCCTGCCGCGTCAGCTTTGTTTTTCCTTTATTCATCATCTCTTTGGGTCAAGGTTGCATCTGCCTGAATCGGGACACGTCCCGACTGCGCGACCTGCTCGCTCGACGTCGAATGAATCGCAGTGCTCAGAGCTCGCTCTGTCTGCCGGGTAATCCTCTTCGTCGCCAAGCCGGATAAACAAGCGCCGCGCGAAGTAGCCAACAGTCAGAGCGCAGGGCAGGTCTAACTGGAATCTGTCGACAAACCCGAGCGGGTGCAACTGGTGGTCAGGGGCGGTGGAAGGTGACCATGAACCGCGCGACCTGGGTGGCCGTTCAACCGTGTATCTGGTGCATCGCGTTGAGATCCGGAAATCGGCCTGCCTTTAGTATCCGCTCCAGCCGCGCCTTCGCAACTTCGATTTGATGAAGCGGCGTCGACGCGAGCTGCGTGTCGTGCGCGCAGAGGACCGCCTCGATCGCCTCGCACTGATCGTCGGCAATTCCCCACGCGCCAGACGTGTCCGATGGAATGCACGCCCTGAGAGTCGTTTCGGCCTTGAGAAAAGTGGCCATCGGCGGATCGAGCCGGTCTTTCTTGCAAACAAAAAACGTCAAGTACAGCGTCTTGATAAGCTCGCTCGCCAGATCAGCGTTGCCGCGCCCGTTACGCATCGCGACCAGGGCGAGGTGATTCTTCAGGGAAAATACGCGTGCCGTGGCCGGTGCAATTGGCAACAGCTGCGTCCGGGTCAGCGGCGAACGGCGCATCGTCTTCGGGTTCTTCAGCTTGTTCGACATGTTGGCGACCGTCAACGAACGATCCCGCCCAGGGATCAGGTTGCCGGCAGTCAAAAAATTGGAGGATCGGCGCAGGAGCGAGGAGCAAGCACCTATGCTGCAGTCTACGCGTTTTTCAGACAAGGCTCTGTGCGCCCAAGGACGTTAGCAAACGAGTGGCTCGAACGCGCCTATACCGATGTTCTCGGCCGGCAAGCGCAATGATGTCAGGGCTGGCATTGCGGCGGTCCGCATCTTGCGCGCGACGGCGCGCACGCCAAACCGATGTCGGAACGCATGAGCCGAGATGTAGGCAAGCTGCACCGTATCCTCTGGGCTGAAGTCGGCGAGTGCCGCCGTCTGGACGCTCAGCCGCTGCCTAGCCATCTGAAATCCGCCCCGAGGCGCCAACCATGTAAGGCATCTCATTCAAAGCGTGACGTGCGCAAGCGTTGTGTGCGTTGGCTGGCCGCGCAGCCGGCGATCAACTTGATGCGTGATGGGCTGCACGGGTCCGAACTCATCTAAGGCGACGCGGCGACCTTTCAGGTCCTGAAGGAGCCGGGGGGACATCAGAATGGAAGAGTTAGCGTTGGCGCAGGCCAAGGCTCGGGACCACCCCGGTGCTTGCCCTCATCCTCCCGTAGGCGCGGTGCACCGTACGGGCAGAAATGCGACGCTACTCGCTTTATTCACCGCTCGACCTTGGCCAGAACGTCGAGCAGCGCGTTGATCTCAACGGGTTTCAGGAAGTGGTGATCGAAGCCGACGGCTTGCGCGCGCAGCCGGTCCTCTAATTGACCGTAGCCAGTCACGGCAATCAACACCGGTCGCACCGCTTCGCGAGAACGAAGACGCGTGGCTAGCTCGTAGCCGTCCATGTCGGGAAGTCCAATGTCCAATATGGCGACGTCAGGCCTGAAGCTCTCGGCGAGCTCCAATGCAGTCACGGGATCGTAAGCAACTGCGGTCGCATACTTTTCGTCCTCGCACACAATCGCAAGCGAATCCGCGGCATCGCGGTTGTCGTCGACGATGAGAATCCGCAGGTGGACAGCAGCATGCGGTAAAGGCGAATGCTCTCGATTGACTACCGTGTTTTGCACGTCGTTCTTGATCCTCGGCAGCCGCACTTGAACGCTCGTTCCGCGCGTCTCGCCTCGGTTTGCAATCTCAATCGTTCCCTGTTGCATTAGCACCAGCCGCTTGACCAATGCCAGACCGACTCCCAGACCGCCTTGGGACCGGTCGAGCGTACGTTCGCCTTGCGAGAATAGATCGAAGATATGCGGGATGAGGTCCGGCGCTATGCCCGGGCCGTCATCGTTGATCTCGATGCGCACTTCGCGTGCGCTGGCTGCGACGATCAGTGCAATATGGCCACCCTCCTGCGTGTACTTGATCGAGTTGTTTAAGATATTTACCAGCACCTGCGCCATTCGCGTCGTGTCCGCGCACACCCAGATCGTTTCAGAAGGCACTTCAACGGTGATCGTCTGCCGGCGCGCGGTCACAGTAGCAGCTACTGACTCGACGGCGGAGTACACGACGGTGCCAATGAGAAGTGGTTCCGGCTTCAACGTGATCCGACCTTGCGTGATCCGCGATACTTCAAGCAGATCGTCAACCAGGTGTGAGAGCTGTTTGACCTGCCGTTCCATCATCGCCGTTAGATCGATCGTACGGCGAGCTTTATCACGGCGGCTTGCCAACTCGATGGCTGTGCGAAGCGGGGCAAGCGGATTGCGCAATTCATGTGCAAGCATCGCCAGGAACTCGTTCTTTCGGCGATCGGCATCCCGTAGGTCAAGTTCCATGCGCTTGCGGTCGCTTACATCGTAGACCCCTGCGATGACGCGCTCGGGCTTGCCCGTTTCGTCGCGCTGAATCATCGCTCTGCCGCTCATCCAACGCTGCGTGCCTTGCCATACCGCTCGCACGTCGATTCCACAGCAATCGTGTGAGCCATCGATCATTCCGCGCAGCGATTGCTCAAGCGGCTTTCTGTCTTCTGCGTGAATCGTCGACATGAAGACGTCGTATGGGAGTAGTTGCCGTTCCGTCGGCTGCTCCCAATTCCTGACATCCGCAGCGCGCTCTATGGACACCTGATAGTTGCCCAGGTCTAAGCTGAGGATGGTCACGTCTGCAGCATTCATCGCCAGCAGCAGTCTGACGCTTCTTTCCTGGATCTGGCGTTGCGCCTCACGTTACTCTGTAATGTCGGTGGTGACGCCAAACCATTCCTCGAAGCGTCCCGCCGGGTCGTGAAGCGGGACCGCATCAACGTGCATGTCACGCCATGCGCCATCCTTGCGACGTAATCGGAACGTTGCTACGTTCGCCCTTTGACTCTGTAGCGTAGCCGTCCAAATGCGGCTGACCACTTCGACGTCGGAATGGTGAACAAAGCTTAGCCAGCCATGCCCGGCGATCTCGTCGTTTGGCACGCCGAGAAAATCGGACCAGCTGTCGTCGAGCGGTTGCATGCGACCGAACGCATCCGCGTGCCAGACCAGTGCACCCGATGCACGAGCGAGCTCCCGATAGCTGTGTTCGCTGCGAGCGAGCCTCTCTGCAGAACGAGCTTCGCTATTTATCAGAGAGACCACACCGATTGCAGTGACTCGGCCGGCCGTTGTGGTCGCTATCCCTTTCAAGCGAAGGCTTGTTGACTGATCAAGGGCTTCGGCACGAGGCACGACGCCGTCGAACGAGCCGTCCTTCATAAGCGATGTAAGTAGTGCGCCGCGGGCATCGAGCTCCACCTTGTCCAGCACTGTTCGCAAGGGAAGACGCGGCGAGCCCGAACCCACGCCGAAGATGGTGCAAGCTTCGGGTGTCAGCAACGCGATGTCATCGGCGAGATTCCAGTACCATGCGCCAGTGCGTTCCGCCGCGTTCAGCGGAGAATTCAACTTCTCGGATCCGCCGATTTCCCTTTCCACAAGGCCTCCTAACGTTGCCCTGCGTGCCGGGGTACCGCATGCTTGAGTTCGTTGGTCTGTGCAAGTTTATCGGCGAACCGCCCTTGCTGAACAGGATGTATTTGAGCGCGGGGAAGTTCAAGAAGGTCCAGCCGGTGGGTCAGACCAAGCGCACGCTGCAGCCTCCACAGCGGTGCGCTGGCGCAAGCCTAGCAAAGCGCGAAGCACTGTTTTCCGACGGCATACAGAAAGGGGGCAGAACGAAGTTGTCGCCGATGCATCTTGCCTTGTTCCCGCTGAACGCGCATAAGAGCGATCGGCGGTGAAGGCAGTTCACGGGGTTTTACACGCGCATGGGGTTTCCAGTTGCCGGCATCTCACGTCCGACAGGCCGAAGACGCGGTCGCGGCACGCCCGGGCTTAGGTCATGTCACTTAGCGGGACGGTCGTCAGACGATTCGCTTCGCATAGACGGATTCAATGACGGGACCCGCCCCCAAGTCGCCGTCGCGATCAGTGTTGAGGAAGCCGACGGTGGCGTCGGCGGGGGCATGACGATTGCGTAACAAGAATAAAGGAAATGGCACAACATGATGAAAGACTCCTCCTTCCCGCCCGGTCTGTGGACGACGCGTCAGTTTGGTCCTGTCGATCCGCCCATCGCCGTCTTGATTGTTGACGACGACGAGATGTTGTTAGCCGCGCTCTCCGAGGCCTGCACTGCCTATGGCTTGCGAACCTTTACCGCGAATGACGGCGCGGCGGCTTTCCGTATGCCCGAAGCATGGTTGCTGCACGTTGTCATCCTTGACATCGAAATGGACGACTGCGACGGCTTTGCGGTCGCCGAGGCGATGCGCGGATCGACAAGGTTTGCGACCGTACCCATCATTGTCCACACCTCGCTGACTGAAACCGAACTCATTGAACGCGGCAAGGCGCTTGAGATCGACGGGTTCTATCGGAAAGGCGCTTCGTTGGCCGGGCTGTTCAAGATGATCGAGCATGTTGCGCCTTCAAGAACAACCTAGATATCCAAAGTTGGGAGCCCACGCTTAACTCACGTCTGATTGCGTTCTCCGCGCGCGCGAAGTCGCTGTAAGACGTGGTTCGGCCTGTGTCTCACGCGAGTGCCCAAGCGGGGTCGGCAGCTGCGATTCGCCGGTCGATCTCCGTTCGACGAGGACGAACTTGAAGCACTTCGGCATCTTCCGGTCCCTGAATAAAGCCCGATACCTGTTTGCCCGACATATTCGCATTAGCAGCGCCGGATGGGTTACTTCAGGATTTGGAGCAACTGACCATAATCCACTGGCTTGGCAAGGTGATGATGGAACCCTGCATCGCGTGCCGCCTGAATGTCGCGCTCCTGAGCCCATCCGGTAAGCGCGATGAGCAACATCCCGCTGCTACGCGGATCGAGGAGGATCTGGCGGGCAACATCGTAGCCCGACACGTCGGGCAATCCAATGTCCACAAGCAGCACGTCGGCTCGGAATCCGAACGCGAGACGCAGCGCGGCATGGCCGTCTGCGGCGGTATGTGTCTCGTAGTCATCAGCCTCGAGCAGCATCGCGAGGCTCAGGGCCGAATCTTCGCTGTCGTCGACAATAAGAATCCGGCGTCTGCTGCGCGGCGGTGATACAGCGGGCGCATCGCTGCTTTGAACGGTTGTTTGATCCGACGAAAGCAAGCGGTAGGCGCACGATGAATTCGCTGCCCTTGCCGACACCTGGGCTCGTGACCGTGACGGTGCCACCATGCTGCTCCGTCAACGCACGCACGAGCGATAGCCCAATGCCCAAGCCACCGCGGGACCGGGAATGGCCCTCGGGTAACTGGGAGAAAATATTAAACAGTGTGTTGAGGTGCTCTGGGGCAATGCCGATGCCCGTGTCGCGTACAGCCATGACCAGCTCATCGCCTTCACTACGCACACCCAGATCGATCGTGCCGCCGGGGGGCGTGTATTTGGCCGCGTTGTTCAAGAGGTTGAGCACAATCTGCGTCAGTCGCGTCGGGTCCGCGTTCACGAACAGCGGCGCGTCCGGTAGATTGACACGCAGGTGATGCGACTGCGTACGAACGAGATCCCTGACGCCTTCCACTGCAAGCTCGATGGCCGTTGCGAGACTCATGCGTTGCTTGCGAAGTTCGAGCTTGCCTTCTGCAATCCGGGAAACGTCGAGCATATCGTCCACTAGCCTGCCAAGCTGCGCCACCTGACGCTCGAGCACGCGCGTGGACCAGTTGAGTTGCTCGTCGGCAAACGCCTTCCTCGTCAGCAGCCGAGCCGCGGCCTGGATCGGCGCGAGCGGGTTACGGAGTTCGTGGGCGAGCGTGGCAAGAAATTCATCCTTGTGTCGGTCTGCGCGCTGCAACGCCTCCTCAGCGGCACTTCTCGCTTCAAGCGCTTCTTCGGCCTGCCGGCGAGCATGCAAAAGCTCGACCTCGTACTTATGACGATCGTTGACGACGATGCAGGCCAAGTCGTCTTGTTCGGCTTTACCGACCGTCCGTCGGACGGCGTTGATGAGCATCGGCACCTTGCGACCGTCGCGGCGCCGAATCTCCAGTTTGACCTCAGCGACCGAGCGTTGCATCTGGAGCAACGGAGCCCAATGCGTCTGGTGAAACACCTTGCCGCCAATGCTCAACAGGTCCTGGATGCGACGCTGGTTCAGAAGCTCGTCTGCCTGGTAACCCGTCCAGCGACAAAAGGTGGCGTTGACACGCACGATGGTGCCATCGGTTGTCGTGGAGACAAGTCCGCATGGGGCGTGCTCGTAGGCCTCGCTCATCGTAGAGAGGGGTTGATGAGTACCGTCCATCTCAAAGCGCCAGTTGTTTAAGGAAATCTTCAGTCGCGTCAATGCACGGACCCGGCGCACTCAGATGCGGACAATGTCCTACGTTTTCGACCATCGCGAGGCGGCTGCCCGGGATCACGTCGCGCATGAATTCACCGACCGACACGGGCGCGAGCAAATCGTCGTTCGACTGAATGATCAGCGTGGGCGTCGTCACCCGTGCAAGGTCGGCGCGGTGATCTGACAGGAAAGTCACGCGCGCGAAATGCTTAGCGATGCCCGGGTCGGTGCGGCAGAAACTGTTCGTCAATTCCTGGGCAAGCTCCGGCTGTTCCGGGGCGCCCATGACGGAGGGCGCCATTGTGCTCGACCAGCCGAGATAATTACTTTCGAGCGTGTCCAGCAACTCTTCGATGTCGCTGCGCTCGAACCCGCCGACATAGTTTCCGTCGTTGATAAAGGACGGCGATGGGCCGATCATCACGTTCGCGGCGAACTGCTCCGGCGACTTGATTGCCGCCAGCATACCGATCATGGTGCTGACCGAGTGACCGACGAAAATGACCGGGCCCGTGCTGAGCTGCTCAACGATCTCCAATACGTCGTCAGCATGGCCTTCCAGGGTGCTGTATTTCGCGCGGTCGTAGGCCGTGAGGTCCGAGTCGCCGCTACCGACGAGATCAAAAAGAATCGTGCGATATCGCTGGGCGAACGCCGGCGCAAAATGCCGCCACATGTTCTGATCGCATCCAAAGCCATGCGCGAACATCATGGTGGTCGTCCCTGTCCCGTCAACGTACACGTTGTGTCGCTTCAGAATGTCCACCCGCCCTCCGGAGAAGTTTGGCTCGCCGTTTTACCGGCAGTCTGTGTCCCCTGCATTATCGCCCCCCGCCCGACACCGAACCAACCTACGATCGGCTCGCTGGGTATGGGTTTCCGCGCGCGATGCTGCATTATCCTCAGTCTGTCGCCCTTTCGTTGCCGCCTTGGCCCTCGTCATCGGCGTAGTAACGCGCCCCAGCCTCCCGCATGTGGCGTCGCTCGGTACGCACATAGATCGCGGTCTCTGCAATGACGCGCGCGGTCGGGGCATTGTTCGGTGTCCGCTGCTGCGACCCTGACAGTGTTGCTTCCGGCGGATCTTGCCCTAGAACGTTCAGCCGCCGTATTTTGCGGTTTCCGGTCCTACGAGTGCGCAATCACGAAGTCGGCCGCCTGAGAAGTTCACAGCGGACGCTCCTCGCTCTCTGCGTGGATCAGCACGCCGCTTGCATTCGTGAACGTCATGGACGAAATTCCCAAACCCTGCGCGCCGGCTGATATGGACGTCGCGGGTCGGAGTGTGGCGCTCTCCGCTCAGCGAGCCGTGAGCGCGGCGCAAGCGTGTGCAGAGCCGTCTTGTGGCTTTCACGGAGAGGGACGGCGACCGAAATGAGCGTCAATGAGCTCGGTCACTCGCCACACGGAACAGGGTCGTCTAACATGCCCGTCAAAGCCGGCGTCTTTCAGTGCCCGGACTGAGTCCAAAGGCGAGACGTTGCTCATCGCAAGAACAAGCAACCCGGCACACTGATGGTCCGCACGGACGTCCCGAATGAACGAGTAGTGCGATGTGGCATCCAACCCGTATCGAGCAAGAGCGCGTGCGGCGCCCGACTTTGCAAGTAGCGGCGAAGGGCGCCGATCTCCGTGGCGTGGACGGCCAGGTATCCTTTTCTGGTTAGCAGTGGAGCCGACCATGGCCGAGGAAACGGAGCAAAGGGACCGTTGATCGACTGGCAAGCCATCAGTGCACAGGGTCGAGGCGCTACGGTTCGAGTTCGTGCCGAACCGCAAGGCATATTGTTCGTTTGGTTGACAGGCGTGGTGTACTCCGTGCCACGCTCGAGGAATTTATATGGATCACGACACAGGCGCGGACATCACCCTGCGCATCTACCGCATGCTCTCCGGCCAGTGGGCGGGCCGTCTGTTTCTCGGCGAGAAGGAGCTTAGCGGGATAGCGGCCTGCGCTAGCCCAGAGGCCGTAGAACAAGCCGCGCGGGAAACGGGCATGTACCCGGACCATATCGAGGTTTACTAGGCCGCTTCGATCCGCCCCTAAGGTTCACTGCGGTAGGGCCGTTGAACAGCCGTCTCTCCCGAACACGTACGTTGTAGACATGGTTCGGTTAATGCCGCTTTCCTACGGGCGGCCTTATTCGTTCTAGTCGCTAGACCCGCCCGCGTAACGTTGTTTAACCGCACCGCCGCAGTGCAATAGTGTAGTCGTACCATCTATTCACACCGTGTCTTCGATGGACGCCCTGCTGCGGCCCATCAAAGGGTGCGCCTGCTGCCCGCGCCCATAGCCGCGCCCACCTGCCAGCCTCGGCTTTCTCCATCGGCGTAGTGGCCACAATCAATCGATTTATCGCCTTGTCGAGATGGCGCAACGCGTAGGCTTGTTGCGGGTGTGGAACGCGTCTATGCATGAGCGCCTCTCGATCTGAGTTGCAGGGTTACCAAATCCTTCGAGTTGCTCCGAGGCGTTCCGTCAATGTTCCGCGCTGTCCCCGTCACGTTCCAGTTCGAACTGGGCAAGACACGGGAAAGTGAGCCAACGCTACGCTTGCCGCCCGATTCGCGCTACGCGCTCAAGTCAGCTACAGTGTCCAAATGGACAGTCATTCAGCGCAGCCCTTGGGAGCCATCAGGGAACAGATAGCCCGGCTAGAAGCGAAGATTGCAACGCTTCACCTGTTGATCGGGAACCGGTCCATGTCTTTCGACGACTTGCTAAGGGCCGCAAATCTGCTCGGGCTGCTCGGGCATGAGCTGGACCACTGGAGAGCCCTTGAGGAGCTGGTCCGTCGTTCTACGCCATAAGGCCGCCCTACCCTTTGATTTGGTGCGCTGGAGCAAAAGCGAGCCAAAAAGAAGGATACGGTGGAATCTGCGATATGTGCGCCGCGGTGGCCCCCTCGACTCACTCAGGTCAATTCAATCACGGATTGGTTCACGATAAACCCGTTCCGGCCAGTGCTCATTGGGGTAGCAATATTCATCAGTTTCGAAACCGAGGACGTCGAGTAGATATGGCGTCGTTACGCACTCGATAGCACCGCTCGGACCGTACCGCCAATGCGACAGAAAGCTGCGCTCGTCGTGAAACGCATTTCCGCAGGCTACGCATTTAATGAAACGCTCCCGATACTCCGGCACCAGAGCCTTTGAGGCCCTATGGATACGGTCTAGCTCGGCCACCTCTCTGAACAGGGTGGCGCTGGCCGTGCGTTGCATTCCGCCCCCGCTGCACCATTCTTCGGCGCGCTTTCTTGCCGCCGCTATCCGAGTTCGTACAGCTTCCTCTCGATCCGTTATGTAGCCCATGCCTTGCTCCCTAGGTGATCGTACCGTTTTGCGTATGCACAGCGCGCGTGAGGCTTGGGCGACACGGAATGGATCCCGGCTACGTACCCACTCGCTCGGTTCCGGGATCACCCTCTAGCTCTAAACGGAGCGGCATTCGGAACGCTTCGGTAATCCAGCGGCCTGACAATTTCTCTGCATTCCCTCGACGTGCAACTCCACTATCGTTTTACTCCTTCTGCTCGACGCTAGATAGCGGCCATTCGGCCCGACAGAGCCATACCACCAAGCGCGTTGCGCATCGACCGCCCTGACCGAGCGGAATCCCTCTCGCAGCTAGGGCAGACGTTGCTAGCGGTAGAGTGGTGCACGGCTAGAACACGCCTAATAGGTTCCATCCCGAGCAACGAGCGTTAGGGTTCTTGTTCATGAGGGAACCAGGCGGTCGCCCCAGGCACCCTAGCCGTCCATCGAAAGACGGACGGCCAACTTAGCACGGCCTCGGTGAATGCACTCGCCGAGAACTGCATGCCCTGATCGCGTAAGATGGAGGGCAGGCCGTAACGTGAACACGCTTAATCCTGCGCATTAACGGCATGCACCGCTTCCGGCCTAGAATGCTTCGCTCTTCCCGTTCACCGATGGACCCGCTACGCGTGACGCGCGCTTCGGTTCTCGTTCGCCGCACTATCCGATGAACTTCGTTCGATGAACGGCAGCGCCGATTTTTTCTCGTCCTCGGCGAGACGCCACGCTTGTTCGATCGCCTGCTGCACGATCGACCCAGCGCAGCACCCCTTAATGGCAAGGTCGTCGTTCTCGCCGTAGTTTGACCGGGGAGTCGTACGGACAAGGTCAAGAACCCGCTCGCTATGCTGACCGGTGAGCGCCAACTGCTTGAGCACATCCGCTTCGATTTGTTGTAGCAAAGACCCCGTCAGGACGCTCGCGGACCTGTACCGCGCAACGGTAGCTGGAAGCACGTCACGGATCGCTGCGTCAAGCGCGATCAAAGCGTCCATGGCCCCCCCAAACCCTGGCGGAGTTTCACCGGACTCAATGATTTGTGAACGGCATAAGCAGAGCGCTTCGCGGTATCTGTCCGGCGTGCGCATTAACGCCAGCGCTGCGGCGCCCTCCGCATTGGTCCGAAGCCTGCGTCGCCAGCGGCCAATTCCAACGTAGGCGAGGATGATTGCTGCTAGTCCGATTGGGACTAGAGCAATGAAGTAGGACCCTGGCTGTCGAATTGCCTCACTGCCTACGGAAAAGGAAACAGGGAACATCTGTCTTTTCTCTTCGATGCACTATGTGCGCTCTTAGCAACGATTGAGCCAAGGTGGCGCATTGTGCAGCGGTGCCGTTGGTGAGTTTAATCATCCTCGGCGATCTACCCCGTTCAACGCTCGTTTCGCCTGGCGAGCGGACGCTCGTGGGACGTCGTCAAACGATCTCTCGTTCGGGGGTGCTCGACTGAGTGCGCTTCGCAGACGGTCGAGACGGCGCTTTTGAACACCGTCTGAATGCCCGTCGGCGACTGCAGCGCAAGGACATATTGGTCGAACGCCACAAGCTGGCCCGTCAATTTGATGCCGTTGACCAGAAATACCCAAACGGCTTTCTGTTCGCGCGTCAGGGCGTTCAAAAAATCCCCTTGAATGTCACTTGCATTGATGGACATGGTGACTACCCGCTGTTTGATCGACAGAACGGGCCGTTTTCGGTCGTGCCGTTCGACGACACTACCCCGGCGCGACCCTATCCCGCATCTTCGTCATAGTAGCGCGCAGCGGCTTCGAGCATGCGCCGTCGCTCCGCCCGCACGTAAATCGACGTGGTCTGCAACGAGGCATGTCCGAGGATGGCCTGTACGACGTCGGTCGGCATCTCGCGTGCCACCGCGCGTGTACCGAACGTGTGCCTAAAAGCATGTGCCGACGTGTTCGCCAGCTGCACCAGGTCGTCCGTGCTGAAGTCCGCCAACGCGGCGCTTTCGTTAGCCAGCCGTTGTGCGGCCATGCGAACGAGCCGTCCCAACGCATCGACGGTATAGGGTGCATCGTCGGCGTCCGGGTCATGCCGCTCGAGCGCCGCGCGCGTGGCCGGGATCCACTGCGGTGCGATCAGCGGCCCCTGCGCTTGCGGCGCATCAAAGTCGCGGCCCCGATCGTGCCAATGCGCGCGCAGCGCGGCGATGGTGGCGCCGCTCACCGGTACCGTGCGTTGTTTGCGACGCTTGCCAACGATGCTCAACGTCCATACGGCTGAAGCGCCATGGCTAGCGTCAGTCCTGTTACCCGGCTCGACCGGGGTCGTCGTTTCCGAGGTCGTCTTCGCCGTCGGACCCGGCGCGGTGCGGCGCGACGCACGGCGATCCTCGGGAACCTCGGCGATGCGCAAGTCTTCGCGCCGCGCAAGCGCGGCTTCTGCCCGCCGCAGCCCGGAATCGCCCATCAGCAAGATCGCCGCCCGTGCGGCGCGCCACTGCCGCGCCTCCGCATCGGAATCGCCATCAGGAGCGGCATCCGGCTCGCCCGCATGAAGTTCCTCGCATCGTGCGTCCAGTGCCTGGCGGACATGCGTCCAGAGCTTCGCCGGCAGCGCCCGGTGCACCTGCACCGATAGTTCGCGGGTGATGGTCGCCGGTTCGTGGACCGCACTCCAGGGATTGCCCGCGAGATAGCGAACCTCGACCAGCCACGCAAACGCCGCGCGCAGCACGCGCACCGCGTAGGCCTGACTGTCCGGGGACAGCCCCTCCGGGGCGAACGGCCGCCAGCGGCCGCTGCTGCGGGGGCGCTTGGGTCCCGTGAACGACGCCAACGGCGCCTGCAAGAAATCCTTGTACGCCTCGCAGTCCTCGACGGTCAGCGACGACAGCGCCTTGCGCCGCACGACCACGCTCCACAGGATCAGCCGTTCGAGCTCGCGCGTGTACGCGCGCAAGGTCGTCGGCCGGTCGCGATAACGGTGCAGGTACGCGTGCACCGCCGCCAGATCGTGCTCCGCACGAATGAACGCAAAGCTCGCGGCGCGATTGAAACCGGTCGCCCCCGACAACTCGAGCGGCACCGCCAGCTGCTCGAACGGCGCCAGGCGGGGTGCGCTCGGATCGCCGCCGACGACGATGACGCGGTCGTCGCCCTTTCCTTCACTCGCGCCTGCCGGCACCAGAGAGGCTGTGTCGACATCGGCCGCGACTGTTGCGCCGAGCGACGCTTCATGCCGCCGCAGCCACGCGACGATCGTGCGCGCGCGCAACGCGCCGATGCGCGGCACCGAGCGCCACCAGCTGCCGCCGCGCGCATTGCAATAGTCGATCAGCGCACCGAGCGTGGCGATGCCCTCCCCGTTCAGCCGCTGCGCGACCAACGGCCGAAACCACAGCTGCACCGCGTGCGTCGCGAGCGGCACCGCCGCGGCCAGCGTCGACGCCTGTTCGACCATGCGCAAGGTCATCGCGGTCAGCTTCGCGCTGCCGTGCTGTTTGATCGACGCCTTTAGATGGTCCGCCAGCACCGAGGAGCCGTGCAGCAGCGCGAGCTGCACCAGGTCATCGCGCATCGTGCGCAGAAACCGCTCCATCGCATCGGCGCTCGCCGCGTGCGGCGCGTGTTCCGGATCGTAGTAGAGCCGCGCGATGGTGGCCGCGGGCAGGCGTTGCACGAACGCGCGCAGCGCGGTGAAGTCGGTGCGCGTGTAGGTGCGCGGCGGCGGTAGCGTCAGCTGTTGCGGTTGATTGGCCATCGCGATGTGCTTATTGGTTCGTCCATGGAAGCCAACGGCTCCCCACATGCGGCTCGTTCGGTGAGTCTTTCCAAGGAAACGACGGTGAGCTTATTCGGGCGACGCGTCCCATCCGACTGTGAACAACCGCTGGTCCCAGACGACGGGCTGCGGCGCCGACACGACCAGCCGCCCCGCATCCGGATGTGCAGGATTGACCACGGCATTGCATTCCGCCCTGGCCACCACCGAGGGCACGATCAGAATGGCGGAGCGCGCCTCGTCGACCCACCGGTCGCCGACGCGCCGCGCGACTTGCGCATCCGGTGCATCCCATCCCGCCGGCAGCTCGTCGACGCTGACCCGCTCGACCGCCAGGCCTGCCGGCACCTCGGCTTCAACCCACACGTGGTGCTTCGGCACTTTGCCGATTCGCGCGTGCACTAACACCTCGAGCATCGCTCCCGCGAAATTCAGCGCGCCATAGATCACCGGCCGTCCCGGACTATTAAACCGTCCGCCCACCAGCATTGCGCCGGTGCCGCTCCACACTGGGTGACGCCGGTCGGCAATTCTAAAAATCCGCATCAGCCCGACACCCCAACTTGTTCCTCACTGCGCTCCATAGAAAGGGTCATGCGGGCAACCCGTAAAACAGCTTCCACAGCAGTTCCTCGACGCGCCGCGCGCCGAGTTCGGTCAATGCGACCTCGACCGGCGTACGGCCTTCGAGCAGCGGATGCGCGGTGTTCAGGAACTCGCGCGTATCGGCTTCGTCGTCCCACACATAGCGGGCGGTCGCGACGATGCGCGCCAGGCGCTCGGTCTTCTCCGACTCGTCGGGGCTCAACCGGTCGCGGCGGCGTTTAAACGTCGCTTCCGGCACGATGCGGCCGAGCAGCGCGCGGCGCTCCTCGGCGCTGCGCGTCGCGTGCTCGACCCCTTCCTTCAGCGCCGACTTCGGTAACCCCTCGCGCACCTGGGCGTCGAGTTCGGCGACCGTGTGCGGCACGCGCGGCAGCGCCATCACCGCGGCAATTTGTTCGGGCGACACCAGCAACATGGCGGCCTCCTTGGGTTCAGTTGAACCATTATTATAGCCCAAATGATACCCCTACCCTATCGGAACCCGACGCAAAGCGGCCCAAGGTATATTTTAGCCATTAAATCCTTCACTGCTAATGATAATTAGCAGACAAGGTAGACCGTGCTGCGCGACGCCTTTTTCCTCTAGTCACCAACTGTCCGGCCTCCGCCCTGCCCTTCTGCCGCCCTGACGACCGATGAGTCGTCAGGGGCCACCACCGTCACGTCGGCTTTATGTTCGACGCCTGCTTGCCCTTCGGCCCCATCTTCTCGTCGTACGTCACCTTCTGGCCTTCGGCGAGTGTTTTAAAACCTTCGGCGCGGACTTCCGAGAAGTGCGCGAACAGGTCGTCGCCGCCGCCGTCCGGCGTGATGAAGCCAAAACCCTTTGCATCGTTGAACCACTTGACCGTACCGGTTGCCATTGTGTTTGACCCAAAAAGTTGAAAACGGCGCACGCGGTCTCGCGAGCGCCGGAACCTATCTTGATCGTGAGCCTCCTGCAATGCAACCCGGTGGTTCCCCGCGCGGAGAGCACTGGCGAGTGCGCCTAACCGGTGCGCACGCGTTGGTCACCCTGATCTCCAACCGTTATGAGGCTTAGACTGAGACGCTTCTGCGGCTCCTTGCAATCAAAAAGTCCGTTGGCGACGCTGTCGGGGCTCACTGGCGACGCCGCGAAATCGTCGACGCTGCCGCCGGCAGGAAGCGGCAGGCCGCCCATGCGAGCGACCTGGACGACGTGCACCCCCTCCCCTACGGGCTGAGGCCAAAGACAGCACCAAACTAGGGTGCCCCCGAGAGGACCCCGACGCGGCGCTCGGTCCGGAGCGCGCCTGACCGTGCAAGTCAGGTCGGCTCAAAATGAAATTGAGATTGGTTGCGACTACGCGGCCGGCGTCTGACTCCAGGGACTACTCTGGAGCCTTTCGCTTTTCTCCCGGAACACTTTCGCTGCCAGCGCCTTCGAACCCGCGGCTCGGCTGAACGTGCGCACGATGTGCAGGCCCACGGGTCGCGCGATCAGACTGGCGAGCTGCAGCCCTCGGAGTTCGTCTGCTGATCGCACATCACAGTGTCGACCGCGTACGGCGCGGGCGCGCGGTCTCGCCGACGCACACCGGGCGACACGCTGATTTCAAATCGGCACCATCCTTTGCGCCAAGCGCTTGCGCACAACGTGCGTGAGCGCTTCGTGCCGCCGCTGTAGGTGCAGGAAGTGCCGCACCCCGTCCGGGCCATACGAGATGCCGATGTGGTACGGGTCCTAGGGTTGGCCTAGCGCTGAGTCAGGCGGCGCTTATCGATCGCGACGGCTACGGCCCTCATCGGAACGTCGGCAATGATCTGCGCGAGATTACCTCGCGGGCCTACTTGCCGAGCTTCGAAAAGGCGCCCCACTTACGCGGATATCGATCCCATGCAACACCACACAGTCGTGCCCGAAGGTGTCGAAATTAAGCCGCTTGATGTGCGGAACGATCGCGTCGGTTAAGCCTTGTCCCTGAACGATGCAAAAGCACGAGACGAGAAGTGATACGCCTCATGAATCGACGTCAGGCCGGGGTCTCCGCTCTTGTCGACAAAGACGATGGAGCCGCTATGGTCAGCGTTTGGTTCGTGTCGCTTGGCTGATGCGACCAGACCCCGGCCCCGCTTCGCCCGAACGCTGTCTGAGTCGGGCTACCAGTTGGTTGACGCCACCGGACCCATCCCCGGCGGTTTGGGCACTGGTTTTGCCGATTCCTTCGTCCGGAAGCACGAGCCGATTGGTGGGCGACCGCCTGAAGGACCGCTAGTTGCGTTTTGTCGAGCGCGCTTGCGGGCCCTCGTCCTGTCGCCGTGCCGCGGATTCTGGTCTGACTCGACGGGAAGTCATCGGCATATGGCCGGGTTTGATATGCCCGCCGTGCGCGCCTGGAGCAACTGACGCAGCCCGGCGATGTGGCCACGAACACTTGCCGTCACGGGCGGTCGCTCACCGGCCAGCGACGACGGCAAAGGGTGCGCGGGTGGCGCTGCACGACGCTGAGCCTCGGCGAACTGCTCCAGGTCCAACGCAGTGGCGGGACGGAGTTGTCCGGCCTTGAGGGCACTCGCAAACGACTGCATCCAACCGGTGGCTTGCCGGCCGACGCGCTCAGTCACGCTGAAGATCGTCAGCGAGTCCCCTGCGGCGCCGACGACGAATTGACGCGCGTTGTCGACATCGATGAACGTGCGACCGGCGTGCTCGCGCGCGAACCGCTCGGCTTCGCGCTGTTGCTGTGCCCGCTCGTGCTCGGCGTGAGCCTCTGCGTGACGACGGCGTACGAGCAGCCCGAAATCAACCGGATTCCGTAGCAGGGCGCGGAGATAGTTGATCGGCGCCTTGGCGCGCTTCAGGTGATCCCAGGTGGCCTCGACCACGTCCGACAGCCGCTTACCGTGTTCGCCGGCTTCACGCATCAACTTGAAGATCAAGAAATCAAAGAATCCCAGGGTGCGCAGGCGCTGAAGGTCGGCAGGCAGTTGGCCCGGTTGTCTCTTTTGAAAAACAGAAGGGCTTAGATCCTTATATATTCCACCGTCTGCCACATTGGCACACGGTGTCGACACAGTAATCGGGGCGGGGGAGGGTGCCGGCCGTGACGGCGCTTGCACGGCTTCGTTTTGTTGCACGGGCGGCGACTCGATCAGGCCGAGCAGGGCAGCCGCATGCTCGGTCAGGTGGAGGTACGCGCGACCGAACAACCCCCCTTCAACATAGCGGACCTGCTGACGTCGATCGATCAGTCCGGCGGCTTCGAGATCGTCGAGACTGCGATAGAAGGTCCGCATGGATTGCAGCGCGCGGCCCGTGAGCAGTTCGCGGCGCGCAAAGATGGCGGCGAAGGGTTTAGCAGCGTCAACGGTGCGCGCGAGGGCGGACAGAACCTCTCGAGCGCGACGGGGGATTTCTTCGATACGTGCGGCCCGGAATGCCGCCCGGAAGATGATCCAGGGCAGGTTGGTTGAGTCGCAGCGAAAAGCGGTGAGGGCGGCCGTATCTGCGGGGTGTGCTGCACCCTCGCCGGCAACGAAGCGTTGCGCGATAGACATGTCGAGCGGTCCATTTCGGTGAATGGGTAGGTTTCACTTGACTGTCGATCTTGTTGCGCTAAACTCCGGGATGTGTGTAGTCCCTTTCCAGTTTCCAGCTGGGGAGTAGTGCGGCAAGGTTTCCAGCCAAGCCCACAATCACAAAGGCCCTCAGTTTCCAGCTGCGGGCCTTTGTCTTTTATAGACTTAGAGTTCCTTCATTTCCTTCTCCATCAGCGCCTGCGTAGTACGAAGGGCTTAAAAATCAATGGTTTGCGTTTTTTGAACCTGTGCCAGTTGTTCAAGGTGTTTGCGGATAGCGTCACGGACCGAGTTCGCGATCTCCTCTGACTGGAACTCGATGCGCATGACGTTCTTTGCGCTGCGGACGTCGCACCACGTCGTTTTTCCCGAGCGGATCTTGAAGTTCGTAGTTCCTGTCGCTGCTTTCTTGGGCTCGACCGAAGCGCGTACGAATTTAATCGCCTGCGATTGGTCAAACTTCCCATCCGCAAGACGTTTGACCGCCTCTAGCACTCGGTCGCTCTTGCCCGCCTCAGCGAGAACCGCCAACTCCGCCGCGGCGTTTGCTCCCAATAGCGCCATGTTCGCTTCAAGAATCTTCCGGGCTTCCTGCGGGAGACGTTCGAAGGATAATAGAGCGCTGATATGCGACGGACTGATCCCCACATGCTCCGCAACAGATGCCTTGGTCAGTTCTGGATGCTCGTGTTGAAATCGCTTTAGTCCAACGTATTTCTCGTAGTCGGTAAGGTCCGACTGCATCAAGTTTGCGAAGAAGGCTCCTTCATCGGCCTCTTCTGGCGTCGCCTCGCCCAGTACACAACGAATCGTTTCGCGCCCTAGTTCACGATAAGCATCGCACCGATGGTGTCCCGAAATAATTTCGAATCCGCCTTGTGTGCGAGGAAGGACCACTACCGGATGGATGAGCTTGTTGTGCCGCAGATTGTCTCGCAGCTCGGCATACTTCCCCGGAGCCATGTATCTACGCCGGCCCGGGACCTCATGCAGATCGGAAAGAGGCACATCTACCGCACCGCCCATTTGCTTGGCTTCCTGCAGCTCCTTCTTGAGGCGGTCGATTTCATCCTGTTGCTGTTCCGACTTCGCCTGGAGGTGCATCAATTGACCGGGAGCGGTGCGAGGCGTCGTCGCGGCTCGCTTCTGTGCCTCGTCTGCCTCCTCATTTGTAAGGCGTATGTTCGCGGCCTTGGAGGCAAAATTTTTCATGCTCATGATGCGTTACCCCCTTTTTGCCAAAGAGCCGACACGCGATCGTCGACGCGATCAACGAATTGGTCACACGGCGTTCGAATCCGACGCAAAGTCTCGGCACCCCCCTCATATGTCGTAATGTCGTAGACCGTCGCAAATCGCATATTCGTATTGCGAGCGACATCGGTTTCTGGAATCTCGACTGGAATGACGCGGTTACCGTAGAGTTGGCTAATCCACGATTGGACCGCCTTGGCTGCCGGCTTTGGCGTCATGCGCGTGATCAAGATGTCGAGGAAGTCGAATTCTTTGCGTGACTGTTCTCCGCGTGCTGCCATGCCTGTCACCAAATCCGAAAACAAGTGCCAAAATTGCACCATGGAGGCGAACGACAAAACGTCCGGCACGACAGGCACAATCACCCCATCAGCCGCGAAGACAGCATTGATGGTCAAATAGCTCAGCGTCGGTGCCGTGTCCAAAATGATGTAGTCGTACTCTTCGCGCAGCGCTTCAAGTCCCGCGTGAAGGACGTTTTCAAATCGCTCGCCGCGGGCGCCCGCCGATGCGCGCGCAGGAAGCATGAACTCAGCGTTGAAGAGTTCAGTGGACGACGGAATCAGGTCTAAGTTCGGCCAATAAGTCTCTTGGGGAAGGGACCGCATGTCAAACTCGTCACCCCTCAAGTAGGCCTCGATTAAGGGCATGATGGTTTGCGAAGCGTCGACTTCTGCGTGCGGGTTGATCCCATACAGCGTTGTCGCACTTCCTTGCGGGTCGAGATCTATGTGGCAAACACGTCGACCACGACGCATCGCCAGTCCCTGTGCGAGGACGGTTGACATCGTGGTCTTTGTCACGCCGCCCTTGAAATTGGCGACGGCAATAACCTTACCGGGACCCGATCTTGGAGTTGGAGCCAGTTCAGCACGGACCCATTGAACAGCCTCAACCACGGTGAATTGACGCGGCGACCCTCGACGGGTCTGCTTGCCTTGAGGAAGCTCGCCCTTTTTGAGCATGTAGGCCATCCGCTGGACGTCAATCCCGCACATCTCTTGGACCCGTGCTGAACTAATCGTCGGCGGAACCTTCCTTGGGAATGGTTCGAGTAGCTCGTCGCGAATCTTTTGCAACATGAAGTCGGACAAACCAGCGAGCTTGATAAGATCTTCTGGCGTCGTCTTGCCGGGGTTGGCGAGGTCTAAGTCCATGGTCCGTTTTTATCGTCAAGAGATATTCTATCGATAGAAGAGTTTTTTATTCGAGCGATAGAATCAAGGCAGACTTTAGTCGGCAAGCTGGGTAAACGCAAGTTAACTTTGAGGTTTTGCGATCGCGCAACGCCTTGCAGCGCGGGCGGGACACGTAGGTTCCGCGAAACAACGTTAAGCGCCAGAGTCATCCGATCGCGTTAATCAAGCGCGTCGGTGCCCGCGCCGGAGGGCCTCGAAGCTGTTAGCCGAAACGCTTTGCTTGCGGCGCGTAGGCATTGACGCGAAATCCGCCGAGCCTTCGAACCAATGACCTTCATTTGCACCGGCACTAATGCCAGTGTTCGACTGCAGCCCTTGCCTTCCTCACTCGCTTTTCGTATCCTGCGTATGATACGACATTCTTAGGACGGACTGTTGTTTCTCGGATACGGACCGGAAACATTTCTATGAAGCTGTTGTGGTCTTAGCCGGTCGTGCCCTGCGAGGGCGTGCGCGCAACGGTGGACGGCCGTGATGCACCAACAGCGCAAACCGCGCCGTTGCAGGGTAGCGTTGTGGCAGGGGCGGTCGCTCGCCACCTCCGTGCTTCTCTCCTTGGTTGCGACGGTTACTCTATTTCGGCAGTCGATAGCGTACGCTGCACTGCCGGTGTCGGAATATCCACGGCGGAGAGCCCACAGCTGCGAGCCGGCCATTCCTTGACGCCATCGACGCGGCGCTCGCTGGGCATCCTAAGGCGCCAACGGGGTCGCATACGCCTCCGCCAATCGACGAGAGCGCCGAGGTCGAACTGCGTGTCGGGACACGGCAAACACCCGCGGAACTCGGGAAGTTCTTTGAGGCGCTCTAGTGATGCCCGGTTCGCTTCCGCCACGATTCTCGAGTCGCTTGGCGGCTTCACGCTGAATCAGCGCCTTCAGCGCTTCGCGAACCAGCGATGTTTTCTCTTCTACCTGTATTGGCCCGAGCCTTGGCGCTCAAGCCATCATCAAGAGCGATGATGGTAGGCCTCGCAAGCTCCTATTGATGCTTGATTATTGGTGTCAAATGATGCCCATGCCAATGCGCGCGTTCGCAACTGCCGGGCGGTCATAACCCTCGGCCTCGGCGTCCGTGATCAACCGGCCATTGTCTCCGTCATCACTCGTTTTCTCAATCACAAGTCGTCCGTGCGCCGGTTAAGAGCAAGCGTGTGAACGATCTCCGGCGAGATGAGAAACATCGATTTAAGTGTGTATTGGCCGCTCACCACCCGTTCGCGCTCGCGCTGCTGCCGTGCCCGCTTTGCCTGCATCAAGGCATTGCTCTGCCGCCTTGGTTTCTTCTTCGGTCATGGATTATTCCGGCTGCGTGTTCGCGTGCTCATCACAGCGGGTTCGCATCCATCCGCTACTCATGTCTCCGTCTAGGCCACGAAGCTTGCCACGATTCCCGCACAGGTCGCAGATGCGCAGGCTCATGGCCTCAGCTAGCTTGATCATGCCATGTTGCAGGGGCTCGGGTCGCTGCACGTGGAAACGCAAGCCGCCCATTTTTTCTCGGACCTGCCACGTCGTGACTTGCGGCGCTCCCTTCGCTGTCGCCTGCTGCAATTGATTGCACAGCGTGTCAATCAAATTGAACCAGCCGTCCCAACACCAGATCCGCTCTTGTCCCGAGAAGATTTGCGGATAGCGCTCGAATAGCTGTTTCTCGAGGTCTGGGCTCATCTCGTTGTCTTTGAAAGCGTGTCTTGGTTCGGTGCGTCGCCTTCTTCTAGTCAGCGCCTGCCGAAGCGCGTTAACGCGTCGTTGGAATAGGTCATCGACGATGATTGTTCGATCGCGCATCGCATCGGGACTGCCGAGGTCAATATCGATCAAGCAAGACGCCCATTCGACCAGGACGGGTAGCTCGCGCGCAGGAGCCAGTTGTGCCCGAATCCCGGCCATAAATTTCGCTTCGTCGCTTGGCATCGCAGTTTTCGCAAGCAGTAACGCGCTGGCCGTCGCAGTGGTGGCCGCGTCGACTTGCCGTGCACAGGTTGGCGAGCGCAACAGTTCGCTTAGGCGATTGCACAGCGCAACGTATCGCCCCTCGCGCACACTTCAGCTAGAACAGCACGAGCAGTTGCGGGTTCGTCGTGAATTGGCTTCAGCCCTCTGGCCTCCAGTTCACGCACTGCGTCCTCGACCGCATTCGCGACGCGGTCAGCGAATACCTGGCTCGTAATGTAGCGACCCAATCGGCTACCGCGGGCGGTTCCGGCGTTCGCGACAGCGACAGGAACGCGTTCCACGGCTTCATCACGCGGCTCACCGTCGCGCACAATATAAGCAGGTTTGATTCCCTTGGCCTCAAGCTCGTTCACGGCCTTTTCGATAGCGGCGTTCGCGCGTTGTAGAAATCTGTCACTCACCATGTAGCGGCCAAAGTTGTCGAGCGGCATGTTTCTTCTCCTTGATGACGCAAGGATACGCGTGGAGCCTAGCCCCGCGAAAGCACGATTTTCACGTCTACCACGCATCAGCACCCCTCAGCTGTCGACTATGGCAGTAACGCGGAGGAAGATTGGGACCCTTCTGCGGCTCGCCGAACGAGGAGGCAAGCTCCCAAGAGTCCACGGGTCCTTTGGGAGCATTCCGATACGTAATCCCTTCTCGTGCGCGACTCGGGTCGCGATCGCATTGCCTGCTGCCTGATCGACAGGCCCGGAAAGGGTAGGGCGCTAGTCGGGGAGCGCGGTGACCAACACGCGAAAACGGCGGGTCTGGGAATGCGCCGCGCAACCTTCTGCGATAAGCGCTCGGACGTCCCGCAGCGCCGGAACAGACGCGAGGGGAACGCAGAATGCCTAGGCGACCGATCGCTGGCCAGCCATCGGCGCAGCCGGTGCAAGAACTGCTGAAAGGCAAACTGGCCGCTGTCGGCTCCGGCGATGACCAGTTCTTTGCCGACAGGCAAGCCTTACGGGTATTAGCGGGCCAATGACCCAGGTACACCGGTGCGACGCCGTCGCCGGTGTCAATCAGACTACCCGGAGCGGACGAGATGTCGGAGATGCCGCCGCAGCTGATTGACCGTTTTGGGCTGCGCCTCAGCTGCGGCAGACTGAATCAAGGCCCATGGGTCGCGCGATCCATTCTCGAGTTATAGCGGACGCGTTCGACTTGCACCGGTTCTGTCCACGCGAGCGGGCGTGAGCAACTGGCTTCGAGAGAAGGACGCGGCCGCCGGGACGGCGAGGGCAGCGGCGACGACAACCGCGACGAGTGCAACAATGCATACCGCTAAGTCTTGATCGTTACGCGAACGATCCTATTTGCGTTTGAGCAATCCGAGCAGAGGTAAGCAATTGCCTAAGCGGCGTGTGCATGCAACAAGCGAGCGTTGCGATTCAAGGCCGAGGCCGATAGGGTCTGGCGTCGTCGATCGGTTCAGGGCTAGCGGGTACCGGCGCTGCGCCTGGCTTCGTGATCGACTGTGCAGCTTCCCGAAACTGCGCCCAGGCGGAACGACGCCGTGCGTAGTGTCGGCGTGCGGTCCTGACCGAATAATGCCCAAGCAGTTCGGCGACCTCCTCTTGCGACTTCACCGCTTTCGCATTCGCCGCGAATTGGTGCCGGGCGGAGTAGAGTGCGTAGCGTCGCTTAGGATCGTTGGGCCACAGCGACCGGCAAGCGCGGCGGAGTGCTCCGGCGCAGCACTCGTGGACCTGCGCGAATGCGAGTCCTTTCGCGAGCAGTTCACTGATTGACTCGAGATGGGCTCGGACGACCTCGAGGTCGTCCGGGTGCACGGGAACAGACCGGCTCACGCCTGTACCACGCCCGTTGGTCGCCTTGGCGTTCTTGACAATAAGTTCGGCTCCGTCGACTGAGAGGCTCGCTTCGCGCCACTCGCACGGGCGCAACCCGGTGCTGACTGCAGCTTTGAGCCAGAGCGCTGCACGGCGTGAGTAGTCACCGCCTTTCGCCGGATTCGAGAGCTTCGCAATCAGTGCATCGTAATCGCGCTTCGGAACCCCCTTGCGTTTGCGTGATGAAGTCTGACCGACTTCGGATTCCGGCTTGCAGTTGGCCCACGATAGCGCCCGGATCTGTTCGGCAGCCTTGGCGAAAAGTGGGTATTGGGTGCGTTCGAATTCGATGTCGTACCGGCAGGCGATGCTAGCTTGGTACTGGCGAAAGGTCGCCCACTTCCACTCACTCGCGTGCTGTTCCATGTAGGCGACGACGTCGTCGGGTGCCGGATAGGCATCTTCGTGCAACCACATTTCCCTGGCCATGCGGCTCAGGATCTGACGGGCCCGTCTCACGTATTTGTTGATGGTGTCTTCAGTTCTGGTTTGACTGCGTGCGCGGTTTCGGTCCATGGGTGTGGTCTAGGTCGTATTAATTTTCTAATGCGGCTGAGTTCGGCCGGCGCGAACTCCGATGTGTTGCCGGCACCATCAGCCGTTCTTGCTCGGTCTGGCCGATCGAGAAAGCGTAGCGATGCTCGACCGAGGCGGTGGTCTATTCGAACCGGATCGCCGCTTTCTCGTTTTCCACACTTAATCGCTTACGGTTTGATGTAATCATTGATCGTGCAGTCTGACGAATTGCATGCGCCGGATTGGTTGCAGCACGTATCGATTCCAAGCCCCGATCGTCTTCCGAATGATCGCCCTTCGGACACCAGATAATTATCGTTACAGCGAAGCTGTACGTTTTCGACTAATAGAGTTTTCGCCGCGTTACCCGTGCTAATGGGGCGCGCGGTAACAGCACAGGCCGTCGCAAGTCCGAGCATAATACCGATTCGATGGGGAAAGCGGTGCAGGTCAGAGATCGGTGTTGTTTGTGCGCAATGTCGATACTTAGTAACGCAGAGCAAGTATTCAGTTGACGCAACGCGCAGTGTGCATCGCTGGTCAGCGGCCCTGTTCGTTACAACGCACGAGGCTGTGTTCAGTAACGGCCGCCTCGATCGATTGGAAATTGCCGGGCACACCCATCGCACTTGGAAAGCGCCGAGCCAACTCGCAGTTCGTCGTCCCAGCAGACACCGGCTGCGTGTTCGCATCTGTGGCTGTTACAACGCATCGACTGGCGCGCGGTAACAGGCCGCACGCAATCCTAATTGACCCGTTGAAGGCACTGGCATGTGATGCGTTCCAACGCTTCTTTCACCTAACACAGCGCCGCACTATCGGTTGCCATGTAGCGCGCATTGCGGATCGCCAGTAACCGACGATGGCTGTTACGACGCATTGCGCAGTGCGTTGTAACGGCCACCTGGATTGATTCAAATACGGCGCAATCGTCCGCGGCAGTCGGGAAAGCCGTGACCCGCTTCCCGGTTCGATGCCCGTTCGAGAGATTAGATGGCTGTTCAGATGTCGGGCTATTACGACGCATGGGTCAACGGGCGGTAACAGACGACACTAGGGTGCATTCGATCCTCAAAGGCACTGGCGAATCTCGTATATAGGTTCTTTCCGTAACTCATGCTCGCAAGTCATCTCAGGCATTGCTGCAGCCAAACGACGCGGAGACGACGCTGGCACGCGTCATAGCGCGGGACGCCGCAGCTAACAATGTCGGCGTCACACAGTTACGACGCTAGAACGACGCAGCGAGGCGTCAAAGCGTTCAGTACCGGTCGGTCAACGAAGCAAAATAAAAAAGCGAACGACGCCGCCACGCGTCACAGGCCGGGAACGTGCCGGCGAACAATGCTTAACTCGCGCGGGAATGACGCCACCACGCGTCGTACGCTGGTTACTACTCGCTCAGCGATGTGGGTAGCAAGGAAAACGACGCATTCATGCGTCATAGACTCAATTCCCTGGGGGAAACGGTACTCGCAACGACGCGTCAACGACGCAACGCGGCGTGTTTTTCGCGCTGCTCGTCGATTATCGAGACACAATTAGGGCAGGTCATGGTGGTCACGCGGCGACACATCGATCAACAACCGACGATGAGTGCGGCCTCGCGTATCGTTCGGGACAGAGGAGGTTGACAAGGAGGTCGGTACCGCGCAAACGAGGATGAAAACATTGAGATACCGATGCTCGATGGAAACTTGAAGACGGCTAGGACGCTATGTGCGCGGGCAGACAGCGCAAGTCTCACGAGAGTCGGGCGACAAGGATTCCGCTCCCGCTTTATGCAATCGTCAGATTTGCGGACGGCTGATGGGGCACTGCGACGTCGCGCGCTGCGACTCTCCCGCCTTCGCTCGCTACATCCCGTCGATCAAAATCTAGCCTCACTGTCTGGGGCTCGCTTATGGAGCGGCGCCTTTTTCTCGGCCAGTTCCTGTGGCACCTGATCATGAGGCACATTCGGCCTGGGATCGTCTAAGGACTCTAGCCCCTGCTCTCGCAACCACGTTACATAGGCATCGGCGCTCGAGTGCGTCTGCTTCATCGCCTGGGCGCGATCGGGGCAGACAATGTACGGCGGAAAGCTTCTTGCCGTCACGACCGGACGCATCAAATACTGCGGCCGTTGCAGTAGACGCATCGCAGGCTGTCGAACGTTGTCGATCAGTATGCGTGACGCCTCCTTCAGCGCGGTCGCCACTTCAATGGGGTGGCCCCTCGTGCCTGACCTTCGCCGATAGCGGGCGCGAACGAACTGTCCGCCGCAAAAGGCGGGAAGGCTCACCCCCTTGCCTCCGACTAGAGGCGATCCACGCAATCCAACACTTCTGGAAGGCGTCGACCAATATTGAGGCGAGTACAGCTCCAGGGTGACAGGGAAGTCTGCACGCACCCCGGGGTTTTGCACGCATCTAGATCTGATCGCTGTATGACACCGGCCTTGCCTTGATGTCCCGTTTTTCCACGAGCAGAAAAACAACAATGTGATTGTGTATCGACATAACGATACGTACAATCCGATCTCAATGTGTGGGTGACGCAGGCACGCGTCGTTCGTTAACAGCGGCAAACAAGAGACAGTGATGGTTAAAGGTAAAGTAGTTCGCGCGGTGGACGTTGGCTATGGCAACACGAAATTTACGGTCGGAATGCTTGACGGCGGCCTGGACTCGATTTGTGACTTCTTTCCGTCGCTCACACCGACGGCGTTGCACATTGACTTCTCCCGCGCCATCGGGCGACAGCGGGATACGTTAAAAATCGAAATTGCAGGTGAAACGTACGAGTGTGGCAAAGATGTGCGTTTGGCGTTGGGTGGAGGCAGTCACGACCGCGTGCTTGACGAAGATTTCTGTTTGTCGAACCGGTATTTGGCGCTTGTACGGGCGGCGCTCGGGTACATGAGCCTGGATGAGATCGATTGCCTGGTGCTCGGCTTGCCATTGACGACCTACGGGGCCAAACGCCGCCTTCTTGAACAATTTATTGCGGGAGAGCACCGCTTAGGGAGCAAAACTGTGACGATTAACAAGGTCTCAGTTGTTCCTCAGCCGATGGGCGGCTTCTACGACTATGTCGTCCAAAACAATACGGCCGACGCCATCGATCACGAAATGAACCTCATCATCGATCCCGGTTACTACACCTTGGATTGGGTGGTGTCCGAGGGCAGCAGGCCGATCGATTCGCGCTCGTCGGCAGTGAACGAGCAGGGCGCGTCTACCATCCTTACGGCGGTTCGCGACGCGATTGAGGCCGACCTCAACTGCGATCCGGGCGATATCATGCGCATCGACGAATCGCTGCGTACCGGACGCGCTTTGCGCGTCCGCGGCCAGCAGGTCGAGCTCGAAAAATACCGTCCGCTGATGCGTCAAATCGCTGATTCCGCGGTGCATAAGCTCATCAGCGGCACGCGAGGCATCGTCGATATCGAGAATGTCATCCTTGTGGGCGGCGCAACTCATCTCTACCGGGACGCGGTAAAGGCTCGCTTCCCGAACCTCGAAGTGCATACGGGTGACAACCCCGTGTATGCGAACGTCCGTGGCTTTCAAATGTTGGGGGAGCAATGGCTGCGCTCGAACGGAAGCCGATGAGACTTAACGGCATGGTGCACGACGTTCTCGATGCGGGGCTATATGACGCCTTATCCGCCGTCACGCCGCGCAAACGCATGTCGGTACTGCGCCGGCTTGCCAATCTAGGTCTAATGGTGGAGCAGGGGGTAATCGTGGCTGCTGCGGCCCCTGATGTGACAGGATCGGCCACCCCCGCGACGGTCGCCGAGCCAGGCCCGGTCGTGCCGCAGCGTAGCCCTGCGCCAGCGTCGTCGCCAGGAGCTGGCAACCAGGTTACGACCATTGGCGGTCGGAATGTGCCAGATGTCGCGACAGACGCAATCGCGCAGGAAGCGCCGATGCACAAGGGTTTGTCCGCCGGGCAACGCTCCCTCATGAAACGGATGGATATGTCGATCATGAACTAATGCGGTCGACGGTCATGGGCACGAGCTGCCGGCGTATCAGCCGCTGGCGAAGGTTCTCTCATGCATCGGGCGCTGTTCCAGGCCCTTCAGTCGCGGCCACAGCAGCGATGAGGCGTCACCGGCTTCTCGCTAAAGCGAACGCCCGCTTGTCCGCTAGCCATATATGCTCTTGCGCGGTGGCGCCGTCACACGATCCGTCGTTGCTTCGCCGAAGTGATCGATTCATCCTATTCTGCACTGGCCCAGGGAAGTCCCCCGCTTACGGCTGTCGGCGCGCGGCGTGAATCCTACGCGTCGTCGGGTGACGGGCTGAGCGCGCCCGGTTAGCGCGCGGCTTCGAAGGGGCCAGCCACCATTGCGGTTTTACGGGCGCGGCTCACCGCGAGGCCGCAGGGCGGTTGAATAGCCCCGGCGAGTGCTGCGTGCACGCTTCGCTGTGAAAAGGGTGATGCATCGCCGATGCGAGATGGTCGCACGGAAGCGGGCTGCTACCGGCTTTAGACTTTAAGCAGTAAGCATGGTTTGCCGCCTGCATCACAACCCGAGCTTCTACAGCGCAACTTCAATCTCTGGATGGAACCGCGCGTGGGCCTCGACAATCGACGGACTGTGCGCGCGAAAGGAAGTAGCCGTCAGTGGTTGATCGCTGAATTGGGTCATCACGGGATGAGTAACGATCGCGACATGGTGAAACTCTTCCAGCTCCAGCAGCTTGCCGATGAGATCCGGCCGACGTGCGACAAAGTCAGACGGGCGGGACCAGTCGTATTTGTTCTCGGCCTTCTTGCCCTCGCTTGCCACCACCCACTTTTGCCAGTAGTCAGCGATCTTTCCGACGAGATCCTTGCTGATGCGCATCATGTTCAAGACATCATGATCTTTGACCGACGCAGGAGGCATGACCTTGGTGTACAACGGTCGCTGGAAACCCGCCAACAGATCGACCACAATCATTTCGAGTTGATGCGCATCGGCGTACTGACGCGCAAACATCAAGCCGTTCAAGCGTTGGTGTCCAGACAGTCCCGTTATGAATCCGGGTAGCGACTTCTGAAGCGGCGTGGTAATCGAGCGCACCTGAATCCGGTGCGGGACGCTTGTCGGCTTGAAAAACTGCACGACCGTGACGTCTATGGCCGGTCGCTTGGGCTTTACCATTGATGTCGCCTTCACTGCTCTTTGCGCCACGTTCCGCGAGTAAACGGATCAGTCACACCCTGGCGGTCAGCAACTTCTGTCGCAATCTTGCGAAGCGCATTGCGTCGCTTGTCAGCCGAATCAGTGTCGAGCCTGCTCACTGCTTCCATCAAACGCTCAACGGGCTTTCCTACGGCACCCTGGTCGCCAAGCCACCGGTATGCGGCGGCTGGCTCACGCCCGTGAGCGATCGCATACTCTTTCTTATGGGAAGGATCCTCGGGATTGAACCCAAGTGAATGCATGTCGCGACGTATGTCTACGACCCGAGCCATGGGAATCGTTTCGGGATGCTCCAAGTAGAACAGGAGAAGGATGCAAACGGCCATATCGTCGATAGGCTCGGACGGCTTTTTGTGCAATTCGGCCCATTTTTGCCGCTGCAAGCCGAGAAGTTCGCATGCGGCGCTGATCGTGAAGCCGTGCCTCGTACGCCACATTTCTAGATCGACTGGACGCACCGGTTGCAGTTTACTGGCCTTATTCATTTGCCTGCTTACGTATTGACGCATTATCGACCTGAACTCGCCGAGGGAATGCGTGGTGAACTCTCCAATCCGACTACGCCGAGCGCACCGCCTGGCGTTATTTATGTTGGCCAGCTTATCGCGGGCGACGAGGCTCAAAGGGAGAAAGACCGAAGCCCCAGGCCATTGACATAACCGCGAATTCGGCAAGCGATGCAATCATGCATTATACACAAGATGTTTTCATATCGCTAAGGCGATACGTAAGCCAGCAGTCGTAACACACTGGGTGGACGATTATTTCGCCGCCGGGACGGCACCGATCGAAACTTACAGGAAGAGGGCGATGCAGTAGACCCGCGTGACTTTTCTCACGTTTTGAAACGATGCTCGGCGACCGCTTGACGGAGGCCGTGCTGCCGAACGCTGGCCACGCCATGGCGCCTGAACAGCCAAAAGCAATGGGCGATGCAAACTCGACCTTCGCCAAGCGCTTTAACCAGCGGGCTAATTGAATCGATGCGCGACTCTCTCGCCCCGGAGGATGACATCGAGGTCAGTCCGCGCGAGCTGACAAACTCGCGTGCCAACTGATGACGTGCCCCTACCGACTCAGCAATTCGCGCCGGTGGTGTCGATGCTTCGCTTCCATAACGCCCCTCACGAACTTGACGAACCCGAAGCAGGAGCACCAAAGATATGAAATCAGCGACGTTGAGCGAGCAGTGTGCTTGGTACGGCCACCTGCCCCCTCCGAGCGTTTAGAGCGTAAGGCTCGATCTGTTCGCATCGAGCGCCGGCTGGTCTACTTCTTTCCGGCCGTCAACCAGTGTCTTTGACCACGTCGAGCAGAAAACGTCGTCGCCGTTCTGGCCATCGAGTGACATCTGCAGGTACTGAAGCTTGGGATAGAACTGCGCCATGTAGCGCCGGGCGATCGCGTCGAACACGTTCCGCTCGTCGTGTGACAACCCGAGCTCGGCATGCCCGGTCGGGATGATGGCGTGATACGCGATAACCTTGGAATCCTCCCAGCATGGGGACTGGACCTTGGGGTTGGCCCCGTTCGTGAGCTTCGTGTACATGCCCACAATGGCAGCAAGCTTTTTTGGGACCTCGGCGTGCATCGACTGCGGCAGATACCGTCAGTCGGTGCCGATATAGATGACCATCTTGCGCTTCTCGTACAGCGACCGGGCCGAATCGTGCGTCTTCTTCGCCGACATGCCGTACCGCGCCGGCATTTCCGTCTGCAGCTTTGCGAGGTTGTACGGCAACGGCGGAGCCTGTTCGCAAGTGTTTTCTTGGTAATGGTCACGATGCCCGTCAGACCCGCGTCTAGCCGCGCGACATCGCCTCGGCTGAGCGCCGGTCGATGATGCGACCTTTCTCATCAATCGCGCGGTAGTCTGCGCCCTCGATGCCGCGTTTCCAGGTGAGCACGACGCCATCCGGTAGTTTGACCTTCGGAATGTAGTACGTATTAGGCTTGAAGTCGCGGATCTCGCGTCGCGCTTGATCACGAGCGCGAGCATCTGAATCGCCTCTAATCCGTTGACAATGCCCTCGGCGAAGTAGCGGCATTCGCCCACATCTCGCAGTCGGACGAGTGCCCCCTCATCGTTATTCCTGCGAGCCGACGGCGCGAGTGCAACCCTCAGCGATGCCTTATCCAAGGCTCGAAACACGACCCGCTCGACAGGCTTGCTTCGTCCGGCAATGGTTTTACGCCCCGCCGGGTCGAACCAGGCAACCGCGATCAGCTTGTCAGCAATGTATTGGTCAATATCGCGCGCGCCGCACGCGTTGACGATAATGTCCGCCTCGCGCAGGAGGCGGCCTGCGAGCTTCCGCTGCTCGTCCTTGCCATCCGGCCGCGTCGGTGTTCGGTGGGAAAATCTCCTATAGGGGTATGAATGTCGCGCCACACGTCGACAGGGACGCCGCCGAGCGGAACCCAGTTTATGTGCGTTACCGTGTCGCTGTTCTTCAGCCGATAGGCGCCGTTGAGACGCTTGGTGATACCCAAGCATTCGGCGACGTGCTCGGCCACCGTCGAATCGTTAACGACATAACACCGCTTTTGCATACTTAGCCACTCCCCGACATACGGCCAACAAACATCGGGCGAAACGCTCACTTATGAACCACTACGGCAAGGACCTTGCTCCCCTGTCTGTCATTGTTGGGAGCGATCGGTAGTTACGCGCAAACCGTTTCTCACATCGGCTTGTCCACGGCCCGAAGCCTGTGCGAATCCGACCCGACGGCACTGCCGCACGCAAGAGGCTCGTCTAGCACAGGACATGCGCAGCATCCGGCGGTGGGCAAGTAATCGTCTGGCAGTCACTCCAAGTTCGCCCCTGCTTTCTCGATAGCCGCATCGATGGTCGCCTGCAATTCGAAAGTATCGGCCTCGATTTTCCCGACCTTTTCTTTCAGCACGGCGACGAGACTAGCGTTCGCGAGCAAATCGGCGCCGGCCGGCGCATCTGCCAACGCATCTTTCACCTTCTGCTCGAGGGCTACATCAGCATGAGCCCGCTCGTGGGTCTCTTTCAAGGCCACCGACTTGTCGGGCCGCGCCCAAGCCGGCGGCTTGCCCGCGCTGGGCTCCCAATCTTCCATGAACACCTGGGCTGCGAAGATGCCAATTTCGTGCAGCGCTTTGAGCGCCAGACCGGCATCCCGGAACGCCCTTAGCTCGCGCTGCCGCGTTGTCACGAGATCGGCCTCGCCGGCACAGGTCACGAACTCGACGTAAAAGTAGTTTCCATACGCCGCTCGCACGTTGGCCGCGCGTATCCCACCAACACGCACGGCGAGCCGTGCCTGATCTATGTCGAACGCTTCGCGCATCCCGCTCTCTCCACCGAAATGATCCATCGAAACGAAATCGCTATTGACAAACCCCATCCACGCATGATTAATATCATTACATGACGAAATATAATATTTCCAATCCCGCGTGATGTCCAGCCTCTTCCCTCCGAACAGCCATGAGCCTTGCCAAATCCGCGTTTGCGCGTGAGCGTCACCCCTCATCTTCTCCGCCACGGAGCAGAGTCACCCGCATGCCCCGTTCAGCTACCGGGGGCCCCACTGCGGCGACCGCTGGGCCGGGTTGCTCAACGACCTCTGCGGCAAGCTGCAACGCGAGACCGCCGAAAACGGATCATCCCAAGTCGTGGCACCGCAGGTGAAAGAAAAATCCGGAGCCATCTGCTTCTATGCCGCCGACCTCGCTGCCCGTCAACGAAATCTAGTCCAAGCAGCGGAAGCGGCCAGCATGACCACCTGCGAGACGTGCGGCGCACCCGGCGCGCTGATCGATGGTCTGTGGGTCAAGACGCGATGCCCGGGCCACGCGGCCGACTAAGGGCCTAGGGCACAACGGCAACACCAGGAGAACGCAATGCAAGACCGTATCAATTTTCTGAATCTCCGCGAGTTGATTGGCATCGCGAAGCGGAGGAGCCCAGATCGCGACGAAGCGCGAAAGTTGAAGCAGTGGGCCGGACTCCTGCTGGAGCACGCAAACAAACGCTTCGGCGCGCAGCTCACCCCTGGCGTACAGGCTGGACTTCGAACACTTGCCGAACGGCACCCTAACTTTTCCGAAGCGGTAGATTTCGTGTCCGCCGAGATGGCATTTGCGCGTGCCGCCGGGCATGGGCTGTCGTTCGCGCGGCTGCTGCTCGTCGGCCCAGCCGGCACCGGCAAGACCACCTTCTGCCTTGAGCTGGCAAAACTACTTGGCGTGCCGTCTCAGGTAGCCTCCGTGAATAACGTCCAGACGTCGGCGTTTCTGACCGGAACGGAACGGCATTGGTCGAATAGCGAACCCGGCGCGGTGTTCCAGTTGCTTGCCAACAGCGCGTACATTAATCCGATCCTCGTCCTTGACGAGATCGACAAAGCGCATGGGCACCACCAAGGCTACGACCCGCTCAATGGGCTGTACACATTGCTGGAGCGCCGTACGGCGGAGCGCTTCTTCGATGCCGCTCTCCCCGGAGTGCATTTTGACGCGTCACGCATCAATTGGATTGCCACCGCGAACTCGCTCGAGCCCATTCGTGCGCCGCTGCTGTCGCGCTTCAACGTCTTCCAGATTCGCCCACTTTCGGAAGATGAATTGCGCGAGGTCGTCGCACGCATGTTCGGCGAACTGCTGGAAAACAATCCGGCCGTTGCTAGGCAGATTGACGGCGCGTTACCGGACGACGTACTGGACGCCCTGTGCGAAAAGCTCGGAACCGGCCGGGACATCGACCGCATGCTGCGGGTTCTGGTCGGCCGCACGTTGCAGGCCGGTGAGTCGGCCGTGTCCATCCGTTCCATTCCGGCCCATGCCGCGAAGATGCAGGGCGAGTATGGCAGCGAGCACCGCCGCCCGATTGGATTCTATTGAGGAGCGCACCACCGTGAAGGACATTCTGGATTTGAATCTGGATGGGCTGGACGAACAGATGGCGAAGATGCGCGACCAGGTCATGGACGCGCTACTCGACGGCTATCCGGCACTCGCCCGTCTGCAATTCGCCCGCACACGCGTTGGCACGAAGGATGAATCCTTTATCGTGCTCGACGCCTTGCCCACGGTCGTCAGGAACGCGTTCACAGAGGACTTCACCTGCGCGGCGTGCCTCATTCAGACGAAGTGGACGGTTGCCTCTCACAGGGATTGGGAGAAGTGGGTCGAACAGCTGAAAACATGCACGTACCCTCCCGCCGGTGACTTTCAACAAAACGCGGAGCAGGCGCAATGATCGCCTTTCTCGACTTCGATGGCGCGCTGCACCTTTTCGCCGAACGCCATACGCAACCGTATCGGGGCATTCAAAGTCTCGAAGACGGATTAAACGACTACGCCTTCAAATGAGGATCACGTCTTGACCAAACCAAATCTTTGCGCTCTGAAGGAAGTCGCCGTGGGCTATGGAACAGCGATGACGGCCGCCGAACTGATTGGCGTTCTTCAAAGGATTCCGCAGGGCGCTCGTCTGACCGTGCATTTCTCCCAAAAAGGTATGCCTAACATGCGGGAAACCCTGCACCTGCTCGAATCGCCAAAGAACGCGACGCGACTACGCAACGCCATTGCTGAATTTCGAGAGGCGAAAGCGATCGAGGCTATGAAGAAGTTGCCACCAACCGTGTCCAGTCTTGCCGACGTTAAGCTTGACACCGAGGTGCAGGCCGTCATTTTTGATGCGTTCGGGACGCTCTGCCGGATCACAAACGTGCGCAAGCCGTTTCTGCGCCTTTTCAATCTTGGCGAAAGACGAAACTTCTGGCGCGCGAGGAAGGCCGTCATGACGAAAGCCCTCGACCTGCGTGCAGGGGCGGAGGCGTTGGGACTAACCCCGCGGTCCGAAGTGATGACTGCACTGGAAGCCGACCTCGCTGCGGAGCTTGCCAGCATCGAGCTTTACCCCGAGACCATTGACGTGCTGACCAGCTTTCGCGAGCGCGGCATCAAGATCGCAATCGCGTCAAATCTCGCCATGCCGTATGCGGCCCCGCTTCTGGCCCTGCTGCCCTTCGAGTTGGACGTCTATGCGTGGTCGTTCGAGGTTGGTCACCTGAAGCCGGATCGGCAGATCTTCGAATGGACGTGTGAACGGCTGGGCGTGCTCCCCGAAAACACCCTCATGATTGGGGACTCACTGACCTCAGATTATTACGGCGCGACGCGTGCCGGCCTACGCGCGATTCACCTCGGGCGTGACGCGGTACAAGGAATTCGAACTTGACCCGCGGCTTTGTTAAGGAATTGCGCGACCGCTAACCAAAGAACCCTTTGCTTTATGTCACGGTGGACATGGACCAGCCCGGCGGTTCTCGCCTGGCCTAGTCCCGTAAAACGTTCGCTACGATTTGCACGGCCGAGAACTGGCTCTTCAATTCGCGAAACGTGGCTTTCGCTGACTGACCGGTTCGGAGAAAGGCGTCTGTCCGGAGTGGGTCGGGTCCAGCCGGCCAACGTCGGGCGGGAGCCGGCCATCTCCGGCCGTTCATCATTCGCGATGAGCCGTCATCCAAGCGACTGCTTCATGTCCGTTTGCTGCCGTTGGGTTGGCGTCGAAAATCAATGGTGACACCCGGCGTATGCGCGGAGTTCAGTGTCGTTCCCAAAAGATCCGCATGCTGCTCCGCCCGCCGAGCTCTTGAAGGGCGGGTGGCTGGCGGCGATGTAATGGCCCGGAAGGAGGCGCTCCCGCTGATACGCCCCGGACGACCCGGATTTCGCGGCCGGACTTGCACGTTCACTGCGCAAGTGATATTCCCAAGAAACACAACGTGGCACGTGGGCGATGCGATAGGAACAACGCCGATGAGCGCTCGACGACGCATCCCGACCTTGCGACTCACCGGCATTGCGAATCAGCGGGGTGTTCTATGGGTATTGGCGCCACTCGCGACGCCTTGTCGCAGATCTTTTATCAGCGCTGCTTCTGGTTGTTCGTCGTGTTGCTCGTTCTCATCGGCGCGGTCTCGTTCGTGCCTTCGAGCGACTACGGGCGACTACTGCTGAACGGTGTCAACATGTTTCTTCTGATCGCGACGATCGCAGCAGTTGGGCGGACGACGCGGTCGTTCGTCGTCGCGGTGTTACTCGCCGTTCCCGCGGTATGGTTCCAGTATCTCGGCCTTTGGCACGATAGCGACACCGACTTGGCACGATCGTGGATGTTAAGCGCCGTCATGTATTCGATGAGCACCGCATATCTGCTCCGCTACGTTTTTCGGCCAAGAATCATGACGCAGGACAAGTTGTTCGGTGCTGCCGCTGCGTATCTCCTCATTGGTGTGCTCTGGGCGTACCTGTACGCGACCATCGGATTCTTCTACTCAAATTCGTACATGATCGTCGGACAACCGGGGCGACTGGTTTATGCCGATGCCCTGTACCTGAGCATAACCGTACTCACTAGTACTGGCTTCGGCGACATAACGCCGCTCACGCGCCAGGCACGCGGGCTATGCATGATTGAGCAGATCACCGGAGCTTTGTTCGTCGCGATACTCATCGCTCGCTTGGCGGGAGTTTATCCGCCTCGAGAAAGTTTCGTTGACGACGGGAAGCCGTAGGCGGTCAACGATGAAGCCTCGCGCGCGCCGACTGCTACTGTACATGGAAGACGGACGCGATTTGCAACATGCGCCTAAAAATGCGGGATAACGCCAGCGCCGGGCGATTAATCCGACTATGGTGCCCAGTTGTCTGCTCCGGAGACCGGTCATGCGCAAACTCATCATGGGCATCGTCGAATTCCGCGAAAACATGCTCCCGCAATATGCAGAGCAGTTCAGTAAGCTCGCTCTGGCTCAGGCACCCGATGCACTGTTCGTCACGTGCTCGGATAGCCGGGTCGTGCCGGACCTTCTTGCATCTACTCACCCAGGCTCTCTTTTTACGATGCGTAACGTCGGCAACCTAATACCACCGGCGACCGCGGAGGGTGCCTCGACTGGCGACCTTTCAGAGGCGGCGGCGATCGAGTACGCGGTGTTGGTGCTGAAAGTCGCGAATATTGTCGTGTGCGGGCATTCCGAGTGTGGTGCGATGAAAGCCGTCTGTGCACGCAATCCGAAGGTGCAGGCGCCGAATCTCGATAAATGGCTGCACCACGCTAACGCTGCGGCGTTTCGCCTGGAGCACGAAGGCCCGCTCAACGCCCAGCTAAAGCCGCACGACCAGTTGTCGCAGATCAATGTCCTCATGCAGATCGAGCACTTGATGAGCTATCCGATCGTTCGCCAGCAGGTCGCCGCTAGGGCGCTCATTCTGAGCGGTTGGTGGTTCGACATTGCGACGGGTGAGATGCATGCATATGAGCGGGAGAGTCGCTCATTCGAAGTAATCGATCGTGCGCTGGCGGAACGGCTCGCTGCACGCCTCGCCTCGCGTGCGCGGTGATGCAGAACCGCTTCGACGGCGTCCGGCAACGTGTGACATCTGACGCCAGCGACGGCTCATTGTGCTCGGTTGCGCCACCGAACGAACAGGTGCAGCAGCCACGGGATACATCGTGGCGACGGGAACCTGCAAGTGGCGGAGATTCGGTTTTGCCGCCGAGCGCGTCGACGATTGTTGCAAGAACGAACAGTCAGTTGTTCGTGGCCCGCTTGCCGCGAAGTTCCGTCGTGGCATCCTTGTCTTCTACGTAGGAGCGTGAGAAGAGCTAGGCAACTGTAAGCGCGCTCTTGCGCGCGCCGCGATGTCAAGGTATCCGTGTCACAAGACTGCAGCAGGATCATGGTTCCCCGCGGCGTTCATCAGATAACGACAATCATTCGATCCGTGCGACGGTTTGCTGCGTCAGTGCGCGAACACAGACAGTACCTCAGCGCACATCGGTCATCTGGCAATACCGGAGGGTTTCATGCGCACTCATGTTCTGCTTGCTGTGCTAGTTGCAACCGTTGTTGTGATGGGGTGCAACACCCCGCCCATCCCGCCAGGCAAGCCGGTCGATATCCCCACGGCGCTGGAGAACGTCCTCAAAGGCCTTTGCGACTTCAAGCAGACGGAGGCGAAACACGCGCGCAACTATGCCGCGACAATCGACAGCGTGACCGTGGAACTCGACCTGACCGTCGATGGCGCGCAGGAACCTCCTGTCGCAGTAGCTCCCGACATCAAATTCATTCCAACCGTCAGCTATGGGCACATTATCACGGCGAATACGGGGAGCCGGTTGATTGTCACGCTGAAAAACGTGAACGAATCTGCGATGGATTGCAGTGCCTCGGGGCCGACGAATGGAGTGAAGTAGTCACTCAGATAAAGGTGGATTGGAGGCGCGCATGTCGAAGTTGTTGATTGACATACTGATCTTTCTTGCCGCGGCACTCGTCACCGTACCGGTCATGGTCCGTCTGGGCTTCGGCGCGGTGCTCGGCTACTTGCTGGCAGGGGTGTTGATTGGTCCTTGGGCGTTGCAACTGATCACCGACGTCGACTCGATCCTGCATTTCTCCGAGTTGGGCATCGTGCTGATGATGTTCGTGATCGGCCTCGAAATGAGGGTTGACGCTTTATGGGCCATGCGCCGCACCATCTTCGGCTACGGCGCCATGCAGATGACCGTGTGTGCCGCGGCGTTGCTAGCGATCTTCATGCTCCTCGGATTGTCGTGGCGGATTGCGATGACGGGCGGACTTGCGCTCTCGCTGTCATCGACGGCAATGGTGATGTCCGAGCTTCAAGAGCGCAAGTCGATGGACACGCCGACGGGCCGCGCCGGCTTCGGGATCCTGCTCTTCCAAGACATGGCAGCCATCCCGCTCATTGCGCTGCTGCCGTTGCTCGGCCCGACCGTCCCCACCCCGGTGGCACAGCCCGGCTGGCTCACGGCCCTAAAGGCGCTCGCCATGTTGGCCGCGATTGCGCTGGCGGGCCGCTACCTGCTGCACGTCGTCTTGCAACTCATCCGGAGCACCGGCGTTCCCGAGATCTTCACGGCATTCGCGCTTTTCTGGATTATCAGCATTGCGTTGCTGATGCAAAGCGTGCATCTGTCGATGTCGCTGGGTGCGTTCGTCGCAGGCGTGCTGCTCGCCGATTCGGATTATCGCCACGAAGTCGAGGTCGACATGGCGCCGTTCAAGGGTCTGCTGCTCGGTCTGTTTTTCATTGCCGTGGGCATGTCTATGGATTTCAGCGTGTTGACGCGCGAGCCGGTGCGCGTTGCGGTGCTGGTCGTGGCGGTGGTCGGCATCAAGACGATCGCGCAATGGTTTCTGGCGAACCGGTTCGAGGTGCCGGCCTCGCAGCGCGGCTACTTTGCCATTCTGCTGTCGCAAGGCGGCGAGTTTGCGTTTGTGGTGATGGCCGCTTCGCTGACTGCGCGTGTCATCGACCAGCGTCAGGCGTCGCTGGTCACGCTGGTCGTCGCGCTCTCGATGGCCACGACGCCGCTCTTGCTGCTCGTTCAGCGCCGTCTACGCAGCGCCCATGCGCCGGCCGGAACGAGTTGATGCACGCGCCGAGCCCGAATCGATGTACGCATAAGGGCGAGCGCATCTTTTAGTGGAAGTGGGTCCCAGGCAAGCGGTTTGCCGTCCGAACAAGCGGCGGCAAGCTGCGAGGAGGCATTGAGATGCTATCGCCGATTACCGAACGCATGCTCTCCAGAGAAATGCTCGACGTCCTGATTCGTGCGGGACTCATTGCCGTTCTCGCCGTCTTTTCTTTCCGCGTGTTTGTTCCGTTCCTCGACCTGATGGTCTGGGCGTTGATTCTCGCGGTGACGCTGTATCCGCTTCAGGTGCGGCTTCGCGGTCCGCTGGCCGGCAAGGACGGCCTCATTGCCACGTTGATCGTCTTCGTCGCTTTCGTCGTCGTTCTTGTACCGACGTATCTGCTCGGCGTCGCGGTGGCCAGTTCGATCGAGCGCGGCATGGCCGTTTTCAGGAGCGGCAGCTTCATGATACCGCCGCCCGCCGAATCGGTGGCCACATGGCCGCTCGTGGGGCAGCGGGTATTCGACTTCTGGACGCAGGCTTCGACGGATCTGTCCGGTCTCGCGACGAAGTTCGCGCCTCAGCTCAAGCAAGCCGGCCTCGCGGTGCTCGGCACGGTCACCGGACTGGGCGCCGGGCTGCTCGTCTTCTTTGTGGCGCTGATCGTCGCGGGCATCTTCATGGCGCACGGCGAAGAAGGTCATCAGAGCGCGATACGGATCGCCTCCCGTATTTCCGGCCCGGACAACGGCCGGGAGATCGCGGAACTTTGCACGGCCACGATTCGGGCCGTGGCGCAAGGCGTCGTCGGTATCGCGTTCATCCAGATGCTGCTGATCGGCATCGCGTTCGTCGTCATGGGCATCCCCGGCGCGGGTCTGCTCGCGCTCGCCGTGCTGCTGATCGGAATCATGCAGCTGCCCGCGACGTTGATTACGGTTCCCGTCATCATTTTCGTGATTGTCACGAGCGGCGTCAGTACCGGAACGATCGTGTTCTCCGTCTATGTTTTCGTCGCCGGCCTCGCGGATAACGTGCTCAAGCCGCTGTTGCTCGGACGTGGCGTTGCCGTGCCGATGCCCGTGGTGCTGATCGGCGCGCTCGGCGGCATGGTGACGGGCGGGGTGATCGGCCTGTTCATCGGTCCCGTGATGCTCGCGGTGGCTTACAAGCTGTTTTGGCGTTGGGTGAATGACCAGCCGGGCCCGGATACGCTGACAGAGCGGAACCGGTCCTGAAGGCTGCAGCGCGGACGAGGCCATGTCACCTTCAATGTCCCCATGCGGGATGCCACGTCTGCGCCTGGCGGGCTGCGTCGTCGCGTGCATTGCGGGGTGCATGAGCGGCTGCATGCACGTGGGCCCCGACTTTCACCCGCAACAAGAGGAATGGAGCGGGCGCTGGAGCAGCGCGACGCTCGGGACGGTCACGCAACAGGCAGCGCAGCCCGATATCCGCGAATGGTGGACGATCTTCGGCGACGAGACCATCGGGCATCTCATCGCACTGGCGGATGCGGGCAATGGCGATCTGAAGATCGCGGGTCTGCGCGTGATCGAAGCGCGCGCGCAACTCGGCATCGCGCTCGCGGGACGCTATCCTCAGGTACAGCAGGCGAGTGCCGAGGTGCTCGCCTCGGCGCGCAAGCGGTCGGACGGGTTCAATACGCGCTCGGGCGTCTATCTGCAGTATGGCGCGGGCTTCGTCGTCGGATGGGAACTCGACTTCTGGGGGCGTTTCGCCCGCGCGATCGAGTCGGCCGACGCGGCGTTCTTTGCCGCGCAGGCGAACCGCGAAGCCGCTCTCGTCCTGTTGCACGCGCAGGTCGCCGATACCTATTTCACGCTGCGCACCGCCGAAGCGCGCCTGCGCATTGCGCGCGAGAACGGGCAGTTGCAGCGGCGCAGCTACGACATCGCGCAGAAGCTCTTCAAAGCCGGCGAGACGGATGAGCTGGACCTCCAGCAGGCGAAGACGCAATATCTGGGCACACTGAGCAGCATCCCTGATCTCGAGAGCCAGATCGTCCTCGCGCGCCACGCGCTGTCGATGCTGCTGGGACGTCCGCCCGGACCGCTGCCGGAACTCGATGCGTCGTCCGGCAAGGAAGGCGTGATTCCGCTCGTGGACCGCGCCGTGCTGCAGGACGTGCCCGCCGAACTTCTGTTGCGTCGCCCGGACGTCCGTGCCGCCGAGTATCAGATGGCGGCTCAGTCGGCGCTCATCGGCGTCGCGAAAGCCGATTTGTATCCATCGGTGTCGTTGCTCGGCACGCTCGTCTGGAGCGCGAGCTCGCTCACGGGATCGCCGAATACGCTGGCTGTCGCGGCCGGCCCGAGCGTCGTCTGGAACGTGTTCGATCACGGCAGGATCACGAACAACGTGCGCGTCCAGGACGCCCGCTTGCAGCAGTTGACGGTCACATACCAGAACACGGTGCGCGAAGCCGCGCGCGAAGCCGACGATGCCGCGACCGCGCTCCTCGCCGCGTTGCGGCGCGACAGCATCCTGAACGACGCACAAGGCGCGGCGCGGCGTTCGCTTACACTCGCCAATACCGTCTACCGTGAAGGGTATTCGGACTTCCAGCGCGTGCTCGATGCACAGCGTGCGCTCTTCGCACAGCAGGACGCGTATGTCGTCAACCGGCGCAACGCGGCGGGCAGCCTGATCGCGCTTTACAAGGCGCTGGGCGGCGGCTGGATCACGCGGCAGCCGCTCGTCGATGCCGCGACGCGCCAACAGATGCAGCGACGCACCGACTGGGGCGACTTGCTGAACGAGGTGGACGGCACGTCTGAAGGAGCGTCGCGATGAGCGAAACGTCCGAGCCGACCCGGGCCGCGCCGGCGCAGACGCCGTCGCAAGCGCCGCCGCTGGCGCCGGCCGCCGATCCGTCGGGCAGTGCGGTGAAGTGGGTCGTCGCGCTGATCGTACTGAGCCTGATCTGGTATCTGCTCGCCGACCGCTTCACGCCCTACACGCACCAGGCGCGCGTGCAGGCGTATGTCGTGCCTGTCGCGGCCGAAGTCTCGGGCCGCGTGACGCGCGTGCTGGTCCGTGACAACCAGGAGGTCAACGCGGGCGACGTCCTGTTCGAGATCGACACCGAGCAATATCGCATCGCCGCCGACCGGGCGCGCTCGGAGCTCGAAACCATGCGCCGCCAGATCGGCGCGGGCACGGCCGGAATCGATTCGGCGCGCGCATCGTTGCGTGCGGCGGTCGCGAACGAGGTCAAGGCGCGGCAGGACAGCGAGCGGCTCGAAAGGCTCTATCGCGAGGACGAGGGCACGATCTCGCTGCGGCGGCTCGAAGTCGCGCGTGCCACCTACGAGCAGGCGCAAAGTCAGGTCGCGGCGGCGCGTGCCGAAGTCGAGCGCGCACGGGAGCAGCAAGGCGGCGTCGAAGCGGAGAACGCGCAGTTGCGCAGCGCCGCGGCCGCGGTCGAGAAGGCGGAGCTCGATTTGACCAACACGCGCATCACGGCGCGCACGGGCGGCGTCATCACGGATCTCGGCACCGAAGTCGGCCAGTTCGCGGCGGCGGGCAAGCCCGTCATGACGCTGATCGCAATCCGCGACGTCTGGATCAGCGCGGACATGACCGAAAACAATCTGGGCCATCTGAGACCAGGCACCCGCGTCGCCATTGCGCTGGATGCGCTGCCCGGTGACGTCTTCGAAGGGCGAGTGCGCAGCATCGGCTATGGCGTGAGCGTGGGACAGGACGCGCCGCCCGGCAGCCTGCCGACGGTGCAGAACAGCCGCGACTGGCTGCGTCCCGCACAACGCTTCCCGGTAATCGTCGAGTTCGATCCGGGCGAGCGCGCGCGTCTTTCCAATATCCGTGTGGGCGGACAGGCCGAGGTCATGGCGTTTCCGAGTCAGCGCAATCCCCTCAATCCGCTCGGCCGCGCTTTCTTGCGTGCGATGAGCTGGATCTCCTACATCTACTGATGACGGCCATGCAAACCGGCCTCCGGCTGCGCGGCCGACGCACGCTGCGCATGGCGACCGGCACGGCGCTGTGTCTCGCGATCAGCTTCGCGCTGGATCTGCCGATTCCCGTGATCGCGCCAGTGTTCGCCGTCTTTCTGCTCGCCACGCAAACCCGGCCGATGCCGCTCAAGGCAGGCGTGATGCTGAGTCTCGTCGTGATGCTCACTACGGGCAGCGGCCTTTTACTGGTCCCGCTGCTCAGGCATTACGCGATCGCCGGCGTGTTGCTCGTCGGCCTGCTGCTGTTTCTCGCGTTCCGCTACGGCTTGAGCGGTGGCAACAATCTCGTCGCGACCTTCCTCGTGGCCGGACTCACGATGATTTCCGCCGCGGGCACGGCCGACTTTCAGGTGGCTACGACTGTGGTCGGCGCGTTGGTGAAGGGGCTCCTACTCGCCGTGCTGGTTTCGGCGCTCGTGCACGCGCTGTTTCCCAATACGGCGGACGCGCGCCCGCAGCGTGCCGCGCAGGCCATGCCTGCCGACCGGGCGGCGATGTTCGCGCTGCGTGCCGCGCTCGTGGTCATGCCGGCATATCTGCTCGCGATGACCGACCCGGCGAGCTATATGCCGGTCATCATGAAGTCCGTCAGCCTCGGCCAACAGAGTTGCACGGCGACGGCCCGTAACGCGGCGCGCGAGCTCGTCGGCTCGACGCTCTTCGGCGGCCTGCTCGCAATCGCGTTCTGGTTCGCGCTCAAGCTCTCCGTGAACCTGTGGATGTTTTTCCTGTGGATGCTGCTCTTCGGCCTGCTCGTCGGGTGCAGGCTTTACCGCATCGCTTCGACCCGGTACTCGCCAGGCTTTTGGACCAGCAGTCTCGTCACGATGATCATCCTGCTGGGCCAGTCGGTGCAGGACAGCGTGGCTGGAAAGGACGTCTACACCGCGTTTGCCGTGCGCATGGGGCTTTTTCTCGCGGTCACGCTCTATGCGTACCTGATGTTGATGCTGTTCGATCGATAAAGGAAAGAAGTCATCTTGGACCTTGCCGCGATCGCGCTATCGGGGGCCGCCGACCCGAACGCCCTAACGCCGCGTCGCCGGCGTAAGACCGATGGAGACCTATCTGCGGAACGAGGCGATGTAAGCGACGAGATCAAATACGTAAGGTGGGTTTGTTTGGTGCCAACACAGGACGCTCGCGTGAATCGGCGGTTGACCACCCAGCGACCTTCCAAGTCCGCCCGCGTCCTGACATTCGGCGATTGGTCGCGTCGGACACTCAAACACTCGTAACACCCGATCGGCCGCTGTTATCCGTCGCTGGAGCGCTACCTTCAGGGAATATTCGGGCCGCGGTGGTCTCCCTGGTACCGGTTTTCAGGCGACCCACGGAGTCCGTCGGCCTAGAAGCGATGCCTCAGGCCGACGGTCGCCTCGAGTTGGTTGCTCGTGGATGACGGTTCGGTGACGCCATTGATCCATGCGACGCCCAAGGGCGAATTGCCGCTCGGGCTTACCCGTTGCCACACGCCCTGTATGTAGACATCGGTGCGCCTAGATAACCGGTAGTCGGCCATGGCGCTCACCTGATGCGAGTGAGGTATCCCCCCGGCGCCCCCATTTCCACCGGCCCGCGTATAGGTGTACGCACCCGACAATTCGACCGCCGGCATCAGTGCATAGCGAAGATTGCCTTCGAAGTTCTGAAAAGTCCCGCTTAAGGAGTTCTGGAAGAACTGGGAGAACTTGCTGTGGGAGTACACGAAACCCGCTATAGCTGGGCCGAAGGCGTAGTTCACGCCAGCGCCAAAGGTCTTCTGACTGCTCGCCAGCACGCCTAGAGGCACGGCGGTCGGTGCGAGCGCGCCCTGTAAGGACGAGCCGGTTGTATCGGTGACTGCGCCATTCGGATTCAGCTGTGCCGGCGTGCGCGCGGAACTGTTGAGTTGAAGGTAACCGGCGCCGAAGTTCCACGCCCCGGATGCATACGACATGCCGAAGCTATAGGCGCGATTATTTGTAAATCCACCTGCCTGACTGGAAAAGCCGTACAGTGCGCCGAACTTAAAGCCCGCGAAATTCGGGCTCAGATACTTCACGGAGTTATTTATTTGAAACGAATCGTTCAGATTGTCGTTGTCTAACGGGTGCGCGAAATGCCTCCCGCCGAACTCCGTCCCGGTCAATGAAAGTGGGGCAACGAAATCGACCATGCCGTCGGTTTGGCGGCCGATCGTCAGCGCGCCGTATTCGCGGCTCGACAAGCCCAAATAAGCCTGGAGGTTGAAGACGCGATTGCTCGACGCGAACTGCCCGCTGTTCAGATTGAAGCCGTTCTCCAAGTCGAAGATGGCCGTCAGTCCTCCGCCAACGGCTTCAGCTCCGCGCAGTCCCCAGCGGCTGTATTGCACCGCACCGCTCGTCATCTCCCAGTTGCTGTGTCCGCCGCCTGTCCCAGTGATTTGGTTGTTCGTGTAGGTCAGACCCGCGTCGATCAGCCCGTAGAGCGTAACACTGCTTTGCGCATACGCTCTACCGGCCATTGTGGAGATCGCTACGGCACCGGCTATGACGATCTTGTTCATTCGCCTGCTCCAGCCACGACTGCGGTATTTGCGTCTCTAGGAATGCCGATCCACACTGCTACCACGACAAGACGAGCGTGAAGTAGATGCCCCGCGTCATAATCAAAACACGTAGGGCCTAGAGGTTCATAAGCGTCTCGCCTAAACGTGGGCAATTCTTTGAGATCGCGCTCTAATTTTATAGACGTCACCCCGTAGTCCCGCAAGCGCGCGCTCGACTGATATAGATTGCTTGTGCGACACAGCACTACCAAACCGTTTAAGTTGCTAACTAATACACACCGCTTAGAGCCCTCCGGTTTCTGATGTCACCGAATGCCTTGAACGACCACGCGCGAACGTTGGCCTCCATCACGGCTGCATGAGATGCGCACAACGTTAGTTGACGTTCCGACCGACGAGGTATATTGGGACTTTTATAACCCTCGATTTGTGAAGCGAAAATCGCATCACCAGGATCCGGCCTTGAATTGCCCGACGTCAGTCGGTAACCGTTTTTCGGTCCTACGGTGGCCTATGCACAATACCCATCAGACCGGTGCTGTCGCATCTCTGCTGCAATAAGCTGCGAAGCAACAGCGCCTGGTGTCATACCAAGAGTTTCACACTCTTTTCAACGATGAGCCTCTTACGCACCGGTACTCGACTCTGGAAGACGCCGTTGCACTGCTGGGGGACTGTGCCACTCTTGACTACGGGTGTCTCATGACGCTAGCTAACGGACTTCCGGGTGACGATTTTTTCAACCGGTATAAGCGTCATCATCCGCAGCAATTCGCAGCGGTGATGGGGTTTGGAGCGACGGGGCGGTCCGTGCTGAAGAGGCGTGTCATAGCAGAGGCCGAACGAGCCCGCGTTTTCGCTCACGCGGCTCTGCGATGAAGCGGGCGATCCTCCGCCGTGCCGATGCTACATTGAAGGAATCGGAGGCCATCCCGATGAACGAGCCAGGGAGAAGAGACGCCGAGGGTACACGCAGGCGTATCCTTGACGCCGCAATAGAGCATTTCTCGACGTACGGACTGTCGGGGGCGCGCGTCGCTGCTATTGCAGCCGCCGCGCACACGAACGACCGAATGCTTCAGTACTATTTTGAAACAGCGGACGACTATGGACGGGGCATGTTCCGCCGGGCTTTCCGAGGCCCGACCCGGCATGCGGGTCGGGAAGCGGGTCGAATTGGACCGCGGTTAAAGCGTTCACTTCACGGACCGCAAGGCCGCTCAAGCCACATAGCGGTGATTATTTTTAAACGCGGGCGTGGGGCCCGGCATCGTGGGATCATCTCTGTGGCTGTTCGGGGCAACGCACTCGCAGATGCTGAACCCGGCCTCCGCAATCTTCCGAACTGGGATAAATCCATGAAACTTCGCGTCGGATACGAACTGTCGTACAGGTGCTCACAACCGACGCCCATGATGCTGATGCTGAACACGCACTTCTCGCATGCCAAAGATGTGGTTGAGGCAGATCTGCTCGTTACGGATCCGCCCGTGCCGATTAAGCAGTACCGCGATCTGTTCGGCAACCTGTGCAGCCGGATCGTCGCGCCCGCCGGACATGTTCAGTTGCGCACGACAGCGCTGCTGAATGTGCCGGATGAGATGGAGACACGGCCCGTTGACGGCGGGGGCCATCCGGTCGAGCAGTTGCCGGACGATACGCTCGTTTTCTTGCTGGGCAGCCGCTATTGCGAAACGGATCTGCTGGTCGAAGTCGCGTGGAAGATTTTCGGGCAGTGCGCGCCGGGCCGCGAGACCGTCTTGGCAATCTGCGACTTCGTCCACCGCCATATTGCATTTGATTACCAGCACGCGCGGCCGACCAAAACCGCGGTGGATGGTTACCGCGAACGCAAGGGTGTCTGCCGGGACTTCGCGCATCTGGGCGTCGCGCTATGCCGGGCAATGAATATTCCGGCGCGCTACTGCGCCGGTTATATAAGCGACGTAGGCTTGCCCCCGGCCGCAGCGCCGATGGACTTCGCGGGATGGTTCCAGGCCTACGTAGGGGGTAGCTGGCAGACCTTCGACCCGCGCAACAACGCACCGCGCATCGGGCGCGTTTTGATGGCATACGGCCGCGACGCCGCCGACGTTGCAATAAGCAATGCGTTTGGACCCGCCGTGCTAACCCACTTCGAGGTGCACTGCGACCAAGAGTGACCGGGCTACAACGGTGCCGATGCCTGACCTGTCCGTTGCGGCCTGACGGAACTGGACCGTCACGGGGTCCGGTTATGATCTTAAACATCAAGGAGGACGACCCGTTATGCATGGCAAGGGCGCTAGGCTGCGAACCTCGCCGAAGCGTCAGTGACCTCGCAATGCAACTAGGCGGTGGCTTACGACTGGTGCCAGCGGCGATCTCGACGAAGCGCTCAAGCGTTGAGAGGCCGAAATGGGTGCGTGCCCTGCAGGAAGAGCATTGGCACTGAGACGTCCGCCAGGTGCCGTGCCCGCTCCACGCCGGGCGCGCCGCCGGGCAGCGAAAGAACCCGACGAAGGAGAGGCCCCGCAGGCCGTCAAGCGGGGGAATGGCTTAGGCCCGGAATGTCATGCGGCGACCGAATGATCTGCCTTCCGAGAAGAGCGGCACGGGTGCTCTTTTCCGCGTACAGTAGACGATCTATCCCTGGAGATCGATATGGCAACAGAGGAAAACGTAGTCGCTGTCTTCGAACAGTTCAATGCCGAGGGAAGAGATTACGTCACCCTCAACGACGCTTGTAATGCACTTGCGCAATGGCTGGCGTCAGCATGGGACCGCCTAGAGGAAGGCGATGCCCAGCTTCTGATGGCCGTAGGCGCAACGTTGTGGCGAGAGGGGTTCTCGCAAAGATAGTCGGCCTGCACCTGAGGGAGTGGCCGGCGCCGAAAGCGGCCTGTAACGCAACGCTGGCCGACATCGCCCGCACGTCCGATCCGACTGTGCGGCCGGTTCACCTGCGCCCATTCGGAAGCCGGTCCTGTTGGGCGTTTCAACGACTAGCGCCTCGACAGTTTCCTATTCAAACGGCACATGCTAGCGTTTGTTGCCAAGCGGGAGATTTCATGAACCGGATGATTAAGTACCGGGGTTTCGAGATCCATGTCGAGTTAGCTCCTTCTGCGGAGGACGTGTTCGAAGTGACGGTTCAGATCAAAGGCGCCGAAAATGTGAACGTACTAGGCGCACGAGCGGACCGGGTAAAGTTACGTAACGGCCCGTTTACCGAGCGATGGGCGTATCTTGTTGGCGAAGTTGCCGGACAGGCTGCAGTTGACGTCCTGCTGGGTCCTTCCGAATGACATCATGCTTGTCGCCGCCCATCCAAGGCGCTGCAGCCGCAAAACAGCCAACAGTTGGCGTCAGCGTTGCAGTACTGCCCTTGCGCTGGACTACGCGATGCCCGAGTCCGCGTGACCGGTCCGTCGGCCTGCACCGACTGGGGATTGTCAGCTCGATCGAATCATGTTTCATTCTGGGTTGGCGTGCGCCCGACCCAAGATCGTCCGAGGCTTCAATTCTGTCCGTCGGGCGTTTACGCGGAAACGTCCAATCTCTGGTGGGCTAGCGCTCCAAGAAACCAGCCGGTCAAGGCGACGCCTTCGCTCGCGCAAAGTCGCTTTGCAATAGGAAGGCAGCTGGATGGCTATGCAGTTTGCTGGTTGCCGCTCAACGCTTCGAAGGAACGCATATGCTGACCTCAGTGGGTTTGAACGGTATTCGCCTTCGCCAGCGCTACGTTTCTCCTCGTAAGGGCTTAGCATGCGTACACTGTGTCCGCACCGGTGGAGGGAGGTGTTCTAGCTTTGCCTTTCGCTCGATCGAGCGGCATGGGATGACGCGGGGACTTAAGTTTCTCCGGCGGCGCCCTGATTCCTGTGGCATACCCGCTGAGAGCGCGACGCCGGACTTGCACGTCCCCCGGCCGTTGCACGCCAAGCTGGACCCGTCTACCTAGGTGGCGATGACGGCTGCGCGCCTGGCTGTTCGCTTGACGAGTGCGACTTGGCCGCGAATTGGGCATGTGACGCATGCTGCAGAAGCAGCCCGATTCTCAACTTGCGCGGGCTGACCAAGGCCGCCGCTCCTTTTCGGCCGCCGAGCGGCAGCGGCACGCCGCGTTGCTGTAATAGACGACGCGGTGTGGTGCCGTGCGATGCGGTCGGCTGCAGCAAGGGCATGCAGCGTTACCGCGGGCCAGTATGGGGCGACGGGAAGCCGGACCAGAGCCACCGTTGATCGGTGATCGCCAAGGGCCAATTCCGCCGACCGCCATCTACCGGCCCTGAGCAAAGGAGTCGTGCACACAAAGAGAGCTATCGGAGCTTCGGTTATTTGCGGAATTGCCCGTCGGCGCGTGCGTTCGCGAGTCTCAAGGCCATTCCGGGAACCTCCGTGCGTACAGAAACGTTCCAGTTCGCTGCTAGCCAGGAGAGAGGAAGCTGGCTAAACGCTCCCTGGATTCACAGGATGCGCTGAAAGTCAGCTGAAGTGTCCAAATGGACAGTCACCCAACATCTTCCCTGGAAACCATCAGGAAACAGATAGCCACGCAAGAAGCGCAGATTGCAGCGCTTCACCTGTCGATTGCAAACCGGCCGGTATCTTTCGAAGACTTGCTAAGGGTCTCCAATCTGCTTGGGCTGATGGTCGACGAGTTGGACCGATGGAAAACGCTCGAGCAGTTGGTCCACAGTTCCATGCCATGAAGACGTCGCGCCTTCATGAAAGCGGGCGCAATTACGTGCTCCTTTAGGGCCCTGCAGACAGTCTCGCCGAGCTTCGCTGCGGGGATCTCTAGCTGATGTGCTCCTATCGACTACCATCGGAATGAACGCGAAAGTCGTCCTTTATCGAGTCCGATAACATGCGCCAGCCGACTCATGAAGTCGCGCTGTAAGAGGACCAATTACTCTTTAGCTACACCAATGACTGTGAGGGTCACGGGCGACCGAAATAAGCGTCGAGAAGCTCCGCCACCCGCCATACCGAACAGGGCCGCCGTACGTGTCCATCGAAGCCCACCTCTCTGAGGGTTGGCAAGCAATCCAGTGGATACAGGTTGCTCATAGCAATAATAACCAGCCGGCTCGTCGGATCACTTTCGCGCATTTTTCGAACGAGGTCATAGTCCGCGGGCGCGTCAAGACGCGTATCTAGCAAAAGTGCATCGGGACGCCAACTTTTCAGATAACGACATAGCTCACTGGGACTCGTCGCGTGAATGGCCTGGTAGCTCTTGCGTCTCAACAACAGCGATATGGAAGAACCGATCACTTCATCGGCATGGCCAATGAGAATGCGGCAACTCGCCGTGACGGTTTGCCCTCTTGCGCCAACCCGCCAGAACGCGCACTCTTGCTCATCGTCCAACGGTACACGACGTGTCATAGCGCTCCCGCTAGTCAGCTATTGAATCCGGCAATTGGCGCCTCGTCATTGTCGCTCTTGGTTGGCATGGTCGAATCCCGCCCGAGTCCGCCTAACTCCGACACCAACAGGCGTCTCGTCCACGTTCTGTTTAATTCGTACACACCCTATGTGAAAGTCCTCCGCGCAAACGTTAAACTTTAAGAAATCGTCGGAACGCAAGGATAGTCAACCGATCAGACTCCGGACCATATACCCGTTCTCTCGTACGCCAACCTCGCCCTTGATCTGGGGCATTGACGTACTTCCGCGACCCGCTTCGGCGGGTTCTTTTTTAGTCAAACCGAGGAGCGAGGTACCCGCCCGTTCGACATGGTCTCGCGTGCGCGCACGAGCAAAGCCCGGGGGCGCCACGGACGAGTGGGCGCGTATCGAGCGATTACGGACGGCAGTGCTATCGGCGGCAGATACACGCGGAGAACCGCTGCCAAAAGACCGTTTCGGTTCGTCAAGGGACGGGCGTCGGACCCAGTGTCGGCCGTCCTTAAGGTCGAGCTCTCGTGTGCGCAGCGCAGACATTCGAGACGTGCATTTGTGCAGAAGGGTCCTAGCCCTGTGCTGCAAGCTGCCGACTGCACTTACCTCGATGTTGCAACGGTTGCGCCGCGCGGGTCAGCGCGAAGTCAACGTCTGAACAAACGACTGCGCCGACGGGCGTAGGCCGAACCGCGACTATAAGCGTCTGCTTCGGTCGCGAATCTAACTGCACTGTCGTGGCGAGCCTCGGTGACTTTGGGTCCGGTCAAATCTATGTCAACGACCGTGAAGGCGAAACCACCTGCCTGCAGGGGATGTACCGCAACGTGATACTCATGGTTTCCGACGCGAATCAAGCGGGGCATGACGCATTCCATCGGTAGTCAGGCACAAGAACGTACCCATTGTGCGCGCATTATGGGTGAGCGAACGACGCCTAGACGACTCTCTGCTGTTTCAGGACCAAACGACTCGCGAGCCGCCACCTGTCAGCGAAAACGACTCGCGAGCATGCGGATTAGCGCCGGGAAGGCCGCACTCGGACGACGCCAATCCATCAAGCAAACGCGCTGATTGCCATTGCTCACAGCGTCAAACCAGGATCCGCGCTCTATTCGTTGGTAAGCGCCGGTCGTAGCTGATGATTGCCTTCCTCAGCTACCTAAAGATAAAGCCGGTCACCGCGAAGCGAATAATGCGTGCTTTGCGTACGGCGCGAGCCTGGCAAAATGGGATGAAGCAACATTAGTCAACACTTTCGCTCGGTATCGACGCTGCCGATTCGATGGCCAACCGCCTGACCGCGTCGATAGCGATTTGCAGGGGGGCGATTCCCGCGCGAAACTCCGCCGCCCGCTGACTGCATACGGTCTCCGCTAGCGCAAGTTGTTCGTGGACAAGCAACAGCTTTTCTTCGAGGCGCCGAACAGACGACCACAGCGCATCCTCAGCGCCCGAGCGTTGCTGCTCTTCGAGCGACATCGCGGAGAACGCGTGACCTGTATGGCAGCGATACCTGAGTGGGTAACCTTCTCCAATGCGCCAAACGACGCCTCCGCATCCCGGACAGGTCATGCTAGTTCGATGGCCTAGCTTCTCAAGATCGGCAGGAGACGAATAGCCCGTCGTTGCGATCTTTAGTTCTAGCGCGGTGCGCTCCCTTTCGTCCATGTTGAAGCCCTGCGAAGAGGAGTCTGTCAACGCGTTGACGATGGCTGCACCTATGTCCTCGACCGGGGCGACCACGTCCGGCGGAACCGCATCAAGGGCAGCGCGCGGCATATCGGGCGCAGCACACGTCAAGGGATCCTGAATGATGGTATAGCCACCGCAGGCGTGGATTGCTTTCATTCCCGCCGCACCATCATCGAGCTTGCCCGTCAAGACGACGCCGATCGCCCGGTGGCCATAGTTGACAGCAGCCGAGCGAAACAGGGGGTCTGCCGCCGGGCGCGTGAAGTTTTCCTTAGGGCCCGCGGACAGCACAATGGTATCGCCTCCAATCAATATGTGCTTGTCGGGCGGAGCCACGTATACCCTTCCTTTTCGAATCGGTTCGCCGTCCCGGGCGTGTGCGACTGGAAGGGATCCACTAGCCTCCAGGAGTTGGGGAAGCTGGCTTGGCCAACTCCCGATGTGCATTACGATAAAGATGCTCGCCGGCAATTCAGCAGGCAGTGCAGCGACAACGGTCCTGAGGGCCTGAAGGCCACCCATGGACGCAGCGACGACCACAACATCCCTCTCTTTGACCGCGTTCCTCACGTAGCTTCCTCCACGCATAAACCAGATCGAGCGTTACCCACCGGCTTCAGGGCCGGACTCGCCCCAGGACGATACCCCTAGCTGGCCATCAACGCCTTGAATAAGGCCTGATGGTCGAGCGGCTTTTGGAGGCGGGGGCATTGGCGGTATGGGAAGTCCAAGGCTTCGGCGCCATAGCCGGTTGCAAAGACGAAGGTGATGTGCCGCAGCGTCAGTGCGTCGGCCACGGGATAAGATTTCTCGCCGTTAAGATCGACATCGAGGATCGCCGCGTCGATGTGTCGGTTGTCTTGCTCAAGCAACGCCACCGCTTCCTGCGCCGTCGCAACGGGACCGACGACGCTTGCGCCAGCGTGTTGCAGCACCATCGATAGAGCGAGCGCGACTAGGAAGTCATCCTCGATAACCATGATGGTGCGGCCTTCTAATGTCCTCGCGTCTTCGCTCATTCGAATCATCCGGCTGTTATTTACCCATTCTTATAGCGGCTTTCTGATGGCAGAGGAATCTCAATATGGCATGAGACGCCGTCCGCATTGAACTTAAGCTCCGTGCGCGCTCTAAGCGAGAACGTCAGGGCCTGCTCGATCAACTGCCGTCCAAAGCCCGTTCTGGTCGTGTCAGGGATTGTGCGCACGCCGCATTCGAGCCACTGAATGATCAAGTTGGAATCTCCTTGCGCCGACGGCTCAACGCTCCAGCGCACATCCAGCCGGGCGGCTGGATCTTTAAGCGCCCCATACTTGAGCGCGTTCGTAGCCAATTCATGAAGAACCAGCGCTATTGTTTGTACGTTCCGAAAGCCCAGCGGGACGACCGGACCGCTAACTGTGATCCGACCGTTGTCTGCGACTCCAAGCGCGCTCAGTTCAAGTTGCACGATGTCACCGAGCTTGATCAGATTACCGTCCGCTTCTCCGATCAGACCCTGGAGTCGGCCAAGAGCGCCGAGGCGACTAGTGAAGGTTTCGAGAGCGGCATCGTTGGTCAGGGTCTGTTGCGCGATCGACTGAATGACGGCGAGCAGATTACGCGTGCGGTGCTGCAGTTCGGCGATCAGGACGTGCTGCCTCGTTGCAGCATGCACCATGCCCGTAACGTCGACGAACGCAATTACCACCCCATCGGTCTTTCCGTTGCCGTCGCGATAGGGCGCGAGACGCACGAGGATGTGCGCCAGTCCGTCATTGCTAACGACCTCGCGTTCACGAGGTTGGTTTGTATTGAAGACTGCGTCGATATCCGACCCGAGTTGGCGCATATCGAAGCGACTTACCAGTTCGGTGATCGGGCGTCCCAAATCGATCTGTCGCATATGGAAAACGCTCGCCATCGCTGGAGTGAACGAACGGATCACCAGATTGCGATCGAGGAAAACGGTCGCTACAGAGGTGCTTTCGAAGAGATTGCGTAGGTCGCTATTCGACCGGTCGAGCGCGTCGATCTTTCGATTGAGCTCGAGGTTGACGGTATGCAGTTCCTCATTAAGTGAGACGAGCTCCTCCTTGGACGATTCCAACTCCTCGTTCGACGACTGCAGCTCCTCGTTGACTGAGACGAGCTCCTCGTTGGACGACTTAAGCTCCTCCAACGCTGTCTCGTATTCTTCGATCATTGACTGCAGGCGGTCACGCGTGTCGCGAAGTTCTTTTTCTATCTGCGCCGCTGTACCTTGGTGCATGGCTTGGGCGCGCGCGAGCGCGTCCTCGCGCGACAGAACCGGCCCCTGGTCCGCGAAGACAACCAAATACATCGGTTCTGCTTGGGACTGTTGAGGCAGCGGCTCGACCGTCAAACTGATGATTTGGACACGACCTTCCTCCCCGTCGATCACCACCCCTTCCCGCGTAACGGACCGGCCGGACTCGACGGCCTCTCGAAATACCGAGCGCAGATCGAGGCTCAAGCCCTTGCGTGCCATCGTGAAGAGATGCCGGCTCGGGACGCCGGGTGCGGCCTCTAGATATTTTCCGGTGTGCGACGAATAATAGATCACGTCGCCCTCGCGCGTGGCTATGACATGAGGCGGAGTGAACCGCTCAAGCATATGGCTGTCGACGGCGTGACGTAGGGCGAGACCACCTAGCGCGGGTCGACTTGGCGCGACGGCAGCCAAATGGCCGATTTTTAGCGAAGACACGGACAATGGGACCCGAACCGGCGGCGAAACGTTGGAGCGGCGGCGAAAAATTCGTTGCTTCTTCTCGACGGGCTCAAAAAGGTCATCGAACTGGCTCACATTCTCTGAAGTGCCGAGGAACAGGTAGCCGTCGGGGCGCAGTGCATAGTGGAACGTTGGAATGACCTGGCTCTGGATCTCCGTGCCGAAATAAATTAGCAAGTTTCGACAGGAGACCAGATCGATACGGGAGAAAGGGGTATCTCGGATGACGCTGTGCGGTGAGAAGATGCACATATCGCGGATGTCCTTGGTCAGCACGTAGCAGTTGCCGTCAAGAACAAAGAAGCGGTTGCGCCGCTCATCTGAAAGACCATCGAGTAGTGGCAACGGGTAACGCGCCGCGCGTGCGACGCCAAGGGCTGCGTCGTCGATATCGGTCGCAAAAATCTGCACGCGGGGCGCCCGGCCGACCCGGTCCATGTGCTCTCGCATAAGTATGGCAATGGAATAAACCTCCTCGCCTGTCGCACACCCGGGCACCCAAACGCGAATCAAGTCGTCGACGCCGCGGCCCTCGAACAGCCGAGGAACGACCTGGTCGGCCAGCGCTTCGAACGCATCAGAATCTCGGAAGAAGCTCGTGACTTTGATCAGCAGGTCGCGGAACAGTGCAGTGACTTCTTCTGCATCAACACGGAGTCGTGCGACGTAGGCGCTGGGCGTACCGATCTCAAGCAGCTGCATGCGCCGCTGCACCCGGCGTAGGAAGGTGTTTGCTTTATATCCGCTGAAGTCGTGGCCTCGTTCGTCGCGTAAGATCGAGTAGATCGCTTTGCGAGCTTCGTCGGAACCGTCCGAATCGGTTGCCGTGTGTGCATCCGTGGCTTCGGGCAGGATGTCTAGCACGAAGGAGCCGGCGGCGAGGCTCGCCAGCTTCGGGCCCATCTGCTCCACTGGTATCGCAAGATCTACTAAGCCGGTTGAAATGGCGCTTTCCGGCATGCCCGCATGTTGGGGGCCGAACGCGTCTGGAGCCTGCGCAAGCGTAAGTCCGCCGCGCTCTTTAATGGCTTTGATACCCAGTGTACCGTCGCCGTCGCCGCCCGACAGCACGACTCCGGCCGACAGTTCGCCAAGGTCCGCGGCAAGGGAACTAAAGAAGACATCGACGGTCTTGAGTTCCCGCCTTTGCCTGTCTTGCAGCTGGACGCGCAGCACGCGTTTTTCAATCACTACCACCGCGTCAGCCGGCAGGATGTACACGCTGTTCGGCTCGACGGCGGTGTTGTCGGCAATCTCGACCACCCGCATGGACGTGAACCGCGACACGATTTCCGGCAGCAGGCTGTGACGGTCGGGGCTTAAGTGCGTGATAACAACGCATGCTAGCCCCGGGTTGTCGGGTAAGCCGCGAAAGAAGCCTTCGAGCGCCTCAACTCCGCCAGCAGAAGCACCTATGCCCACGATCGGAAAGTTATCAGCTCTGTTCATGCCTTGGCCCGGGGCTTGGCGCGTTTGGCCGCCGGTTCCGGAGACGTTGGCACCTCCGCTGCGCCCCGGACAAGCGACGCCGAATGGTGACTTTCTTCCTCAAGAAGTCGCAGTCCCGCGCGCACGACCTCACTCGCAGAACCGTATCGCCCGCCGTCAACTTGTTGTCTAATGAATAAGGCGAGGCGCTCGGTGACGGTTACGCTAAGTGCGTGTTTGCTTGGCATAACTTTGGATCTACCAAAGGGGATGATATTGAATAATACCCGGTCGGCGCAGGGCTTCGGGCTTTGTCATCGACGCTTCAGGCAGCGCGGCGCACCGTTGGGCGCGGACAGCAGGTTGCGACCGCTAGGCAGACGCCAGCGACAGGCCGCGGCCCGACTGCATATGCCGCTAAGTGAAGGAGGGTCTTTGTGAAAATGACATGCGGCGAGTTGCTGGCTAACGTCACTGCTGTCCTGCTTGGCGCTGTTCTAGTTGGCCTAGTCGCATACAGCCTCTTGAAGATAGCGCTGTTCGTGTTGCTCGCCCTGCATGGCGCGACGGCCTGACCACTGGTTCGATCGGTCCCGAGCGCCGCGGACTTTTTTCTCGATGATGCGCCGAGTTCTTGGTGTCGGTTCTCGGAACCGATAGCGAGAGGTCAGTTAGCAGCATTATGTGTTTGATGTTCCGCCTCGAAAGCATGGCGACCGCTGCGGCGCGTTGTCTACACGGTCATCCAGGTAACCTGTGCACGCAAGCCCGGTGGACCGGGCTCAACTGACGCCGGTTCCGAACACTTTCAGTCTCACAAAGTATTGGACCGTTCGAGAAGCAGCCCGCTGAGGTGGCGCCTAATAAAGGAGGTTACAGCGCGCGCTGCTCGCCGGGACGGTGGGTGATTTGATGGCGCGACCCCATGAACATCGCCGTCGCGTGACGGCCACCTACGGCGAGAGCGACACCGCGCAGGAGCAGATTGAGGCCGTCGTTGAGGCTTGCTTCGAGCCAGACAATTCTTCTGGTAGACAGACACGTAGCTAAGCGCTGTTGCGGGTGCTGTCAACAGCGTTCATGACCGTAACGTTTCTTGCGAAGGAGCCTCTGTCCGACGGTCCCATGGAAGCATCCGGGCCAGCTCGCGTTTGACTATGCCGTAGCACTCGCACGAGCGCGCTTCTATAGCGGCTCGGTCTAGAACCTTGATGCGTCCGCGAGTGGTCTGAACAAACCGCGAATCTTGCAGCATACCAAGTGCGTCCGTAACGCCTTCCCGCCGCACGCCGAGTATATCGGCGATCATCTGCTGCGTGACGTTCATCTCGTCTGAAGGTCTCCGGTCCGCCTGAATAAGCAGCCACCGGCATAGCTGCTGCCTCACCGAATGGCGGCGATTGCAGGCAGCAGTCTGAGCCATTTGTGTGAGCAGAACCTGCAGATACAAGAGCGCAATGCGCTGCAGGGCATCTGAGCGAGCGAAGTGCCCCCGTAGTGCGCTCCCGCTTACGCGATAAGCGGCGCCCGCATGTTGCACCTCGACTCGCGTGGGCATTGTGTTTCCGCCGGTCAACACCGGCAACCCAGTCATGCCCTCGCATCCGATCGCCGCGACCTCAACGCAGCTGCCGTTCTCCATCGTGTGCAACATCGTGATCACCGCGGTCGTCGGAAAATACACGTGAAGGATACGATTCCCGGAGTCGCAAAGAAGCTGCCCCGCGCACAAATGCACGAGTTGAAGGTCCGTTGCGATGGCCTGCCATTCAAGCGCGGGAAGGGTGCGCAATAGGTGGTTACCGTGAATGTCCGACTGAAGGGTCAACATTGCCTCTCGTTCCCTGTCCGTGCGAAGTTGTCTTCACGCGTGCTCTTGGCGCGACTACGCCGTCGCACGGAAGCAGTGCTTGCGACGCTCGCGGCCGTTTGCGCAAGTCGCACACTCGCGCTGCGTTCCCCAGTTTAGACTGGATCAACGCGAACCTCGCCGTTACCGGCGACTGACTTACGCAGCTTGGCCTATTCTCGGACTGGTTGTCGATAGACGACGTCTGCCCAACGCTCGTTGGGATAGCGATATTCGTCAGTTTCAAAACCGAGAACCTGAAGCAGAAATGACGTCGTTACGCATTCGATGGCACCGTTCAAACCATACCGCCAGTGTGACAGGAAGCTGCGCTCGTCGTGGAACGCATTTCCGCAAGCTATGCATCTGACGAATCGCTCCCGGTACTGGGGCACCAGGGCTTTTGATGCCCGATGAATACGGTCTGGCTCGGCCATCTCTCTAAATAGACTGGCGCTGGCCGTGCGTTGCATTCCACCGCCGCTGCGCCATTCTCCGGCGCGCTTTCTTGCCACCGCTATCCGGGTCGTACAGCTTCCTCTCGATCCGTTAGGTGGCCCATGACCTTGTCTCCAGGTAATCGTGCCGTCGTAGCCGGGTGCAGCGCCCGAGACTATGGCAGGCCGGGATACTACCGGGTCGCTGCCGATTGGCCAATACAGGTATCGCGTCGTAGGAGCGAACGGAGCGGCACTCCGACCATTTGGTAACCCACCGGCCTCGTCTACTGTTCTTCATTTCCCATCTGCCTCTCCACTATCGTTGTACACCGTATGGACGATGTTAGATAGCAGCCGCTCGCGCCGAGGGGAGCGTACCGGCGGGCCTATTCGTGTGGGACGCGCGAGACTAGCCAATCGCTCCCCGGGCCGGACGGGTGAAGCTAAGCCATGCGGTCTACGTGCACCGTCGGGCCACCACCACAGCGACGAGAGAGCAATCTCTGTGGGCGAGCAGCGCGTCATCGGCGAGCGACCTGAACTACTTTCCGGTGACCGCGGAGATATGTATGTATGTTTCGCTGGACTGCCGCAATTCGGGGGCGATAGCCTTAGCGGCTCCCGAAGCAGAGGTTCAGTGCACCGGCGCGCCGATGACTAGTGGTCGACGTGCAGCGGCCTCGCGACGCTTGGCCCGCGATCGTCGATATACCGATTGTGCACCGGCCAGGCTCGGAGCGAACGATGCACTTCGTCAAGGGACGTCCGTCGGATCCTGTGTCCTACGGCCGTTATGGGGTCGCAAGTACGCATTCGCGGTGACGAGGCGCGTCGCTTACGGCCGCTTTCGTGGGAACGGCCGGAGAGCGTTGTAGAGCCGACCTACCGAAGCCTACATTCGAACGTCAGCAAAGGCCGAAAAGAAAATGCCGTCCAACGGGTGTGCGCCCGCAGAGACGAACAGCCAGTAGTGCAACCGCCGCTGGTTTTCGAATATCCGTTTGCTGGCAGGCCTTCGAGCGCATCGACTTGAGCGGAATTGCTTGCAAAGACACGTGTGATGCTGGCACCGTGTCGCACGCAGGATAATTTAGGCTGCTACCGATTAGAGTCTGGACGGCCTCCGGGAGAGAACTTCGAAGGCCGCTCAGTCCAGCGATGCGAGCCTAGAAGGTCGCGCCGTCGCTTTTGTACTGTCCGTCGTATGGACCCGCCGGCAGACCCTGACCCGCCTTGTAGACCGAGATCGCATTGGCCTGTTGTGCGAGCGGGACGTAGTTCGGTTTTGCTTTTGCAATAGCGGCCGTGATGGCCGCGGCAATCAACATTGCAAGGGGATTTCCAGCCGTCGACGCTTGCGGCGAGTACACCATGCTCTGCTTGTGGGTCCACAAGGTTTCGCCCGTGGTGCCGCTCTTCAGCGCATAACTGAGATCCACCGTCACCGAAGTCGCAAGCACAGCATACTGAGCGTCCCAACGATTGATAGTGATGTACATGATCGAGTCTGCGCCGAACATCTTCCCGAGGGCGGTGGGATCGTTGGCGTGAACGAGGTCCGCGTCGCCGAGACCGTCGTCTTCCATGACTCGCTTTGTCAGGTTGACAGGGAAAACGTAATAGCCGCGCTCTGCCAGCGGCTTGCTGATCGTCGACAGAAAGTAGTCGGGGGCGTCCACATCAACGCTTCGATTTACCACCGGTACGATCAGAATCGAATGCGGATCAGAATGTCGGAAAGCGCTGTAGTCGTTGTGAACCGGCACTGGAGCGCACGCAGCCATTCCAGTGACGGACGCTGACGCAAATGCAAGTCTCATGAGACGGGTCATTGTGTTCATTGTTTCGCCTCCTTCGTGGTGCCTGAGGCAACGCGAATCATTGTCGTCATGAAGACTGTCGATTCGGGCCATGCAGCCTTTTCCTTCTCGAAGAATACGGCCGCTTGCTTAGATTCTCCGGACTCCAGCAAAACTTGCCCATACTCGGCGTACACGCCTGGCGGAACCTTTTTCCCGGACGACTCTGCCGCGTTGATCGTGTCGGCCAAATGCTGGGCGAATGCCGTCATGTCACCCGGAGTCTTGTAGTGTTGATACAGTGACGATTCGTAGTTGCCCCATGCGTACTTCGTCTGAGGCGCGCATGCGGCTGTCATGCTGACCGCCGTGAGCACCACTGCAAGCTTCCATACTTTCACTATTGTTCTCCTCCGCTCATGACGTCGATGGCAACCGCTTCCCCGTTCGCTGCCAAGATCTTCTTCCTCGCCAGGACAGCAGAGCCCTGTCGGACTTCGACGGAATGTGTGCCTTCTTCGATGGACATCACACCGCTTACTCCGTCAAACTGGCTCGCCGGCCCGATAAGCTGTCCATCAAAAACAAGCTCGCTGCCGTTGGGTGCGCCTACAAGACTGAGCGTCGGGCGCGAACTGCCCGAAACGACGTGGCTGTGAGGCATAGCGCAGCCCGCGAAGGCAACGACGAGCGTTGCGACGCATATGGAACGAATCATTTTGAAGTTACTCCGCTACGAAAAGAGACTTGTCCTTCGTGACGGACCCACTCGTCACGAATGCCACCGAGCCTTCGTTCACTTCGCTGTCCCCGAAGTTTGACGTGACACGAATAGTGGCGACGGCGGCAGGCGGCAACGCAATGGTGAAGCCTGTCTGTCCGCTCTGGATTGACTCACCCGCTTTGTAAACATGCAGGTTCGTGCCCGGCTTGATGCCTTGAAGCGCGCCACCACTTATATATACGGTTGAGCCGTCTGCTTTCAGAATGTCCGACTTCCAAGGGCGTTCTTTGAGCTTCGTCATCATTCGCCCGATGACGTCGGAGATTGCAGCGGAAATTGCCTTGTCGTTGAGCGAGCCGTCGTAGTCTGCACGACTGCCAAATCCTGCAACTTCTCCGGATTCCGTCGAAGCCTCACCGGTGCCAGAAGCCGAGAAGAAGACATACCCCGTCTTTACGTCGACGAGTCGAAGTTCGACTTTGGCGTGGGCATTCTGTACTTTGGTTGCGCTCAGGAAGCCCGACTTTCCGGTCGTGCTCCGTCCGAATTCAGTTACCGAACCGAGGATAAGAGCGTCGACACCGATCAGCCCTGCGTCCTTTGAGAGGGACTGTTCAGCGGCGATCTTGGCGATGTCCGGACGTTCGAATACAAGAAACTGCTTGGATGCGACCAAACGGCTTGCGAGGATGTCGCTTGCTTGTTTCCCGAGCGGGTCCAGACTGGCGTCGGTGACGAACGTGCGCCCGTAGCGTGTTTCGTTGCTAAACCGGCCAATAGCAACTTTTCGCTTGACCGCCTTCTCGTCGACTGTCGAGTTCGCGGCCTGCGCGGCTTGTTGCTGTGTTCTTGGGAGTGATGCCTCTTTGACTTGCGGAGGCGTAGATACGGTTGCGCAAGCCGCGAGCATCGCACTCGCCGCGCCAAAGACTAGGACGTTTTTCATGTTCCCCGGGAGGCCGCTTGTAATGATTTTTCGGCAGTCTAGTGTTACATTTGGTTACAGGCAAGCTTGTCTTCTGCGTTCGCCGAGAAATACAACAGTCCGACTCGCGGTCGAAGCTTTGTCGCGGCGCTTGCGTACGACTCTCTGCACGATTTCTTCTGTGCTTGAGAACGACCGCGCAGCGTTGTGTAGCCGCCTGATGCGCGTCGTTAGCTGAACGACTGCAATGGCCGAGAAGCTGCGCATCTCTAGGGCAGTGTCCTAGCTAGCGAGGAAGGGCGGTCATTGCGATCCCGAAAGGTCCAAGGCTCGTCTCCGTCGGTAAGTCGCTGTCGTCCGTCACCCTGGCGCCGCTTTTAGCAGAAGTTCTTGCTAACCGCCGTCAGTCCACCGAGAAGATGCGACATGTCGACAAGTCGCTGTGCGACCAAGTGTCGGACTTCACCCTCGCATTGCCAAGTGCCATACACCGCGAGCAATGACGCGCCCAACGCTTCGCGCCGCTGTTTTTCGAGCAGGGAGGGCCACACAATGACGTTGACGTTACCCGTCTCGTCTTCGAGCGTCACGAACATGACGCCCTTTGCCGTGCCGGGCCGCTGCCGCACGGTCACGAGCCCGCAGCCTCTCGCAAGACGCCCGTTGCGGTAGGTACGTAAAGTCGATGCCGGCACGAGCCGCTGTTCGAGCAGCATCGGCCGCAACAGCGACAATGGATGACGCCCGAGCGTGAGGCCTGCGGAGTTGTAGTCGCTCACGATGTCCTGCGCTTCAGATGGTGCACCCAATGACGGCGTTTCGTCGTCGACGCGCGTATCGGCGAGCATGTCGTGGTCGGGCACCGCGGCAGCCGACTGCCATAGTGCTTCGCGACGATTGCCTGCAAGCGACTGCAAAGCATTGGCCGCGGCAAGGACCTGCAGGTCGCGGCGGTCGAGTTGTGCGCGTCGCGCGAGGTCGCTCACGCTTTCGAACGGCTTCACCGCTCTGGCCGTTTCGATTCGCTCGGCCGCGCCTTCGCGCATGCCCTTAAGCAACGACAACCCAAGCCTCACGACAGGCTTCTGCCGACCGGGGCGCTTTTCGAGCACCGAATCCCACCCGCTGATGGTGACGTCGATCGGCGCCATCTCGACTCCGTGACGCCGCGCATCCTGCACGAGCTGAGACGGCGAATAGAAGCCCATCGGCTGCGAGTTGAGCATCGCGGCCAAAAAGGCGGCCGGCTCGTGACATTTAAGCCAGCTGCTCGCATAGACGAGCAAAGCGAAGCTCGCCGCATGACTTTCCGGAAAGCCGTATTCGCCGAAGCCTTTGATCTGCTCGAAGATGGCTTCCGCGAACGCTTTGTCGTAGCCGCGCTGCTGCATGCCGTTGACGATGCGGTCGTAATACTGCTGCAGGCCGCCCTTGCGCTTCCAGGCTGCCATCGCGCGCCGCAACTGGTCGGCTTCGCCCGGCGTGAAGCCGGCTGCGAGAATCGCCACCTGCATCACCTGCTCCTGGAAGATCGGCACGCCGAGCGTGCGCCCCAATGCAGTTTCCAGCGCCTCGCTTGGATAGGTGACCGGCTCGAGCTTTTGCCGTCGCCGCAGGTAAGGATGAACGGCGCCGCCTTGAATGGGCCCCGGGCGCACGATGGCCACCTCGATCACGAGATCGTAGAACTCTCTTGGCTGCATGCGCGGCAGCATGCTCATCTGCGCACGGGACTCGATTTGGAAGACGCCGACTGTGTCCGCACGACAAATCATTTCGTAGGTGGCGGCGTCCTCCGCCGGGATGTCCTGCATCTCGAAGCGCTCGCCGCGTTGCTCTGAGACGATATCGAGCGTGCGTCGAATCGCCGACAACATGCCGAGCGCGAGCACGTCGATCTTCAACAATCCCAGTGCTTCGAGGTCGTCCTTGTCCCACTGAATGGCGCTGCGCTCCGGCATCGCCGCGTTTTCGACCGGCACGAGGCGCGTGAGCTTGCCACGGCTGATCACAAAGCCACCCGAGTGCTGCGATAGATGTCGCGGAAAATTCAGTATCTGCGCGGCGAGGTTCGCCCACATGGCGATGAGCGGATTGGCCGGGTCAAGGCCGGATTCTTCGAAGCGACGCAGCAGGTCTTGTGAGTGATCGAACCATTGATGGCTTTTGGCGACCTTGTCGACGATCTGCGGATCGATGCCGAGCGCCTTGCCGGTTTCTCTAAGCGCGCCACGCGGACGGTAGGTTGAAACGGCAGCCGCAATCGCCGCCCGGTCGCGTCCATATTTGCGGTAGATGTATTGGATGACCTCTTCACGCCGCTGGTGCTCGAAGTCGACGTCGATATCGGGTGGCTCGCCGCGCTCCTTGCTGATGAAGCGCTCGAACAGCATGTTGCCGCGCGAGGGATCCACCTCCGTGACGCCCAGGCAATAACAGACCGCGCTGTTCGCCGCCGACCCGCGCCCCTGACAAAGGATGTGCTGGCTGCGGGCAAAGCGCACGATGTCATAGACGGTGAGGAAGTACGCCTCGTAATGCATCTCCCGGATCAATTGCAGTTCGTGCTCGACTTGCTGCTGCACATTGTGCGGAATGCCCGCAGGGAAACGCCGGTGCGCGCCGATGTACGTCTCTTGCCGGAGATACGCCTCATGTGTGTAGCCTTCGGGAACCAGCTCGTCCGGATACTCGTAGCGCAACTCATCCAGCGAGAAGGTACAGCGCGTCAGCACCTTCAAGGTCTCGGCGAGCGCGTGTGGCGGGTAGAGATTGGCAAGCCGCAAGCGAGAACGCAGATGCTGCTCCGCGTTGGGCGCAAGGTCGTAGCCGCATTCGGCGACAGGCTTGCCCAGGCGGATTGCGGTCATCGTGTCCTGCAGGGGCTTTCGGGAGCGCACGTGCATCAGGACATTGCCGGTCGCCACGACAGGGACGTCGGTGCGCGACGCGACGTATTCGACTACACCGCGATGGATGTCATCCATCGCGCGCTGATGCAGCGTGAGCCCGACCCACGCACGAGCGGGGAAGGTCTGGCGCAACCAATCGAGTTGCGCGGCGAGCGTCTCTTCCTTCGCCGGAAAGTCCGGCACCAAGATCGCCAGGCAGTCGGGCATGCCTTTCAGATGCGCGTACTTCGAGTCGGGCCGCGCGAGATCTTCAGGCGTGAGCAGATAGCTGCCCTTGGCCGCCCGCATGCGGGCCAGCGTGATCAACTCGCACAGGTTGCCGTAGCCCTCGCGGTTCTGTGCGAGCAGGATGAGACCGAAGGCGGGCTGCTTTTCTGCGCCATGACTTGCATGAACCAGACGAAAGTACGAGCCGATGATCAGCGGGAGCTTCTCTTCCTTGGCCTGCACATGAGCGCGCACGACGCCCGCGACCGAGCACTCGTCGGTGATGGCCAGTCCGGCGTATCCGAGTTGTGACGCACGCAGCACGAGCTCTTCACCGTGCGAGGCGCCATGCAGAAACGAGAAGTTGGTGAACGCGAAAAGCTCAGCGTAGTCGGGCAGGGCCGACGAAGGAAAGTCCACAATGCCACCTGCTTGTTCGCTTATCCAAAGAGCCCGTGAAGAAACCAGCGCGTTTCTTCACTCGTGACGCTCGGCCGCTCACGGTAGATCCAGTAGCAGCTTTTATCGTCTGCTTCGGCGACGAAATAGTCGCGCGTGACGAGCGCCCCGTCATGCCAGCCGGCTTCGATCCGCTCGCCGGTCGAAACGAGCTTGAGCGGCGAGCCATAGAACGGGCGATGGTTCTTGACCATCAAGCGCAGGGGCACATGCAGCAGCCAGGTCGGTCGCGGAAGATCATCGGGCGCGGACACGGTTTTGGGGCGGCCATTCGGCCCGTTCTTCGAACCGTTCTGGACCGGCACCCACTGGTTGGCGTGCTCGGGACGATGGTCAGGCGCAGGCGCTGGCCGCAAGACGTTCTCGGCGCCCAGGCGGGCGGCCAATAGTTCAAGCAGCCGGTTATGGTCCTGCGCCGATCCGCCGGGCTCCGGAAAGAGCGTATCGCTGGGCGGCTCGGCCGCCTGCACGTCGGCGGCAGTCAGCCGCACGGCGATGACCGCGGCTTGCAATTCCGTGCGTCCGAGCCGCTCCTTAAGAAGACGAACCAGATGCTCTTCGTGCCAGGTTGGCTCGGCCAGCGCAAGATCGATGAGCGTCGGCTCAATGGCCTGGCGTCCGCGCTCGTGCTCCAGCGTGACCGTGGCGTGCGTGAGTGCGAGTTGCTGGGCGGCGAGCCACCCGCATAATTGCACGACGAGCCGCCGCGCCGAGAAGAGGATGGCTTCGGCGTGCTCGGCGCGATCGGGCAATTCGACGCGCGCGCTAAAGGTCGGTGGCAATTCAAGCCACTCGTGTAGTTCGGGAGCCAGGCCATAGGCCCGGTCCAGGGAATCGAGTAGGTCCACGCCACACCTCTTCTTCAAACCTGCGCGAGGCAGGCGTTGGATATCGCTCAGCACACGGCAGCCGAGCCCGTTGAACCAGTCGGCGAAGCGGCGCAGCTCCGGCACGACCATGAAGGGCAAGCCGCCTAGCTGACGCTCGAGCGACTGCACCTTGAGCACGCGCCGGCGGCCAGCCTTGGCAAGCAGCCAGGCGCCGCGTCCCGTGGGGGCGACGCTCGTACCCGCCGTCACGCCAATCGCACTGACGACTTCCCTGATTTCCCTGCATACACGCAGAATGCCGCCAAAGAGGCGCAAGCTCGCGGTGACTTCCACGACGATGGTCTCTTCTTCGCACACCGCCACCTGCGGCGAGAAGCGCAGCAGCGCAATCGCAACCTCGCGCTGCATGTCTTGCTCGCGTTCCGCGCTGCGGTCAAACATGAGCGCATCAGGCGCGAGCGTCACAACTCCGCCGCGCTTCATCCCGACGCGCACACCGGCGCCTCTGGCCACCGCATCGAGCACGATGACCTTGTCGCGCTCGAGTACCACGCATCCGTGCTCAGACGGAGGCGACCACCTCGGTCGAAATACCTCCAGCGAAAGCCGGGGCAAGTGAATGGCGACGAACACGGCCATAGGAACTCAGCAGGATCGGCGACGGTTGTAGGGTGACGCACAGTTGCTCAGTCTGGGCAGGACCGCGTCGTTTAATGATGTCGACCGCGATCCCGCCCTCTGCCGGTCTCACGTTGAGCCGTAGCGTCGCCGGTGACGCATCTTGAGCGCTTGCAAGCGGCCGCACCAGGACCAGCAACGTCTCGGTCGCTTGGGCCACCAGGTGCAAGCGTCGCAGTGCCTCCGAGCGGATGTGCTGCTGCCACAAGAGCAGCGCGCCGCATGTACCGGCCTGCAGAACGCGCTCGGCGCTCCACAAGGCATCGGCGGTCTTCGACGCACGCAGCCACATCAGCTTGTCCACCGGCACACCGAGATACGAGAATGCCAGCGCATTGGGCACATGCGGCGCCTGCAGCAGCACGACAGGCCGCTGACTCAGGCGAGTGAGTGCGGGGCGCATCAAGCGCATCTCGCCGATCCCGGGTTGCTGGACTAACAACTCCACGAGTGCACCGAGCGGCCAGCCGCCGCCTGGCAGTTCCGCCGACAAGGCCGCGTAGCCGGTGTCGACGGTTCTTCCGTAGGCGCGCGCGAGCTGCGAGCCGCCCCACAGCGCGGGGTGGATGGACTCGACGTGGTTGGGCAGGGCGGCCATTTTGCATAAGTACTGTATGGATGTACAGTACTTTACATCGAAAACCGCAACATGGCATTGCGCCCTTTTTGTGGCCGCGATCCTGCGGGGTGACTATGCTCTAGCTCATTGCGCTGAGCGACCACGCGCACCGCCGGCATGGAATCCGCGACAGAGTCCCGGGCCGTGCCCGCCGGTGAAAGTGAGCGACTCCCGTTGATTCCGGCGCACGTGCCCGCAGTTGCTGGTGACGATGCGTGCGTCCGCTGCGGACCACAATGAATCAAAGGATGAGAGACTTGACGTATGGCTGAACCGGATAACAACGAAGTGTCGGAAGCGCGGGCGGAACTGCTGTGCTTCCTGGTCGCAACTGTCGCGGCCTCGTATTCGCTGACGCACGAGTGGCGAGTCGACCACGTGGTGGAAAGTTGCCGAATCTGGCTTCGACGCAATCAGCTTCACATGGACTGGCTTGAACGTGTGCGCCTCGGACAACTCGCGCTCAAGATCGCGAGGCGAGACCTAAAAGGCGCCGGCATTGCGGTGCGGCAGTCGAATGTCCAGGCGCTCTTCACGGGCGACATGCAACTCAACTATTCCTGCACCGTCATCAAGAAGATGCTGGCGCTGTGCAAAGAGGCGCTCTGAAGATCCAAGCGACTTCAGCCCTACCGCGACCATCTAACGAGGAACTTCCCGCATGTGCTACTCCGCGCAGATCCAGGCCGACTATCGTCGCTATGTGAAGATGTTCGGCGCACAAATGGACATCCGCGAGTTCGCGCGCCTTTTCTGGGAGCGCGCGGAGGGCAGCAAGGCCAAAATTCCGAAAGCGATGGAAGACGCGTTCCACGATCAAGCGACCGACGACGAGCGTCAGATCAAGGCGTTCATCGACCGGTACAACGCGGAACAGACGATGAAGCTGGAGCAGGAGCTCTTCAAGCAGCGCACCCGACTCGCAGATGCGGAGCGCACATTGCAGACGAAGACCACTAAGGCAGCAACCGAGAGCAAGCGCATCGCGACCGACAAGATCGACGCTGCGTTGCGTCGCCTGGCAGATATCAACCGCATTGCGCAAGAGCCGCGTGATTCACGCATCTTTCCGGGCTACTACGCGCCCGTCCTCGTGGTCGAAGATGGGCAGTACGTGGTCAAGCCGATGCGCTACCAGTGTCGCATTGCAGGTAAGCCCGCGAACTATGACATCAAGTACCCGGGCACGTACAACGCGCGGCGCGACAGTCTCGACAAGTTCTGGAAGCCGTGCTTCGGCTACACGCACGGCTTGCTGCTGGTCGACGTCTTCTATGAGAACGTCGCGCGCGCGAAGTGTGAGAACACCTTGTTTGAGACGCACGACGGACCGCAGGCGCCGGGAGAGAACGTCGTACTGGAGTTTCGGCCCAATAACGGCCAACTGCTGATGGTGGCCTGCCTGTGGTCGAAATGGACGGCTCCGGGTCAGCCGGATCTTTTGTCGTTTTCGGCGATCACGGACGAGCCGCCTGCGGAAGTCGAAGCCGCCGGCCACGACCGCTGCATTGTCCCGATCAAGCAAGAGAACGTTGAGGCCTGGCTGAACCCGCAAGCCTCCGACCTCGCCGCGCTCGATGCGATTCTCGAAGATCGCGACCGGCCGTATTACGAGCATCGGCTCGCTGCGTAATTGCCGCCAGCGGGCGATACGTGCCGCACATCACTCGGAACGCTCCTTGCTCGTCCATCGTTGTTCTTCACAAAGGAGGAAACGATGGCAGGCGACAATTCGTATAAGCCCGGCGAGATCGTCAAGGTATCCGGCATCTACTCGGTGGTTCATGAAGATGGAAAGGATACGTTCGAAGTGACATGCGTCGAGGGCGAGCACTTTCCTCCGACGCGAAGCGGCAAGGGCGCCCACTATGAACTGAAGTACGGCGCTACCCACTCGCACAAGCACAGCGAGTTGAAGGGCACCGAGGCACGTAGCTGATCTCAGAGCCGCTGAGTGAGGCTGCGACCCGTCTAGCGCTTTAGGCCGACGGCCCGGCGCATCGCGGCGGTGATGCCTTGCCGCGTGCGCCAGTAGCCTTCCCACGGGTCTGCAGCGAGCGTGCGTTGCCGGCGTATGGCTTGTCCCATCGTCCACTGGTCGCCGCTTTTGGCGTCGTTCAACTCATCCCATGAGATCGGCATCGACACGGCCATGCCGGGGCGAGCACGCACTGAGAAGGCGGCGACCGTGCTGGCGCTTCGCCCGTTGCGTAAATAGTCGATGAATATCTTGCCGACGCGATTCTTCGGGCCGAGCACCGCTGAAAAGCGTTGCGGTACCACGCGGGTCATGTGCTGCGCGACCGCCTGTGAAAAGAGCTTAACCTCATCCCATCCTTGTCGGCGGGTGAGCGGCACGACGATGTGAAAGCCCTTACCGCCGCTGGTTTTGGCGAAGGAGCGCAAGCCCAGCTCATCCAGTACCACCTTGACGAGCGAGGCCGCTTCGAGCATCGCGGACCACGGCAGGGCTGGGTCCGGGTCCAGGTCGAAGATGACACGGTCTGGATGTTCGAGGTCGGGCGCCACGCCATTCCATGAGTGGATTTCCACGACGCTCATCTGCGCGAGTCCGACTAGCGCGTCCGCGCTGTTAGCCACCAGCAGCGGCTTGTGCCCCGGATAGAGACTCACGGGCAACTCTTCGATGCCGGGGATGCGCGCGCGTTCGGAGTGCTTCTGGAAAAACAGCTCGCCGGCAATACCGTCGGGCGCACGCACCAGTGCGAGCGGCCGGGCATGAAGGTAGGGCAGCGCCCATTCGGCGATGGCGTCGTAGTAACGCACGATGTCGAGCTTGGTGCGGCCTGAGGCCTGATCCATCACGCGCTGTGGGTTGCTAATCTTGATGTCGCCGACGACGACCGTGCCGCGCGGACCTGGAGCCGATGCAAAACTGCCGATAACGACCATGAGACCCAGTTCGACGAAGCGCTCGTCTTCGACAGAGAAGCCCATCATGTTCTCCGCGATATAGGCGTGAGCCAATCCGGATCCTTCGCAGCTTCCTCCCGCTGACCTCGCTCGACCGAATCCAATACCTCGCCTGGCGGTTTCTCGCCGGTTGCCTTCATTTCCTGTCGCCGGAGCGCCACACCCGCAACGAAGACGGCAATGAACGCGTAGCCATCGACGATCAAGGTCGCACCGTAGGCCAAGGCAACGGTGCCGAGCGCAAGAAAACCCTCCAGACCCAAAGCATGGTCGTACTTCGTGCGCAGCTTCGTCACAAGCACAACGACACCGGTGCCCAACGCCCATCGTTTCCTACGTCGGCATTGCCACCGCGCCGAGCGCCTGGGCCACCGTCGAACGCCAACTGGCGAAGGTCATCGAGATAGAAAGCCTGAGCTCCCTAAGCGGCGATTTCGATTTCTTCGCGACGGTGCCCATATCGCTGAACTCTCGGCCGATGCGGACGCCGTAGCCAGCGATAACGCCGAGCCGTTCCATCCGGCCGACGCGTGCGATGACTGTGGTGCGCGCCACGCCGAGGCGTCGCGCAAGCAGGGCGACGCTCGTGCGGGAATCGTCCTGCAACTGGCGCAATAGATTGCGGTCTAGCGAGTCGAGCGAGTTCTCATCGTCCAATTCAACTCCTTGGGGAAACATGCGACGCGGCAAGCTGAGAGCACGCAGGTATCACGCGAGGGCATAGGCTGCCACCGACGAAATCCCTGCGAGGCCACGGAAACTCGAAACAGAGTGGAGGCTCACCAACTCGTCGACGCCCGTCTTGACAACATAAATAGATTATCTATTATCTATCGCACGACGACAGCCGGAGAACGCAATGCAACGTACAGTCATCCTCGATGGAGCGACCCTGACCGCCCAGGCGCTCAGCGACGTCGCACGCCACCACGCCCGCGTCGAACTATGTCCGACGTCACGCAATCTGGTGCAGGCGACGCGGGCCTATATCGAGGAAAAGTGGCTCAACGACACCGCGCCGCTGATGTACGCGTTCAATACGGGTGTCGGCAGCCTCAAGAACCGCCGGATCGGCAGCGAGGACATATCGGCGTTCCAGCGCAATCTCGTCCTCTCACACTCGGCGAGCACGGGTGACTTGATGCCCCCGGACGCGGTCCGGGCGATGATGGCGATCAGAGCTAACGCCTTTGCGAGCAATCGCTCGGGAGTCCGGGTCCAGATCGTCGACCGGCTTCTCGCCATGTTGAATCACGACATCGTTCCCGTAATCGCCTCAAAGGGCAGCGTGGGAGCCAGTGGGGACCTCGCACCACTGGCCATCATGAGCGCAGCGCTTATGGGGATGGCTGAGAGCAAAGTCCGGTTCCATGGGGAGATTGTGTCGGCGCCTGCCGCCTTTGAGCGGGCAGGGCTGCCTGCAACGATGGACGTCCAAGCGAAGGACGCTACGGCTCTCATCAACGGAGCAACGGCGTCGTTGGCCTACGCGGTGTTGGCCGCTTATGACGCCCGCGCAGTTCTGTCCGACGCGACGATTTCGCTTGGTATGACGCTGGAGGCGCTAAGGGCCGAACTGTCATGCTTTGACGACCGAGTCATGCTGGCTCGCCCGCACTCCGGTCAGCGGCGGATAGCCGCGGCGATCCGGGCGGTCATGTGCGGGACCGAGCGGTGCAGAGAGGAGTCTAGAAGAGTGCGCTTGGACTCACCTGCTGGCGGTAACGGCGCAAGAGACCGAGCCGCATTTGAACCACGTATCCAAGACGCCTATTCATTGCGGTGCGCGCCGCAGGTCTATGGACCCGCCCTCGACGCACTCGATTATATTGATGGCATCCTGGCGACGGAAATGAACAGTGCGACCGACAATCCGCTGATCTTCCCTGACGCCGCAGGAGCCTACCAAGTAATCTCAGGTGGACACTTTCACGGTCAATACGTTGCTCAGGCAATGGATCTACTTGCACTGGTGATGACCGACCTCGGCGCTATCTGTGATCGACGCACTGCGCGTCTCATTGATCCAGCGTGCAACTTCGGCTTGCCCACGAACCTCATCGCGGAACGGCCGGGCATCAACACAGGCTTCGCCGTCGTCCAGAGCATGGGTACAGGGCTGGTTCTTGAAAACGTCGCGCTGTGCAGCCCTGCCAGTGTGATAAGTCTGCCTGCGAAGGGCAACACCGAAGACCATGTTAGCAACTCCTGCTTTGCTGCGCGTCGCACGAGAACGATTGTTGAGAACACCCAGTCCATTGTGGCCGCCGAGTTGCTGGTCGCCGCTCAAGCTATCGACCTATCGGACGCTCACCTGGCCGCCTATGCCCTTGGACGGGGAGCGTCCGCGGCTCACAGAGTGATTCGTGAGAAAATCCCCGCAACGCTTGGCGACGATAGATGGGTACACGACGACATCGAGGCCGTGCGCTCTATGGTCGTTCACGGCACGTTGAGGCGGGCGGTTGAGGCGGTATGCGGTCCTTTTTTTGGCGCCGTTGACTTACCGGCATGAACATTTCACGAGTATAAGATGCGCGAATCGACCAGTATGACCTTACAAGAACGGATTGCGGGGCGACTGGCGGATCGAATCGTGAAAGGCGAGCTGCAGCCGGGAGAGTGGTTACGGCAAGATGCAATCGCCGCCGAATTCACCACCAGTCACGTACCCGTCCGCGAGGCGTTCCGTCGGCTCGAGTCGAAAGGCCTCGTTCAAAGCGTGCCGCGTCGAGGTGTACGGGTAGCCGACCTCGACGAGCCGTCAATCGTGGAGATCACAAGGATGCGGGCGGCTTTAGAGACGTTAGCAATGCGAGTGGCGATGCCGTTGATTCAAGACACCGACATTGCCGCAGCCACCGCTGCAATCGAGCGAGCGAATCGAGCTGTCGACATCGAAGAATGGGAACGTTGCAATCGTGAGTTCCACGAGGCCATTAGCCGACCGTGTGCCATGCCAAGGCTACTTCAGACGATCGACGAACTACACGTAGCACGCTTGCGCTATATGTACGCAACAGCACACGAAACGGACTGGGACCCTCAGTCGCAGGAGGAGCACTGCCAGATCCTCGATGCAATACGCCAACAAGACGTAACAAAGGCGTGCGCCTGCATCGAACGACATATTCTCGATTCCGTGGAGATCCTTATCAATGCGCTCCGCGACCGACAGCGAACAGTGAAAGTCCCGGTCGAAATCTAATCGTCTTCTCTTGCGCTTGGTGAGACGGCATTCATCAATTATCCAACCTTTCTTTAGGCACCCCACGGATACGTTGCTCGGATGTGGTGGTCAATGAAGCTGCCGGCTTTTCTAGGGACTTAGTAGGCCTAATGTGGTTGGAGCCGCGACTCCAGTACCGCTTCTCGCCCACCTTCGCCGTCACAGCGGCGAAACGGTTGGCTAACCAACTGCCCGCGCCGCCCTCGCCCGCAGCATAGACTAGCTTGGAAGACGGGTGACGTGTGATGAAACGCATCGCCTACCTCACCACCGCCAAAGCCGCTGATCGCCACAATCCGAACGCCAAGGCTCATCTTAGTTGCCTGCTCCCAAGGTCATCTAGAAGGATCATTTCATGGCGAGGGCGAGGTCACCGGCCAAAAAAGTCAATCCTCGCACCGTCGGATTCTCGACGATCGAGGCGAATGCCTCGACCTCGGGCGGACCAAGGAAGCGTCGACAACGGCATTGGTAGAGCAATCGCAATATAGGCGTCCGACGGCGCTATGTGCTCAACGCACACATCGAAACGAAGCAGCATCATTGACGTCACCGCCTTCGTAGCGGGCCCACTTCGGATAGTCGCATAGCGGTCGCGTGCGGCCCGGAACCCCAGCCGTATCGCTTGTCACTTGCGCAACTGGCGCCTTGTCTCGCTCGACCCACTGGGCGAGCGCCGACAGAGAATCCCAAGTGGCATTGAAGGTACTGCTGGCAGCGTGTCCCATGCCGGGAATCTCGTAGAAACGCACGAACGAATCGACGCAGTCAACGCCAAATTGCGCTTGCAAGCGCATCGCACGCCTGCATCGCCGCGTTGTACACGGCCTGGCGTTTCCCCACCGAGAGATACGCGCCCGGTTTCGCTAGGGCGCGGCTCATGCGCTGCCCTGCGAGCAGGGCGGCAGCATCGTCCCATGCCGGATACCATGCAATTGCACCGTCCCAGTCAGACGGCCAGCGTTGGATGGCCGTCACTGCCTCGCGCCCGCCAGTCGAGCCCCCGGCAAAATAGGCCTTGCTGGGCAAACGCGCATAGCGGGCTTTGATGATCGCCAGAGCCGCGTCGTGGGTTTTCTTCAACGCGTCGCCGCCGAAATTCTTCAACGCCTCGTCGTTCGCACCGAAGCGTCCGTCCTGAGAACCCAACGCGTTAGCCTGATGGCCGGAGTCGCTGGCAAACGTCGCGTAGCCGCGACCGAGCGGCACAGCTGCATCGACGGGACCATTGGGTACGTTGCCCGCCACATTGGGGATGGTGCCGTCGAATCCGCCGCCGCCGAACATCAAGACCTTGCCGTTCCACTGGGCGGGAAGCGCCACTCTGAACTGGATGTCGGGCGCGAACCTGTCGATGGGGGATATCTTGCCTGTCACTTCGCAGTAGTCCGGTAACGCGCTTGCACCGCTTCCGCTCGCGGTGACCGGCTTGACCGCAGTGACGCTCGCTCCGGATGTGGGCTCGCCAATTTCCGAAGCCGGCACCACAAAGCCTTGAAGACGTTGGCAGGCGGCTTCGTGTCCCGCTGGCGGCGTCGCACCGATGCTGTATGCCGAAACCGCGGAAGTGACGATAGCCGCGATCACGCGCGCGGCCCTCGCAATGCAGCACTGACCTGTTGCCATAACGTCTCCTTATGGATAACGCCTCACGTGGGCGTGGCTTATTTAGCAGTAGCGGCATCGGCCGCGAACTGGCTTGACCCGTGGAGCGCGACCGACGCATGTCACCGGTGAAAGCCATTTGATAGTAGTGGCGGCATCTGGGCGGCGCGAGGTCAGATTCGGACTCGAAAAGGTGCTACGAGGACAATCTCAGCATGCTCGTCGCGGACGGGCGCGACGAGCGATCTGGCAAGGTCTGGCAAGGTCTGGCAAGGTCTGGCAAGGTCTGGCAAGGTCTGGCAAGGTCTGGCAGAACGGCGCGGACGAAAGATTCAACGGCAAGTTCCGAGATCAACGTTTGAGCCTTAAATGGTTCTGGACGCGCGCGGAAGCGAAGATCGTGATCGAAAGCCGCGCACGATCGGCAAGACTGCGTGTCGAGTCGCTTCTCGAGTAGGCGAATTCGTTGGCTCAACGGTGGCTGCGTGACATATCAGCGCTCGGCCGCGCGAGATAACACGACGATGCTGGCCCGATCAGTTGTGCTTCCCGCTAGGGAAGGGCGATGGGCTCGATGAGGGTCCAATGGGGCGTCGTCAGCTCTAGACCACGCGGCAATCTCATCGCGGCGGTAGAGGAAACACGCCGATGCGCGCATCGCCCAGCGTCGTTGAACGGCTCTATTGCTGCACATCTGTCAATGAGGACTCACACCATTTTCAAGGCGAAACGTTCCTCTTCAACGTTAGCGTCACTTAAAAGCTTTCGAAACCCGCCAAGAACGGACGACCGGCTTCGGACCACTGATCGTCGACAAGCGCCTAGCGATGAAAGGCATGCGGGGCGTTTTTCATTCCGTTGTCGTCCCTGGGTCTAGCGTACTCGATACCCGGCTTCACTGGCCTCGCCATCGTGACGCGCCGCGCGCGGGGAGTTTGGTTCACGCGGGCGTGTAGATCGCAAGTTTCAACGCAGGGTCGTCGTTCGCCTGAAAGCTCGCGTAATCGTAGCGTTGCGCGCCACGCTCAGGATGGGTCAGCACCTTCTGCCCGGACGTGCCTCCTCGAACATCGTGCGCGTTCCACCATTTCGCGAACTCGGCGCTGTGCGAGCGAAGTCTTTCGACGAGTTCGACAAAGGCTGGATCGTCAGCATAGAGATCATGCGTTGCGCGAAACAACGCGATCATGCGACGCGCCTCGCTGGTCCAGGTCGCGCCGAATAGCCGTCGAGCATCCGGTTCGATGAACATGAACACCAGAATGTTGCGGTCCGGTTCGGCGAGACGGTCGAAGCCGAGCAGATCGGCCGCCGCACCATTCCAGGCCAGCAGATCCCAGCGCCTGCCCGTGACATACGCGGGAAGCTCGAGTGTCGCGATCAGATTCGCGATGGGTCCCGGCACGCTCTCGCGAGTGAAGGGCTGCCGATCGCCGATGCGTGCCAGTGCGCGCAGATGCGCCGCCTCGACTTTGCCGAGCCGCAGCGCGCGAGCCAGCGCTTCGAGCGTGGTATCGGACGGACTTACCGTGCGGCCCTGCTCGAGCCGCACGTACCAGTCCACGCCAATGCCCGCGAGTTCCGCCACTTCCTCGCGACGCAAACCGGGCGTGCGACGCCGCCGGCCGCCGTTAGTGAGTCCCACGGATTCGGGACTCAGCTTCTCGCGCCGTGAGCGCAGGAAATCGCCAAACTCGCTTCGGCTCGCTTTTGTCACGACCGTCCTTCCTGTAAAAGCAGGTACGCGGCAATCCCAGGATAGTGCTAGGCCTTGTTGCCGATTCTACGCCTGCCAGAATGGCCTTGCCTGACCACCATCAAAAGGAGACTCCGATGAAAGCAGCCATTCTGCATACGCTCGGCGAGCCGCTTGCGATTGAAGATGTAGGAGATCCTTCGTTGGGTACCGGCGAAGTGATCGTCGACGTCGTTGCCGCGCCAGTACTGTCGTATGCGCGAGAAGTATTCAGCGGCGAGCGCCGCTACGCGATCGAATTGCCAATCGTGCCGGGCTGCGGGGCTATCGGTCGCGTACGCGCGTTTGGCCCCGACGCCACACATCTGAGAACAGGCGACTGGGTTTTCTGCGACCCGACCGTTCGTTCACGCGACGACGCGCTCACACCCGACATTACATTGCAGGGGTGGAGTGCACGCGGCGACGGGGGATTGCGCCTTGCGCGACATTTCCACCACGGCCCGTTTGCCACACAAATGCGCGTGCCGACTGAGAACGCCATTCGCATCGGTGACATCGACCCCGACGATGCCGCGAAATGGTGCGCGCTCAACACCATGCTGGTTCCGTATGGCGGGTTGCTTGCGTCGAATCTGCAGGCTGGCGAGACATTGCTTGTGAGCGGCGCGACTGGGAATTTTGGCAGTGCGTGCGTCGCCGTTGCCCTCGCAATGGGTGCGCGCTGCGTGGTCGCGCCGGGCCGCAATAAAAGTTCGCTCGCGGACCTGCAAAGGCGGTTCGGGGAACGCATCCGTGCAGTGGAGCTGACTGGCAACGAGGACGACGATCGGGAACGGATGCGTGCGGCTGCCGGAGCCCCTATCGACTGCGTAATGGACCTGCTGCCGCCATCTGCGACCACGAGGACGGTGCGCGCGGCGGTGATGGCCGTGCGCCCCCACGGACGCGTTGTGTTAATGGGCGGTGTCGGCATGCTCGGCGGCGACGGCCTCGACTTGCCTTATCCGTGGATCATGCGCAACGACATCACCGTGCGGGGCAAATGGATGTATCCGCCGGAAGCGGTCACGCTTATGACCGGCCTGGTTCGCGGCGGTCTGCTCGATCTTGGTCTCTTCGACGTGACCTCCTTCAAGCTCGACGACGTGAACGAAGCCATCGGTCATGCTGCGGCGGATGGAGGCCCGTTCAGGATGACGGTCGTCCATCCTTAGACCCCGCGCTTGCTGTTCGGTCAGGCGATGCGAGCGCGCCGGCATTCTTATGAGAACGCCAGGTCCGATCGCGTCTGACCGGTAAGGGCGAGTGTTCGCAGCAAGTCCAACGGTTCCGCGAGTCCACATCACCGGCTGCGCAGTGCTAGAACCTCCCCGCGCGGTAGGGATGTGGACTGGTGAAGCCCGCTTCTCCGTCCATCAACTCGCTCAGCAGCCTGCCCGTCACTGGCCCGAGCGTCAGTCCGTGATGCGCATGTCCGAACGCAAACCAGAGACCGGGATGACGGTCCGCCGGTCCGATCACCGGCCGCATATCCGGCGTGCAGGGTCGCATTCCGAGCCACGGCGCGTCGTCGATGCGCGCCCCGAGGCCGAACATCGGACGCGCAAGGCGCTCCGCTCGTTCGAGTTGCACCGGACTCGGCGGCCTATCGCGGCACGCCAGTTCGACGCCGGTCGTGAGTCGCAGCCCGCGCCGCATCGGCGCGACCACATAGCCGTTTTCGATATCGACGACGGGCCGGGATAGGGCAGCGCGGCCGTCGCTCGCGTAGTGCATGTGATAGCCGCGCTTTGCCACCAGCGGAATGCGGTAGCCGAACTTGCGCGCGAGATCCCCGGACCAGACGCCCAGCGCGATGACCGCCGCCTGCGCCTCAACAAGCCCGCTCGACGTCATCACGCGCCAGCCGCTGCCCGACCGTTGGAGCGTCGCGGCGTCCCCGCTCAGGATGCGTCCGCCCCGGCGCTCGAACAGCGTCGCATATCCTTTCGTCAGCGCGCCGGGATCGATGACACTGCGCGGGTCGGTCCAGTGGATGGCGCCCGCGTATCCGTCTGCGAGCGATGCCTCCAGCCGATGCAGCGCGGCCGCATCGAGCACCTTCATGCCCAGACTGTGCTCGCTCGCGATGCGCTCGGCATCGCTCGCCTCGCGCTCGAACTGCTCGGGCGAGCGATAGGCTTCGAGCCAGCCCGTGGGCCGCACGAGATCGGAAAGACCTGCGTGCGCGATCAGCGCCTCATGCTCGGCTACGCTGTTGCGGATGAGCGGAAGCATGTCGCGCGCGGCGGCGGCGAGACGCGCCGGCGCCGACTCCCGCCAGTAGCGCGCGAGCCACGGCGCATAGGCGGGCAGGGAACGCAGGTCGTAGCGCAGGGCGGTCGACCTGTTCATCGCGAACTTGAACACGGTGCGCAGGTCTCGCGGAAACGCATAAGGCACCACCGACGACGCCTCGATCAGCCCCGCATTGCCGAAGCTCGTCGCTTCGCCGGGCGCGCGCCGGTCGACGAGCGTCACCTGCCATCCGCGCTGCTGCAGATTCAGCGCGACGCTCACTCCCACGATACCCGCGCCGAGCACGATCACGTCATGAGCCATGTGCAGAGCCTGCTGAAATGGTTATTTGGCGATGATGTCGCGTTTGAAGTACTTTTGCGAGAGCTGGCTGAGGGTTCCGTCCTTCTTCAGCGAATCGAGCGCGGCGACGACCTTCGCTTTCAACGCGGCGTCGTCCTTGCGCAAGCCGATGCCCGTGCCTTCGCCGAGCGTGGACGGATCGGTCAACGGGCCGCCCGCGAAATCGAAGGCCTTGCCCTCGGGCTTCGCGAGAAAGCCGTCGATCGCCGTCTGCACTTCCTGCACCGCGCCGTCGAGCCGCCCGGCCGAGAGATCCGCGAAGATCTGGTCCTGGCTCTGATACGTCACGACTTGCACGCCTGCGCTCGCCCAGTGCTTGCGCACGTAATCCTCCTGAGTGGAGCCTTGCAGCACGCCGACCCGCTTGTCCTTCAGGCTTGCGGGCGTCGGCTCCAGATGCGAGCCGCGCTTCGCGACCATCTGGATCGGCATCACGTAGACGGGCGGCGTGAAGTCGATGGCCTGCCTGCGCTTGGCCGTGATGTTCATCGCCGAATTAATTGCGTCGAACTTGCGGGCCTGCAGCGCGGCGATCAGTCCGTCGAAGCTGTTCTCCACCCACACGCACTTCATCTTGACCCGCTCGCACACGGCATTGCCGATGTCGATGTCGAAGCCTTCGAGCGTGCCTGCCGGGGTCTTGCTCTCGAACGGGGGATACGACGCCTCGACCCCGAAGCGCAAGGTCTGCGAATCCGCGTGCGCCACGCCGAATGCGAACGCGAAACTCGCCGCGCCCGCGAAGCAAATCATCTTCCAGTTCATTGTCGCCACCCAAGTTCGTGTGTGATCCGCCGCCCGGGTTTCGCCGAGCGCCCATCGGAAATATAGTCCATAAACAGAATAAAAGTCTAGAATAGACAAAAATGTCTAATCAACCCGCAGCGGCTGCATGGCAAGACCCTGGCCGCGCGAACCGGAGGCTATCGAATGAACTCGTTGTCCGAAACCACGCGCGATAAGACGCCTTCCATCGTTCACGAAGACGACGTGCGGCGAGCGCTGCCGTCGCTGGATATCAACGGGGCGCTCGAAGACATGTTCGACGCGCTCGGCGACGGCGGTGCCGTGCAGCCACCGCAGACGCTCACGCCTCTTCCGGACGGCGCGGGCGATTTCATCACTTATCTCGGGGCGCTCGCGAAACACGGCGTCTTCGGCGCAAAGCTCTCGCCGTATATCGTGCATCCCGGCGCGCCGATCGTCACCGCCTGGACAGCGCTGATGTCGATGCGCACCGGCGCGCCGCTCATGTGGTGCGATGCCGCGGTCCTCACCACCGAGCGCACGGCGGGTACCACGGCGCTCGCGGTCGCGCGGCTCGCGCGCGAGTCGAGCGAACGCCTCGCGATCATCGGCTCGGGGAGCGTCGCGCTTGCGCATCTGCGGCATGTCGCACCGTTGCGCGCATGGTCGGAGATCCGCATTCATTCGCCGCGCCTGGTGAACGACCACGAACGCGCCGACGAAGCGCGGGCGCTCGACGCACGCGTGCGCATCGCGGCATCGGTCGCCGAGTGCGTGCGCGATGCGGATGTCGTGCTGCTGTGCACGTCGTCGGGTACGCCGGTGCTCTCGCTCGATGCGCTCACGAAGCCAGCGCTCATCACCTCGATCAGCACGAACGTCGCTCGAGCGCACGAGATTCATCCGGCCGCGCTGAATGCGCTCGATGTCTACTGCGACTATCGGCAGACGACGCCGTCGAGCGCGGGCGAAATGGTGATCGCGCAGGAGTGTCACGGCTGGTCGCCCACTATGATTCGCGGCGATCTCGCGGAACTCGTGCGCGGCGCGTGCCCGGCGCCATCTTCCGAGCGCAGCGTGTTCTTCCGCTCCATTGGCCTCGGCCTCGAAGACATTGCGGTCGCGCACGCCCTCTATCTCCATCTCGCGAGGCCGCGCGCCGCGGATTAAGCAGTATCATCGTCTTTCAACGTTCTGGAACTCATGCCCCCATCCCGGTCAATGTCACGACGCAAGACGCCGAAGCCCGGTGCCATCGCACGAGAGGCGCTGCTCGCGCGCTATGCGCACATCGCGGACAGCATCACGACGCTGTTCTTTCCCTATGCGGAAGTCGTAATCCACGATCTCTCAGATCAGACTGTCGCGTATCTGTCGAACAATCTGTCGAAGCGCGAGATCGGCGACGACTCCGCGCTCGAGGATATCGAGGACACCGCGCGCGACCGGCTCGTCGGCCCCTACGAGAAGCTGAACTGGGATGGCCGCCGCATGCGCTGCGTGAGCACGGCGCTGTTCGACGACGAGGGCAACGCCGCCGGCGTGATGTGCATCAACTTCAACATCGCGGCTTTCGAGGAAATGCGTTCGACCCTCGATCTCTTCTTGCGCGGTGCGGGCGTCGTCGCGCAGCCCGTCGAGCTATTCAAAGACGACTGGCAGGAGCGCATCAACACGTTTCTGCACGGCTGGCTGCGCGAGCGGCAGATCGCGCTCAATTCGCTCACGCGCGAACATCGGCGTGAGCTCGTCGAGGCGCTGCACGCGCAGGGCGCGTTCAAGGGCAAGAGTTCGGCGAACTACGTGGCCAAAGTGCTCGGCATGGGACGCGCGACCGTTTACAAGCATCTGCGTGAGATGAAAGACGGCGTCTAAGCGGTGACCTGCGCCGGCAACAACGCCGGCTGGGCTGATAGTTTGCTCGGCTCTTTTACGCCAGCGCAGCTTCGCTCGGGTCCACGACGCTAGGCAGCAGTTTGCAACCTCGACAGCAAGTGCACCTAGGGCTCGAACGCGGGGCAGATCAGTGCAGCGTGCGCAGACTTGGATTCAAATAACGTGCGCCTGTCGACATAATGCCGAATCGAGGTTATGTAACAGCATAACTAAGAGATGGCGCGACACGCCGAGCTGCCGGTTGTCGGGGACAAACCGATTCACGAACCGTTCACTATGCCCGAACTGTGCGTATAATGTGCGTGTCGCATCGACGCCGGAGCTGAAAAGATGAACGCAGATACCTTTGCCGACGTGTTGGAGTCTGCTCGAGAAACGGGAACGTCGCGGCTTTCGGCGGCTAACCTCGCCAACGTGCTGGGCCTGCAGCAGCAGGATCTAGCCGCCATAGCCGGCGTGCACCGAAACACGCTGCGCACGCATCCGGAGTCGCCGAAGCTGCAGGGCGCGCTTCGTGACCTGATGCGAGTCGTGTCGGCGGCTGTCGCGCTTCAACCAGACCTTGAACGCGCGCTGTTCTTCATCAAGAACCATCCGATCCCGGCGTTTCGTCATAAGACGATCCTCCAGTTGGTGCAGGATGGCCGGACTGACGATGTGATCGACTACCTGGAATCCATCAGCGCAGGTTTCGTTGGATGATCGTCACCGATCTGCCCAAAGGAACCACGCTCTATCGCGCACACACCCCGCGCTGGGCCGACCGCCCCATGGGCGGGGCAGGCGCCGCGCTGAAAGGTGGACGCTTCAACCGCGAAGGTGTCGAGGCGCTGTACTTGTCGCTGGAAGTACTAACCGCGCTGCGCGAATACCAGCAGACCTCCCCTTTTCTTCCGCCTTGCACGATCTGCTCTTACATGGCCGCTCTCAGGGACCTGGTAGACCTGCGGCAACTCGACAGAGGAAATTGGGACGAGCTTTGGGGCGATTGGCGCGAGGACTGGCGGTACTGGAAGTTCGAGCAGCACATCGAGCCACCGACCTGGGTATTGAGCGACCTGGTTCGGGACGTCGGCTACACAGGCATCATTTTCCCGAGTCAAGCGCACGCTGGAGGCACCAACGTGGTGGTGTTCATCGATCGACTTGCTAACGGCAATTCGATTGAGGTCAACGATCCCAACGAGAAACTTCCTCGAAACCAGTCGAGCTGGCCACGATAGTCGGCATTCGTACACGCTGCGCTGTGTGCGTGGACGCTGGCCTCAGCCCAGATGCATTGCGTATCTGAACAGATGTCTTCTCTAGCGAAATGAGGCAACGTGACGGCGATGTGGCTGAAGGCATCAGCACTATGCGGCCTTCGCCTAAAAAGACGAGATGCCCCCGGGTGAGAGTCGGGGGCATCTCAGTGAGATGGAAGCGGTTGACGTTGGCGTCAGCGATTCACAACCTTTTTCGGCATCGTCAGGACGATGGCCGCTGCAACGATCAACGACGCTGCCACGCAGTACAGGCCCACATCGGTGCTGTGCGTCATGTCCTTGACCCAGCCGACCAGATAAGGACTGACGAAGCCTGCGAGATTGCCGACCGAATTGATCAGTGCGATGCCCGCCGCTGCCGCCACGCCGCCGAGGAACGCGGGAGGGATCGCCCAGAACTGGCACAGCGCGCCGAGAATGCCGATGGTCGCGACGGTCAGTGACGCCACCGCCAACGCGACGTTGTGCGGCACCAGCGTACTTGCGACAAGACCCACCGCGCCGACGATCGCTGGCAGCGCGACGTGCCAGCGCCGTTCCTTGCTGCGGTCCGAGCTGCGTCCCAGCAACACCATCGCGACGGCGGCCGCGCCGTAGGGAATCATCGTCAGGAGACCGACGTTGAGCGCATCGGATACGCCCGATGCCTTAATGAGCGTCGGCAGCCAGAAGCCGATACCGTACAGCCCCATGATGATGCCGAAGTAGCACAGGCACAGCACCCACACGCGGCGATTGCTGAACGCGCCGCTCGCGCTATGTACCTCGATATGCTCCGATTCGTTCGCGAGCCCTTTCTCGAGCAGTGTCTTCTCATCGGCGCTGAGCCATTTCGCGGAACTGATCTTGTCGTCGAGATACATCAGCACGACGAGGCCGCCGATGATCGAAGGCAACGCCTCCAGCAGGAACAGCCATCGCCAACCCGCCAGCCCGCCGACGCCGCCGAAGTTGTTCAGAATCCAGCCCGATAGCGGACCGCCGATGACGCCCGCAATGGGGATGCCCGTCATGAACAACGCCGTGATCTTCGCGCGCCGCGACGACGGATACCAATACGTAAGATAAAGAATGATGCCCGGGAAGAAGCCCGCTTCCGCAACGCCGAGAAAGAAGCGCAGCGCATAGAATGCGGCCGGCGTCTTCACGAAGATCATCATGCCGGACAGCACGCCCCAACTCAGCATGATGCGCGCGATCCACTTGCGCGCGCCGAATCGATGCAGTGCGATGTTGCTCGGCACTTCGAAGATGAAATAGCCGATGAAGAAGATGCCCGCGCCCAGGCCGTAGACGGTCTCGCTGAACTTGAGATCGGCAAGCATTTGCAGCTTCGCGAACCCGACGTTCACGCGATCGAGATAAGCAAAGACATAGCATAAGAATAGAAAGGGGATGAGCCGCCAGGTCACCTTGGCATACGTTCGATCCTCGGCATCGGTATGCGCGACGACATCGCCGTAAGTGGTTTTCAACATGATTGTCTCCGTGAATCGTCACCGGCGTGCTACATGGTCACGCCGGCTTTTGGTCCTGATGGTTGGCGGCTTACGCGCCGTCGCTCAGTGGAACATGTCGGGGTTCGTCTGCACGAGCTGCTCATAGATCGGCTGAAAATGCAGCCAGCCGATGTATTCGCTGCCGACGTTCTCGCGGCTGTACCGCGAACTGTGCTCCGGCACCATGACGGGCTTGATGCCGGTTGCTTCGACGAGCAACTGCTGCTGGCAGCATCGCTCCAATGCGATGAACCAGAACGCCGCCGCTTCGATGCTGTGACGGCTCGCGGTCAGGAGGCCGTGATTCTGGTGAATGGCGGCCTTGACGTTCTTGAAGTAATCGGCAACGGACAGGCCCGCCTTCTCTTCGACCGCGACTGCGCCGGCTTCGTCCTTGATGACGACGTGGTCCTCGAAGAATGCGGCGGCGTCCTGTGTGATCGGGTCGAGCGGGCGGCCGAGCGCCGCGAACGCAGTACCGTAGACGGTATGCGCGTGGCACATCGCGACGATATCCGGATTCGCTTCATGCACCGCGGCGTGCAGCACGAAGCCCGCGCGATTCAACGCATACTCGCCTTCCACCACCTTGCCCGCGTGATTCGCGAGAATCAGATTTGAAATCTTGACCTGCGAGAAATGCACGGCCATCGGGTTGGTCCAGTACAACTCCGGAAACTCGGGGTCGCGTACCGTCAGATGGCCGGCGAAACCATAGTCGAAGTTATGCATCGCAAACGCGCGGCACGCTGCGACCAGACGCTCCTTTCGATGCTGGCGCTCTTCCGCGAACGAACTGAAATCCGGCAGTTCGGGGAATTTCAGTCCCGCCTGTTTCGGCCGATAGATCGAATTATTGGACGGATGGGAGATGGTGCGGCGCAGTTCAGTTTGTTTCGCGCCGGTCTGATGTTCTTCGACGGTAACGGTCATGGCTGTTTCCGGATCGGGGCTGTTGGCATGCCCGCTAAGATAAGGAAACCCGCCTCGGCCATCTACGGGCGCCGGACAATAAGATTTATCACGACGCGGTATATATGCGGGATTACACCACCTGCCAGGGGGGCGTCCTGAAGGCATCGACGAAATAGTCGATGAAGGCGCGGATGCGCGGCACCACCTGCCGCTCGGGTAGATAGACGATGTGAATCGCGGTATCGTCCTTCGCCTCGTATTCGCTCAAAAGCCGCACGAGTTCGCCCCGGCGGATGGCCGGCAACGCGAGATGCTCGGCAAGCCGCATGATGCCCACGCCTGCCACGCACAGTTGAAACAGCGTGGTGCCGTCCGTGCTGCGGAAACCGCCGCGCACCGCCACGCGTTCCAGCTTGCCGTTGATGATGAACGGCCACTGATTGAGATGCTCGCGTGGCGATTCCCATGTCAGACATGCGTGCTTTGTGAGGCCCTGCGGCGTGACTGGCTGGCCGTGCGCGGCGAGGTAGGCGGGCGAGGCGACCACAATGCGTTGCAAGTCGCACAACTTCCGGCTGCGCAGCGATGAATCCTGTAATCGGCCCATGCGCACGGCGATATCGAAATTGTCTTCGATCAGATTGACGTTGGAATCCGACAACGAAAAGTGCACGCACACCTTCGGATGAGCCGCAAGAAAGCCGGGCAACTGAGGCACCAGTTGATCCATGCCGAAGGCGTGCGGCGCGCTCACTCGCAAATTGCCGGTAGGTTCGCTCGATCGAACTTGCGCTTCCGCTTCTTCGAGGCTCTCGAGAATCTCGCTGCACGACCGAAGGAATCGTTCACCCTCGTTCGTGAGACGCATTCTGCGTGTCGAACGATGAAGCAACTGCACGCCGAGTCGTCGTTCTAGATTGCTGATATTTTGACTGATGAAAGGCTGACTGACGTTGAGGACGTTCGCGGCCGCGGTGAAACCGCCCGTCTCCACGACGGTTTTAAATATTCGCATCTCCAGAAGTCTTTCATCCTTCATGAGGGCTGGTCCATTGCGGAGTGGGTTTTGTCGTGGATGTTGAACTCGGTTTTGGTGTGGCGACTCGTGACGGGGATGCAGGTAGGCACTACCGTGACGGACGGTAACACGAGTGTTTGCCGGATCGTTCGTATCGATTTCGGCAATGCGGTGACTAGTTCCGCATTGAAGGCTGGCTGCCAAGACCGGACGTGCGATTAGCGCCGCGGTGTCCCAGTCGTCGAGCGGGCTACCGTGCGTCAATAAAAGACGTGGATGCACCACATCAGCAGCTAGAACTGCGACGTGGATTACAACACGATCATCGAGGAGCGGCGAGAGCAATTGAGGGCCGCTCGGCTGCGCACAGAAGAAGCGTGAGCGTCGCGCAGCACGTGCTCAAAGGCGGCGTCGTAACTTGGCGCTCGGAGTCAAAGGTGGCGTCGAACCGCTCACTGTTCGGGAACCGGGCTTTAATACGAGGAGGACGCAGGTCTGTCTTGTCATTTTTCTGGCTGTCGCGATTTACTCTAATTGTTCTTAGTATCTGTACTTCAAAGTGCGCTGATCATACCGCGCAGCGGCAGTCGACTGGTCGACCGCGATGTGACGGTGTCCAACTAGTCCCGGTCTCACAAGTCCGTGTGCTCGTCTGCTTTTTCCTCGATGGTCTGGCGCAGCCGAGTGGCGGTCCGGTGGCTGGACAATCCCATCAGGCTGCTTACCTGCTCGTTGGACTTACCGCTGATGAGATGGCGTCGACCAAATGTGTTCCTCAGCAATCTAGGACTCTCGTCAGCCGCGGAAAGGTTGGCCGCATGCAAAGCGGATCGCACGCATTTGAGCATGGTGTCGGGCTGCATCGGTTTGCCGGCCGCCGTCGTAATGAACAGCCACTGAGTGGCGCAGAGTATTGAGCGCCGCCCGTCGGCGTATGCGCGGAGCACGTCGACTGCAAACGCATCTATCGGTACCCGGCGCGCGATGCGAGGTCCGTGCTTATCGACAAAGATGGTCGGACGGTCGTTGTCAGCGTCGAGGTCGTCGACCCGCAGTTGCCGAAGCTCGGCCGCAATCACCCCAGAGCCAAGAAGAAGGGCGACGATCGCGAGATTCCGCAGTTGCTTGAACGACTCGGGCTTCGCTGAGGCGATGAGGTCCTGCAACCGCGCGTCGTCCTCCGCAGACAGGTAGATAGGCGTCGGCTCGTCCTCTGGCCAGCTTTCGTTGTTGAGCATCGCGGCGGCTGGGTTATCCGCGCGTAGCTCCATGTTCACCAAGTGCCGGGTGAAGCGGTCGATCAACTTCAGGTAGCGCAGCCTCGTGGTTGTGCCGGGCGCGCAATTCCGCGCAAGGTCTGTGAAGAAGCCCTCGAGGTGGTCGGCGCCGAAGGTCGCGACGCTCTGCCGATGTGCGATGAGGTAGTCGTTGAACCGCGAGAACATCGAGCGGTGCTGGACGATTGACTGATCGGCGAACGCACGACGATCAGCACCGGTCGCTTCTTCGCGTTGCCATTGCGCGTAGGCTTCTTCTGGATCGGACAGCCACTGAACGTTGGTCATAAATCGATATACTGAGATTCGCCACACCGAAACCTACAGCGAAGCTACCGCTTCGCCAACCCCCAGCCGCCAAGCAAGATAGCCGGCTGGGCACACGCCTCCGGCACTGCTCACGGACGTCGCCTCGATGCGCTCGGCGAGCGTCTCGGCGTTGGACCGATATCCCCATACCGGCTTTGCAAGCGCCACCGCAAACCCGACCTCAAACGCCGTCCCGCTGTCCGGCTCGCCCGGGCCTCGAAAACCATCCAGGTTCGCCATGACGACGTCGGCAGAGCGGATCAGGTCAACGTTCGCGCTATAGATCGATCGGGCTGCTTCCTCGCCTTGGAGGCAGGAGGGCAACTGGCCATCAAGCGGATAAAGCCCAACGAAGCCGCGATCGCGGCAGAGCTGCTTGAGGTGTTCGCCGTGCGCTTTCGCGTCCTGCCGGAAGACATCGAAGCCAGCGAGGTAGACGCGGGGCTCCTTCGCAGCGCGCTCGATGGGCAACGGGGCGGGGTCGAATTTGCCCTCTCGGACTCGGCGTTTGATGCGATTGAGTTGCCGCTTTACAGCCAAGAACGCTTTTGCCGAGGGTCGACGCGATTTGGTCGATCGGCAAACCCTGGTCCAGCAATTCCATCAGATCCCGCTGCGACTTCGTTGGACTTCTTTTCTGCATCGGACGTCAGGATGATTGGCCCGCGTATGAGCTTACCAATAACCTTGCGCAGTCAAGTCAAACTGGCTCAGTTGCGACTCTCGCATAGTAGCAAACCACCCGAGAAACGGCGCTACAACGCCAAACTTCGCCCGCAGCCCTTCGGCAGCGAGAGTTCTCGCGCAAAAGGGAGTAGTCAAGGACCGTGGGGTGTTCCCCTAGTCAAGTAGCCGGCGGACCTGCCGTTAGAAACTTGAGCGCCGCGCGTCGCGGCGACCGCAACCATGCCTTGGAATCCAGGATGAAAGTTTCTACCCGGCTCGCACTGCTTGCCATTACCGCCCTTATCGCGTTGATTGCGATAGGAGGGTATAGCGTCTACAGCGTGCGTCGCGCCATGCTCGAAGACAAGCGTGCTCAGATCGTCAATATGTTGAAGATGGCTGAGCACCTCGCGGAGTATTACCACCAGCAGGAAGTAGCCGGTGCGATGACCACCGAGCAAGCGCAGACCGCGACGAAGACCGCCTTGAACAGGATGAACTATTCCGATCAGAGCTACTACTGGGCCCGCCTGCAGGACGGCACTTCGCTTGTGCATCGGAAGCAGGAAAACATCGGCAAAGTCTTCCTCGGCAAGGCGCCAGACGGACGGCCTGACACGGAGCTATATCGCGAGATGCTCGATAAGGAGCACATCCCTGTCATGATGGTGGTGACGGCCCACCCATCGACCGGCGTGATGACGGGCAAGATGAACGGCATCGTCGAGTTCAAACCTTGGGGCTGGTGGATCGGCACGGGATTTTTCACCGACGATATCAGTGCAACGTTCCTTCACACGACGCTGCAGATCAGCGGCTTAATTGCGCTGGCACTTGCGGCCATTGCAGCATTGGCGTGGAAGACGATTAGGAACGTCACGGGAGAGCTCGGCGGCGAACCGCAGTTTGCAGCGCGCGTCGTTCGAGAAATTGCAGCCGGCGACCTCAGTTCCCCGACGGTGCTCAAGGACGGTGATGACCGCAGCCTTCTTGCGGCAGTGGAGCACATGCGTCGCGGTCTGCAAGATATGGTGACCACGATCCGTACAAGCTCGGAGGCCGTCACGGGCGGTGCCGTTGAGATTGCGGCCGGCAACACCGACCTGTCCAGCCGCACGGAGCAGCAGGCTGCGTCGCTGCAAGAAACCGCGGCGAGCATGGAAGAGCTCACCGCGACCGTTAAGCAGAACTCCGAAAACGCTCAGCAAGCGAGCGGGTTGGCTGAGAACGCGAACGCCGTGGCGAACGAGGGAAGCGCAATCATTGGTCAAGTCATCGAGACGATGGATTCGATCGAGCAGAGCTCGGGCAAGATCACCGAAATTATCGGGATGATCGAAGGTATCGCATTCCAGACCAACATCCTCGCACTCAACGCGGCAGTGGAAGCCGCACGCGCAGGTGAGCAGGGCCGCGGCTTCGCCGTCGTTGCGAGCGAAGTCCGGAACCTCGCACAGCGTTCGTCGACCGCCGCCAAAGAAATCAAGGACCTTATTGAGACGTCTGGCAGTCGCGTACATGAGGGAACCGTGCTCGTCGCACAGGCCAGTGAGACGATGAAACGGGTTGGTACGGCGATACAGAGAGTCAACGACATCATGGGCGAAATCGCGTCCGCCTCCAACGAACAAAGCCGCGGCATCGAGCAAGTGAACCAGGCCATCTCTCAGATGGACGAGGTCACGCAGCAAAACGCGGCGCTCGTTGAGGAAGCAGCGGCGGCGGCCGGTTCGATGGAGGACCAAGCGAAACAACTAACCGCGGCCGTTGCAGTGTTCCGTACGGCGCAGACTCCCGTCGTCCCAACGAAGAAAAGTTACGAAGGCCAGACGACTCGACCGTCGCCCGCAAAACGAACGTCGGCGACCGCCCGCGCGGTAAAGCCGGCGGCCCCTGCGCCGGTTGTAGCCAGCGCGGCGGCTGACGGTGAGTGGTCGACCTTCTGAGGTCGGAGGTCTCCGCACCGCTAGGGAGCCTGCGCCTTGGTGCGCAGGCACGCGCACCAGAGGCGCGTCAACGGCTAAACATCCTGGCCGCCGCGCCTTTATCACGCGAAGGCGGGCGCATCAGCCTTCAACGGATCGAAGAAACAGCGAGCTTCACAAGCAATGACGATAGGCGAAGAAACGACAATCTACGTTCAATTACAGATCGACGTGTACGGCGGTTGCATTGAGCTAATGAGCAGAGACGTCAGCGAGGCAGAGGCGCGTCGCATGTTCGGCAAGGTCGTGGCCGACCCTCGATCGGTGAAAGGAGATATCGCTACGCTGCTTGCGACGGAAACACGCGGCGACACCCTGCTATTGGGTTACTCGGTGCCCGGCCTTCGCGGTCGTCACGGCACGGTTGAGTTTGCCCTTGAGCATGCAATCGATGCTGCCGAGAAGTATTTCGGCTTTCCGGCCGATGAACTACACGCAGCGCTCCGACCTGCTAATGTCTCCGCGCTGATCGATGAGCGCGAACGCGGCATGGCGACTCTTCAAGACGAATTTCCTGAACTGGCCGAACTCTACGAGGCGTTCGTCGATGCCGTCGACGACTTAAGGGAAGACCTGCCGCACGAGGTGACGCGAGAGATTGCGCTCAACCGTGGAGCGCTGCACTAAAGAGCTGCGTCACTAGCGTGAGGCAAGGCGCGACACCCGATCGCGCCGTCTCATAATCGCGCCTAGTTAGGCTACGCAAATGCATCCGCCTGACGCGTCCCCGGCAGCATCCGATCGAACTCGCGCTTGACGATGCCGTAGCATTCGCACGAGCGTGCTTCGAGTGCCGCCCGGTCAAGCAGCCTGATGCACCCGCGCGTGTTGTGAAGAACTCCGGCCTCGTGCAGCTTGCCAACCGCTTCGGTTACCCCTTCGCGACGCACACCGAGCATGTCAGCGATCGATTGCTGCGTCACCCGCATCTCGTCGGACCGTACACGGTCCGCTTGAAGCAGGAGCCACCGGCACACTTGCTTGCTCAACGCGTGATGACGATTGCACGCGGCGGTTCGAGCGACTTGGGTGAGCAGCGCTTGCATGTAAAGAAGCGTAATGCGCCGGAGCAGGTCCGAGCGGGCGAAGTGCGCCTTCAGAGCACTGGCGGTCATGCGATACGCCGAGCCCGCTACCTGGACCTGCACGCGAGTGGGCATGGTATCCCCGCCGGTCAACACCGGCACGCCAGTCATACCTTCGCGTCCGATTGCCGCCACCTCGACGCTGCCGCCGTCTTCCATCGTGTGCAACAGCGTGATGACTGCCGTCGTCGGGAAGTACACGTGGTGAATGCGTTTGCCCGAGTCGCACAGAAGCTGCCCTGCGCGCAGTTGAACCAGTTCAAGGTCGGCTGCGACGGACTCCCATTCGTTCGAGGGAAGGGCGCCCAGCAAATGATTGCCGTGAAGGTCGGACTTGAATGTCAGCATTGGTCTCTCGTCTTGTCGCGCTGTAGTTTGCTGCGGCCGCGTTTCGTGTTCTGATCGGTAATCCGATCAGCCGAAGTCTTGCGGCCGACCCCGTAGCACCGTGGCGCTGTCTGCTGATGAACAGGCCATTCTCAATGTGCTTCGTCGTAGATAAGCGAGACCCGTGCCATGGCGCGGTAAAGCTCATACCAGCAGGGGAAAGGGCGCTACTGGGTGAGAACGCCGCGAGGCTGCGACGTCTATTTGATTCATTCATGAGGAGGCGGTAGCTTACCCATGATCGCCGAGCGGACCTAAGACCGTTACTTTCGGAAAACTTTTTAACGTTTGCGACGGCCAAAAAGCCCGATGAAACGCGTCGAGCCGTTGTTGCGTGGGAAGTTAAGTCGCCTCTTAAAATTGTTTCAAGATTGAGTCGAGGTCGCCCGCTGTCGTTACGGCCGCTGGCTCGCAGCCAGTCCACGCGTTAGCGAGAAACGTTGCACTTTTGCGCGATTGTTGCCATTTGCTACCGGTCCAATTGCCGCCCTTCACCCTACCTGCAGGCGCCACGTCTTGTTCGGTGAACCATCGATCGACTTCTCGAAGCCACTGTCGAACACCCAAGTCCAAGGCGGCCGGGAAGGGCGCTCGTCCGGTGCGGCTTCGAGCTGCTGTGCAAACGCCAGCGCCTGCTCCGCATTGGCGAAGAAGCGCACGTCGCCGATCACCACGTTGTACAGCGGCATCGACGCGTCAACCAGAAAGAGCGTTATCTTCCTGGCTGCATCTATCTGCCACACCGCGCTCGTTCCGATGCTGTAGGGGAATCGTCGCGACGCTTTCGGATCGGGCGCCTGGTTCATACAGCTGCCTCGGCCATGGCATTGCGCATCACCTCCGCGAGTTCCGACGCGACAAACTTTGCGACGTACGCGTTTGCACCGACCTTTCGCACGTGCTGTTCGTTCGCCGAGCCCGAAAGCGACGAATGAATTACGACGGGGATCCTTTGAAGGTCGGCGGCTGCTTTGATCTTTCGCGTAAGCGTGAAGCCATCCATCTCGGGCATTTCGAGATCTGTGAGCACGAGCGCAATGTCGTCGGTGACTTTGCGGCCTTCTTGAGCGGCCTTCTCACCGGCCCGTTCGAGCACTTCCCACGCCTCTTTTCCTGTTTTCGCCATGATGAATGGAACGCCCATCGCGTTCAGGCTCTCTTCGATCAGCGCGCGCGCGACGCCGGAGTCGTCTGCGGCCAGCACTTTCGCGCCGCGCGGAAGGGCAAGACGTCCGGTGTTGTCCACGGTGATCTCCGGCTCGCTCGAAGGAAGGACGTCGCGCAGAATCTGTTCGACGTCGAGCACCTGAGCGAGCCGCCCGCCGGCCTGCGCGTCCAGACGAGCGATGCTAGTCACTGCTCGGCCCGTGGAATGACCCTCTGCCGAAAGCACGCGGCTCCAGTCCAAGCGAACAATGTCATCAACCTCCTCAACAGCGAAGCCTTGCGTCGTGCGCGCGAACTCGGTTACCAGGAGGATCCTGCTTTTGCCGCGAGTGACGCAGCCGGTGACGGCCGCCAGATCGATGACCGGGATGATCTCGCCGCGCACATCAACTACACCAAGCACCTTTTCCGATGAACCGGCGAGCTCGGTCAAAGTCGGCATCTCAACAATCTCGCGGATCTTGAATACGTTGATGCCGTAAAGCTCACGCTCTCCGGTTCGCGGGGCGCTTCCCAAGCGAAAGAGCAGCAGCTCGAACATGTTGTTGCCCGCAAGCCTTACTCGCTGCTCAATATCGTGGTCGTTGTTGGTCATTCGCTGCGCCTCAGTCATCGGAAGGTTTTTTCAGTACTCCTCTATCGGCATGTTGCCCGCCGATATTGATGCGGGTATACGCAACAACGGCAGCTTACGAAGCCTGCATAGAGGAATATGTACCGATAGAGCCGCACACGCGGGCCGTCGCCCGCAAGAACCGTGGCATAGTGCGGGACGTCAGATAACCCAGGCGAGAAAATGACGACCCTCTCAAACATTGAAGAAAGGATTAGGAAATTGCAGGCTCGAGCAGACGCGGTTCAAAAGAAGCAGGCCATTGCTGCCGTCGCAAAAATTCATTCGCTCATGAAAGAGCACGGCCTGACAATCGACGACCTGACTGATCGAGGTAGAGCTGGCGCAGGAAAGGACTCGGCCAACGCTGCGCTAGCTGCGACCGGCAAATATCGCGATCCGAAGACGGGCGCAACGTGGAGCGGTCGAGGCCGAGCGCCGGCATGGATAGCAAACGCTAAGAATCGTGCGAAATTCCTCGTCTCTGCGGCAGTTGAGCCTAACGATAGGGACTCGGGCAAGCGCACGGGAAACTACCCCCGCGGTCCGCAACCGGCGAAGTACCGAGATCCCAAATCGGGAGCAGAGTGGAGCGGCCGCGACAAGGCGCCGGGATGGTTGGCATCGGTGAAGGACAGGACCAAGTTTCTGATCTCCACTGCTGATACCAAAGCGGCTGGCACTAAGAAGCCGAAGTCAAAAACGAGCGCCACGCCGGCGCGCTCAAGCAAGGCCGCAAAGACGCCCCACGCGGCAAAGGCGCCCCGCGCGAAGCGGACATAGTCGCGCAGGGTGGGGAGTCTTTTTTCTCTAGAGAAGGCCAAGCCGTCAGCGGACCGGTCGCCAACGCGTGCTTACCTGCTGGTCTTGAAGACGGCCATCGTTGCGCGCAGCCGTTTCTGAGGTGGGCCGCCGGAGATTGCGCCAATGCGTCAGGCCAAAACCTAGTCGGTCGAGAGTCGTGACAAAAGCACGTTCTCGGCGTCAGCGAGAAGGATGCGTGCGTACTCCGAGATGAAAACATCGTCTCGGTGATCTGCGCGCCCGAGAACCACAGGATGAAGGCGTCGTGCCTCTACAGCGAATGCAGCGCGCGCGTCCGCGCCGGTGAATTCGACGTCGGCGACGATCTTCTCAGCTACATCGTGGATCTCGCCGACGCGCTTGCCGTCGCTAGTAAGGATGACAGCAGTTGCGTTAATGCCGCGGTGTGTTTCTTTAAAGACGATGCTCGAAGCGTCGATGCTGAATGCCATGTGGTTGAATCCTGAAGTTTCGGCCAAGCAGGATTGCTTGACCAGTTCCCCTCAGGCTACTGCCCGCTGGCAGAAGTCAAGGCGGCAGACGCGTGACGTTCGTGACCGGGCAAGTGGAAGGTCGTTGCCTTCGTGCCCGGTCGCCACGTCTCGTGACAGGAGCGCCTACGGCCGACCTTACGCTACGCGAAACTGACCAACGGCGCTTGCGAGTTCGTTGGCCTGCGTCTGAAGCGCGGAAGCTGCGGCCGCCGACTGTTCAACCAGCGCCGCGTTTTGCTGCACCATCTCGTCGAGCTGCGCCACCGCACGGTTGATTTCCTGGATGCCGCGCGTCTGTTCGTCAGCCGCGTTCGTTATTTCGCCGATGATCGTGGTGACGCTCGAAACCCGCCCTACGATATCCGTCATCGTCTCGCCTGCCTGCTGAACCAGCGACGCGCCGGTCGACACGCTCGTCACGCTCGAATCGATCAACTCTTTGATCTCCTTCGCTGCCTGGGCACTGCGCTGAGCGAGCGTTCGCACCTCGCCCGCGACAACAGCAAATCCACGCCCATCCTCGCCTGCACGTGCGGCTTCCACGGCAGCGTTAAGCGCGAGGATATTGGTCTGGAAGGCGATCCCCTCAATCACGCCAATGATGTCAGCGATCTTGCCAGACGCACCTTCGATTTCATGCATCGTCGAAACAACGTCGGAGACAACGGAGCCGCCACGTGATGCGGCGCTCGCTGCGGTCGTCGCGGTTTGGTCAGCCTGCCGAGCCGCACTGGCGGATTGAGTCACTGTGGACGTGATCTCTTCCATAGACGCGGCAGTCTCCTCGAGGCTTGCCGCTGCCGCTTCAGTTCGACGTGACAAATCGTGGTTGCCCGAGGCGATCTCGTTGGCGGCATGGCGCACCGCCTCGCTCGTATCGCGGATTTGCACCATCACGCTGTTGATCTTGCCGACGAACGCGTTGAAAGAGCGAGCGATCTGGGCGACTTCGTCGTTGCCGGTCGCGGGCAGGCGCTGGGTAAGGTCTCCGCTGCCCGAGCCGATGCCTTCCATAGCGTCGCGCACTTTCGCAAGTCCTTTAAAGGCCACCCCGGTGACGGCGCCAATAATTGCGGCGGCGATCGCGGCGAGCACTGCGAGCGAGATGACCGATCCAGTCAGCAGCGAACGCATCCCGGCGGTCGCTTCCGACTTGTCGAGCGCGACAAGTGTCAGCCAATTCGTTCCCGGCACTGCGCGAGCCCGTACCAGCTTGGTTGCACCACCGACCGTGGCCTCGATGGCAGGCGATTGCTCCTGCGAGGCAGCGGTGATAGCGCTCGTCGTCAGTTCGCTGGAGACGTCGGTCAACGGCTTCAGTGTCAGCTTCGCATCAGCGGCGGCAACAATATTGCCGCTGCGATCCACCAACATGCCGAAGCTTGCGGGCGTCGGATGAATCGACTTGACGTTCGCAACGACGCTGTCCATCGCCACGTCACCCGATACGACGCCTTTGACCGTGCCGTCCCGGACGATCGGCGCGGCAAAGGCGACCACGAGCTTGCCGGTGCCCACATCGACGTAAGGTGGCGTCACGACGGGCATTCCAGCCTCAACAGCCTGCTTGTACCACGGTCGTCCGGTAGGATCGTAATCCGATGGAATACCGGTCGGGTCGGAGAACTTCGCCGTTTTATCCGCGTACCCGACATACACGTTCGTGAAACCGCCGGCGGCGGCAACCTGTTTGAGGAATGGTACGGGCTCGGCACCAAGCGCCGCGTCTTCGACCGAAACGATCATCTGCGTTTTCGACGTGACCCATTCCTCGATACCGGCTTCGTGACCGGTTAGTACCGCGCTGAGGCTGTTTTCGATGGATTCGCTGTTGTAGCGATGAGCGACGCCGTAGTTGACGCCGGTATTGACGACAAGTCCGCCAACGACGATGGCGACAGAAGCGGCGAGGACGCGACCGCGAATAGAAGAGAACATGTGAGCCGTGGAAAAAATTCGCTATGGCTCAGTTAACGACTTGGTGTGCACGCTCTTGATCCCTTGTTAAAATTTAGGCTCGATCAAAATTTGGGGCACGATCCGCCCATCACGTCGGTCGCGTCAGTGTTAAGGCGGCGAGAAACCGCTCGCGACTGACCTCGTCCGCGATGCTGTGACCGCAGTACAGTTCACCCGCCCGGCTTCGCCGCTGTCCGCGCGAGCACCGGTCTTTTAGCCTACGAGCCGGGACGGCGCTTGTTGGCCGGTTGCGCCAATTGGTTTTTGGCGTATTCGAGAAACGCAGATGCGCCTTTCGCTCGGCTGCAACAACGTTCGTTCCTTCCGACTTCGCTTTTTCTATCGCGAAGTTCACCATTGTTTCCTTGGCTTGAATCAAGGTCTTGCCGATAACGAAAACATTGACTAGCGGCTTCAGCACGACTTTTCTTCGCCGTATGAGATTGCATGGTGGCGGTCAACGGACTGCCGACACCAACTCTAACGTGGTTAACGGCATGCAAGTCTATTTCTTGTGTTCTTCCCGCTTGCGGGCGTCGCGTCTTTCAACGGGCGGTCGACCGGACTTCGCGAATGTCGGCAACCACGAGACGCCCAATAGACGCCGAGCTCGCAGAAATCGTTCGCTCGAAGGCTGCCATTAGGGCCTGTGTTGCATTTCAACCATCATTGTCGCCCTCACGGGTGAGCCTTCGATAGTCTAGAGGGCTGCTGCCGGTCCACTGCTTGAACGCGCGGCAGAATGACGTAGCATCGGAGAAGCCGAGATCGGAAGCGAGCGCTTCGACACTTGTGTTCGAATTCGTCAGCCGATGGACAGCGATATCCCGCCGCAACCCATCTTTGACCGCCTGAAAATGGGTTCCTTCGTTAGCGAATCGGCGGTTTAGCGTACGGACGGAGGTGTGAAACGCACGGGCCACTTCCGTTATCGTTGTTGGCTGCGCCATCTTCCCCGCCAAATGTTCGCGTGTTCGGGCCGCGATCGATACTCTATGAAGTGCACCGAACGTCCAATCCTCCGGCGCGCGCTTTAGGAACGCCCATAACTCGTGTTTTTCCCGCTTAAATGTTCCCGCGCAGTCCTGGTAGCTGAAATAGACGCACGTTATGCCAGCATCGAACCGTACGTCGCACGGATAGAGGATCGCATAGTCCTCTGCGTACTTCGGCTTAGCGAAACTAAACTCAACTCGATTCAGGGTGATTTCTCTGCCGACCAGCCAAGATGCTATGCCGTGGACCAGTTTCATCATCAACTCGTGCCCGAGCGGCACGACCTCGGTACCAGGGGCTCTTCCGATGAGCGCAAGCCTCACGAGATCGTTCTTAGTCGAGATCTGCAGCCGGTAATCATCTAGTAACAGGTTCCAGAAGCGGACATAACGATATAGGGCTACCAGTACGGTTGGTGCGTCCAACAGACTGAGCATTAGGTACTTCAGCGTACCGATACGGATTGGACGAGACCACAACCCGAGCATCTCGTCATCGAGCCTTGCCGCGATTGCCCTATACAGCACAGCGTATTGCTGACGCGTCAGCCGCGCATCCGGCTGTTGCACCAACGCCTGCGGGATCGCGGCACTCGCGAGGACCTGCGCCGCAGCCTTGTCGCCGTGGTAAGTGCGGACAGCGCGGAGCATCTCGTGCAGGAAGTGCGCTGAGAGAGTCAGGGCGCTTTGCCATTTCGCTTTCATGTTGCACATTATGGCGCAGTTTGCACATCGCTTGGCGCGGACGGTCAGCTTTTCCCACGCGTATCCCGCGATAATCAGCACGAGAACTGGCGTTGCTCGCGGTCGGGCGCCTCGTTGGATGGCGTCATTTGTCAATCACATCGTGGAAGGTTGTACGGAAAGGGAACCGCAATGGCTAATAGGCGAGTCGTCGTGACAGGTATGGGCGTCGTGTCACCCCTAGGATGTGGAGTGGAAGCCGTATGGCGCCATCTCGTGCATGGGCACTCAGGGATCATTGCGCTGCCGGAAGCCGTGATCGATGGGATCCCGTCCAAGGTCGCCGGCGTCGTACCGAGCTGGACGCCAGATTGCCCGAGCGGATTCGATGCCGCCCGAGTTGCTGAGCCTAAGGACCAGAAAAAGATGGACCGGTTCAGTATGCTTGCCCTCTGTGCAGCGCAGGAGGCTCTGACCCAGGCGCGGTGGCACCCCGATTCGGATGACGCACGAGAAAGGACTGCAACATTTGCGGGTTCGGGGGTGGGCGGATTCGGAACGATCGTCGACGCAGTCAGGACCACTGACGGGCGTGGTCCCAGACGGCTATCTCCTTTTACCGTTCCGAACTTTCTCGCGAATATGGCAGCGGGACACATCTCTATCCGTCATGGCTTCCGAGGCCCACTAGGCGCGCCTGTCACCGCGTGCGCCGCCGGCGCTCAGGCTATTGGCGACGCTTGCCGGTCGATTCGTGCTGGCGAAGCAGACATAGCTGTGTGCGGAGGGGCAGAGGCCAGCATCGATCGTGTAAGCTTCGGGGCATTCGCCGCCGCACGGTCGATGTCTACCGGGTTCAATGAGCGTCCCACCGAGGCATCTCGGCCTTTCGATCTCGACCGAGACGGATTTGTCATGGGCGAAGGAGCCGGCATGCTAGTCATCGAGGAACTCGAACACGCGTTGCGCCGCGGTGCGGAGCCGCTCGCAGAACTTTTGGGATACGGGACGACCGCCGACGCGTACCACCTCACGTCCCCGCCTAGCGACGGGTCTGGAGGACGACGCGCCATGGAGTTGGCGATGCAGCAGGCGAACGTTACGCCGAACCAGATTGGACACTTGAACGCTCATGCCACGTCAACGCCAGTTGGCGACGCTAGCGAGCTCGCAGCCATTCGAGCAGTCTTCGGAACTCGTAGCCCCGCGGTGTCTGCCACTAAAGGATCGACCGGACATCTGCTAGGAGCCGCTGGTGGCGTCCAAGCAATCTTCACGGTACTCGCTCTTCGCGACCAGATTGCGCCGCCCACACTAAACCTGACCCGGCCCGATCCCGCCTCGACGGGCGTCGATATCGTCAGTGGCACCGCTCGCGAAGTAGCGATCGACTTTGCTCTTTCGAATAGCTTCGGCTTTGGCGGCGTAAACGCCAGCCTGTTATTTGGACGGCTTTGAGGCTGTTCCCTGGGTAAGCGCCGAGTGGAGTGTCGACCGAATGAGCGCATTGTTTTCTCGGCGAATGCGGGCTACTGGCAACCCGTCGCCCAGGCTTCACTTTGGCGCAACCGCATACGGATGGGCCGCTATACGAATTGGCGGTTCTACTAGCAGGTCCAGAATTTCGTCTCGAAGCTCGTCGGCCAGAGAGCTATTCTCGTAGCCGTCCTTGTCTGCGTCGGACCTAAAGATCTCGACGTTCCACAATACGTCAGGGTCGCCGTCCTCCCGGAGAATGATGTAACGGTCCGAAGCTCCGGACTTTTCCATTCCGATCGCGGCAAGCTTGAATAGCTTGTCTCCAAGTCCGGGCCTCGCGCGCATTTTAATGATGTACGCTGGCTGGTCTTCCAAGGCCATACAGTCTCCTTTGGTCCGATGTTTTCGGCACGCTGCAGTTAACTCCGGATGGCAATGTTAAGGCGAGCACAAGGCTTTTGCCGCATTGATCAACAAAACACCCCTTGCGCGCGCACGTCTCACCACCGCGTTTCCCACCGCAGGCTTTAGTGAAGGTAGCAGTGAAACTGTGATGTATGCGCGCAGCGCTATGGCACTAGAAGGCGTGTTTGATACCTACGCGCGCCAATATCTGTTTGTTGCTTGAGGAGAAGCCGGCCGCCCCCGCGATGTATGCGTCGTCCAGAACCGTTCCGGTCGATCCCCCGGTTGTCTGCTGATAGACCGCTTGCGCATACACATCTGTTCGCTTCGAGACGAAATAGTCAACCATCAAGCCGCCTTGGTGCCAGTTCCGTTTCACCTGCTGTGCATTGGCATCGAAAGTTCCCTTGGTGTACGTGTACATGGCGAGCGCCGATAGGGAAGGCGAGAACTGATAGGTTGCATTGACCTCGAAGTTGTCGAACTTGCCGGAGGTAAGGCCAACCGGCAGCCGTCCGAGATAGACTGATGCGGAAGGGCTATCAAGCGTAGTATGAGAATACACAAACCCTGCCTTCGCCTGGCCCAACGTATAGGACAAACCTGCGCCCCAAACACGTTGCCGGCTTGCTACAAAGTTGGTATCGTCAGTCGCCAACCCGCCGGCACTTGATGCTCCGGGATTGTTAGCTTGAAGGTACGCGGCGGCGGCTGAGAGACTTCCGCCTGAAAAACTTACTCCCGCGCTATATGCGCGATTGTTTGAAAAACCGCCCGCCTGGTTGCTGAACGCATAGGCACCGCCGAAGCGAAGGCCGCCATAATTATTGCTTGTGTATTTCGCCGCATTGTTCAACCGGAAAGAATTGTCAGTGTTGTCATTGTCGAATGGGTGGGAAAACGGCCACCCGGCATATCCACCATTCGCTGTAAGCGGCGCCAGATAGTCGACGACTGAATCGTACTGGCGGCCTAAAGTAACCGTCCCCAATTGATCGCTAGCCACGCCGACATAAGCTTGCCGTCCAAACATTCTTCCCGACTGAGCGGCCGCTCCAGAGTTCACATCGAACCCATTTTCCAGTGTGAAAAGTGCTTTGAGCCCAGCGCCCAAATCTTCTGAGCCTTTCAGGCCCCACCGGCTTCCGTACACATAGCCGCTTTGCATCTGCCACGCCTGATGCCCTCCGGCGTTATTGGTAAAACCAACACCCTCATCAATAACTCCGTATAACGTGACGCTGCTTTGAGCGAAGACTTTCGAGCCAGCACTAAGCGCCAGAAAACATACGAGTCCAAGCTTTTTCATGACGTCTCCAAACGTGTTGTTAATAGTGGTAGGACTGACAAAGATGCTGGCTGTACGGTGATTGGTTACCAAACGGTCCATCACCTGCTCTGCTGCACCAGGGCCCAAAACGCAGGCTACTTAACCGGCGTATCGTTTTGCATCACGGCGAGCTACGCCTTCGCGTTCCTCCGCTTCGTGCTCCCGCTCGATCACCGGGCGAGAAGGGGAAGGCATCGCCACCGGTAGTCATGGCCTAAGAAACAAGCGGTGCTAAGAGCCGTAGAGTCGATCGCCCGCTCTATACGTGGCCTCGCCCACTCTGAACCTGCTCTGCCACCTAAGCATCTTGCGCGGCGCATAAGTCTTTAACGCCAATGAACCAACGGCAGTCCCGCCACCGGAGACCTGAAATAGGGGATGCGCGTACCCTTCAGGCTGCCGATGTACACCGTCTTGAGATCGGCGCCCCCAAACGTAATGCTTGCCATCCAAGGCGCAATGGTTCCGTGCGCGTTGTGCATGTCTTGCGGTTGCAGCGTGCCAGATGCCATGCGCTTCAACAGCAACGCACTCGCCGTGTCGTTGCCGTCGTCCAAGAGGACCTTCTTCTCTCCATTGGGTGTCAACGCGATCAACTGATCTACCATGACCAAGGTGCACCACAAATTGCCGTAGACATCAAAGGCAATTCCGTCCGGCATTCCTCCGAGATGCGACGGTCCAAATATCTCACGGTCGACAAGACGAACTTCCGACGGGTCTGATTCGTCCAGGCGCATTCTCGAAATGTGAGGGCCCGTTGTTTCAACAACATAGAGCCATTGCTCGCTCGCATCGAGACGCAGCTCGTTGGTGAAATAGAGACCTTCCGCTACCACGCGTATCCGACTTCCCTCGACAACCGCGACATACCCATCGCTCACGCGTGAAGCAGCCGCTTTGGTCCACGGATTAGTCCGGGTGGATATAGTCACCCAGAGCCTGTTCTTTGAGTCGCGAAGCACGAAGTTCACCTTACCGATAGGCAGCCCATCGATCGTGTCATACAGCGTGCGAGTCTCGCCGCCTCTTGTCATGATCTCGAGGACGTCGGTGCCGAAGTTGGCGATCACAATGTCACCGTTGGCGGCGAACGCGAGTCCATTGGGAAGGGTGCCCTGCGTGAACTTCGCCTCCAGAGAAGCGCAATCAGGCGACTGCTGCATCGAGAACTGGGCGCTTTCGCGCTGGCCAATGAACTCCTGCGTGCCGTCGGCAGCGATACGGGTCACGCCACCACGGGCGTCGGCTGCCCAGAGCGTCCCGTCGCGTTCGGCCAAGATGCATTCGGGCCGCTGTAGGTCGCGACCGACATAGCCGATACTTTCGCGATCGACGGTGAACTCATCGATTGGATTTGTTGCGTTCATTATTCGGCTCACTTTCAGAGTTGACGCGCTGGACGTTAAACGCATGAAACCTGGTCCTGATGTTTATAGGACTAGTTCGGCCAAACGACCGGAGACTCCCGGTTGGTGGATGGGGCCACTCGGTCCCCACAGTCTGGCTCTAGCGCTTTTCTCGCGGAGTCGCGTCATAAGGACTGCTTACGTCACACGACGCGACGAAGGACGGCATCGCACGCTATTACCGGATGGTTATCAACATCGGTTCGCGGTTTCACTTCTTGCGGCTAGCTACGACGATCGGAGAAGACTTGTCCCCATGCCAACATGCACGTCACCGGAAGATCTGCGGAGACGTGCCGTTGATCGTATCGAGCAACTTATGCTCGAGGAGCATCCAAGTGCGCTTCCGCTACGCCAGCTCTTTAGGGGCACCAAGGGTACGTGCGATCCAGTGCGCCATGTAGTCTGTTGTGATGCTCACGTTGTCGACGCTGCAATGTTCGCTTCCGCCTTCGGCAATCGTGTGGACTTTTAGTTCTTTATTGGGGCTGTTGACTGCTTCGGCCACAACACGCTTCGCGGCATCAAGTGGCACCTGCCGGTCGTTCTCGCCATGCACGATCAGGATTGGGCAATGGATTCGATCGAGGATTCCGTTCAGTGTCATCCGGCTCGTGATCGCCAGCGCTTCTTCCTGGCTTTCGGTACCTGTGAGCCATAGCAGGTGATGCAGGATATTACGCACGGATTTGTGAGTCCCGTCGGCGACCAGCCCTCGACTCACCGCCCCGAAATCGTACATAGCGCCCCATGCGACGCCGCAGGCGAATCGAGGCTCGAATGCAACTGATCGCATCGCGTAGTAACCTCCGAGGCTAAGCGCCATCATCCCAATACGGTCCGGGTCGACGTCGGGTTGCGTCTGGAGCCAGTCGACGCAACGGGACGCGGCACGCTCCGTCTCAACCATGCCTTTCAGTTCGCGCATGCGCAGCGCCTCTCCAACACCCGGATGATCAACAATGAGGGTCGATACGCCGCGCTCCGCCAGCTCCTGAGGCAAACCGGTCAGGTAGATCCACTCCTTGTTCACGTCCAGACCGTCAAAATGGACCATACAGGGCTTCTTTTCGGCTGTTCCCTTGCCCCGGACGTAGAGTGCTGGAAGGGTCGCCCCATTCTCGTAGGGTATTTCGACCCGTTCGCACGGTTCGCGCCGCAATTCAACGTACTTCGAGAACGACCTGAGCATGATTCGATACAGCGCCGTCCGATCCGGATCGTCAGCGGACATCTGCCGTTCGGCGGCGAAGTAATAACCGGCGGCTCTGGCGTACTTTCCGCCGGCCGCTCGGAGATTCCCGTTGGCCACATCAGCCTCCGCGAGCCGTTCTACCCTCTCCGCTGCACTGCGCCATGCTTGGCAAAACGCTTCGTTCGCTTGTTCAGATCCTTCCGCCAGCGAACGCTTGACCGGGGACAGCGCGTCGTGCACCTCGGAGATCTCGCCGCCCGAGTTGAGGACCATGGTGGTGGCGAGATTCCATGAATAGACGTCGTCGAAATACTCAAACATTGTGAGCCTCCGTTTCGGGCTGTTGTTGCATGAACGGTGCGGCGTTACCGCGCCTACGAGTTTGTTTGACTATACGTATGTATAAGCTTCAACGTCAACGGCTTTCAAGTTGCGTCAGGGTTTTGGAGCATGCGTAGGATTGCCGAGCGCATTGTATGGAGAGGCCGACGCGCCTGAAAAGCGACGGCGCATTCAGTTAGGGTTGCGAGAACTGACCAGCAGCGCCGAACAAAAAACCGTTATCACCCGTTCGATAAACTCTGCCGCAGGAGCGGACGAAGATCATTGACCCTCATCTATGAACGGGCACCGTATTCCCACCCGCGCGGTTTCGCTCAGGCCGGCGGTAGTGGGGCACCTGAGCCCTCTCAGGATTCCCTCCGATCGGTTCAAGCTCCTGTTACCACAAGAGTGCGTGCCGCTCGGCAGTAGCCAGAAGTACCAACCTAAGCACTGATTTCTGCATAAACGGAAGTCGATCCGTGGCCGGCGTGCGGCGAACGAAGCTCGGACTCGACAACCGGCCGTAGGCTGTGCGCCCGCCAAAATTGCGACCATCGCGCCGACACTGCTCGCCGTCCGCTAAGCGCGGCGATACCCGGATTCACGAAAAGTATGATTTCATCTTTCGTCGGGTCTTGGCCAATTCGTCGCGGATCGATTGAGTGTCAATGTCGACTAGCCTTCCGTGCTCCTTGACCACTACGCCATCGACCACTACCGCATTTACGTCCGACGCCGCACACGTCCCTACCAGCAGGGATGCCGCCTCTTCAGCAGTAGCCGGTTCGAAGCCGCGATGCGAAACTGCAATCAGATCGGCCTTTTTCCCTACCTCCAGGGTGCCAATGCTGTCGGACATGAAGACGGCTGCCGCAGCCCGCGATGTAATGGATGCGACTGCATCCATTGTGGTCATCTCAAGTTGATCCTTGTTCGAAACGGGGGAGCCACGACTGATCACCTCGCTGATTGCCGCGCCGCGGGCCGCCATCAGACCTGCGCGTGCCTCCTCAAAAAGGTCACCGGACGAACCGATGACTGCATCGGCGCTTATGGCAGGCGTCAGTCCCGCCCGACGCATACGTGTCAGTGGAGGCACTCCCATCCCTAAGAAGAGCTCGGCCATTGGTGAAACAGCGACCTGAACTCCGCACTCACGTAACCTTGCGAACTCGTGGTCTGAAGATCCGGTACAGTGAATGAACTGCATATCGGGCCCAAGTAGGCCCCATTCGTCAAGCGAGCGTATTTCCCCATCAGTCGGTCCGCCCGCAACCGACGCAATATGCGCAGTGATCGGTACGCCCATGTCACGCGCGGTCCCTAGATCATGCTCAAAGCCACTTCGCCCGGATGCAAACGGCCCTTGCACAGCGAGTGCGAGGGACATACGCGTGCATTCGCCAAGTCGTTTTTGCACTTCCACGGCGTGCGACCAAGCTGTAACGGGCGTCTCTCCAGAGAACTCCTTCATCTTCTGGGCGATGGAGGGGCCATATGCAAACAGTGCTCGACCCGGGAGTCCAAGGTGAGCGTCGATGGCTCGTTCAGCATGCTCATCCGTATTGACAGCGTGGCAATAGTCCATCACCGTTGTGATGCCCATGTTGAGAGCATCGACGATCCCAGCACGTGTCGCCGAATAGATGTCGTCAGGCGTAATGTTCCCGCCGACGCCGGGCCAAAGCCCCTTCGCGAGGTCGCTGATCGTGTGGTCCATCGTCTCTGCACGCAATGCGGTGTACCACAGGTGCCGATGCGCGTCGATTAGCCCAGGCATCACGATGCAGCCTTCGGCGTTTATCACGGTCGCGCCATCCGACGGAATACACGTATCGATTGCCGAGATGCGTCCGCCCTCGATGAGAACGTCGAGTCGCCCGTCGTTGGGCCCTGAACTCATGCTGAGGACGAAACCTCCGCGTACAACAATCCTATCGGTCATGGTAAAACCTCACGAAAACTAAAACCGCCTCGAACGTGCGATGGATAGGTGGAACTGCGCCGCACGGCGAGACGCCCGCCGTATATGCAATGCGAACGTCGGTCGCTCGGTACAGGTGACGAGACTCTCCAAACGCGCGGTAACACTGAAGGGCAAGCTGGCGAATCCCCAACAGTCGTCTCTTACCTGGTAGCCATCATTTAACGCCCCAGCTCCTCAAGTAAGTCCCTTGCAGATCGATCGGCGGGTTCGGTGGCGAATAGTCCTGGCCCTCACGCGACAGGTTATGATTCGCGTCGATGACCCGATACCCGATGCCCTCGGGGACTATCGGCGACTTATTGAAGAACCGGTTCATCGTGTCGATCGCGGCCCATGCCATCCACTCCGAGCTTTGGCCGACGTCCGCCGTCACTGCCCCCTCGCGGATCATTTGTTGGGCTGGCGCGTAGCCTTCTCCAGCGACAACAATCATTGATCGTTGTCGACCCGCATCTGCGATTGCCTTCGCTAGTCCGAAAGTTGTCGCCACGCTGTCATACGAGAAGACTGCTGCGTTAGCGTCTGGGAACCTGATGAGAAGAGTTCTGAATTTTTGGTTCAAGACTCCGCCTGCGCCGCCATCTGTCGGACCCCACTCAACGGTCCCAACTACCTTGCAGTCGCTACACTTAGCGAATGCAGCGTCCTGCCCGGCAGCCTGATAGAAGCCCTGCAAACTACCGGTGTACTTGTCGCGGACGACTCGTGCGTGACCTTGCGTCGCGTCGATGACGTACGACGCTTGTGTGAATCCCGCTTGATAGAAAAAGTCGGCGGCCGTTTTGAAATCTTTGTTGAACTGCACATTAACGAATAATGATTCTGACGGGCCCCCTTGCGTCTTCGGGTCGTCACAATCAGCACCTTGCAGGTTAACAACCGGAATGCCCGCAGCCTTTGCCTCCTTCAGAGGTTGCGTTATCTGCGTACAGGCGATCCCGTGCACAACGATCGCGTCGGGCTTCAGGGCGATCGCTTGGCGCATTCCCGAGTTGTAACCGTCATTTACACCGAATGCACCGTCGATAATCTTGTACTTCCACGATATCCGCTTTGCGATTTTCTCCATTGCAACGGCCGGACCCGCGCAACCAACGGCCAACTGACCGCATGACAGAAAGATCACACTCTTGTTTGGCGGCAGCTTCGGTCCGTTGGCTGGAGGTGGATATTCGCTCGCCTCATAAAGCTGCGCGAGCGTTGGAATGCCGGGCGCATAAATATGTGCGGGATCAGCACCGGTTGTAGCAGCGAACGATGCCGTCGAAATGGCGGCAATCAGTGCTCCGTCTGCAATCCTTACTACTCGTGCAGCAGTGCTTCCGCGTCGATTAACTTTCACTTCCGTCTCCTGATTTTATGTTATCGCTTGATAAGCCCGACCTTCTCGCCGTGCGTTGGTCACGGCATAAAATTCGCTTCACTGCCTGCCAATACTCTGTTTTCTTGACGTCAAGCAGACGCGTCACGAGTGCGCGCGATAATCGTCGAGAGGGTAACAGCAGCGACCAAACATGCCCCGTTAAACACTGGCTGCACCCAGACGTCTGCGCCGAGGAGGGTCAATCCGCTTACGCTGGTGGCGACAAAGAAGATTCCGATCACCGTGCCCCACACGTTGTACTTTCCCGGCTTGATCATCGTCGCACCCAGAAACACCGCAGTCAGCGCCGGAAAGAGGAAGGCAGTCCCAACGGAGGGGTCACCTGCGCCCCCGCGCGATGTCTGCAGGGCGCCGCCAGCCCCCGCAAGCACCCCGGAGATTACGAATGCAAGCCATACTGTTCTGGTGGTGGAAATGCCAACCAAACGCGCTGCGCTTTCGTTAGAACCGATCGCTTCTAGTCTTCTCCCGAACGGCAATTGCGTGAGGAGGTACCAAACCGTTAATGCTATGACGACCAAGATAATGAATGGTCGCGGAAGGCCAATGAATGCCTCTGAGCTCCACTGCGCAAAGCGAGGCGGAATGCCAGCAGTGATTGGGCGTCCATCCGTGTACCAGGTAACAAGGCCAAGTAGAACGGAATACGTGCCAAGGGTAACGACGAAACCGTTTAGCCGGACCTTGGCCACCAGGAAACCGTTGACGAACCCGATGATCGCTCCCGCTGCAATCCCCACCAGAATAGCAGCCCAAATCGGGAAGTGAAAAGAACTGAGCGCTGAAGCAACGGCAATGTTCGATACCCCTGTTATTGCGCTCACTGATAGGTCAAAATACCTTGCTATCAGCGGCACGACCATTGCAAGAGCAACTAAAGCCGTGACAGACTGATTGCCGAGCAAGTTGTTAATATTGGCCGGGCTTCTGAAAACGGCGCCCGTGGTTTCGTTGAAAGAAAGAGCGACTACGACCAACAGCATTAGTAACGGAAGACCGAATTGCTCGAGTCGCCTCATGACCCCCTCCAAACTTTTTCGGCGCCGCAGGGCCGGCCCCTTATTGACTCCGATCACGCGATCCCCATCGTCATGAGACCGATGGACTCGTCCTTTTGCCACCCGCGTTCCTTCCATATTTCCCCCTTCACAAGCCGAGCGTTAGTTGAGCGACTTCATGCGGTGTGGTTTCGCTACCCTGCAGTTCGGCGAACACTCGTCCTTCACGAATCACCAAGATTCGGTCACACACTGCGGTCAGTTCCTCGAAATCCGAGGCAACCACGATGGCGGCTGAGCCGCCATCAGTTGCCGCCCGAATCAGTTTGTAGATTTCAGCTCTCGCTCCAATGTCAACGCCTTGCGTCGGTTCATCGAGCAGCATGAGTCGAGGTCGGAGGCGGAGCCACCTTGCCATTACTACCTTCTGTTGGTTTCCGCCCGATAGGGTCGAGAGGAGCGCCTTCCCATCATTCGCTTTGACGAGAAACTCCTTAATATCTTCACTAGCGTCCCGGTCTATCTGATCCTGCTTGATCCGCCCGCCGTTGAAGTATCGATGCAACGCCGGCATCGCGATATTGCTGGCTATTGTTTGGTCCATGAACGCCGCGTCGTTGACACGGTCCTCCGGGACATATATCACTCCCGCCTGAATGGCTGCAGAGGGCGATACTGGTCGATGGGCGCTTCCGTCCAAACGCATCTCACCTTCGCTGAGCGGAAGGTCGCCGAAAATCGATCGAAGAAGTTCCGTTCGACCGGAACCTAGTAGTCCAGCGACTCCGACTATTTCACCTTCGTGAACATCGAACGCGACACCTCTGAGGGGGCCGACCGCCAGGTCCTTCGCTTCGAATCGCACATTCGATCGACGATCCTGGGATGGCGCTCTAGCCGCTGATTGCACCTTGTCGCCAACTATCAGTTCGATCAGAAACTTCTCGCTGATTGCCGACGCGTCGTATGTGCCAACTAGCTTTCCGTCACGAAGTGCGGACACTCGGTCGGCAATTGCCAGGATCTCGTCCAACCGATGACTGACATAAAGGATGGCTTGACCCTGCGCCGCATATCGCTTCAGTTGAGCGAGGAGCGCCTCGACCTCGTGAGCGGGGAGGGAGGCAGTCGGTTCATCGAGGATCAGCAGCCCGCTGCTCGAGTCCGCTTGCCCTTGAAGCGCACGAGCGATTGCGACTTGCGTTCGAACAGCAGGCCCTAGTGATCTGAGCTCCGCGTCGGGAGCAGCATTGATCTCAAATTTGCGGATCAGTGATACCGAGCGCTTTTTGAGTGCGCGCCAATCGATCCCTTGAGACCAACCGCGCTCGTAGTGAGAACCCAGTGCCAGGTTCTCTGACACCGACATATCCAGGAATACCCCAAGATCTTGGTGAACAACGTGCACGTTGCCCTTCCTGGCAAGTGCCGGACTGGTCTCCTCCGCCCTTATCTCGAGATCGTCGATGCGCAAGCTTCCGCCGGGGTCTCCCTTGTAGACTCCGCTCAATATCTTAATAAGCGTGGACTTACCGGAGCCGTTGCCGCCGACGAGCGCATGAATCTCTCCCGCACGGATGTCGAGACTTACGTTATCAAGCGCGCGCGTTCCAGGGAACGTCTTCGACAACTCCGAGATTTGAACCCTGCTCCGCGGGCCCTTGTAAGCGGTTCGAAGCGCCGATCTGGCGTGCTGTATCGCAGTCATGTTTTGCGCCCCTTTAGCATGACGCCTTTCGACGGCTGTTGAAAAGTTCCGGATTCCGCGGTTCATAGAATGATCGCCGCCTCCTGCCAATGCGGGAATTGCGTCACGAGTGCGTTCACGTTTGGGTAAATTTCTATGACTAATACAGGCGCAGATCCTTGCGAAGGCTCGCGTTGATGCGTCCTGATTCCGGCAAGCACTGCACGCTCAATTACCGGAACGTCTCCTCTTGCAATTGACTATACGTATGTATAAGATTCGTTGTCAACGGCTTTCCGGACGAGTGCGGGTTTTGGAGCATAAAGGGGATACGATGGAGACAATGACTACTTCCGCAACCAACATGACCACCGAAGCCCGCCCACGTACCCCCCAACGCCGAGCGGAAAGTGAGGTAACCCGGCAGCGCATTCTGGATTGCGCTGAGCAGCTGTTCGCTGACAAAGGATTCCACGCAACTTCGATCAGGGATATCGCTAACCTCGTCGAATGCCAGTTTGCCCTTATCGGGTACCACTTCGGTACGAAGACTGAATTGCTGGATCACGTGCTTGCGCGACGCGCGAGCGTGTTGAACAACGATCGAATGGAGCGGCTAGAGGACCTGCGAGCGTCAAGCGGGGGACGACCGATAGCGCTGCGACAGCTCATTGAGAGCTTCGTGGCGACTATCATGGACCGAGCGGCGCATGAAGAGGAGGGATGGCGCAATTACACCCGACTGATCGCCGCCGTTTCTACTAACGCTGAATGGAGCGAGCTCACTGACAAGCACTTTAATACCGTGGCTCGTGAATATGTCGGCGAAATCCAGCGGAGCTTGCCTGAACTTTCCAGTAACAGCCTGCACCAGGCGTTCTTCTTCCTGCTTGGAGCGATGGTCACCGTCTGCGCGAGGCCTGACAGGATCGAAACCCTTTCGATGGGCCGCTTTGACTCCCGAAGGATCGGGTCGCTCACCGACAACCTGTGCCAATTTCTGGAGGGGGGGTTCATGGCCGTTGCTAGACGTGACGCTGCTTCAACTGCCCCGAAATCAGATTCTCGCAAGAGGGGCACGAAACGGACCTAGCGCGTCGCAACCCCCACTAGGTTCACGACGAGCGCTTCGGGCTGGTGACCTACCCTTCTCAGACCCAAGATGGTAAGTCTCGTTGCATGCTCCCGTCTTCGCGTCCGCTGAGATACAACCAAGGCTAGCATGACATACGACGCCGACATTGCGATGATCCTGCTGAACCGGCTTGCTGCGGACACTGATTCGACAATCGATCGGTGTCTAGCGGTATTGCGCGAGGGCGACCTGGAATTCAGCTTTAGCCGGTTTAGCCGGATCGCCGGTGGTCGCAGCGACGGGTCGGAAGCGGAATTCATTCGATTCTCAGATGGTTCGCGTGCGCTAAGGATGCTCCCGCTGGCGACAGGAGACGAGTGCACACGGTGGGTGTCCTGTCCGCCGCTGACGAAACTACCACTAGGCCGGACGTCTGACGAGGGGCAGACGCAATGAAGCAGGGAGTGGTTGATACGCCGCACGCAGTCGACTTCCATCCTAGGCGACCGGTGCTGTTGTCTGACCTCGCGTCCGACGCGCATATCTCCGTCTCATTCTCTCTTTCAGGCTGGTTGCCAGACGCGCGGAGCGTCATCACAGCGATCCGACACTTCGTCTGGCGTTGAGCGACAAGGCGCACGAAACTGCGACAACAGCCCGAGTGGGTGACTGATGTAATCAGGAGCGGGACCGACAAGCAAAACTGGGCCGCGTGTAATGACGTTGATAAACCATCGAGGATGAATCGAATGCAAGCTAGAACGGTCGCGGTGATTGGTTCAGGCCGTATCGGCCGGGCGTGGGCCATCGTGTTTGCCAGAAGCGGCGCCCAAGTCAGGATCCACGATGCTGCACCTGACATGCTGGCCGGTGCGCTCCCCGCCATTTGTGAGAGCGTGGCCGATCTGGCGTCGTTCGGGCTGATCGACGAATCGGTGGATTCAATCGTCGCGCGAATCAGGGCCTGCGATACCCTCGCCGAGGCCGTCGCGGATGCGGACCTCGTGCAGGAGAACATCGCCGAGCTGGTCCAGGCAAAGCACGCTCTCTTCGCAGAGCTCGACGCCCTCACCAAGCCCGACGCGTTACTCGCGAGTTCGACTTCGGGCCTGCCAGTATCGACTTTCACCGAAGGACTTCTTGGCCGCTCCCGCTGTCTCGTGGCGCATCCTGTGAATCCCCCGTCGCTGGTCCCGCTTGTAGAGCTGTGCGGTGCGCCCTGGACGCTTGACGAAACGTTGCAGCGTGCCCGCGCGGTATACGAGGAAGCGGGACAAAAGCCTGTGGTCGTCAATCGCGAGATTTCGGGCTTCTTGCTCAACCGCCTGCAAGGCGCCGTGCTTGACGAAGCCTTAAGCCTTTACGAACACGGCTATGCAAGCGCCGCCGATCTTGATACGGTGATGCGCGACGGCCTTGCGATGCGATGGTCGTTTATGGGACCGTTCGAAACGATCGACCTGAACGCGCCCGGCGGAGTCGCCGATTACGCGTCGCGTTACGGCGCGACGTACCGCACGATCTCGGTGACGCGCGTGCCGTTTGACTGGAACGCCGAAACGCTAAGCAAAGTCGATGCCGAGCGCCGCGAGGTGCTGGCACGCGATCTCATCGAAGAACGCAGCCGCTGGCGCGACCGTCGGCTGATGGCATTGTTGGCGCATAGACGTGCGTTGGATGCAATAAGTCGGAACGGCGGTGACTCAACTGCGTAGTGGCGCGCCCTCTTAGCCACTGAACTGGACGTTAGACGCGTCGCCAGAAAAGCGCTTGCGCGCATTTGTACGGTGCATTTGGGGCATGGCACCGACGTGGCGCCGGGACCCGCGCGAACGGATGCGTTCACTTGAACGCATCTCACCACGCGCACTTACGCCGCAGTTCTCTCGGGCCTTTGCCGGTCCAGCGCTTTAGCGCGCGCCGAAAGTTCGCGGCATCGCTAAAGCCGAGCAGCGTCGCCACGTCGTCGGTGCTCATTTTCGTAGCCTTCAGATATTCGAGCGCGAGCGAGCTGCGCGCGTCATCGACGATTGTGAGGAACGACGTGCCTTCGCTTTCCAGGCGCCGGCGCAGAGTTCTCGTCGTTATGTTCAGCCTCCGCGCTACAGCTTCCATCCCAGCGAAGTTGCTAGGCGTACTCATCAGTATCTGATAGACCTCCCCCGCAACCCCCGACGACGTTTTCGCCTGCCCGATCAACCGATCGCACGTATCACGCAATAGGGTGGCCGTGAGCTTGTGCGCAAGTTGCGGCTTGCGCTCGAGAATGGCGCTGTCGTAGATCAGTTCACATTCCGGCTGATCGAAAAAGCATTGGCATTCCAGATACTTGAAGTACAAGTCAGCATGGGCGGGGGCAGGGTACGAGAAGCACGCCTTGACTGGCGGGCAGCGGCTTCCGGCTACGTCCTGTAGATGGGTGACATGCTGCATGTACTGCTGTTCGATCATGAACTCGCGCAGCTCGCGCGACGGGCTGGAAACAAACAAATCGGGGAACGTCCATACAACCTTATCTGGATATTCGACCCATCGAATCGCCACCGTAGGCGTCGCCAGACGGTGGTACCTCACGCCAAGCTCGAAGTATTCGCGCAGCGAGAGGCACGACATCAGCGCGTATCCGTACATGCCGTAAGCGGAGAGATGCAGCCGCATGCCGACTTTAAACGGTGTATCCGGCTCGCCCGAAAACGAAACTGCGTTCCTACATACCGTCGCATATTGCGCGATCGATGCCAGCACTCCGGCATCGTAAATCTGGTCGGCATGCAAGTTGGTCCCGCGCAATATGTCGACGGGCGGAACGCCTTGCTCTGATAGCACCTCCACAAGCGCGGCGATCTTGTACGGCGCGTAGATGCGCTCGTTGTACGGCGGTCGCGTAGTTATCACGGCATCTCCGTTCTGCTCTTGCGGAATTTCCGGTTGTCCTCGGCGGACTTCCGCGCGTCCGAAACGGACCTTTCCCGCTTGATGCTATCCAACTAACATCGCCTTTACAAGATGCCGCGCGCAATGAATGCCGGGGCTCGAAAGATAGAGATAGGAGGGACGCCTAATGAACAGCAAACGCCGCAAGGTCATCATTACGTGCGCGGTCACAGGCGCGACGCACGTGCCGTCGATGTCCGAGCATCTGCCACTCACTCCGTCTGATATTTGCACGCAGGCCATTGAAGCGGCCAAAGCCGGCGCGGCCATCATCCATCTTCACGCGCGCGATCCGAAGGACGGACGCCCCACGCCAAACCCCGACGTGTTTCGCCAGTTCGTCCCGCAGATCGCGGCGGTGACCGATTCGGTGATTAACATCACGACGGGCGGCAGCACGCGCATGACGCTCAGCGAACGTCTGGCGTATCCGCTACTGGCGGCGCCGGAAATGTGCTCGCTCAACATGGGTTCGATGAACTTCTCGATTCATCCGCTTGCGTCGAAGATTACATCGTGGCGCTATGACTGGGAGAAGGACTACGTTGAAGGCATGGAGGATATGATCTTCCGAAACACCTTCAAGGATATCAAGCACATCATGCTGGAACTCGGGGGAAGGGGCACACGCTTCGAATTCGAGTGCTATGACCTTGGGCATCTATACAGCCTTGCGCATTTCGTTGATGAAGGGCTCGTAAAGCCGCCGTTCTTTATTCAGTCGGTTTTCGGAATACTCGGAGGCATGGGCGCAGACCCCGAGAACATGACCGTCATGCGCTCGACGGCTGACCGGCTCTTTGGGCGCGAAAACTACCAGTTCTCCGTGCTCGGCGCAGGGCGTCACCAAATGTCGCTCGTGACGATGGGCGCGATTATGGGCGGCAACGTGCGCGTGGGACTGGAGGACAGCGTGTATATCGCGAAGGGCGTAAAGGCGGAGTCGAACGCGCAGCAGGTGCGCAAGATCCGGCGCATCCTTGAAGACCTGTCGTTCGAAATCGCGACGCCCGACGATGCGCGGGAGATGCTCGGTTTGAAGGGCCGGGACAAGGTCTCGCCATGAGCTAACACTGACACCGAGCAGACCTAAGCACGATAGCCGAGGCCGGCGGTCGACGTCAGCGGTCGTCCACTGATGAACGTACGAACAAAAAGGAGTCGAGACGATGCGGTTACAGGGAAAAGTTGCGATTATCACAGGAGCAGGACAAGGCATCGGCGCGGCGACAGCTATGAAGTTCGCCCGCGAAGGCGCCATAGTCGCCGCGTGCGATGTCAACCGAGATGCCGTCACTAGCGTCGCTGATGCCTGCCGCGAAGCGGGCGGGCAGGCAAGTGGGTTCAGCCTGGACATGGCGGATCGGGCGAGCGTTGACGAGATGGTGGCGACGGTGCGCGAGCGGTACGGACGGATTGACGTGCTCGTCACAACGCCGGGATCACGCGCGATGCGCGCCTGCAGAAGATGACTCTCGAGCAGTTCGATGCGGTCATCGATGTTAACCTGCGCGCCGTATTCCACGCGTCGCAGGCGGTGGCGGACTACATGGTCGCGCAACATTCTGGCGTCATCCTGAATGCGAGTTCGGTTGTCGGCATCTACGGCAACTTCGGCCAGACCAATTACGCCGCCGCGAAGTTCGGTGTGATCGGATTCACAAAGACGTGGAGCCGCGAACTAGGTCCAAAGGGCGTTCGCGTGAACGCAGTTGCCCCGGGTTTTGTCGACACGCCGATCCTCGCCACGGTTCCAGAAGAGGTGCTCGCAAAGATGCGCGCCCAGGTACCACTGGGACGCCTCGGCAAGCCGGAGGAAATTGCAAATGTCTACGCATTTCTAGCGAGCGACGAAGCGGCTTACATCAACGGCGCGGTCATTGAAGCTTCGGGCGGCATGACGCTCTGACATCCGCTATGAGCGTATAGACATGTAACAGCCGCGTCGAAAGTGCGCGCGGTCACTGCAAGGCGGTGAGCAACAAAGGTCATTTGTCGGCAACGCGTCGATTCGACGATTTCCAGGTCTTTGCCTGCTCTCAACGTCCGAAAGTCGTCAAGCTAACCAATGGAACGCAACAAGCGCTGATGCTGGTAAACGACACGGCGTGCAACGCTCGCGGTCTCTCAGGTTCTGACAGCGATCTCGCATGTCAGAATCTTCGGGCCGGCTCAACCGCCGGCCCTTTTTTCACATGTAGGGATGGCTGCTCGGGTAGTGCTTACAGTCCCCTCGGCTTCTCGTTCGTAGCAAGCGCATGGTATTGGCGTTGCAACAGGACGCCCGTCCACTTACCCCTGTCCGCGGTTCCGTCAGTTTGACCTCCTTATCATGCATCAACATGCCGGTCACCTTGTGTTGCGAAGCTCGTTGTCTTTATGAGCCGGTCACAAAGCGATTTGACTGCTGATCATGCCAGGCGTTGGCACCTTCGGAGTCGTTGTCAAGCCGCCTTGCCGTGATTAGCGCGTTCTTGCTCACTCCGGACGCGCGAAAGGGCTTCTCGCAATGTGCAACGTCCCTGGGATTTCGTCGAAATGGATCTTGCGAGTGTTGGAATCCCGTACCGCATTACGACAAGGCCAACGCTACCCGCTTGATTTCAAAGACGATTATACGTCTTATGTCTTATATAAGACTCGTTTAAAAACTCGTCCGGCACCGGTACTATTGGTCATGTTGTCAACTCCGCTTAGCGCACAACTAAATCATTTCGTCGACACTCAACTTAGGAGCTTCACATGCCGCAGTACCAAGACGACATCAAGGCAGTTGCTGGCTTAAAAGAGATCCACGGCAGCGCGTGGGATGCAATCAATCCTGAGTACGCAGCTCGCATGCGCGCTCAGAATAGGTTTAAGACGGGCATTGACATCGCCAAGTACACGGCCAAGATCATGCGCGCCGACATGGCTGCGTACGACGCCGACTCCTCGAAGTACACTCAGTCGCTGGGCTGCTGGCACGGCTTCATCGGTCAGCAGAAGATGATCTCGATCAAAAAGCATTTCGATAGCACCGAGCGACGCTACCTCTATCTGTCGGGCTGGATGGTTGCGGCGCTGCGCTCCGAGTTTGGCCCGCTACCTGACCAGTCGATGCACGAAAAGACCTCCGTCAGCGGTCTGATCCGCGAGCTGTACACATTCCTCCGTCAAGCTGACGCGCGCGAACTCGGAGGCCTCTTCCGTCAGCTCGACGCTGCTGAAGGCGCCGCGAAGACCGCAATTCAAAAGAAGATCGACAACCACGTCACGCACGTCGTGCCTATCATTGCCGACATCGACGCTGGCTTCGGCAACGCCGAAGCGACGTACCTGCTGGCCAAGCAGTTCATCGAGGCGGGCGCGTGTTGCATCCAGATCGAGAACCAGGTGTCCGACGAAAAGCAATGCGGTCACCAGGATGGCAAGGTCACCGTGCCACACGAAGACTTCTTGGCTAAGATCCGCGCCATTCGCTACGCATTTCTTGAACTGGGCGTGGACGACGGCGTCATCGTTGCGCGCACCGACTCGCTGGGTGCTGGCCTGACGAAGCAGATTGCTGTGACTAACGCCCCGGGCGACCTTGGCGACCAATACAACTCGTTCCTTGATTGCGAAGAATTGTCGGCCGACCAACTGGGCAACGGTGACGTAATCATCAAGCGCGACGGCAAGCTGCTGCGTCCGAAGCGCCTTCCGAGCAACCTGTTCCAGTTCCGCCCAGGCACGGGCGAAGCGCGCTGTGTACTGGATTGCGTCACCGCGCTGCAGAACGGCGCCGATCTGCTGTGGATTGAAACCGAAAAGCCGCACATCGCCCAGATCGGCGGCATGGTCAGCGAGATCCGCAAGATTATTCCGAATGCGAAGCTGGTGTACAACAATAGCCCGTCGTTCAACTGGACCCTCAACTTCCGCCAGCAGGCGTATGACGCAATGAAGGCGGCGGGCAAGGACGTGTCGAAATACGACCGCGCACAGCTGATGAGCGCTGAGTACGACCAGACCGAACTTGCGACGCTTGCTGACGAGAAGATCCGGACGTTCCAAGCCGATGCGTCGCGCGAAGCAGGCATCTTCCACCACCTCATTACGCTGCCGACATACCACACTGCCGCATTGTCGACCGACAACCTGGCCAAGGAATACTTTGGCGACCAAGGGATGCTCGGCTACGTGGCCGGCGTGCAGCGTAAGGAAATCCGAGAAGGCATCGCCTGCGTGAAGCACCAGAACATGTCGGGCTCGGACATCGGTGATGACCACAAAGAGTATTTCAGCGGCGAAGCGGCGTTGAAAGCGGCAGGCAAAGACAACACCATGAATCAGTTCTGAAAGTCTTGGGCGCCCGATAGAAACGCCGACCTATATGGGTCGGCGTTTCGTCTATTCGGCACCGAGATTGACGTTGGAGAGGCCTGCGCACTTGTATCCGGAGGGTGCCAAACGAAGCGAAGCGGCGGACGAGCGCCGCGTAAGGGCAGTCGGGCCAGAACCTGCGCTAATGCTTGGACGACGCCTCGGCGGAGAGCGCAGCCGTTTCGGGCAAGGGGCCGTCGGCGGCGGGCGATCGCGGGCCAACACGAATCATTAGACAAGACGTCGTACTGACGCACATACTCGCAGCCTCCCGAGGCGGAGTATGATCACGGAACAATTGGAACCGGTGATTGATATGGGAACCCAGCTCGATCCATATGTCCACGAGCACGATACCGCCGAAGAATCGGAAGCGTTTGACCGAGCGCTACGCGAGCGGGTCGCGCGTGCCCGCAGCAGCACCAAGCCGAGAGTGCCGCACGACAAGGTGATGGACGAGGCACGCGCGATCATTGAAGCCGAGCAGGAGAAGCACCGCCGTTGACTCCACTACAGATCGTCTGGGCCGACGAAGCACGCGAAGTCTTCCTCGGCTACATACGGTACATCGCCGAGCGCAGCCCGGCAGCGGCGCTCAGGCTGTTTGACGCCGTCGAGAATTCCCTCCGTCCCGTTTCCTATTTTCCGCTTTCCGGGACACCCGGGCGCGTTCCCGGCACCTACGAAATCGTCTCCCACCCGAACTACATCGCGATCTATCAGGTCTCCGACGGCTGTATCGAAGTCGTGGACTTTACTCACGCCCGAAAGCTGTACCCTCCGACCGCGGATTGAGTCCGCCGTTTTGGAACTTCCGGGGCGTCCGCCGCATGGCAGCAGTTCGTCTGCGGCCGAGCCGCCGAATTGCCGATGCGTCCTTTGTGAAATCGCCCGCCCGAACTGCAAATCGGCGCCCTCTCGCTGTATTCAATGGTGATAATTCGTATTATCACCATTGCGGTAACTGGGTGAAGGAGGGGTAGGGCGTCTACGTCGGGACCAGGCGGGCGTCCTTACGACGAAAAAGTGCGTCCGCCAAGATGCCGCAGACCTTCGCTAAGAGCGGGGCGCCGGACACCCGCAATGACTTCGCGGCGCTGCGTGCCTTCGTTGTGTACTGGCTGCGGCGACAATGATGCGCCTGTGATCTCTCGAGGACGACGACCGTGGCAACGAGGCGACGCCCCCGGTGAGTCGAGTCCTTCCTGTGACCGTCCGCGTCTCACCGTTAGTCGTCGACGACGAACTAGCGCACTCGATCGTCAATAGCAGCGATGCTTAGAACGCCATCCGCTTTCAGTGGCGCCTGACATACGCGCCTACCCCGCTTCGCGCTCCCCGACGGGGGCTATGGGAAAAGGATCGCGGCAATGTCCCGCGCGCTGTTTATAACGTGGATTACGTCGATGCGCTCAGGGTATCCGGTGACCCGATAGAAGATTTGGTAGCTACCGTGGACCCGTTGCCGGACACCGCGATCCTCATAGCGCGGCACCAGCGGGTAGGCGCGTGGCATGTCTGCCAGGCTCATGCACTTGTCACGCAGTTCGCGAACGAAGCTCAAGGCGCGCTGCGGATTGTCGCGGGCGATGTAATCGCCGATCGCTTCTAGTTCCGCCTCGGCGTCAGGCAGGATGCGGACGATCATGCGTTTCGATTGGCCATCGCCTTATACTTTGCTTCGAGCCGGTCGAATACTTCATCGGCGGGCTTGCCTCGGCCCGCGTCTGAATCAGCAATTCCGCGTTCGATGACGGTGTCCAAAGCGGCTAACTGTGTCTCCCGGTCCTGAATGAGTCGCACCCCCTCGCGCAACACTTCGCTTTTTGAGCCATAGCGGCCCGTCTCGACGAGCTTTGTAATGTATCCCTCGAGCTGCTGTCCCAAGTCCGCGCTAATCATGGTTTCGGTCCTCCGGTCGACATCGCGATATTATACCGCTTATCAACTATTATCAAGCGCAATGCCGGAATGGAGTCATCCGTGATTGTTTCACGGGAAACCGATCAGCGTCACAAGCATAAGTATGCGCCTCGATATGTTGCCGCTAAGTTCAAATGTCGGGGTTGCTGCTAAGTAGAGATGTCGGGTTTCGAATAGATGCTTTGCTTGCTTGCCTTGAGGTTGTGGGGTTGGGGCGGCGCAGCCGGCCCCCGTTTCCTGATTGTTTTTGCGCTGACTTCGAGAATCGCTTCGTTCAGGTCTGCGATGCTCAGCGCGCGTTGCTTCTTCAGTCCTTCAAGCGCCTTCTTGGCGCGAACCTGTTCGCCGCGATGCGTGCGTGACGGTGCATCGCACGACCGACGATCGTCTCGTTTAGCTTGCATCAACCGTGCAGCTTCGAGTGCGTGCGCCAAGCGCTTGTTGTCGACTTCCGCACCCTGATCAATTCTCGCAATACGGTCGTAAGTGCCGCAAGAAAGCACCTCGCCGCCAGCCTGAACCTCGACGCAGCCACTCGGATACTCGACCACCTCGACTTGCTGGTGAATCAATAGGCGATTGGCAGGCGTGTCTTCCAGCAGATACATTACGCGGTCGTATTGCACCGTCAGCGCGTGTGTGACCTTACGCCAGACGCGATGCGCCAGCAGTTGCGTCAAATCGTCGTCGGCGCGCAGCGGCCGATGGGCATCGTGGTTGCTGCGTGGCGGCTTGCCGAAGCGTTGATTGAAATCAGCAATGAAGCAGGGCGCATAAGCGTTGGCCGCTTCCCAGGTGCTGATCCCGCGCAAGCGCAATTCCTTGACCAGCCGGTCCTGCAAGGTCAAATTGGCGCGCTCAACGCGCCCCTTGGCCTGACTCGTATTCGCGCAGAACGCGTCGATGTTCAGTTCGTACAAGGCCCGCCCGAACTGCGTCACGCCCTTGCCAGCGGTCTGTGAGCGGTTCTTGACGTAGAAGACGCTGGCCTTGTCGCTATAGAACGCGATTGGCTTGCCATGTGCGTGCAGATACTTCGATAGCGCCTCGAAATAGCTGAAGGTCGACTCGGTCGCAGTAAAGTGCAGCGTCATCAGCCGGCCCGTCGCATCGTCGATGAATACCAGCAGCGTGCACGCCGGCGCACGATCCTCGAACCAGCGGTGATCGCTGCCATCAATCTGGATCAACTCGCCAAGACACGCGCGGCGGTTGCGCGGCTGGTGAATCCGCGGCGGGCGCTGTTTGCGAGGCACCCAAAGGCCCGCCGCGGTCATCAGGGAGCGGATCGTCTCGACGGCCAGTTCGATGCCGTGGCATTCCCGTAACTTCTCGCACGCCAGCGTCGGGCCGAAGTCCGTATAACGCTCGCGGATCAAGGTGATCGCGCGCTGCGCCACACCATGAGGCAGCCGATGATTACTCGCGCGCCCGCGCTTACCCGATACTAGACCGCGTGCGCCGTCAGCGCCATAGCGCAGCACCAGCCGCTCGACCTGCCGCACACTCAAGTCCAGCCGTTCGGCGGCACGCCCTGGCTTGAGCCGGTGCTCGGCAACGGCCTGAATCACCTTGAGACGGTCCAGTTCGCGCATCGACATCGTGATGGTCCCAGTCGTGTTCATGGTCCGCGCTCCAGAAACGCTTGGCCACGAACCTACGGCAAAATGCGACATCTCTACTTAGCAGAAACACGACATCTGAACTTGGGACCTACACGATAAATGCCGATAATGTTCATTATGTCAACTACGCCGATCACTATTGGATGCACAAACGAGCGCTTCTCGGTTTTGGAGCGACTTTGACCGAGCCATTGTGACAGCCATAGTGCTGGCCGACTATGCGTCCACGGAAGCCGCGATGTTCTCGAGTCGTTAGAGGCGCCTTCTCCCAAGGATTTGCCCCCACTGAAACCAGTAAAATAACCCGCTGAGTGCGCGAGCCGCTTCGGAAGCCGGCAAGCGGGTCGACGCTTACAGCTGTACCGCAAGTCGACCGCCCACGATGGATTGCTTAAGAGCCGCTCGCGCTTCAAGTGAGGCAAGCGCCTCGTTGCACCCCTTCAACAGATGTCGCGCGGCCGCGACCTCCGTTCCTCTATCCTAGTAATTCGGACCATCCGGCTGTTCGGACTGCGCAGGCTCTGTAGACGCAATTGGCCAGCCATGGGCACTCGGTTGGATAAGGGCTTCGGGGCGAAGTGCCTGGCTCAATTCCGCCTCGCTCATCAGTCGTCGCTGCACTACGACATCTCGGATGCTCAGATTTTTGGCGTGTGCCTCCGCTGCAACGGACGTCGCGTTCTTGTAACCGATATATGGGTTGAGTGCAGTCGCGAGAGCGAGCGACCTGTCCATCGTTTCCCGAAGATGGTCAGCATTCGCTGTTATTCCATTGATGCATTTATTGGCAAGCGTTGTGCAGGCCGCCGTCAGATGCTTGAAGCTCCGGAAAAGTGCGCTTGCGATAATCGGCTCGAAAGCATTAAGCTGAAGCTGCCCAGCTTCTGCCGCAAACGTCACCGTCATGTCGTTTCCAAATACTTCAAATGCTACTTGATTGACCACCTCTGGGATGACTGGATTTACCTTCCCCGGCATAATAGACGAACCAGCTTGCATTGCGGGAAGGTTGATCTCGTTCAGACCTGCACGCGGGCCGCTCGACAGCAACCGCAAGTCGTTACAGGTTTTTGAGAGTTTGACCGCTATGCGTTTGAGTATGCCCGATATCTGCACGAACGCCCCACAATCTTGGGTCGCCTCAACCAAATTCGGCGCGGCCACTAATGGAACGCCGGTTATGCGCGCCAGCGCCTGCACTGCTTTTGCTGCGTAACATGGATGGGCCGTGATTCCTGTTCCAATAGCAGTTGCACCCAAGTTTATCTCTGTTATGAGCGAGGAGGCTTCTCGAAGCCGCGCGATGTCTTCGTCCACCATAACAGCGTAAGTAGAGAATTCTTGACCAAGAGTCATAGGCACCGCGTCTTGAAGCTGCGTCCTGCCGACCTTAAGAAAGCCCGAGAACTCCACTGCCTTGCGGGCGAATGCCGTCCGTAGCGATGTCATAGCTTCCACAAGGTGCTCGATAGCGAAATATGTTGCAATTCGCAGTGCTGTTGGATAAACGTCATTCGTGCTTTGCGCCATGTTGACATGCTCGTTCGGATGCAGGTGCTCATAGTCGCCCTTAGCGAACCCCATCAGTTCAAGCGCTCGATTGCAGATGACCTCATTCGCGTTCATGTTGGTGGAGGTGCCGGCCCCCCCCTGAACAACGTCGACTACGAAATGCTCATGCAGCCGGCCTTCGCGGACCTCCACGCAGGCAGAGACGATGGCGTTCCTGAGCGCAGGTTGGAGTAGTCCAAGTTCGGCGTTTGCTTCGGCAGCCGCTTGCTTAACTGATGCAAGCGCGACTATAAGCTCAGGAAACGCGGATACCGTCACTCCAGAGATCTGGAAATTCTCTTTTGCTCGCAATGTGTGAACGCCGTAATACACCTCGCACGGTACGTTCCGCGTTCCGAGGAGATCATGCTCGAACCGAAATCCTGCGCTTTTCATTCATTCCTCTCATACGCGCGCCAATTCAACAGCATAAGAAAACAGCACTTTTTCCTGTCCGCATAGCTACAAGTCATATCGAGATGTGGGGGCGGACAACGGCGTTTGTTTTCGCTGAATGGCATGTACTGATGGTAGTTGCCTCGTCATCTTTACACGCTGCAACGTGACTTTCGTTCATTACCAGCTTGCTCGTCATGACTAAAGATGGGAGGCGCTGATTGCCGGATCATTATCAGGTGCTCCGTCCGGGAGAGACCGCATAGGAAACAGCATTGAATCAACGTCCGGCAGGTGCTGCGTTTCGAACGGCCAACCTCCGCTTTAGTGCCCAAGCGCGTTTCGAATGAGCGCAGATAATAGCCTGGCGCACTAGCACCGATTGAATCGGCAAGCTGCGAATGGCCGACCAAACCGGATTGCCGCTTCATATAACTGTGCGGCTACCCGTAGATTCAAGTCCTTTTTGCTTCTCTAAGACGCCTTTGCCCGAGTGAGAACGAACGAGGTCACGGTGTTCAAAACTTCAGGCAGCGCCGAAACGTCATGCCATATCCTATGAACCCGCGACGCGCTCGATGCCTCAATGTGAAGCACCAAATCCATTTCTCCGCTCATAACATCGCAAGCGACTATTTCGGGCACGGAGCGGACTTTCTGTAGTACATCGACACTGTGCATTCGATCCTTTCGGTAGACGAATATCAGAGCCCGGACGACGTCCTCGTCGCGTTCGTAAACAGGGCGCTTCAACGTGTACCCCCCGATGAATCCGTCGCGCTCGAGCCTTTCGATCCGCAGGCGCACAGCGTTCCTTGATAGGTTCACCGAATGCGCGATTTCGTTGTGCGACGATCGTGCATTCGTCGTGAGCTGCACGATGATTTTTTCGTCGATTCTGTCCAGTACGCGTTTCATTGGAGCTCCTGCGCCCCTCTAAGCTCCTGCCGTTATCGGCCTGCGCAAGGGACCATTGGATAGTATATTGCTTCGATAGTGTAATATAGTATCCGCGAGACGTTGGAACCATTTCCCCGTTTTTGCCTGCGAACCCGCAGCACAAGCCACGGCGTGGTACTGACCGTTCCGGTGGGAGTTGCGGGCTACTGCCGGTGCCAAAGCGATGCCGTAAGCAACGTACGCACGTCGAATTTCTCCGCGCGCTGGGGGAACGCAGGTCAACAGAGCAGCAGCCCCCAGGACGCAGGAGGCTGCCGATTGCTCCACGGTACAAGCGTCTACGCCGTTACCTTACGGATGCAGACGACCTTCGGCTGGGTCATGTCCTCGTAGGCAAACCGGACACCCTCCCGCCCCAAGCTGCCGTACTTAAACCCGCCGAAAGGCATGGCATCGAAGCGGTAGTCCGATGAGTCGTTGATCATGACTCCCCCTGCGTCTAGAGACGCCGCAGCCTTGAGGGCGACTTGCAGGTCATTGGTGAAGACTCCGGCGTGAAGCATGTAGTCAGGATCGTTGGCCAAAACCAAGGCCTCATTCAACGAAGTGACCTTTTGAAGAACAACAACTGGCGCGAATATCTCTTGATTCCAGAGATCACATTCGAAGCTCACATCCTCAAGCACTGTCGGCGAATAGAGCGAGCCCTTGAGTTCATTGCCGGCCAAGAGCTTAGCGCCCCGCTCTAGCGCATCAACGACGATGCTCCTCACCTTCTCGGCCGACCGCATCGTGATCATCGGCCCAACGTCTGTTGACAGTTGCGAGGGATCGCCTACTTTTAGAGCCCTCGTTCCCGAGACAAAGCCCGTCTTAAAGCTTTCATAAACGTCTTCGTGGACCAATATGCGTTGCGTACCAATGCAGTTCTGCCCGGCAGCCCAGTAAGCACCAGAGACGCAGGATTCGATCGCATCTTCAAGATCGCAGTCTGGCATGACAATGACCGGGGCATTTCCGCCAAGGTCCATCGCTAGCTTCTTTAGTCCTGCCGACCTCGCGATCTTTTCACCGGTCACGAAGCCCCCAGTGAAAGATATCATTCGCACTTCGCGAGCCGAGACGAGTGCTTCGGCCAGCGCTGCCCCGCCAGTTGCCACGGTAACGACGTTCGACGGCATCCCGGCCGCGGTAAGATAGTTGACCAGCTTTATCGCTGACAGCGGAGCCAACTCTGAGGGCTTCAAGATAACGGCGTTCCCACCTGCGATTGCCGGCCCCAGTTTGTGCGCCACTAAGTTCAGCGGGTCGTTGTATGGCGTGATTGCGACGATGATGCCCAGCGGTTCACGCGTGAACCACCCCTGTCGGTTCTCAGAGCCGACGTACGAGCTGAACGGGATGACCTCCCCAGCGTTGCGACGCGCTTCATCCGCCGACAACTTCAGGGTGTTCACACACCGCAGCACTTCCTTTTGTGCCTGCCTTAGCGTCTTTCCGGACTCCGCTACGATCAGTGTGGCGAAAGCGTCTCTATCGCCTTCCACCAGCCCTGCGCACGCCTCAAGTATCCGAGCTCGCTCATGTCGCGGAAGACCGCGTGACATTTCCGCGCCCTCCTTGGCCGTTTGAACGAGAATTGGGGCGGCTTCAGGCGGGAGGTTGACTACAGTGCCAACCTCCGCGCCGTCAAACGGACTGGTCACTGAAATGAAATCTGGCGTGCTTGACGGTTGGAATCTGAGGCTGGTCATTTCTGTTCCCCTGCCAACTTTTTGCGATGGATGCTGATAATGTCGGCCAACAAAGCGTAGGCGGTCTCTACGCGCCCTGCGCCAGGGCCGCGCACTGTGACGTCCCCCAGCATGCGGGTCTTAAAGGTGATCGCGTTAACCGCGTCGCCGACGCTTGCAAGGGCATTGCTCTGCGGGACCAGCAGCGGTTCGACCTTTGCGGTGACGACCCCGTCAGGAGACTTCATGGCGCTTCCGATTAATTTCCAACGCGCATTGTTTACAGTGGCATCGTCGATAGATTGCTGGGTCAGACCGGTGATGCCCTTGCAGGCCACGTCAGCCGGTCTGAGGCTCGCACCCAGGAGTTCGTTTGCCAGAATAACGACTTTCAGTCGTACGTCATGTCCTTCAACATCAGCGGTCGGGTCGGCTTCAGCGTAGCCAAGCTGTTGCGCCTTCTTCACCGCTTCATCGAAGCTAAGACCCATCTCCATGCCCGAAAGGACGAAGTTCGAGGTGCCATTAAGTATTCCCTCAAACCCGAGGATTTCAGCGCCGGCCAGCGCCTCTTTCGCGAGTCGAATAACCGGCGTGCCACTCATCACTGCGCCTTCGAACTCGAACTCGACTCCTCGCTCCGCCGCACGACTACGCAGCCGCGGTGCGTGGAACGCAACGGGACCCTTATTGGTGGTTACTACGCTGATGCCGGCGTTTAGCGCAAGCTCACAGTAGGACGTTGCAGGCTGGCCGTCGACGGGATTGGTGAACGTCGCTTCAGCAACGATGTCCGCACCGCTCTGGGTAATGACCTCCTCGGTAAATGGCTTCGACGACCCGCCCGGTACCCGAGCAAGCGCCCCGCTCTCAGCAGGGATCGCACAAAGCTCGTCCAGGTTCAATCCGGCTTGAGAAATGACGGAGCCAAGATAGAGGTCGCTGACACCCACAATGCGTAATTCGAAGCCCAGATCGCGCCTCCACCGGGGGTTGTTCTCTGCCGCAAGCTGTGCCAGCGCACGATTGACTCCTCCAAAACCAATAAGCGCAACCTTGTACTCACTCACGTCTAGCTCCTCGCTGTTATCGAATCTACGGTTGATGTTAGCGAAGGATGCAGCCTGCTTGTATGTTGCAATCTGATCGAAATTGCGAGCGTTTTGCTCAATGGCTCCAGTCTTTTGACGAACTCTGGGACGGATCTTGGGAAGTGGCCTAAAGTCTTGACACAAAGGGCTGGCGGGCGCCCGTCAACATCTGCCCGGTGCGACGATCAAGTCGCAGCGCGCCAGCTCTGCATTGCGGCCGGGAGCGCCATTTGGCCAATTCAGTTCTTGTTCAAGGTCACCGTTTCGGCGCGTCGGTGAAGCCGTAGCCATGCGATTTCAGAAATTGGAAAGGGACAACGAGTAGACATGACACACAAACCCAAAGTCTCCCAGCGGATACATGGAAGCATCCCCGCGATCGTCACACCGATGCTGGGCGACGGTAGTCTGGATCTGCCTGCGTTTCGGAGGTTGATTGACTGGCACGTTCGCGAAGGATCCAATGGGCTGGTCGTCGTGGGCACAAGCGGGGAGTCGGCGACGCTTTCGGTCGATGAGCACGTGATGATGGTCAGAGTCGCGGTGGAGCATGCCGCGAAACGGATTCCAATCATCGCAGGTGCCGGCGCGAATTCGACCGCAGAAGCAATTGAACTCTCAGCTCTCTCAAAGTCTGTCGGGGCGGATGCGACGCTGCAAGTAGTGCCTTACTACAACAAGCCAACACAAGAAGGCATGTATCGCCATTTCCGCACGATTGCAGAGGCCGTCGACCTCCCAATGATCCTGTACAACGTGCCTGGGCGGACCGTTGCGGACATGAGCAATGAAACGATCCTGCGTCTAGCAGAAGTGCCCGGGATCATCGGCGTTAAGGAGGCCACGGGAAATTTGGAGCGCGCCGCGCACCTCATCAAGTACGCCCCAGCTCACTTCTCGGTTTTCAGCGGGGACGACGCCACAGCCGTTGCGCTTATGTTGCTTGGTGGTCACGGCAACATCTCGGTCACTGCAAACGTCGCTCCTAAGGCCATGAGTGAACTCTGTCAAGCCGCCTTGCAAGGAGATACCGTCAAAGCCCGCGCCATCCATCTCAAGCTTTTGTCGTTGCACAAGCAACTTTTCTGCGAGGCAAATCCGATCCCGGTTAAGTGGGCACTGCAGGCTCTTGGTCATATTCAAGGCGGGATTCGCCTTCCACTCACCGCGCTAGAGGAGCAGAACCGTGATGGCTTGCGCTATGCCCTCGAGGAAGCCGGCTTATTGGCCGACTGATTCGACGTTGCCGTAGCGAAAGCTTTTCCGCGACTTTCGGCTTTCTCTCCTGTCGCGTTTCTCCATTTGACGGCGACACCGCCGGTCTGCCGGCTGACGCAGCGATTCAAGAGACGGCGGCGAAGATACAACGTCAGTATCGCTGTGAGGCGCTATGCTGGCATGAAGAGGAGAAGTTATGTTTCGTGGTCTAGCTGCCTTTCCGTTGACTCCTATGAACGAAGACAGCATCGACGAGGCGGCATTCGTCCGGCTGGTACGACGGCTCGCGGCTGCACGGGTAAACTGCATCGGCGCGCTGGGATCGACAGGAAGTTACGCCTATCTGACTCGGGCTGAACGAGCGCGAGTAGCGGAGATTGCCGTCCAGAATGCCGAGGGCATCCCGGTCATCGTTGGAATCGGTGCGCTGCGTACACGAGATGTCATACAGCTAGCGGAAGACGCTCAGCGGGCCGGCGCGGGCGGTGTTCTCCTGGCGCCGGTCTCATATCAGAAGCTCACAGATGATGAGGTCTACGGCTTGTATGAGGCGGTGACACGATCGCTTTCCGTGCCGCTATGCGTTTACGACAATCCAGGGACAACAAACTTCAGCTTCAGCGACGAACTGCATGGTCGCATTGCGCAACTACCACGTGTGCTTTCTATTAAGATCCCAGGTGTTCCCGGCAACCCTGCTGACGCAAAGGACCGTGTCTATGCCCTGCGAGAACGAATTCCCCAGAGCGTGAGCATTGGGGTGAGTGGAGACGCTCACGCGGCTGCAGGGTTGAACGCCGGATGCGATGGATGGTATTCCGTCTTGGCCGGACTGTTCCCCAAGACTTGTATGTCGCTTACTAGCGCTGCGCTCTCGGGTAATTCCGAGTTAGCTTCTCAGCTTTCCGCGCGACTTGAGCCATTGTGGGAAATGTTTCGACGATTCAACGGCAGCATCAGAGTCGTTGCAACTGCGGCTGTGTTACTGGGGTTGGCTTCCGAGCCCAATCTCCCGCTACCAATGCGTGGCCTGGACACAGGCGCTGCTAGGGAGCTTCGTGAAATACTTCGACAACTGGAGTTGCGAGAATAACACCTCGCAAGGTTGAGGGGAAAATGTCATCCGATTCACGGGCAAGCCAATAAGCCGACTCGCTCAAGGAGAACTATGCCGCTCGGCAATTCGCCTTAATGGGAACATTAAACCAAGCCTTCGACGACTCCGACCACTATCAAGTTGAACGAAGCCCCCTTCCAACATACACCGCGGATCGTACCTTCGCTTCAAGCCCTTCGATGTTTCGAAGCGGCCGCCCGCGAAGAAAGCTTTAGTCGCGCCGCTCTATCACTTCATCTAACGCATGGAGCCGTTAGTCGTGCGATTCGCCTTCTCGAGGTGGAGCTTGGCGTAAGTTTGTTCGAGCGGCGCAACAGAGGTGTCTTCCTCACGCCCGAAGGGAAGAAACTGTTCTACGCCGTTCGCCAAGGTTTTGACTTGATTGGCTCCGCGTGCCGTGACCTTCGCGAACATGCAGGGCGGTCCTCCCTCACTCTTTCTTGCGAGCCGACGCTGTTGATGCGCTGGCTAATCCCGAACTTGCCCGGGATACAGGGGGCTTTCCCGCACCTCGATCTGCGACTAGTCGCCGCATCCGGAGCTGCTCTCGGGAGCGGGATCGACATGGCGATACGAAGAAACGACGTGTTGTGGCCCGCGGAAGCACAGGCAACTTTCCTCTTTCCAGAGAGGGTGGGGCCTGTCTGCCGAGCGGACCTGGTCGACGAATTCTTCGAGATTTCAGGGACCCGCGTAAGCATCCGGGAGTCCGCGGTGCTCCTCCACACAAAGACGCGTCTGGACGCTTGGCAGACATGGAGCGAGCTGACAGGTGCTTCCTTGACAGGGTGCACATCGAAGACGTTCGAACACTTCTATTTTAGTCTACAGGCTGCGGCGGCCGGCGTTGGAGCAGCAATCGGGCCGTGGCAACTCGTACGAGCCGAAATTGAAAGCGGTATGTTGGCAGCCCCGATGGGCTTCGCCGAGGATGGCTCCGGCTATTACCTGCTCTCGACTGAGATCGTCGAGAACAGTCTTATCCGTAAGCGGCCAGCGAACCCGTCTTGACGAACGATGGATTACTCGACGGGCGCGAGAGGCTGCCAGTTATGCGGCAGCAAGGTTGCGATGTCGCTTGCTTTGTGGGCCGGCAGGCGGGTCAGGATGTCCTTGAGGTATGCATGAGGTTCGTGCCCGTTGAGTTGCGCCGATCGGAGGAGGCTCATGATCGCAGCGGCGCGTTGGCCAGCGCGCAGCGACCCTGCGAACAACCAGTTGGACCTGCCGATGGCCCATGGACGTATCTGATTTTCAGCCCAATTGTTGTCGATTGGTACATGCCCGTCTTCGAGATAACGCGTGAGCGCTTGCCAGCGCTTTAGGCTGTAATCCAAAGCCTTAGCAATGGCGGAGCCGTCGGATACGAGTTTGCGCTGCGTAGCCAACCACTCGTAAAGCGCGTCGCTTACTGGCTTGGCCCGGCTCTGCCGAAGCCGGTGGCGGGCATCAGCATCGAGATTCGCGGCATCCCGCTCGATGGCATAGAGCTCAGTGAAGAATGGTAGCGCTTGCCCAGCGAGCTGGCTGCTGTGATTGGCGTGCAGCTCGAAGAATTTGCGCCTCGCGTGAGCTGCGCAGCCAATCTCGGTGACGCCCTGAAGGAACGAGGCCTTGTAACCGCCGTAGTCGTCACATACCAGCTTGCCGTGCCAGCCGGTCAAGAAGGTGCGGGCATGCTCGCCGGCTCGGCTGCCGGCGAAGTCGTACACCACCGCGCGAAGGTTGCTGAACTGCGTAGGCGTATACGCCCACAAATAAGCCCGATGCGTCTTCCCCTTACCGGGGCTAAGCATTTGCACCGGGGTCTCGTCCGCGTGCAACACGCCTTCCTTCAAGATCTCTCGATGGAGGGCATCGACCAATGGCTGCAACTGCGCGCCGCAGATGCCCACCCACGCGCCTAGCGTAGATCTCGGTATCGCCAGGCCCGCACGCGCAAAGATCTGCTCCTGGCGATATAGGGGCAGGTGATCTGCAAATTTGTTGACGAGGACCGATGCCAGAAGTCCGGTGGTTGGGATGCCCTTATCGATGACGTGCGAGGGTACGGGTGCCTGGATGAGCGTCTCACAGTTACGACATACCCATTTGCCGCGAATGTGCCGCTCCACTGCGTATTCCACGCAAACCGAGCAGCCGTTCCACGGCAAAGCGAGCAGACTTTCCACGTGAAGCCGAGCGAAGATTC